>NZ_QXGK01000021.1 GCF_003952945.1 Bifidobacterium samirii
CTCTCCCGCCGGGGGAGCGGGAGATGTGTATAAGAGAGGCAGGGCTGGTACTATGGCACACGTTCGGCGGGCCAGACCCGCGACAACTACACCAAGGAACAACATGACCGTCATCGAACAACACGACACCACGACCACCACCCCGGCGACGCGGACGCCGCCGGCAGCACGCGTACTCGCCGAATTCGCCGGCACCTTCGTCATCTGCCTCGCCATCTACGCCACCGGCTCGTTCGGCACCGCCATCCTCGGCCTCAACATGGCGTTCTTCGTCCTCGCCACCGCCGTCGCCTACGCGGCCGTCACCGCCATGCTCGACAAGGTGTGCGCCGGACACTTCAACCCCGCCGTCACCGTCGCCGCCATGCTCGTCTCCCGCATCGGCATCGTCGAGGGCATCGCCTCCATCATCGCCCAGGTCGCCGGCGCGGCGCTCGCTGGCGGCATCCTGACCCGTATGCTGCCCACCTCCGACTCGGTGAGCGTCAAGACGTGGATCACGCCCGCCGTCAACGGCTTCGACGACGGTTCGGCCATCTACGCGTACTATCTGAGCAACATCAGCGGCATCTCGTTCGGCATCGTCGCCGCCATCGTCGTCGAGACGGTCGCCGCGGCCGTGATCGTCGGCATGTTCATGTCGTCCACCACCGCCGACGGCCGCCCCACCGCCCGCTATGCCGCCGCGATGGGCGCCGCCTACGGTCTGGGCGCCGCCGTGTGCTATCCGATCACCAACGCCGCACTCAACCCGGCCCGCGCCACCGGCATCGCCCTGTTCGCCCGCAACCAGGGCCTCAACGTCGAACCGCTCTCCCAGCTGTGGGTCTTCTGGGTATGCCCGCTGCTCGCCGCGGCCGTCGTCGCGCTCGTGATGATCGTCGCCCAGATGGCGTCCGGCGCCGCCAAGTCGCGCCGTGACGCCGCTGCCGCAGCCGCGTTCCCCGTCGCCGGCGAGGATCCGGCCGAGGAAGCCGAGCCCGGATACGGAAACGCCCCGACCGCCGAGGTGGCCGGGGCCGACGGTCCCGCCGTGGAGGCCGGATCAGGCGAGCATGAGGATGCTCAGGTAGGTGACGAGCAGTCCCAGTCCCAGTCCGATGCCGATGAAGGCGTCGAACGCGACTGAGCGCACCTTCCACGGGCTGCGTTCGCGCAGGATCAGCCGCAGCAGCCCGGTGACGATGGCCGCGACCGCCATGATGGCGGTCGCGGCCATCGTGTATCCGAGGGCGGCGACCGCCACCGCGGCGACGACGACGGCCGCGACGGCCCATTCGAACCAGGGCGCGCCCTCGTGGGCTTCGGACACGTGCGGCGCGTGCGGACGGTCGGTCATGATGCTCCCCTTCCGCGGCCCGACGGCCGCCTGGGAAATCGTATGGAACGGAAAACGACGTCGTCCGCCGCATGGGCGCGGCGGACGACATGGAACCGGCCGGCGGGACGCGGCGCGATCGGGGATGATTGCGCCGCGTCCCGCCGGATGCCGATCAGTGGAAGAAGTGGCGGGTGCCGGTCAGGTACATGGTCACGCCGGCCTTCTTCGCGGCCTCGATGACCTCCTCGTCGCGGATGGATCCGCCCGGCTGCACGATCGCCTTCACGCCGGCCGCCATCAGCGTCTCGGCGCCGTCGGCGAACGGGAAGAACGCGTCGGACGCGGCCACCGCACCGGTGGCGCGGTCGGCGCCGTCGGCCAGCGTGTTGGCGCGCTCGACGGCCAGATGGCACGAGTCGACGCGGTTGACCTGGCCCATGCCGATGCCGACCGTGGCCTGGTCGTGCGCCAGCAGGATCGCGTTGGACTTCACGCAGCGCACCGCGCGCCACGCGAACACGAGGTCCTTGAGCGTGGCCTCGTCGGCCGGCTCGCCGGAGACGAGCTTCCACGAATCCGGATCGTCGCCCAGCGCGTCGATGAGGTCCATGTCCTGCACGAGCAGGCCGCCGTCGATCTGACGGAACTGGGTGCGGCCCTTGACCGGCTCGGCGACCTTGAGGATGCGCAGGTTCTTCTTCTTGGTGCGCAGCAGTTCGAGCGCGTCGTCGTCGTACGCGGGCGCGACGATGACCTCGGTGAAGATCGGGCGCACGCTTTCGGCCATCTCGAGCGTCACGGTGCTGTTGCACGCGATGACGCCGCCGTAGGCGCTGACCGGGTCGCACGCGTGGGCCTTGCGGTGCGCGTCGGCGGCGGTCTCGCCGATGGCCAGACCGCACGGGTTGTTGTGCTTGACGACGGCCACGGCGATGGCGGGGGCCATGTCCCACACGGCGCGCCAGGCGGCGTCGGCGTCCACGTAGTTGTTGTAGCTCATCGGCTTGCCGCCCAGCTGCTCGGCGTGCGCGAAGCCGGTGCGGTCCAGCGGGTCGAGGTAGAGCGCGGCCTGCTGGTGCGAGTTCTCGCCGTAGCGCAGCGTGTGCGCGCGGTCCCAGGTGCGGGTGAACGTGGCCGGGAACTTCGCCTCGTTCACCTCCTCCTCGCCTTCGGCGGCCGCGGACGCCACGGTGGCCGGCTTGGGCCAGTGCTTGGCGGTCCACTCGTTGATGGTCGCGTCGTAGGAGGCGGTGTGGGCGAACGCCTTGCCGGCCAGCCAGCGGCGCTCCTCCAGGGAGAAGCCGGTGCCGTCGGCGATGCGCCCGGCGACCAGCGCGTAGTCGGCCGGGTCGGTGACGATGGCGACGGTCGCGCTGTTCTTCGCGGCGCCGCGCACCATGGACGGGCCGCCGATGTCGATCTTCTCGATCGTGGCGGCCTCGTCGGCGCCGGAGCGCACGGTGTCGGCGAACGGGTAGAGGTTGACGACCACCAGGTCGAACGGCTTGATGCCGAACTCCTCCAGCTGGGAGGCGTGGTCGGGGTTGGTCATGTCGGCGAGGATGCCGGCGTGGATGTGCGGGTCGAGGGTCTTGACGCGGCCGTCGAGGCACTCGGGGAAGCCGGTGACCTGCGACACCTCGGTCACGGCCACGCCCAGTTCGGCCAGACGCGCGGCGGTCGAGCCGGTGGACACCACTTCGGTGCCGGCCTTGATGAACGCCTCGGCCAGGACCTCGATGCCCTCCTTATGGAAGACGGATACCAGGGCCCGTCGTATCGGTCGGTTCGTGTTCGTCATCCTGTTCCTCCTTGGTTGCTGCTGCTGGTTCATGCCCGGAATCGGGCGCGCTTGTCGCCGTCCGCGCCTGACGCGGTGCGGCCGTCCCGCCTGAGGACGACGTCGAGCGGATCCGTCCCGAAATCCAGCGTATCCCGAAAACGGCGGCCACGCCAACCACGGCCAGCAGCCATGCGGCGAACAGGCCGACCGCGGTGGGACGGGCCACGCTCTGGGTGGATCGGATCACGTCGACGCCCAGATGGGCGAGACGCTCCTTGCCGAGCCCTCCATCGGACAGGAGGAACACGAGCGAGGAGACGAGGGAAAGCACGGCGGCGACGATGCAGAATGCGCCGGCTGGATAGGCGAGCGACTCGATGAGCCGCGGCATGTCGACGGGGCCGGGCGCGGCGATGCGCACGGCGAAGCCTCGACGGTGCCAGAGTGCGACGCTGCCCGCGACCAGTCCGCAGGCCAGCGGCAGCACGAGCAGGACCATGCGGATCCGCTCGTCGGCGACCGGCTGGGGCAGGACGCCGAACACGGGGATGCCGGGCAGTCCGGAGGCCTGCCCGTTCCACAGGGTGAATTCGGCGATGTCGCCGATGGAGAATCCGGCGCCGAACAGCCAGGACACGGCCCAGACGCACAGGTTCGGCAGCCATGCCAGGCAGGCGGCGGTCGTCAGGATGCGCGATCCCGTCCCCATGCCGATCAGTCCGTACAGGCGGACCACGGCCTCGTAGCCGGTCGCCGTCCAGACGATCACGGCGACGACGCCCATGATCGCATAGACGGCCAGCAGGACGGCCACGAGCCGCACGCCCACGCGAATCGCGCGCACGGCCGAAGCGCCCAGCGCGCGGCCCGCCGCGGCAGCGGCCTTGGCCACGAATGCGGATCCGGGCACGACGGCCCACAGGTATCCGGCGGTGAACACGAGCGCGCAGCGCAGCAGAATGAGCCACAGCGGGTCGTTCATGTGCACGTCGGTGGCGTGGTGCAGCATCGCGTCGGCGGCCAGCCATGCCGCCAGCCCGGGCACGTAGCCGGCCATGCCGCACGACATCCTGCGCGCGAAGGCGCGCACGAGCGCGACGAGCAGCACGGTCAGCAGCAGCGGCGTGAGCGTCAGCTCGACCGGTTCGATGAGGAACCCGTTGCCCTGGGCGAGCAGCACCACGGCCTCGGCCAGCGGCATCGTGTATTCGGACAGGTTGTCGCCGCCCTCCTCCATCGATACGACCAGCAGCATCAGCGCGATGAAGCAGGCGAGGGAGACGGCGAACACCGCGAGCGAGGCGAGGGCCGCGCCCGCGCCACGCATCCATTGACTGACGGTACGGCCCATATCAGCGGATGCCGCGCTCCGCCAGGACCTCGCGCATGATGTCCGCGGTCTGGCCGGGGGTGCGTCCCACGCGGATGCCCACGGATTCGAGGGTGTCCTTCTTGTCCTGCGCGGTGCCCTTGCCTC
Organism: Bifidobacterium samirii; assembly: GCF_003952945.1. GTDB lineage: Bacteria > Actinomycetota > Actinomycetes > Actinomycetales > Bifidobacteriaceae > Bifidobacterium > Bifidobacterium samirii. Next base: position 4,582 of record NZ_QXGK01000021.1, read on the forward strand.
CGGAGACGATGGCGCCGGCATGGCCCATCTGCTTGCCTTCGGGGGCGGTGAAGCCGGCGATGTAGGCGACGACCGGCTTGGTCATGTGCTCGGCCGCCCAGCGTGCGGCGTCCTCCTCGGCGCTGCCGCCGATCTCGCCGATCATGACGACGGCGCGCGTCGCCTCGTCCGCCTCGAACGCCTGCAGCGCCTCGAGCAGCGTGGTGCCGACGATCGGATCGCCGCCGGCGCCCAGGCATGCGGTGAAGCCGATGTCGCTCAGCTCGCCCATCAGCTGGTAGGTGAGCGTGCCCGACTTGGACACCAGGCCGAGCGGACCGCGTCCGACGATGCCGTCGGGGATGATGCCCAGGTTCACGCCGTGGGCGTCGGGCGTGGACGGCAGGGTCATGAGGCCCGGGCAGTTGGGGCCGACGATGCGCACGCCCTTGCGCAGCGCCAGTTCGACGAAGTACGCGGAGTCGGCCACCGGGATGCCCTCGGTGATGACCACGATCAGGCCGATGCCGGCCTCGACCGCCTCGACGACCGCGTCACGGGCGAAGCGCGGCGGCACGAACACGACGCTCGCCTGCGCGCCGGTCGCCTCGCGCGCTTCGGCGCAGGTGGCGAACACCGGCACGGACGCATCGGAGCCGTCGGGATTGGCGCCGGGGAACGCCACGGACGTGCCCGCCTTGCGCGGGTTGGTGCCGCCGACGATGTTGGTGCCGGCGCGCAGCATGCGGGCCGTGTGCGTCATGCCCTGATGTCCGGTCATGCCCTGGACGATGACCGGCGCGCCGTCTTCGATGAACAATGCCATCAGTCGTTCTCCTTTGCTGCCTGTTCCGCCTTGGCCTCCAGCGCGTCGGCCGCGATGCGGGCGGCCAGATCCGCGGCTTCCTCCATCGTCGCGGCGACGCGGATGTTCGGGTTGTCGGCCGCGGCGAGCGTGGCGAGGCCCTCCTCGGCGGCGTTGCCGTCGAAGCGCACGACGATCGGCCTGACGACCGGCAGGCGGTCCATCGCCTCGAGGATGCCTTCGGCAACCTGCTCGCAGGACGTGATGCCGCCGTACACGTTGACGAACACGGATTCGACCTTCGGGTCGGCCAGCACGATCTGCAGGCTGGTGCACATGACCTCCGCGGACGCGCCGCCGCCGATGTCGAGGAAGTTGGCGGGTCTGACGCCGCTGCCCTGCTCCTCGCCGGCGCCGGAGACGGCGTCCAGGGAGCTCATGACCAGTCCCGCGCCGTTGCCGATCACGCCGACCTGGCCGTCGAGGTGCACGTAGTGCAGGCCGTTCTCCTTGGCCTTGGCCTCGTACGGGTCGGCGTCGAGGTCGCCGGAGAAGCGGGTCCAGCCGTCGTGGCGGAAGGCCGCGTTGGAGTCGAGCGAGATCTTCGCGTCGAGCGCGCACAGGCTCTTGGACGACTCGTCGTCCGGGTCGCCGATCTTGGCGAGCGGGTTGATCTCGACGAGCGTGGCGTCGTTCTCCTTGAACACCCGCCAGACCTTCAGCAGCACCTGCGCGGCCTGCTCCTCGTCGGCGTGGTAGAAGCCGATGCTCTCAGCCATGCGGCGGGCGGCCTCGATGTCGAAGTCGTCGAGCGCGTTGATGTGCAGGCGGCGCACCGCCTCCGGATGCTCCCTGGCGACGGTCTCGACCTCGGTGCCGCCGTTGGCGGTGGCGAGCACGTCGTAGTCGCGCGACGAGCGGTCCACGGAGATCGACACGTAGTACTCGTGCAGGATGTTCTTCGCCTCGGCGACGATCACGCCGTTGACCTTGTGGCCGCGGATCGTCATCGGCAGGATGCTTTCGGCAAGCAGCACGGCCTCGTCGCGGTCGTGCGCCAGCTTGACGCCGCCGGACTGGCCGCGGTGGCCGGTCTTGACCTGCGCCTTGATGACGCACGGATAGCCCAGACGGTCGGCGGCCTCGGCCACCTCATGCGAGTTCTGGGCGTAATAGGACTTCGGCGTGGGGATGTCCTGCTCCTCGAGCAGCTCCTTGGCCTGGTATTCGTACAGATCCATGAATTCTTCCTATGTCTTCCTGCCGGTCAGGCGGGCATGGTGACCAGCGTGGTGACGGGGACGTCGCCGAGTCGGGCGATGCCGTCGAGGCCGTCGAGTCCCATGACGAAGCTGTATCCGGCGACCTCTCCCCCGGCGCGCCGGATCAGGTCGGCGGCCGCCTTGGCGGTGCCGCCGGTGGCGATCAGGTCGTCGACGATCAGCACGCGCTGACCGGGACGGACCATGTCGGCTTCGATCTCGATGCTGGCGGTGCCGTATTCCAGATCATAGGACTCGCCGATGGTCTCGGGCGGCAGTTTGCCCGCTTTGCGGACGGGGACAAATCCCTTGCCGAGCCGGGCGGCCAGGGCCGGACCGAACAGGAAGCCGCGCGATTCGAGGCCGGCCACCGCGTCGAATCCGTCGGCGGGCACCGGCAGGGTGCGCTCGAGCGCGTCGAACAGCAGGCCGAGCGCCTTGGGGTCGGCCAGCACCGGCATGAAGTCGCGGAAGACGATGCCTTCCTTGGGGAAGCCGGGGATGGAGCGGATGAGGGATACGACGTATCGGGCGTCCTCCTCGCCGATGGCCTTCAGGCTTTCGATGGTGATGTCGGACTGCGTCATGGGATGCGTGCCTCCGGATGATGGTCGGTGACTGTCGGATGAGGCCGTCGCGGGGACGATTGCCGGTGGACGGCCTTGGTAATCATGACAGCTCGATATGCGGGCGCATATCGAGCTGTCGGAAGTGATGCCGCGGACTACTTGGAGGAGTCCGTCTCGGTCTCGGCCGGGGTCTCGGCGGCCTCGATGGCCTGATCGATCGGGGTCTGGGCCTCATCGTCGTCGACCGGCAGCGGGTTGCCGTTCTCGTCGACCTCGTCGTCGCTCACGTAGGCGGGGCGCACGTATTCGCGGCTGATCGCGTTGAAGGAGAAGCGGATCGGGGAGCCTTCGGAGTCGATGATGATCTCCTCGTACTGCACGTCGACGGACACGACCTTGCCGATGATGCCGCCGATGGTGATGATCTCGGTGCCCGGCTGCAGGTTCGCGCGGAAGTCCTGCTTCTCCTGCTGCTGCTGCTTGGCCTTCTTGGACTGCCACCACATCATGGCGATCATGGCGACCAGGAACACGATCATGATGATATTACCGGGCAAAGCGCTACTCCTCATGGTTGTGGTTCATGGGCCGGCGCTCGGCGCCGGTCCCGCACTGCTTCGCGGCGCCGATGATCGCCGGCGCCGTCCAAGTCACCGAGTCTAGGCCAGCTTGCTGACATCGCTCTGCGGCTCCAGCCCCAGGTGGGCCCATGCCTTGCCGGTGGCGATGCGGCCTTTGGGCGTGCGCAGCAGGAACCCCTCGCGCACGAGGTACGGCTCGCACACCGTCTCGACGGTCTCGGACTCCTCGCCCACCATCGCCGAGAGCGTGTTCAGGCCGACCGGCCCGCCGTTGAACTGGCGCACGATCGCGTCGAGCACGGCGATGTCGAGCCGGTCGAGGCCCTCGGCGTCGATCTGGTAGAGCTCCAGGGCCTCCCTGACGTCGTCGGGGCCGACCTCGTCGAGGTCGTGCACGATCGCCCAGTCGCGCACGCGGCGCAGCAGGCGGTTGGCGATGCGCGGCGTGCCGCGCGAGCGCACGGCCATCTCGTAGGCGGCGCCCTCGCCCAGCCGCACGCCCAGCACGGCCGAGGAGCGTTCGATGAGCTTCTCGAGCTCGCCGTGCGGGTAGAAGTCGAGGTGCGCGGTGAAGCCGAACCGGGCGCGCAGCGGCGAGGGCAGCATGCCCTCGCGGGTGGTCGCGCCGATCGCGGTGAACCGCGGCAGCGTCAGCGGGATCGACGTGGCGCCGGGTCCCTTGCCGACCATCACGTCGACGCGGAAGTCCTCCATCGCGATGTAGAGCAGCTCCTCGGCGGCGCGCGGCAGACGGTGGATCTCGTCGATGAACAGCACCTCGCCGGTGTCCAGCGAGCTGAGGATCGACGCGAGGTCGCCGGCGTGCTGGATGGCGGGGCCGGACGTGACGCGGATCGGCACGCCGAGCTCGTTGGCGACGATCATCGCCAACGTGGTCTTGCCCAGTCCGGGAGGCCCGGCGAGCAGGATGTGGTCGGGCGGCACCTCGCGCTTGCGGGCGGCGTCGAGGAACAGCTGCAGCTGGGCCTTGAGCAGCGGCTGGCCGATGAAGCCGTCCAGCGCGTGCGGGCGCAGCTCCTCGTCGCTGACCGGCTCGTTGCCGATCGGCGCGGCCGACACCATGCGCAGCGACTCCTCGTTGGCGCCGGTGTTGGTCTGGGCGTCGTATTCCATCGTCATGCGTGCGTCACCTTCCACGGTCGAGGGAGGTCAGGGCGAGCCGCAGCACGCGCGGCACGTCGTCGGGGTCGAGCGGCAGCGGCACCTCGTGGTCGGCGCAGACGGAGTCCACGGCGTGCCTGGCGTCGTTCTGCCGCCAGCCGAGCGAGACGAGGCCCTCGACCACCTGGGTGAGGTTCGGGTCGCCGTCCGTCGCGGCCTTGGCGGCCGCGGCCGCCGGCGCCGCGCCTTCGATCGAGGCGAGGTCGATGGACCCCTTGAGCTCGAGGATGATCTTCTGGGCGCCCTTCTTGCCCAGTCCCGGCGCCTTGGCCAGCGACGTCGCGTCGCCGTCGGCGACCGCGCGCGCCAGCCGGTCGGCCGGCAGCGTGGACAGCAGCGACAGGGCGACCTTGGGGCCGATGCCGGACACCTTCTGCAGCTGCAGGAACATGCGCTTGGACGCCTGCGACGAGAACCCGAACAGGGTGATCGCGTCCTGCGAGACGCTCAGCGACGTGTACACGCGCGCGTCCTGCCCGGCGTGCAGCGACGCCAGGTCGGCCGAGGGCATGCGCGTCTCGTACCCGACTCCCCCGACCTCGATGAGCGCGACGTCCGCGCCGACCTCCACGACGCGGCCCTGCAGCATGCCGATCATGCCGACCTCCCGTCAATCCAGAACCTAGATTCGAACATCTGTTCGATACAGTGTAGCGGATGCGGCCGTCCTGTGCGACCAGCGCGTCGCCGGCCGTACGGGACGGCCGGCCGCTACATGCCGCGGTCCGCGTTGCGGCCGCTGCCGCCTCTGCGCGAGCGCTGCGCGGCCATCGCCCACTGACGCTGGGCCGGCGTCAGATGCTGCTCGCGCTCGCCTCCCTGCAGCGCGCCCTGCGGACGCAGCGCGTGGCAGATCGCCACGGCGAGCGCGTCGGCGGCGTCGGCCGGCTTGGGTGGCTCGTTGAGGCCCAGGATGCGGGCGACCATGCGTTCGACCTGCGCCTTCTCGGCCTTGCCGTTGCCGGTGATGGCGAGCTTGGATTCGGTCGGCGTGTGCAGGGCCACGGGGATGCCGCGCTGGGCTGCGGCGAGCATCGCCATGCCGGCCGCCTGCGCGGTGCCGAGCACGGTGTTGCGGTTGTCCTGGGCGAACACGCGCTCGATGGACACCGCGTCGGGCGCGAAGCGTTCGATCTTCTCGCTCAGTCCCTCGTAGACGGCCAGCAGGCGCAGGTCCTGCGACTGGTCGGGCGACGAGCGGACCACGTCGACGTGAATAAACGAAAGCCGGCGGTGCGCGCCGGCTTCGATCACGCCGACCCCGCAGCGGGTGAGCCCGGGGTCAACGCCAAGGATGATCACTGGATGACTACTCCTCGTCCAGCTGGGCCATGACCTCGTCGGAGGCGGTCCAGTTGGAGTAGATGTTCTGCACGTCGTCCAGGTCGTCGAGCTTGTCGATGAGGTTGGAGACCTTGCGGGCGTCCTCGAGGGTCAGCTCGACCTCGTTCTTCGGACGCATGACCATGTCGGCCGAATCGTAGTCGAAGCCGGCGTCCTGCAGGGCCTGGCGCACGGCGTGGAGGTCGGACGGGTCGGTGACGACGGTGAAGACGTCGCCGTCGTCCAGCACGTCCTCGGCGCCGGCGTCGCCGGCCTTCTCGAACAGGTCGTCGAAGTCGACGCCCTCGGCCGGGACCTCGATCTGGCCCTTGCGCTCGAAGTTGAAGCTCACGGAGCCGGTGGTGGCGAGGGAGCCGTTGCCCTTGGACAGGGTGGAGCGGACCTCGGCGGCGGCGCGGTTGCGGTTGTCGGTGAGGCACTCGATGATCAGGCCGACGCCGGCGGGCGCGTAGCCCTCGTAGACGATCTCCTCGTAGTTGGCGCCGCCGGCTTCCTCACCGGAGCCGCGCTTGACGGCGCGCTTGATGTTGTCGGCCGGCATCGAGGCCTTCTTGGCCTTGTAGATGGCGTCGTACAGGGACGGGTTGCCGTCCGGGTCGCCGCCGCCCATGCGGGCCGCGATCTCGATGTTCTTGATGAGCTTGGCGAACAGCTTGCCGCGCTTGGCGTCGATGGCGGCCTTCTTGTGCTTGGTGGTCGCCCACTTGGAATGACCTGACATGAATGTGCTCCTAGCAGGTAAAACGATTGAATGGTGACAAACGGGACGATTTTATGGCGCTTATACGACAAGCCCGACTCGTCCCGGGGCCGGGCCCGTCGCGTGGAGGCTACTCGCCGACCGCGGCGCGGAAGTCGTCGGCCGAGTTGACCTGGGCGTGGGAGGCGATGACCTTGAGGATCTGCTCGCGCGCCTGGTCGACCGGCATGCCGTTGAGCTGGCTGCCGTCGCGGAAGCGGAAGCTGACCGCGTTGTTGGTCATGTCCTCCTCGCCGACGATGAGGATGAACGGCACCTTCGACTTGGAGGCGTTGCGGATCTTCTTGCCGAAGCGGTCGTCGGAATAGTCGATCTCGCAGCGGACCATCTCGTCCTCCAGGGACTTGACGAAGCCGGCCAGATGCGGCGCGAACTCGTCGGCCACCGGGATGCCGAGCACCTGCACGGGGGCGAGCCACGCCGGGAACGCGCCGGCGTAGTGCTCGAGCAGGATCGCGAAGAAGCGCTCGATCGAGCCGAACAGGGCGCGGTGGATCATCACCGGGCGCTGGTGCGTGCCGTCGGCGGCGATGTATTCGAGGCCGAAGCGCTCCGGGAGGTTGAAGTCGAGCTGGATGGTCGACACCTGCCAGGTGCGGCCGATCGCGTCGCGCGCCTGCACGGAGATCTTCGGGCCGTAGAAGGCCGCTCCGCCCGGGTCGGCCACGAGCTCGAGGCCGGACTCCTTGGCGACCTCGGCCAGCGTGTTGGTGGCCTCCTCCCAGATCTCGTCGGAGCCGACGAACTTGTGCTCGTCCTTGGTGGACAGCTCGAGGTAGAAGTCGTTCAGGCCGAAGTCCTTGAGCAGGCCGAGCACGAAGGCGAGCAGGCTCTTGAGCTCGTCGCGCATCTGCTCGCGGGTCACGTAGATGTGGGAGTCGTCCTGCGTCAGGCCGCGCACGCGGGTCAGGCCGTGCACGACGCCGGACTTCTCGTAGCGGTAGACGGTGCCGAACTCGAACAGGCGCAGCGGCAGCTCCTTGTAGGAGCGCTGGCGCGACTTGAAGATGAGGTTGTGCATCGGGCAGTTCATCGGCTTGAGGTAGTAGTCGAAGCCCTGCTTGGTGACGTTGCCGTCCTCGTCGCGCTCCTCGTCCATGCGCATCGGCGGGTACATGCCGTCCTTGTACCAGGACAGGTGGCCGGACACCTCGTACAGGTGGCCCTTGGTGATGTGCGGGGTCTGGACGAACGAGTAGCCGTGCTGGCGGTGCAGCTGGCGCGAGTAGTCCTCCATCGCGTTGATGATTGCGGCGCCCTTGGGGTGGAACACCGCCAGGCCCGGGCCGATCTCCTCAGGGAAGGAGAACAGGTCCATCTCCTGGCCCAGCTTGCGATGGTCGCGCTTGGCGGCCTCCTCCATGCGGGTCTGGTAGTCCTTGAGCTCCTCCTTGGACGCGAAGGCCACGCCGTAGATGCGCTGCAGCATCGGGTTGGCTTCGGAGCCGCGCCAGTAGGCGGCGGCGGCGCGTTCGAGCTTGAACGCCTTGATGTAGCGGGTGTTGGGCAGGTGCGGGCCGCGGCACAGGTCCTTCCACACGACGTTGCCGTCGCGGTCGACGTTGTCGTACATGCTCAGCTCGGCCTCGCTCACCTCGGTGGCGGTCTCCGGGTCGAGGTGCGCCTCCTTGTCCTTGATGAGCTCGAGCTTGTACGGCTGGTCGGCCTCCTCGGCCAGTGCCTCCTCCTCGGTCACCGTGCGGCGGCGGAAGGACTGGGCGGACTTGATGATGCGCTGCATGCGCTTCTCGATGTCCTTGAGGTCCTCGGGCGTGAAGTTCTCCTTCACGTCGAAGTCGTAGTAGAAGCCGTTCTTGATGACCGGGCCGACGCCGAGCTTGGCGTCCGGGCGGATCTCCTGGACGGCCTGGGCCATGACGTGGGTCGCGGAGTGGCGCATGATGGCCACGCCGTCCTCGCTGTCGAGGGCGATCGGCTCGACGACGTCGCCGTCGTGCAGCGGCGTGTACAGGTCGCGCGGCTCGCCGTTGAGACGGACGGCGATGATGTTCTTGTCGTCGGCGAACAGTTCGACGCCGGTGGCGGTGGCTTCCACCTCCTTCCGCGCGCCGTCGAGGGTTATGGAGATGGTAGCTTGCGCCATGATGTGTCCTTTGCTATCGGGGTCCGCGTTACCAATGTGCAGGCCTGGACTGGATTATCGACATGGACACGATAGGGACGGGCCGAGACATCCGGCGATCCGGCTCGCTCACTCCCCGTCGACCGGCTCCGGCATCGCCGCGGAGCCGGCCCGGAACGTCGGCGGTCTCTCCGCGGAAACGAAAAAAGGCTCCCTTTCGGGAGCCTTCCTATCGGAGCGGACAACGGGACTCGAACCCGCGGTCTCAACCTTGGCAAGGTTGCGCTTTACCAACTAAGCTATGTCCGCATGGGTGACGCCGGACGAACCGGCCTCGTGGAGCTAAGGGGATTCGAACCCCTGACCCTCTCCATGCCATGGAGATGCGCTACCAGCTGCGCCATAGCCCCGAATGCTGTACCGAACGGCCGCAAGCGGCCTGTGGGCGATGTAGGAATCGAACCTACGACCCCTTCGGTGTGAACGAAGTGCGCTAGCCGCTGCGCCAATCGCCCATGCTCTGTTCGGTTATGAACGCCGAATCGCTTCGGCATCCGTGGGCGATACAAGATTCGAACTTGTGACCCCTTCCGTGTCAGGGAAGTGCGCTACCACTGCGCCAACCGCCCGGGTCTGCGTGTTCTTCCGACCCCGCCGAAGCGGTGTCGTCCGAGAGGTGGGTACGAGAGTCGAACTCGTCTATACGGCTTTGCAGGCCGCTGCCTAACCGCTTGGCTAACCCACCGTGAAGGCGATGTCAACTCATCGGACCTTAGAGCGGACAACGGGACTCGAACCCGCGGTCTCAACCTTGGCAAGGTTGCGCTTTACCAACTAAGCTATGTCCGCGATGCAACCGGCGGCTTGTCGCTGCCTGAGCACGAGTGATTACTATACAGGCATCGGGCGGGAACGCAAACCACGGCGTGTCGCACTTTCCGGAAGGCCCGCGTACGCTACTGGCATAAGGGATTAAGGCCCCTCGCCCGCCCCGGTTACATTGGATGCTATGAGACCAGAGGCCCTTGAGAAGGAACCGATGCTGATCGCCGCGTTCGGCGGCTGGAACGACGCCTGTCAGGCGGCGACGGACGCGGTGCGCCATCTGACGTCCCGCTATCCGTCGCGCGAGGTGCGCACCATCGACGGCGACGGATTCTACGACTATCAGGCCACGCGGCCCATCGTCTGCTATGCGACCGGCCGCCGGCGCATCGTATGGCCGCAGACCACGGTGTACGACGTCGAACTGCCGCAGGGCCGGCATCTGTACGCCCTCATCGCGCCCGAGCCGAACTACCGGTGGCCGGCGTACTGCGCGCAGGTGCTGCGCATCGCCGACGAGCTGGACGTGAGGCGGATCGTCACGCTGGGGGCGATGTTCGCGGACTGCCCGCACACGCGTCCGCTTCCCCTCGACGTCGAGGACGGGTCGGCCGAGGCCGTCACCGACCCCGACCAGCGCTACAGCGGACCGGTGGGCATCCCCACCATCCTCGACGCGGCGGCCGTCGACGAGGGCTTCGCCACCTCGTCGATCTGGGCGTCCATCCCCCAGTATCTGGAGGGCGACGACTGCGCGGCCGCCACACTGCGGCTGCTCGACGCGATCGGCGACGTCGCCGGCGTCCCGATCGACGCCGGCGACCTGCCCGGCCGGGCAGGGGCCTGGCGCGAGGCCGCCGACGTGCTCGCGTCGACAGACGAGGCGCTGGCCGCGTATGTGAAGCGGCTCGAACGCGAGTACGACGCGCATGAGAAAGCCCGCCGGGAGGCGTCCCTCGGCGGGCATGCATGCAGGCAGCTGGTCATGGAGGCGGAGGCGTTCCTGCACAGCCTCGAGACCGGCCATGATGCGGACGGCGACGGGCGGGGCCCCGTCGGCGGCGTCGGCACGACGCACGACGGAACGGTCTGACCGGTACCGTCCGCCCCGTCAGGCCGCCGCTACGGCAGCGGCGGCCTCGGTCGGCGCGAGCACGCCGGTGAGCAGCAGGATCGCGACGACCGCGGCCAGCGCGATGCGGTAGATCGCGAACGCCTTGTAGGAGAACGTCGAGACGAACTTCAGGAATCCGATGATCACGATGTAGCCGACCACGAACGAGACGACGGTCGCGGCGATCGTCGGACCCCAGCCGGGGAACGGCGTGCCGGCCAGGTCGCCGGCCGCATAGTCCTTGACCGCGGACACGGCCTCCAGCAGGCCCGCGCCGAACACGGCCGGGATGGCCATGAGGAACGCGACACGCACGGCCGCCTCGCGCGTGTACCCCATCGCACGGCCCACGGTGATGGTGCCGCCGGAGCGCGAGACGCCCGGAATCAGGGCCATCATCTGGCCCAGACCGAAGAACACGGCCTCCTTGGCGTCCATGTCCTCGATGCGCTTGATCTGGCGTGCGCGGTCGTCGACGATCCACAGGAGGATGCCGAACACCAGCAGCACGGCCACGGTGATCCACATGTTGCGCAGCGTCGACTCGATCGCGTCCTTGAACGCGAGGCCGGCCACGAGGATCGGCATCGTGCCGGCGATGATGTACCAGCCGAGCAGCGAGTCCGGATCGCCCTTGCCCATCCGCGAGCGCCAGTCGGTGCCGTTGCGGCCGAAGAGGCAGGCGAACCAGTGGGTGAGGATGCGGATGATGTCGTGGCGGAAGTAGAGGAGGACGGCGAGTTCGGTGCCGATCTGGATGATGGCGGTGAAGGCGGCGCCGGGGTCGCTGCCGATCATGAGGTCGCCGATGATGCGGATGTGGGCGCTTGAGGAGACGGGGAGGTATTCGGTGAGGGCCTGGACGAGGCCGAGGATGATGGCTTGGAGGAGATTCATGTGCCCCTTCTTGTGGTGTTCCTTTGGTTTCGAGGGCCACGTGTGGTGCGGCCGGTCGGGTTACGGGCTCTAGGGTACTCATGGGTGCCTAAGTGCGCTCTGTACGGTGGGGTTGTCTTACGGGACGCCCACAATCGTGGGGTCGGCGCGGAGGTGCCGTGTCGTCAGGAGGTGCGTTATGGCTGGCAGGTATCGGAAGTCGCGGATGTGGGCGCCTGAGGGGTTCTTCGAGTGTGAGGGGCTTGGGTTGCGTTGGTTGGCGGGGGCCCGTGCGTCGGGTGGTCCGCGTGTGGTGGATGTGTTCGGCTGGGGTGCGGACCATCTGGATATCGAGCGGGTGTCGTCGTGTGCGCCGACGCCGTTGGCGGCGCATGATTTCGGTGTGGCGTTGGCGCATATGCATGATGCGGGTGCGTCGTGTTTCGGTGCGGCTCCGGATGGGTATGAGGGGACGTGCTATTTCGGTCCGTTGCAGGATCCGGTGCCGATGGATCGTGGGGATTGGCCGGATGCGGTGTCGTATTTCGGCGAGGGGCGTCTGCTGCCGATGGTGGAGCTGGGCGTGCGTCGTGGGGAGTTGTCTGCGGCGGATGTGGATCTGACGCGGCGTGTGGTGGAGGCGCTGCCGGATCTGATGGGTCGGGCGGCGTCGGATCGGCCGGCGCGTGTGCATGGCGATCTGTGGAGCGGGAATGTGATGTGGTCGGATGATTCGGGTGCGTGCGAGGCGGTGCTGATCGACCCGGCGGCGCATGGCGGGCATCGCGAGGAGGATCTGGCGATGCTGCATCTGTTCGGGATGCCGTTCCTGGATGAGATTCTGGATGGCTATGAGTCGGCGCATCCGTTGAAGGCGGGGTGGCGTGACCGGTTGACGTTGTGGCAGCTGTATCCGATCGCGGGGCATTGCGTGTTCTTCGGCGGCGGCTATGTGAGCGAATACCGCTCGATGTGCCGTTCCCTGCTGTAGACGCCGCCCCGGCCTGCCGGATCTTTCCGAACGCGCGCCCGACTACGCAAGGGTCGGGCACGCCGACGGGGCGCACCATGGCGCCGGTCAGCGAACGTCCTCCTTTATCGAATCGATGATCACGTTCAGATCAATGCCGGATCGCTCGCGTTCGCTCGGCAGTTCGCGCACCGGAACGGCTTCGACTGTCGGCACGACATCCTCGGAATCGTCGTCGGGGATGATCGACGCGTTGTTTTGACCGTCGGGACAATACCCTTCTCAACCCAACAGATAGCGGTAGGATATGTCGCGAAGATCGGCGGTGACCCGCTCGAATTCCCGGTCCAGATCCAGAGTCCGCACGCAGATAAGGTTGCCGTCCATACGGTACTCGTCGTCGGGCAGGTCGTTCTCGTCGGTCTTCGCGTACAGCAGCATCCCGGAGACGGTCCGTCCGGTGCCGCGCAGAAAGGCTTCGGTGTTCTTCACATAGGTGAACATCTGATACAGGTTCCCCGAATGGATGGTGCGTTTGCCATAGTTGGCCTGCATGGCATGCGTGTAGTATTTCGCGTCGATGATGAGCACGCGGTCACCGGCGTCGAGGAACACGTCCGATCGCATCTGCGGCAGGTGCGACATGTCGGAGTCGGAGTCCAGAGCCCACGAGATATGCTTTGCGGACGCATTGGTCCATGGCATTTCGCGCTTGTAGTAGTTGAGGATGAACCGTTCGTACAGGCGGTTCATGGCCTTCTCATCGAAGAAGCCCATCAATCAATCAATCATACGTCATCCCGCAATCATGCCGGCATAGACCGTCTTGGACAGAGCGCCTCATCCGTTCGTTAAGCAGGCGGACATGCAGCGGAGGGTTACCAGGCCGAGTGCGATGGCTGTTCCGCATGTGATGTCGCGCACGTGTTCCGCGTCGAGTTGGAGGACACGGTGTTCCGAACGGATGGTCACGAAACCGGTCCTGAACGCGGACGCGTTGTCCAGCAGGTCGAGATAGGTGTTGACCTGTTCGACCAGCGGATCCCAACCGGCCATGTTGATGACGGTCTTGTCCGACGGGGTGCAGGTTCCGGCCTTGAGGTCGATTCCCTCGACCCCTAGGCGTCCGATACGTCCAAGGTCGGCCAGGAGTGCCAGCAGGCTCTCGACCTGCCATTCGGTGTCGTCGGAGGGATCGTTCGCCTCCACGAAGGAGTCTCCCCAGCCGGCGCTCTGTCCGATGTCCTCCGGCTCCTGATCGCCGGTTGCGCTCAGGAAGAGTTCGACGCGGCCATCGTTCCAGTCGATCTCGGTGTCCGTAGCGAGGACGGCGTCCAGGAAGGACGCCACGCGGTCCGCCGCGCGGCGGAGGCTCGCCCGGCTCATACTCGCCAGGTGGTTCCGGTCGAGCACGAGGCTCGAGTCTGCCGTGATGACGGTGGTCCAGTCAAGATCGATGAACATGGTCGGCCTTTCTTCGGTGGCGGGTGATGTTGTTCATAGCCTATGACCGACTCCGAGCATCCGGCACATATCTACCGGTGCCCGCTGCAGGGACATACGGTTTGGGCATGGCCGAAACGGGAAAGAGTTTTGTACATCTGCATAATCACACGCATTATTCGTTGTTGGACGGCGCGTCGAAGATCCCGAATCTGGTAAATCGCGTCAAGGAGCTTGGCATGCCTGCGGTGGGCATCACCGATCACGGCAACATGCATGGCGCGTATGAGATGTGGAGTACGGCAGTCAAGGCCGACGTCAAGCCGATCATCGGCATCGAGGCGTATGTGACGCCGGAGACCGCGCGTCAGGACCCGACCCGTGTCAGTTGGGATACGAACTGGGATCCGAATCTTGACGAGAAGCATCGCCGGCGCAACCCGGACGACGTGTCCGGCGGCGGCTGGTATACGCATCTGACCATGTGGGCGGAAACCGACGAGGGACTTTCCAATCTCATCAAAGCGTCCTCCATCGCGAATCTCGAAGGACGAGTGGCGAAATATCCACGCATGGACAAAGACGCGCTCTCTACCTACTCGAAAGGTGTGATCGCTTCGTCGGGCTGTCCGTCGGGCATTATTCAGACGCGTTTGCGGCTTGGTCAGTTCGATGAGGCGTTGCGTGCGGCGGGCGAGTTGCAGGACATCTTCGGCAGGGATAATTTCTTCATCGAGTTGATGGATCATGGTTTGAAGATCGAGACGCAGGTGACCAATGACCTGTTGACGATCGCGAAGAAGCTGGATGCGCCCTTGTTGGCGACGAATGATTCGCACTATGTGCATGAGGCGGATCGTGACGCGCAGGATGCGATGCTGTGCATCAATTCGGGCGACACGTTGGATAATCCGGACCGGTTCAAGTTCGATGGTTCTGGTTACTACATCAAGTCGGCAGAGGAGATGCGCGACCTGTTCCAGGATTTGCCTCAGGCGTGCGATAACACGTTGGAAATCGCGGAGCGTTGCAACGTGATGTTCGATGACAACGAGGACGGCGCGTTCATGCCGCAGTTCGTCTGCCCCGAGGGGTGGGACGAGACGAGCCTGTTCTTGAAGAAGGTCGAGGAGGGGCTCGAGCAGCGCTACGACGGCAATCCGCCGATCGAGGTGTTGAAGCAGGCGGATTACGAGTGCGGCGTGATCTGTCAGATGCAGTTCTGCGGCTACTTCCTGGTCGTGGCCGATTACATCAACTGGGCCAAGAACCACGGCGTGATGGTGGGTCCGGGTCGTGGTTCGGCGGCAGGCGCGATGGTCGCGTACGCGATGGGCATCACCGAGTTGGATCCGCTGAAGCATGGTCTGATCTTCGAACGCTTCCTGAACCCGGAACGTGTCAGCCTGCCGGATATTGATGTGGACTTCGATCCGGTCGGCCGCGCGAGGGTGCTCAAGTACGTGGCCGACAAGTACGGACATGACAAGGTCGCCCAATGTGTGATCTACGGCACGATCAAGACGAAACAGGCCCTGAAGGATTCGGCGCGCATCATGGGCTACGACTTTTCTGTAGGCGATGCAGCCACCAAGGCGCTGCCCCCGGCGGCCACGGGCGGCAAGGACATCGGCCTGCACGACATCTTCAATCCGAAGGCGAAACGGTATGCCGAGGCGCGCGAATACCGTGAACTCTATGATTCCAATCCGGATATCAGGCGCATCACCGAAAAAGCCAAGGGTATCGAGGATCTGATCCGTCAAACCGGTGTACATGCTTGTGCCACCATCATGGGCAGTGTTCCCATCACCGACGTTTCGCCTTTGCTGGAGCGCAAGGATGGCACTATCACCACCACGTTCGAATACCATACGTGCGAAACGTTGGGGCTGGTCAAGATGGACTTCCTCGGTCTGTCCAACCTCACGACCATCCGCGACACGATCCGCAACATCACGGCGAACGGAAAGCCAGCCATCGATTACACGAAGATCCCGCTAGACGACAAGCCGACGTACGATCTGCTGTCTCGCGGCGACACGCTCGGCGTGTTCCAACTCGATTCCGATGGCATCCGCTCCCTGCTCAAAACCATGAGACCCACCTGTTTCAACGATGTCTCCGCGTTGATCGCCCTGTACCGTCCCGGTCCGATGGGCATGAAATCGCACATCATGTACGCCAGACGCAAGAACGGTCTGGAATCCGTCAAACCCCATCCATCCCGAGCTGGACGAGCCGCTCAAGCAGGTGCTCGATGAGACGTACGGTCTGATCATCTACCAGGAGCAGGTGCAGTCCGCGGCGCGTATCCTCGCCGGTTATTCGCTAGGCAAGGCGGACGTGCTGCGTCGAGCCATGAGCAAGAAGAAGCAGGAGGTGCTGGCCAAGGAGAAGGTGCCGTTCTTCGCCGGCATGAAGGCGCACGGCCATTCGGAGGAGGCCTCCGAGGCGATCTGGGAGATACTGGTCCCATTTTCCGAATATGCGTTCAACAAGGCGCATTCGGCCGCCTATGGCCTGATCTCGTACTGGACTGCGTATTTGAAGACGCATTGTCCGGTCGAGTTCATGGCCGCCCTGTTGCAGGGCGCGTCCACGAACAAGGACAAGACCGCGCTCTACCTGGGCGAGGCGCGTCGCATGGGCATCCAGGTGCTCTCCCCGGACGTCAACGAATCGGTGTACGAGTACTCCGCTGTCGGCAACGATATTCGCTTCGGTCTCGGAGCAATCCGAAACATCGGCGAGAAAGCCGTAGCCGACATCATCGCCGAACGCGAAAGTCTGCGCGGTCCATACAAGAATTTCATGGACTTCATCCGCCGCGTTCCGTTGACTGTACTGAGCCGTCAGCTGATCGAATCACTCATCAAGGCCGGCGCGTTCGACTCCACCGATCCTAGCCGTCATGCTTTGAGTGTCGTGCGCGACGCCGCCATTGATGTAATGATTCCAATCAAGCG
Source organism: Bifidobacterium samirii (assembly GCF_003952945.1). Lineage (GTDB taxonomy): Bacteria > Actinomycetota > Actinomycetes > Actinomycetales > Bifidobacteriaceae > Bifidobacterium > Bifidobacterium samirii. The sequence goes on from NZ_QXGK01000021.1 coordinate 21,344, forward strand.
CAAGCAGGAGCAAGGTCAGTTTAGTCTGTTCTCCGAAAATGAGGATGGCAGGGCTGAGACCATGGGTGATGCCGGCATTGCCGTGCCTGATGCAGCGGAGTGGGATAAGAAGACCAAACTGAATTTCGAGCGTGAGGTGCTTGGCCTATATGTGTCCGATCACCCGCTCTCCGGCATGCAGGCGGTATTGACCGGTTTGCGTGACATGTCAATTGCGCATCTGATTAATCAGGCCAGGACGATGGCTGATGGTCGGCAGGTCACGCTTGCAGGTTTGATTACTGGCGTAGATCGGCGTGTGTCGAAGAAAGGTAATCCGTGGGCGATTGTGACGATTGAGGATATGGAGAGCCGTATCCAATGCATGTTCTTCGGCAAGGTGTACGAGGCGGCGTCTGCTGAGTTGGCGTTGGATTCCGTGGCGCAGATTCGCGGTCGGGTGCAACTACGAGACGAAGCCGTATCTCTACGCGCCACAGAACTGCAGGTCCCTGACCTGGGAGATGGGAATATTCGCTCGCTGACGGTTCTTGTACCGTGGAACGTAGCCAATCGTGCGAACATGAACGGACTCAGGCAAGCGCTGCTGAGATACCCTGGTCTCTGCGAGACCAAACTCGCTTTGTCGGATGGCCATGGCAACACTCAGGTCCTCACACTTGGTGATCGGTACCGCGTCAAACGGAACGCGGCGCTGTTCGCCGAGATCAAAAGTCTTTTCGGTCCAAGATGCCTTGTCGAATAACCAATAATTGCTTTGCCTCCGATGGATGTTTCGTCACTCGTATCGGTCGAGCAGGATGTGGCCGGCCCGGCGCAGTTCGTCGCGGATCGACTGTGGCTCCAGCACCGTGATGCGCACGCCGCTGGTGGTGTACTGCAACGCCCACCAGATCACGCCCTGCTCGGTCGATCTGATGGTCACCTCGTAGACAGCATCGCCGATCCGCGTGGCCCTGGCATCAGGGAACCAGTCGAACACCGGCTCGAGCCCGCCCTCGACGCGAATCCGCACCGGCACCGCCGGTCCGGCAGACGGGTACGGACGCTCGTCCAGGAACTCCGTCAGGTCGACCGGATCTCCGTCCGCGTCGGTGAGACTATCGAACGCACGCTCCACCGTATGATCCATGTCGTCGACGTGCAAGTCGCGGATGCGTTCGACATGCAGGTACGCCAACGTATCGTACGGGTGCAGATGGCAGATCAGATAGTATTTCCCGTTCTTGTACCGCAGATCATACGGGTCGGCCGCATACTCCCTCGCAACACCATCCGAGTCGAGCCTCGGGACAAGATCGCCGTCCACATCATACTCGCAGTAGTGGAAACGAATGCTCCGCTCATGGGCGATGGCGTCGTTCAACCGTTCGATGTTGTTGAGGAACTCACGATTGTAATGCTTGGGCGTAGGCAGCGAACCACGGATGCCGAACTGCCGGGAACGGCCGGCGAACGCGTAGATCCTGGCAATGAGATCCCGCAGATACTCCCCGTCCGAACGCGACAAGGCCGCACCATCCGCAAGCAGACGCATCTGCGCGGTATCAAACACGGGCTCGATATACCAGCCGGAACGCGGGTCAACGCTGGTCATGTTCCTCAGATCCCCCGGAGTGATCCGGTCGACCCTGCGACCGAACGGCTGCATCGCCCGCAACGCATGCAAATGACCCCGAATCGTTTTCTCGGTCGCCCCGAGCTGCTCGGCAAGCCAGACGGCCGTGACACCATGCTCACGATCCGTGTGCTCGTCAAGCAGCTCGAGGATCCCCACAGCAATCTCAGACCGCACGGAAGCATTGCGAGACGAACCCTGCGCCATAACCGCATCCTTTCATCACAACCAGCCAAGCTGCAGCCGGACCCATAGCCTTTTTCTCGCAATCCCACAGCAGGACAGCGTCAGCCGGTAGAAATCTACCTACCCATGATAGGCCGGCAGACACTGGAACCGAACGAAACGATCGGAGAACAAGCTGATGAATGATCCTGTTGCCGCGAACAACCAAATCCCGTCAGTGGGCCGGATGACGCCCACCCAGCTGATCGAACTGCTCCAGCCGCTCGACGAACAATTCGAGCAGATCGAAACAATCGAACACGGCATCCAAACCGCCCACGAAGTCATGAAGAAGAACGAAACGGAATACGACATCGGCATGGCCTGCCTCCTATTGGCCGGACTCATCGGCGCAGGCGCGCTCCTGTACGCGTGCGTCAGCGAGCCATGGAACCACGATGCGCCCGTCGCCTCCCTCATCGCCGGCCTGATCGGCATCATTCCCCTGCTCGTCGGACTGAACCAGCTTCGGGTGTACCGGCACAACATCGATACCGTCTTCCCCGCGCTCTATCCGGCGATCGCCGCCGACGAACAATCCATCGACACGATCCGCAAAACCATGCGCCCCACCCTGCTCCTGCTTCCCGTCACCTGCCGCAACGGCGAGGCGAACGCGTACATCCTGCAGATGCTCATCTGCGGTCGCGCCGATGGTTTCAACACCGCCGTCACACTCTGGGAGGAACACGAACACCGCCGCCGCATGGAACAGTACGAACAAGACAAGGTGACAGAAGCCCGCAAACAGACCACGGCACTCGCCATATCCGCCCCGGCACAAGCCAGCCAGGCGTTCGAGGCGAGGCGACAGACCCGGGAACTGCGCGGCCTGCGCGACGACCTGAACAACCGACACTAAAGGAGACAACGACCCATGAACGACCAGTACTCTCCCGAACGCGACCAGACGCGCGCCCTCACGTTGCAGGCATTGGCCATCATCGCAGCCATCATGCTCATCATCGCGGCCGCCGTCGCCCTGTACAAACTCGACCAATCACAGGCGTACGATGCGGCCGGGAACCTTATTACAGACGATAGCTCGTCATCGACCTACTCCAACGACGGCGAGGACGACGGATATACAGACGATACGGGCTCAGACGATGCGAGCGGCGACAATGCCGAATCGGACACCGCCACCTGGGAAGCGCAGAATCCGGAACTGGCCGGCATCGTCACCGAATGCGGCAACATGCTCGACCTCCGCGTCACCGTCAACAACGACACCGAACTAGGCGACAAGCCGGTCACGACGTTCTACGAACACGGTATCGAATTCGCCTATAACACGACCAACGAAACCAACCGACAGGCCATGACCTGCGTCGGCAAAGCGATCGGAGCCAACGACCCGAACCTCTTCTACCGGAAGATCACCGCACTGGGCAAAATGTACCAAGACCCCGGCGGCGGCATCATTCCCCAGTCCGCTAAAACCCGATGTTCGATGACGGGCACGTCGAACGTTCCGATACGCCGAAAACACGATGGCTGCTTCCCCTTGCAGTAAGGGGAAGCAGCCATCGTCCAGCGCCTGGTCAGCTCAGCGCGTCCTTGAGTTTGCTGAAGAAGCCGCCCTTGCGCGCGCCGGCGGCGGCCGGCTTGGAGCCCTGGGCCACGTGGGAGGCGTCGCCGTCGTGGCTGGCGGCGAATTCCTCCATGAGCTCGCGTTCGCGGTCGGTGAGCTTGGTGGGGGTGACGACGGCGATGTGGGCGATGAGGTCGCCGCGTTCGTCGGGCTGGCGCATGCGGGTGACGCCCAGTCCCTTGACGGTGACGGTGTCCTCCTGCTGGCAGCCTTCGGGGATGGTGATGGTGCGGGTGCCGTCGAACGTGTCGATGTCGAGGTCGTGGCCGAGCACGGCCCAGCTCATCGGCACCTGGATCCAGCAGTGCAGGTCGTCGCCGTCGCGGGTGAACTGCTTGTCGGCGCGGATGCGCACGTCGATGTACAGGTCGCCGGCGGCGCCGCCGCCTTCGCCGACCTCGCCCTGGCCGGACAGGCGCAGGCGCGCGTCGTCCTTGATGCCGGCGGGGATGTTGACGCCGACGGTGCGCGTGGTGCGCACGCGGCCGTGGCCCATGCACGACGGGCAGGGGTTCTCGATGACGTCGCCATGGCCTTCGCAGCGGTCGCAGGGCGCGGAGGTCATCATCTGGCCGAGCATGGTGCGCACGACCTTCTGGGTGAAGCCCTGGCCGTGGCACTGCGGGCAGGTGACCGGCTTGGCGCCGTTGTTCGAGCCGGAGCCGGAGCACTGCTGGCACAGGCCGAACGTGTTGATGCGCACCTGGGCGGTGCCGCCGAACACGGCGGTCTTCAGGTCGATGGTCGTGGAGGCGAGCGCGTCGCGGCCCGGCTGGGTGCGCGGCGTGGGGCCCTGGCCGCCGCCGAACGCGCCGCCGAAGAACTGGCCGAAGATGTCGCCCATGTCCCCCATGCCGGAGAAGCCGCCGCCCGGGTAGCCGCCGCCTCCGGGGGCGTTGGGGTCGACGCCCGCGTCGTACATGCGGCGCTTGTCGGGGTCGCTCAGGACCTCGTAGGCGTTGTTGACCTCCTTGAACTTGTCCTCGTATTCGGGGCCGGCGAGATCGGGATGGTATTTGCGGCTCATCTTGCGATACGCCTTCTTGATCTCGTCGTCGCCGGCGTTCTTGTCGACGCCGAGCACCTCGTAGTAGTCTGCCACTGTCCGTTTCCTTCTATCGTGTGCTGTCGCGGGTCATTGTGCCATGAGCCGGGGTCATCCCTCGGCCGTGTCGGCGCCTCCGGCGGCGACGGTGGCCGTCAGGTATCTGGCCACGGCCCGCACCGCGGCGATCGTCGCGGCGTAGTCCATGTGGGTGGGGCCGATCGAGCCGACGAAGGCGACCGGAGATGCCGTCGCCCCGTCGCCCGCGTCCGTCGTCCCGTCGCCGGTCTCCGATGCGTTCCCGTATCCGCCGGCGACGACGGAGGCATGCATGAGGCCGGGCGTGTGCGTCTCCGATCCGATGGCCACGCCGGCGCCGGCGGCCCCGTGTTCGGCGCTCAGCTCGCTCATCAGGCGCATGATGACGACCTGCTCCTCGAGCGCGTCGAACAATGGAGCCAGGTCGTCGGGCGACCCCTGGTAGGCGAGCCGGGACGCGCCGGCCACATACAGTTCGCCGGCCATCTCGTCGTCGGCCATGCCGTCGAACGCGTCGGCGAGCGATTCGCACAGGGCGGCGTGCCCCTGCCAGCGCGGGTCGCGGGCGAGCGTGCGCACCAGGTCGGCGGCGGCGGTCAGCGGCCGTCCTCCGCAGCGCGCGTTGACGGCCTCGCCCAGCGCGGCGAGGGCGTCGGGAGCGGGCATGCGGCGCACACCGATCGTGTGCTGGGCGACGCGTCCGGTGTCGGTGATGACGACGGCGAGCAGCGCCATCGAGGCGACCGGCACGAGCTCGACGTGACGCAGCGTCGCCTTGGACAACGACGGCGAGGCGACGACGGCGACCTGCCCGGTGATGCTCGACAGGATGCGCGCGGCCCGGCGCAGCGTGTCCTGCAGGCTCACCGAGCCGGACAGGAACGCGGCGATGCCGCTGCGCTGCGCGGGGCTCATCGGCATGACGGTCGACAGGCGGTCCACGAAGTACCGGTACCCCTTCTCCGTGGGGATGCGTCCGGCGGACGTGTGCGGCTGGGTGAGGTAGCCCTCGTCCTCCAGCGCGGCCATGTCGTTGCGGATCGTGGCCGAGCTGACGCCCAGATCGTGCCGGCGCGCCAGCGCGGTCGACCCGATCGGCTCGTGCGAGCGGATGTAGTCCTCCACGACGGCGCGCAGCACGAGCATGCGCCGGTTGCCGGTCATATGCGCCTCCTTCTGCCGGTCCCGTATCCCCCCCCCGCCGCGGCCGGGCGTGCCGTACGGGACGCGCGGGAGCGGCGGGGACGTGATTCCACGCATACTGTATTAGCACTCCACGGGCGCGAGTGCTAATCGTTCGGCTCCGGGAGAAGCGGCGGACGCGCCGACCCGGCCGCATGCATGTGCGGAAAACCGTAACGGATGATAACTGTGAACGCTAACAGCACACAAGGTCACAAAAACACGCCAAAATCGCACCGCTAAGTCGTTTCGCACGGCTACTATGTAAGAGCAATGTGAGGGCACTCATGGCGCGGCACAAGCCGAAGGCGTGGTGTCCGAAGTATTGGAAGGAAAGTAATCCATGACCGAATTCAAGGAGACCGAGCTCGACGAGCGCGCCATCAAGATGGCGAAGGTCCTCTCCGCTGACGCCGTCGAGCGTGCGGGCCACGGCCACCCCGGCTCCCCCGTCTCGCTGGCGCCGATCGCGTACACGCTGTATCAGCACTTCATCAAGCATGATCCGAACGATCCCCAGTGGGAAGGTCGCGACCGCTTCATCCTTTCCGGCGGCCACGCCTCCCTCACCCAGTACGTCCAGCTCTACTTCTCCGGCTACGGCCTGACCCTGGACGACCTGAAGAACTTCCGCGGCGGCGCCGACACCCGCACCCCGGGCCACCCGGAGTACGGCCTGACCCCGGGCATCGAGATGACCACCGGTCCGCTGGGCCAGGGCGTCGCCTCCGCCATCGGCTTCGCGTACGGCCAGCGCTTCCAGCGCGGCCTGCTCGACCCGCAGGCCCCGGCCGGCGAGTCCCCGTTCGACCACAACATCTGGGTCATCTGCGGTGAGGGCGACATCGAGGAGGGCATCTCCGGCGAGGCCGCCTCCCTGGCCGCCAACCAGAAGCTCGGCAACCTGACCGTGATCTTCGACGCCAACCGCATCCAGATCGAGGGCGACACCAACCTGGTGCTGGCCGAGGACGTGCTCAAGCGCTACGAGGCCTACGGCTGGTACACCGACGAGTTCAGCTTCATCCAGCCCGACGGCTCCTACAAGGAGGACGTCGAAGGCCTGGCCGAGGCCATCGCCAAGGCCCAGGCCGCCGCTCCGGACCAGCCGAAGCTGATCAAGGTCGACACCCTGATCGCCTGGCCGGCCCCGGGCAAGACCAACGACCCGTCCGCCCACGGCTCCAAGCTGGGCGCCGAGGCCGTCGCCGGCATGAAGGAACTGCTGGGCTACGACCCGGCCGAGTCCTTCCACGTCGACGAGGAGGCCCTCGCCCACGCCCGCAAGGTCGCCGACCGCGGCCTCGAGGCCCACAAGGCCTGGGACGAGAAGTACAACGCCTGGCGCGAGGCCAACCCGGACAAGGCCGCCCTGTACGACCGCATCAAGGCCGGCGAGCTGCCCGAGGGCTTCGACAAGGCCATCGACGACCTCGAGGCGACCTTCGAGGTCGGCAAGGGCGTCGCCACCCGTGGCGCCTCCGGCTCCGTCCTGAACGCCATCGCCGCCGTCATGCCCGAGCTGTGGGGCGGCTCCGCCGATCTGGGCGGCTCCAACAAGACCGACCTCAAGGGCGCGGAGACCTTCGCCCCGGCCGAGTGCGCCACCAAGCAGTGGCCGGTGTGCAGCCCGTACGGCCGCCAGCTCCACTTCGGCGTGCGCGAGTTCGCCATGGGCGCCATCACCAACGGCATCCTGCTGGGCTCCCACACCCGTCCGTTCGGCGGCACCTTCTTCATGTTCTCCGACTACGAGCGTCCGGCCGTGCGTCTGGCCGCCCTCATGGAGATCCCGAACCTGTACGTGTGGTCCCACGACTCCGTCGCCGTCGGCGAGGACGGCCCGACCCACCAGCCGGTCGAGCACCTGGCCTCCTTCCGCGCCATCCCGCAGCTCGAGGTCGTCCGCCCGGCCGACGCCTTCGAGACCGCCGAAGCCTACCGCGCCTTCTTTGAGAAGAAGAACACGCTGCCGGCCGCGATGATCCTGACCCGTCAGGGCGTGCCGACCCTCGCCGAGACCGCCGAGAAGGCCAAGGACGGCGTGAAGAAGGGCGCCTACGTGCTCGTCGACACCGAGGGCACCCCGGACGTCATCATCATGGCCACCGGCTCCGAGGTCCAGTGGGCCGTCGCCGCCGCCAAGACCCTGGCCGAGAAGGGCGTCAAGGCCCGCGTCGTCTCCATGGTCTGCGTCGAGTGGTTCGAGGAGCAGGACGCCGAGTACCGCGAGGCCGTCCTCCCGTCCTCCGTCAAGGCCCGCGTCTCTGTCGAGGCCGGCCTGGCCATGCCGTGGTACAAGTACCTCGGCTCCTACGGCAAGCCGGTCTCCATCGAGCAGTTCGGCCTGCAGGGCGACGGCGCCCAGAACATGATCGACCTGGGCATCACCGCCGAGCACGTCGTGGCCGCCGCCGAGGCGTCCATCGCCGAGGCCAACGCCTGATCCCCAAGCCGACCCTCGCCTCCCTCCCCCGCGGAGGGAGGCGGTCTCATGAATTTCATCCAACAAAGGAGAACAACAATGACCGAAGCAACCCAGCGCACGTCCGATTCCGGCGTCTCCATCTGGCTGGACGACCTGTCCCGCTCCCGCATCGAGTCCGGCTCCCTGCAGGACCTGATCGCCAACAAGAACGTCGTGGGCGTGACCACCAACCCGTCCATCTTCCAGAAGGCCCTCGCCGAGGTCGGCCCGTACGACGAGCAGCTCAAGGAGCTCGGCAAGGTCGACGTCGAGACCGCCATCCGCGAGCTGACCACCACCGACGTGCGCAACGCGACCGACATCTTCCGTGAGATCGCCGAGGCGACCGACTTCGTCGACGGCCGCGTCTCCATCGAGGTCGACCCGCGTCTGGCCCACGAGACCGAGGCCACCGAGGTCCAGGCCGTCGAGCTGTGGGAGAAGGTCAACCGTCCGAACGCGATGATCAAGATCCCGGCGACCCTCGAGGGCCTGCCGGCCATCACCGCCACCCTGGCCAAGGGCATCTCCGTCAACGTGACCCTGATCTTCTCGCTCGAGCGCTACGAGCAGGTCATCGACGCCTTCATCGAGGGCATCGCCCAGGCCGACGCCAACGGCCACGACCTCAAGCACATCGGCTCCGTCGCCTCCTTCTTCGTCTCCCGCGTGGACACCGCGGTCGACGCCAAGCTCGAGGAGATCGGCACCGACGAGGCCAAGGCCCTCGAAGGCAAGGCCGCCATCGCCAACGCCCGCATCGCGTACGAGCTGTTCGAGAACAAGTTCGCGAACGACCCGCGCTGGGCCGCCCTGGAAGCCAAGGGCGCCAAGAAGCAGCGTCCGCTGTGGGCCTCCACCGGCACCAAGAACCCGAACTACTCCGACTGCGTGTACGTCGACGAGCTCGTCGGCCCGTTCATCGTCAACACCATGCCGGAGAAGACCCTGAACGCCCTCGCCGACCACGGCAACGGCGCCCCGACCATCGCGGGCACCTACGAGGAGAGCCACGCCGTCATGGACAAGCTCGCCGAGCTGGGCATCGACTTCAAGGCCGTGACCGACAAGCTCGAGGCCGACGGCGTCGCCGCGTTCATCAAGTCCTGGGATTCCGTCCTCACCGACGTCCAGGCCGGCATCGACCGCGTCAACGGCTGATTGAGGCCGCGCCGGACTCCGTCCGATGATTGACGACGGACCGTCCGGAGCATAGACGACGAGGAGGGGCTCCCGATCTCATGATCGGGAGCCCCTCCTCGTCGTATGCGGAGCGTGCCCCGGCCGCGGGCGCGGTGCTCGCCGGACGGCGGCGCGTCATATGACCCGCCGCCCCGGGGCATCCCGCCGTGGCGAGCCTCGGCGGTTTCTCTGTTATCATGGGATGTCGGCCCGACGGAGGGCCAGCCGCCCCCACCTCCCCACTCCCGCGACAAGGAGCGACCATGACCCTGACCGGCCGCCAGCGCCTGCTGATGACCTTCACGTTCTTCTCGATGTTCTTCGGCGCCAGCAACCTGATCTTCCCGCCGTTCGTCGGCGCCCAGGCCGGATCGGCCAGCGTCGGCGCGCTCGCCGGGTTCATCGTATCGGCCGTGGGCCTGCCCATCCTCGGCGTGCTCGCCGTCTCCTCCGCCGGCGGGTTCGACCGGCTCTCCGCCCGAGTCTCCCCCCGCTTCGCATCGCTGCTCGGCCTGGCCATCATCCTGACGATCGGCCCGTGCTTCGCGATCCCGCGCACCGCGACCACGTCGTTCGAGATGATGGTCGTCCCCCACCTGCCCGACGGCATGCCCAAGTGGGCCGCCCAGCTGGCGTATTCGGCCGTGTTCTTCGCCGTCGCGTTCCTCCTCGCCCAGCATCCCGAACGCATCTCCGGCGTGCTCGGCCGCTACATGGGCCCGCTCCTGCTCGTCATGATCGCCGTCGTGTTCGGCGCGTGCCTCGTCCACGGCGTCGACACGGCCGCGGCGCCGTCGGGCGACTATGCGGACGGACAGGTCGCACGCGGCTTCCTCGACGGCTACCAGACCATCGACCTGCCGGCGGCCCTGTACTTCGGCATCGTCATCGCCTCCAACATCCGCTCGCGCGGCGTCGACGACGAACGTCAGATCGGCCGCGAGACGTTCTACGCGGGTCTGGGCACCGGCGTGCTGCTCATCGCCGTGTACGCGGCGCTCGGCTACGTGGGCGTCGTCTCCGGGTCGATCACGCCGGTCGACGCGGCGCACGACACCGGCGCGACCGTGCTGACGAACCTCACGGCGTCGCTGTCGGGCACGGCCGGCACCGCGTTCCTCGGCGTCGTGTTCCTCATCGCCTGCCTCAACGTGTGCACGGGCCTGATCTGCACGTGCGGCACGTACTTCCACGAGCGGTTCCGCACCGACGGCGGCCGCGGCGTCAGCTACCGCGGCTGGCAGAGCCTGATCACCGTGTTCGGGTTCGTCGTGTCGAACGCGGGGCTGAGCGCCATCATCAAGGTGTCGGTGCCGGTGCTGTCCGCCCTCTACCCCATCGCTATCGTGCTCGTGCTGCTCTCGCTCGTCCACCGCGTGTTCTCGTCGCGCTTCCCGCGCGTCTACCTGTGGACCGTCGTGTGCGTCGGCGTCGTCTCGTTCGCCGACTGCGCCGACAAGCTCGCCGCCGTGTTCGGCCTGACCGTGCCCGTCCTGCCCGGTCTGCTGGAGCTGCTCCCCCTGCACGACCAGCAGCTCGGCTGGCTGCTGCCCGCCTGCGTCGGCCTGATCGTCGGCGTCGCCGACTCGCGCCTCCGACGCTGACGCGCGGTTCTCGACGGGGCGGCCGGTGTGACGACGATCGTCATGCCGGCCGCCCTTCTGATTCGTCCGAGACCTCGCAACGGACGCGCGATCATGTGGTCCGCGTGTCCGTTGCGAGGTTTGGACGGCACCGGGCTTCGCAACGGACACGCGCACATCGTGATCGCGTGTCCATTGCGAAGCCGGAATGGCCCTGTCCGTATGAATGACGGCCGTAGTCAGACGCGCGCGTCGCGCATGCCGCGCGCGATGCGGCGGTACGTGACGGCGAACAGGACGCCGGCGACGATGCCGGACGTCGCGTCGGAGATCGGCTCGGCCACGAAGATGCCCGTCGCGCCGAGCCAATGCGGCAGCAGCAGGGCGAGCGGCGTCAGGAGGATCACCTTGCGCAGGATCGCGAGGAACACGCTCTGCTTCGCCTGCCCCATGCCGACGAGCGCGCACTGGGCGCCCATCTGGATGCCGAACACGCCCCACCCGCACACGAACACCGGCAGCATCGACGCGACGATGGCCACGACGTGCGCGTTGCCGGTGAACCAGGACGCGAAGAATCCGGGGAACGCGGCCAGCACGGCCGTCAGCGACACGGCCGACGCGATCTGCGTGACGAACGCCATGACGATCGCGCGGCGCACGCGGTCCATCCGGCGCGCCCCGTAGTTGAAGCCGATGATCGGCTGGATGCCCTGCTGGAAGCCGGACGTGAGCACGTTGACGATCTGCATGAGCGACGTGACGATCGTGATCGCTGCCACGTAGTCGTCGCCGCCGTAGCGTTGCAGGCCGATGTTGAACACCACGTTGATCAGGCATTCGGTGATCTGCATGATGAACGGCGCCAGTCCCAGCGCCAGCGCGGGCAGGAGGATCCGGTCGAACCGGATGTTCGACGCGCGCAGGCGGATGCCGCTGCGCCCCGACGACAGGTAGGCGACGATCCACGCCGCGGAGATGAGCTGGGCGATCACGTTCGCAAGCGCCGCTCCGCGGACGCCCCATCCGAGGGCGAGGATGAAGACGGGGTCGAGGACGATGCTGACGCCGGTGCCGATGAGGACGGAGGTCATGGCGATGCCGGTGCGTCCCTGGGCGGCGATGAAGGGGTTGAGGCCGAGGGTGAGTTGGACGAAGAGGGTGCCGGCGAGGTAGATGGTGATGAAGTCGACGGCGTAGTCGATGGTGGCGTCGCTGGCGCCGAATGCGGTGAGGATGGGGCGTTTGGCGAGTTGGAGGATGATGGTGAGGGTGATGGCGATGGTGATGAGGGCGGTGACGGATGCGCCGAGGATGCGTTCGGCCTTGCGGAAGTTGCCGCGGCCGAGTTCGATGCTGGCGCGGGGTGCGCCGCCGGCGCCGATGAGCTGGGCGAAGACGGTGACGGCGAGGAGTATGGGGAAGCAGATGCCGACGCCGGTCATGGCGTCGTCGCCGTGGCCGGGGATGCGGGCGATGAAGAGGCGGTCGATGATGGTGTAGGAGGCGTTGGCGCCTTGGGCGATGATGGTGGGGACGGACATGGTCAGGGCGAGTCGGGTGACCGGTGCGGTGGCCAGTGCGGGCTGCGTGGGTTGTGTGGTTGGCGTGGTTGGTGTGGTGGCGGTCATCGTCGTCTCCTCGTTCGGCCTCTCCCTGCCGGCGTGTGCGCGCCGGTTCCGTGTACGGCGTGTCTCCTGCGGCGTGCGTCTGTGTGCTGGGTGTCGCTTTCCGTAGGTTACGCCGGACGTGGGTCGGATGGGCGGGCCGTGTGTCCCGTCGTGCGCGTCGTGCGCGCGGGGGCGCCCGGTCGGGGTGTCCCGCGCGCACGACGGTATCGTCATTCGACGGATTTGAGCGCGGCGAGCATGTCCACTCGGCGGAGCCGGCGGTGGACCACTGCTCCGAGCGCGGCGATCACCGCGCATACGAGCGCGAGCGGCGCGACGAACGCGTTCCAGACCAGGCCCGGGTCGAACATGACCTCGTCGGGCGGCACCACGTCGATGATGTAGCCGTGCAGCCATGCGCCGGACGCGTATCCGGCGAGGATGCCGAGTGCGGACAGGGCGATGGTTTCGCGGTAGATGTACATGGTGGTCTCGCCCGTGTGGAAGCCGAGCACCTTGATGGTGGACAGTTCGCGGATGCGTTCGGACACGTTGAGGTTGGTGAGGTTGTAGAGGATGACCACGGCGAGCATGGCGGCCACGAGTACGAGCACGTCCATGATCTGGTCGAGCGAGTCGACGATGGTGGCGACCTGGTTCTTCATGGTGGTGTTCTGCACCACTCCCCTGACGCCGTCGTTCGCCATGAACCGCGCGCCCTGCTCTTCGGCGTTGTCTGCGGAACGGTCCTTGAGCCGCACGAGGTAGGCGTTGGACCGGTAGTCGCCGCCGAACGCGTGCGTGTGGCCTTCGGACGACATGACCATGAGGTGTCCGATGTACATTTCGCTCACGCCGTCGACGCGCACCGTGTGCTTCGCGCCGTCCTCGCCGGTGACTTCGATGGAGTCGCCTTGGCCTACGCCGAGGACAGCGGCCAGTTTTTCGGAGACGATGGCGCCGTGGGAGGTGGGGATCAGCGTTCGGCGGTCGTCGCGCGAGCGCAGGGTCACGTAGTCGGGGAGGTTGTACGTGTCGTCGGAGACGATGAGCGTGATGGACTGTTTGTCGCCGTCGGCGCCGGCGGCTGCGGTGAGTTCCTCGTAGCGTACGGGCAGGGCGTCGTCCACGCCTTCGTCCTCCATCAGGTCCTTGACGGCCTCGCGTTGTTCGTCGTTGTCGTCGGAGCGTTCGGCGACGATCATGTCGTAGTGGACGATCTCGTCGAACTGGCGTTCGCTGATCTGCGCGATGGACCCCTGCACCCCGAGGCCGGCGACGAGCAGGCAGACCGAGCCCATCACGCCGAAGATGGTCATGAATCCGCGCGCCTTGTAGCGGAACAGGTTGCGTGCGGTGACCTTGCGGGTGAAGTTGAGCCGGTTCCAGATGGGGGTGACGCGTTCGAGGAGGATGGTGGAGCCGTTCGCCGGCGGTTTGGGCAGCAGGAGCGCGGCGGGCCTGTCACGCAGTTCGCGTGCGGCGGCGAGCACGGCCGGTATGACGGCGCTGGCCCAGGCGAGCAGGAACGCGGCCAGGGTGACGCCGGGGTGGAAGGCGAGCGTGATGCGCGGCATGGTGAATCCGTCGCTGTAGGCGTGGCAGACGATGAGCGGCAGCAGGGTGTGTCCGGCGACGACGCCGATGACGGTGCCCGCGGTGGATGCGGCGAACCCGTAGACGGCGAATTTGCGCAGCACGTCCATGTCGGTGTAGCCGAGCGCCTTGAGCGTGCCGGAGTTGACGCGTTCCTCGTCGACCATGCGCGCCATGGTGGAGAAGGTCACGAGCGCGGCCACGAGGTAGAGGAACACGGGGAAGATCATGGCGAGCCGGTCCACGATGTTCGCGATGACCTCGTAGACGCGGTATCCGTTGGAGGTGAGGCCTTCGCGTCGGCCGTCGATGGAGTAGGCGGGCACTTCGAGGGTGTCGACCTTCTCGCGTGCGAGCGCGATCTCATGTTCGGCTTGGGCGATCTTGCGTTCGGCTTCGGGTTTCGCCTCGTTGAATTCGTCCAGTTTCGTCTCGTATTCGTCTTCGGCCTTTTCGACGTCGCGTTGGCCTTGGATGAGCTGCGTGGCGCCGTCCGTCAGGGCGGCGGACGCTGCTGCGGGCGCAGTGGAGGCGACTTGGCCGAGTTCGTCCTGTTTGGAGGCGAGCTGCCATGAGGCTTCGGCGAGTGCGGCCGCGTTCCTGTGGTATTCCTCGTCGCCTTCCTGCAGTTGGGCGGCGGCGTCGTTCCATTGGCCAAGGGCGCTTTGGTAGGCGCCGAGTTGGCCGTCGTATTGCGCGGCGGCGTCGTTGTAGGCGGCGAGGGCTTTGTCGTATTGCGTTTTGACGGTGTCGTATACGGTGCCGGTCAGGCCGCTTGAGGCCCATCGGTTGAGGAGTTCGCCGGTGTTGTCGAGTATGGTGCGGGCGGCGTCGAGTGCGGTGCGGGCGGTGTCGAGTTGGGTTTTGGCTTGGCTGAGCTGCCGCCAGGAGTCGGCAAGCTGGGTTTGGCCTTGGGTGAGTTGTTGGGCGCCGGCGGCGAGTTGGGTCTGTCCGGCGGTGATCTGCGAGCCGGCGGAGGCGATTTGGGCGAGAGCTTCGGCGAGTTCGGCGGTCGCGGCGCTTCCTTGGCTGGCGGTTTGGTCGACGGCGTCGATTTGGCCTTGGGTGAGTTGGTCCTTGGCGGTTTCGATCTGCGTCTTCGCGTCGGTGAGTTGTTGTTCGGCGTCGGCAAGCTGCCGTTTCGCGTCGTCGAGGTTGGTCTGCGCCTTGTCGATTTGGCTGCGGCGTTGTTCGCGGATGGATGCTTCGCGGGCTTGGGGTTGGCCGGCGAGGCGTTTGGTCAGGGTGTTTTTGTGTTGTTGGACGCGGTCGTGGTATTCGTCGGTCCAATAGTCGACGTGTTGGGTGTCGGTGAAGGTGATGCGGCCGATCATGGTCACGTCGGAGTCGAAGGTGTCGGCGGTGACGACGCCGTAGCCGTCGAGTTCGCCGCCGCCTGCGGTGGATTGGCCCATGTTGAGGTCGGAGATGGTTTCGCTGGCGTCGACGAATCCGACGATGGTGTAGGTGGTTCGGTTGAGGATGGTGTCGCCGGCGAGATCGGGGGTTTCGGTGACGTCGATGATGCCGTCGATGGCGAAGCGGTCGCGTTCGGCGGAGTTGAGGGCGATTTCGCCGGAGCGTTCGGGCAGTCGGCCTTCGGAGACGTGGTATCCGGATACGGTTTCGGGTTTGGAGTAGAGGCGCAGGCTGTGTGTGGAGCCTTTGACGGTCACGTCCTTGAGTAGCCGAATTCGGCCTGGCGTACGCCGGCGGTGTCGCGGATGATGGCTTCGTCGTCCTCGGTCAGGCCGTAGTCGCTCATGACGGTCACGTCGGCGAGGTTGTGTTCGGCGTAGAAGGCGCGGCCGGTGGCCTGCATGTCGGGGCCGGTGGCGAACAGTCCGACGAGCGCGAACGAGCCGAGCGCCATGAGGCTGACGATGGACAGGAACCGTCCTTTCGATTTGGCGAGGGTGACGCGGATGTCCTTGCGCAGCATGCGTTTGCGCGGGGCACTTCGGCGCGCGCGATGGGGCGTGCGGCGCGCGTTCCGCTCCGTGTGCGGCGGTTCGTGCGTTTCGATGGAGGTCGTGAGGTTGGTCATGTCTACCACTCCAGGTCCGTGATGTCCATGGGATGCGTGTTGGTTTCGATGGATTTGACGCGCGCGTCGTGCATGTGGATGACGCGGTCGGCGATGGGCGCGATGGCGGAGTTGTGGGTGACGATGACCACGGTGGCGCCTTTTTCGCGGCTTTGGTTCTGCAGGATGCGCAGCACCTGTTTGCCGGTGTTGTAGTCGAGCGCGCCGGTGGGTTCGTCGCACAGGAGGATCTTGGGGTTCTTGGCGACGGCGCGTGCGATGGCGACGCGCTGCTGTTCGCCGCCGGAGAGTTGGGCCGGGAAGTTGTTCACACGCTCCCGCAGGCCGACGTCGATGAGCGCCTGCACCGGGTCCTGTGCGTCGCGCACGATTTCGGAGGCGAGTTCCACGTTCTCCCTGGCGGTGAGGTTGGCGACGAGGTTGTAGAACTGGAAGACGAAGCCGATGTCGTGGCGGCGGTATTCGGTGAGCTGGCGGGACGTGTAGTCCGAGATGTCCTTCCCGTCGATGACGACGCGGCCTTCGGAGTTGGTGTCCATGCCGCCGAGGATGTTGAGCACGGTGGATTTGCCGGCGCCGGACGAGCCGAGGATGATGGCGAGTTCGCCTTTCTCGATGCCGAAGCTCACGTCGTTGTTCGCGGTGATGGTCGTGTCCCCCATCCGGTAGTGCTTGTAGCTGTGCACCATCTCGATGTAGGCCATGCCTGCCTTTCCTTTCCAAAATGGACAACGTGTTGATTTGATTGCATGATGGTAGGAGCGGCGAGCGGCCCGCGTCAATCGACAGTAGAAGCGTTTCCGTTCAATCTGAACGGTTTCCGAAGAACTGTCGATTCAAGGGCTAATCGGACGACATGTTGATATAATGATGCCCGGCGGCCGATTCCGCGCCGTCGGACGATTCGACGGGGAGGTCGGCATGGCGGCGGTGACCGGACAGCGCAACACGCGCACCGAGGCCAGGATCAAGGCGGCGTTCACCGAACTGCTGCGGTCGAAGGGGTTCGATGCGATGAGCGTGAGCGACATCGCCCGCACCGCCGGCATCAACCGCGGCACGTTCTACATGCACTACACCGACAAGTTCGACCTGCGCACCCGGCTCGTCGACGACGCCGTCGACGACCTGACCCGCATCCTCATCGACGACGCGGACCGCGACGGCGTCACCGTGACGCGCGACGGCACGGCGGTATGCGACGCGTTCCAGTCGCGCGCGATCGCGCAGGCGCTGCGCTACATCAGGGACGACTACGCGTTCTTCGACGCGATATCCCGGTCCGGCAACGACATGCAGCTGTACGACCGGCTCAAGAAGACCCTCAAGCAGCTCATCGTCACGCAGGCAACGCATCTGGGCGTCGAACCGCAGGAATCGTACAACGGGATCCCCGCCGACTACGCGATGGAGATCCTCGTCTCCGCGGTGTCGTCGATCATCTGGCTGTGGCTGCGCCGCGGCTGCCGGGAGACGCCCGAGCAGATCTGCGCGATCATCGAACGCAACAAGACCACCGCCCCCACCGACATCCTCTGGTGATGCCGGTCACCGACCGCATCGCAGTCCGTAACGTTTTTCGCGGAAAATCGGACCGATTTGTAACGTTTTTCCTGAAAAATCTGGTGGTTTCGTAACGGTTTCCGGAATCAGACGCCGGCGAGGTCGAAGAAGCGTTCGATGACGGCGTCGTTGAGCAGGCGGCCTCGACGCGTGGGGACGATGCGGGCGTGGCCGTCCGCATCGCATCCGACGGTGATGAGTCCGTCGTCCGCGAGCGCGGTCAGGTCGCCGACGCCGATGGTCCGGAACGGGGAATCGTGACCGTCGCGTTCGAGCATCGTGATGGTCCGGTTGACCAGGTCCAGGTCGAGGCCCTCGCGCAGGCGCAGGCCGAGCATGATGAGCTCCTCGAGATGCTCCCCCGGCGTGATCGATTCGCTACCGCCCCACGGCACGCACCTCTCGTTGATCGCCGCGCCCCACATGCGCGGGTGCGCAACGTCCCATGCGCGCAGCGCATGGGCGGACGGCGACGCCGGTCCGCGAGCGCCGTCGGCCTCCCCGTCCGCCGCGCCGATGGGGGCCTCGTCGATGTCGGTCACATGGTTGTAGTGGGAGTGGGCGCCGGGGCCGAGGCCGGCCCAGTCGATGTTGCGCCAGTAGCCGAGGTTGTGGCGGCTTTCGTATCCGGGGCGCGCCCAGTTGGAGATCTCGTACCATTGCAGTCCGGCTTCGGCCAGCGTGTCGTCCGCGATCTCGTATTTGGCGGCCTCGTCGTCGTCATCCGGCTTGGGCAGGATGCCGGCGGCGATCTGACGGCCCATCTTGGTGGTGGGTTCGACGGTCAGCGCGTATGCGGAGATGTGGTCGACGCCCAGGTCGACGGCGGTGCGCACGGAGGTGCGCCAGTCGTCGAGGCTCTCCCCCGGGGCCCCGTAGATGAGGTCGACGCTGGAGCGCAGGCCGGCCTTGTCGGCCGCGCGCACGCCGGCGGCGACGTTCGCCGGTGTGTGCGTGCGGTCGAGGGTCTTCAGGACGTGCGGCACGGCCGACTGCATGCCGAACGAGACGCGGGTGAAGCCGCCGTCGGCGAGTTCGCGGATATAGTCGGCGTCCACCGTGTCCGGGTTCGCCTCGGTGGTGATCTCGGCGTCCGGGGCGACGCCCCACGTGTCGCGGATCGCGTCGAGCATGGCGACCAGGTCGCATGCGGGCAGGATCGTGGGCGTGCCGCCGCCGAAGAACACGGTTTCGGCGGCCGGCTCGTCGACGCCGTGCGCGAGCTGCCAGTCGCGCGTCAGGCGCATCTCGCGGATCACCATGTTGGCGTAGTTGCCGCGCGAGGCGCCGGCGCCCAGGTCGCGTGCGGTGTAGGTGTTGAAGTCGCAGTATCCGCAGCGTCGCATGCAGAACGGCACGTGGACGTACACTTCGAACGGCAAGACACTCCCCCTGTCATCGGTGTGGATGGGATGATGGAACGGTGGAAAACAAAGGCTCCCTCGGGTGAGGGAGCCGGAACCGGAGCGGCGGATCAGCCCTCGGTCTTCTGGGCGGCGCGGATCTTGTCCTTGGTGTCGCGGTCGTTGCCCTCGTCGCCGGTGGACAGCGCGGCGATGAACGCCTCCTGCGGCACCTCCACATGGCCGAGCATCTTCATGCGCTTCTTGCCGGCCTTCTGCTTTTCGAGCAGCTTGCGCTTACGCGTGATGTCGCCGCCGTAGCACTTGGCCAGCACGTCCTTCCTGAGGGCGCGGATGTTCTCGCGCGCGATGATGCGCGAGCCGATTGCCGCCTGGATCGGGATCTCGAACTGCTGGCGCGGGATCAGCTCGCGCAGCTTCTTCGTCATCATCACGCCGTAGCTGTACGCCTTGTCGCGGTGCACGATCGCGCTGAACGCGTCGACCTTCTCGCCCTGGATGAGGATGTCGACCTTCACCAGGTCGGCCGACTGATCGCCGTCCTCATGGTAGTCGAGCGACGCGTAGCCCTTCGTGCGGGACTTGAGCTGGTCGAAGAAGTCGAACACGATCTCGGCCAGCGGGATCCGGTAGTGCATCTCCACACGGTCGACGGAAATGTACTCCATCGTGCCCATGATGCCGCGATGGTCCTGGCACAGGTCCATCACCGCGCCGATGAACTCCTTGGGGGTGATGATGTCGGCCGCGACCATCGGCTCCACGATCCGCTTGATCTTGCCGTCCGGGAACTCGCTCGGATTCGTCACGTGATGCTCCGAATTGTCCTCCGCCGTCACCTCGTACGGCACGTTCGGCGCCGTGGAGATCAGGTCGAGGCCGAACTCGCGGTCGAGACGCTCGCACACGATCTCCATGTGCAGCAGGCCGAGGAAGCCGCAGCGGAAGCCGAAGCCGAGCGCCACGGACGTCTCGGGCTCGTAGATGAGGGCCGCGTCGTTGAGCTTGAGCTTGTCGAGCGCGTCGCGCAGGTCCGGGTACTGGGCGTTGTCGATCGGGAACAGGCCGGCGTACACCATCGGCTGCGGGTCGCGGTAGCCGGAGAGCGGCTCGGCCGCGCCGTTGCGGTCGGTGGTGATCGTGTCGCCGACCTTCGACTGGCTGACGTCCTTCGCGCCGGTGATCACGTAGCCGACCTCGCCGGCGCCCAGCGCCTTGGTGCGCATCATGTCGGGGCTGATCACGCCGATCTCGATCGGATCATGGGTCATGCCGATGCCCATCATGTGCAGCTTCTCGCGGTCGCGCAGCTCGCCGTCGACCATGCGGATGTAGGTGACGATGCCGCGGTACGAGTCGTACACGGAGTCGAAGATCAGCGCGCGGGCCGGCGCATCCGGATCGCCCTTAGGCTCGGGCACGTCCATGACGATGCGATCGAGCAGTTCGGCCACGCCCTCGCCGGTCTTGCCGGACACGCGCAGCACGTCCGACGGGTCGCAGCCGATCAGGCCGGCGATCTCCTCGGCGTGCTTGTCCGGTTCGGCGCTGGGCAGGTCGATCTTGTTGAGCACGGGGATGATGGCCAGGTCGTGGTCGATGGCCATGTACAGGTTCGACAGGGTCTGCGCCTCGATGCCCTGCGTCGCGTCGACGAGCAGCACCGCGCCCTCGCATGCGGCGAGCGCGCGCGACACCTCGTACGTGAAGTCGACGTGGCCGGGGGTGTCGATCATGCCGAGCGTGTACTCGGTCCCGTCGAACGTCCACGGCACGCGCACCGCCTGCGACTTGATGGTGATGCCGCGCTCCTGCTCGATGTCCATGCGGTCGAGGAAGCGGTCGCGCATCTCACGTTCGGGCACGATGCCGCTCAGCTGCAGGATGCGGTCGGCCACGGTCGACTTGCCGTGGTCGATGTGCGCGATGATGCAGAAGTTGCGGATCAGCGACTGGTCGGTATATCCGGGCTTGTTCTTCGGTTCGCTCACCTGAGCCGTCTCCTCCGTGGTCGTGGTCTATGGTCCGTCGCGGCCCGCCCGTCGTTCCGGCGCGCTCCATGGCGCCGGGCGGCGGACCGCATTCGCTAAAACCACCAGCTTACCGGCCCCTCTCGGCATTCGCACGCGACACTCCACCGTCGGCTTACGGTTTATCGGCACGCCGTGTTATCATCTTCGCTTGTATGTCCTTATAGCAAACGTCGTTTGGAGTAAATGTGGCAAACATCAAGTCGCAGAAGAAGCGCGTGCTGACCAACGAGAAGGCACACCTGCGCAACGTGTCCGTCAAGTCCGGTCTGAAGACCGCCATCCGCGCCACCCGCGAGGCCATCGCCGCCGGCGATAAGGCCGCCGCCGAGGCCGCCTACAAGAACGCCGCCCAGAAGCTCGACAAGGCTGCCGGCGCCGGCGTCATCCACAAGAACCAGGCCGCGAACCGCAAGTCCGGTCTGGCCGTCGCCATCAACGCGATGTGATTCTGACCCGGACAGGGTGCTGAGGGCCCGCGATCCCCGCTGGGATCGCGGGCCCTTTCGTTGTTCCGGACGCCGCATGGCGCGCCTTCCGTCCCGCCGCGGAACGGATATACTGTCGCCTATGAGATTGCCCAAGCTGTCCACGATGTACATCGCCGTCGCCGTGTTGAATGCCCTGTCGCTCCTCGCCGAGCTTGCACAAGCCGACAGGAACATGACCCGAGCCGCGGCAAGAGGCATGACCGCCGTCGCTTGGATTCTTCTTGCCCTGATGCAGCTTCGTCGCGAGCGCGACGAGCTTGACTGCGATGACGCCGAGGAAACTCCGGCCGTGGCGGCTGCATGACGCGCCGTCGCCGGCCTGCATTTCAACGGACCGATGCTCGACGGTAAGAATCCCCCGATCGCATCATCGATGCGCGAAACAAGGGAAGACGATATGAAAGCACTCCCGGCCTCCGGATTCAGGTACGCCCATGGATAGCGCGATCCAGGTGGTGAACATGGCCGGGGCCGTGCAGGTCTCCGCGCAGGAGGTCAACGACCGGTTCCACGGCGACGTTCCCGCATCGGTGCGGTTCTACTGTCCGTTCTGTTCCAGGCCCGTCATCACGCGGGCCATGGGGTGGGACTTCGACAGCAGACGCAGGAATCATGTGCCGAGAACCCGCAACCCGCATTTCGCGCATCGTCGGAAGGACGACTGGGCGAAGAACTGCGAGGCGTACCATGCGGGTTCCGGCACGGCACGCGAGGAGATGACGCTGCCGCTGCTCATGTTCCTGCGGCGCGAGCCCGGCGGCAATGCACGGTTCCGGGTCGAGATCGCGCTGAGGCGTCGCGGCCTGGCATCCGTACCGAGCCGCCTGCAATCGGAGGACACGATCACCGTGGACGACCGTCCGTATTCGCTGCGCGAGCTGTTGACGGACCGACGCAACACCATCGTGCTGACCGATCCGCTCGGCCGACTCGAGTCCCGCATCCGGATACCGCAGCAGTGGAGAAAGAACGTCGGATGCGTGCAGCAAAGCACCGGCATCATGATCTTCTCCGACTCGTTCGGATCCAATGGCGGACGCCGTCTGCCGGAACGGTCCGCTCTGCGATCCGACTGCACGTACTACATCGTGGCAGGAGAGAAACGGATGAAGGGTGCACGATCATGCTTCGATCGAGCGGAGTCGATCGGCAGCCTCGCGGGCGACGACCAGCTGCACGTATATGCGGTCAGTGTCTCCGGTGCCTCCCGGCGGAAGAACGCCGTCGACGATTGGCTCAGCCAATACGGATACTGCCTGTCCGACGTGGACCGTGCAGCCCAGCTGATGTGGCCGCCCAGTCTTCGCTCCTGGGGCGTGGACGAGCCGCTTTTCCGGAACTCCTCCCCCACGTACCGGTTCCCCTACCGGTTCAACGACCATCCCATGCAGGATGCCGTCACCTCCAAACGACTGCATCCGGACCCTCGCGCACGGGAGATCGGACTCATCGGATTCGACCATCCCGACGCCGTCGAAGCGCAGACGGAATGGTTCTGCGCATTCTTCAGGCTCTTCGCATTTTGGTGTGTAAGGGCCGTGCGGTTTGATTCGGTGTGTGATTGAAAAAATGAATGAAACCGCGCGGCTTGGTATTGAGTCTAGCGCGTTCGACGGCCGGGTCCTGCTCGGCCTGG
>NZ_QXGK01000022.1 GCF_003952945.1 Bifidobacterium samirii
CTTGAGTTCTCAAACCACCACCACGTCAGCAGGGCGACACTCTAATCAAGGAGAAGAACCCCGCCGCGCTGAGCGGCAACAGATGAGTAATTTACACACCCCCGGCCCCCAACGCAAATCGGGCCCGTAGAACAGGGCCAAAACCGTTGAAAACACAAGCATCCATCGGCGTGTCGCACACAGCGAAAATCGGCGAATGAGAAGACCCGGCAGACCGAAGAGAACAGGATACGCCGGCAACATCGCCTATAGAGAAACGTAAGGAATGCAGGAGGGACGGCGTTCCGGACGGATACGGCGGGTATACCTGTGCATATGACGAAGAAGATCGCAGTACTCACCGGCGCGGGCATCTCCACGTCCGCAGGCATCCCCGACTTCCGCGGCCCCGACGGCGTGTGGACCAAGCATCCCGAACAGATGAGCGTCTACGACATCGACGCGTTCCTGCACGACCAGGAGGAACGCGAATACTCGTGGCGCTGGCAGAAGGAATCCCCCGTGTGGAACGCGAGGCCGGGCGCCGCCCACGCCGCACTCGTCCGCCTCGAACAGGCCGGCATGCTCACGCTCCTCGCCACGCAGAACTTCGACGCCCTGCACGAGAAGGCCGGCAACACGGCCGACGTCATCGTCAACCTGCACGGCACCATCGGCACGTCGCACTGCATGCGATGCCACGCGCGCTACGATACGGCCGACATCATGGCCGCGCTCGACGAGACCCCCGACCCGCACTGCCGCAGGCGGCTGCCGTACCGAAACGACATGCCGTGCGGCGGCATCATCAAAACCGACGTCGTGTACTTCGGCGAGATGCTGCCCGATGGCGCGATGGAGACGTCGATCGAACGCGTGCGCGAAGCCGACGAATTCTGGGTCATCGGGTCCACGCTCGAAGTGTTCCCCGCCGCGTCGCTCGCACCCGTCGCCGCCGACGCGGGCGTGCCGATCACCATCATGAACATGGGCCGCACCCAATACGACCGTCTCGCGACCCGGCTCATCCACGACGACATCGCCGTCGCCCTCCCGCAGCTCGTCGACGAAACGATCGCCGCCGCACAGTAGGGGAGTCGCCCAACCACACGAGACGAAGCGACGCAACCGGCAACGGTCGAAACCAAAACAGAAGACAACGCGCGAACAATCGAACTCCGCGCCCCAGCAGTGATGCAGCCAAACGGAAAGCGACGCGAAAAAACGAGCGAAGGGACGGGATATCCCGTTCCCGACCGTAGGCTTGGCCGAACGGCCTTGAGTGTGTCGGGAATGGGATATCCCGTCCCTTCGCGGACGTTGCACCCGTCGTATCGGATGCAATCATCCCGCCCGCAGACAACACACAATCGGCGCGCCGGAACGACAACGAGGTGCCGCAACCGGGGACGGGCTGCGGCACCTCGTGGAACGTCAGCGGACGTCGCAATCAGCGCACAAGACGGAAAACGCGTCAGTAGATGCGCTTGGGCTGGAAGCCCTCCTCGCGCAGGGCGGCGAGGATGCGGTCGATGTGGTCGGGGCCGTTCGTCTCGATGGTCACGCCCAGCGACACCGCGTTCGTGTACACGCCCGACGCCTTGAACTGGTCGTGGTCGAGCGCGATCACGTTCGCGCGCTCGCGCGCCAGCAGCGACGCGACCTTGACCAGCTGGCCCGGCGTATCCGGCAGCTCCACCTCGAAGTTCATGATGCGGCCGCGCGCAATCATACCCTTCTGGATCACCGCGCCCATCGTCACCGTGTCGATGTTGCCGCCCGACATGATCGGCACCACCACATGCTCGCCGCCGGCCGATGCGAACTTGCGCGAACGCAGGTTCAGATGCTCCAATGCGGCCAGCGCCACCGCGCCCGCCGCCTCGACGACCAGCTTGTGCTTCTCCAGCATGAGCAGGATCATCTCGTTGATGTCACGCTCCGACACCATCACCAGATCGTCCAGGAACTCGTTGAGCAGCGCGAACGTCAGATCGCCCGGACGCTTGACCGCGACGCCCTCCGCGGACGTGACGACCTGATCGGCGGGCACGACGCGGCCTGCCGCGAACGAATTGCGGAACGCGGGGCTGCCCTCCGGGATCGCGCCGATCACGCGCACCTCGGGACGGAACGTCTTGACCGCGAGCGCCACGCCGGCGCCCAGTCCGCCGCCGCCGAGGGGGACGACGATGTCGGTCACATCGGGCAGGTCCTCGAGGATCTCGAGGCCGATGGTACCCTGGCCGCACAGGACCTCGTAGTCGTCGAACGGCGGAACGTACACCATGCCCTGTTCCTCGCTGAGCTTGGCGGCGTAGGCGGCGGCCTCGTCGAACACGTCGCCGTGGAGGACCACGTCGGCGCCGTACGCCTTGGTGGCGTCGACCTTGAGCGGCGGGGTGATCTGCGGCATGCAGATCGTGGCCTTGGCGCCGCGTTCGCGGGCCGCGTAGGCGACGCCCTGCGCGTGATTGCCGGCGGATGCGGTGACGATGCCGCGGGCGAGCTCCTCGTCGCTCAGGGACGCGATCTTGTTGTAGGCGCCGCGGATCTTGAACGAGCCGGTGACCTGCAGGTTCTCGGGTTTGAGGAGCACGGTGTGGCCGGTCATCTCGCTGAGCGCCGGCGACTCGATGAGCTGCGTGTGGCGTGCGGTCCCCTTCAACCGCTCGGCGGCCTTCTCCAGTTCGGCCGCATGGTCACGCTGCAATGCTTTGAGGACGTCTTTCTGTTCCATGCCTGGTAATTGTAAGGGGACATCCCACCGGGCGGGCGGGATGTCCCCTATCTTGGACGGCCTGTCAAGGGCCGGGCCGGCGGGCGGCGACCCTCAGATGTCGTCCGCCGGTACCGTCGTCGCCTACAGGCGGATGACGACCGCCTGCCACGGTGCGAGCTCGTGGCGGGCGAGCGAGGCGGCGACGGCGGCGTCATCGTAATTGGCGATGACCACGGCCGGTTCGATGCCGTCGGCGAGCGCGTCGACCATCGCGGCGGATTCTGCCGGCACGTCGATGGTGCGGCCGGACAGGTTGACGAGCGTCAGCAGACGCTCGCCGTCGAGTTCGCGGACGAATGTGTACGCGTGCTCGTCGTCGGCGTCGACGAGCGTCCAGGAGCCGGCGGAGACGACCGGGTTCTCGTGGCGCAGGGCGATGAGTCGCTTGTAGAACGAGTACACGGAGTCGGGGTCGTCGAATTCGCCGGCGGCGTTGATGGACGCGCAGTTGGGGTTGACGGTCAGCCACGGTTCGGTGGCGGCGTCGGGGGCGGTGAAGCCGGCGTACTTGGATGCGTCCCACTGCATCGGGGTGCGGGCGTTGTCGCGGCTGATGAGTTCCAGCGATGCCATCATCGACTCGGCGGACTGGATCTTCGCTTCCTCGACGCGCTGGCGGAACGCGTTGATGGATTCGAGGTCCTCGTACTGGTCGAGCGTCTTGAAGTGAGCGTTGGTCATGCCGAGTTCTTCGCCCTGGTAGACGTACGGGGTGCCGCGGTGCATGTGCAGGAGCAGACCGAACGCCTTGGCGGAGCGCACGCGGGCCTCTTCGGTGGTGTCGTCGCCCCAGCGGGATACGACGCGCGGCTGGTCGTGGTTGCAGAAGAACAGGCTGGCCCAGCCGGCGTCCTTGACCGCGGCCTGCTGGTTCGCCAGCGTGCCGCGCAGCCACGGCACACGGAACGGGACCAGATCCCACTTGGAGCGGCCTTCGCCTTCGCCCATGTGGTCGAACAGGAACAGCATATCGAGCTCCTTGTTCGCCGGGTTGGTGATGTGCTCGTTGCGCTCCGGGGTGATGCCGGGCGCTTCGCCGACCGTCAGGAAGCCGTCGCGGCCTTCGAACACTTCGCGGCGCATCTCGGCGAGGAACTCGTCCTGACGCGGACCGTCGGCGCAGAACGGGTTCGGGTTCGAGTAGCCCTCCTCGCCCACGGGCAGGTCGGCGAGTTCGGAGTCGATCTCGCCGGGCAGGCGGCCGGCGGCGTCGGTGCGCTTGGAGATGAGCGTGATCACGTCCATGCGGAAGCCGTCGATGCCGCGATCGAGCCACCAGTTCATCATGTCGTAGACCGCGCGGCGCACGGCCGGGTTCTCCCAGTTGAGGTCGGGCTGCTTCTTCGAGAACTGATGCAGGTAGTATTCGCCGCGCTCCGGGCAATACTCCCATGCGGAGCCGCCGAAGTAGGAGCCCCACTCGTTCGGTTCGGCGCCGGGCTCGCCGGGGGTCTTGCCCGGGCGGGCGGGACGCCACCAGTACCAGTCGGCGTGTTCGTCGTCCTTGTTCTTGGACGCCTCGAACCAGGCGTGCTCGTCGGACGTGTGGTTGACGACGAGGTCCAT
This sequence comes from Bifidobacterium samirii, assembly GCF_003952945.1. Lineage (GTDB taxonomy): Bacteria > Actinomycetota > Actinomycetes > Actinomycetales > Bifidobacteriaceae > Bifidobacterium > Bifidobacterium samirii. The sequence continues at coordinate 4,328 of NZ_QXGK01000022.1, forward strand.
GACGATCTTCAGGCCGCGCTTGTGCGCTTCGGCGAGCAGTTCGTCCATGTCGTCGAGCGTGCCGAACAGCGGGTCGATGTCCTGATAGTCGGAGATGTCGTAGCCGTTGTCGTCCTGCGGGGACTTGTAGACCGGGCTGAGCCACAGCACGTCGACACCCAGGTCGGCCAGATAGTCGAGGCGGGACGTGATGCCCTTGAGGTCGCCGAAGCCGTCGCCGTTCGTGTCCTGGAACGAGCGCGGGTAGATCTGGTAGACGACGGCGTTGGCCCACCACGGGTTCGGGGTGGCTCCGTTGGTGCGCACGGAATCCGGCAGGTCGGTCCGGTTGAAAGCAGTCATCGTTGGCTCCTATACGTTGTGCGGTTGTGTGGTTTGGTGGTTTGGTTGTGCGCCCCAGCGTACCGGCGCGCGCTTTACTTTCCCATTCGCCCGATGCGCGGGTGTGGCGGAAAGAAATAGGGCCGGCGGGGGAGTCATCCCCGCCGGCCCCGGCCGGATCGATGCCATGTGGCAGAAGGCAAGCCCATCGGGCTTCCCGTTACTCCGCCCTTACTTCACCGCGCCGCGCATCACGCCGCCGATCACCCACTTCTGGGCGAAGACGTAGACGATGAGCACGGGGGCCATGGCCATCAGGTAGCTGGAGAACGCCATCGGATAGTTCGACGTGAACTGGCTCTGGAACACGTACTGGGCCAGCGGGATCGTCTGGTTCGACTGGTCGGTGAGCGTGATGAGCGGCAGCAGGAAGTCGTTCCACGCCCACAGGGCGGTCAGGATCGCGATGGTCGCGTTGATCGGTCCCATCAGCGGGAAGATGATCGTCCAGAAGATGCGCCACGTGCCGGCGCCGTCGATGCGCGCGGCCTCCTCCAGCGACACCGGGATCGAGCGGATGAAGCCGATCGCGATGAACAGGTTCGTGCCCAGGCCCAGGATCGTGTACAGCACGATCAGGCCGACCTGGTTGTCCAGATGCAGCGAGCCCATCTCCTTGGCGATCGGCAGCATGATCACCGTGAACGGGACGAACATCATCGCGAGGAAGAAGTAGTACAGGAAGCGGAAGAAGCGCTTGTCCATGTTGCGGGCCACCGCGTACGCGACGAACGTGTTCGTCAGCAGCGTCAGCACGATCGCGGCCACGGTGATGATCGCCGAGTTGAGCGCGGCCTTCGGATAGTTGACCTTGTTCCACGCGTCGACGAAGTTGCCCCACTGCCAGGAGGACGGCAGGGCGAATCCGCCGGCCTCGGCGGGCGTCTTGAGCGCGGTGACGATCGTGAAGTACAGCGGGACGAGCACCGTCAGCGACAGCACCGCCACGACGGCGGTCAGCCACCAGTTGACGGTGTGGTCCTTGCGGATCTTTCCGGACGCGGCCGAATCGAGCGGCCGGGAATCAGTGGTATGCGACATGATCAGACCTTTTCCTTATCGCCGAAGAACTTGAGCTGGACGAACGCGAGAACCGCGAGGACGATGAAGAACGTGACCGCGTTGGCCATCTGGTACGAGTATTCGCCGTTGCCCAGGCCGTTCTTGAAGATCAGGTAGGAGACGGTCTCCGTCTTGGAGTCGGGGCCGCCGCCGGTGAGCGCGACGATCTGGTCGAACGCGCCCAGCGAGTTCTTCAGGCTGAGCACCATGTTGATCGTGAAGAACGGGCCGATCAGCGGGAACGTGATCTGCCAGAAGTTCTGCCACGCGTTCACGCCGTCGATCGCGGCCGCCTCGTACACCTCGGTGTCGATGGTCTGCAGGCCGGCCAGGTACAGCAGCGTCGAATACGCGGTGCCCTGCCAGACCGACAGGAACACGATCGGGATCCACGCCAGATCGGGGTTGGAGATCAGCGACGTCGACAGCCAGTCGATGCCCAGCGCCTGGCCGAGCGCCGGCAGCGGCGTCATGAAGATGTACTTGAACACGTAGCCGATGACCAGCACCGACAGGGTGTACGGGATGAAGAAGATCGCACGGAACGCGTTCTTGAACGCGATGCGCGAGTTGAGCAGCACCGCCAGCACCATGCCGATCATGTTCGTGCCGATGGTGATGAGCACCGCGATGAAGATCGTGAACAGGTAGGCGTGGCCCACGCGCGAATCCTGGAACATCGCGATGTAGTTCTTGATCCCGATGAAATCCCACGAGCCGTAGCCCTGCGAGTTGGTCAGCGAGTAGAACGCGCCCTGCAGGAACGGCCAGTACAGGAACACGCACACGAGGATCGCGGCGGGCACGGTCATCCAGTAGAACGCCGGATCGACCTTGCGCGACGAGTAGCGGGACACCTTCCGCTTGGAGGACCGGCCGCGGCCGGCATCGTTGGCGTTTGTCATGGTTGCCTCCCTCACTTCCGGAAGTTCCTGGCTTCGATCTTGTCGTATTCGGTCTGCATGCTGTCGAGGAACCGGCCGGTGTCGCCGCTCGTGATCAGCGTCTGCAGGAAGCCGGCGATGTTGATGCTCGACGGCACGTAATGGTCGCAGAAGTCGGTCAGTCGGCCGGCCTGATAGAAGTCGAGCACGCCTTCGAGCGCATCGTTGCCCACGTACGTCTCCTTGTACGGGGAGAACGAGGACTGCGCCTTCGAATAGTCCTTGACGTTCTCGTCGTTCATCAGGAAGTCGACGAACTCGCGGGCCTCGTCATAGTGCTTCGTATGCGCGCCGATGGTGAGCATCACGTCGTCGCCGGCGGTCAGCAGCTGCTCGTCGGCGTCGTCGGTGGCCGGCATCTGCGCGAACCGCAGCTTGATGTCCTCGTCGATGAGCCGCACCTGCGGGATCGCGTACGTGCCCAGCGGCAGGATCGCGGCCTTGCCGGCGGCGAAGTCCTGCGTCGCCTGCTGGTAGGTGACGGCCGGGTTCGCCTGCACGTAGTTCTGGTAGATCTCGACCAGCTGGTCGCTGACCGTCGTCCACAGGTCGTCGAACGTCTTGGAGCCGTCCTTGAGCGACACGTACTCGCTTTCCGGCACGAGCGTCGAGTTGAGCGACGACAGCGGCGCCTGCAGGGTCCACGGGTCGGCGGTCGACGCCTCGACCGGGGTGATGCCCTTGCTCTTGAAGCGTTCCAGCAGTTCGATGAACTCGCTCCACGTGGTCGGCGGGTTGTACGGATCCTCGCCGGCCGCCTCCCACACGTCCACGTTGATGATGTAGCCGGACGCGTTGCCCGAATACGGGATCGCGTACAGGCGCTTCTTCGCCGGATCGGTGGTCTGCACCAGGCTCTTGGCGATGTTCACCATGCCCGGGTTAAGCTCGTCGACGATCGGGTCGTCGGTGAAGTCGTGGAACACGCCCGCCTCGGCCAGCAGGCCGAACGTGATCGCGCCGTTGACGGTGATGACGTCGGGTTCGCGGTTCTTCACCAGTCGCGTGCGCAGATCGGTGTCGGCGTCGGACGAGTTGTTGACGTTCACCTTGATGTTCTGATGGGTCTTCTCGAACTCGCGGGCCTTGGCGGTGAACCAGGCCGCGGCCTCGGACTTGTACTGGAAGAAATCCAGCGTGACGGTGCCGGCCGTGTCGGCACCGCAACCGGCCAGGCCCAGACCGACGGCGAGCGCGCAGCAGGCGGCGGACGCGCGCGTCAGCAGCGACTTCAGCCGCGGGCCGCGCGGACCGCGCAGGCGATGCGCGGCGCCCGGATCATGCCGGTCGATGGGGGAATCGCATTTCATTCGTTGACTCCTTAACTCTCGATGGGCCGCGGCTTCAGCGCCGCGGACGCACATCCGACGATAGGATCGGCCGGTTTTCATTCCAAGTCGTGCGGGCCTCGAATGCCAAGGAAAATAAAACTGGGGTATTTTGGAATGCAGGGCAACAAAAACCGCGCCGGAGCCACGGGTTGCGCACGGAAATCCCCATCAGATGCGATCCGTCACGGCTTCCGCCCGGCTCCCGCTCGACGATGGGCGGCGGCGCGCCGCATCCCCGCGCGGGGTCGCGATGCGCGCGCCCCGGCGACGATCCGACGGCGACACGACGACAGTACGACGATGATACGAGGTGAGGCATGGCCATGGAATTCCCGCAGTGGTTCACGGGATCGGAATACATGCATCGGGTCGCGCGCGCAATCGCCAAGCACGGGCCGATCGCGCGCACCACGCTCGCGCAGATGCTCGGCCTGTCGCAGGGCGCGCTCTCGCGCATCACCAGCGACCTGATCTACGCGGGCGTCATCGAGGAGCTGCCCGCCGACGCCGTCGCCCGCGGACCGCTGCCGCAGCGGTTCGTCCCCAAGGAGGGTTCGGAGCGGCGAGGCCGGCCGCAGACCGCGCTGCGGCTGTGCGCCGACGCGCGCACGTTCGTCGGCGTCAAGGCGCACGGCGGGTCGGCGATCGCGGCCGTCGTCAACGCGCACGGCGAGGTCGTGTCCGACTGCCACGAGGCGGCGTTCCCCGACCGCACGCCGCAGCAGGTCACGGCGACCATCGCGCGGCTCGTCGACGAATGCCAGCGCGACCTCGCCTCCGGTCCGCTGCCGCCGCCCACCGCGATCGGCATCGCCGTGGGCGGGCACGTCGAACAGGACTCCATCGTCACGTTCGCGCCGTTCCTGCGCTGGGACGAGCCGATCGACCTGCACGAACTGGTCGAGGAGGCGACCGGACTGCCGTGCGGCGTGTACAACGACATCGACTCGCTGCTCGTCGACGCCAGCTGGTTCGGCCCGGGCGTCGGACTGGAGGCGTTCGCGGTGCTCACCATCGGCGTGGGCATCGGCTATTCGCTCGCCGTGCGCGGCGAGCCGGTCAACTATCCGGACAAGAGCTACGGGCTGCTCGGCCACGTGCTCATCGACCCGGAGGGGCCGCGCTGCACCGCCGGCCACACCGGCTGCGCGCAGTGCCTGATCGACGATTCGATCGCCGACCAGTATTCGCGCATGGTCGGCCACGCGTGCACGTTCGACGATTTCGTCGCCGACGCGCGCGCCGGCCTGCCGCAGGCGTCGCGCCTGACCGACCTCACCTGCTTCCGGCTCGGCTCGCTGATCGCCACAGTCGCCAACATCGCGATGCCGACGACCGTGATGATCGCCGGCGAATCCGCGTTCCTCGCCAGGATGAGCATCGACTCGATCCGAGACGGCATCAACCGCTACCGGCACAACCAGGCCGCGCCGGTGCGGTTCACCGTCGCCGACCACGACTGGAAGCTGTGGGCCAAGGCCGCCGCGTCGCGCGTCATCACCCGCTACATCGGCTGAGCGGCGGCAGGGCGTCCGACGGCACGCCACCGCCATACGACGAATCGGGCCGACCCACGGATGGGCCGGCCCGATGGCTACAGGCGGGCGGAACCGGCCCGCCGACGCCGATGCGTCGTCACACGCGCTCGACGGCGAACAGGACCGCCTGCGCCGGATGCAGGGCCGGCGGACGCACGCCGTAGGCGCTGAGCGCCGCGCCCGGCAGGGTGACGCCGTCGGCGGTCCACCAGCCGAGTTCGGACTGGCCGCAGGCGATGCCGGACGGTTCCAGATCGACGTTGACCGACAGCGGGCGCACCCGGTACAGGGCGGTCGCGTCGAGGCCGGGCAGACGCACCGGGGCGGCCGGGTAGGTGGGCGACGTGGTCAGCTGCGTGAACCGGTAGACGGCGGTGGAGCCGTCGGCGGCGACCATGCCGTCGAGACGCACCGACGGGTCGGCCGCATCGCCGTGCACGCAGGTCGCGCCGGCGAACATCGCACGCTGCTCCTTGAACGCGGCGGTCCAGTCGGCGAGCTTGGCGAGCGCGTCGGCCGGCTCCTTGAGCAGGTTCCATTCGATGCCCATATGGCCGAAGAACGCGGTGGCCATGCGCATCTCCTGACTGGTGGCACGGTGCGTGGAGTGCGCAGGGCTGGCGCCCACATGCTCGCCCATCATGAACGGCGGGACGAGCAGCGACGTGTAGCGCTGGATGTCGGCGCGTTCGACCGGGTCGACGCAGTCGGACACCCAGATGCGGTCGGCGACCTCGAGGATGCCCAGGTCGACGCGGCCGCCGCCCGACGAGCAGCTTTCGATCTCCAGTCCCGGGTGCGCGGCCTTGAGGTCGGTGAAGATGCGGTAGACGGCGAGGGTCTGCGCGTGCACGGCGGGACGGCCGGAGCGCGGCGACACGGCTTCGGTGACGAGCTTGTTGTGGTCCCACTTGATGTAGTCGATGCCCAGTTCGCCGACGAGGCGGTCCATCGCGCCGTAGACGTGGTCGTAGGCGTCCGGGTTGGTCAGGTCGACGACCTGCTGGGTGCGCCCCTGCATCGGCAGGCGGTTCGCGGTGGGCTTGAGCACCCAGTCGGGGTGGGCGCGGAACGTGTCGGAGTCGGGGTTGATCATCTCCGGCTCGAACCACAGGCCGAACTCCATGCCCTTGCCGTGCACGTAGTCGGCGAGCGCCTTGAGGCTCTTGTCGCCGTCGGGCCACACGTCCTGGGAGATCCACCAGTCGCCGAGGCCGGACGTGTCGTCGCGGCGGGAGCCGAACCATCCGTCGTCGACGACGAAGCGTTCGACGCCGGCGTCGGCGGCCTTGTCGGCGAGCGCGGTGAGCGTGTCGTAGTCGTGGTCGAAGTAGACGGCCTCCCACGTGTTGAGGATCAGCGGGCGCGGCTTGGCGACGAGTTCGGGGTGCACGCCGCGCAGGTAGCCGTGGAATCGTGCGGCGACCTCGTTGAGGCCCGTGCCGTATGCGCCGTACACCCACGGGGTGGTGTAGTCGTCGCCGTCGGCGAGTTCGATCTCGCCGCCCATGAGGATCTCGCCGCCGCCGATGAGGCCCTGCGTGTACGGCAGGCGTTCGGCGGACAGGACGCTGTTGCCGCTCCAGCCGACGTGCACGGAGTACACGTCGCCGCGGGTGAAGCCGAAGCCGGGTTCGCCGGCGGACAGCAGCAGCGACGCGTCGAAGTCGGGGCGGCCGGTCATGGAGAGCTTCTCGAAGCGGCCGATGGTGAGCGGCTGGCGCTGCGGGTTGCGTTCGCGCAGGTGATGGCCGGTGGTGGTGAGGATCTCGACGCAGTCGGCGGGGACGGGGAAGCCGAGTTCGATGCGGCCGATCTCCAGCGCGCCGGCTTCCGGCGTGAGGTTGCGGACGGTGAGCCGCTGGCGGACGAGTCCGGATGCGGTCAGTTCGCCGCGCCACGTGATGCCGACGCCCTGTTCGGCGTCTTCGGCGGCGACGACGATCGCCGGGGCTGCGTTGTCGTTGCCGTCTTCGCCGTTCTCGATGGTCATGTCGGTGACGGTGAAGCCGCACATCAGTTCGACGCCGCCACGGCGCACCTCGAACCGGGGTGCGCCGATCCACGATTCCGCCTGCGTGGGCACGATGCTCGGCCACGGCGTGAAGTCGAGCGAACCGGACACGCGCTGGGGGCGCAGCGCGTCGTACAAGCCGATCGCGGCGGCCGGGTCGGCGAGCGGACGGCCCCAGTGGACCAGTCGGGGCAGCTCGCCGCCGGGGGACACGAGCGCGAACGCGACGCCCGCTTCGGGCCGTTCGGCGTAGGCGCAGGTCAGCTCGATGCCGTATGCGGAGGTTCCGGAGAAGAGTTCGATGCGCGTCATTGCACGTCCTTTGCTGGTCGGTCGGATGTTGCGATGTTCCGATCGTACGACGATGCGGTTTCCTTGCCATCATGCGGAGTGTTCGCGCATCTTGGAAAGAAAATGAAAATCATGCGGCGGGCGGGCCGTATCCGCGGCGGGCGGGACGGTCAGCGACGGGCTGACCGGTCAGCGACGGGCGGCGAAGAAATCGGTCAGGACGCGCGCGCAGTCGACCTCGCGCACCCCGCCATGCACCTCCGGCACGTGACCGACGTGCGGGTCGCGCGGAATATCCCATACGGAGCCGCACGCGCCCAGCTTCGCATCCCACGCGCCGAACACGATGCGTCCGACGTGCGTCTGCACGCACGCGCCCGCGCACATCGGGCACGGCTCCAACGTGACCACGAGCGTGCAGTCGGCCAGATTCCAGCCGTCCATGCGTTCGGCGGCCCGACGCATCGCCAGTACCTCCGCGTGCGCCAGCGGGTCGGAGTGCGTCTCGCGACGGTTGCGGCCCTCGCCCACGATGCGCCCGCGCGCGTCGACCACCACCGCGCCGACCGGCACCTCGCCGTCGGCCGCGGCCTCGCCGGCCAGCTCCAGCGCACGGGACATCGCCCGGCCGACCGCGTCATCCATCATGTCGATCATCATGCGGCCAGTGTATCCCGGCACGGCCATACGCGACCCGCCATCCGCGAAACGTAACATGTCGGAGTGTGGACGGCTGATAGGCTGAAAACGGCCGTCCGCACGGCCGCCAGACCCGACGAACACGACACGGGAAGAGGAGGAGTCCGTGGCTGTTTTTGAACTCATCCTATGCATCATCGCGGCGGTCGTGCTGTCGTCGTTCATCAGCCGCTTCATACCCAAGGTGTCGACGCCGCTCGTGCAGATCGCACTCGGCGCCATCGCCTCGCAACTGCCGTTCTTCCCCAACGTCGACCTCGACCCGGAACTGTTCATGGTGCTGTTCATCGCACCATTGCTCTACCTCGAAGCGCACGAGATCGACAAATCCGAACTCCTGCGCTCCATGAAGCTCTCCCTGTCGCTCGCCATCGGCCTCGCCATCGCCACGATGATCGCCGTCGGCTTCACCCTGCACGCGATATGGCCCACGATCCCGTTGGCGGCGGCGCTCGCGCTCGGCGCGGCGCTCGGCCCAACGGACGCGGTCGCGGTCAGTTCGCTCGGCAAGGAGGCGGCGCTCACCAGACGCCAGATGGGCGTGCTCAAGGGCGAATCCCTGTTCAACGACGCGTCGGGCATCGTCGGCTTCCAGTTCGCGATCGCGGCGGCCATCACCGGCGAATTCAAGGTGGGGGAGGCGGCCGGCGAGTTCGTCGTCTCGTTCATCGGCGGCGCGCTGTTCGGTCTGGCGATCGGCCTCGTCGCCAACTGGCTGTTCGAGACGATCCGTTCGCTCGGCTGGGAGACGACCACCACGCGCATCCTCATGGAACTGTTCCTGCCGTTCCTGCTGTACCTGTCCGCCGAGGATCTGGCGCACGTGTCCGGCATTCTCGCGGTCGTCTCCTCCGGCCTGTTCGTCCGCTTCGACCGCACCGGCATCGGGCCGAACGTGGCGCGCACGAACATCGTGTCGAACAGCGTGTGGGGCGTGCTGTCGTTCACGCTCAACGGCGCCGTGTTCATTCTGCTCGGCATGCTGCTGCCCGGCGCGATGGGCACCAGCTGGGACGATCCGGGCGTCAGCAACCTGATGCTGATCCTCGTCATCCTCGCCGTGTCGGCGATCGTCATCGCGATGCGGTTCGTGTGGGTGTCGACGATGCTGCGTCTCGCGCGCGACGTCAACACCGGCCGGCGTCGCCGGATGACCGGCGAACGCTGGCGGTCGGCCGCCGTCATGACGTTCGGCGGCGCGAAGGGCACGATCACGCTGTCGCTGATGTTCACGATCCCGTACGCGCTGTCGAACGGCCGTTGGTTCCCGATGCGCGACGAGCTGATCTTCGTCGCCAGCGGCGTCATCATCGTCACGCTGCTGCTCGCCAACTTCCTGCTGCCGCTGATCGCGCCCAACCGCGGCGGCGACGCGTCGCGCGAGATGAACGAGGTCACGATCGAGGTGCTGCGTCGCACGATCGAGGAGCTGACCGGGCGCGTCACCGACGAGAACCGCCGCGCCGTGCTCATGGTGATCGACTCGTACACGAAGCGCATCACGCGACTCAAGCAGCGCGTCGGCGAACTCGACCCGCAGGGGTACGCGCAGCTGCAGATCGACGCGCTCGGCTGGGAGAAGGACTACGTGAAGCGACGACTGGCCGACACGCGCTCCCGCACCGACATCACCGCCGCGAACCGCGACCTGGAGATCGAGGCATGCGAGCATCTGCTCGACCAGATCATGAACTCACTGCGCCACATCGACACCGACCGCCGGTCGGGCCGCGCCGCATGGCAGATCAAGGGCCGCATGCGCGCCCTCCAGCGCCGCACGATGACGCTGGTGCGCCGCGCCGGCAGCAAGATCCGCCGCACCACGCCGCTGCTGAGCGACGACCAGATCTTCGCCCACGCGCGCATGGTGCAGCTCGACGCGTTCGATTATGTGATCGAGCGGCTGTACGAGGAGATGCGCCGCGACACGTACAACACCGAGCATTGCACCGCGCTGCTGCTCGACTACCGTCGCGCCGAGGGCGCGCTGCGTGCGCGGCCGAACATGAGCGGCAGCGCACGCACGATCGGCATGGCCGAGGAGGTCAAGCGCGAAAGCTACGCGATCGAACTGGGCGTGATCCAGGACATGGTCGCCGCCGGCGACATCACGCGCGCGCAGGGCAAGGCGCTGCGACGCAACGTGTATGTGATGAGCGTCGACGCCGATTCGAGCCTGTAGCGGGGTGTCCGGCCGCGTCGGAGGCCGGTCGGCGCGGCCGCGACGATGCGGCTTCGCCGACCGGCCGACCGGCTGAACGGTTGCCCAGCCGACCGACTGACCGGCACCGGGGCTACAGCACGCCGGAGGTGAGGTCGTTGACGAGCATCCACTGACGCAGGTCGGAGAATTCGTCCATGCTCACCGCATGGTCGAGTCCGCGGTACGTCTTCTCGGTCAGCCACGTGTGCTCCTCCAGCCATGCGGCCAGCGCGTGCGACTCGTAGCGGGGGATGACCGGGTCATTCTCGCCGCGCCCGTAGAAGACGGGGATCTCGCGTTCCGGCAGCGTCTCGTCGGCGGGCGCGGTGCCGGCGACGCCGCCCGGCGCGAGGAATCCGGACAGGCAGACGGCCGCCCGGTAGCGGTCCGGGTGCACGCGCAGCAGGTGCACGGCCAGCAGGCCGCCCTGCGAGAAGCCGAGCGGCACGATGTCGCGGTCGGTGGGGACGTTCGCCTCGACCCACGCGTCGACGGCGACGGCGGCCGCGTACGCGTCATGGTCGAGGTCGTCGCCGGTGGGCACCGCGTCGTGGAACCACGAGTAGGCGCCGGGCATGTACCAGCCTTCCTGCAGGACCAGCGGCGCGCGCAGCGACGCGTAGTCGCTGTACGGCGCGACGTAGCGCATCATGCCGGCGAGGTCGTCCTCGTTGGATCCCCAGCCGTGCAGGCACAGGAACATCGGACGGCGCGGCGACGCGTTGCCGCCGCCGCGCGAGTAGGCGACGTGGGTGACGGTCAGCGGTTCGCCGAAGCGGCCGGGGACGACGGTCGATTCGCGGCCGATCAGTGCGGGACGGGGTTGCGATGATGCCGATGAGGCCGTTTCAGGACGGTTGTGCGGGGAGGATGCGGCCGACTCCGGTGATGCGGCCGATGCGGTGAGGTCGTCTTCGTTCATGACGCCCAATATACGCCGCGATGATGGCCGGGGAGCATGCGTATCCGATTGCATGATGGGGCGGTTCCGGCAAAAAGAAACCCCGGCGGGGGTGCCGCCGGGGAGAGAAAGGAGAGAGAAGAAGAAAGGGTTCAGTTGTCGGGAACTGCTGCTGTTCCTGGTCGGCTTTCGCTGACAGTTATTATGAAACCACCCAATCCTTGACGCTACGCCGGTTTTGTCTGGGAACTCGCTGGAAGTTTTGGGGAGTTTTGGCGCCGAGTCGTTTCTTCGGCGTCTGTTCGGGGCCACTGAGGCCTTGTCGGGACTTCAGATGCCGGCGGGGATGGCCGGAAACGTCCTTTTCGTCACGCAATCGAGACGTCTGCGTGTCGATTGTGAAGTTCGGCGGCCCTATACATTCGCAACGGACGCGCAGATCTTCTGATTGCGCGTCCGTTGCGAGGTTTTGATCATGCGCCGGCACTGTTGTTTCCACGGCACAGCATTGGTCAACACCGGCGGTGATTCAGCCGGCCGGAGTTTTACCCAACGTTCGATTATCCACAGGTCAAATCCCATGAAAATCAACGATTACGGTGACTTATGCACAAGTTATCCACCGGTTATCCACATCATGGGGATAACTTATCCACCAGCATCAGGTGTTTATCCACGGGTTTTCCACAGACTTATCCACAATTGGGGATAAGTTCGCACGGGACTTATGGTACGGATTGTGGATAACTCAAACCAGTAATCCACAATAATCAGAAATCCGCATCATTCTGCGGTTTTCAGCTATCCATGCTCGTATCTCAGCGTGGGTTATCCACCATCTTGCGGTAGTTATACCCAAGTTATCCACAAGGTTTTCCACAATTGTGGAAAACTACACGTGTGTAATTCCACTCGTGTAAGCCCGTCGGACGGGCGTCCTGACGTAGTCACGACGTTGGCCCTCCCGCAGGGGGAGGGCCAACAGAATATCGGCATCATCGCAGCGATGATCGCAGACCGACCGTGCCATCATCGGAACGGACGATCCGACCGCGGGCGCGTCACCACAGCAGCGACGCCATCATGCGCGCGGGATTGGCGGCATCGCACAACGCGATCAGGACGACCATCACCGCCAGCACGGCCACACCGTACACGACGGTACGGTACTTGAGGCTCTTGCCGCGCAGCGCGTGCACGCCCGACACCAGCAGCCACGTGAACGCGCCGCCGATCAGGAAACCGCCCACATGCGCCTGCCATGCGATGTTGCTGATCACCACCGGCATCGCGAAATTGATCACCATCCACACCATCATCGAACTGATGTCGGCGCCGATGCGACGGTAGACGACCAGCATCGCCGCAAACAGGCCGAACAGCGCGCCCGACGCGCCGTACGCGGCCTGCAGCCAGCCGTAGCCGCCGGGGGCGAGCGCGGCCCACGCCATCATGCCCAGGCCGCCGCCGACGCCCGACAGCACGTACAGCGCGAGGAACGGCCAATGGCCCATCATGCGTTCCAATACGGGTGCCACCGACCACAGCGTCAGCATGTTGAACAGGATGTGCACGATCGACGTGGGCTGATGCAGGAACATCGACGTGACGAACAGCCACGGGCGGTGCGTGGCGAGCATCGGCTGGAACGCGCCGGCGCTCAGCAGCATGGACAGGCCGGCCGGCCACACCAGGGACAGCAGCAGTTCGACCACCCAGACCGCCACGCACATCGCGAGGATGATCGACGTGATGACCGGGCCGTTGTCGCGCCACTGGTAGCGGATCGCGCGCCTGTCCAGCAGGTCGCGCAGCGTGGGGGAGGAGGGGAAGAGACTGAATCGACGATATGACATGCCTTCACTCTATCGGCAGGGCGGGTGCCGGGTGCCGACAGCCGGTCCCCGGACTCGCCGTACGGCGCGTAAATCCACCCAATCGTCACAAAAACCGGCCTATGATGGAGAAAGTTGGCTTGGACGGGCAGGCCACCTGCATGGCATCGTGCATGATCCGCGTGCATGGCCTACGTGCATGACATAGAAAGGAGCCGTCATGGAGAACAAGTCCTCTAACGGTTGGAAGTTCTTTGCGCTGCTGTTCGGCGCGCTGCTCGCCGGCGTGGTCGGCCTGTACATCTACAAGCAGCAGAATCCGGATTACGATCCGTGGGAGGAGCCGTGGGAGAACAGCTCCTCGCCGGTCGACCTGGGCCTGACCAAGGCCGAGGAGCCCGAGGAGGCCGAAGACAAGCCGGCCGTCGAGGAAGCCGCTCCGACCGCCGCCTGACGACAATCGACATACGACATACGAAAGCCCGGTATCGCAACGTTCCGCGATACCGGGCTTTCGTCATATCATGACCATTCCGGAAACTGGCCGGTGCCCGAAGGCCAGTGCGGGATCGTCTCATGACGGCACCGGCCCGTCATCTCGTGGATTTGTATGCGGCTGGACGATGGTGCCGCATGCAAATCCACGAAAAGACCGGGCGAATCGTGGACTTGTATGCGACGGCTTCGTCGGGACGCATACAAATCCACGATGCGATGAAGCATCGGCACGATTCGGCCGACATCCGGCCATCATTCCCCGTATACGAGATGTCCCGCCCGGAACGATCCGGGCGGGACATCATCACGCGGCGCACTGGCCCGTCGTCAGGCGACGGGCGGACGCAGTCCGATGGACTGATGACGTGTGCGGAGACCGCCGTCCGAACCCGAAGGCGTGCTTCGCACGTCGAGGGTGAGGAAAGGCGGTATACGCTCCGTCATCAGGCCAGCGGGCCGGTGTGCCAGATGCGCTCGAGGTAATCCTCGATCGAACGGTCGGAGCTGAAGTAGCCGGAGTTCGCGACGTTGAGCAGGGCCTTGCGGTTCCACTCGAGCGGGTCGCGGTAGAGGGCTTCGATGTCGGCCTGGATCTCGGTGTACGCGGTGAAGTCCGCGAGGGTCATGAACCAGTCCTTGGTCAGCCAGTCGGCGACGAGCGGCGCGTAGGTGTTGCGGTCGCCGTTGGAGAAGGTGCCGTCGGAGACCATGTCGATGGCGGCCTTCAGGCGCGGGTCGGCCTCGTAGTACTTGGCCGGCGAGTAGCCGTCCTCGTAGAGCTTGTCGACCTCGTCGACGGTCATGCCGAAGAGGAAGAAGTTCTCGGCGCCGACGCGCTCGCGGATCTCGACGTTCGCGCCGTCGAGGGTGCCGACGGTCATCGCGCCGTTGAGGGCGAACTTCATGTTGCCGGTGCCGGAGGCCTCCTTGCCAGCCTGCGAAATCTGCTCGTCGAGGTCGGTGGCCGGGATGAGGTGCTGGGCGAGGCGCACGTTGTAGTTCCACGGGAAGTACACGTTGAGCTTGCCCTTGACGTCCGGGTCGTTGTTGACGACGCGGGCGACGTTGTTGATGAGCTGGATGGTCATCTTGGCCAGGTAGTAGCCCGGGGCGGCCTTGGCGCCGAAGATGACGGTGCGCGGCAGGACGTCGTCGGCGGAGATGCGGCCCGACTTGATGTCCGCGTAGCGGGCGATCAGGGCGAGGATCTTCAGGGACTGGCGCTTGTACTCGTGCAGACGCTTGACCATGGTGTTGAACATGGTGTCCGGGTTGAGCTCGAAACCGTACTCGCGCTTGGCGTAGGCGGCGAAGTCCTCCTTGTTGGCGCGCTTGACGGCGGCGAACTTCTTGACGAATTCGTCGTCCTGGGCGAGCGGCTCGAGGCCCTTGAGCATTTCGAGGTCGCTGAGCCACTTGTCGGTGCCGAGGCCTTCGGTGATGAGGGCGCTCAGACGCGGGTTGGCGAGGCGGATGAAGCGGCGCGGGGTGACGCCGTTGGTCACGTTGGTGAACTTGCCCGGGTAGATGTCGGAGAAGTCGCGCAGGGTGACGTCCTTGAGCAGCTCGGAATGCAGCTCGGCGACGCCGTTGACGTGGGAGCCGCCGGCGGAGGCCAGGTAGGCCATGCGGACCTGCGGGTTCTCGCCTTCGGTGAGGATGCGCATGCGATCGATCTTCGCCTTATCGAGGGTCTTGGTGGCCAGCTCGGCGAGGAAGTTGGTGTTGATCGCCTTGATGATCTCGAGGTGACGCGGCAGCAGCTCGCCGATCAGGTCGGCCGGCCACACTTCCAGCGCCTCCGGCAGCAGGGTGTGGCAGGTGTAGTTGAACGTGCGGGTGGTGATGTCCCACGCGGTGTCCCAGTCGTAGCCGTATTCGTCGATGAGGACGCGCATGAGCTCGGGGATGCCGATGACCGGGTGGGTGTCGTTGAGCTGGAAGCAGATCTTGTCCGGGAAGGTGGTCAGATCCGGCTTGTCCTGGCCCGGGTAGAAGACGCGGATCGCGTCGTGGATGGACGCGGCGACGAAGAAGTACTGCTGTTCGAGGCGCAGCGCCTTGCCCTGCGGGGTGGAGTCCTCCGGATAGAGGATCTTGGAGATGTTCTCGGCGGCGACCTGCGGGGTCACGGCCTCCATGTACTCGGAGCGGTTGAACGCGGCGAGGTCGAACTCGTCGTAGGAGCGGGCGCTCCACAGGCGCAGCGTGTTGACGCGGCCGGACGCGTAGCCCGGGACCATGTAGTCGACCGGCACGGCGCGCACGGACCAAGCCGGCTGCCATTCCTTGGAGCCGTCGGCGTGGGTGATGACCTTGCCGCCGAAGTTGACGCGCTGCGAACGGTTGTAGTCGACGCGGCCCCACGGCTCCTCGTTGGCGAGCCAGTATTCGGGCTTCTCGACCTGCTTGCCGTTCTCGTCGAACTCCTGGCGGAAGATGCCGTACTTGTACTGGATGCCGTAGCCGAAGGCGGGCACGCCCAGGGAGGCGAGGGAGTCGATGAAGCAGGCGGCGAGACGGCCGAGGCCGCCGTTGCCGAGGGCCGGCTCGTATTCGGCGTCGATGACGTCCTGCGGGTTGAAGCCGAGGCTTTCGACGGCTTCGTCGAACTGGTCGAGCATGCCGGCGTTGAGCAGGGCGTTGCGCATCTGCTTGCCCATGAGGAACTCGGCGCTCAGGTAGCCCACGGCCTTGGTGTTGCCGTTGACCATGTCCTGCTGGGTCTTGAACCAGGCGTCCTGCAGGTAGTGGCGCACGACGAGCGAGGCGGCGACGTAGACGTCGGCCGGGGTGGCCTGCTCCGGGGTGACGCCCTGCGCGTACTTCAGCTGTTCACGGATGCCGTCGGCGAACTCGGCCGTCGTGACCGGCGACTTGGGTGCGGTGATTTCGGTCATGTCTTTGA
The DNA here is from genome assembly GCF_003952945.1 of Bifidobacterium samirii. GTDB lineage: Bacteria > Actinomycetota > Actinomycetes > Actinomycetales > Bifidobacteriaceae > Bifidobacterium > Bifidobacterium samirii. The sequence goes on from NZ_QXGK01000022.1 coordinate 20,933, forward strand.
CTCTCTTTCCGGTTTGTTGTCCCTGCATCATTATGCGCCGCCACGCTGACCTCGCGTAACGATGCAGGACGAACGCTGCCTTACGTTCTCTGCAATCGTTTGCACAACGATGCCCATGATAGCGCATCGCGCACAACACGCAATTTCCCCATAGTACGACCCCCGCAAGAACGAAACTCGAACCGGTTCGAGGACCGGACGTCGGCGTCGCTTGAATGAGATATCGATGCCGCATCCCCACCGAAACCCGACGCCGCACGGACGCCGGCGGCCGAAGCAATTGCGACCGTCGGCGCGGCGATCATCGACACACGCACGCGCACCGAACGGCCGACACGGGCAGGGCGGACGACGCGTAAATCGGACGACACTGCCCGACCGACCGCGGTAGGGTGGTGGCATGGCCGTGATACGAGAACAGGACATCGACAAGGGACGCGACGCGTGGCGGCGGTGGGCCGACGCCGCGCGCGCACAGCGGGACGCCGGCACGGACGCACTGGACGTACGCCCCGACCTGCCGAGGCCCATGTGGGCGATGGCGGTGCGCTACACGCTGCACCTGCTGGAACGCAAGGCGCCCGGCCCCGGCGTCGAAGTGCGCGTCGCGCCGTGGGGCGCCGTCAAGATCCTCGACGGCCCCGAGTCCGACCCGCACAACCTCACCCCGCCCGACGTCGTCGAACTCGACCCGGACGTCTGGCTGCGCGTCGCCGCCGGCATCACCGCATGGGACGACGAACGCGACGCCGGGCGCATCGGCGCGATCGGCGAACGCGACGACCTGGGATGGCTGCTGCCGCTGTGACGGACGCGACTGGCCGGCGGACATGACGGCCGCAACGGGGGGAATCGGCAGGCGCCAATCAAGCCAATCATGACGATCGAACCGATCAATACGACGACGGGCCCGACTTCCATATAAGGGAGTCGGGCCCGTCCTGCGTTCGTCTGGTTCGTCGCAACGCGTCACGGCGAACCGGGTGAACGGAAGCTACTGCTTGGGCTTGAGCGCGGCCGGCATCGGCATCGGAATCGGACGACGCGGCATCGGCTTCGGAGCCGCCGGCTTGGCCGACGTCACCGGGAACTCGCCGCTCGTCGCCTTCGCGGCGGCCTCGGCGGCCCACTTCGCATACTCGTCGAGATCGTCGTCGATCGACGCGGACTCGACCGGCTCGTCCGCAACGGACGGCGCGGCCGCCTCGACATCATCGACGGCATCCGCATCATGGTCATGCGCATACTGCGCCTCGATATCGGAGAACGGATCAAACGAACCGACGCCGGGCTCCTGCGCCCCCAGCTCCTTCGCGAGCTCGTCGTAATCAGTATCGGTGGTCAAGTACTTGAGCTTCCGGGCAATTTTCTGCTGCTTGGCTTTCTGACGTCCGCGGCCCATGTGACCCCCTGAAAAAATTACTGTACGTATCGATTCATCACATAAGAGAGTACCACCTGATGCGCACGTTCGGCTTGTCGTCTCGGACTTTTACGATAAAAGCGATATTTTCAGGCGTTTCAACACGCGAGGGACAGTACACGCAAAGGCGGGAACAATGACGGACGAATCCCAGGAACAGCAGCTGACCGCGGCCGGCAACGAAATGAGCGCGAGCTTCCTCGCCGCCAAGAAGCGTTCCGACGCGACCCTCGCCAAGCTTGAGGAGAACCCCGGCAAGTTCACCATGCTCACCGGCGACCGCCCCACCGGGCGCCTGCATCTCGGCCACTACTTCGGCTCCATCCGCGAACGCGTCGCCATGCAGGAACGCGGCGTCAACACCAACATCATCATCGCCGACTATCAGGTCATCACCGACCGCGACACCACCGAACACATCCAGGACAACGTCCTCAACCTCGTGCTCGACTACATGGCCGCCGGCATCGACCCGGCCAAGACCATGATCTTCACCCACTCCGCCGTGCCGGCCGAAAACCAACTCATGCTGCCGTTCCTGTCGCTCGTCACCGAAGCCGAACTTCACCGCAACCCGACCGTCAAGTCGGAGATGGAAGCCTCCGGCCACGCGCTCACCGGCCTGCTGCTCACCTACCCGGTGCACCAGGCGTGCGACATCCTCTTCTGCAAGGCCAACGTCGTGCCGATCGGCAAGGACAACCTGCCGCACGTCGAAATCACACGCACCATCGCACGCCGCTTCAACGAACGCTACGCGAAGAAGCACCCCGTATTCCCCGAGCCGGCCGCGATCCTGTCCGAAGCGCCGGAGATCCCCGGCCTCGACGGCCGCAAGATGAGCAAGTCGTACGGCAACTCGATCATGCTCGGCGCCACCGCGGAGGAGACCGCCAAGCTCATCAAGAAGAGCCCGACCGACTCCGAACGCCGCATCACGTTCGACCCGGTCGCCCGCCCGCAGGTGTCCGCGCTGCTCACCACCGCCGGCCTCGTCACCGGGCGCGACCCGAAGGACATCGCCGCCGAGATCGGCGACTCCGGCGCCGGCGCGCTCAAGGCGTACGTCATCGAATCCGTCAACACGTTCCTCGCGCCGCACCGCGAGCGCCGCGCCGAACTCGCCAAGGACATGGATACGATCCGAGACATCCTCAACGACGGCAACAAGCGCGCCAACGCGATCGCCGAGGAGACCCTCGAGCAGGTGCGCGAGGCCATGGGCATGAAGTACTGATCGCCTGCGGCGTCTTGTCTCGCAAATGAAAAGCCCTGGACTACGGTTCAGGGCTTTTCGTTTTCCGACAGAAAAGTTCCCGGTGAAAATCGAACTATTCCGCCCACTTATCCACATGCGCGCGTGAGACAGTGGCAACAGGCATGCTTTTTCCGTAGGTTCGAGGCATGACCGAAGAATCACTATCGCTCAAAGCACTCACCGAGCTCAAGAATCTACGCATGCAGTCATGCTCGGAACTGCTGGGAAGCACCAAGTCAAAGCTCATATTCTCCCGAACCACGGCACTGGAGCTCCTGGCCATAGAGAAGCCGCGGCTTCCAGTGGACAAAGGACGGGATAGACAGTTCTACGCCATCGTGCCGAAGCTCAACAAGCGCGGCAAGGTACCCGGCGTACAGTATCTGGTGTGGAGCGGCCCCATCGAGACGCAGGTCGTCAACCGAAAGTTCGAATGCACTACGCCCGTATGCACATGGGCCCATTTCGCGCCGGTCCTGACGATTGAGGAACTCATCGTATTGGGAGAGTCCATGATGCGCCGCAACAGGAAGCTCAAAAGGGCCACCATCGACGACTTCCGGTACTACATAGACAATGCCAGCCGTTTCGAAGGCATCACCAAGTGCCGTCTCGCATTGCGCATCATGCAGGAGGACACCGATTCGTCGCAGGAGACGCGCACGCGCCTCGCGCTGATGCGATACGGGCTGCCGTCACCCGAGGTGAACTATGAGCTGCATATACCCAACACCGCCAGAACTCTTGTGCTGGATATGGCCTACCCGAATCTGAAGATCGCAATCGAATACGACGGCGCGTATCATCGCCACAGCGCCCAGCAGGTACTGAAGGACGACAAGCGGCGGGAGGAGATAGAGTCCGCCGGATGGGCGTATGTCAAGGTCACGCTGGTGGACCTCAAGGACAATGCGGCACAGGAAGAACTGGCCCAGCGCGTCGCCACGAAGATGGAGCTGGCACTGGGATTCCCTGTGCCGCTGGAACCTCGACTGGAGATCGAGCAGATCTGCAACGGACATCGTCGTCGACGCAAGACCATCTGGGACAAAGCCACGAATCGATCAGCCAACTGATCGACCGGCTGCGGGGAAGAGCAGAATCTTGAACCATGTCTTCGACCGAATGAGGGGAAGAACGCCCCTGCATGCAGCTTTCTCCCAAGTGAGGGGAAGGAACGAGACCTTGCGCACTTCTTTCGGCCTTCTGAGGGGAAAGGCCACGCGGAATCCTTGGCTAGGCTAAGCCCTTTTGGGCGGAAACCCTTGAATTCTCGCCTTCAGATCGGAGAAATCTTTCCCCTCACATGGCCGAAAGAAGCGTGCAAGGGCCCTATTCTTCCCCTCAAATCGGAGATTCCCGCCGTCGTACCGAACGGCTCGCCCGATACGTCCATTCTTCCCCTCCAAATTGGAGATTCCACCAGTCGTCTTGGGATGGCGGAGGTATCAACCTCGATGTCTTCACCTCAAATCGAAATTCATACGAGTCAACCGGCAAACGGCTTTCAAATCGCAGGCCTCATTCCGACACCGAGGTGGGCAGAACACACTCATACCCGATCGTTCGGGCCGACCCGGGATGCTTATAGAAAGTAGACAGCCGGTGTCCCATCTCCCTCGGACAACCGGATGGGGGCACTCAAAACGCTTTGGCGATAAGCGGGGCAATGGACCTGGACCTCTCCGACTTCGGAGCACACGACTGAGACGACGAGAGGCCCCGGGCGTATGCCCGGGGCCTCTCTCGTCACGAGGTCGGATTCCTCACCGCCGCTGTCAGATGTCGTAGCGCCAGGACTTGTCGGTGATGACGCGGGCCATGGCCAGACCGATCGGCAGGCAGATGATCACCATGAACGCGCGGAACGCCCAGTCGAGCGCCAGCTGCGTGTCGAACTGGCCGAGGTGGAACATCGCCTGATACATGTACAGGCCGGGCACCATGATCACGATCGACGGCACGGTCAGGCAGATGCGCGGATAGTCGAGATACGGGGGCAGCCAGCCACGGCGCACCGACGAACGCCACGCGGAGGCGAGCAGACCGGCCAGCAGCGCGCCGATGAACGCGCCCGCCTCGGCCGGCACACCGGCGAAGTCGACCAGCTCAAGACGCAGCGTGTCCGTGAACGCGCCGATCACCGCAGCCGTCAGGCACATGCGCTGCGGCGAGTTGAACAGCACCGAGAAGCCCCACACGCCGCAGAACGCGGCCACGAACCGCAGCGCGCAGTTGAGCACCGGGTCAAGGCCGAGCGACTCGAAACCGGTCGGGTTGAGGTGCACGATGCACGCGACCATCCAGCCGGCGAGCGTGGCCATGAGCACGATGCACATCACGTACGTGACGCGCTGCACGCCCGACGGGAAGTCGATCTTCGCCATGTCGAGACCGCCCGTGATGAGTGGGAAGCCGGGGATGACGAACAGCATCGCGCCGATGTACGCGGTGTCGTGCTCGAGCGCCACCGGGTCGAACATGCCGATCAGTCGCAGCATGCCGGTGCAGGCGAGCGCCGCGACCGCCACGCACACGAACGTGACGAAGAACTGGTTGAGATGGTGGGCGAACAGCCGGCGGCGCAGCCAGTGGCCGAGGCCGGCGCCGACGAACGCGCCGACCATGTCGTACACGCCGCCGCCCAGCAGGAACACGAAGGACGCGCAGGCGACCGCCGACGCGAGGCCGGCGAACGCGGGGGAGTAGAGCGGCTTGCGCCGTTCGATCAGGTCGAGCCGTTCGTGGGCTTCGCGCACGGTGATGCGGTGGCCGCCGTGGTTGGATGGCGTACCGGAGGACGGGGTGGTCGATGCGGACGATGCGGCCGAGGCCGGCGCGGGGGATGCGGTACCGGTGGATGCGGATGCCGCGATGCCTGCGCCCGCGCCCGCGGCGACCGTCTGCATTGAGTCGACGCCGGCCGGATCCGCGGCTGCGGATGCAGCCGCCTTCGCCGCCGCGGCCGCCGGCGCATGATGGTCGAAATGCTCGGCGTACGACGCCGGCGGCCGGTGCGTCGCCGCCTTCGTCTTCGGGCTCGCGATCGGCCGGATGCCGATCGACGTGCGTTCCCGTCCGATGGAGCGCGGGTTCGTCGCGGGCGCGTCCTCGACGGCGGCGCTCGCGGCCGCCCCGGTGCCGTCGCCGGCACCGGCGACACCGGCTCCCTTGCGCCCGGCGTTTTCGAGCGCTTCGATGGCCTCGACCGCCTCGCGGTCCTTTTCGACGGCGCGCATCACCGAGTGGCGTGCGTCCGGCGAGTCGAGGTGTTCGACGAGTTCTTCGGAGATCGTGGACTGCGCGTGGTACATGGAGTCCTCGCCGAGGTTCACGTTGAACCAGTCGGCGAAGTGTTCGAGCAGCCAGATGCGTTCGGTGTTGACGCCCGTGGTGGGCAGGTCCACGACTTCGGTGATGCGGTCTTTGCCGTCGGTGCAGGCGGCTTCGATGTCGGTCAGGTTGACGTCGGCGCGCACGTGCACGCCGAGCGGGTAGGCGATGCGGTGCATCATCTCGCGTACGCGGAACGATCCGGTGCCGGCGCCCAGGTCGAGCATGCCGACGCGGACGATGACGCTCGCCTTCGCGGCGATGCCGGCTTCGGCGACCGGCTTGTCCCAGTCGCGTTCGATGTCCTCCATGTCCAGTGGGATGGAGTGGGTGTGGAAGTGCTGGACCGCGACGGCGCTGCTTTCCTCGCCTTGCGGATGCTGATGGGATTGCCCTTGCTGTTGTTCTCGACTCACGCCCTCTATATCTACTCCGTAGTCCTCCCGGCCCGTCCGAGCACGGCGGCCGCGGAGGCCCGTTTCGACCCTCGGGCGTTCGCCATGTGACCGATTGCGCCGGTTCGTAACGCAAACGTCGATTGGGCGGGCCTACAATGGGGCGCGCAACCGTTGAACCGATGGCTGTGGGCTCGCAACGGCCGGCTAACACAACTGCGGAGGAGCCGCAGATGGCCGGCAGACCGAGCAACCGGGAGTTCAAAAAGGAGGTCTGATGACATTACCCGATCAGCAGATCACGCCCGCGGACGCCACAATCGTGACGTCGGGACTCGGGACGAAGGGTCCCGAGGAGCGCGATCTTCCCGCTTCGCTCAAGCACGACATGGACCTGTGCCTGCAGATCCTGCGTGAGGTGCTTGACGAGTTCGACCCGAAGCTGCTCGCCAGCTTCGACAAGGTGCTGGGCTATGCAGTCGAAGCCAGCGCCGAACATTTCGAAGGCGCGATGACCGACCCCGATCCGGATCAGGACGGCCTCGCCAAGGCCGTGGAGACCATCGACGACATGCAGCTGCATGATGCGCAGCTGCTCGCCCGCGCGTTCGCCACCTACTTCCACCTCGCGAACCTGTGCGAGGAAAACTACCGCGTCTCCGTGCTGCACCAGCGCGAGGCCGAGGTCGACGACGCCCAGGCGGTCGACCCGGTCAACGAGATGACGTGCGCCTACCATCAGCTCATCAGCGAGATGGGCCCGGCCAAGGCCCAGGAGCTGCTCGAGCGTCTTGAGTTCCATCCGGTGTTCACCGCCCATCCGACCGAGGCCCGCCGCAAGGCCGTCGAGGGCAAGATCCGCCGCATCGCGGAGCTGCTCGAGGCGCACAAGCTGCTGGGCGGTTCGGACAAGAAGGAGAACCTGCGCCGTCTCTACAACGAGATCGACGCCCTGTTCCGCACCTCGCCGATCGCGCTCAAGAAGCCGACCCCGGTCGAGGAGGCCGACACCATCCTCGACATCTTCGACAACACCCTGTTCGAGACCATCCCGGCCGTCTACCGTCGTTTCGACGACTGGATCCTGGGCGACAAGGCCGGCCTCGTCGAGCCGGTGTGCCCCGCGTTCTTCCATCCGGGCAGCTGGATCGGCTCCGACCGCGACGGCAATCCGAACGTCACCGCGAAGGTGAGCCGTCTGGTCGCACGCAAGTTCTCCGATCATGTGATCGGCGCGCTTGAGGAGGCAACGCGCTCCATCGGCCGCAATCTGACGATGGAGACCGGCACCACGCCGGCCAGCGCCGAACTGCTCATGCTGTGGAACCGTCAGAAGGAGATGAGCGAGCGTCTGACCGACAAGGCCGCGCTGATCTCCGCGCAGGAGACGCACCGCGCCGTCATGCTCGTCATGGCCGACCGTCTGCACTACACGATCGAACGCGACGCGGACCTCATGTACCGTTCGGCCGACGAGTTCCTCAACGACCTGAAGATCGTGCAGCGTTCGCTGGTCGCCGCCGGCGCGAAGCGTTCCGCCTACGGCCCGCTGCAGGATCTGATCTGGCAGACCCAGACGTTCGGCTTCCACATGGTCGAGATGGAGTTCCGTCAGCATTCCGTCGTGCATTCGCGCGCGCTGGAGGACATCCGCGAGCATGGCCTGCACGGCGAGCGCGGCCCGCTGCAGCCGATGACGCACGAGGTGCTCGACACGTTCCGCGCGCTCGGTTCGATCCAGAAGCGCAACGGTCTGAAGGCCGCCCGCCGCTACATCATCTCGTTCACCAAGTCGGCGCAGAACGTGCGCGACGTGTACGAGCTGAACCGTCTCGCGTTCGCGCATCCGCAGGACGTGCCGGTCATCGACGTGATCCCGCTGTTCGAGCAGCTGGAGGATCTGGAGAACTCGGTCGACGTGCTCGAGGAGATCATCAAGATCCCGGAGGTGCAGAACCGTCTCAAGGCCACGCACGGCAAGATGGAGGTCATGCTCGGCTACTCCGATTCGTCGAAGGACGCCGGCCCGACCACCGCCACGCTCGCCCTGCACTCCGCCGAGCAGCGCATCGTCGCCTGGGCCGAGAAGCATGCGATCGACCTGACCCTGTTCCATGGCCGCGGCGGCGCCGTCGGTCGTGGCGGCGGCCCGGCCAACCGTGCGGTGCTCGCCCAGCCGAAGGGCTCCGTCAACTGCCGTTTCAAGCTCACCGAGCAGGGCGAGGTCATCTTCGCCCGCTACGGCAACCCGGTGCTGGCCGTGCGCCACGTCGAATCCGTGGCCGCCGCGACGCTGCTCCAGTCCGCTCCGAGCGTCGAGAAGACGAACACGGAGATGACGGAGAAGTACGCGGACATGACCGCCAAGCTCGACGAGGCCGCGCACAACCGCTTCCTCGACCTGCTCAACACGCCTGATTTCGCGCCGTGGTTCTCGATCGTCACGCCGCTGACCGAGGTCGGCCTGCTGCCGATCGGCTCCCGTCCGGCCAAGCGTGGTCTGGGCGCCAAGTCGCTCGACGACCTGCGTACGATCCCGTGGGTGTTCGCCTGGGCCCAGGCGCGCATCAACCTGGCCGCATGGTACGGCCTGGGCAGCGCGTGCGAGCAGTTCGGCGACCTGGAGACGCTGCGCAAGGCGTATCAGGAGTGGCCGCTGTTCTCGACGTTCATCGACAACATCGAGATGTCGCTCGCCAAGACCGACGAGCGCATCGCCCGCATGTACCTGTCGCTGGGCGACGACGAGGAGCTGTCCGCGAAGGTCCTCGACGAGATGGAGCTGACCACCAAGTGGGTGCTGCGCATCGTCGGCGACGAATGGCCGCTGCAGCACCGTCACGTGCTCGGCCAGGCGATTCGCATCCGCTCCCCGTATGTGGACGCGCTGTCGGTCACGCAGTTCCTCGCGCTGCGTTCGCTGCGTAAGAAGGTGGACAAGGAGGAGCTCAGCCAGAGCCAGCAGGCCGAGTTCATCTACCTGATCCTGTGCACCGTTTCGGGCGTCGCCGCCGGCCTGCAGAACACGGGCTGATCCGCGGTATCGCCGTATGACGGCGGCGCGTCGGCCGCGGACCTTCCGTCCCGCCGATCGCGCCGCCGTCCGGCCGATGACCGATGACCGATGACCGATGGCATCGCATAAGGGCGGGGTGCGTACGTCACGTACGCGCCCCGCCCTTTCGTCTGTCCGGCCGGCCGATTCCGCCCGTTTATATTCTTTTATATTCTTTTAGATTCTTTTAGATTCCGATGATTTCAGACTGCTGATGAAAAATGCTGAGGCCATGCATGCGATATGCACAGCCTCAGCATTAGCACTCCCCGCAAGCAAGTCCAGTCACGTCAGGCGCCGAGGAGCGTGAGCATCTGGGGGATGCTCTTGCGGCCGAATTCGACCTGACGCGTGCCGTCGGACTTCGTGACCACGATGCACGGCACGCTCATCGCACCGTAGCGGTCCTTGAGTTCCGGGAAGTGCGACACGTCGTACGCTTCGGCCCGCACGCGCGGGTTCAGCGACGCGATGCGCTGCGCGGAGAGCACCGTCTCCGGGCACATCGTGCATGTCAGCGAGACGAGGATCATGATGTCCGTCGGCTCGTCGATCGCCATGATGCGCGCACGCAGGTCGTCGTCCAGCGGCTGGCCGGGGCCGGCCGCGTTGTACAGGCCCAGCACGAACGAGTTGAACTCGTGGCCCGAGGGGACGCCGTGGAACGCGAGACCGGTCGGCTCGCCGTCCACCAGCACGCGCGCGCACGGGCGGGCCGTCGGCAGTGCGTCGTCCACGTCGAACACGGCACGGCCGGCGTCGTCCTTCGCATAGTCCGCCGCGGCGGTGCCGTCGGCGAGCGTCACCGTCAGCTTGCCGTCGGACAGCGCGGCCATCGTCTCGACGAAGCCGCGCAGCTCCGCCGACAGCGGCGTATCGTCCAGGTCGAGCGCGATCGCGGCCGGCTTGGCCATGCGGCCGAACACGACCTTGAGCTGCTGCTTGACCGCGTCGGAGAACAGTTCGCCCGGCTTGCGCGCGGCCGCGGCCGCGTCGGCGCTGCGCTTGACGGGCGCGGGGGAGGGCGTCGTGCCGGCGGCCTGCGCCGACGCGGCGGCCTGCGACGCCTGCTCGTACGCCGACCTGGTCGGCCGCGGCGGTGTCATGCCGGTCTTCTCGCTCATCGTCTTCGCGTAGCGTTCGAGTTCGACCGCGGCGATCGCGCCGTCGGCGGTGGCGGTGACCACCTGCCGCAGGTTCTTCACGCGCAGGTCGCCCGCAGCGTACACGCCCGGCACCGACGTCTCCAGATAGCCATGCGTCACCACGTAGCCCTGCTCGTCGAGTTCGACGACGCCCTTCACCAGGTCGGTCGCCGGCACGTATCCGGCGAACACGAACACGCCGAACGTCCCCTCGTCGGCCGGCTTCCACACGCTCGTCTCGCCGGTCTCCACGTCGCGCAGCGTCGCCTCGCGCAGGCCGCCCTGACCGGCGGTCACGCCGTCGAGGACGGTCCGGTAGCGCACGTCGATCTTCGGATTCGACTTCGCTTCGGCGGCGACGGACGCGTCGCACGTGAAGTCCTCCTCGCGCACGAGGATCGTGACCTTGCTCGCGTACTTCGTGAGGAACACGCTCTCCTCGGCCGCGGCGAACCCGCCGCCGACGACCAGCACCTCGCGTCCGGCGAAGAACTCGCCGTCGCAGGTGGCGCAGTAGGCGACGCCGCGGCCCGCATACTCGGCCTCGCCGGCGAAGCCCAGCTTGCGCGGAGACGCGCCGGTGGCGATGAGGATGCCGAAGGTCCGCAGGTCGCCGCGCGTGGTGTGCACGGTCTTCACGTCGCCGTCCACGTCGAGGCCGGTCGCCTCGGCGGACAGGAACTCGGCGCCGAAGTCCTTCGCCTGCCGGCGCATCGTCTCGGTGAGGGCGCGGCCCGTCGTGCGGCCGACGCCCGGATAGTTGACGACCTCGTTCGTGATGGTGATCTGCCCGCCGAAATCGTCCTTTTCGAGGACGAGGACGCGGTAGCGGGCACGCGCCAGGTAGAGGCCGGCGGTCAGTCCCGCCGGGCCTCCGCCGATCACGACGACGTCATACAGATCGTTGTTGTCCACGATCGCCGCCGATCAGAGCATGCCGACGAGGTCGAGGCTCGGCTCGATGGTCTCCTCGCCGGGCGTCCACTTGGCCGGGCACACCTGGTCGCCGTGCTCGTAGACGAACTGCGACGCCTGCACGCGGCGCAGCAGCTCCTCGGCGTTGCGGCCCACGTTGGACGAGATGACCTCGTAGGCCACGACCTTGCCCTCCGGGTTGATGATGAAGTCGCCGCGCTCGGCCAGACCGTCGGCCTCGCTGTACGTGTCGAGGTCGCGGGCGAGCAGCGCGGTCGGATCGGCCAGCATCGGATACTCGATCTTGGCGATCTTCTCGTTGGCGTCATGCCACGCCTTGTGCACGAAATGCGTGTCGCAGGACACGGAGTAGATCTCGCAGCCGATCTCCTTGAACTTCGCGTAGTTGTCGGCCAGATCCTCGAGCTCGGTCGGGCACACGAAGGTGAAGTCGGCGGGGTAGAAGAAGAACAGGGACCAATGGCCGAGCACGTCGTCCTTGGTCACCTCGCGGAATTCGTTGTTCTGGAAGGCCTGCACCTTGAAATCGGTGAGTTCGTGCTGCAGAAGGGTCATGATGGTTCCTTTCGATGATGGCGCCGATGGTTTCGGCCGCCGATTCCAGCATATCCGTTCCGCACCGCGCCGCGCCCGGACCACGCCGACGGCTGATTCCGTCGCCGGTCCGGCGGGGCGGCGTGCTACCCGGAGGCGTGCGCCGGCGGTCGCCGACGATCGTCCGTCATCGGCGACGATATCCGAAGGAACGTCCGCCATGTAAGATGACAGATGGAACCTACGATCGGACAAGGGAGTGGAATCATGACGGACGATCAGTTCGACGGCAACGCATGCGACGGCGCGCACGACGGCTACGACGCGGCAGGCGCGCAGGAATCCCACGAATCGACCGCGAACGCGACGTGGAGCCGCATGCTCGCCGGCAACCGTCGCTTCGCCGAAGGCAAGGCGGAGCATCCGTGGCAGGACCCGCAGACCCGCGAATCGCTGATCGACCGGCAGAACCCCGACGCGGCCGTGCTCTCGTGCGCCGACTCGCGCGTCTCGCCCGAAATCGTGTTCGACGCCGGTCTGGGCGACCTGTTCACGATCCGCACCGCCGGCCAGATCGTCGACGACGCGGTCATCGCCTCGCTCGAATACGCGGTCGACAAGCTGCACGTCAGCCTCATCGCCGTCATGGGCCACGAATCGTGCGCCGCGATCGACCTGGGCGCGCGCGAACTCGACGCGATGATCGCCGCCGCGACCGACGACGCCGACTGCTCGATCGAAGCCGCCGACCAGATGGCCGACCTCGACGAGCGCATCGCCGCCTCCGATTCGATCATCCTGCGCGAGGCCGGCATGTCCGTGTGGCAGGCGCGCGAGGCCGAACTCGACGACCACGCCGACTTCGAACGCGTACACATCGCCCGCACGATCGAGGAGATCGTCATGCGCTCCGAAGTCATCCAGGACGCGCTCGCGCACGACCGGCTCATGATCGTCGGCGCCCGCTACCAGCTCGAATCCGGCAAGGTCGAAGTCCTCAGCTTCTGACGTTTGCCGTCACTTCGTACGGCGCAACGTACGGCGTGACCGCGCGTGATCGCACACCGTCACGCGCGGTCACGCAGGTATTCGCCCAAGTGCGGCACGGCGAATTCGAGTTCGCCGTGGCCGGACGGGCGGATCAGCCGGTTCGCGATGAGCACCGCGCGATATTTGTTCACCCAGCTGCGGCTGCGCTTCACGCGCTCCGCGACGTCACCCACCTTGGTGGGGTTCGGCGCGTCCTTCGCCATCGCGTTCAGGAACAGTCGTTCCGCCGACGTGACGCCGTCGAGCGCGGGCGCGCAGACGGCGTCGTCGAACGCCATCAGGGCGTCCGCAATGCCGGCGGCGACGTCCTGTTCGCCGATCGCATCCGACCGACGCCGCTGGGCCGACTGCCACATGTAGTATCCGACGAGCTGCACCATGTACGGGTAGCCGTCGGATTCGCGCGCGGCGGCCAGCGCCGTCCGCTCGTCGATCGTCTTGCCCGAGGACGCCACCGATTCCAGATACGCGTTCTTCACGTCCGGCAGCGGCACGTTGTCGAGTTCGCGGCGCAGCGCACGTCGCAGGAACGTCGTCACCTCGTTGCCCAGCAGGTCGTTGAGCATCGCCGGCAGCCCGGCGAACACGATGGCGACGCCCCTCTTCTCCGCATCCGGCACGTCGGTCTCGTCCAGGTCGGTGATGACGTGCTGGACCGCCGTGGCGATCGCGATGAGGTCCTCGCGCGACGCCGCCTGCGTTTCGTCGATGGTGATGAGAATGCCCTTGCCCTTGCCGATCTTCTTGGAATCCAGCCGTTTGCGGATGGCGTTGCGCAGGGTGAGCGGGTTGGACGCGGTGGAGAAATGCGCTTGGCCGAGGCTCGCCGTCGCGATGCCGGCAATGCCGATCGACGGGCTGAGATTCGCCTGGTCGAATCGCATGCCGGTGGGGGAGAGCGCTTCGATCAGCCGCGCGACCAGTCCTTCCGACGCGGTTTCGGCGATTGTCTCCCACTGCTGGGCTTTGGCGATGCGCCGGAATTCGGTCAGCATGACCGTCTTGCCGAAACCGCGCTGCCCGGTGATCAGCATGATGCGGCCGGGCGCGCCCGCCCCGTTGGCCAGAGCTTCGGAGAAATCGTCGATGATGGACTGCCGTCCGATCAGAATCGGCGGCATCTTGCCCGCCGTGGGTTTGAACGGATTGATGGCCATGATGGGCTCCTTCCCTTCCCCGCGGAACGCCTGTCTTGTCGCAACGGCTCGAGTCGGCCGCGCCGATGCACGACGGTTCGTCTCATTGCGTGCGAATGTATACCATCGTACACGAAAGTACACCAACATACACCAACGTACACTGATGTACACCGCTGTTCAGAGAATGGCCGGCAACAATCAGAGACAAATAGAACCCACGCAGTACGCTACTGGGGCAGCTCAAGGCCAAGTCCGGCAAGATGACTCAAAGGAAAAGCCCATGAGGTTCTTGCTCCATGTAGGACAAGAGACTCATGGGCACAACGCGGGAGAGGTTCTGCGACATCCGAAGAACAGAGCGTCGGTCTTCCGGCACCGGAGCAGGTAAAGCCGGATGACGGAGAAGACGCAATGATGTCCGCGACGGTAGTGGTCGCAGACATCATCAAACGTCACCTCGGACGGCGGAACTTGCGATCTCCAATGGACGGGAACGGCTTGTGCGGTTCAGTCTGATACCAGTAGGCGACGGTCGCCACGTCGTCCTGACGTTCGAAGTTGCCGCCCTCCTCTGTACCGATCTGCTGCCAAGTGACGCGTAGGTTCTTCTCGAAGTACATCGGGTCGGGCAGGTGCCAGCGGTACAGGCCTCTCGTTACTGGCGTAGCGGTGTCCCAGTAATTGCTCTCGCGCCCGGCGAGGTTCTGCGAGTAGAACGGGAACCCGAGGTACGGTCCGGTGAACGTCTTCTCATACATACGGCCCTGATCGTTGAAGTCAGCGAAACTCCACGCGCCACCGAAATAGTCCTCGGCACCCGTACTGCACCATGTGGGATATTCGTTGTCGTCATCGATGTAGAACTTGAACTCGCCTTCGCCCCACCAGCGACTCTCCAGCGCAGTGAGTGCCAAGTACGTGCCGACGTAGGTGCCACGACCTTCGACGCCGTCGAGTACAACGTAGTCGTGGCCGAGTTCGGTGACACGTTCGCGACGCCACTGCGCGTGGAATCGCATCGCATCATCGGGCAGCTCATCATATTCGGTGTAATCAATCTGATAGAAGAATGCCGGCACATCCTCGTTGTGGTCGCTACGCAGCACTATGCGCGCATGCTCGAACGGCATTGCGAAGTAGCAGTTGAAGCCGCGGTTCGGGTTCACCATGATCGGAATCGAGTTGATGTCGCATGACTGCGCGTGACCGCAGCAGAAGAAATCTCCTATCGGACACTGCACGGAAGGCGTCTCCTCACCATCCCAGTAAAACTCAAGGATGAGGTTGCGCAGCACGTCCGGACCAGTGGGGGAAGTCTTGTCGGTCACGGTCATCCAGATATGGCGGATGACGCCCGGACCATCGACGTCCATCAGAGTCACGGATTCACCGGCCTTGACTGTGCGAATGCAGGGGCTTCCTTTACGAGAAGGTCCTAGAGCGCTCGCGGCCATCGCGGCACGTCCCTTGCCGCCATTCGGGTTCTCGGCATTGATGCAGCGTGTACGGCCCGGGGATTTCAGAGCTACGGCATCGAGGACGCCCTGTCCCAATCCGAGGTTCGCATTTGTATTGAACATGCGTTCACTTCCTTTCATGATGAGATGCCCGGCCCGTTCCGCATGTCGCGTCATGTGTGTTTCCCGGTAGCTTGCGGAGCGAGCCGTGGCATGTATCGGCTATACGGGTGACGCCGCTACTTCACAGCTCCGGCAGTGATGCCCTGGGAAAGTTTGCGCTGGAAGATGATGAAGAAGATGATGGTCGGGATGATGCTGAGCAACGAGGCGGACGCCAAAGTGGTGGCCTCCATCGTGTGCTGGCCCTGCAGTGTGGCAAGCGCCAATGGGATGGTCTGCACATCGTCGCCCATAAGGAACGCCATCGGAATCATGTACTCGTTCCAGGTCCACACGAAGAAAAACACGAACAGCACGCTGATGGTCGGCCAAGAGATCGGCAGCACGACCTTGCGCAGCACCTGCCAGCGTGAGGCGCCGTCAATCGCGGCCGCCTCGAGAATGGCCTGCGGGAACGTTCCATACACGCTGGAGAGCAGGTAAGTGCCGTATGCACTCTGGATGATTGTGAAAATGATGATGATTGCGAGCTTGGTGTTGTACAGACCGGCGGCCTTGAACATCGTATACAGCGGATAGAGGAGCGCCTCCTGTGGCATCATGTTGGCGAGCATGATGGCGAGTACGATCCACGTGTTGCCCTTGACTTTGCCGATGCCCAGCGCGAAAGAGTTGAGCACGGAAAGCACGACGGCGGCGACGGCCACGACAAGCGAGATGATCAGAGAGTTGAAGAACTTCAGCGGGAATTTAGTGGTCGTCCAGAAGGAGACGATGCCTTCCATCGTGAAGGTCTTCGGCAGACTCAGAGGACCGGTGGCATTATAGTCGGCCTGTGTCTTGAATGCGTTGACGGTGAGCACCAGCAGTGGGAACAGCACCACCAGCGCGGCGATGACGAGCAGGATGAGCGTCACCCAATCCCCCGCGGAACGTACGTGCTGTGTCTTGTGCGATGTCCTCTTCGCCGCGGCGACGGTCATTGATTGCGTCATGGTTCAGCCCTCAGTTTCAGTCTCGATGATTGTGTTCGTTGCGTTGTCGTGGTCAGACCAGATTCTTCTCGACGCGCTGCTGGATGATGGTGAACACGATGGAGAAGACGATGATCACAGCGGTCAGCGCAGTAGAAATGGCGGCACCATAGCCGACCTGCTGCACTTGGAAGAACTGGTTGTACGAGTAGTAGGAGGGGACGGTGGTCGCAGTGCCAGGACCACCCTTGGTGAGCAGGTAGACCGGAGCGAAGGTCTTCAGCGCGCCGATAGTGGCGGTGAGGATGACCACGAGCAGTTCGGGGATGATGGATGGCAAGGTGACGACACGGAACTTCTGCCACCAGTTGGCGCCGTCGAGGCTGGCGGCCTCATACAGTTCCGGGTCGACGCGCTGCAGACCGGACATGAAGATGACAATCGGATAGCCGAGCTGAATCCACACGAGGATGAACATGAGTACGGGCAGAGCACTGTCAGGACTGCCGAGCCAGTTGTGGGTCAGCGAACCAAGACCGATCTGTTCAAGGAGCGCGTTAACGGCACCGTCTTCGGGGCGGAAAATCCAGCCCATGATGATCGCGGCGACGGCGACCGGAAGCAGTTGCGGCAGGTAGAACAGTGCGCGCAGGAACGATGCGGTCTTGCCACCGAACTTCTTCTGGATGACATCGGTAAGCAGGGAAGAGATGAACAAGCCGAGGATGGTCGGAATGACCACGATGGCTACGATAATCCAGAACGAGTTGAGGAACGAGATCCAGAACGTGGAATCCTTGAACAGGCGCTGCCAGTTCTGTAGTCCGACGAATCGGACCGGGCCGACGCCGCGCCAGCGGGTGAAGCTTAGATAGATGTTCCAGACGAACGGGACGATGACGACGATGGTCAGGCCCAGGATGCCCGGGATGAGATAGGGCACGAATCGCGATGACTTGTTGCCGGGAAGTCGCGACAGCGATTCGTGATGAGCATGCTTGCGATTGCCTGCCATTGCTCTCTGCTCCTTCATATGCGTTGACGATGTCTTGATGTGTGTTGGACGAAGGTAGGAACAATTACGAACGGGGGACACACCCCACCATGACCGTTTTCGGCTGGGTGGGCCGGCCGATGCGACCGGCCCACCCGGTCTGCTATCAGTCGGCGAAGCCCATCTCCTCAACGCCGGAGTCGTACTTGGAGTGAATATCCTTGAGTACGGCGGAGGCATCCTTGGTTCCGTTCACGAGTTCCTGGAAGGAGGCCGGGATGGCATCGGTGAGGCTGGATGCGGCGTAGTCGGGGTAGTAGCTGAGCTTGCTCTCGCTGGCATAGGAGTCGTACTCCTCAATCATGTCCTTGCTCTTCTCATCGGTGATCTTGTCGGGGTCGGCAGCAACGGGGATGCCGCCGGCGTTGCCGAGGAAGTTCTGGACCTCATCGGAAAGCACATAGTCGATGAACTTGGCGGCGAGATCCTTGTGCTTGGAACGTTCGGGAATGACCAGCAGATTGCCGGCGCAGCCGACGGCGTACTCGGAGTCGGGCATGACGGCAGCGGTCCACTCGAAGTCCGTAATCTGCTCGACGAAGCGCCCCTGATTCCAGGTGCCGGTCTGGTAGATCGGATACTCGCCCTTGATGAACGCCTGAGTGGTGTCCTCGGCCTTCATACCGGTCGCGTTCTTGGAGATGAAGCCCTTGTCAAGCCAGTCACTAATGGTGTCGGTGGCGCCGGTGAGAGTCTCGGAGTCCCAGTTCACGTCGCCCTTGTACAGGTGCCAGTTATCCATGAACTCGGAGTCAGCGTTCTTGGAAACCAGCTGCCACCACAGCCACATCACACCGTACTCCTGAGCATCAGCGGCGATCGGGGTCACACCGGCATCGACGAACTTCTGGCAGGCGTCAACGAACTTGTCGTAGGTGGTCGGAATTTCAATACCATACTTGGCGAACAGATCCTCGTTATAGTAGACGCGCTGGAACTCGGCATAGCTGGACATGCCATACCAGGTGTCTCCACCCATGATGCCGTTCTCGTCATACTTGGCGGTTTCGGCGTTGGAGCCGGTGACCTTCTCGTCCCAACCATACTGATCGACATAGTCGCCAAGATCGGTGAGCAGGCCCATGGTCGAGAGCACTCCGGCGGAACCGTTGCCACGGTTGGATTCCATGAGGTCCGGGGCTTCATCGGAGTTGAGGAACTGGCTACCGTTCTGGGCGATCTGAGTGAAGGACTTACGTTCGAAGTTGATGGTGACGCCGGTCTCTTCCTTGAACATTTCGGCGGCCTTCTTCCATGCCTGGGTCTGACCGGCGTCTTCCTCCTCGTAGTACCAGAAGGACAGGCTGTCCGGGGTGCCCTCATCCTGCGCGGTATCGTTGCCGCACGCCGCCAGCGCCGTCACGGACATGGCCGCCACGGCCAGTGTGGCGAGACCTCGTTTGATGTTCATGGGTTACTCCTTTTCCTTTGGTTATTGCTTGCGCAACAGTTGCCTTTTAGTAATCGAATCGTTTCGATTACAAGAATGAGCGTTGAGTTCCTTTCATGTCTGTTACGAGCCGGCCGCCCTTGTGAGCAGAATGGCCATAGCTCTATCGAAACGTTTCGATTACCATAGCGGCGAAAGTGCGGCAGGTTCCTTCATCGGAGTCATACCTCGCTCTCAGCTAGGGAAATCTTTGGATAGGGGGGTGTTCCTATGTTTTTGTCAACTCTGTAGGTGGTCGACGTGTCGGTTCACGGACCGGGCGTTATGGGCACGCTCCGCCCTGCCGGCGGCGTCCGGCGTGTTCGTCGTGGCGCTCAGGCCGCC
>NZ_QXGK01000023.1 GCF_003952945.1 Bifidobacterium samirii
GCCGCTTCGTCGCCATGCTGATCCTGTCTTCCATAAGACAAGCCAAACAGGACCGATACCGTTCGCGCTCATTCCCGATGAGGCACCACCACACCCTACGCGCTCAAAAAACGTGAGGCACGTCGGCGGTAGAATTGTTCACGAGTTTTATGGTATAATTTGAATACGAAAATTAAGCAACAAATCGGAATTGACAGAGGTAATGAAATGTTTGAAGAATTAGGAATTAGTTTTGGCACAGCACTATAATCGTCTTACTTGCATTATATTTTATAATTAAGTGGGCGGTCAAAAATGGAATAAAAGAAGCCTATAGGGATATTACAGGGAAAGTCACTACCGAGGATATTGAGGCAGAACAAATATGTAACGAAGAGGAAAAATAGTTAATAAAGAGAGGTGCATATGCTATGCCAGGTATACTTGTGGTTGAAGATGATGAAAATTTAAATCGTGGAATTACATTTTCACTGAAAAAATCCGGATATGAGGTTTTTTCAGCAGAATCAGTGAAAAAAGCGAAAAGAATTGCAAGTGATAATAATGTGGATGTTGCCATTTGTGATGTGAATCTTCCGGATGGAAACGGATTAGAGCTTGTCAGATGGATGCGGAATTGTCAAAATGTATATATTATCTGTCTTACCGCGTTGGATCAGGAGACAGATCAGGTCATGGGATATGAAGCCGGTGCGGACGATTATATGACGAAACCGTTCAGCCTTTCCGTACTTCTTCTGAAAATCGAGGCTCATTTCCGCCGCAGAAAGAATGAACCCGGAACTCCAAAAATTCATTCAAAGGATATCGTGTTTATCCCCGGAGAGATGAGGGCGTTCGTAAAGGAAAGAGAAATAAGCCTTACGAAGAATGAACTGAAAATGCTGTCCTTTTTTCTTCAAAACCCGAAACAGATTCTTTCAAAAACACAGCTGTTAGAAAACGTGTTTGATCTGGATGGTGATTTTATGGATGAAAACACGGTAGCTGTGAACATCAGAAGGCTTCGGAAGAAAATCGAAGAGGATCCGGCGGCTCCGGTCTATATTAAAAACATCCGCGGGCTTGGGTATATATGGAATCAGGAGGTAAGTCAGTGACGAAACGACATCGTAAAAAGTGGGTTGATGCCTTGTCACTGGTGCTGCCGGTTCTACTCTTTTTTGCAGTATTGAACTGCTTTACCACCTATTTATATTATCAGGATTATCAATGTAAAATGGATATCCTGACAGAAGTTGCGGCGGGCGCAGAGACCACCGGCATGGATGTTGCCGCAGGATGGCTGAAAGGAAACGACCATCAAGCCAATGAACAAGGTAAGCAATTATTAGAGCAATACGGGTACTGGGAAAACAAAGGGACTTCGTTTTATGTGCGCTTCCGGCAGAATATCATGATAACCGGCTGTACAAGCGCAGTGCTATGTCTGTCTTTGCTAACGTTCCTGTTTTACCGGAAGAAAGCTGAGGCGAAAGAAAGTCGGAAACGATTGGAGCAGCTAGAGCAAATCCTGATTGCATTTCGGGAAAATCACTTTGAGGTAGTGCCGGACACAGAAGATCATGTCTGGCAGGAGAGACTGAAATTTCAGCTTGAAGCAATCGGACATCATATCCAGCTGCTGCAAGAGGAAGCCAGAGCGGAGAAGGAAAGCACAAAGGAAATGGTATCCGACATTTCCCATCAGCTGAAAACCCCGGTTGCAGCCTTGGATACCTGCTTTAGCATATTGCTGCGGAACAATCTGAGTGAGACGGAGCAACAGGAATTTCGCATCCGCTGCCGGAGTGCATTGGACGGATTGGAAACATTGTTGCAGTCTCTGCTGGAAATATCCAAACTGGAGACAGGTTTGATTCAGCTTGATCAGAAAACACTTCCCATTATGGATACGATCATCTCCGCAGTAAACCGAACGTATCCAAAGGCAGCGGAGAAAGGGATAGAACTTATTTTCGACTGCAACGAATCACTGGAGCATTGTGCACTCATGCAGGATAAACGTTGGCTTGGAGAAGCAATCATTAACGTTTTGGACAATGCCATCAAATACAGCCCAGAACATTCAAAAATCACGATCCGTCTACAAAAAAGAACCGGCTTTGTGAGAATTGAGATCGAGGATCAGGGAATCGGAATCCCGCAGAGTGAATACCATAAAATATTCCAGCGGTTTTACAGAGGGACTGCGCCGGAAGTCCGCGAAAAGAGCGGAACTGGCATCGGTCTGTATCTGTCCAGACAGATTATTGAGCAGCATGGTGGGACAATCACGGTAGCCTCCGGCAAAGTCAGAAAAGGAAGTACCTTTTTGATTCAGCTGCCGGAGAATGGACTTTCGTAGAGATGATGAGCAGAAGTCTTTCAAATCTGTAAGACTTCTGCTCTCTTTTTGAAAGTGAAATGAAAGGTTCCTTTGATACAATGCTGGTAAATAAGAAAAGGAGGCCATTGGAGTGGGCGTGATATTAGAAACCAAGCAGCTTTGCAAATTTTATGGGACGGGGGAAAATCAGGTCAAAGCCGTCAATCATGTGAATATCCAGATTCAACAGGGAGAATTTGTCGCCATTGTCGGAAAATCCGGCTCCGGAAAAAGTACCCTGCTGCATATGCTGGGCGGGCTGGATACACCAACCAGCGGCAGCGTGATCTTGTCTGACAAGGACCTGTATTCCATGAAGGAGGATCAGCTTGCCGTTTTCCGGAGAAGAAAGATCGGATTTGTATTTCAGGCATTCAATCTGGTATCCTCCATCAATGTGTGGGAAAATATCGTTCTTCCGTTGGGGCTTGACGGAAAAAAAGTGGATAAAGCTTATGTCAATGATATTATCACCACACTGGGTCTTGAACACCGGATTCATAATCTTCCGAATACCCTCTCCGGAGGACAGCAGCAGCGCGTTGCGATTGCAAGAGCCTTGGTAAACAGACCGGAGATTTTGTTTGCGGACGAGCCAACCGGAAATCTTGATTCCAAGACAAGTGACGAGGTGATCGCGCTGCTGAAAATGAGCGCAAAAAAATATGGACAGACGATTGTAATGATTACCCATGATGATGAGATCGCGCAGGTTGCTGACCGTATTTTAGTCATCGAGGATGGACAGGTGGTGGATTTCAATTGAGGACGATCAGCAAAATTGCATTCAGCAACGACAAAAGAAATCGGACAAGAAGTGTCCTCATTATGACGGCGATTTGCCTGACTACCATGCTTCTGGTCATTATCAGTACAATTGGAAATGGACTGATCCTCTTACAGAAGGATCAGGCTGCAAGCTCATACGGAAGCAACTACGGCCTGTTTATCGCCGCAGATGGTACGCAATTAAAAGAAGTGGAACGCAGAGCTGAGATATCTGATATCGGCATCATGTGTACGGAGGGCATCCTGAAAGGAAATGAGAATGGCGGCTTTGTCAGTGCGGATGAAACGGTCAGGAAAATGCTTCCCTATAATCAGGAATATGTGTTGAAGGAAGGTACCTATCCGGAAAAGGCGCAGGAAATTGCCGCAGGACGCGCTTTCTTTGATGCAGTGGGATACCATGATGTAAAGGTCGGAGACACCGTAACATTGGAGTACCGTTCCGGCATGCAGTCGGAATACGCACCGATGGAATTTACTGTCAGCGGGCTTTTATATGACCGGGATGAATATACCATCGAGGCTTCCTATGTTGTATTCGGTTCGCAGGATTTTTATAATGAGCGTGTTGCGGAGGGTGACAGGCAATATAATATCTATTTTACCTTGAGCGATTCTGCAAATGTATCTATGAATAATGTTGCGCCTGTTATAAAAGAAATCGCGGATTCCTGCGGCATTGACCAGAAAAACGTGATCATCAATGACCTCTACCTGCAGTGGGTATTGCAGCCGAGCTATGAAATGATTGTGGTTTGTGGAACCCTGATCCTCGGAATCGTGCTGTTTTCCGTTGTGGTCATTTATAATATCTTCCAGGTCGGGATCGCCCAGAAGGTTCAGGAGTACGGAAAAATCAAGGCGCTGGGTGCAACCAGAAAGCAGATGAAGCAGTTGATCTTTCGTGAGGGCATTCTTCTGGCGGTTCCTTCGATACCGCTGGGGCTGCTGTTTGGTTTCCTGATTGCAAACGTCAGCTTCAACTGGCTGGTGGAGCAGGGAAATCTGGTATCGTCCGGAATCAAGAACCATCAGGTGCCTCTGTTTTCACTGACAATTATGCTCATCTGCATTTTTGTATCGTTTCTTACGGTCGTTTTGGCTCTGCGCAAACCCATGAAAATTGTTTCCCGGATTTCACCCATCGAAGCGACACGGTATCTTGACGGCTCCAAAACGCAAAAACAGGGCAGACGAAAAGGCAGAAAAGATGTCACCGTTTTCTCCATGGCAATGGCAAATGTGACAGGCAATCCGAAAAGAACCATTGCTACGATTCTTACCATGGGGCTTTCCTGTGTATTGTTTGTAATTATCTCTAATTATGTTGGGAATATTGACACGGAGCACGAGGCGCGGATTGCAATCAACCATGGACAATTTGAGTTGCAGCTGGATTATTCCCAGAATTATGATGAAGCCTATTCGGAGAATAATCTGGACACAATCCTACAGAACAACCCACTGAATGATTCTTTGATTAAAGAAATCAAATCCATCCCCGGTGTAACGGATGTACTGACGAGAGAAATCGTCTCTGCAGATCTGAACGGAACAAAATTTCCGGTTGCAATCGTAAATCAAGAGGATTTTGAAATGATGCGCGGGGATGGCGATATCGGTTCCATGGACTATGCACAGGCTGTCAAAAACGGGGATGTTTTCTTTGGCTGGTCCAAGTGGATGGAAGCTGACGGGTATTCTGCGGGTGCACCGATTACATTCAACTTTGACAACGGAAGTGAAACCTATACCTATCAGGGAAAGATTGCAGGATCCTTTGTAAGCGCGGACACTTATCTTGTCATTCCGGAAGGTGTATACCGTTCCATGAATCCGAGGGGAACAGCCTATGGATATCTGTGGGTGGACTGTGATAAAAAAGATGTGGCATCTGTAGAGCAAAGCCTGAATGACCTGCTCTCCGATACTTCTCATATCAAGCTGAACACCTATCACGCAGAATTGCAAACCGCAGAATACGCAAGCCGTATGATGAAGCTTGGCTGCTATCTGTTCATGGCAATTGTCGGTCTCATTGGGTTTATGAATCTGGCAAACACCATGATCATCAATATCATCACGAAGAAGCAGGAATACGGTGTGCTGCAAGCGGTAGGCATGACCAATAAGCAGTTGAATCTGAGCTTACAAATACAGGGCTTGATTTTTACGGTTGGCACCATCTGCGTCGCACTTGCTGCCGGTCTGCCCCTTGGCTATGCACTGTTTTCCTATGCGAAGCATAATGGGATTTTTGGAATGAACGTTTATCACGTTCCTCTTATCCCGATTCTTGTTATGATTCTTCTGGTTGGTATTCTACAAATTGTGCTTTCCTGTGTTTTAAGCAGTAATCTGAAAAAGGAAACGCTGGTAGAAAGAATAAGGTATCAGGGATAGCAAGTAATATGTAATGAACTAGGTCTTAACGAAGAGGAGAAATAGATAACTTCCGATTTGTCGAACTGATAAAATCCCTTTAGGAACTAAAGGGCGCACTTCTATACTCCCCTGTCGGAAGTATCGTGCGTCCTGCGGAGCTTCATTCCCGGTCGGCAGAAGAAAACTGCATGACCGAGAATGTTGCGTCACTTCGTTCCGTCAAGGTGGCTACACCCCCTTGCGCCGCTAATGCGGCTATCCCCTGTGGACTTGCCGTCCGCAAACAGCATAAAATGCTGTTCGCCGCCAGCAAGTTTGGAAAAACAAATACCGAAAATCAGACCGTTGACTGGTCGCACTATGCGAAAAGTCGGCGGT
The DNA here is from genome assembly GCF_003952945.1 of Bifidobacterium samirii. Taxonomy (GTDB): domain Bacteria; phylum Actinomycetota; class Actinomycetes; order Actinomycetales; family Bifidobacteriaceae; genus Bifidobacterium; species Bifidobacterium samirii. The sequence continues at coordinate 5,921 of NZ_QXGK01000023.1, forward strand.
CTTTTTTTATCCCCAAAATCAAAAAAGGAGGTCAAGCACAATGACAAAACCGAAAACCCTTGAACAGCTCCGAGCCGAAAAGGAACGAGCCGAGACGCAGCTTGCGCAGGAACAGCACAAGCTGGAGCGTCTGGAGAATCGAAAGAAGTATCTGGAGAAAGGCGAACGCACCAAGCGCACCCACCGCCTTTGCAATCTGGGCGGCACGATTGAGAGCCTTGCCCCGGAGGTCAAAGATCTCACACGCACCGAAATGACAGAGCTGATGGAGTACATCTTTTCTCTGGCAGAAGTCCAGCGAGCCGTCCACCATATGGCGATTACCCACATCAGCCAAGCAAACAGAGAAAAGGAGTTGAAAGTCGATGGCACTATTTCATCTGAGCGTCACGCAGACTAAACGAAGCGCAGGACAGTCCGCTATTGCTTCTGCCGCCTACCGAGCCGGGGAGCGATTGTATAGCGAGTATTACGGCGAATACAGCGACTACACACGCAAGGGCGGCGTGATCTGCTCTGACATTCTCCTGCCGTCCCATGCACCGCCCGAATACGCAGACCGCCAGACGCTATGGAACGCCGTGGAAAAAGCCGAGCGTGGAAAGAACGCCCAGCTTGCATACAGCTTTGACATTGCCTTGCAGAATGAATTTTCCCTTGAGGAAAACATCGCTCTTGCAAGGCAATTTTTGTTGGAGAACTTTGTGAGCCGGGGCATGGTGGTTGACTTCGCCGTACACCAGCCAGACCGGGAGGACGGCGGCATACCAAATCCGCATTTTCATGTGCTTTGCCCCATCCGCCCCATCGAGCAGAACGGCAAATGGGGGCTAAAGCAACGCCGGGTGTACGAGCTGGACGAGGACGGCAACCGTATCCGGGACGCAGACGGAAAGTTTGTGTTCAACGCCGTTCCCACTACCGACTGGGGCAGTCCCGAAACGCTGGAATACTGGCGGCAGACATGGGCGGAGCTATGCAACGCCAAGTTTGCGGAAAAGGGGCTTGACGTTCGTATCGACCACCGAAGCTATGAGCGTCAGGGCGTGGAGCTTCTTCCCACCGTCCATGATGGCGCAACCGTCCGGGCAATGGAGAAGAAAGGCATACGCACCGAGAAAGGCGAGTTCAACCGCTGGATCAGAGCCACCAACGCCGTTATCCGGGACATCAAGAAGAAAATCGCTCTCCTGTTTGATTGGATTGCCGAAGCAAAAGCGGAGCTTGCCAAGCCGCAGGCACCCGACCTTGTTTCTCTGCTGAACGCCTATTACACCCAGCGCAGAGCCGGGGCGTATTCGCAGAAAGGCAAGGTCAGCAATCTAAAGGAGATGAACGAGACTTTCAATTATCTCCGGGCAAACGACATTTACTCCCTTGAAGATTTGGAACACCGTGTCAGCGAACACAGTGCTGCCACAGAGAGCTTGAAGAAAACGCTGGACGAACAGACCGCCCGAATGAAAGCAATTAAGCAGCTCTATGACAGCTCCGCTGCTTTCCAGAGCTTGAAGCCTATCTATGACGGCTTGCAGAAAATCAAGTTTGAGAAGCCCAGAGCCAAGTACAAGGCAGAGCATGAAGCGGAACTGAAACAGTTCTACGCCGCCAGACGAAAGCTGACCGGAGAGTTCCCGGACGGTAAGGTGGATATGAAAAAGCTGTCCGCAGAGTATGACGCTCTGGAACAGGCGCATGAAACCACCTACGGCGAGTTTAAGACCGTCAGAGACGATTTACACCGCCTTTGGAAGGTCAAGTCATGCGTAGATACTGCCGCCCGATTTAACGAGCGTACAGAGGAACAAAAGCTCCAAAATCGACCCCAAACACGACACAAAAAGGAGGATATATCCCGATGAAAAAATACGACTGGAAGAACGAATACAACCCCATCCGCAGAACGGCAAAACGCCTTTTGAGCGGAGAGCCTTTGACCGATGGCAGACCGCTTTCCAATCTAATTGAGCTGGACGAACACACCCGGAAATGCCTTGCCTTTGAAGCCACCCTCACCGACCGTCAGATTGATATGTTGCAGGATTTGGGCTATCTGCCCGTTACCACAAGACAGTACGGTGAGGAATGTGCAAACTGCCCCTATACGCTGGACGAGCGTGAGCATGGCGTTTGCAGACGATGCGCTGTTTTCAAGAAGTAAGGAGGACGCTCATGCAGTACACCCAAGCACAGATTGACCGGGCAAACGCCGTCAGTCTGGAAGATTTTCTCCGCACACAGGGAGAAACGCTTATCAAAAGCGGACGGGAATACCGCTGGAAAGAGCATGACAGTCTGACCGTCCGAGGAAACAAATGGTTTCGCCACAGCCAGAGTAAGGGCGGCTATCCCATTGATTTTGTCATGGAGTTTTACGGAAAGTCCTTTCCCGAAGCCGTCCAGCTCCTGATCGGCGAAAGCGGCGAGGGACAGAGCGAAGCCAGCACAGCACCGCCCACAGCGTTTCACTTGCCCTTGCACAACAGAACAGCCGACAGAGCAATTCAATATCTTTGCGAAAGCCGAGGTCTCAACAAAATGCTTGTTGAGGCTTTTCTTCTTTCCGGGGATATTTACGAAGACGCAAAGCGGCAAAATGTTGTGTTTGTTGGCAGAGACCGAAGTGGTACGCCGAGATACGCCCATGTGCGAGGAACGGCAGACTCATTCAGACAGGACATTGCCGGGTCTGACAAGTCCTATCCGTTCCGATACGAGGGCAACGGCAACCAGCTCTTTGTCTTTGAAGCGCCGATTGACCTGTTATCGTTCATCTGCCTTTATCCGCAGGACTGGCAGACAAGGAGCTATCTTGCCCTGGGCGGCGTTTCGGGCAAAGCCCTTGACCGTTTTCTTTCTGAACGCAAGGACACCCGAAAAGTATTCCTCTGCCTTGACAGCGACACCGCAGGAAGTGAAGCCTGCTCCCGACTGGCACAGTCCATTCCCGGCGAGATCGCCGTCATTCGCCTTGTCCCGGCAAGGAAAGACTGGAACGATGTTCTCCGTCAGCAAGGGGACATTCCCAGCCGCAAATTCATAGCCGAGACAATCACGCTGCGAGAGCTGCCCACCGCCCAGCCTGTCCCAATGCTCCGCATGGCAGATGTGGAGCTGACGAGCGTGGATTGGCTATGGTTTCCGTATATCCCCTTTGGAAAGCTGACGATCATACAGGGCAACCCCGGTGAGGGCAAGACCTACTTTGCCATGCGTCTTGCGGCGGCTTGCACCAACCGAAAGCCTTTACCCGGTATGGAGAAACTTGAGCCTTTCAATATCATCTATCAGACCGCAGAGGACGGTTTGGGCGATACCGTTAAGCCCCGGCTGATGGAAGCGGACGCAGACCTTGAACGAGTGCTTGTCATTGACGATAGAGACACGCCGCTGACTCTTGCCGATGAGCGCATAGCAAGGGCAATCCGTGAGAACAACGCAAGGCTGGTTATCATTGACCCGGTACAGGCGTTTCTGGGCGCAGATGTGGACATGAACCGGGCAAACGAGGTGCGCCCAATATTCCGCAGTCTGGGAGACATTGCACAGGCTACCGGGTGCGCTATCGTGCTGATTGGACACCTCAACAAAGCCGCAGGAACGCAAAGCACCTACCGGGGATTGGGGTCTATCGACATTACGGCGGCAGTCCGCAGTCTGCTGTTTATTGGCAAGCTGAAAGACAGTCCCACAACAAGGGTGCTTATCCATGAGAAAAGCTCCCTTGCGCCGCCCGGACAGTCCCTTGCCTTTTCTCTGGGAGACGAGAAAGGCTTTGAATGGATAGGAGCTTATGACATTACCGCTGACGAGCTTCTTGCCGGGACAGACACCGCCAAGACCGAAAGCAAGACCGCACAGGCGCAAATGCTCATTCTGGAACTGCTTGCAGATGGAAAGCGTATGCCGAGCGCAGAGCTGGAAAAGGCAGTCAATGAGCGTGGGATTTCCTCACGCACCATGAGAACGGCAAAGAGCCGTATCGGGGACAGACTTGTGACCGAGAAAGACGGCACAGCATGGGTCTGCTATCTCCGAGATTGACAACAGGAACACGGCAAGCGTGGCAAAGACGGCAAGGTTTTTATAGATACCTTAATGTTGCCGCCTTGCCTTGTTCCCTCATACCGACACCGCCCGATGATGAACAGTCACCGGGCATTTTTCATTTACAGGAGGATTTTGAATGAACAATACCGCAACCAACACCGCCACTTGCCCTACTGTCAGAAAGCAGATTGGCAAGACAACCTATATCGTCCGTGTGCATTTCAGCCAGACCGCAAAAGAGACAATGGAGGACAAAATCAAGCGTCTGCTCCGTGAGGAAGTCCGCAAAATGTGACTTCTTTGTGAATTTGATGAAAAAGTCCTTGACTTTTCGTCTCTGGCGTCACCGACCTGGATTTCCTGTTCCTACGCCGCGCCGACGCCGACGCGCTCGAACGCTGGGCCGAAGGGCGGCCATGACGATGCTGATGGCGCGCGGACGGCGGCATCATGCGGCCGCTCGTCCGCGCAAGACAATCACTCGGCCGCGCAGAGCGGGCCGGACCAGTCGTATTCGCGCTCGCGGGCGGACTCGATCGGCTCCTCGGGCAGGTGCAGCGCCGGGATCGTCTTGGGCTTGAACGGGAAGCGCTCGGCGCGCATGCGCTCGTACGCGGCGATGTCGTCCTCATGCTGGAGCGTCAGGTCGATGTCGTCGTAGCCGTTCATCAGACGCCAGCGCACGTAGTCGTTGACCTCGAACGGGAGCGTCACGTCGCCGCAGGTGACGGTGCGCTCCTCCAGCGAGACGGTCATCTCGCGGCCCGGCTCCTCCTCGAGCAGCTTCCACAGCAGTTCGACGCTCTCCTGCGGCATGATCGCCGCGAGCACGCCGTTCTTCGCGGTGTTGCCGTAGAAGATGTCGGCGAAACGCGGCGCGATGACCACGCGGAAGCCATAGTCGTGCAGCGCCCACACGGCGTGCTCGCGCGACGAGCCGATGCCGAAGTCAGGGCCGGCGACCAGGATCTGGCCCTTCGCATACTCGGGCTGGTTGAGCACGAAATCGGGGTTGCGGCGCCACGCGTAGAACAGCGCGTCGTCGAAGCCGGTCTTGGTGACGCGCTTGAGGAACACGGCGGGGATGATCTGGTCGGTGTCGACGTTGGAGCGGCGCAGCGGCACGCCCACGCCGGTCAGGGTGGTGAGTTTTTCCATGATGAGGTCCTTATCTACGACTTGCGAATGTCAGCGTCTGCCTGCGGGCCGGCCGGATGGGCCGCCCGGCTCACAGGTCGGCGGGCGAGGAGATCGTGCCGCGGATGGCGGTGGCGGCGGCGACCTGCGGCGAGGCGAGGTGCGTACGCGAACCCTTGCCCTGACGGCCTTCGAAGTTGCGGTTGGAGGTCGAGATGGAACGCTCCCCCGGCACGAGCTTGTCGGGGTTCATGCCCAGGCACATCGAGCAGCCGGCGTTGCGCCATTCGGCGCCGAAGTCGGTGAAGATCTTGTCGAGTCCCTCGCGTTCGGCCTGCAGGCGCACGCGCGACGACGCCGGCACGACCAGCACGCGATGGATCGAATCGGCCTTGTGACGGCCCTTCATGATCGCCGCGGCGGCGCGCAGGTCGTCGATGCGGCCGTTGGTGCACGAGCCGATGAACACGGTGTCGACCGGGATCGACTTGATCGGCGTGCCCGGCTTGAGGTCCATGTACGCGAGCGCCCGTTCGGCGGCGGTGCGCTTGGTTTCGTCGGCGATGTCGGCCGGGTCGGGGATGGATGCGGTGATGGGCAGGCCCTGGCCGGGGTTGGTGCCCCAGGTGACGAACGGGCCGAGGGCGCTGGCGTCGATGTCGACGACCGTGTCGAAGACGGCGTCGTCGTCGGTCTTGAGGGTCTTCCAGTAGGCGACGGCCTGGTCCCACAGTTCGCCCTGCGGCGCGTGCGGGCGGTTCTTGAGGTATGCGAACGTGGTCTCGTCGGGGGCGATCATGCCGGCGCGGGCGCCCGCTTCGATGGACATGTTGCAGATGGTCATGCGTTCGTCCATGCTGAGGTTGCGGATCGCTTCGCCGCGGTATTCGATGACGTGGCCCTGTCCGCCGCCAGTGCCGATCTTGGCGATGATGGCGAGGATGATGTCCTTGGCGGTCGCGTCGGCCGGCAGGGTGCCGTTGACGTTGATGGCCATGGTCTTGAACGGCTTGAGGCTGAGGGTCTGCGTGGCCATGACGTGTTCGACCTCGGACGTGCCGATGCCGAACGCAAGCGCGCCGAACGCGCCGTGGGTGGACGTGTGGGAGTCGCCGCAGACGATGGTCATGCCCGGCTGGGTGAGGCCGAGGATGGGGGCGAACGCGTGGACGATGCCCTGGTCGGCGTCGCCGAGCGGGTGGAGGCGCACGCCGAACTCCTTGCAGTTCCTTTCGAGCGTGCTCAGCTGCAGGGCGCTGGTGCCGTCCGGGTTGGGACGGTCGATGTCGACGGTGGGGGTGTTGTGGTCTTCGGTGGCGATGAGCTGGTCCACGTGGCGCGGTGTACGGCCGGCCAGGCGCAGGCCTTCGAACGCCTGCGGGCTGGTGACTTCGTGCATGAGCATCAGGTCGATGTACAGCAGGTCGGGAGCCCCGTCGCTGCCCTTGCGCACCAAATGATCGGCCCAGACCTTTTCGGCCAGTGTCGTTCCCATTCGGATTTCCTCCTCGTTTTTCCGCGCGGGGTCTTGTCCTCGCGCCTTCATCGTGGTATACAGCCTATGGTCCGGCCCGGGGAGCGGCCGAGGTGAGGCCGGTATATGAGATATGGGGCGACGCGGCTCGGCGGCGTGGCTTGCCGTCCGTCGTCGGCGACCGTCGTCGGCGGGCTCTGCTACAACACGAGCCTGAAAACCGCGTTTTGCATTTCACTATGTGAGATGGCATAATCGGCGTTTATGACTTCCCCCAACGCAGACGACATCATGTCCGACGATCAGCTCGACAAGACCCTCGACACGTCCCTCACGTCCGCCCGCGCGACCGCCGCGGCATCCGACGACGGCGAGATCCACTCCGGCGTCGGCGTGCTCGACAAGACCGTCAAGATCCTCGACGCCCTCGAATCCGGCCCGGCCACGCTCGGCCAGCTGGTCGCCGCCACCGGACTGGCGCGACCGACCGCGCATCGTCTGGCGATCGCGCTGGAACGCCACCGTTTCGTCCTGCGCGACCAGCACAGCCGTTTCGCGCTCGGCTCGCGGTTCGCGGAACTGGCCGCCGCGGCCGGCGAGGACCGCCTGCTGACCGCCGCCGGCCCGATCCTGCAGACCCTGCTCGACCGCACTGGCGAATCCGCGCAGATCTACCGCCGTCAGGGCGACCAGCGCGTGTGCATCGCCGCCGTCGAACGCGCGTCCGGTCTGCGCGATTCGATCCCGGTGGGCGCGATGCTGTCGATGGAGGCCGGCTCGGCCGCGCAGATCCTGCTCGCCTGGGAGGATTCCGAACGCCTGCACCAGGGCCTGCGACGCGCGAAGTTCAGCGCCGCCAAGCTCGCCGCCGTCCGCAAGCGCGGCTGGAGCGAGTCGGTCAACGAGCGCGAGGAGGGCGTGTGCTCGATCTCCGCGCCGATCCGCAACGCGTCCGGCCAGGTGATCGCCGCGATCTCGATCTCCGGCCCGACCGGCCGTATGGGCAACTCCCCCGGCCGCCGCTACGCGCCGCTCGTCATGGCCGCCGGCAAATACCTGACCGACGCCCTGATCAAGGCCTCCTCCGGTCGCTGACCGACGGTCGGCCGGGCGCCGACCGGTTGCATCCCATCGTTCGAGGGGACGTTCCGAACCATCGGAACGTCCCCTCCGTCATATCCGAGCGTCGCAACCCGTGCATCATCGGACAGACCCATACGAATCCCGACGCAAATCGGGCCTCCAGCGTCGCAATCCGTAACCAATCGGACAGTCATATGCGAATCACGACGCGAATCGGCCTGTCAGCGTCGCAATCCGTATGGAAAAGACCGGCCACGTACCGATTGCGACGCAAATCAGGCCTCCAGCGTCGCAATCCGCAATCAATCGGGCAGTCATATGCAGATTCCGACGCAAACCCGGCCTGTAGCGTCGCAATCCGTAACCAATCGGACAGTCGTATGCGAATCCCGACACAAACTGGCCGGGCAACGTCGCAATTCGTAGTCAGAAAGGCCGATCAGGGGCATCCCCACGCCGATCAGCACGGCAGCGTCGCTCCACACGGCCCGCCTCTCCATAAACCATTTGCGACGCAAATCAGCCGGTCAGCGTCGCAATCTGCAATCGGCCGGTCCACCATATACAAATCACGACGCAAATCCGGCCCGCAGCGTCGCAATCTGCAATCAGTTGGGCAATCATATGCGAATCACGACGCAAGACGACCCGGCAGCGTCGCAATCCGTATGGAAATGGGCGACCGCGTACCGATTACGACGCAAATGGCACGTCAGTGGGAGAAGATGGACGTGAAGAACGCGACGATGCGCTGCCACACGGTCTTGCGATGCAGCAGATTGCGACCCTCCGTGTCCGATTTGACGGCGGCGATGTCGTACGCGTACGCCTTGCGCGAGCTGGGCTTGCCGACCAGCTCGCCGTAGTCGAGCAGCTGCGTGCGCGGCTCATGCGGGTGGCGGATGTCGAATTCGAACAGTCGCGCCGCCCGGTTCTCGGCCGCCGGACCGTACGATCCGAAACCGCACGTCGGCGTCGCCACGAGCATCATCCCGTCGACCGTGCCGACGAACCCGTTGCGATGGTCGTGCCCGGCGACGATGCCGAAGCAGCCCGCGTCGCGCAGCGCGGCGAACTCGCCGCCGTCGAAGTCAGGGCAGCTGACGCCCTCCCCCAGATAGCTGCCGGGTTCGGTGCGCTCCTGGTCGAGCGCGTAATACTGCGATTCGTACGCCCGGTAGCCCTGGATCGCGCCCGGCGCGGTCGGCTCGACCGGCTTGAGCAGGTCGTAGAACTGCGGGACGGGCATGTGCTGGAACGTGAGGAATCGCGCGCCGGTGAGCGTCTGCACGCGGCGCAGGAACGCCATCGTGCGCGCGGTCGGCTTGCCGTAGCCGCCCTCCTCGGAATAGTCGCCCGAGTCGGCGACGGCGATCGTCAGCACGTTGCCGGCGTGGTCGACGTCCATCACCGGCAGCGCGAACGTGCCGGCCGTGCACGGGTAGACGCGCTGGTCGGGCAGACCGGAGCCGGGGACGGCGACAGGCGTCGGGACGACGGGACCGGGGATGCCGGCGGACGCATCGTCAGAACCGGAAGGAACGTCGGCGGACGGCCCAGACGGCATAGCCGACGACGTGCCCGGAGCGTCGTCCGAGGCGATGACGGCCGTCGACGGACGGTCATCGTCGGCGTCCGACGCCGCAGCACCGTCGCCGTCGGCCGGCGGGGCGGGGTTCAGGCAGCCGGGGATCGTGCGGTAGATCGCGTCGAGGTCGTCGTTCGACAGGCCGCATTGGAAATCATGATTGCCGTACGTCACGGCGAACGGGATGCCGCGCGCGACAAGCGGCGCGGTGAACGATTCGACCATCGCACGCACGGATGCGCGCGTCGCCGACAGGTCGCCCAGTTTGGCGGGCGTCCAGCGGCGCTTGCGGAATGTCGCGGCGAACGCGGGATCGTAGCCAGCGATCTGATTGCCAGTGAAGACGACCAGGTCGGGACGCGCCGCATCGCAGGCGGCTTCGATCAGGCGGATCGTGTCCTTCGCGACCTTCGGACCGTCCTGGATGTCGGCGAACTGGAGTATGCGGAACTTGCCGGAATGGTGGAACTGGAGCCGGCCCATGCGCGCCGATACGGACAGCGGCCGCGCGTCGTCGTGCGCCGCGGCGTCGGTATGGTGGTCGTTGCGATTGCGTTCCGTCATGAACCCAAGACTAGCCCACTTTCGCGGCGTTCCGCGCGTGTTCGGCGGCGAGCCGACGATGATGCGGCCTCGTTGCGGATGGTTGCGGACTTGCCGGAAAACAAAAAACCCTCGCTATTCGCGAGGGCTCATTGGCTGGGGTGCCTGGACTCGAACCAAGAATGGCTGAACCAGAATCAGCTGTGTTGCCAATTACACCACACCCCAATTTGGCTGGCGTCCGATTCCGAAGAATCGGTCCGTCGTACCCCCAACCGGATTTGAACCGGTGTTGGCGCCGTGAGAGGGCGTAGTCCTAGGCCGCTAGACGATGGGGGCTTGAGTTGTGTGTTCCGCGGTAACCCGCGCAACGAGTGATTAATATACGCGCATCCACCACCTTACGCAAGTCACGGCGTGTCGCCTTATGTTCCAACGGTTTTCACACTCGACAAGGAGGACTTGGCGTCGATGAGAAAAGTCAGAAACGTGCCTCCGGAAGAGGAAACCAACCCGACCGGCGTCTCATGCACAGCCGGAGACGAGCACGCTACGCACGATCCAAGAGGGATGCCACGGGACATTGCAGGCGACACGCCCGGGATAGTCATACGGAACGCGCAATACCGAGCCACAATCCACGAAATCGGAGACCATCGGCCGTTCTATACGACTACTCCGGGCGTGTCGCCACATGGCAGGACACCCCCCATGAAGAGCTCGTCGTCGAACTTCTTTGCCCGCAAGACGGCATGGTTAAAAACGCCGGAGAGACCGCCTCAGCGAGGCTGGAAAACGAAGAACCCCGGCCGAAGCCGGGGTTCTTCCGTTCGTACCCCCAACCGGATTTGAACCGGTGTTGGCGCCGTGAGAGGGCGTAGTCCTAGGCCGCTAGACGATGGGGGCTTGAGTTATCCGTTCCGCAGGTGACTGCGCAACGAGTGTTTAATATACGGGAGTCGGTGCCGCAAGTCAACTACGGCGTGTCGCATCGTGAACACCCGCTTGACAAGCCGGTCGGCGACGGCTTGACGGGGCAGCCAACACGACCGCATCATACGCAAACGGCCCCTCCGGAGAGGGGCCGAAACACAACAATGGAATCGCAGGCGGCTAGGCGACCGGACCGGCAGACGCACGATCATCAGACAGCCGAACCATCAGGCAATCAAGCGATCAAGGCAATCAGGCAACCGGACGACAGCCGCCCAGGCAACACGGAACGACCACGCCGGACAGCTAGGCAGCCGCCCGCGCAACCCGCGTCCGCGATCAGGGTCACAGGTGCTCGCGCAGGCCCTTGAGACGGGCCACGGAGATCTCCTTGCCGACGATCTCCATCGACTCGAACAACGGCGGCGAGACGCGGCGGCCGGACATGGCCACGCGCACCGGGCCGAACGCCAGACGCGGCTTGTAGCCGCCGTCCTCGATCAGCGCCTTGTTGAGCAGCTCGTGCAGCGGCTCGGCCTTCCAATCGGCCTCGTCGACGGCCTCGAGCGCGGCGACGGCCTTGTCGAGCACGTCGCCCGCGGACTCCTTCAGGGTCTTGCGCGCGTCATCGTCCGGCTCGATGTAGCCGTCGGTCGACAGCAGCGAGCCGACCATGCCGGCGACCTCGCCCAGCAGGCGCACGCGCGGCTGGACCAGCTCGACCGACGCGGACAGGACCTCGCGCTCGCGGTCGGTCAGCGCATCCCACTCGTCGGCGGACACGACGCCGTCGCGATGCAGGTACGGGACGGCGCGGCGCAGGAAGTCGTCGGCGTCGAGCATGCGGATGTGCTCGGCGTTGATCGAAATCGCCTTGTCGATGTCGAAGCGGGCCGGGTTGGCCTTCACGTCGCGCACGTCGAAGTTGGCGATCATCTCGTCCATCGAGAACACGTCGCGGTCGGCGGCGATGGACCAGCCGAGCAGGGCGAGGTAGTTGAGCAGGCCCTCGCGGATGAAGCCGGCGTCGCGGTGGTTGAACAGGTTCGACTCCGGGTCGCGCTTGGAAAGCTTCTTGTTGCCCTGGCCCATCACGTACGGCATGTGGCCGAACAGCGGCATCTCCTTGGCGATGCCCAGCTCCATGAGCGCGCGGTACAGCACGATCTGGCGCGGGGTGGAGCTCAGCAGGTCCTCGCCGCGCAGCACGACGTTGATCTCCATCATCGCGTCGTCGACCGGGTTGGTCAGCGTGTACAGCGGGTCGCCGTTCGGGCGGACGATCACGTAATCCGGCACGGAGCCGGCCTTGAACTCGATGCGGCCGCGAATCAGATCGTCGAACGCGACGTCCTCGTCCGGCATGCGCAGACGGATGGCGGGCTGACGGCCCTCGGCGCGGAACGCGGCCTTCTGCTCCTCGGTCAGGTTGCGGTCGTACCCGTCGTAGCCGAACGCCTCGGGACGGCCGGCGGCGACGTTGCGCGCCGCGATCTCCTCGGGCGTGGAGAAGGATTCGTAGGCGTAGCCGGCCTCAAGCAGCTTGGCGGCGACGTCCTTGTAGATGGCGGAACGCTGGGACTGACGGTACGGGCCGTGCGGGCCGCCCACGTCGATACCCTCGTCCCATTCGATGCCCAGCCAGCGCAGCGATTCGAGGATCTGGTTGTAGCTGTCCTCGGAGTCGCGCTGCGCGTCGGTGTCCTCGATGCGGAAGACCAGCTTGCCGCCGGTGGCGCGCGCCTCCGCCCAGTTGAACAGGGCGGTGCGGATCATGCCGACGTGCGGGGTGCCGGTCGGCGACGGGCAGAACCGCACGCGCACGTTCGCGGGCAGTTCGGGCTTGGTGTTGGTGGTGTTTTCAGCTTCGCTCATAACGCCCCATTGTGCCGCGCAAGCGGGACGTGGGAGGGCGGACGGACGGGAAGCCGGGAAGCCTTTGGACGCGCGGCACACCCCTGATATGCGAACGGGGCGGCTCCGACGCGCCCTGCGCCGGAACCGCCCCATCATCCCGTTTCGCGGAACCCTGCTATGCAGTCAATCCCAGGAACAGGGCCGACCAATCCTCGACCTCGTCCTCACAGGTCTCGCGCTCGGTAACTTCCTTGTTCATCGTCGGACACCTCCTTGTCGTGACGGTTTGTCGCTATGAGTATCGATACCATTATCGATACTACGTGGACCGATTTAACACACTACCCTCAAACCGGTTCGATACCAGTAATCAGAATAGCATACCGGTACGAACAAACCTGAGTGCAACCTGAAGAACAGGTATCAAATCGGTAACAATCATCGAAGTCGTTCCCGCCGGCCGCCGGATGCCAGCGGGGCTGCCGTATGCTGCCCGGGCGAGAGCCCCCTCGACAAGGCGCCAGCGCGGCAACCGCAAGAGCAAACCCTAGAATCTCCACGCTGATGAGCTCTCTGCGAGGCAACCGAGAGAACCACCCATGGAATCTCCTCGCTGATGAACGTCCCAGCGAGGGAATCATACGAGCACATCGAAGAAACACCTCGCTCGCAGACACTCAGCGAGGCAAATGTACGGGTAAACCACGAAATCCCCGCGCTAATGGGACCTCAGCGAGGCAACCATATGAGCTAGCCGGATATTCTCCTCGCTGACAAGGTCTCAGCGCGGCAACCGAGAGAGCTGCCCGCGGAATCTCCTCGCTGACGGACACTCAGCAAGGCAACCATACGAGCAAACCCGGAATTTGCCTCACTGACGGCAACTCAGCGCGGCAACCGAGAGAGCTAACCTCGGATAATCATCGCTGACGGGCCCACAGAGAGGAAGCCGTATGGGTAAACCTTGGAATCTCCTCGCTGACGAGTTCTCAGCGAGGTAATTGAGGGAGCCAGTCGAAGATTGTTCTCGCTGACGGCGGTTCAGCGCGGCAACCAGGAGGTTGGCCGTGGATAATCCTCGCCCAAGAGGTGAAAACACGGCATGGATGCGCATAGGAGCAGCGAAGCCGTCTTCCGCTGTCGCGACCGGGGTCATATACTGGGCGCGTTCGCGCGGTTGGTGGCAGCAGCCGTGCCCACATCAATCGTCGCGCCCATATCCCGGGCAGCCGGAATCATCCGGAGGACGGAGCCATCCGGCAATCGGCAACCGGCATCCGACAGGTCATCCCGACCACGTCCGGACGTCGCACGGCACCGCGCAGGCATTGCGAATCGCGGCCCCGACCGGAGACGGCCCGGCTCCGCATGCACGGGAGGGCGACGGTCGGTGCGTCGCGCGGGCTCCTCACCTTCCCGCGTTCCTCGCGCCGGCCGCAACTGCACGCGTAACCGCGCGAAAGGCAAGGTGATCCGGTGAACAATCCCATCCGAACCGTCGTCCGCACCATCATCGACGGCATCCAAACCATCGACGGCACGGCCGGCCATACGACCGACCGCACGACCGCTGCCGTCGGCCGCGGCACGGGCGCCGTCCGTCATACGGCCGCAATCCGCCGCGCAATCGGCGGCATCCACGCGGCCGACGGCATCCGCACGACCGGCGGCACGACCGTCCGCCATCCCGCACGCACGGCGGGCGCGGCGATCGGCGCGGTCGCGATCGCCGCCGCGCTCGGCGGCTGCGGCGGCGGAACCGCGAACGGCACCACGGGCACGGCGAGCGTCGACGGCAACGACGCCGCGTCCATCTCGTTCATGCTCGACTGGACGCCCAACACCAACCACATCGGCCTGTACGTCGCGCAGCAGCTCGGCTACTACAAGGACGCCGGCGTCGACGTGACGATCCTGCCGACCGCGCAGGCCGGCGCCGAGACCAGCGTCGAGAACGGCGTCGCCGACGTCGGCTTCACCACGCTCAGCAACGTCGCCGCGTTCGACGCGCAGGGCGCCGACCTGACCATGGTGTTCGACCTGACGCAGAAGCAGACGGCCCGTTGGTGCGCGCTCGCCTCCCGCACCGACATCACCACCCCCAAGGACCTCGACGGCAAGACGTTCGTCAGCTTCGGATCCGCCGAACAGAGCGCCGTCGTCACGCAGATGATCAAGGATGCGGGCGGCACCGGCGAGTTCAAGACCGCCACCGCCGGCACCAACACGTTCGAGACGCTCACCAGCGGCAAGGGCGACTTCGGCGGTTTCTACGCGACATGGGAGGGCGTCGAAAGCGAACTGAACGGCCCGGCGCTCAACTGCTTCGTCGCATCCGACTGGGGCGTGCCCGGCAACCCCGACCAGCTCGGCTTCGCGGTCCAGCGCTCCTGGCTCGACGACGCCGGCCACGCCGCCGCGCTGCGCAAGTTCCTCGCCGCCACGCGCAAGGGCTACGATTACGCGCTCGCCAACCCCGACAAGGCCGCCGACCTGCTCGTCGACGCCGCGTCGACCGCGCAGCTCGATGCGAAGCTCGTGCGCGCGTCGATGCAGGAGATCATCCGCGGACGGTATTGGGTCGATGACGATGCGGATGCCGCGGACGATGCCGGTTCCACCGATGCCGGTTCCGCCGATGCCGGTTCCGCCGATGCCGGTTCCGCCGACGGCTCCGACCAGCAGGTGACCGGCATCCTCGACTTCGACGACGCCCAGCCGTACCTCGACTTCCAGTACCAGGCCGGCACCTATCAGGACGCCGACGGCAAGAACCCCGCCAAGGCCCCGCAGGCCACCGACCTCGCCACCAACGACTACCTCGGTTGACGGGTCTCACCTGCATTCCCCCAACCCGTTGCGTGACTCCAGTCCAAGAAACCGAATAATCCTCGGAGCGAAGTCACGCGCATCCGCGCATCGGGCCAGTCGCCTCGGCCGCAACGCCCACCATCGAAAGGACAACATGACCGCAATCCGTCGGCGCGCTGCCCGCCCCACATCGGACAGCACCATCCAGAACCGCGCATCACGCACGCTCAACCGCATCGCGGCGCGCATCGTGCCGCCGGCGACGGCCGTCATCATCCTGCTGGCCATCTGGGAGGCGGCGGTGCGGTTCGGGCATGTGTCGGAACGCGTGCTGGCCGCACCGTCGCAGGTCGTCGCGTCGATGGCGGCGACCTGGCCGGACCTGATGGCAGCGACCGCGGTCACCACGTACGAGGCGCTCGCCGGCTTCGCGATCGCGATCGTCGCCGGCGTGCTGATCGGCATGGGACTGTACCTGTCGCGCACGCTCAACCGCGCGTTCTACCCGCTGCTGGCCGCCGCGCAGACGGTGCCGCTCATCACGATCGCGCCGCTGTTCATGATCTGGTTCGGGTTCGAGCCGCTCGGCAAGATCGTGATCGTGGCCGTGTTCGGCGTGTTCCCGATCGCCGTGCAGACCGCGCGCGGTCTGGCCGCCGTCCCCCGCTTCTACGAGGACGTGGCGCTCACGTGCGGCGCGACGCGCGCGTGGACGCTGTGGCATGTGAAGATGCGCGTTGCGGCGCGGCAGGTGTTCGGCGGCGTGCGCATCGCCGCCGCGTACATCTTCGGCACGGCCGCGACGGCCGAATACCTGGGCGCGATGAACGGCCTGGGCATCTGGCTGCAGGCCGCGTTCAATTCGTTCCGCACGCCGCTGATCTTCTCCGCGACCGTCGTCGTGATCGCCGAAACCGCGATTCTGCTCGCGCTGATCTCGCTCGCCGAACGGCTGCTGCTCGGCGACGACGATACGATCGCCGTCGGTTCGGAAGGCGAGTGAGCGGTCGGCTGGCAAAGAGCGCCGGCGACGTGGACATCATCTGACGACCGCATCGGATTCATCGCGGATTCCGGCAGCGTCGGCATCCGCGATACGACGATCGGCGACAGACGATTTCGGGGGGTGGACGACGCGCGGTCGTCCACCGATTCCTGACCGGTGTTCGACAACGGATAGGCGGATTCGGGCGCGGCCGGCGATGTCGTGAGAGAATGGGCAGAACGGCCCGATTCGTCAACCGACGATTCGACGACGACACGCCATGAAGGGAGGATCGATGACCGATCCGAATCCGTTTGCCCCGCAATCCGCCGACGATGGCGGCGATCCGACCAATCCGAATAATCAGACCACTCCAGCCAATCAGGCAACTTCAGCCGATCAGACCAATCCAGCGACCCCGGCCAACCCGTTCAACCCGATTCCGCAACCCGAGTACGGGCAGTACACCGCACCCGGCGATGCGACGGCGAGCGGCCCCGCCGCCGCCGGCGCACAACCCGAGTACGGGCAGTATGCGCCGGCGCAAGCCGATCCGTCGTATGGCAATCCGTTCGCGGGCCGGCAGGACGCCGGCGCGAACGGGCCATCGGATGGGCAGCCGGCCTACGGACAGTACGCTGCTGGTCAGGTCCAGCAGCCGTACAGGCAGCCTGCCGCAGATCAGACTCAGCCGTCGTATGGCCAACCGTACGGACAGCCGTATGAGCAGCAGAACCCGTATCCGCAGATGCCGCCGCAGGGAGCTGGCGGTTACGATCCCAACGCGGCCGGCGGACAGTACAACCCGTATGGACAGTACGGCGCGCCCGCGTACGGCCAGTACGGCAATCCGTACGACGGCAACCCGTACGGAACCGCCGCCTACGGCATGGCCGCGCCGCCGCTCGACAAGCCGTACTACGGGTGCCCGCTGCCGGAGGCGTTCCTGCGGTTCTGGAAGAAGTACGCGACGTTCTCCGGGCGCGCGTCCCGCAGTGAATTCTGGTGGTGGATGCTGTGCGCGGTCGTCATCAATTTCCTGCTCGGCATGATCGAGGGCGACTCGTCGCTGCTGACCACCATCTGGAGCATCGCCACGATCGTGCCGACCATCGCGCTCGGCGTGCGCCGACTGCACGACACGAACCGCCGCGGCACGTTCCTCGCCGTGTACTACGTGGTGATGGTGCTTGCGCTCTTCTTCATCATGATCTTCGGCGGCGTGGCGCTGGTCGGGGCGATCGGCGCGATGGGATACGGCGACGGCGCGACCTCGATGCTGGGCGGCAGTCTCGTCCTGATGGCGATCTGCGGGCTGGTGTCGCTCGGCTTCGGCATCGCCTACATTGTGCTCATGGCGCAGCGGTCCGATCCGGCCGGCGTACGCTTCGACAAGGATCAGCAGCCGTATCAGGGGTATGCGGGCGGATATGCCGGTGGTTATCCGCAGAACTCCCCGCAGGGCGGCGCGTACCCGGATGGCGGCTATCAGCAGACCGGTTATCCGACCAGCGCCCCGACGTACGGCACCGGCTATCCGACGACCGGCCAGAACAACTCCCAGCCGACGGCTCAGACGCCCGATGCGGGCAACAGCCAGACCGGATACAACGGCTGATTCCCGTCACGCACAACGGGGAGCCGCACTCGACGCTGGAAGCCCGGAACGTCGGGCGCAGCTCCCCGTTGTATTACCCCTTCGCAGATTGATGAGAATGGCGGTACGACTTCATCGGCCGGTCAAATCCGCATGATTTTCCGATCCGAGGGGAAGAATCGGGGCCTTGCACGCTTCATTCCGCTTTCTGAGGGGAAAGATTCCCCCGAACCGAAGGCCGGATTCCAAGGGTTTCTTGCCAAAAGAGCGTAACGACGCAGGAGGTCTCCGGGGAAACCGTCCCCTCAGATGGGAGAAAGAAGAGCGCAAGGCCCCGATTCTTCCCCTCACATGGCGAATCGCTTCATAACCTCGCCTTGGAAGGTACCGCCTCCGACGGCACAAGCCCGCTGCGGGGGCCTCACTCATCGAGTTCGTTCCCGCCCACGGCGAATGAAGCCGCACGGCCCTTACCCGTCACAATGCGAAGAGCCGTTGCGTTGCCTACGGTCCGACTTGCCTACAGTTCGACGGCGGGCTTGGTGGGGTCGTCCTTGACGTGCGCGAACTTGGCGGCGAGTGCCTCCTTGTTCTTGCGCTCGTCCTCCTCCTTGGCGCGCTTCTTCGCCTCCTCCGGGTCCCACATGACGTCCTCGTAGTGGCGCGCCCACTCGGCGGCGGCCAGCGGCGCGATGACGCGCGCGGTCGCGGCGAGCGTGGCGGCGGCAGCGGGGGCGGCGTCGGATCCGTCGGCGTCGCCGGCGTCGGCCTGCGCGGCGGCGCGGGCGGCGAGCAGCGCGCGGTAGTCGTCCTCATTAAGGCAGATGCGCGGCACGCCGAGCGTCTCGCGCAGTTCGTTGACGAACAGCAGCACCGGCAGTCCGGCCGCGGCGATGGCTTCCGCATCGTCGCCGGCCGCGCGTTCGACGGCGGTCAGCAGCGCGTCGCATACGTCCAGCGCGGCGGCGAAGCGGCGGGCCAGCGCGGCGGGTGTCGCGGTTTCCGCGGTTTCCTCGGAATCCTCGGTTTCCGCACCGTCCGAGTCATCGGAAGCATCGTCGGAAGCGTCATCGGCATCACCGGCAACTCCGTCGGCGGCGACGGCGAACGCCGCGGGTACGGCGGCGGCGAGCGCGGCGTGGACCGCGTCGGCGACGGCGTCGGTCCAGCCGGCGGCCATCGCGTCGGCGGCGTCACACAGCGCGTCGTATCCGGCGGCGACGATCGCGTCGGTGCCGTCGGCCGTCACGTCATGCGCAGCACCGTCAGTGCCATCGGCCGCGACATCATCCGCGCCGTCGGCACCCGCATCGGCCGCGCCGCCGTCCATGTCCCCGCCGGCGAGCGCGTCGCCGTAGTCGGCCATCGTGTCGTAGGCGTCGTTGGCGGCGAGGAGCGCGTCGACGACCTCCTGCGGGCGGCCGGGGATCTCGTCGGCGCCTTCGTACACGAATTCGGCGTCGGGCATGGTGACGTCGAGGCCGGTGGTGACGCGCGCGATCATGCGGGTGGTGCGCACCTGCAGGTTCTCCGCGTATTTGGCGTCGTTGTCGAGCTGTTTGGCGTCGGTGAGCGGCCATAGGGCGATGAGCCGCGCGCCGGCGTGCGCCGCGTCGCGCACGGCCGTATCGCCGGCGAGCGCCGCGATCGCCGCCGCGCCCTCATCCGGGTTGCATCGTTCGTCCGTTGTCTGGGTCATGTCGCTCCTTTGCCTGATTGCCGTCCGTCGCATCGACGGTCAGCCGCCGACCGTCATCCGGCCGACCGGCCGCCCGTCGTTCCTTCCGCCATGATACGGCGTCACTGCACGTCGGCGGCGGGGTCGGCGTACGTGATGTCGGTCACGTCGCCGGTGTCGCTGTCGTAGGTGATGGACGTGACGGAGGCGAGCGCGGTGTGTCGCAGGAACATCCAGTGTTCGGGGTGTCCGGTTTCAAGCTGGTGGCGGTACGACCAGATGGGCGATTCGTGGCTGACGACGACGATCTGCTGGCCGGCGTGCTGCCGCGCCTTCTCCTGGGCGAAGGCGCCGACGCGCGCGGCGATGGACCGGTATGTTTCGCCCCAGCTGGGTTTCCACAGGTTCATGATGAGCCGCCAGTTGCCGTTGCGCCACAGCGCGCCTTCGCCGTGGCCGATGCGCTTGCCGCGGAATTCGTTGGACGCTTCGATGATGCGTTCGTCGGTGACGAGCTGGAGCGGCTGTTCGCCGCGGTCGGCGCGCACCCGGTTGAGCGCGTCGATGATCGCACCGGCGGTTTCGCGCGTGCGGTCGAGCGGCGACGAGTATACGGCGGCGATGGTATTGGTGGCCGGGTTGGACGCGAGGTAGGCGCCGGTGGCCTGGGCCATGCGCAGGCCGCGGTCGGACAGGTGGAAGTCGGGCAGGCGCTCGTAGAGCAGATGGTCGGGGTTGTGGACCTTGCCGTGGCGTACGAAGTGGATGGTGGTCCGGGGCATCGTCGTCTCCTTTCGACGGTCATGGGCCGGGGCGGCCCGGGTCGGGACCGTGGTATGTCGCTCCGACGATTATCCCGCGTCGCACGCCCGCGTGTCGCGCCGGGACCGTCGTTAGAATATGCGTGTCTGAGAAAAGTGAAGAGCAACGCATGCATTCGCACGGCTGAAACCCAAGGCACGGCAGAGGGGCGTCCGGCAGGGTTCAACCGGTCCGTCGAATACGGACGAAAGACACTTCCGATGATTCCCGCGTTCCGCACGGCACCGCGGCATCGTGCGTCGCCGTCATCATGACGATGACGATGACGACGCACGACGGCAGTCGCCGCGCGCGGACGCGACCCCGTCATGCCCGCATCCGATCCATCGCAGACGATCATCACAACCCGACACAATCCCATCTCCACGACCGTCCGACGCGACGCCAAGCGTCGGCGCGGCCCCACGTCCGCACGGAGCAGAAAGGAGCGGCGCACATGGCGAACCAACTCACCGGCACCATCCGGGACATCAACCGTAAACTGTTCGGCGGGTACGCGGAACTGCTGCGCATCCCGCACACCGCACGATTCGCGGTAGGCGCGGTCATCGCATGCATGCCCTACCCGATGGTCGGCATGACGATCACGATCTCGGTACAGCACTACTACGGCAACTATTCGCTCGCGGGAGCGCTCACCGCGGTGCAGGCGATCTCGCTCGCCATCCTCGCGCCGATACTGGGCCGTCTCGTCGACAAGTTCGGCCAGCGGCAGGTGTCGATCCCCACGATCGCCGTGTGGATGGTCGCCGCGACCGCGATGGTCACGTGCATCACCGCGCGCGTGCCCGCCTGGGTGCTGTTCTGCATCGTGCCGTTCATGGCGTCGATCCCGCCGTGGGGTGCGATGAGCCGCTCCCGCTGGACGCACCTGCTGCGCGGCGACCGCGAGCGCACCAACCGCGCGTTCTCACTGTCGAGCGTGTTCGACGAATGCATGTGGGTCGTCGGCAATCCGCTCGCGTCCACACTCGCCGTATTGTCCGGCATCGTCGCGTTCTCGTTCACCGGCGTGTGCGTCGTGATCGGCGCGCTCATGTTCCTGACCGAACTGTCGACCGAACCGCCGTCGCAGACGCGGCTCGCGCGCGAAGCCGGGATGACGCGACGCGAGTACCGCGAGCGCGAGGCCGCCCGCAAGCTCGTATTGCAGGCCGAGGCGGCCGCCGACCACGCCCGCGCCCAGGCCGAACGCGACGACGCGACGCCTGACGAGGTGCAGGCCGCCGTCGACCGGGCCATCGCCGACGTGCGCGCCGGACGCAAGGAGTCGATCTGGAGCGCCGGCATGCTCGCCGTATGCGTCACCTGGTTCTCGCTGGGCGCGTTCCAGTCGGCCACCGGCATCTCGATCATCGCGTTCGCCACCGAACAGGATATGAAGCAGTACACCGGATTCGTGTTCGCCTGCTTCTCGTTCAGCTCGCTCGTGGGCGCGCTCGTGTACGGGGCGAAGAACTGGACGATCCCGCTGTGGAAGCGCTTCTACTTCTGCCTGACGGTCGTGAGCGTGGGTCTCGGCTCGTTCCTGTTCGCCGACCACCTGTGGAAGATCATGCTCATCTACCTGATCATCGGCGTCTGCCAGGCGCCCACCTGGATCAACGGCAACCAGCTGATGCTGCATCTCGTGCCGCCGTCGCGCTTCACCGAAGGCGTCGCATGGATGGGCGCGATGAACTCGATCGGCTCGTCCGCCGGATCCGCGATCGCCGGACAGTTCATCGACCGCATGGGATCGCACGGCGGATTCATGGTCGTGACGGTGCTGGCGCTCGCGTCGCTGGCGATCGCGTTCGTCGGATTCCGGCAGATCAAGTCGAGCACGGAGAAGCCGGAACTGACCGCGATCAACGTGTGAGCGGCGTGTATCGGACGGCAGGTCCTGCCGGTAGACGAAGGCCCGCGGCGGACGTCATTGTCCGACGCGGGCCTTCCGCATGCAGGGGGGCTGCCGAGGATCCGATTCGCCGACTACTTGGGCCAGCCCTTGGGCGTGTGCTCCAGCGACCAGACGCCGAGACGATGCGAGAAGCTGTGCTCCCACTTGGCTTCCAGCTCCTCGGGAGTCAGACGGTTCTCGGCGGACTTGAGCCGGTTCATCGCATTGGTGTGCGTGTCGTCGAGCAGCCACTTGCGGATGAGGAAGTTCCACACCATCACCACGGCGGTGGCGATCAGCTTGCCGACGTTCGTGCGCAGCAGGTATTCGGCGTGCTGCGAGACGAACGCGTCATGGTTCATGCCGTAGGTGGAGATCCAGATGATCGCGTCGTTCATGAGCAGGCCGACCACGGCGCCGGCGACGAAGATCACGATCTCCATCCAGCGGGCCATGTCGGTGCGATGCTTGAACACGAACTTCATGCTCGCCACATAGTTGAAGATCAGGGAGATGATGAACGAGACGGTCGCGGCGATCACATTGTGCATGTGGAACACGCCGACGAGCAGATTCAGGATGCCCCAGTCGATGACGAACGCGACGACACCCACGATGCCGAATTTCATAAGCTGCGCAATGAGTTTCTTCACATTCGGTATCTAACACCACCCGGCTGACCGGTCGGCGGCCGTCTGCGGAACCACGCCGTCCGGCCGCCGGCCATCCGACACCACGTCAATATTTCAAAATGAAACATTGCATCAGAGACCCCCGACCGCGCCGCCCTCCGAGAAACATCACGGACTCCCCCGCCCTGCGCCGACCGTCCTGACATAGACTGGGCGCACGTATCCGATTCGTCAGAAAGGACGCCATCATGCCCGTCATCCACACCCACGTCTCCGTCAAGACCACCAAGGAGCAGCGCGAGGCGCTCAAGACCGCGTACGGCAAGGCCGTCACCGCCGTCCCCGGCAAGACCGAAAGCTGGCTGATGTGCCCGTTCGAGGACGAGATGCCGATCTACTTCGGCGGCGACGACTCGCAGCCGGCCGCGTACGTGGAGGTCAACATCCTCGGCCGCGGCGCCGTGGGCCGCGATGTCTGGGAGCAGATGACCCGCGACATCATGGCCGCGCTAGAAGGCACCCTCGGCGTCCCCGCCGACCGCACGTACATCCGCTACACCGCCACCGCCGACTGGGGCTGGAACGGCGGCAACTTCTAGTCCGGGTTCCGGCCCGTCGCCTGACCCGTCTCCCCTGTTCGCGTCGCCATCCGTACGCCGCGGCCGCCTGATGAACGGATTGCGACGCCGGCGGCTCCCCTTGCGTCGCAATTCGTACAGCCCGACAGATCTGTATGCGGATTACGACGCTCCCGGCCCGGTTTGCGTCGCAATCCGCATATGATGACCGTCCGGCAAACAGGCTGCGACGCGAAAGGCCCCTCCGATGCGGGATGAACCGCTTCGGAGGGGCCTTTCGTATGATGCCCGGCCGGGATTCGGAGTCAGACCGGAGTCAGATTGCATCGGACCCGGATCAGACCCGGAAACCCGGAACCCCGGAAACCCGGAAACCGAAGAATCAGACGATCTTCGGCATCGGGGTGGTCAGCGACGTGGTCAGGTTGACGTGGACCAGTCCGGCGCCGGCGTGCACCTCGACCTTCTTGAGCGTCACGGTGCGCTCGGATTCCGGCGCACGGTCGTTGTCGGTCATCGTGGCCGGGGACTTGACGGCGACGAGCGCCAGGTCGTCGAGCGACAGGCCCGCCTCGGCGCACAGCGTGTTCGCCGCGCCCACCGACGCGAGGAAGCCGTCCTTGAGCACGACGCGGTCGGCCGGCACGCCGTACGCGTGCTCGGCGACCCACTTGATGTTCTCGATCAGCGCCATGCCCTTGTGGCTGTCGCGCGCAGCCGGCATCGGAGCCGACGTGAGCACGTCCACGAATGCGTCGATCTGGTCGGCCAGACCGTCGCCGCCGTCACGGAACAGGTTGCCCATGATCGGCTCGCGGAAGCCCAGCGACGCGGCTGTCTCGCGCAGCGCCGGGATCTGGTCGTCCTCGCCCTCCCACAGGTTGATCAGCGGGAACGCGGGGATGTCGAGCTTCTCGAGACGGTCGACGTGGAACGGGTAGCGCCACGCGAGCTCCGGATCGTCGCGCCACGTCGAGGCGCGGGTGACGACCACGGCGGCGCTCGGCCACTGCGCGCCGTACTCGCGGCAGGCGATGTCGAGCCACTTCTGCGCGCCCGCGTCGGTGCCGTAGCCGGCCTCGACGATGACGACGTCGTGCAGCGCGCACGCCATCTCCACCGACACGAGCGTCGGGATGCCGATGGACACATTCGCGAACGGGCCGCCGTGCACGTACACGGGCGAGCCGTTGACGGTCTCGGTGAGCGCCGGCTTGACCGCGTCGGCGAGCATGTTGGTGATGCGCCACAGGTCGACGAATTCGCCGAACGCGACCGGATGGCCGTCCTTGGTGCCGGCGATCATCGCGGCGACGCGGCGGCCCAGCTCGTCCATCGAACGCGACAGCACGACGATCTGCATCATCTCGCTGGTCGGCGTGAGGACGACCTTCTCGGCGACGTCGTTCTTGCCGGCGTCGACGGTGATGGAGCGCAGCGAGCGCGACGGCACTTCGGAGACGCGCGGCACGAGGATCGTGTCGAGGCGGCCCTCGTCGACGGCCTTCTCGGCGAAGGAGACGAGCAGGTTCTGCGCGGCGGCGATGGCGGCCATCTCGCCGCACAGGCCCCAGTCGATCAGCTCGGGGTGGGTCAGCGACGCCTTGCCGCCGCCCGACGCGCCGCCCTTCGATCCGGCGGCGGTGATGCCCATGCTCGGCTGGCGCAGCACGGCGGTCGCGTCGATGCCGCGGGCGCGCAGCGCGTCGATGAGCGCGATCGTGGTGGTGGTCTTGCCTTCGCCGCGCGACGCCTTGAGCGGGGTGTCGGCGGTGACCAGCACGATCTTGCCGTGCTTGCGCGGCGCATCCGGGTTGGCCTTGAGATGGTCCATGAAGCCGAACGCGTCGATCTTGCGCACCAGGCCGTACTGGCTGGTGAAGTCTTCGATGGTGGTCATTGGATTCCTTTCCTGGTTGGTCGGTGAGGTCGGGAAAATCTTGGAAAACTCGGGAAATCCCGGGAAATCCCAGAGATTTTTGGAATCCCGGGCCGAACGCCCCAACAGTCGGCCCGGGAAACGCACATGCCGGCGTCCGTCGCGTCCGGACGCCGGCATGCGGATCAGAAGTCGGACATGTGGAAGCCGTTCTTCATCGTCATGCTGGTGGTGTACAGCACCGAGTCGAGCAGCTTGTCGGTCTCCTCGCGAAGCAGGTCGGCCATCCGCTGGTTGGCGGCGGTCAGCGCCTCGCGCACGGCCTCGTTGCGGGTCGCGGCGACGATCTCGTCGGGGGTCATCGGCTGCACGTCGCGCTCGTCGTCGGCGTCGTCGACGCCGGTGCGGACCGCGGCGAACTCGTCGGTGATCACGTCGTCCTCGTCGTCGTAGTCGGACTCGTCGGCGAGGTCGTCGGCGTACTCGCCGTCCTCGTCGTAGTCGGCGTCAGCGGCGTCGTCGTACCCGGCGGACGGATCGGTGACGCCGGCCGCGGCCGCGTCGTCGACGATCTCGTCGGCGTCAGCGGCGTCGACGGTCGCGTCGGCGTCGTCGGCCGGCCACACGCCGTCGATCGCGTTGACGAGGGCGTCGGTGTCGGCGATGAGACGATGGCCCAGCGCGCCGGTCTTCTGCTGGTAGCGTTCGACGGCGTTCGCGGTGTCGGCGAACGCGGCGTCGCACAGCGCGGCGATGACGCGGTTGGCCCAGTAGAAGTTCTCGGTGGTCACGCGCGTGGTGGTGGCCTCCAGATACTCCGGGGTCGCGTTCACGTTCGGGTAGAACGGGACGAGCGTGTTGAACGGGTTGGAGCCGTACGCCATCCACTGGATCGCGCGGCCGGCCTGCGGACGGTACGGGCGGATCTGCAGCACGGCCAGCTGGCTCTGACGGTTGATGCCGATCGCACGGTACATGCCGCGCGTGCGCTCGTCGCCGAGCTTGCCGTACGGGTCGTACGGGGTGCCCTGATAGTGGCCGGACAGCACGTACTTGATGTCCTCGATCGTGATCTTGCGCTCCGGCTGGCGCGCCCACGGAATGTCGTTGCTCTCCGGGCGATGGTCGGCGTCGGGGCCGTCCCACGTCTCGTCGTACGGGTTGAGGAAGCGCTGCATCCACCAGGCGCGCGGCGTGTTGTACACGTGGTCGGAGTCGGAGTGGGAGCCGAACGCGTCGCGCGGGTTGAACGGGCTGGTCGTCTCGACGGACAGGTCGAGATGGTTGTCGGCGATGAACTCGGCCATGTCGGCGGAGCACATGTGGCCCTCCTGCTCGCCCAGCGCGTCGTCGAAGTCGAACTCGTCGATGCCCAGCTGGTTCGGCATGGTCACGTACGCCTCGTCCGGCACGCGCTTGGCGATCCAATGATGGCCGCCCACGGTCTCCATCCACCAGATCTCGTCCGCGTCGGAGAACGCGGTGCCGTTCATCTCATACGTGCCGTACTGCTCCAGCAGCGCACCGAGGCGCCGCACGCCCTCGCGCGCGGTCTTCACGTACGGCAGCACGAGCGTCAGGAAGTCCTCCTCGCCGATGCCGCCCGGCACCTCCGGCACGTAGCCGTCCTCGCCTTCCCGACCGCGCGCGGGGACCAGCTCGACGAACGGGTCGGCGCCGAGCACGCGCTCGTTGGTGGTGAGCGTCTCGGTGGCGCTCATCGCCACGTTCGCCTCGTTGACGCCGGCCTCGCCCCAGATGCCTTCCTTGAGGTCCGCGTTCGGCACGGCGGTGTACCGCATCGGATCGTCCGGCAGGTCGATTTCGACGTGGCTCAGGACGCTGCGGTAGCGGCGCGGCTGCTCGTCGGGGGTGACGACGACGAAGCGCTTCGGGGTGAACTCGCCGTTGGGCGAATCCTCGTTGCGCGCGATGATCGTGGAGCCGTCGTAGCTGGCGTCCTTGCCGACCAGGATCGTGGTGCAGGCCATGGGTGCTGTGTTTCCTTTCCGTGGGGTGGTTGCTGGATGGATGTCGGATGGTGCGGGTGATGCGGCCGAGCCGATGACGCGGGCGGCCGCGCGAACGCGTTCGGCGGCCGCCCGCGCGCCGACGCGCCTACGCGCGTCCGGTAACGAAGATGCCACCCTGATCGGGCGATTCGCCGCAGTCGCGCAGGGCGTGGAACAGCTCGTTGAGCCAGAATCCCTGGTTGAGGCCGCCGAGCGGACGTCGCGTGCCCCACACGCACAGGTGGTATTCGTGGTCCTTGTCCGGCGGCTGAGGTCCGTTGTACCGCATGATGACGGCCGGATCGTTCTCGCGTCCCACGAAATGGCTGGCGGAGGAGTTGCGGCCCTGCACCGCCTCCGGGATCATCGCGGGCATCTGCCGGGAGAAGTCCGGCGGGATCGACAGCGCGTGCGAGTCGTTGAAGTCGTACATGAGCGCGTCGATCGGCAGGTTGGCGACCGTCCAGTGGATCCATTCGAACCCGCACACGGGGATCGAATCGGGGTCGGTCAGCGCCCAGTGCAGATAGCGGACTTCCGGGTCGATCGCGTCGACGTAGAAGGGGAAGGAGATGACGGGCACGCCGCCCGTGCGGTACTCCGGCGCGGCGGCTTTGGCGAAGTCGTCGGGTACCACCGTGAAATCAGCTGAAATGCGCATGTCCCCCAGTATCCCTCAGCCGTGTGACCACGCCGCGCCCGCATGCCGTGACGCGCTATCGGCGGCCTTCCACGGTTAGCATGCGTTCCACCAGATCGATCATGAGATCCTTCTCCCCCGGGTCGCTGACCGCGATCAGCAGCGTGATCGCAGCGAGATCGTTGTTGCCGATCCGCGGACGCCGATCCTCGACGAACGAATCCATGTTCCGTTCGAGGAAGCTCACGAACAGCGCGGCGGCCATGCGTTTGTTGCCGTCGGCGAACGGATGGTCCTTCACCGTGAAGTACAGCAGGTGCGCCGCCTTCTCTTCCACCGTCGGATACAAATCCTGACCGGCGAAGCTCTGGTAGACCGCGCCGATGATGCGTTCGATCGCGTCGCCCCGCTCCTGTCCGAGCAGCGCGTCGTCGGGGTATGCCGCCCGCAGCTGCCCCACGATATGCCGGACGTCGTCAAGCGTGATCTCCCACACCGGCCTGGTCCGGGGGTCGGGAGCCAGCTCGTGCGCGTCGTAGTCGCGGAGCATGTCCAATCCCGGCAGGTATCGCGACACGACGTCCGCGATGCCGGACGCCAGCCGGTCGCCACTGCGGGCGAGGATGCCGACGACCTTTCCCAGCTGTTCCAGCCGCCGTTCGTCGACCGCGTAGCCGTCCATCAGGTATCGGCGCAGCACGCCCGTCGCCCAGCGACGGAAACTGGTGGCACGTTTCGAGTTGACCCGGTATCCCACTGAAATGACCATATCCAGGTTGTACACGTTCACCATGCGCTTGACCGTTCTGGAACCCTCATGCCGAACCTGTTCCATTTTGGAACAGGTTGAATCGTCCAGCTCGCCATCGGCGAGAATGTTCTTCACATGCTTGGTTATGGCCGGAGACCCGGTGCCGAACAGCTCCGCCATCTGCGCCTGCGTCAGCCACACGGTGTCCCCGTTCACGCTGACCTCCAGCTGGACGGTCCCATCATCCGACCGGTACAGCGCAATATCCTCGACAGTCATCATCGTCCCCCAAATTCAATCGACATTGGAACCATCAGCATACCGGGGCAACGGCCGGCGCCGGCCGCGGTCAGGGCAGGAGCGCGCAGAAGAGGGATTCGAGGACGAGCAGCTGGTTGCCGTTGCCGGCGAGACGGCGGCGGGCGACGGCGATGTCGTCGAGTCGACGCACCGCGGCCGCGCGGTCGAGGCGCGCGGCGAGTTCTCCGATCGCGGCTCGATGCTCGACGTTGATCAGGCCGACCGACGGCTCCGCATCGTTCTGCAGCACGGCCACGTCGCGGTAGACGCTGGCTACCGCATCGAGTCCACGGCCGATGACGTCGCGGATCAGTCGGGTCGTGCGCCGCTTGACCTCGTCCTTCTTGCCGATCTGGTTGTAGGCGCCGCGCAGGTTCGTGGGGATGCGGTCGTCCGCGCCCAGGCCGTTGATGCGGCGGAATTCGGCCTCGTCATGCGCGACGAGTCTTCCGGCCTCGGCTTCGGCCTGCGCCTTGGCACTGTCGTTGAGCTCGCCGGCGAGCACGATCGCGTCGGATGCGCGCGACAGCCGCAGCACGCCCGCCACGAGTTCGTCGCGGTCGGTGCGCATGCGCTCGTCCTTCGCATACAGGACGGCCGCTTCGATGTTGCCTTCGCTCAGCCGTGCGGCCCGCTCCGCGACCGCCCGGTCGAACCGTTCCGTCTCCTTCACCCCCGGCAGCACGTCGCGCATGAGATGCTCGGCGATCGCGTCCGTGGACGGCACGGCGAGGTTGACGATGCGCGTGCGCGATCGGATCGTCGGCAGCACGTCCTGCGCGCTGGGCGCGCACAGCAGCCAGATCGTGTGCTCGCTGGGCTCCTCGATCTCCTTGAGCAGCACGTTCGTGGTGCGTTCCAGCATGCGGTCCACGTCCTCGATGATGATGACGCGCCACGGCGCGGTGCTCGGCATCTGCTCGCTCAGGCCGATCAGCTCGCGCACGTCGTCGATGCCGATCGTCACCTTGTCGGTGGCGAGCGTCTTCACGTCGGGGTGCGCGTCGGCGAGGATCTGCCGGGTGACGCCGGTCGGCTGGTCACCCAGACCGTGGTCGGGACTGTTGAGCGCGGCCGCGAACGCGCGCGCCACCGCGCCGCGTCCCGATCCGGCTGGCCCGCAGATGAGCCATGATTGCGCGATGGCTTTCGGATCGCCGCATGCGATGGTCTTCAGTTGTTCGACGGCGGCCTGCTGGCCGACGATCGCATCCCATACGCTCATCGTCACGCCTCCGTCCGCGGGTCGACGGCGGCCGCGACGGACGCCGCCGCTTCCAGCGCGGCGATGTCGTCGGCGATGGCGGACCAGACGGCGTCGATCGGCTGGGCGGCGTCAATGACGCGGAATCGGGCGGGATCGTCGGCGGCAAGGTCGAGGAACGCCTGACGGGTGCGCCGCTGGAAATCATCGCCGGCGGATTCCATGCGGTCGGCGCTGTGCTGCAGTCGCGTGTGCGAGAGCGCCGGATCCATGTCGAGCAGGTAGGTGCGCGCCGGCAGCAGGCCTCCGGTGGCCCACATGCTCAGCCCGCGGATGTCGTCGGCGGTCAGTTCGCGGCCGCCGGCCTGATAGGCGAGCGACGAGTCGAGGTAGCGGTCGGTGATGACGACGGCGCCGCGATCGAGTGCGGGTCGGATCGTCTCGGCGACGTGCTGGGCGCGGTCGGCGGCGAACAGGAGCGCTTCGGCGCGCGGCGCGATGTCGGCGGACGACGATCCGACGCCGTGCAGCAGCATCTGCCGGATCGCGCGCCCCAGTTCGGTGCCGCCCGGTTCGCGGGTGACGACGACTTCGCGTCCGCGGGCCTCGAAATACGCGCGCAGCCGTTCGACCTGCGTGGTCTTGCCCACGCCGTCGACGCCTTCGAATGATACGAACAGTCCGGTCATGGCCCCCACCCTACCGGCTCCCGCCGAATTCACCCACCCAGCGTCGCAACCCGTATACCGCTCCGGCGAGTCCTAACGAACAACGACGCAAACCGACATCCCAGCGTCGCAATCCGTTCAGGAACAGCAAAATCCATACGGATTGCGACGCAAACCAACCGCCCCACGTCGCAACCCGTATGTCAACTCGGATTCATGAACGAACAACGACGCGAACCGACCCGTCAGGACGCCTTGCCGAGCGGGAGGGATGGCTTACCGGACAGTATCGGGCATGTATCGGAGATGTCACCACAACTGCTCACGGGGCCAGGTGCCGTCGGTTTCGGTTATGCCGTTGGCGACCTTGCATGCGACGGCATCGGACTCCCGGTCCTGCGCATACGAGTAGGGCCAGGCTCCGGGATTCTCATCCGGCGAATACGTGTCATGGTATTCGTCAAGCTCCGCCTTGAACTGCTTCCCCGTATACGATCCGTCCACCAATCCATCGCGCTTCAGACAGTCCGCGACCGCATCGTACTGGTCCTTGATCAGCGTGACGTTGCCGACCTGGTTTTCGTACAACGTTTCGACGTCCAACGAATGAAGCGCCGAACAGGCCACCCGGTCCTCGCCATACTTCATTTCCTGCTCGGCGGTACCGGACTGATGCACGGTCTCGACCTTGAGTCCCTTGCCCACGTCAACGAATACGATCTCCTTGTAGCCGAGGTCCAGCATGCACTGACGGTAATCGGACAACGCCGATTCATAATCGGCAGCGGAGATCTCCCCCGATTCGACCACGGACTCCACCACGGCACGCTGCTTGCCGCTCATCTCCTCGCCGTACAGATCCAGCCGCATCTGCGCAAGCTCCGACAGCGACGACGCCCAACGTTCCCCGCCGGATGCCGTACCGTCGTTCGTCCCGCCGTCACCCGTCCCCTGCGGCATCCCGCACGATCCCAGCAGCATGGCCGCAGCCACAATCGCAGCTGCGGCCACGACGGCGCGAAGCCGTTGCATTATCACGATGACGCCCACCAAAACCATATGCTTGCTTTTGCTCATTGTGACTTCTTCGTCTATATCGTCCGCACCGTTGCGGATTACTTCAGTGTAGATGGGGGGGT
Organism: Bifidobacterium samirii; assembly: GCF_003952945.1. Taxonomy (GTDB): domain Bacteria; phylum Actinomycetota; class Actinomycetes; order Actinomycetales; family Bifidobacteriaceae; genus Bifidobacterium; species Bifidobacterium samirii. The sequence goes on from NZ_QXGK01000023.1 coordinate 38,164, forward strand.
GTTCCTATGTTTTTGTCAACTCTGTAGGTGGTCGACGTGTCGGTTCACGGACCGGGCGTTATGGGCACGCTCCGCCCTGCCGGCGGCGTCCGGCGTGTTCGTCGTGGCGCTCAGGCCGCC
>NZ_QXGK01000024.1 GCF_003952945.1 Bifidobacterium samirii
CCCAGTCGCAGGAGCTTCGGTCGGGACTCCGGTTCCGGTTGATAATTGAATATTCCTGCGTAGCTCAGTTGGCAGAGCATCCGACTGTTAATCGGACGGTCACTGGTTCAAGCCCAGTCGCAGGAGCCATGCGAAGCCCCTCGGGAGACCGAGGGGCTTTTTGTTTTCCATGATGCGCGCCGCCGGCTGTGCGGCGACGCATACCATCGGTTCCGGTTCCGGACAACATATCGGCGGGCATGTGGATAACTCGGAGCTTTCGACCACATACCCCGATCCGGCTGGACACGGCTCCCTCCCATACGGCAAGGTGGAGTCACGGCTCGGGGGAGAAACCCTCGCAGTCGTCAAGGCGATCGGCACGGGCGCGGTCGCACGGGGAAACGGGGGAACGATGGACAGGTCCGAGGAACGCATGAACGCGCGTCGACGGGAGCGGATGCGCCGGCGGGAGCGGGAACGCCGCCGAGGGGACGAACGACGGCGGATGATGACCGCGTCGCTCTGTGCGACCGGCGCGCTCGCCTGCACGCTGACCGGCGGCATGACGGGGATGCCGGTGCGGGCGGATGATGCCGTACCGGAAACGGGATGCACGACGGTGATGACATGGCCCGTGGAACGGCCCAAGGTGACGTCGCCGTTCGACGAACCGGAGCAGCGATGGCTCGCCGGCCATCGCGGCGTCGATCTGGAGGCCGAGGCCGGGACGGAGCTGACGGCACCGGCCGACGGCACGGTGTCGTTCGCCGGCAAGGTCGGCGGCAAGTCGGTCGTGAGCCTCAACCACGGCAACGGCATGACGTCGTCGTTCGAGCCGGCGGCAACGGATCTGGACGTCGGCGCGTCGGTGCTCCGGGGCGAGCCGTTCGCCCGGTCGGACGGGAAGTCGGACCATTGCGACGACGCATGCGTGCACTGGGGCGTGCGACGGTCCAAGGACGACTATCTCGACCCGCAGCGGCTCGTCTCGAAGCGGCGCATCGCGCTCAAACCGGTGGAATGATGCTCCGTCCGGACACTGCCGGGCGGTCGGTTGGTCGTAATGGTCGGATGGATGCCGTCGGTCGGGGCGGCCGGGATGCACGGCGGCCCCGGAGACCGGTCATGCGATGGAACGGCATGACCGGCCTCCGGGGCCGGGTCGGAAACGAATGCGCAGCGGACGGGATCAGCGGCGCACGAGGCCGGTGAGCGCGCCGAGGTTGAGCTCGAAGCTCACGCCGCGCTCCTCGAAGTTCGGCTGGTTGCGGGTGCTGGCCATCGCGTCGCGCACGAACTCGCCGGCGATGTGCGCCGACTCGCCCAGGCCGCGGCCGGCGAGGACCGCGCCGCACAGGGCGGACGCGAACGCGTCGCCGGTGCCGTGGATCATGTACGGCAGCTTCTCGTGGGCCAGTTCGAGCTTGCCTGCGACGCCGACGGACGCCGAGGCGACGTAGTTGCGCAGCAGGCCGTCGCCGCGGTCGATGCCCTTGAGCACCACGTTCTTCGCGCCCAGCGCGAGCAGCGCGTCGAGCGTCACGTCCACGGCGGCATCGTCGAGGTCCTGGCCCTGATAGTCGCGGCCGGTGAGGATCGACGCCTCGGTCAGGTTCGGCATGAGCACGTCGGCGCCGTCGGCCAGCGCGCCCATCGCCTCGCACAGTTCGGCCGTGTACGTCGGATACATCACGCCGCCGTCGCCCATGACCGGGTCGACCAGACGCAGCGCGTGCGGGTATTCGCGGTACAGACGCTGGATGAGCGCCACCTGATCGGCCGAGCCGAGGAAGCCGGAATACACGCCGTCGAGATCCACGTTCTCGGCGCGCCACGCATCCAGATAGCCGGACAGGATGTCGGTCGTGTCGTGGAACGTGAACGTCTCGTACTTGGTGTGTGCGGAGAACAGCGCGGTGGGGACCGGACACACGTCGCAGCCGGCCGCGGACAGGATCGGGATGGCCGCGGTCAGCGAGCACTTGCCGTAGCCGCACATGTCGTGCACGGCGGCGACGCGGGGAATGTACAGGGGGTTGCGGTCGTAGAGAACGACGTCTTCGCTCATGGTCTTTTCGCCTTTCGTTGAGGACGGTCACGACTGTAGCGCGGCTCGTGGCCGGATGCGCGTTCCGTCCGCGTTCCGAATCGCGCTCCGGCCGTCCGAATACGGCGTGTCGCGGCGCCGGGACGAGGTTTTCCGACGTTCCCCACCGCCCCGGAACCCAATCGCCGCAAGGGTTGATAAGGGGGTATAGGCAACGGCGATAACGTCCGGCTTGCGTCGGGGCGCGTCGTCCCCGTAGCCTGTGAAACCAGCAACCCCGACGGGCCGGCGGCACCGGACCGGCCGGCGGGGGAGAACGACACGAACACCCCACCCATGAAGGAGACGATCATGAGCGACGCGAAGCACAACTACCGTTTCGAGACCCTGCAGCTGCACGTGGGCCAGGAGCACGCCGACCCGGCCACCGACGCGCGCGCCGTGCCGATCTACCAGACCACCAGCTACGTGTTCCACGACTTCGACCACGCCGAGGCCCGCTTCGGTCTGGCCGACCCGGGCAACATCTACGGCCGTCTGACCAACTCCACGCAGGGCGTGTTCGAGGACCGCATCGCCGCCCTCGAAGGCGGCACCGCGGGCCTGGCCGTCGCCTCGGGCGCCGCCGCCGTCGAATACGCGGTGCGCAACATCACCCAGGCCGGCGACCACATCGTCGCCGCGAAGAACATCTACGGCGGCACGTTCAACCTGCTGCGCCACACGCTGCCGCGCGACGGCATCACCACCACCTTCGTCGACACCGAGGACCCGTCCAGCTTCGAGGCAGCGATCCAGGAGAACACGAAGCTCGTCTACTTCGAGACGTTCGGCAACCCGAACGCCGACCTGCCCGACTTCGAGGCCATCGCCGAGATCGCCCACCGCCACCATCTGCCGGTGATCGTCGACAACACGTTCGCCACCCCGTACCTGTTCCGCCCGCTGGAGCACGGCGCCGACGTCGTGGTCGAATCGGCCACCAAGTTCATCGGCGGCCACGGTACCACCCTCGGCGGCGTCATCGTCGAAGGCGGCAACTTCGACTGGGCCGCCGTGCCGGGCAAGTTCCCGACCCTCACCGAGCCGGATCCGAGCTACCACGGTCTGAACTTCTACGAGGCGCTCGGCGGCACCGCGTTCGTGACCCGCATCCGCGCGATCCTGCTGCGCGACACCGGCGCCACGCTGAGCCCGTTCGCCGCGTTCCTGCTGCTGCAGGGCGTCGAGACGCTGTCCCTGCGCGTCGAACGCCACGTCGAGAACGCGCTCAAGGTCGTCGACTACCTGCGCACCGTGCCCGAGGTCGAATCCGTGTCCCACCCGAGCATCGAAGGCCGACGCGACCACGAGCTGTACACGAAGTACTTCCCGAACGGCGGCGGCTCGATCTTCACGTTCGACATCAAGGGCGGCAAGGACGCGGCGCGCGTCTTCATCGACAACCTGCACCTGTTCAGCCTGCTGGCCAACGTGGCCGACGCCAAGAGCCTGGTGATCCACCCCGCGTCCACCACCCACTCGCAGGAGACCGCCGAGGAGCTCGAGGACCAGGGCATCCACCAGGGCACCATCCGCCTGTCGATCGGCACCGAGAACATCGAGGACATCCTCGACGACCTCAAGGGCGCGTTCGAGGCGGTGCGCGCCTCCGGCCTGGCCCGCTGACCCGCTTGCCCGCCGACCCGTCGGCCCGCCGGGCCCATCGACCCCGGACCGTCGCTCCCGGCACGACCCCGACCGGCCCCGTCATCCTTCGGGATGACGGGGCCTCGTCATGCCCGCCGCGGTTCAGCCCGCCGCACGATGCCGCCGCACCCCTCCGCCGGCGTACCGTGGCATCATCAGCCGGGGAAGCGCCCCGGCACGTACGACGAGAGGGCTTCATCATGGAAGGCAACGGCAATCCGACCGCCATCGAGGCGATCGACCTGGTCAAGGACTACGGCAGCGGCGACACGGCCGTGCACGCGCTGCGCGGCGTGAACGTGCGCTTCGAGAAGGGACGCTTCACCGCGATCATGGGCCCGTCCGGCTCGGGCAAGTCCACGCTCATGCACACGCTCGCCGGCCTCGACTCGGCCACGTCCGGCCGCATCGTGTTCGACGGCGCCGACATCACCCGCATGGACGACGACCAGCTCACCCTGCTGCGCCGCCACCGCATCGGCTTCATCTTCCAGAGCTTCAACCTGCTGCCGATGTTCACCGCCGAACAGAACATCGTCATGCCGCTCACGCTCGCCGGCGAGAAGCCGGACCGCGCCTGGTTCGACATGCTCGTCGACACGCTGGGCCTGCGTTCCCGCCTCGACCATCGCCCCAACGAACTGTCCGGCGGCCAGCAGCAGCGCGTCGCCATCGCCCGCGCGCTCATCTCCAAGCCGTCGCTCGTCTTCGCCGACGAGCCGACCGGCAACCTCGACTCGGTGTCCAGCGCCGAAGTGCTCAGCTTCCTCAAAAGCTCCGTGCGCGAGCTGAACCAGACGATCATCATGGTCACGCACGACGCGGTCGCCGCCTCGTACGCGGACCGCGCGATCGTGTTCGCCGACGGCCGCATCGTCGCCGACGAGGACGCGCCCACAGCCGACCGCATGAACGCGCTGCTCATGGCCGAACGCGAACGCGCCACCCGCGCGATGGGCCGCTAAGGAGGCTCCGTCATGTTCTCCATCACGCTCAAGCTCATGCGCAGGAACATGCGCATGCTCATCCCCGCCGGCATCGCGATCCTCATCGGCACCGCGTTCATCGCCGCCACGTTCCTGTTCGGCAATTCGATGAACGACGCGCTCGCCCGCCAGAGGACCGCCCAGTACGGCGAGGCGAACTTCTCCGTCATGGCCGACCTGCCCTCCGACGCATCCGACGAACGAATTCAGACCGCGTACGAGCGCACCGTCGGCGACTTCCACCTCGACCAGATGGCCGCCGTCGACGGCGTGGCCGGCGTGCGCGCCGAAGCCACGGCCCAGATCGTCGTCTCCAAGGGCGACGTGCACGTCAGCGGCATGGCCGTCGCCACGTCCGCCGACGCGAAGCTGCTGCCGGTGGACGTCGCCGACGGCGCCCAGCCCGACGGCGACGGCGGCATCGCCCTGCCCAAGGGCGTCGCCTCCCAGCTGGGCGTCGGCATCGGCGACGACGTCACCGTCACCTCCCTCTGGGCCGACCCCATGACCCTGCGCGTCACCGGCCTGACCGACGACCCGGACGGCTCCTACTCGTACTACGGCGGCGCATCCGTCCTCTCCGACGACGCGATGGCCGCGATGAACGGCGTCGGCTCGTTCGACGAGATCATCTGCCTCTCATACCTGCTCGACATCCCCGGCGCCGGCGCCGACGGCACCCGGCCGGACATCGCCGCCAAGCAGGCCATCGACAAGGTCGAGGTGCTGCTGCCGGACGACTACCGGCTCATCGACCGCGCCGAACTCGACCGCATGATGGTCGACGGACTCACCGACTCCGCCGGCACCGGCGTGTTCACCACGTTCCTGCTCAGCTTCGGCATCCTCGCCCTGCTCGTCGCCGCGCTCGTCATCGCCAACACCTTCCAGGTGCTCGTCGCCCAGCGCCGCCGCACCCTCGCCTTGCTGCGCACCATCGGCGCGAAGAAGGGCCAGCTGTACGCATCCGTCCTGTTCGAAGCCGGCGTGCTGGGCCTGGTCGCCTCGATCCTCGGCACCGTCACCGGCTGCGGGCTCATGGCCGCGCTGTGCGCGTCCGGCCTGATGAAGGCCACCGGCTTCTACATGCGGTTCGTCGCCAGCTGGCCCGTGTTCGTCGTGCCGCTCGCCTTCGGCATCGTCGTCACCGTCCTCGCCGCGATCGGCTCCGCCCGGTCCGCGACCGCCGTCACCCCGCTCGAAGCGCTGCGCCCGATCGAACTGACCGACACCCGCCGCGCCGGGCGCATCCGCCTCATCGCCTCCGTGGCCATGGCGCTCATCGGCGTGATCGCCGCCGCGCTCGCCGCATGGCAGATCCACGAGATGACCGCCGGCCGCGACTCGCTCGCCACCGGCAACTACTCGCTCGTCCTGCTCGCCGCCATCGGCGGATGCGCGCTCGTGTTCGTCGCGCTCGTCCTGTCCGCCGCGTTCTGGATGCCCCGGCTCATGCGCGGCGTCGGCGGCATCGTCGCCAAGGTCGGCCCCAGCGCCACGATCGCCCACGCCAACATCCAGAAGAACCCGCGCCGCGTCGCCGCCACCGGCGCCGCGCTCCTCATCGGCGTCACCCTCGTCGCCACCATCGCCACCGGTGCCACCAGCGCCAAGCAGACGATGGGCGAGGCGCTCGCCACCCGCTACAGCGTCGACATGGTCGCCATCGGCAGCGACATGACCGAACGACAGGCCGACGACGCCGGCAAGGTCAAGGGCGTCACGCACGCCGTGTACGCGCCGGCCACCCTGCGCTACACGACCGACAAGGACGGCGACGCGCTCAGCGTGCTGCTCGTCGGCGTCAGGAGCGTGGACGAACTCAAGATGGTCATGCACGCCGACCTCGGCTCGGCGACCATCGACGGCGACGACGTGATCATGTCCACCTACTCGGCGTTCAGCGGCAAGAAGATCGCGTTCGGCAAGGACGACGCCACCTTCACCGAGGAATACCCCGGCGGCGAAAGCGGCGGCGCCGACTCGACCGACTCCGCCGACTCGTCCGCCGGCACCGCCGCCGAACGCCAGCCGCTGACCCTCAAGCCGGTCCAGGCCGACTTCCGCCGCGTCTCCGGCAGCTACGACCTCGTCGCCTTCGTCTCCGCCGACCACTTCACCGACCATCGCCTCGCCGCCGACATGCACATGCTGCTCATGAGCGTCGACGCCGACAAGGCCGGCACCACGCTCAACGACACGCTCAGCGGCGTGCAGAACGCGTTCTCCGGCGCCGCCGACGTGCAGGTCACCGGCCCCATCGCCGAACGCGCCACCTGGGAGAACAGCATCAACGCGATGATGGCGCTCCTCGTCGGCCTGATCGCCGTCGCCGTGCTCATCGCCCTGGTCGGCGTGGCCAACACGCTCAGCCTGTCCGTCATCGAACGCACCCGCGAATCGGCCACCCTGCGCGCCATCGGCATGACCCGCGGCCAGCTGCGCCGCTCCCTGGCCGTCGAGGCGCTGCTGCTGTCGCTCGTCGCCGGCGTCGTCGGCGTGATCGTCGGCACCCTGTTCGGCTGGCTCGGCTCCTACATGGTGTTCAGCCTGTACGGTCAGGTCGTGTTCCCGTTCGAATGGACCGCCAACGGCACGGTGCTCGCCGTGGCCGCGATCGCCGCGCTCGTCGCCAGCGTCGCGCCCGCCCGCCGCGCCGTGCGCACGCCCCCGGTCGAGGCGCTCGCCGAGGCCTGATCCGGGACCGGGTCTCCGCCCGGTCGATATGACAGGGCCCGGGTGTCCGATTCCTCCGATGGAACCGGGCGCCCGGGCCCTCGTCGCATCATCGTGCGTCGTGATTCGTATGGAACCGCAGTCCGGCATGTAGATTGCGACGCTGGACGGACTGTTTGCGACGGGATTCGTAAGATTTGCGTCCGTTGCATACCAATTGCGACGCGGACGGGCTGATTCGCGTCGCTATTCGTAAGATTCGCGTCCGTTGCATGCGGATTGCGACGCTGGTGGATCCGTTCGCGTCGCAATTCGTATGAAACAGCCATGACGGCGGCGTGACGATGGCATCGTGCCGTCGTGATGATTCAGGGAACGTTCAGGGTGTCGGCGGGCCGGATGTCCGTCGTAGACGGGATACAGTGGAGGGCATGAACGAACACAACAGGATTCGCGTCGTCATCGCCGACGATCAGGAGCTGGTACGCGCCGGCTTCGCGATGGTCATCGGCTCGCAGCCGGATATGGAGGTCGTCGGTCAGGCCGGCGATGGCGCGCAGGCGGTCGCACTGGCCGAGACGCTGCGCCCCGACGTGGTGCTCATGGATGTGCGCATGCCCGGCATGGACGGATTGGAGGCGACCGGGCGCATCAGCGCGCTCGCCCCGGCCGCCGGCGGCGTCGCCGGGGCGGCCGACGCCAGATTCGGCGCGATCGGTGCACCCGGTGCGGTCGTCGGCGCGCAGACCGGCATGATCAACGGCATGACGGCCGCCGCGGCTGGACCGACCGGCGCATCGTCGGCGAACACGACCACGCCGGTGCGCACGACGCGCGTCATCATCCTGACGACGTTCGACCTCGACGAGTACGTGATGGCCGCGATCAACGCGGGCGCATCCGGATTCCTGCTCAAGGACACCGAACCGGAGACGCTGCTGAGTTCGATCCGCACCGTGTTCAACGGCAACGCGATCATCGCGCCGAGCGCCACCAAGCGGCTCATCGAGAAGATGATGCAGGACGGCTACACGCATGGCGGCGCCGTGGCGGGAACCACGGCTGCCGGACCGGGAGCCGGTATGCCGTCGGCGCCGATGGCCGGCGGCTACGGTCATGCGACGCCCGTGCAGCCGGCCCCCGGAACGACGCTCCCCGGACAGGCGTCCGCCGCAACCGACGCGCAGCCGGCCTTCTACACCGATCCGGAACTCGAGCTGCTCACCGACCGCGAACGCGAGGTGCTCATCGAGATCGCGCACGGGCTGAGCAATCAGGAGATCGCCGACAAGCTGTACATCAGCCTGCCCACGGTCAAGACGCATGTGGCGCACATCCTCGCCAAGATCAACGCGCGCGACCGCGTCCAGGCCGTCGTCTTCGCCTACGACAACCGTCTCGTCTGACTGGTCGTCGTCATCCGCATGCGGATTGCGACGCAAACCGACCGCCTAGCGTCGCAATCCGTATATGACCGATGTGAATCTTACGAATCCCGTCGCGGATTGGACCATCCGCGTCGCAATCTGTAAACGAACAACGTCACCCATGCGAATCCCGTCGCAAACAGTCCGGCCAGCGTCGCAACCGGTATGCCGGACTGCGATTCCATACGGATTGCGTCGCAAAGCGGACCGCCCGAGGCGTCGCAATCAGGGCATAAGTCCAGCGTCGTATGCAGGTTGCGACGCAGAACGGCCTGTCCACGTCGCAACCCGCATACGAATGGTCTAACGTGACGTCATCGCGGAGCCGTCGCGCCGACGGCCGTCACCGGGGCGGCGTTGCGCAGCTGCTCGTCCAGCGAGGCCGCGGGACGCAACCGCATGTCCGGCTGCCGATGCTCGTGCGCCTCGTCGCTGAACCCGGTCTCGCGCAGCACGCCCAGCAGCTCGCGCATCCGCTTGAGCGCCGCACGGCCCTGCCGACCGATCGCGGCGAACTCGTCGCCGATCTCCTGCGCCGACGGCGTCACGCCGCGCGCGGCGGCCTCGTCGAGCATGCGGATGCCGGACGCGGCCTGGTCGATGACGCGCGTGAGCGTCTCGCTCACCTCGGTCTGGATGTTCGCGCCGATCCGGTCGCGCTCCATGTTCGCCGCCAGCACGCGCTGCTTGGCCTGCTCGGCCAGCAGCGCCTCCTCGCGCGCCTGCAGGACGAGCGCGTTCGAACCGCTCGACCGGCTCCAGCGCGCCGCCGCGATCATGGCCAGACACATGGCGAACACCATGCCGCTCCACATGACGAGATTGAACACCCGGCCGACCATCGTGGGCGCCGCGCTCATCTCGAAATCGGGGGAGCGCAGCAGCCAGCGTGCGATCGTCGAATATCCGGCCATCGACACCGTCACCTTGAACCCCACCGTCAGCGACACGAGCAGCGAGGAGGCGCCCGTCCAGCGCCAGGCGCGTTCACGCCCGTACATGACCGCCGAATACAACGCGCACAGCGAGAACATGTTCGTGACGAGGATCTCATCGACCAGCACCAGCTGCACCAGCGCGAACACGACCGTGACCGCAGCCGTCGTCTCGGGGAACCGCCGCCGGAACATGAGCGGCAGCGTCGACGTGGCCACGATCAGGATGTCCAGCGCGCGGCCGTACGCCGACACGGACGTGCCCCAGTCGAATATCGACGGCGGCGTGCCCAGACAGAACAGGAACAGGGCGGTCGTGAGCATGACGTCCGTGGCCAGATAATGCCGCTGCGTCCAGCGCGACAGGCGCTCCACCCAGTTGAACTCCGCGCCGCCTTCGGCCGCCGCCTGGACGAGCGGCCTGCGATGCAACCGCTCCGCCGCCTCCCGCCACGAGGGGATACGCGGGATCGACACGGGGGCAGCGGTCCGTATGCCGTCCGATACCCGGAACCCACGGTCCGACGCATCGGGACGCGCCCCCGACGGCATGGATGCCGACGCGCCGTCGCCGGACCGGGGGACATCCCGGTGGAACGACGGTCGCCGATCGGTGTTTCCGGCTGCCGGTGCTCCATCGGCCGGAGCGGAACCGTATGCCGCGGATGACGCCGGAACGGCAACGGGCATCATCGGGTTCGCCGTCGTCCCAGCCGTTTGGCCCGTCGCCGGCTCGGCCGCAGGACCCGCCGCCGATCCGCCCATCGGGTCTCCTGCGGGAACGCTTGAAGGAGCCCCCATCGGACCCATCGGCGTGGCCGGCATGGGCTTGGCGGGAGTGACGGCGGCGCTCGTGGCTGCCGTCATACCGGCGGTCGTCGCTAGGGGCATCGCCGCAGGCACAGCCGTGGCCGTCGCCGCGGCCTCCGCCAGTCCCGCCTCCGGCCGGTCCGGCGTTGTCCGGGTCGTTGCCAGCGGCAGCGTCGCGCGCACGGCGAAGCCGCCGCCGACGCGCGGACCGGCGTCCACCGTGCCGCCGGCCGCCCCGACGCGCTCGCGCATGCCCAGCAACCCGTAGCCGGGCTTGTGGCCGTCGAGCGTCGACGACGCGCCGCGGCCGTCGTCGACGACCGCGATCGTCAGCGAATCGGCAGTCCACGTCTCGTCGATCGTGACGTGCACGCCCCGCCCCGCATACTTGCGCACGTTCGTCAACGCCTCCTGGACGACGTGGTAGGCGGCGACGCCGGCGTCGGCGGACAGCCGCTGCGGCATGGGCGCCGACGGTCCGCCGACGCGCCGGACGATGCTGCCGTCGGCTGCGGCGTCGCGCGCCTGGCCGACCAGCGCGTCGATGTCGGCGTAGTCGGCGTGCGCGGATCCGCCGAACACGCCCAGCAGCCGCTTCATGTCGTGCAGGGCGCGCTCCGACTCGTGCCGGATCGTCTCCATCGTGCTGCGCGCCACGGCCGGATCGTGCGCGCCCGCGTACCGGCCGCCGTCCGACTGGACGATGATGATCGACAGCGTGTGCGCGACCACGTCGTGCATGTCGCGGGCGATGCGCGCCCGCTCCGCCAGTGCGGCGATGTGCCGCTCCTCGGCCTCGCCCGCCTCGATGGCCGCGTTGCGCTCCTGCATCATGCGGATGGTGACGAGCTGTGCGCGCTGCCAGAACGCGACGACGATCGCCGACGCCAGACACACCGCGATCGCGAGGAACGTGCCGAGCGTGCCGACGGAGAAGTATGTGGCGCACTGGCCGGTGATGCGGTGCGCCGGATAGAACAGGGCGCAGCTTTCGATGACGTACGACCCGTCCTCGGCCAGATAGTACTGCAGGTCGGAGGCGCGGATGTCCGGATCGATCAATGGGCCGGCGTCGGCCGCCCACGTGATGACCGCAGCCGCCAGCGCGGCGAGCGCGAACGACAGCACGATCGTGGGGACCGTGTCGCGCGGCTCGCCGTGCACGATCGCCGCATACAGCATGAACGGGGCGAACAGGTCGGTGAGGATGAGCGTGGGGCCGAAGACCAGATGCAGCACGACGATCGCGGCGAACAGCAGGACCGCCGTGCGCGGCCGCCACCGGCGCAGCGCCGTCGGCACGAGCAGCAGTACGGACCAGGCGAGCTGGGGCAGCGGCTCGTCGTAGGTGAACAGGAGTCCGGGGGAACCGGCGATGCCGGTGCCGACGTAGGCGAACGCGAAGAACAGCGCCCAGCAGACGGTGCCGAGCGCGTCGGCGGCCAGCGTATGCGCGCGCAGCCAGTGCGCGATGCGGGTCGGTCGTATCAGTCGAGTCATAGCGGTTCAAGGCTACCGCGGGCGGGGCGGAGCCGGCATCATGCGCAGGGATGAACGGGATGAACGGGATGAACGGGATGAACGGGATGAACGGAGTGGCCGGATGGTGGGCGATGGCGTGCGGATCGGCCCGGCGTTGTCCGGCGGCGACGGTGGAATGGACGGAGGTAGAGAGCCTTCGCGAAGGGAGCCAATGTGACGCTGCTTGCCGAATACTACGTTCCGGGACTGCATGTCGAGGACCGTTCGATCAGGGTGCCGCTCGACTGGACCGGGAACGAGCCCGGCAAGGCGTTCGACGGCGAGACGATCAGCCTGTTCTACCGTGTGGTGTGCGCGCCGGAGCGCATCCACGACGACCTGCCGCTGCTCGTGTTCCTGCAGGGCGGTCCGGGCGGCTGCGGTCCGCGCCCGCTCAACCCCTCGTCCGACGGCTGGATTGCCGAAGCGATCCGTCATTTCCGCGTGATCCTGCCCGACCAGCGCGGCACGGGCCGTTCGTCGCGCATCGACTCGCATGCGATGACCCGCCTCGCACCCGCCGGAGCCCGATCGCAGGCCGATTATCTCAAGCGCTTCCTCGCCGATTCGATCGTGCGCGACTTCGAGCATCTGCGCCGCACCGAGTTCGGCGGCGCGAAGTGGGTGACGCTGGGCCAGAGCTACGGCGGCTTCCTCACCCTCACCTACCTGTCGTTCTTCCCCGAGGGCGTGGCCGCGAGCTTCACCACCGGCGGTATCCCGCATGTGCCGGCCGACGCGACCGAAGTGTACGAGCACACGTTCCCGCGCATGCTCGCCAAGACCGCCCAGTACTACGAGCGCTACCCGCAGGACGTCGAACGTGTCGGCATGGTCGCCGACCTGCTGGCCGACGGCGGCGTGACGATGGCCAACGGCGACCCGTTCACCGTGCGCCGGCTGCAGTGCCTCGGCTCCGACTTCGGCATGAAGCTCAGCTTCGAACGCGTGCATTGGATCCTTGACGAGGCGTTCGTCGCCGACGACGGCGTCGCGTCGCGTGGGTCGGCGCTGTCCGACGAGTTCGTCGACCATGTGATGTCCGCCACGTCGTCGCGTCCGCTGTACTGGCCGCTGCAGGAGTTCATCTACGCCGACGGCGAGCTGGATGAGCCGATCCGCTGGGCCGCGCAGCGCGTGCGCGACACGATGCCCGAATTCGCCGAGGACCGCCGTCCGCTCGCCTTCACCGGCGAGGCGATGTTCCCGTGGATGTTCGAGGAGGAGACCGCGCTGCGCCCGTACCGTGCGGCGATGGACCTGCTCATGGAGGACACGCGCTTCGGCCGCATCTATGACGCGGACCGTCTGGCCGCCAACGACGTGCCGCTGCAGGCGGCCGTCTATTTCGACGACATGTACGTCGACTCGGGCATGCAGCTCGACACGCTCAGCCGCGTGGGTCGCTCCCACTACTGGGTCACCAACGAGTTCGAACACGACGGCCTGCACGGCGACCGGGTGTTCGCCCGCCTGTACCGCGAGGCGCTCGACCGCGGCGACCTCGCAGGCCTGTTTTAGACAGGTCGCATCCGGACAACCAAAGGAACGCAAGGGAAGGGAACCATCATGGAAGACATCACGAACGCCGCCGGCCTCGCCGGCATCACCGTCGGATTCATCGGCTACGGCAACATGGCGCAGGCCATCGCCAAGGGCCTCGTCGACGCGGGCGTCGTCGCGCCGGCTCGGATCGTCGCCTGCGCGGCCCACTACGACAAGCTGGAGCGCACCGCCGCCCAGCTGGGCGTGACGCCGCTGCACGACGCGGCCGAGGTCGCCGCCGCGGCCGACGTGGTCGTCGTGGCGATCAAGCCGTACCAGATCGAGTCGGTCGTCGGCCCGCTGGCCGGCACGCTCGCCGAGCCGGGCCGCATCGTCGTGTCCATCGCCGCCGGATGGGATCTGGAGCGCTACCGCACGCTGTTCGGCGAGACCGCCGACCGGATGCGCATCCAGTGCACGATCCCGAACACGCCGATGGCCGTCGGCAAGGGCGTGCTAGTCACCGAAGCCGCGAACACGCTCGACGAACGCGGCACCGCGGTCTTCGAGGCGCTGTTCGCGCCGATCAGCCTGATCGAACGCGTCGACACCGCCCATATGACCATCGCGATGACCATCGCCGGATGCGCGCCCGCGTTCACCGACATGTATCTGGAGGCGCTGGGCGACGCCGGCGTCAAGTACGGTCTGCAGCGCGCCGCCGCCTACCGGATGGCCGCGAAGATGATCGAAGGCGTCGGCGCGCTCTACATGGCCACCGGCACCCATCCGGGCGCGATGAAGGACGCCGTGTGCTCGCCGGGCGGCACCACGATCCGCGGTGTCTCGCAGCTGGAGAAGGACGGCTTCCGCGGCGCGGTCATCGACGCCGTCGACGCGATCCAGGCCTGACCGGTCCCGTCGGGCCGGCGACGGCGCCGACGGACCCCGATGATTCGGCACGCCATCGCGCCGCCGTGTACGATGGCACGGCGGCGCAACTGCCGCGACAGTCCATACATGCCCGCACGACGGAAAGGACCCACCGTGTTCAGCATCCTCGACATGTTCAAGATCGGCGTCGGCCCCAGCTCGTCGCACACCGTGGGACCGATGTGCGCGGCACACGCGTTCGCGTCCTCACTGCGCGAGACGGGCCTGATCGACCGCGTGGCGCGCGTGCGCACCGTGCTCTACGGCTCCCTGTCCCTGACCGGCATGGGCCACGGCACCGACCGCGCCGCCGTCGCCGGCCTCGAAGGCAACCTGCCGGACACCGTCGACACCGACCACGTCCTGACCATCCGCGAGACGTGCGAGCGCACCGGCACGCTGCGGCTGGCCGGCGTGCGCGACATCGCGTTCGACTACGGGCACGACGTGGTGTTCGACCTGTGGCGCCGGCTCGCCGCCCACCCCAACGGCATGCGCTTCGAGGCGTATGACGAGACGGGGGAGAAGGTCGACGAGCAGGTCTGGTATTCGATCGGCGGCGGGTTCATCCGCCGGGGCGGCGTCGACGATCCGATGATCGGCATCCACGACCGCCCGCCGGCGGGGACCGCGTTCGCCGACGAGGAGGAGCCGTCGACGGTCGGATTCGGCCCGCATGTGCCGTACGATTTCGCGTCCGGCGACGAGCTGATCGCCATCTGCCGCCGCGAGGGACTGTCGATCGCGGACGTGGTGTGGTCCAACGAGACCGCGATGCGCCCCGCCGACGAGGTGCGCGCCGAACTGCTGCATGTGTGGCGCACGATGCGCGCGTGCGTGGCCAAC
The DNA here is from genome assembly GCF_003952945.1 of Bifidobacterium samirii. Lineage (GTDB taxonomy): Bacteria > Actinomycetota > Actinomycetes > Actinomycetales > Bifidobacteriaceae > Bifidobacterium > Bifidobacterium samirii. Next base: position 15,338 of record NZ_QXGK01000024.1, read on the forward strand.
GGCTGTTCGAGCACGCAGGACGTGCTGCCGGGCGGACTGGACGTGCCGCGGCGTGCGCCGAGGATGTACCGGCGCCTGTCGTCGGGCGGCGACATGCTCGCCCGCGACCGCCGCCGCATCGACGCGACGCTGGAGGATTCGGACGCGGCATGGGTGAACCTGTTCGCGCTGGCCGTCAACGAGGAGAACGCCGGCGGCGGCAGGATCGTGACCGCGCCGACGAACGGCTCGGCCGGCATCATCCCCGCCGTGCTCCACTACTACTGGCATTTCGTGCCGTCCGCGGACGAGGACGGCGTCGTGCGCTTCCTGCTGACAGCCGGCGCGATCGGCTACCTGTTCAAACGCAACGCGTCGATCTCCGGCGCGGAGGTCGGCTGCCAGGGCGAGGTCGGATCGGCGTGCTCGATGGCTGCCGGCGGCCTGTGCGCGGTGATGGGCGGCACGCCCGAACAGGTGGAGAACGCGGCCGAGATCGGCATCGAGCACAATCTGGGCCTGACGTGCGACCCGGTGGGCGGACTCGTGCAGATCCCGTGCATCGAACGCAATGCGATGGCCGCGAACACGGCCATCAACGCGGTGCGCATGGCGATGCTGGGCGACGGATCGCACATCGTCACCCTCGACCAGGCCATCAAGACGATGAAGGACACCGGCGAGGACATGATGGCCAAATACAAGGAGACGTCCAAGGGCGGTCTGGCCGTCAACGTCGTCGAATGCTGAACGCGTCCGTTCCTTCGTAACACGCGCGCAATCGAACGGTCTGCGTGTCCGCGGTGAGGTTGCAAGCGTCCGAAACCTCACCATGGACACGCGCATCGTTCTTTCGATTGCGCGCTACGTGCAGTCGGAGCCGTCTGCCTCTGCTATGGCGTACGGGTTCGTTGTTGACCCGATGCCATCGAGGCCGCTGGTAGCGAGCCTCTGCCATGTGCTGGTTCGTTGTTCCCTGGCATGAATTCGTCGCACGGAACAGTCGGATTCGTGTCCGGGACGTTCCGTGCGCCGATTCCTTGTCACGGAATGCGGGAATCGGCGATTCCGGGATTGCGTGACAGGCGCTCCCCGGCGCCCGAGGACGGTGGAATCAAGGAAACGCTGCAATTTCAATGATTGTGCGCTGACGTGGTTTGTCAGGGAATGCGGGAATCGCTGATTCTCGCACTCCGTGGCGTGATTGTTGTCACGCAGTCCGGGAATCGTCGATTCCCTCATTCCCTGACGGAGAATCGGCGCATGGAATCGCCGATGACCGTGCATGCGGGCTTGCGTGACATGGATTCCGCCACGGAACCGCTGATGACCATGTGCACAGGCTTCCGTGGCATGCAATTCGTCACGGAAGTACGGATCACGGTAGATGCCATGATGCGGCATTGAGGCTCCCGTGCTGCGATGCCCTTGCCGTGTTTGGGTATGCCGCAAGAACATCGAGACTCCGCCCCGATAACGGTCGTGAGCGGAACACGTCGTCTGTCAAATTTGCCGTTTCGCGATGGCACGCCTATGGTGTTGCGCGGTCGTCGGATCCACGGCGCAGTGAGGCGCTGCCTCGGCGACGGCATCGCCCGACTCCGATACCTTGGGGATGCATGGCGGCGATGCCGCAACGGGAACCATCATAACCAGCAAAGGAGCAACATCATGGTCCAGCCCAAGCTCGAAGGCAAGGTCGCCCTCATCACCGGCGCCGCGGCGGGACTCGGCGAAGGCATCGCCGAGACGTACGCCAAGTACGGCGCGAGGATCTGCATGGTCGACCTGTCGCCCGACGTCGAGGCCACCGCCGAGCGCATCCGCGGCATGTACCCGGACGCGCGGATCATCACCGCCGTCGCCAACGTGGCCGACCGCGCGCAGATGGACGAGGCCGCCAAGGCGACCGCCGACGCGTTCGGCCCGATCGACATCGCCTGCTGCAACGCCGGCGTGTGCCGTCTCGCCCCGTTCGAGCAGATGCCCGACGCAATGCGCGACTTCCACATCGACGTCAACATCAAGGGCGTGTGGAACACCTGCCAGGCGACGATCCCGTACATGCTGTCCAACGGCGGCGGCGCGATCGTGATCGCCTCGTCCGTGACCGGCGACATCGTCGCCGACGCCGGCGAGGCCGCGTACGCGATGAGCAAGGCCGCGCTCGTCGGCCTGACCAAGTGCCTCGCCGTCGAGTACGCCGACCGCAACATCCGCGTCAACTGCTCGCAGCTGGGCTACGCGCGCACGCCGATGGTCGAGAAGATGGCCGTCGAATCGAACCCGGACGATCCGGAGTCGGCGATCGCCGACATCGCCGTCGGCGTGCCGATGAAACGTCTGGCCCGCCCCACCGAGGTGGGCGAGCTGTTCGCGTTCCTCGGCAGCGACGAGGCCAGCTACATCACCGGCGCGCAGGTCGTCATCGACGGCGGCAGCACGCTGCCGGAGACGATGAGCATCGGCACCAACTGACGGCCGCGGCCGCCCTTGAGGACGGGTCGTCCCCTCGCGCCGGCCACGGGCGCGAGGGGACGACCCGTCCATACCACGGAACGGAGGGCGACATGCGGTCGGGCTGTATGGACGGTATGGCATAATAGGCGAGGCTATTTTCAAGCTTTCCATCATCAGCGAGTGAAATAGGTGATTTAACGTGGCACAGACTACCAACGACATCAAGAACGGTTCCGTCCTGAACCTGGACGGCCAGCTGTGGACCGTCACGAAGTTCCAGCACGTCAAGCCGGGCAAGGGCCCCGCCTTCGTGCGCACCACCATCAAGAACGTGCTGAGCGGCAAGATCGTCGACAAGACCTTCAACGCGGGCATGAAGATGGAGTTCGAGACCGTCGACAACCGCGACCTGCAGTACTCCTACGAGGACGGCGACAACTTCGTCTTCATGGACATGACCACCTACGACCAGATCTACATCTCGAAGTCCCTCGTGGGCGATCAGGCCAAGTTCCTGCTCGAAGGCACCAACTGCCTCGTGTCCTTCCACGACGGCACCGCGCTGTCCGTCGAGCTGCCGGCCTCCGTCATCCTGACGATTACCCACACCGAGCCGGGCCTGCAGGGCAACCGCTCCAACGCCGGCACCAAGCCGGCCACCGTCGAGACCGGCGCCGAGATCCAGGTCCCGCTGTTCATCAACGAGGGCGACAAGGTCAAGGTCAACACCACCGACGGCTCCTACCTGGGCCGCGAGAACGGCTGAGATCCGCAACCGATCGCAATTAGGGAATAGAGAGCTTCATGGCACGTTCCACCGCCCGCAAGAGGGCCCTGAACACGTTGTACGAAGCGGACGAGAAGGGACAGGACATCCTGTCCCTTCTTGCTGAGCGCATCGCCGAGCCGGGCGCGCAGACCCCGCTTCCCGATTACGCCATCGAGATCGTCCGTGGCGTGGCCGACCATCGCCGCGACATCGACCGCACGCTCAACGACCATTCCACCGGCTGGAAGGTGCGTCGCATGGGCGTCGTCGACCGCAATATCCTGCGCATCGCCGTCTGGGAGATCCTGTTCAACGACGATGTGCCCGACAAGGTCGCGATCGACGAGGCGCTGGCGTTGGCGAAGACCCTGTGCGACGACGATTCCCCGGCGTTCATCCACGGCCTGCTGAGCGCCGTGTGCTCCGACCGTGAGGCGGTGCTGTCCGCCCTCGCGCAGGCGGAGGAACCCGCAACCGACGTCCCGGCCGAAGCCGTGGACGAGGGCGTGGGCGTGGACGCCGACATGGACGGCGAGTCCGAATAAAACAGCTTTGACGGCGGTTTCATCCGGGTTCCCAGGGTCCCCGGAAACCGCTATCGTGTATGACGATTATCCCGAGGAACTGAGGGGGTTTTGGTGAACCAGATTGATTCCGAAGCCGTGGTTTTTTCCCCAGATGAGGCCGTGCTCGTACTCGAGGACGGTCAGGTGTATGTGGGGGAGCCGTACGGCGCGACCGGCCGGACGAGCGGCGAGATCGTATTCGCCACCGGCATGACCGGCTACCAGGAGACGCTGACCGATCCGAGCTACGACCGCCAGATCGTGGTGCAGACGTTCCCGCACATCGGAGACACCGGAATCAACGGCGAGGACCCCGAGTCCTCCCGCATCTGGGTCGCCGGCTACATCGTGCGCGATCCCAGCCCGAACGTGAGCAACTGGCGCGCCACCGGCTCGCTGGACGACGACCTGAAGGCCCAGGGCATCGTGGGCATGTCGGGCATCGACACCCGCAAGCTGGTGCGCCACCTGCGTTCCGCCGGCGTGATGCGCGCCGCGATCTTCTCCGGCGACGCGCTCCTGGACGAGGCCGGCCGCCTGCGCACCGTCGAGTCGATGCTCGACGAGGTCAAGGCCACTCCGCAGATGAAGGGTCTGAGCCTGTACGACGAGGTGAGCACCAAGGAGACGTACACCATCGAACCGTGCGGCGAGTACGAAGGCAAGGAGCCGCTGTTCACCGTCGCCGCCGTCGACCTGGGCATCAAGGCGATGACCCCGCACCGTATGGCCGAACGCGGCTGCCGCGTGCACGTCGTGCCCTCCACCGTCACGTTCGATGAGATCGAGGCCCTCAACCCGGACGGCGTCTTCTTCTCCAACGGTCCGGGCGACCCGGAGCAGGCTGACCCGGAGGTCGAGCTGCTGCGCCGTGTCCTCGACGCCGGCCACCCGTTCTTCGGCATCTGCTTCGGCAACCAGCTGCTGGGCCGCGCGCTCGGCTTCGGCACCTACAAGCTCAAGTTCGGCCACCGTGGCATCAACCAGCCGGTCAAGGATGTGACCACCGGCAAGGTCGAGGTCACCGCCCATAACCACGGCTTCGCCGTCGATGCGCCGATCGGCGAGACGGTCGACGCTCCGTTCGATAACGGCAGGTACGGCAAGGTGTTCGTCTCGCATATCGACCTCAACGACGACGTCGTGGAGGGACTGCAGTGCGTCGACATCCCCGCGTTCTCCGTGCAGTACCACCCCGAGGCGGCCGCCGGCCCGCACGACGCCGCATACCTGTTCGACCGTTTCGTCGAGCTGATGAAGACGACCAAGGAGGCACAGCGCAATGCCTAAGCGCACAGACATCAAATCGGTGATGGTCATCGGCTCCGGTCCGATCGTGATCGGCCAGGCCGCCGAATTCGACTACTCCGGCACCCAGGCCTGCCGCGTGCTGCGCGAGGAGGGCATCCGCGTCATCCTCGTCAACTCCAACCCGGCGACCATCATGACCGATCCGGACATGGCCGACGCCACCTACATCGAGCCGATCGCCACCCCGATCCTCGAACAGATCATCGCCAAGGAACGCCCCGACGCGCTGCTGCCGACCCTGGGCGGCCAGACCGCGCTCAACGCCGCGATGGCGCTGGGCGAGGCCGGCGTGCTCAAGAAGTACGACGTCGAGCTGATCGGTGCCTCGCTCGAAGCGATCGACCGCGGCGAGGACCGCGAGCTGTTCAAGAAGGTCGTCGAGGACGCCGGCGCCGAATCGGCGCGCTCGCGCATCGCCCACACGCTCGCCGAATGCGATCGCATCGCCGACGAGCTCGGCTACCCGCTGGTCGTGCGCCCGAGCTTCACCATGGGCGGCCTGGGCTCCGGCATCGCCCACGACGAGGAGGAGCTGCACCGCATCGCCGGCGCCGGCATCCACTACTCGCCGACCGACGAGGTGCTCATCGAGGAGGGCATCGAAGGCTGGAAGGAGTTCGAGCTCGAACTCATGCGCGACCGCAACGACAACGTCGTGGTCGTCTGCCCGATCGAGAACGTCGACCCGGTCGGCGTGCACACCGGCGACTCCATCACCGTCGCCCCGGTGTTCACCCTCACCGACCGCGAATACCAGAAGCTGCGCGACATCGGCATCGCCATCATCCGCGGCGTGGGCGTCGACACCGGCGGCTGCAACATCCAGTTCGCCATCCACCCCGACACCGGCCGCATCATCGTCATCGAAATGAACCCGCGCGTGAGCCGCTCCTCAGCGCTGGCGTCCAAGGCCACCGGCTTCCCGATCGCCAAGATCGCCACCAAGCTGGCCCTCGGCTACACGCTCGACGAGATTCGCAACGACATCACCCAGTCGACCCCGGCGTCCTTCGAGCCGACCATCGACTACGTGGTCACCAAGGTGCCGCGTTTCGCGTTCGAGAAGTTCCCGGGCGCCGACCCGCGCCTGACCACCTCGATGAAGTCCGTCGGCGAGGCCATGGCCCTGGCCGGCAACTTCCAGGAGTCCCTCGGCAAGGCGATGCGCTCCATCGACAAGCGCCACATGGGCTTCAACTGGGACGGCCCCAAGCCGACCGAAACCGAGGTCGCCGACCTGCTCGACGCGATCACCGTGCCGACCGAGGACCGCTACCTGCAGATCCAGCGCGCCATCTGGGGCGGCGCCACCGAACAGCAGATCTTCGACGCCACCAAGATCGACCCGTGGTTCGTGCGCCAGCTGACGATCATCAACGACAAGGCGATGGAGATCCGCGCCGCCGAAAAGATGACCCCCAAGCTGCTGAAGAACGCCAAGAAGGCCGGCTTCTCCGACCTGCAGATCGCGCACCTGCGCGGACTGGGAGACGAGGGCGAGAACACCGTGCGCGAGCTGCGCTGGAACTACGGCATCCGCCCGGTCTACAAGACCGTCGACACCTGCGCCGCCGAATTCGACGCCGCCACGCCGTACTACTACAGCTGCTACGCGGACGAGACCGAGCTGCGCACGCGCGAACGCGAGGCCGTGATCATCCTCGGCTCCGGCCCGAACCGCATCGGTCAGGGCATCGAGTTCGACTACACCTGCGTGCACGCGGTGCAGGAGCTCGGCAAGGACTACGACACGATCATGGTCAACTGCAACCCGGAGACCGTGTCCACCGACTACGACATGTCCGACCGCCTCTATTTCGAGCCGCTCACCTTCGAGGACGTGCTCGAGATCTACGAGGCCGAGAAACGCATGGGCCCGGTCAAGGGCGTCATCGTGCAGCTCGGCGGCCAGACCCCGCTGTCGCTGGCCGCGCGACTCAAGGCCGCCGGCGTGCCGATCCTGGGCACCACCCCGGAGGCGATCGACCTGGCCGAGAACCGCGAGCTGTTCGGCGAGGTGCTCAAGAAGGCCGGCATGAACGCGCCGCGCTACGGCACCGCCCTGAGCCTTGAGGAGGCCCGCGAGGCCGCGCACAACATCGGCTATCCGGTGCTCGTGCGTCCGAGCTACGTGCTCGGCGGCCGCGGCATGGAGATCGTCTACGACGACGCCCAGCTGGTCAAGTACGTCAACCGCGCGCTCGACGAGGCGAAGGCCGACACCGTCGTGTCCGGCCGTCTGCCCTCCCCGCTGCTCATCGACAAGTTCCTCCAGGACGCCATCGAGATCGACGTCGACGCGCTGTTCGACGGCGAGGAACTGTACATCGGCGGCATCATGGAGCACGTCGAGGAGGCCGGCGTCCACTCCGGCGACGCCGCATGCACCCTGCCCCCGTCGACCCTGTCCGACGACCAGATCCGCCGCCTGCGCGAGGGCACCTACGCCATCGCCAAGGGCTGCGGTGTGCAGGGCCTGATCAACGTGCAGTACGCGTTCATGGCCAACACCCTGTACGTGATCGAAGCGAACCCGCGCGCCTCGCGCACCGTGCCGTTCGCGTCCAAGGCCACCGGCGTGCCGCTGGCGAAGGCCGCGGCGCGCATCATGGCCGGCGAGACCATCGCCCAGCAGCGCGCCAACGGCCTGCTGCTGCCCGTGGGCGACGGCGGCACCATCCACCGCGGCCAGCAGGTCGCCGTCAAGGAGTCGGTGCTCCCGTTCAAGCGCTTCCGCACGCCCGTCGGCAAGACCGTCGACGTACTGCTCGGACCCGAGATGCGCTCCACCGGCGAGGTCATGGGCTTCGACCGCGACTTCCCGCACGCGTTCGCCAAGAGCCAGCTCGCCGCGTACGACGGCGGCCTGCCCACCGGCGGCAACGTGTTCGTGTCCGTCAACGACACCGACAAGCGCCAGCTGCCGATGGCGGCCGTGCGCCTGGTCGAGCTCGGCTTCACGATCTGGGCCACCGAAGGCACCGCCTCCGTGCTCAGCCGCTACGGCATCGACTCGAAGGTCGTCGACAAGATCAGCACCCGCATGGACTCCGATCCGGACGATCCGGTCGAGGTCTACCATGCGGAGGGCAGCATCGGCAAGAACGTCGTCGAGCTCATCGAGGAGGGCATCATCGACATGGTGCTCAACACGCCGAACTCGCGCGGCTCACGCTCCGACGGCTACGCGATCCGCGCCGCCGCCATCGCCGCGGACATCCCGCAGTTCACGACGATGACCGAGTTCTCCGCCGTGCTCATGGCCATCGAGGCCGTGCGCGCGAACGACTACCAGATCATGAGCATCCAGGAGCATTCCCAGCAGCTGTTCGAAATGGAAGGCAAGGCGTGAGATGAACGGCAGCCTCAGTCGTGAAGAGATTCGTGCTCAGCACTCGGACTTCGGTCTGCGCCTGAGCAATTCGATGGCCAAGTACGGCCCGTTGTGCGTCGGCATCGATCCTCACCGCCAGCTCCTCACGGACTGGGGCTACAACGTCGATGCCGAAGGCGCCGAGATGTATGCTATGCGCATGCTCCAGGCCGCCAACGGCCGCGCCGCCGCCGTCAAGTTCCAGGTCTCGATGTTCGAGCGCTACGGATCCAAGGGATTCGCCGCGCTCGAACGGGTGCTCTACGCCGCCCGGCAGATGGGCATCATCACCATCGTCGACTGCCTGCACGGCGGCCTGTCGACCACCGTGTCCGCCATCGCGGACGCCTACTTCAAGCCGGGCGCGCCCCTGCTCGCCGACGCGATCACGATGCTGCCGTACTACGGCGCACGGTCGCTGCGCGGCGTGATCAGGGACGCGCTCGACAACGGGCGCGGCGTGTTCGTCGCCTCCCTCACCTCCAACGAGGAGGGCGCGAGCCTGCAGACCGCGATCCGCCAGCACGGCGAATACGAGGGCCGCACCGTCGCGTACGGCATCGCCAGCACCGCCCAGAAGTTCAACAGCGACATCGAGGGCATGGGCTCGGTCGGCCTGATCATCGGCGCGACCATCGGCCAGTGGATCAACGACAGCGGGGTCGACCCCGCCAAGTTCACCGGCCCGATCCTCTCGCCCGGCTACGGCTGGCAGGGCGCCGAGGCCAAGGACCTGCGCACCGTGTTCAAGGCCACCAAGGGCAACGTGCTCGTCACCGTGTCGCGGTTCATCTCGTCGCACGGCCCCGACATCGGCGCGCTCGCGCAGGCAACCGAGGCGATCTCGCTCGACGTGCGCCAGGCGCTGATGGAGGCCACCGAAGCCGCCGAACAGGAGGACGAGGCCGAGGAGCCGGCGTCCACGCCGGTGCTGCTGCATCTGGACGACCATGCCGGCGGGGAGCGTCCCGCCGAGGCGGCCACCTCCGATGCCGCATCTGACGATGCCGCATCCGATACCGCCGCGGACGAACCTGCGAAGGAGGAGACCATGACGACCCCCGCCACCGAGACCGTCCGCACCGGCGGCCGTCTGATCGTCCTGTCCGGCCCCGCCGGCGTGGGCAAGGGCACCGTCGAGGCGGAGCTGCTCAAGCGGCACCCCGAGATCTGGATGTCCGTGTCCGCCACCACGCGCGCCCCGCGCCCCGGCGAGATCGACGGCGTCAGCTACCACTTCATCAACGAGAAGGACTTCCTGGCCAAGGAGGCCGCCGGCGAGTTCCTCGAGACCGCGGTCGTGCACGGCATGGCCCACTACGGCACGCCGCTGGCGCCCGTCGAGGCGCATCTGGCGGCCGGCACGCCCACCCTGCTCGAGATCGACCTGCAGGGCGCGCGCCGCGTCAAGGAACGCGCCGCCGAACTCGGCCTCGAGGTGCTGACGGTGTTCATCGCACCGCCCAGCTACGACGAGCTCGTGCGCCGCCTCGTTGGCCGCGGCACCGAGACGGAGGCGCAGCGCGTCCGCCGCCTCGAGACCGCGCGGATCGAGCTGGCCGCCGAGAAGGAGTTCGACGTGACGATCGTCAACGACGTCGTCGACCAGGCGGTCGACGAACTGTGGTCGCTGATCGCCAAGGAGTACGGCATCGCCGACTGACGGTCCGGCCCGACCGAAGTCGTCTCATATACGCAGAAGGTGCGCGCCCCCGTAAGGGGACGCGCACCTTTCATATTCCGGTGGAGGGTTGCCGGCGGCCACCACGGCGACCGGACCGCCGGTGAGGGACGTCCCCCGTCAGCAGTGACGTTCCCTCACCGGGAGGCCGGTCAGGCGAGGCCGGAGAGACGGTCGATCAGCTCCGGGTCGCGCGTGGCGCCCTTGTCGGCGGAACGCGCGAACGCGGCGTACGCCTTGAGCGCCTGGGAGACCTGACGGTCGCGGTGCGCCTTGTAGCCGTCGCCGGCCTCGAGCTCGGCGCGGCGCTGGGCCAGCTCCTCGTCGCTCAGCTCGACGTTGACCTGACGGGCCGGGATGTCGATGGTGATGATGTCGCCGTCCTTGATGAGCGCGATCGGGCCCTTGTTGGCCGCCTCCGGCGCGATGTGGCCGATCGACAGGCCGGACGAGCCGCCCGAGTAACGGCCGTCGGTCAGCAGCGCGACCTCCTTGCCGATGCCCTTGCCCTTGACGAACGAGGTCGGGTAGAGCATCTCCTGCATGCCCGGACCGCCCTTGGGGCCCTCGTAACGGATGACGAGCGCCATGCCCGGCTTGAGCGTGTCGTTGAGGATGACCTCGATGGCCTGCTCCTGCGATTCGACGACCAGCGCCGGACCTCGGAACTTCCAGATCTCCTGCGGCACGCCGGCGGTCTTGACGACGCAGCCGTCGGGGGCGAGGTTGCCGCGCAGCACGGCCAGACCACCTTCGGTGACGGCCGGATGGTCGATGTCGTGGATCGCGCCGTTGACGCGGTCGCGGTCCAGCTCGTCGAACAGCGTCTCGTGCGTCCACGGGTCGGGGGAGACGATGCCGCCCGGCGCGGCCTGGTACATGCGCTTGGCCTCGTCGGTGCAGGTGTCGCGCATGATGTCCCAGTCGGCCAGCTTCGCCTCGAGCGACGGATAGTCGATGGAGGACACGTCGCGGTGCAGCTTGCCGGCGCGGTCGAGCTCGCCCAGGATGCCGGTGATGCCGCCGGCGCGGTGCACGTCGGAGATCTCCCACGGACCGGACGGGGACGCCTTGCAGATGCACGGCACGGTGTGGCTGATGCGCTCGATGTCGTCGAGCGTGAAGTCCACGTCGGCGCTCTGCGCCATCGCGAGGATGTGCAGCACGGTGTTGGTGGAGCCACCCATCGCCACATCCATCGTCATCGCGTTCTCGAACGCCTTCTTGGTGGCGATGGAGCGCGGCAGCACGGACGCGTCGTCGTTCTGGTAGTACTGGTTGGCGATCTCGACGACCTTGCGGCCGGCGCGCTCGAACAGCTCCCTGCGGAACCTGTGGGAGGCGAGGATCGTGCCGTTGCCCGGCAGGGCGAGGCCGATCGCCTCGGTCAGGCAGTTCATCGAATTGGCGGTGAACATGCCGGCGCACGAACCGCAGGTCGGGCACACGGTCTTCTCGTAGGCGAGCAGGTCCTCGTCGGACAGGTTGTCGTCGGCCGACGCGTACATCACGTCGATCAGATCGGTGTTCTTCTTGACGGTGCCGTCGGGCAGGACGGTGAAGCCGGCCTCCATCGGGCCGCCGGAGACGAACACGGTGGGGATGTTGAGGCGCAGCGCGGCCATGAGCATGCCCGGCACGACCTTGTCGCAGTTGGGGATGCAGATCAGCGCGTCGGCGCAGTGCGCGTTCACCTGGTATTCGACGGTGTCGGCGATGATGTCGCGCGAGGGGAGCGAGTACAGCATGCCGGTGTGGCCCATCGCGATGCCGTCGTCGACGGCCATCGTGTTGAACTCGCGCGGGATGCCGCCGGCGGCCTTGATCGCCTCGGAGACGATGCGGCCCACCTTGTTGAGGTGGACGTGGCCGGGAAGGAACTCGTCGAAGGAGTTGGCGATCGCCACGATGGGCTTGCCGAAGTCCTTGCCGTCCACGCCGGCGGCGCGATAGAGGGCGCGGGCGCCCGCGAAGACGCGCCCGTTCATCAGTTTTGCGGATCTCATTTCTGCCATGACTCCATTGAACCGCTTCTTCGGGACGCGGGCATGTCGCTCGTCGCATGATGGAACACGGGTTGCGGGGTCGGCGGTTCAGCCGGCGGTCCGGCCGTCGGACGGGCGCCGGCGCGCCGGGAGATCAGGCGCCGTGGGCGCGCATCCATTCGAGGCACAGGCGCGTCTGCTCGGCGTCGGCCAGCGCCCGATGCTCCTCCACGTCGGCGATGCCGAAACGCTGGATGAGGTCGAGGAGACGATGATGGCGGTGCTCGGGGAACATCGCGCGGCTCAGCTGCAGCGTGTCGATGACCCGGTTGGGCACGGCCGTCCCGAGGATGCGGGACGCCGCCGCGTCGATGAATCTGATGTCGAAACGCGCGATGTTATGGCCCACCATCGGCAGGTCGCCGCACCAGTCGAGGAAGCCGGGCAGCACGTCGTCGAGCATGGGCTGGCCGTCGAGCATGTCGCCGGTGATGCCGGTCAGCTGCGTGATGCGCCAATGCAGCGGACGTCCCGGATCGACCAGCTGCTGGAACGTGTCGACCGGCTCGCGTCCGCTCACCTTGACCGCGCCGATCTCGATGATCGCGTCACGGTACCAGCTGACGCCGGTCGTCTCCAGATCGAGCACGACGTAGTCGTCCGGCAGTCCGGCGGTCGCGGCGCATGCGTTCGTCATCGTCCATCCTTCCGTCCGCGGCGCGGCGGGTCCGCGCGGCGCGATGCCATCGTACCAGCGGGAATCGGACGACCGGCGGCCGCCGGCGATGCGTGCGGCGGACGCCGACGGCGACGACGATGCGACGGCGGCGACGGCGTCACCGGCGGCGGATATGGGCGCGGCGGAACGTATGCTGGTGGGCGGCGCGCCGACGGTCGGCGGGCCGCAAGGAGGGACGCATGACACGGATCGTCGCGGGCATCCTGGCCCACGTGGACGCGGGCAAGACCACGCTGTCGGAGGCGCTGTTGTACCGCACCGGCACGATCCGCCGGCTCGGCCGCGTCGACCACGGCGACGCGTTCCTCGACACCGACGCGATGGAACGGGCGCGCGGCATCACCATCTGGTCCGAACCGGCCGTCATCGAGACGGACGGCCTGTCGCTGACGCTGCTGGACACGCCCGGCCACGTCGACTTCGCCGCCGAGACCGAACGCGTGCTGCGCGTGCTCGACTACGCGGTGCTCGTCGTCTCCGCCGCCGACGGCGTGCAGGGCCACGCCGCCACGCTGTGGCGGCTGCTGGCCCGCTACCGGGTGCCCGTGATCGTGTTCGTCAACAAGATGGACGCGCCCGGCGCCGACCGTGCGGCGGTCATGGCGCAGCTGCGCCGACGCCTGTCCGACGCGTGCATCGACTTCCAGGGCGACGTCGCGCCGCAGGAGAGCGAGGAGCTCGCGATGCAGGACGAGACGGCGATGGACGCGTGGCTGGAGGACGGCCGCGTGGCCGACGACGACGTGCGCCGCATGATCGCGCAGCGCCGCGTGTTCCCCGTACTCTGGGGGTCGGCGCTGCGGATGGACGGCATCGACGGGCTCGTCGGCGCGCTCGCCCGCTGGACGCGCGAACCCGAATACGACGAATCGGACGCCGCGTTCGGCGCGCGCGTGTACAAGGTGTCGCACGACGCGCAGGGCAACCGGCTCACCTGGCTCAAGGTCACCGGCGGACGTCTGCGCGCCAAGGCGATGCTGACGAACGGGCGGCCGGATGCGGAAACCGACGCGACGGCCGCCGGCGACGCGCGGCCGGTCTGGCATGAGAAGGCCGACCAGGTGCGCGTGTATTCGGGCGCCCGCCACACCGTGACCGACATGGTGCCGGCCGGCGGCGTATGCGCCGTGACCGGCCTGACCCATACGTTCCCCGGCGAGGGACTGGGCGTGGAGGCGGACGCGGAGGACCCCTCGCTGCGTCCGGTCCTCACCTACACGCTGCTGCCCGGCGGCAACGACGTGCACAAGTGCCTCACCGCGCTGCGCGAACTCGACGACGAGGACCCGCTGCTGCACGTCGTATGGGTCGAACGGCTCCAGGAGATCCACGTGCAGCTCATGGGCGCCGTGCAGCTGGAGGTCGTGCGCCAGCTGCTGCTCGACCGTTTCGGCCTCGACGTGGACTTCGGTCCCGGCGGCATCCTGTACCGGGAGACCGTCACGCACCCGGTCGAAGGCGCCGGGCATTTCGAGCCGCTGCGCCACTACGCCGAGGCGCACATCCTCATCGAACCGGGCGAACCCGGCTCCGGCGTGCGCTTCGCCAGCCGGCTGAGCGAGAACGTGCTCGCCCGCAACTGGCAGCGGCTCATCCTCACCCACCTGGCCGAGAAGGAGCATCTGGGCGTGCTCACCGGCTCGCCGCTGACCGACGTGACGCTCACGCTCGTCGCCGGCCGCGCGCACGAGAAGCACACCGAAGGCGGCGACTTCCGCCAGGCCACGTACCGGGCCGTCCGTCAGGGTCTGATGATGGCGCGCGCCCAGGGCGACGTCAGCGGATACGGCGTCGACGCGGACGGGGGATCGGCGGCACAGCCGGCGCCGTCATCGACGACGAGGACGGCGGGCGGCGACGATACCGGCGACGCCGACGATGCGCCGACGCCGGTCGACCCCGGCTGGTGCCGCGTGCTCGAACCCTGGTACCGGTTTCGGCTGGAGATCCCGCAGGACATGCTGGGCCGCGCGATGGCCGACGTCCAGCGCATGGCCGGCACGTTCGAACCGGCCCGCATCGACCCCGACGACGACATGGCCGTGCTCGAAGGCGACTGCCCCGTCTCCGAGATGCGCGACTACGCGATGGACGTCAACGCATATACGCACGGACTGGGACGCCTCGCCTGCACGTTCGGCGGCTACCGTCCCGCCCACGACGAGGCCGACGTGATCGCACGCGCCGCCTACGACCCCGAATCCGACCTGGAGAACACGCCCGACTCAGTGTTCTGCGCGCACGGCGCCGGATATCCGGTCAAATGGTACCGGGTGCCCGACTTCGCGCACTGCGGATACCCGACCGTCTAGGGGAGTGTGTCGCGTGGAGCGTCCGAAGACGGACACCCCACGCGACACACCCGGATTGGTCATACAGAACAGGGGATAGGCCCCGGAACGGCGGCGTGTCGTCGGACAACCGCGGTTCCGTACGACCAGTCCGGGCGTGTCGCCGCAACGGGGACGGTCCGTCCCCGGCGCCCACCCGGGTACGGCGGCCATCCCGCACCAACGCGTATGATGGGGACGTCGAAAGGAGGCGCCCAGTGGCGATACCCGCACACGAACGGCAGATGATCGAACGGTTCCAGAGCAACCTGTCCATCATCCGCAAAGTGGCCGGATGGACCGTGCAGCAGCTCGCCGACGAACTGGGCGTGGCACGCCAGACCGTCGCCAACCTCGAAGCCGGCCGCACGCCGATGAGCAAACTCCAGTATCTGGCGTTGCGCACCGTGTTCAACGCCGAGATCGTCCGCTCGCACAACCGTGACCTGGCCCGCATCATCAAGACGCTGGTCGACGACCCACAGACGGGCGGCGACGGTCGCAATGCCGTCGGCGACGGCCGTGACGGCGACGCCGCCGACGGCCCCGGCACCGCGATGCAAGTGCTGACCGTCATCACCGGGGCGCTCGCCAGCGGCGCCATCGCCGCGGCGCTCGCGTTCCTCATGTTCACCGACGGCGACGGCCGACGCTGAAACGACGTCGTCCCCGCATCGGCGGACGATGCGGGGACGACGGATGATGATGCGACGGCGCGTCATGACGGCGTGACGCCGGGATGACGCGCCGGACTTCAGATCGGACTACAGGCCGAGGATCGCGCGTTTCTTCGCGTCGAACTCGTCCTGCGAGAGGATGCCCGAATCCAGCAGCTCCTTGAGCTTGCGCAACGCGTCGAGCTGCTCGTCGAACGACATCGCCGGCTGGGCGGGCTGTGTCTGCGCCGGCTGTGCCGCAGGAGCAGCCAGCACAGCGGCGGTCATCGGGTCGACGGACCGGGCGAAGTTCATGCCGAACAGCATGCCGCCGCCGTCGCCGAACCCATGCTCCTCGACGCCGCGCGCGATGTGCTGCTGGGCGGCCATGCCGCCGGCCTGCGCGGAGATCCCCTCGTAGGCGGACACGTCCATGCGGTTGGAGGAGAAGCGGCGGACCAGCTCGCGCGAGTCGTCGGTGAACTCGATGCCCTCGATGCCGACCGCGGTGACCTCGAAACCGAACCGGGACGGCCACGTGCCGGCGTTGGCGGCGTCGCCGCGCACCCGCTCGGCGATCGCGTTGGCCTGCCCCGGCAGCTGGGAGATGCGGTACTCGTCCGACAGCGAGTTGACGGCGACGATGAACGACTGGACGAACTCGGAGAGGATCTGGCGGCGTGCGCCGTCGGAGTAGAAGGAGTACGAGACCTCGCCCGCCGGGACGAAGTTGCGCACGAACCGCACCGGGTCCGTGACCTTCAACGCCATCGACCCGCGTGCCCGGATCTCCAGGTCGGCGTCGTAGAAGCGGTCATGGTAGACGAGCGGGGCGGGCGTGCCGAACTTGACGCCGCGGATCTCGCGCAGGTTGACGAACGCCACGTACTTGGTGCGCGCCGGCTGCCCGCCGAACGTGAAGCGCTCCGCCACCGAGTCGAGCAGCGAGCCGAAGCCGTCGCCGGCGAGCAGGCTGCGCTCGCCGTTGCTGTACACGTAGCCGCCCGGCTCGACGATCACGTTCTCGATGCCCGACTGGTCGAAGATGAACGCGGCCGTGTTCTCCGGCACGTAGATGCGCGACCCGTTGGTGATGACGCCGTCCGACCCGGAGTCGTTGGATCCGCGCCCGTTGTTCGTGGAGCGCGGCACGCCGGGGGCGACGACGGTGTATTCGTCGAACGATCCGGCGGTGATGATGTCCTTCCACAGGTCGGCGAACGTGCCGCCGAGCGCTCCGGAGAATGCCCTGATGATTGCCATGTCGTGTCCTCCGTGGGTTACGGCAGTTGCGTCTGCCGGTCGCAGTAGTCGCAGCGGACGGTCTCGTGGCGGCGTCCGCCGAGCGCGGCGCCGCAGCCCTCGCAGGTCGCGCTGGACGTCGCCTCGGCGATGCCCAGACCGTTGCGGAACGCGCCGAACGTGTCCTTGAGCGTGCCGGCCAGCTCCTCGGCGCCGGGGATGGCCTTGGCGAAGTCCGGCTTCTCCACTTCGCCGTTGCGTCGTATGCGGATGCCCATGATGGTCCTTTCGCTGTCGGTGGTGTCGTCATGCGTCGAGGTGCCTGTCGCGTCGTGCGGCGCGACAGGCACCCCGATCTGTCGTCCTGTGTTACTGGGCGACGGTGGCGAGCTTCTGGGCGACGCGCGCGGTCACTTCGAGGTAGTACTGCAATTCGGCGTCGCTCAGCGAGTTCTCGTCGATCGCGTCGAGCTTCTGCATCGCGTCGGAGTACTTGACCATGATCTGGGCGTAGTCGGCCGCCATCGAGAGCGGCTGGCCGTCCTGGTCGTACTTGGTCATGAAGTCGACGTACTCGTTCATCATCGACTCGTAGCTGTCCATCGCGTCCTTGAACGTGGGGTCGACGCCGTCGGCGGAGGTCGACGGCGCGGGCTGGTCGGCGGCCGATCCGTCGGTCGTGGTCGTGCCGGTGTCCGCGGACGTATCGCCGGTGTCGGTGGAGCTGTTGTCGGACGATGCGTCGTCCGTTCCGTCTTCCTCGTCGGGGGCGCTGACGGTGACCGACATGATCTTCTCGTCGCTGTCGAGCGAGAGGCTGACGTGGTTGCCGTTCGCGTCGTCGGCGCTGAAGTGGTCGTCGGTCTTCGAGTAGTCGACGGTGAAGCCCTTGCCCTGCACGGCCTTCACATAGTCGTTCCAGGCCGCGTCGTCGACGCCGCACACTTCGACGTACAGATAGTCGGAGCTTTCGCTGGACACCTCGCCCTTCGTGGACTGCGGGGCGGGCAGCAGCGCGCCCATGCCGGTGGTCGGCCACTCGTAGTCCGACGCGCACATGGCGGCGCGCTCTTCGGCGAGTTCCTTCTCCAGGGCCTCGTGGTCGGCCTTCTCTTTGATGCCGGACCAGATGATGCCGCCAGCGCCGAGGACGACCGCGACGGCGGTGATGCCCGCCGCCACGTAGGCGAGGACACGTCCCCGACGGGGGCCGCTCCTGCGGGTCGTGTACATGGCGATGGCGGATAGCGCGGCCGGCAGCACGGTGAAGAACACCAGCAGGCCCCACGTGTAGAGATCGAGCGAGATGAACGACAGGAGCAGGAAGGGCACGGCCACGATGACGGCGAGGACCGCGGCCTTCGAGAGGCGTCGGGTGTCGGCAGTGCCGTTCGCCGCGCCTGCGGTGGTCGGACCGGCGGCAGGCGCGGCCATTGTCATCGTCATGTGACGGTCGAGCGTGGCGTAGAACTCGGCGCCGCGGCGGCCGTCGCGGTCGCCGACGGACGACATGCGCAGTTCGGTGCCGCCCTGCGCGCTCGCGGCGACGGCGAGCGTATAGCGCGCGTCGTCGAAGTCGTGGAATTCGACGACGCCGTTCTGCGCGTCCTCGCGGTCGAGCGTGAACGTCGCGCTCGTGGCGAGGATGTCGTGGACCGTCTGGAGGGTGCGGGCCGGATCGACGGGGTAGGTGCGGTCGGCGGCGGTGCCGGCCGCGGGCGTGGCTGCGGCCGCGGGCGCAGCGTCGGCGGCCGCGTCGTCGCCGACCGCCGTCGGCATGATCTGGGTGGGCTGATCGGAGGGGTCGGTCATGATGTGCTCTTTCTCTTCAACAGCAGGAAGGTGATCGTCGAGGCGGCGAGTCCGGCGAACGTGACGGTCAGCCCGACCATGATGGCGGTGCGCCAGCGTGCGTCCATGCCGCCCCCTTCTTCCCGATCGAGGTGCCTCATTTGAAAATGAGCGCGTAATCCGGAGTGGTGCCTCACCTGTGGTGAGCGTGAAATCCTAGTCCGCGTCGGCTTGTGGGGTTTCGTCGTCTTCCGGTTCGACGCCCGCGATCCGGGCGAGCGTCTTGTTCAAGTATGCCATGTCCGGGCCCATGCGTCTGGCCAGCCGCGCGGTGCGCGGTGCCGCCAGTGCTTCGAGCCGGTCCTGGATGTCGTGGATGCGGCGGACGAGCTCGGCCGGGTTCACGGTCGCGAGCGTGTGTTCGATCTCCTCTCGCTTGTCGTCGGGTATGAAGCCGGGGCCGCCGGCGGCCCTGTCCGCCTCGTCGAACTCCTTGAGCCGCTCCCACGGGGTGCGTGGTGCGTCGTAGACGCGGCGGGGACGGCCGTCCCGGGTGCTTTCGCGCGCGACCGGCTTCTTGGACG
>NZ_QXGK01000025.1 GCF_003952945.1 Bifidobacterium samirii
GTACCGCAAGGCCGCCACCCGGTACGACAGGCTCGACGAGACCTTCCTGTCCAACCTCATGCTCGTCCTCATTGCCATCTACCTCAAGGACACCACCAAAACCAGATTAGAGTAAACACACCCTAGTCCAAGTACACAGAACAGGGCTTCCGAATAAACCACACCCCGATTGTTGAACTGAAGTAATTCAGATTCTCGATAATCGGAGGTGTGGTTTCTCATATGCAGGAATCGCAGGCGTCGTTACGACGACGAATTCAGGAAGGCCGCGGTCTCGATGCTCCGCGAAGGATTGAGATACAAGACTGTAGATGACATACCGATGAGTACCGTGGAACGATGGATTCTGCTGCATGGGTCCAGAAGATAGGCGACGCTCATGGGAGACCACAGGAAAACCGGGGTCACGGCTACGAGACGAAGCTTTCGGCAGTACGTGACTGAATGGAGCATAGCCTGACGAAGTACAATATATTGTGCAAGGTTCACGGCACTTGCGCATTGGTGCCGCGTCCAGTGCCAACGTCGAGATAACAGGCCCCGGCCGGTGATTGGCTGGACGCTGGTAGGGCTCGATCATGCTCCGGCGCCTGCTGAAACCGGACTGGCAAGAAACATCGACTACCATCCTGTCCCGTCCCAAACTGGCCATCCAGCCGGACATCGAGGGCGACCGCCGAGATTTTCCGCCGCATAGCCAACTGATCCAACCATCGTCAGGCAGCCTGCACCTCGTGCACGAGTCCAGCGTGAGGGCGAGCCTCAAGAGCCTGTTCAAGGATATGCGTCAAATGTGGGGCTGGGATGCGACATACGTCGACTAAACCCGTACCGCACAGCCCATGCAGAGGAGAAAACGGGGACGAGGGCACCAAACCCTGCACTGGGTTCTCAGCTAATCGGTCACAGGCCAAGCTCGGCACGAACATCATCAAATTCAAGGTGGATCGAGGCAAGAAAGAGGCAAAGCGCACCTCGCACCGATCTACAACCTGGGCCCGGGGAAGCCGTCACCCGGACATCAACATGCTGCAGAAGCAAAGACCACTCGCTATGATTGAGAAACGTCTGTCCAAAGGCGAATCCCATATTCCACTCCGACATATGATGGCAGTACCGGCACGATTGGCGGCGTAAGACTCGGGGGTTGGCTGGTATCCGCCGCTCCATGAGCAGAAACACCGCCTCGACACGCCACGACCGAGCAGATGTTCGCTCAAAGATACCTACTGGCGGAGAATGCTCCTCCTACGAAACCAGGACCGGGTTGGAGGATACATCGTCCACAGAACACCGAATGAAGCCAAATACGACTGGAGGGACATCCCCGGAGAAATTCCGGAGTATGTCCCTCGCTGTCTGATCGTCCCTAACCACGTCCGACAATCGGACGCAGTCATTTACTTGCCGAAAGCAAGCTTGTATTCGCTGGACCAGTTGTCCGTGAACACCTTCTTCACGTCCTCCCAGCTACCCTGCCCCTGCGCATAGGAGAGTTCAGCGGCGGCAAGATCCTGTTCCCACTGGTGAGACACAGTGGAAACACTGACGACATCATAGTTGCCGGCCTTCTGGTACTCACGGCTCGCCTCAACCAGCGGGTTCTTGACCGTGTAGGCGTCCTCGTCAAAGGTCTTGAACGGAGTCACCAAACCCATATCCTGAGAGATGGTCTCACGAGCGGTATCGGAGGTCACAAGCCACTCAAGGAACTGTTGGGTCGCCTCCTGATCCTTTTCAGAAGACTTGGAATTGACGCACCAATAGTTGGAGATCACCTGGTTGAGGCCCTGATCCTCTTCACCATCCACTCCCATATAAATCGGGAGCACGCCAAGGTCTTCGTCCGGGAAACCCTGATCCTGCAGATTGCTGTAAATCCACACACCATCCTGGAAGAACACAGCCTCTCCCAGCGCGAATTCCGAAGTGGCATCATCCATAGTCTTGCCAGAGATGGCACTAGCCGGAACTGTGGAATCGGTAATATACAAATCGTAGATATTCTTCATATAATCGACGTACGTACCCTGCACCGATTCAGGAACGGAGTTCATGTCGACATCGTTATCACGGTACTCGTAAAACAGCGGAACAGACGGAAGATGGAAATCATAGCGGAACGCAGTGGAGGTATCCATACCAGCCGAAGTGAATGCGCCATTGACACCCATATCGTCCTTATGCGACTGAATCTCATCAGCCGCGGTCTTCAACGCCTTAAAATTGTTAAGGTCATCAATCGACTTAATCGTAGACCACGAAGAATCAAAATACTTCTTGAGCAAAGACTTATTGTAGATGATGCCATAGCTTTCAACAGCATAAGGAATACCCACGGGTTTGCCATCAGTATTCTTGAGAGTGCGATCCTTATAGTTATCGGAGAGCTCGCTATAGATCTTCGAATTGCTCATGTCTGCAGCATAATCAAGCCAGCTGTACATGAAGGACGGGCCGTCAGCCTGAAACATAGTGGGAGCCTCATCCTTGGCCATCTCAGAACGAAGCGTCTGATCATAATCCGTAGCGGAAAGCTGAATCTGGGTTTCGATACCAGTCTCATCCTGGAACGCCTGAGCCAGGGCTTCCCATTTCTCCTGCTCTTCGGCCTTCTTGTTCAGGTAATACACACGACCTTTATCAGAATCAACTTGCGCAGTCGAGTTACCGCATGCAGACAATGTTCCAAAACTCAGCGCCGCAATGGAGGCAATCCCCACTGCCTTGATAACCTTATTCCACCTGTTTGCTGCCATTACTACCTCCCTATTGAGCGGAGACCATTCTCCACCGGTACCTTTGCCGGGTAATGTCGCAAAGACGACACCATCATGTCCATAGCGTTCGTCGCGCGCAACATTGAATTGATGATATCGTTTTCACACCAAAACGTCAAATTGACGGCGAGTTCTCCAAGAATGGCCAATAGCCCCTGAAGCGACCACGAGTACTGTATCGACAGCAATCGCATATCATTCACAAATACACCACACCAAACCAAGAACAAACGTAGCCAAAAACACAACAGACGGCATTGTCTCCATGGGGAATCAAATAGAGACAAGTCGAACTCCACGGACAGGAGCTAAGGCATGCCTCCCGAGAAGTGCCACAAGTCCAGAGAATCGAAAATCGGCAACATCCGGATTCACTCCTCGGAATTACAGATCTATGCGTCCCGACATTCATCCGTCATTCCATAAATTGTGTGTTACCTCATCAATGAAGATATGGAACCATGTTTTATGTAATTTGATACGCCATTCAACAGCATTGGATGCTCGCTCAGAGAGCAAGCATGAAGTTCGGACGTCTCTCATGCCCCCACGCATTCCGAGTAGCGCCCACCTCATACGAAAAGGGTTTCTCGGAAGAACCAAGAAACCCTTTCACAGAAACATTCAGGTATCGGCTATCAGCCCTTAACGGCACCAGCCATGACACCCTTGATGATGTACTTCTGGCAGATGAGGTAGAACACAATGATTGGAATGATAGCCAGAACGAGGCAACCCATCATAGCGCCCATATCCACCGAACCGTAACCACCCTTGAGGTACTGAATGGCAATCGACATGGTCTTGAAGCGACGCATGTCCAAGGTGAGGTATGGCAGAAGGAAGTCGTTCCAAATCCACATCGCCTGCAGAATGGCAACCGAGATAACGGACGGACGCATAATCGGCAACACGATTTGGAAGAAGATGCGCGGCACAGAGGCACCGTCAATCATCGCGGACTCTTCAAGCTCCTGCGGAATGCCCTTGACCACGCCGGTGAAGATGAACACGGCCAAGCCGGCACCGAATCCCAAGTAGACGATCCACAAGCCCCACGGGGTGTTCAGGCCGAGCATATCGGCGATCTTGGAGAGGGTGAACATGACCATCTGGAACGGGACGATCATGTTGAACAGGAAAAGCAGGTAGAGGGACTTGGCGGTACGGTTGTTCACACGGACAATCCACCACGCGCACATCGAGGTGCACAACAGGATCAGACCGACGGCACCGACCGTGACCACAACAGTCCAGCCGAAGGACTCAATCAGATTCGTACGCTTGATACCACGGGTGTAGTTCTCAAGTCCGACGAACGCCTTACCGGTCGGAATGGAAAACGCATTTCGGCTGATGTACGCCTTCTGCTTGAATGAGTTGATCACCACGAGGGCAATCGGGAACACCCAAGCCAGAGAGATGATGGTGAACAGCGTCGTCCACAGTGCTGGGTGCTTGACCTTCTCGCTCATGCGGACACCTCCTTGCTAGTGGTGAGACGGTTCTGAATCACGGCAATCAACGCCACGATGATAAAGAACACGACGGCCTTCGCCTGGCCTACGCCCTCGAATCCCGCTCGGCCGTAGAACGTGCGATAGATATTCAGCGCAAGAAGTTCGGACTTGTTGGACGGGGCGCCATTGGTAAGCGCGAGGTTCTGATCGAACATCTTGAAGCCATTGGTGACAGTCAGGAAAGAGCAGACCGTGATGGACGGCATCATCAGCGGGATGGTGACCTGGAACAGCGTCTGACGGCTGGTCGCGCCGTCGACGGCGGCAGCCTCAAGCACATCGCCCGGCAACGCCTGCAAGCCGGAGATGTAGATGATCATCATGTAGCCGATTTGCTGCCAGCAGTACAGGAGCACCATGCCCCAGAAGCCATACACACCCGAGTAGGTAATCGATCGACCCCAGTGAGCGAGTACGCCGTTGAGCAGCAGCAACCAAATGTAGCCCAGAATGATGCCGCCGATAAGGTTCGGCATGAAGAATACCGAGCGGAACACATTGGTTCCCGCGAATTTCTTGGTAAGCATATACGCAATCGCGAATGCAGCCACGTTCACCACGATGGTCGTCACAATGGTGAACAGCACCGTGTAGACCAATGCGTGCCAGAACTCCTTATCCGACACCGCATCAATGTAGTTCTGGACGCCAGTGAACTTGGCGTCCGTCACCGTGCTGAACTTGCAGAAGCTCAGATACAGGCCCATGATGAAAGGGACTACGAAACCAATCAAGAATGCCGCAAACGTAGGCAGAGCAAACAGTGCCCACCACCTACGAATCGCCTTACCGGACATTGAAATCATGCCACGCCTACTTTCTCCTCCTTGAGTCATCCGCACTGCTGCGTGCAGATGGTTCGAATTTGGGAACTGCCAATCTCATCAGCGCCTAAGACGCCAAATCGAACCGGTTTATGGATACCATATCATTCGTTTGGCTTTTAGTCAAACGTTGTCATTATGCAAGCCCTGCCCCCTTCTTTTGCAGCCTCCTTCATCCTGGGAAAAAGGAAGGAAGTGTACATATTGCAACATATATCCTCGAATCATACCGCACATGCAAACGTTGCCTCATTTTATGGTCAAAGGACGGTTATTGTTATCAGAGACAAGTCACACGCAGATCTTCCCCGACCATGAGAAGAAGCTTTGCCGAGACCTAAACCAAAGGAGGCACATGGGCAGCAGTATCAAGGACGTGGCCAGACAGGCCGGAGTGTCCGTTTCCACCGTTTCTCGGGCGTTCACCCGTCCCGAATTGGTGTCAAAGGCCACCAGGGCCAAGGTATTGGCTATTGCCGAAGAGCTGAACTTTTCCATCTCGCGCTCGGCCATGGTGCTCAAGTCGGGCAGAGCCCTGCGAGTGGCGCTACTCATGAGCGACCATATCCGTCTATGGTTCAGCGCATCCATCATCGAAGGCCTCAATCAGGTCTTTCACGCAAACGGCTACGACTTGTCCATCTTTCAGATTTCCAGCATTGAGGAGCGTCGCGCATTCTTCGACATGTTGCCGATTCGCCGCAACGCTGACGCTGTGATAGTCGCATCCTTTGATGTGGAGACCGAGGAGATAGACCAATTGGCGAAGGCCGGCGTGCCCATCATCGGAATCAACTGCGTTATGCCGGACAGGGGGTTTTCCGCTTCTGTGAACATCGACGATGTTCAAGGATCGAAATTGCTCGCCCGCCACCTGATTGGTCTCGGCCATCGACGTATCGCATACATCCGCACCGATAGAGCCGTGACTCTGCACTTTAGCGTGCAACGGAGGTATGAATCATTCGCACAATTCTGCAAGCAAGCCGGTGTCGATTTAACGACAATCGTCATTGCAGACAGCGAGGACCGCATCGGACACGCCATGACCGAACTACTGTCACTGCCACAATTGCCGACTGCAATTGCATGCCAAGAGGATGGCATTGCAATCCCGTTGATGTTCCAACTGGCCCGCACCGGACTGCGCGTACCATTCGACGTATCGATGGTCGGCTACGACGACAGCTTCTATGCGAACGAAGTCGGACTGACAACAGTACGACAGGATCCAATCATCATGGCCCAGTCAGCGGCACTCAAGACGCTCGATCTGATCGAACGGGGGGAAACCGAGCATCCATTCGAAGTGTTCCCGGCACAGCTCCTCGTACGTTCCAGCACAACCGAGTCGAAACAGCAATCATAAGTGGCGCTATTGCTGTTTTCGTGGGTGTGGGTTCGTTGTTGAGTTGTTGGGGGAGTAAGAGAAGAGCGCTTTGCGGGTAGGATGTTTTCGACCAAGATAAACAAACAACCGCAAAGCGCCTGATGAACAGCATATTCAACCAGCTCCTCAACGTCAAAGGCACGGTGGTCGAGACCGTGCGGGTCGTCGACTCGCCGCTGCGCCCCGTGCCGGTGCTCGAGATCCATGTCCGTCCCCGCGCGGGCATGCTCCGATGCTCCCGATGCGGCAGGAGACGCCGTGGCTATGACCGTGGCGGCGGCGTGCGCCGTTGGCGGCATCAGGACTTCGGCTGCTGGCGCGTCGAGCTGGTCTCCGGCATGCCGCGCGTGGACTGCCCGAAGTGCGGCGTGGTGGTCGCGTCCGTGCCGCGGGCGGAGCCGGGCAGCCGGTTCACGCGCGGCTTCGAGGCGGAGTGCGCGTGGCTGATGACGGTCGCCGACCGGAAGACCGTCAGCGGTTTCATGCACGTCACATGGCGCACGGCCGGCGACATCGCCCGCAGGGTCGCGGATCGTCTCAGGGCGTCGATGCCGTGCCCGTTCGACGGCCTCACCGCGATCGGCGTGGACGAGACCAGCTACAGGAAGGGCCACACGTACGTCACGGTCGTCGTCGACCATGAGCGGCATCGGGTCATCTGGGCGCACGACGGGTACGGCAGGGAGGTGTTCGACCTGTTCTTCCGGCGGCTCACCGACGAGCAGAAGGCGTCCATCAAGGTGGTCACCGGCGACGGCGCCCGCTGGATCGACTCGTGCGTCGCCGAGCACTGCCCGAACGCCGAACGCGTGCTCGACGGCTTCCACATCGTCTCCTGGATGACCGGCGCGCTCGACACGGTCGCAAACGCCTGTGGAACGATGCCCGGCGCAGCGGCGACGAACGGAAGACGAAACGCATGCGCGGCGTCAAATACGCCGTCCTGAAGAACCCCGGCGACCTGACCGACAGGCAGTCCGAGGCGCTCGACGCCCTGCGCAATGCCGACCCGAAGGGGCAGCTCTACCGGGCATGGCAGCTCAGGGAACTCCTCAGGAACCTGCTCAAACACCCCCTCGACCAAGCCAGGACGGAATTGAATCACTGGGTGTTCTGGGCGTCCCATTCACGCATCCCCGAGATCGTCGAACTCGCCAGGAAGATCAGACGACGCCGGCCCGACATCCTGCGCACGATCGAACTCGGCCGCTCCAACGCGAGGCTCGAGGCATTCAACAACAGGATCAAGGTCACCATCCGCATGGCCTACGGCTTTCACCACGTGAACAACCTCATCAGCCTCGTCATGCTCAGATGCGGCGGACTCGACATACGATTACCGGAACCGACAATCTAACCCACGAAAACAGCAGAAGCCTCTCATAAGTCCACTCGCGAAACCGGGGTTTCGATTAGCGTATCGAAACCCCGGTTTGCGCTGTCGCCAGCCGTTTAGGGCCTGCGCTCACGACATAGAATCAGGTCATGTCCAGTTACCACCGGCTATTCGCCAATCACGCTAGGCAACCGGACGGGCGCCGACTCGAATCAGGAGGAGTGAGCCGCACTGTACTCCTTGGCCCAACCGTCAACGAACGCAGTCTTGACGCTGTCCCAATCGCCGGTGCCCTGGGCGTACTCGAGCAGGGCGGAGCCGAGATCGTTCTTCCACTGCTCGGACGGCATCATGGTGAAGTTCCAGCTGACCTGGGTCTTGCCAGACTTCTGGTCGGCAACCGCGGCGGCGACCAGCGGATTATCGGTCTCGACGTCATCGAAGGTCTTGAACGGAGTGGTGAAGCCCATCTCGGCGCTCAGAGCGTCCTTGCCTGTGTCGGAAGTAATGACCCACTTAAGGAATTCGGCAGTGGCCTTCTGGTCGGCCTCAGGAGCTTTGGAATTGATGCACCAGTAGTTCTCGGAACCGGTGGCAAGTCCTTCATTCGCTTCGTCCGGACCTCCGATGTAGATCGGCATCATGCCAACTTGATCGGCAGTCATGCCGGCGTTCTGCAGGTCGGTCCATGCCCAAGTACCGTTCTGGTAGAAAGCGGCCTCGCCGAGCGCAAACTCGGAGTTCGCGTCATCGCCGGTCTTGGAGCTCAGCTGCGCAGGATCTGCGGTGGAGTCGGTGATGTACAGGTCGAAGATGTCCTTGTAGTTCGACAGGTACGTGCCCTTGATGGTGGCAGGCTGCTCGGTGACGTTGTCTTCCTTAAACTCGTAGTAGAGCGGCAGGTTGACCAAGTGAGTCTTGAAGCGCCAGTCAGAGCTGGAATCGAAACCGGCGGATGTGAAGGCGCCCTTGATGCCGAGCTCGTCCTTGCGGGCCTGCATGTCGTCAGCCACGGCTTTGAGCTTATCGAAGGAGTCGATCTCCTCGATCGAGGTGGCCTTCGCACCAGACAGCTTGAAGTACTTGCTGAGGATGTCCTTGTTGTAAATCAAGCCATAGGTTTCCATAACATAGGGCACGCCGACGACCTTGTCGCCATCCTTAAGTGCGACATCCTGATTCTGCAGCTGCTTATAAATCTCCGTATCGGATAGGTCAGCGGTGTATTCCTTCCAGTTGGCGTAACCGACCGGGCCGTTGACCTGGAACAGGGTCGGGGCATTGGTCTTGGCCATTTCGGACTTGAGCTGCTGCTCATAGGTGCCAGAAGCAGCAGTCTCGACAGTCACCTGCACGCCGGTTTCATCGGTGTACGCCTGGGCTAGATCCTTCCACTGGTCGGCCGCTTCCGGCTTGAAATTCAGATAGTAGACTTTGCCGACAGAGTCCCCGCCTTCAGCCTTGTTGCCCGTCGCGGTGTTACCGCAGGCGGCCATGCCTATGGACATTGCAGCGACGGCAAGCATCGCAGCCGTAGACTTAATCATGCGATTCATCTTCGAACCTTTCTCTAAATTCTGTCGGCCCCATTACCTCATCGGGGCGATGCCATCGACATCTACGCTTCTGGCAACATCACCATTATGCATCATTTTGCCGCGAATTGCAAACGATGGCAATTTATCTACAGATAAAACTTTCGAAACAGGGTAGACAAATCCGTTAAAATCGCACATTTTCAGCACCATTTCCATCATTTCCAGCAACTGCAAGCGATTGCAATAACATTCTGCAACGTATCATTATTCATCCAGAATTCAGCACATCTCACGCATGTCGCACGTGGAAACTCGGAATGCCGCAGATTGTCAGATGCTCTCGGCCGCCATCGATGTAGAGCCGGGACTCCCCCTCCACCCCGCCAGCAATATTCGAGCGCACGACATCGTCTCCGTAAATACCGCCAGCACAAGGAATCTCCAGAACCGCAAACGACCAGCCAGGAACACGGATGACACCGTTTGAAGGCACAGCGACCGGAGCAGAGACCGGTTCAGACGGAGATTCCTCGTACGGCCGCCCGGCATCCGCACAGTCGGACCGCAGCACGGTCATCGTCGCCTCGACGTCACGCCCGACAAAATCGGTCAGCCCGATAGCCGACAGCACCGCGGACAGATCAACGTCCATCTCGTCCGGCAGCGCATTAACCATGCGTATGTACGTCACTCCGCGCGCGGAATCGTCAGCGACAGTGACCGTCCGCCGCATCTCCTTCCCCGGATCAGTTCCGGCCAGCACCGTGTCGCCGACCGTCGCCCGGACCGAACGACCGCGATCGCGCACATCAATCACAATATCCCACTCATCACCGTAGGAGACGCGACGGGACATGCTGACGCGGTCGTAGTCATACGGGAATCCGTCACGCAAGGCTCCCAGAGCACAGTCCAGACCGGCCATGCCGATCCAGAGTCGGTATCGATCGGGTTCGTCGAGAGCGCCGAACTCAATTGAGAACATGCCAGACTCGTCCAGATAGCGCGCCCTTAAATGAATCCTGTAGTTATCGGCGTCAACTCGCAAGCCAGTACGAGCCACGCCACCCGCGATCTTGGTCACGTCGTCTGCAGAAAATACGCGTCCGTCTGGCAGCTCAACGCAGATATTCTCGAATCGTGCCGCCGAATCGCCACCGAACGCAAGCCCGGTCCATCTGGGCAGCTCACGCATGTACGATCGCGCACCGTCGATTTCGACGTGGCAAGCGCGCGTCGCAGTCGTGTTCGCGAACATGTGCTGCACCCAGTAGCTGTACGTGCGATACGCACGGTCGTCGTCGAAGTAAATGAGGTCCGGATTCCAGCCGGCATGACCGTTACGGCACAGTAGCGGCGCGTACGAGGCCATGTCGACCACATCGCCGTTCGCTTCCATATGCGCCATGAACGCGGCTTCGGACAGGGCATTGAGCATCGTCGTACCATGCGAGGCGTACTCACCGAAATACACATGCGGACCGTTACGGTCGAGGCCGTCGTAGTAGTCGAGATGCTGGAACCACCAAGCCGGGGCGAGGTAGGAGTGTTCGTCCAAAATCGGCACCCGCACAGCCCTGGCCAGATCCCAGGACTCGGCGAAGGTAGCGCCGACCAGTGTCGGGCCGGCCGTGCCGATGACCGTAATTTCGGGATGCTTGTCGGCGAGCGCGCGGAATAGTGTCAGGAATCGCTCGGTGAAATCGTCGGTGATGTCGTCTTCATTGCCGAGGCCGAGGTAATGCAATCCGAATGGCTTCGGATGCCCGCAGACAGCACGTTGAGCGCCCCAGACAGTCGTTTCCGCGTCACCGTTGCAGAATTCGACGAAATCGAGCACGTCCTGAACGTACGTCTTCATCTGGGTGTCGGATAATGACATCGAGCCGCCATCGGTGCCGGAACAACTTACTCCGGCCGGCAACACGGGGATTGGTTCGGCACCGAGCGCTTCGCACCAGCACAGGTATTCGTAGAATCCGAGGCGCATCGACTGATGATATCCCCACAGGTTGAAGTCGTGACGTCGATGCTCGACCGGACCGATCGTGCCTTTCCACCGGTACATGTTGTCAAGGCCGAGGCCATGCACCAGACAGCCTCCGGGAAAGCGCACGAATCGCGGGTTAAGTTCGGCTATTGTCTTGACGAGATCTGCGCGAAAATGTTTGAGGCCGCGCCAGGTGAGGGCCGGTTCCAGCGAGACGAAGTCGACAGCTGTGAGGCTTGGCCCGACGAACGTCAACGACAGAGAACCGTTGCGCGTATCGAACGGCGAGACCAAGGTCGCCTCGATTTTGGTCCATTGCGACGGCTCGGCGACGAGTCGGACCGACGAACCGAATTGGGGCATGGCATCGGCAATGTCATACGATTCAGGGTGAGATTCCACAAAGGTTTCGTCGGGAGACACGATCGAGTCTGACGATTCTGCCGAACTAACGTTGCGACGATCGACAGATACTGTTTCGTCGACCAGAGACACCGTGACATCGTGCGGTTCACCGTCGCATGACCGCAACCACAACGACAGCTCATAAGATTCTCCGGAGTGCAGCCGCATGCCCTCGAAACCATGGTTGACTAGAGACACAGCTCCACAGTCGACCTGCACGACAGCATGATGCGGGTTCTCCTCGGCGACGCAATCGTTGGTTTCGATCCAGAACGATCCCCGGGAGCTTCCCGGAACATCCTTACGCCACGCAGTAAACGAACTCCATTTTGGATTGTCCACATGACTGTATTCAAAAGCACCGTTCTGCACGAGATCACTCGCCAGCCCGCCATCCGCCGCATAATTTAGATCTTCAAAGAACACACCCCACAGCTTCTCGCTGATTGGATAGGGCTTACCGATCGGCCGCACCTGAATCAGATCCACCGTACGAGTCTGTCCCAAGGACGCTATGCCAGATTCCTCATACGCATCCACCTTGCGCGCGACCATATATCAAGCTCCTTTATTCACGAAGTCTCAATTGGGTAACTGCTCCATGTCCACGGACACCGCATCATCGCGTCCTCACAGCCAACCACCCATCAAGAATTTTCTCTTATAGTAAGAATATTCTTAGTCATGGATATGTCTGACATGATCGAAGGAGCTCACGTGCAATCCACCAACAACATCCGACGAACCCAATACCATATCTCTCCCACAGGGCGAGACCAATGGCCAGGCGACGAAACACACCCGTTTCGCACGATCTCACATGCCGCAGATATCGCCTTGCCCGGCGACGAAATCATCGTGCATAACGGAGAGTATCGAGAGCAGGTCAATCCCAGAAACGGAGGTACTGGCCCAAACCGCCGCATCGTTTATCGAGCCGCCGAAGGCGAACGCCCGATCATCAAGGGGTCAGAACGCATCACATCATGGATTCCAGAAGGTTCCGGCGTCTGGTCCGCAACGCTACCTAACACAATGTTCGGCGCATTCAATCCATATGCACGCGCCATCGAAGGCGACTGGCTCATGGATCCGGATTTCCGCGTGCGCCAGCGCCATCTCGGAGCCGTCTATCTCGACGGCCGGGCGCTCTATGAAGCCGACGATGCCGACTGCGTAGCCACACCGCATCGCAGAACCGAAACCGTCGATTATGCCACCGGGCTTGCCAAGCCAATATCCGATCCCGACTGGACGACCTATGTCTGGCATGCCACCGTGGATGACGCGGAGGCAACAACTACGATCCGCGCCAATTTTCACGACGTTGACCCGAACAAAACGCTCACCGAAATCAATGTGCGCGAATCATGCTTCTGGCCAAGCCAGCCGAACATCAATTGGATCACCGTACACGGCTTCGAAATGTCTCAAGCCGCATGCCGTTGGTCGCCGCCCACCGGCGACCAACGCGGCATGATCGGACCGAACTGGTCGCACGGCTGGATCATCGAAGACAATCTGCTGCACGACGCGAAATGCTCGGCGGTCTGTCTGGGCAAGACGGCGGCGACAGGTGATAACGAACGCTACCGATGCAATCTGCGGTCCGGTTACCAATGTCAGATGGAAGCGGTGTTCCGTGCCGCACATCTCGGCTGGCGTAAGGGGGTCGTAGGCTCGCATATCGTACGCAACAACGTCATCCGCGACTGTGGGCAGAACGGCATCGTCGGTCATATGGGCGCGGCGTTCAGCGTGATCGAACGCAACGACATCGCCCGAATCGGCATCCTGCGCGAATTCTTTGGTTGGGAGATCGCCGGCATCAAATTGCATGCCGGGGTCGATGCAATCGTACGCGGCAACCGCATCCATGAATGCACGCTGGGCATGTGGTCGGATTGGCAAACGCAGGGCATGCGAATCACCGGCAACGTGTTCCACGACAACACCCGCGATCTGATGATCGAGATCAGTCATGGCCCGTATCTGGTCGACAACAACATGTTCGCGTCGCCGCTGGCTTTGATCAACGCCTCGCAGGGCGGTGCATACGTCAATAACCTGTTCGCCGGCGCAGTGCAACGATACGATGATATGACCCGTTCCACGCCATACCATTTCCCGCACACCACCGACGTGGCAGGAACCGCGTGCGTCTACGGTGGCGACGACCGGTGGATCGGCAACCTGTTCATCAAACCGGACGACGCGCAGCTACCGAGCCCGAATCCGACGCCATGGCTGTTCGGCACGGCCTCGTACGACGGCCTGCCCGGCTCAGAAGAGGAATACACGGATACCGTGGCCGCTCTTGGGCCATGCGACGAAGAGACGATGCGCAATCTGCCGCAGCCGGCCATCGTGCACCACAACGCGTACCTCAACGGCGCCCGGCCGATGGCCGGCGAGCGAGATGCGATCACCGCGGATGGCGGTACTGTGACATTAACCGGTGTGCCGGATTCCGCTGACCTTACAATCACGTTGGACGTTCCCGAAGACGTCGCAGACCACACCGTCCCGATCATCGCCACTACCGATCTGGGCATGCCGCGCATCGTGCAAGAGCCTTTCGAAGCGCCGAACGGCCTGCCGATCACCATCGATACGGACGTTCAGGGCATGGACCGCAATCCCGAACGCTCAGCAACTGGCCCGTTTGCCGCACTGCACCCTGGTCGCAACGAGTTCACCCTCGCATTTACTCACTGAATGACGAAAGGCGGTGTGGCTGTTCCACGTGAAACATCCATACCGCCTTCGTCTCATGACTGATACGTGTCGATCACTCCAAAGTGATCCATACAGTCGTGTCCTGAGGTAGCTTCCCACATCCGTCAAGCGGCCCGGAGGCCAGCAGGACCTTGCCCGCAGGCAGATCAATCGAATCGGCACAGAAGTTGGTCACACACGCGACCATGCGACCGCCATCGTCCTGCCGGGCAAACGCGAGCACGCCGCCATACTGACCATCAGCGCCATCCCGGCGTCCGCTCGGTCCATCAATATCCATCCACACGACGTCCACCGGCTCCGTACGCTTACGATCCGAGGCGAACAGTCGCGCGCGCAACTGAATCGCCCCACGATACAGGTTCAGCATGGATTGCGAATCAGCCGACTGCCGGTCGATGGCATAGTCGGCAAACCAGAGTGGCTGCGGCAAGTGCGGTTCAGCATGTCCGGCGTGCCCGACACCGTCGGTATGTCCGCCGTCCGTCACGGAGAATCCAAACGACGCTCCCTCACCGAATCGCGACGACCATACGGCCGGCCGAGGCATGTCCGTCGAATCCCACGGCAACGGCACACGGCAGCCGTCACGCCCCTTCTTGCTCTGCTGGCGTACTGTATCGAATGCGGTGGGGTCTTCCAGCCGATCCCATGGAATATCCGGCACTTCGCGCAATCCCAGCTCGTCTCCCTGATAGAGGTACACGGTTCCCGGCAGCGCAAGTTCGATCAATGCCGCGGCACGGGCCCGCCGCGCCCCGGTTTCGATGTCCTCCGGATACGAGGCGCCGTCGCGCAGCAACCAGTCCCACGCGAACACGAACGGCTCGCTCGCCGTGACCTGGGCAAGCCCATACCGCGACGCCACTCGCGGGCAATCATGATTGCCGAGCACCCAAGTCGCACTGGATCGCGAGCGCCTGGCAGAAGCGAGGTCCATGTCGATCGCATCCCGGTATTCCCGGTAGCTCCACATCGCCTTTTGCAGATCGAAATTGAACACCTGCCCAAGCTCGTCCTTCGAGGCGTACTGGTGTTCATGTTCGGGCACGATGGAGATTTCAGCGACCGCGCACAGCGGCGGATCGTATTCATTGAAGACGCGTCTCCAGCCGCGGTAGATATCATGCACCTCGTCGCGATCCCATAGCGGATGAAGTCCGTCCGGGCAGTGGTCGTCATCAACGGTCCAGTCGTCAAGGTCGTCACGCCCATCAATCTGCTTGGCCAAGCCGTTGGCCACATCGACCCGGAAACCATCGACGCCGAGATCCCCCCAGAATCGCAGGATGTCCTCGAATTCGCGGCGCACAATCGGATTGTTCCAGTTGAGATCCGCCTGCTCCTTGGCGTAGATATGTAGGTACCACTGGCCATCCGGCACACGCTGCCATGCCGGGCCGCCCATTTTGGACAGCCAGTCGGTGGGCGGCAATTCGCCATGCTCACCGCGGCCGTTGCGGAAGATGTACAGGTCGCGTTCCCTCGATCCGGGCGCCGCGGCAAGCGCCTCGCGAAACCACGGATGGTCTGTGGACGTATGGTTGGGCACGATGTCGACGATGATGTGCATGTCCTGCTCATGCACGGCATCCACCAACGCTCTGAAGTCGTCGAGAGTGCCGAACTGTTCGGCTACGTCACGATAGTCGATCACGTCATAGCCGCCGTCGATGAATCCGGACTTGTAGATCGGGTTGAGCCATACGCCGTCCACACCGAGTTTCTTAAGATACGGAAGACTGCGGATCACGCCGGCGAAGTCGCCTATTCCGTCACCGTTGCCGTCACAGAAGCTGCGCGGGTACAGCTGGTATATTACCGCCTGCCGCCACCAATCGCTGTTGCTGTCACGCATAACCGTTTCCTTTCCGTCGTTGCTGGCCAGCCCATCTCATACGAAGATCGGCCCGGCCTGCCGCTACGAGCGAACCGAACGGACAGGTCAGGCCGATCACTATTTGTCACTGCTTACTCGGTGAACTCCTTCTGCGCTGGAAGCGATCCCGGGGCAGCCTTCTCATTGGCCTCCCAAGTCGACTTCCATTCGTTCGTAATCACGTCCTTGACGTTGTCCCAGTCATTCGTGCCCTGCACGTACTCGAGCAGAGCGCCGCCAAAGTCCTTCTGCCACGCAAGGCTTGGCAGTTCGAAGCTGCGAATGTACTTCTTGCCTTCCTTCTGGTAGGCGAGCGCTTGGTCTACGAGCGGGTTGTCAGGCTGGGCGTCATCACCGTACGTGGTAGCCGGCATAGCAAAGCCCATCTCCTTGGCAACGATACGCTTGGCCTCATCGCTGGTCTGCACCCATTCGATGAACTTAAGTGTCGCTTCCTGATCGGCCTTGCTGGCGTTCTTGTTGATGACCCACTGGTTATCCATGATGACGCCCGGACCATAGTTTTCCTCTCCGGGGATACCCATATAATACGGGAGCATACCGAGATCCTCGTCAGCCACGTCATTGCCCTTGATCTGCGAGTAGGCCCATACGCCGTTCGGGTAGAACGCCACCTCACCGAGTGAGAATTGTGCGGTTACATCCTCATATGACATGGAGGTGGCGTCCGTCTTCGCATCGCCCGGGGAAGTAGCGACCTGCAGATCATACAGATCCTTGTATTGGTCGAGGTACTTCCAGGTGATCTCCGACATGAAGGTCGTGTTATTGTCCTTGTATTCGAAGTATTCTGCCGGACGGATCATGTGCGCGGTGAAGCGGTAGTAATCGGAATTTTCAACGGACGGCGTAGCGAACGCGCCCTGCAGTCCGAGATCGTCCTTGTGCTCCATCATGCTTTCAGCCACGGCCTTGAGCGTATCCCAATCCTTGATGTCATCGGCCGAGTCGATGACCGCATACTCCTTGGAGCAGTAGTCCTTGACGATCTTCTTGTTGTAGATGATGCCGTACCATTCCTGCACGTACGGGATCGCATACACGTTCTCGGAGTCCTGCACGGCGCTGGCCTTGCCAGCGTCAGTGAGGTTTTTGTACACATCGGTGTCCTGCATCGGAGTGAGATACTGCTTGTACTTTGACAGGTCATTCGGGCTCATCGTCCAAGTGGTCGGCGGATTGCTCTTGGCCAGCTCGGAGGTCAGCGTGGTCTCGTAGTCGGCCATGGTTGCGGTCACGACATCGACCTGGATGCCAGTTTCGTCGGTGAATGCCTTGGCAAGTTCGTCGAACTGGTCCACGACCTCCGGCTTGGAGTTCAGGTAGTAGACTTTGCCCTGCGAATCGTCGCCAGCGTTGTCGTTGGATGATCCGCACGCACACAGACCAGCTATCATGGCCACAGCCGTTCCTACTGCGATGATTGTTTTTCCGTTCATGATTGTTCTCCTTGTCTCTGATCTCATTGGGTTCTTCATTGATCCCGAGGAGGCCGGCAGCATCGCCTGTCTCATGCGTCTTCGTACAGTGCAGCTCAGCGTCTTTTCTTGTCCGTCTGCGTCTCATTCATAACATAGATGGACTCATCACAGATGCGACTGCAGATACATATCGACAATATCCATCGCACGGTTGGTTCGGAATCCGTAGTAGCCGTGCGTACCGTCATTGAGCTTGATGAATGAGACCTCCTTCCCGAGCTCCTTCATGCGCCGGAACAGCCGGCAACTTTGGTTGAAAGGTACATCCGAATCGCGTCCGCCATGCATGATCAACGTCGGCGGAGTCGGGACGTCACGCCGTAGGTACGTAATCGGCGAGGCCGCGGCGGCCAAATCGGGATGGTCGAGCACGCTGATGCCGCCGAGTTCCTTACCGATGGGACCGTCCGGACTATTATTGTCCATAATGTTCGGATAGTAGTTCATTGCAGTCATGTCGGTGACGCCGTACCAGTCGATGATGCAGTTGACGGCGGCACTGTATTCGCTATAAACGTCGGTATCAGGCCCGCTATCGCCGGTGAATCCAGCCTGCAGCACGGTTGTGCCGCCAGATGAGTCGCCCCATAGTCCGATACGGTTGACGTCGACATGGAGACGCTTGGCGTGTTTGCGCACATAGCGGACCGCAGTCTTGCAGTCTTGCATCTGCGCGGGGAACGGCGCGATGTTGCTGGAACGATATTGCAGTGCGGCGACCACATATCCACGTTCCGCGATACGCACATAGTAATTGAGATAGTCAAGCACTGTCTGCGGACCGAATCCAGAACCGCGCACGAACACGACGGTCGGCCATGCCGTGATGTTACGTTTGACCGGCATGTCGTTAAGGCGTGGCGTGAAGAACCAGATGGGTAAGTCAGTTGAGCCGCCGCCGTGCATCTTATCGATGACTCGCGTAACGTAGGTTTCCTGATGAATCATGACCGGGTACAGGAAATCATCCTCGCCCAAATCGTCAACGACCATGCATCCTGTTGGCACTTCTTGAGAACGAGGAAATTCCTTACGCACCGGTACCTCAACAGCGCCGACGGGTGTCGGGGAACCGGGATCCTCACCGGAATCACGCCAGAATGAATCCATATCCGTTTCGCCTCCGCATTACCGTCGTACCGGTCCGAACCGCGATGCCGCCTCGCACCACAATTCAATTTTTAAGAAATTTCTTATTGGAAAAGAATATTCTTATCGAACCGGTTTGTCAACTCCGTGCAAAGAGTTCATTCTCGGATTAGCCGGGTTATGGCAGTGTGCATGGCCTTCCCCATCGACGGTTCTCTCCGAATCTTATCTATCGGCGTGCAGGCCCCGTACTATCACGCACAATCAGCTCAGGCGGCACCAGCACTTTGAGGCTCGAGTCAGAATCCTCTTCAGACTCGAGAATCAGCTGAAATGCACGGTCCGTCATATCTGCATACGGCAGACGCACAGTCGTCAGTGGAGTCGATGCATGCCATAGATACTCGTTGTCATCAAACCCGACGACCGATAGATCGCCGGGGACCGAAACCCCCATCTGGTGCGCCGCATCGTAGATGCCCACAACCTGTGTGTCACAGGTCGCGAAAAGCGCGGTCGGCGGGTTCGGCAACGCCAGCAGCCGTAGTGTTTCCAGTCGGGCTAGTTCGCTCCACGAGTCAGCTTGACAGACCAGTTCGGGATCCATATCGATTGAAGCCTCGCCCATAGCTGCACGACATCCGTCCGCGCGTGCTTGGAAACAGGTCATGTCACGTGGGCCGGCCATGATGGCGATACGACGATGCCCCAGCCCAATCAGATGCCGACCTACCTCCAAACCACCGGTCCAGTTATCTAGGCGAACTTCCAAACCAGACGACGCCGCATTGCCGCGATAGTCGATAATTGCATAGTTCGTGTGAATACTGGCGAATAGTTCCCGTTCCTGATCAGTGAGATCGACCGTATTAGAGACCACCGCCAACGGTTTCGCCCGGCGCAAAGATTGCAGGTAATCCGGTAACAGGACTCCGTGGTCATCCCGGCGAGCCACAATCACCAAATTCAACCCGTTGCAATTCGCATAGCGCATAGCGCCGCTAAACATCGCCGTCACCCACGGCTGGTCCAGCCGATCAATCAGTAAGGCGATGTTGCGAGACTTGATGTGCTTGACCGGTTTTTTTGAATAGTTCAGTGATGATAGGACCTCTTCGATGCGAGCCCTAGTCGTATCTGCCACACTGCCATATCCATTGATGACTTTCGACACCGTAGCCGGTGAGGTGCCGGCTATTTGCGCAATTTCGGCGATCTTAGGCCGTCGCGTCTGCAATCGTGACGCCGCCGAGTGGTCGTCCATGCTGTCGCTCCTCACATGTTGAAAATCATCCAAGGAAAATCCTCCCCAGCATAGCGGCTGAGCTGAACAGACAACACGTCCATTCAGCTCCGCTAAACGTCCGTCAGCAGTTCCAGCGTTCGATGACCCGGTCCCCCTTGTATACGGACAGGATCGAATAGTGGGCGGTGTCGAGGCGCAGTTTGCGCGCCTCGTGCGGGTCGACGTCGAGCCAGCGGGTCGTCAGGATGCGCAGCACGTGCGCGTGCGCGACGAACAGCACGTCGCGGCCGCTTTCCATCAGCGGTACGGCGACGTCAATCGCGGTCTGCACGCGCTCGTACACGTCGTTGAGCGTCTCGCCGGGACCGTTGTGCACCGGCACCTGCTCGCCGCCGGGCAGCGTCTCGACCCAGTCGCCTTCCATCGCCGGCGACAACGCCTGCGGACCGTCACGCCACACGTCCCAACTGTCGCGGCCGTTCATCGCCGCGACGGTCTGCCGGGTGCGTCCTTCGGCACGACCGTAGTCCCATTCGGCCAGCGACGGCAGCGGCGCCGGGGCGAATCCGGCGAGGTGCGCGGTCTGCTGGGCGCGGCGCAGCGGACTGGCGAACATGCAGTCGGCGGCGAATCCGTCGGGGAACGTGTCGCGGATGCGGGCGCCCGCGGCCACGGCCTGCCGTTCGCCGACGGCGGTGAGGGGAATGTTGGTGCGGCCGGTGTGCTGGCCGGATTCGCTCCACACGGTCTGTCCGTGGCGCAGCAGCACCAGTTGTCCTGTTGCGGCTGCATTGCCGCGTGTCGTTTCGCTCATGCACACCACTCTACCCACGTTCGCCGCGTCGTGCCGTCGTTCGCCCGCCCGTGTTCCGTATTCGCGTCGTCGTTCGCCCGTGTTCCGTATTCGCGTCGTCCCATCCGTATGCGGGGGCCGCCATTCCGTCCCTCATCCGACGATGCCGTTCATCCGTCGCGTCGCGTTCTCGCCGGATAATGGTCGTATGACCGATTTCCAGCCTACGTCGAGCGCCGATGCCGTCATCGCCGTCTTCGACCGGATCAACGAGAAGGTGGACGCGATGCGTGAGAAGCGACTCAACGACCCCGATTCCCTGGGTGACAAGCTCCTGAAGTCCGTCCTGCCGTCCCTGGCCGGACTGGTCGCCGGACAGCTGTTCACGATGCTGTGGAACCGCACCGTCGGCGGTCGCAAGGCCGGCGCCCCGTCCTCCGATGGTCGTCTGGGCGACGGCGTCGTCGACGAGCGCGAGAGCGTGCTGATGAGCATCCTGTTCGCCGGATTGTCGGCCGCGTTCGGCGCCGCCGTATCGCATCTGTCGAACCGTGGTTCGCAGGCGCTCGTCGACCGTCGTCATCGCCGCCGTATCGCCCGCTGACCCGTATTCCGGGACCCCGAGGTCGTCTCCGCTCCGGCTAGCGTCGGCGCGGCTTGTAGCCTTTCTTGCGCGAGTGCGGTTTGATCTGCTGGTTGAGCGGTACCGCGCGGTAGCCGCTGTTGGGGTCGCGGTGCGTCAGGTGCCAGCTGCCGCAGTATTGGCACTGGTACACCCACAGTTCGGCGCCGCGTTCGCGCAGGCTCTGGTCGGCCGCCTGCTGCGCCTGCGCCCGGTCGTGATACATGATCTTGTTCGACTCGGTGCAACGTTTGGGGATGAAGTAGTGCATAGCATCCCCGAGTCTAGGTCATCGCCTTGATTTCATCGGGTACCGGAGCCCGCGGCGGATCGTGTTGCATACGATGATGGGACGCTCCGGAATGAGCGTCCCATCACGGTTCCGATGGCGTGCAGGTCCGGATATGATCCGTCCTGCACGTCATCGTGCCGGCCGGTTCCTTACGCCCTGCGACGGCGGATGCCGTAGGCGATGGCTCCGGCGATGGCGAGCATCGTCGCCACCATGCCGAGCACGACCACATCGGAGCCGGTGGCGGTCAGCTTGTCGCTCGTCTTCCCGTCCGGTGCGGTCTCCGGCTTGGTTTCCGGCTTGGTCTCGGGCTTTACTTCCGGCTTCGGCTCGGGTTCCGGATCGGGCTCGGGATCAGGATCAGGATCAGGATCAGGGTCCGGTTTCGGCTCCGGCTCCGGCTCCGGGTCGGGATCCGTTCCGCCGCCGTTAGCGACCAGCGCGCCCATCGTCTCGGACACCGCGGCGACCAGTCCGTCGAGGTTCTCCTGCGTCAGATCGGACGGGTCGGCGAGCGCCGCGGCCAGAGCGTCGCGGGCCGCTGCGAACGGCTCCCACGATTCGGCCGTGTAATCCACCTCGTTCTTGCCCTGTGCGGTCTGCAGCATGTCCTGCGCCGCCGTGGTGTCGGCGCGGGCGACGAGCAGTCCTTCGGCGCCTTCCAACGCGTTGACGGCGTCGTCGATCTGCTGCTGTGTGGCGTCGTCCGCATCGAGCACCCGCTGGGCCTGTTCGATGGCCGCGGTGAACGCCTGCACGCTGGAGGTCGTCTTGCCGTCCGTCCCGACCTTGGCCAGGACGTCGAGACGGGCCGTGAGCTCGGACCGATCGGTGTCGTCCGGGGCCGGCGCGGCGGTTTCGCGCTTGCCGTACACCTGCAGTTCCACGATGTGGTTCGTGGTGCCGGTGGCCGTGCCCTGCATGTAGACGCGCACGTACCGTGCCTTGGTGCCGGCCGGTACGGTGAATCCCCTGCCGGAGGACGTCTCGGCGTAGGTGGCGTCGTCGCCGGCTCCGAAGCCGAAGACGTCGTCGCTGTCGGCGTTGTAGATGACGGTGTCGTTCGCGTCGAACGTCTCGTCTTCGGACAGTACGATCACCGAGCCCTTGTAGGTGCGGCCGTCGTTCCAGTAGCGGTACAGTTTCACCGCGTCGTTCTCGCCGCCGTCGGTGTTCTGGATGCTGTGGATGGTGCCGAGGTCGACCTGCAGCCAGGATCCCTTGGCGGTGTCGTCCTTGCCGAATTCGCCGTAGTTGTTGGTGTCGATGGTACCGTCGACAGCCATGCTGCCGGGACGCTGGGTGTTGCCCATCGTCCCGGTGGATCCGTCGGCCCATCCCATGGTGACGGTCTTGTTGAGCGCGGCGTTCTCCACGACGGGAGCGGTGTTGGCGTCCCTGATCGTGTCGTAGCCGTGGGCGGTGTCGTAGACCGCGATCGACAGCGTGCCGGTGAAGGCCGGCGAGCCGACCGTGGCCGCGCCGGCGGGGATCTCGTACGTCTTGTTGCCGGCCTGGTATGCGGATCCGTCGAGGGCGCCGTCCACGTACACCTTGAGCATGCCGTTGTTCTCCTTGACGGCCGTGACGCGGTGCCGTTGGCCGTCGTTGATGACGGACGAGCCGGTGGCGGTGACGCCGTCGAGCGTCACGTACGCGTGGCCGCTTCCGTCGATGCCCAACGTGTAGCCTGCGGGCTGGGCGGCGAGCACGGCGTCCGCGGACGTTGTGGTCACGTCGGCCGTCACGGTGAAGCCGGTGGCGCCGTTGAGCGAACGGCCCTTGGTGCCGAGGTTCGCCGTGGTACCGTCGTAGTCGGCTTCGGGCAGGCTCGCCACTTTGTTGCCCTTACGGTAGGTGACGCTTCTGGTGTCGTCGGCGCCGTTGCCGGCCAGGTCCTTGAGTGCGGACGAGGCGCGGACGGTGAGCGTGGCGAGGTTCTTCGGTGTCTCCTTGAGCGTGATCGCGAAGGTCACGCGGTCGGCGGACGGCACGATGCGCTCCACGTCGGCGCCGTCGACGGTCAGTCCGTCGTCG
Organism: Bifidobacterium samirii; assembly: GCF_003952945.1. GTDB lineage: Bacteria > Actinomycetota > Actinomycetes > Actinomycetales > Bifidobacteriaceae > Bifidobacterium > Bifidobacterium samirii. The sequence goes on from NZ_QXGK01000025.1 coordinate 23,983, forward strand.
GCGGTCAGGCTGACCGCTTCGTCGAATCCGACGGTGAGCGTCCGGTCGCCGTCGCTGGACAGCGACGTGATGGTCGGCGCGGTCGTCTCCTTCGTCTTGGCGACGCGGAAGGTGACGGATTCCTGCGGCTGCAGGGTGAACGTGTACTGCCTGCCGTAGGTGAACGTCCCGGTTCCGGATGCGAGCGTCTCGTCGCTCGGCTGGTCCTTGGCGGTGTCGTCGTCGGCGGGGTTGTACACGTGTTCCAGCGTGTAGACGTAGTCGCCGGAGTCGATGGGCACGCCGTTGGCGGCGTCGAATGTGAAGGTCACGTCCGCGGCGGTGTTCTTCGGGTTGCGGATCATGATGAGGCCGTCGGTCCCGTCGAATCCGGAGTACCCGTAGGTGTTCGCCGTGCCGTTGCCGCCTACCGAACTGAGCTTGACGTTCGTGTTGGGCGAGCCGCCGAACATCTTGGCGTTGCGCAGCATGTGGTTGTTCGCTTCGGCCCATGCGAGGAATTCCGCGGTCACCTGCCATTTGCCGGTGGTCATGATGCTGGGCGAGAAGTACAGCTCCCAGAACGAGGTGCCACGGCTGGCCTGCGTGTACAGGTAGTTGGCGAACTGTTCGTCGGTGGCGCTGTCGACGGTCATGCCGGTGCCTTCGACGCCGTAGATCGGATCGTGGTTGTACAGGTTGGTGAGCGGGAACTGGAACTGGTGGTTGTTGATGAAATCGTAGTAGGCGGCGTCGCGGTAGTTCATCTGCTTGTCCAGTTTGCTGCCGTCACCGGCGTCGGACTGGTCGTGGATGCACTGGATCCATACCGAGTTGGCCCATTGCAGGAACCACGGGCTCGGGTTGGTGTAGCAGGTCAGCGAGATCCACAGGTCGTCGATGCCGTTCTGCTCGCCGTTGGCGCGCACCTGGTCGAACAGGTCGATCCATGCCTCCCACATGTCGGTCACGTGGTACATGTGTTCGTGGCCTCCGGTCATGTGCCGGTTCGCGTAGCCGGGCATGCCGTCCGTGGCGGGGAACTGGTTGTACTGCGCCTGGTCGATGAAGCCGTCCCACTTCCAGTAGTTGACGTGGTACTCGTCCTGCCATGCGGTGGCCATGTCGGCGAAGTTCCTCACGTATTCGCGGTCGGCGACGTCGATCGATCCGCCGGCTTTGGATCCCTTGCCGCTGGTGGCCATGATGTCGGCGAGCTCGCCGTAGAAGTTGTAGCCGCCTCGGGGGCCGACCCATACGCCGAAGTCGCTGCCGAGCTTCTGCACGAGGTCGCTCGACGGGGTGAGTCCGTCGGGGAACTTCGTGTTGAAGGTCCAGAAGCCGTCCTCGTTGACGGTGGTGCCGGATCGGCGGATCTTGTCGTTGTCGGTGGGCGTGGTCTTGTTGTAGTTGTTCCAGCCGTCGTCCACGACGTAGGATCCGAGCGGTTCGGCGCCGGCTGCGCCGAGCTGCTTGTCGACTTCCTGGAATGATTCGAGGATGTTCGTATCGTCGATGTACATCATGTTGTCGAACCAGGAGTTGTATTGTGCACGGAACTCGGTCGGCGTGGCGATGTCGTCGATGTAGTCGTAGAAGTCGGATTGGATGACCGCGTTGTCGCTGCTGCGCGCCGCGCCGACAACGGTCTGCCAGGTGGTGTAGGTCACGGTGCCGCCGTCGTCGCTGAGGCCGGCCTGTCCGTCCTGGACGAGTCGGTCGAACGATTTGCCGGTGTAGTAGCGCATGTATCCGGTGCCGTCGGCGATCTGCGTGTCGGTTTCGGGGAACACGCTGCCGAGGAACATGCCGTCGATGTAGATCGGCTGGCCCAGGTTCGCGTGGAATTGGCTCATCTGCACGACGCCGCCCTGATCGGTCGGAATCGTCCAGGTGGAGTCGGTGTCGTCGACGGCCAGCGATTCGAGGTCGATGAAGTCGATGATCGCGTCGTCCTGCTGTTCGGCGGGTACGGAGATCTCCATGAACTTGCGCATGTAATGGTCTCCGTCGTACATGACGACGTGTTCCTTGATGCTGTAGTCGACGCCGCGGAACCGGTACGGCTGGAAGGTGAAGACGAGTTCCTTGCCGGTTTTCTCCTGCTTGTTGATGGTGGCCGTGGTGTCGTTGACCTGCGGTTCGCCGTCCAGGGTCAGGTCGCTGGAGGTGAAGTCGTAGTCCTGGGAGGCGCCAGGCGCGATGTACTGCCGTTCGTACAGGTTGAATTCCGCGCATCCGGCGAACTGCTGGCCGTTGGCGGAGGAGAGCGCTTCGAGTCTGACGTATCGTGCGGTCACGGGCTGGTCGAGGTTCACGTAGATCGGGTTCGTACCGTCGTAGACGAGGGCGGTGGCGTCGGTGCTGCCGTCTTTGGCGACCTGCCATGCGTCGTCTTCGGTGGGTGCCGTGTCGTCGTTGGAGTACAGCAGTCGGTAGGTGCTGATGTTGCCGTTGGTGCCGGATTGCCGTGGCGTGTAGGAGAACGCCTGGAAGGTGGTTTCCTCGCCGAGTGCGAACTGGATCCAGTGGCCGGTGTCGTAGTTGTGGGTGCCGCTGCTGTATTGCGTGTGCCACATGGTCGCGGGGTCGCCGTCGATCGCCTTTTCGGGGCCGCTGGTTTCGCTGCTGGTTTCGGCGCTGGATGCGGTGGCGGTCCATGCGCTGCGGTCGATGCCGGTCGGCGGTTTCGTTTCGCCGGTGTTCTTCGTCATTCTGACGATGAATTCCTGACTTGCGCCGGCTTGGGGCGTGTACTGCCGGTCTGCGCGCTTGTTGTCGATCGTCGTGGTGGTGAGCCTGTCGTCCGCCGTGGAGAAGGTTCGGGCGATCTGATCGTTGCCGATGGTCACCGTGTCGCCGTCGAGCGTCACTTCGGCTGCGGATGCTCCTGTCGGCGGGGCATCGTCCTGGGCGTACGCCGTGACCTGGAACGTTGCGACGGTCAATGCCGTCGCGACGGCTCCGCCCAGCAGGCGTTTGAATACATGCTTCATCGCATGTCCTTTCTATTGACGGGTTCTGGTTCCATGGCCACCGTTGGCCGTGGTTCGTCGAATCGTGTCGGCGTGGGAACCCTAGTCAAGCATATGGGTCGCCTCCGACCGGCTGTTCCAGGACCGTGACGGAGAAGGCGATGTGCAGAATGAATCCGGATACGAAAAATCCCCGGGAGCTGGGCTCTACCGGGGATCTCTGAAGTGAATGCGGCGGTGTGCTACTCTCCCACACCCTATCGAGTGCAGTACCATCGCCGTGCCAGACCTTAGCTTCCGGGTTCGGAAAGGGACCGGGCGTCTCACCTGGGCCATGACCACCGCAAATCTTGAATTATCAACCCGCACGTCACGCGTGCGGCACAGGGGTTATATGAGTGATCCCCGGGAACCGTTGCCGGCTCTACCGGGGATTCGATGTGTGATGCGGCGGTGTGCTACTCTCCCACACCCTATCGAGTGCAGTACCATCGCCGTGCCAGGCCTTAGCTTCCGGGTTCGGAAAGGGACCGGGCGTCTCACCTGGG
>NZ_QXGK01000026.1 GCF_003952945.1 Bifidobacterium samirii
CACGTTGCCGCGCTGACGCGGCAGCAGATGCGCGATCCTCATGAACTGGTCCAGCGTGATGTCATACCTCGGCGTACACATATACCGATTATCACACAACACCAACTAGCGTAAACACACCCTAGTTTGTTTTGGCTTGCAGAACGCTCTTGCGGGCGTTCGCTCCAAGTCTCACACGGTTTCCACCGCTGCTTGGTTCGCATTTCATCGGATCCCGCGTTGCGCGACGCCTGGCGCCGTTCCGTCTTACGTTTCCTCCATGCGCGTTTAACGTCTCCGGGGCACTCCCGACGACTTGGATATTGACGGCCGCGTTCAGGTCGCGGTCGATGGTCAGGCCGCAGCTTTCGCAGTGGTAGGTTCGCTCGCTGAGGGAAAGCTTGGCTTTCACGCTCCCGCAGTTCGAGCAGAGTTTCGAGCTGGGATACCAGCGGTCGATGATGTGCAGCCGCGCACCCGTGCGGACGGTCTTGTATTCGAGCTGGCGGCGGAATTCCGCGAAAGACGCGTCCGCGACGGCTTTGGCGAGGCGATGGTTTCCGACCATGCCGGCCACGTTCAGGTCTTCGATGCAGATGTCCGAATACGTGGATGCGAGCATCGTGGTGAGCTTGTTCAGCAAATCGCGGCGCCGGTCGGCGACACGGGCATGGAGACGGGCGACCCGCTCACGGGCCTTGCGGCGACGGTTCGACCCGCCGGATTTGCGGCTCAACGCCTTCTGTGCGTGCTTCAACCGGCGTTCGTGGGATGCGAGCGTATGCGGATTCGGGATGACGGTGCCGTTCGAGAGCGTGGCAAGCGTCCTGACGCCCAGATCGATGCCGACCGTTCCGCCCGTCGGCGCCGGCCGGGGCGCCGCGTCGGGTCGTTCGACCGTCAATGACGCGTGCCAGCGGCCCGCATGACGGCCGACGGTCATGCGCAGCACCTTCGCGTCTCCGACCCGTTTCGTGACGTTCTCCATGCAGTGGACGCGCCCGATGCGTGGCAGCTTCAGCGCCTTCGGGTCGCCGTCGATGAGGCCGAACGAGCCGGTCGTGTACGCGAAACGCGGGGTCGCCCTGTCCTTGGTCCTGAACCTCGGGAACCCGACCTTGCGTCCCCTGCGCTGCCCCTTCCGGCTTTTCGACCAGTTCGACAACGCGTCCGACAGCGCTTCGAGACCGCTGTTGTACGCCTCCTTGCTGTTCTCCCGCCACCACGGCGCGCCGGACGCGTCCACGGCCAACGTCTCCTTGTTCGCGTTCCACCAGCGGCGCAGCGCATACAAGGACCATGCCGGCCTCTCTCTGGCTTCAAGCATCTCCTTGACATGCGCCAGCCCGGCATTGAACGCGAACCGCGCCGCGCCCGCATGGGACATGAGCCCGCGCTCCTGCGCGGGCGTGGGATCCAATGTCACCCTGACGGCCTCAAGCATCACGCGCCGCCTCCAATGCGGCCTTCGCCTTGTTCCTGGCGTCCCGTCTGCCATACAGGCGGGCGCAGAACGAGGTCAGCACTTCGGCCATGTCGCGTACCAGGTCGTCGTCCGGTTCCGTGTCGTCCACGACGATGAGACGACGCCCCTGTGCCTTCAACGCGCTTTCCACGAGTCCGGCGTTCATGCTGGCCAGACGGCCGCGGTGTTCGACGATGATCGCGCCGATGGTCGGGTCGGCGAGAATCCGGTTCAGTTTCCTGCGTTTGTCGTTCATACCCGAACCGGTCTCCACGACCACTTCGGGGTGTTCCACACCCATGGCAAGGGCGAACGCCTTCAACCGGTCCGCCTGGCGTTGCAGGTCCGCCTTCTGGTCCGGGGAGGAGACGCGGGCGTAGCAGACCATGCGCGAACCCGCGACGGGCGCATCGGCCTTCTCGTATTTCGGGTCGTGGATGAGCCACACGCTTCCCGAACGCTCGAACGGCACGGGCATGCGGTTCTCACGGCACCACTTCCACACCGTCTGCTCGTTCAAACCCTCTCGGGCGGCCCATTCCTTCGCACGCATAAGCAAATCATATCACGTTCAGACAAGGCAAAGCAAGCAAAAACTACAACAGGTGACTACTCTGCCAACGATAAATGACCGTGTATCAGCCGGACATAACCGGGACGTGCGTCGCCGCACGCCATGGGACAGTGTAATGAGCGGCCGATACGACGGCGGGCGCGTGTCTCACGCCTGATGAAACCGATTTGCAACGGCTGGGGGTTCCTGGGATTCACGGGAGTTCGCCGGCGGATACGGGCCGAATCCCGTAGTCGGATATGCGACGAGGCGCCGTCGGACGGATCCGACGACGCCTCGCATTACGGGCGGTTCGACTGCCGTGCCCATGACGTCAGCCGCAACCGGCACGCAATCGGGTGGGCCGGTCAGGCGTGGGCCAGCGCGCGCATCTGCTCGGGGTCGATGACCTTCTTGTGATCGCGGCCTTCCTTGGCGCCTTCGGCGCGCTCGTAGGCGTCGACCTTCTTCCAGCCGGCGAAGTCGATCGGCTTGACGCCGCGGCTTTCCAGCAGACGGTCGATGGACTGCGGGTCGCGGTCCTCGGCGACGCGTCCGCCTTCGGCGGCCTTGGCGAGGTCCTCGAGCATGTTGGTGACGATCATCAGCGCGTCGGACTTCGTGGAGCCGATCAGGCCGACCGGGCCGCGCTTGGCCCAACCGGTCGCGTACAGGCGTTCGCGCACGTCGCCGCCGGCGGCTTCGGTGGTGATGCGGCCGTCGCCGTTCGCGTTCGCCAGGTGCGCGCCCTTGGCGTCGTAGGCGATGCCGGGCGCTTCGGCCGGCTGGTAGCCGATCGCGTGGTACACGGCCTGCACCGGATAGTCGGTGAATTCGCCGGTGCGGGTCATCTTGCCGTCGGCGCTGGTTTCGGTGCGTTCGACGCGGATCGCCGCGACCTTGCCGTCCTCGCCCAGGATCTCGGTGGGCGCGGAGTTGAAGTGCACGTAGTACTTGCGGTCGGCGGGGTTGCCTTCGAAGTCGACGTCGCCGTCGTCCTCCATGTCCTCGGCCATCTCGCGGATGGTGAACAGCTCCTCGACCATCTGGCGGGTGAGCTTGTCCTGGCCGGCCACCTCGATGGTCTCCTCGTCGAGGTCGTAGTCGTCCTCGTTGATGATGAGCTGCACGCCCGGCAGCTTCTCCATCTCGCGCAGCTCCTGCACGCTGAACTTGGCCTGGGCGACGCCACGGCGGATGAACAGGTGCAGCACCTTGGCCTTGTTGGACTGGATGCCCTCGTACACGTTGTCGGGGATGTCGGTCTTGGCCTTGAGATCGTCAGCGTTGCGCATGAGCTCGCGGGCCACGTCCATCGCCACGTTGCCGCCGCCGATCACGGCGACCTCCTCGGCGTCCAGCGGCCATTCGCGGGCGCCGGTGGGATAGCCGTCGTACCATTCGACGAACTTGGCCGCGCCGTACACGCCGTCGAGGTCGGCGCCCGGCAGGTTGAGCGGCTTGTCCTTGACGGCGCCGGTGGCGAACAGGACCGCGTCGTAGCGCGCCAGCAGCTCGTCGAGCGTGACGTCCTTGCCGAACTCCACGTCGCAGTAGAGGTGGATGTCCGGATTGTCGAGCGTCTTCTCGAGCGCGGAGGCGATGAACTTGATGGACGGATGGTCGGGGGCCACGCCGTAGCGGACCAGGCCGAACGGCACGGGCAGCTTCTCGAACAGGTCGATGCGGGCCTTGGTGCCCAGTCCCAGCTCCTCGCCGAGCTTGGAGAGCTGGCGCAGGAAGATGTCGGAGGAGTAGACGCCGGCCGGTCCGGCGCCGATGACTGCGATGCGCAGTTCGTTGGTTTCGGTGTTCACAGATTCAGTCACGCGAACTAGGTTATCGCAAAGCCTCCCATTGCGACAGGGGTGGTGTCCGCGAATCCTGAGGACGGCGACGGCAGCAGCGGCGGTCAGTCGCGGTCGAACAGGGCGGTCAGCGCCCAGAGGATCGAGACGACGTCGATCGCCTCCTGCAGGAACGCGCCGACGACCACCGGAATCAGGTCGAACGCGGCGGCGACCATGCCGATCACGGCCAGGCCCAGACCGAGCAGCACCGCTTCGAGCATCACGCGCCGGGTGCGGCGCGCGATCGCGATCGCCTGCGGTACGGCGGCGATGTCGTCGTTCATGATCACCACCTGCGCCGACTCGGAGGCGGCCGTCGACGTGCCGTCGGTCATCGCGACGCCCAGATCGGCGACGGCCAGCACCGGCGCGTCGTTCACGCCGTCGCCGACCATCATCGTCACCGGGCGACGGCCGCGGCGGCCGGCGGCACGACCGGCCGCTGCGGCGCCGGCACCGGCGGCACCGGCGGTCGCGGCGCGCACGGCAGCGACCTTATCCTCCGGGAACAGCTCGGCGTGCACCTCGTCGATGCCGACCTCGTCGGCGATGACGCGGGCCGACGCGCGCTTGTCGCCGGTCAGCATCGTCAGCGTACCGACGCCCAACTCGTGCAGCCGGGCCAGCGACTCGCGGGCGTTGGCGCGCGGCACGTCGCGCATCACGATGCGGGCGACCAGATGGCCGTCGACCGACACGTACGACGCCATCTCGTCGGCGGCCAGCATGCCGAAACGGGTGCGCACGTCATGGTCGGACAGCGGCGACGTGGACGCGACGGAAGCGGAAGCGGCGCCGGCCGACACCGGCTGGAATCCGGCGGCGTTCGCGTTCGCGAACGACAGTCGGCCCACCCGCACCAGATGGCCGTTCACCTCGCCGGACACGCCCTTGCCGGCATCCTCACGCACGTCGCGCACCACCGGATAGTCGCGGCCGTGACCGGGGAAGTCACGCTCCGGGCAGCGGCGCTGGCCGTCGGCGAACCGGCCGTTGAGCCGGGCCATCGCCTCGCGGCCCGCCTTCTCGATGCCCTTCGACAGGATGTGCACCGAATAGCCCTCGACCACGCCCGCCATCATGAGCACATGGTCCTCGTTCAGGCGCGTGCCGGAGCCGGGCAGCATCTCGACGCGCACCACCTGCGGCTGCTTGACCGTCAGCGTGCCCGTCTTGTCGAAGAACACGTGCGTGACGCGGCCCAGATTCTCCAGCACGTCCTGCGTCTTGATGAGGATGCCGGACTTCGCGAGCCGGCCCGTGCCGGCGATGTACGCGACCGGCGCGGCGATCAGCAGCGGGCACGGCGTGGCCAGCACCAGCACCTGCGCGAACCGCAGCGGCGTGCCCGCCACCATCCACGCGACACCGGCGATGAGCAGCGACAGGATCGTGAACGGCACGGCCAGACGGTCGGCGGTGCGCACCACCGCCGGACGCGACTCCTGCGCGGAGGCGACCAGCTGCACGATCCGCTGGTACTGCGAGTCGGACGCCTTCTGCGTGGCGCGCATCGTCAGCGTCGTCGCGCCGTTGACCGCACCCGACATGACGCGGGCGCCGGCGAACACCTCGCGCGGCATCGGCTCGCCGTTGATGGCGCTCAGGTCGAGCGTGGCCGAGCCGGACAGCAGCTCGCCGTCCACCGGCACGGTCTCGCCGGGCAGTACGACGATCACGTCGCCCAGATCCACCTGGTCGGCGGGAACCGTGCGATAGTGCGCGGCGACGTCGCCGGACGCGACGGACGCGACGGCGGCAGACGCGTCGCCGTCGGCTGCGGACGCCGTCGGCGACGACGCAGCGGGGCCGGCGGCCGAACCGGCGGAACCAGTCGAGCCGGCGTCGGCGACGCGGCGGAACCCTCCTTCGCCGGCCGCGGCGGCGTGCGCGGCTGCGGAATCATGGACATGACCGTCCAAGCCGGGCAGCGTGACGACGTGCGCGGTCTGCGGCGCGGCCTGCATCAGCGCGGTCAGGCTGCTTTCGGCCTTCGCCTCAGCGTACGCCTCGATCGCCTCGCCGGACGTGATCATCAGCGTCACCGCCCAACTCGCCCAGTATTCGTGGACCGCGACCGTCGACAGGATCGCGACGACGGCCAGCAGGTCGACACCCACCTGGCCGTTGCGGATGTCCTCGACCATGCCCTTGACCGTGTCGACCACGATATACGCGACGAGCGCGATGACCAGCCACTGGCCGACGCCCGGATCGCCCAGGACCGGCAGATGCAGATCGCCGACGGCCGCATACCACGGACGCCACGAGCCCAGCAGGGCCAGCGGCACTGAGGCGAGGATCACCACGGGCAGCAGGGGGACCAACGTGCAGATGTGCTTGCAAAGATCGATGGCTTTACGCATCGTTTCTCCTTACGCTCGCATACGGGCCGCCGACGCCGCCTCGCGGGATTCACCCGGGCGCGCCTTCGGCACTGCATTCACGCCTTGTTAACCCATCGCGACATTGCCATGGACGCCGGGCGGATGCCGCCGGCGCCGCGCGGAATGCTTCGATACACGGCGTAAAGATTGACAGAAATATTCAGTTGTCCGCGCCTCTCCGACACCGGCCGGCAGATGATGCGGCCGCGCGGATGGCGCCCGCCCATCGTATCAGGTGGGCGGCGAAACCCCAAACGAGGCGGGATTGCGCGCCGCGGGAACGAGCGGAAACCGAGCGGGAACGCGAAAAGGCTCCCCGAGGGGAGCCTTTCGTTCAGTGAGCCGGTACGGGTGCGACGGCCGGGGCCGTCACGCACCGCATCAGCATCGGTTTACCACAGGCCGAACGGGTCGGAGAAGCCGCCGCCGTCATAGCCGTAACCGTTGCCGTTGCCGCCCTGGCCATAGCCGTTCTGACCGTAACCATTCTGACCGTAGCCGTTGGAACCGCTGGAACCGTCTGAGCCGTTGCCGTCCTGCTGGTTCTGCTGGTTCTGGCTGTTGTTCGACGAGCTGGAGCCGTTCACCGACGCCTCCTCCTGGTCGAGGGTCACGTCCACGTCCATGGTCTTGCCGTCGCGCACGATCGTCAGCGTCACCTTGTCGCCGAGGGCGGAGGCGCGCACGTAGCCGAGCAGCGAGTAGTTGTTGTTGACCGCGTTGCCGTTGAACGCGACGATCGTGTCGCCGGCCTTCAGGCCCGCCTTGTCGGCCGGGCCGCCGGAGACGACCGCGGAGCCGCCGGACGACGGGGTGACGATCTTCGCGCCGCCGCGGGTCACGCCGTCGGCTTCGACCGTGTCGCTCTGGATGGTCACGCCGAGCGCGACGTGCTTGACCGAGCCGTTCTCGATGATCTCGTCGGCCACGCGCTTGACGAGGTTCGACGGGATCGCGAAGCCGATGCCGATCGATCCGGCGGAGCTGGACGACGAGGCGGTGGACGCGATCGACGAGTTGATGCCGATCACCTGACCGGCCGCGTTGAACGTCGGACCGCCCGAGTTGCCCGGGTTGATGGCCGCGTCGATCTGCACCGCGTTGGTGACGATCTCGTTGTTGTTGTCGTCGGTCACGGTCACCGGGCGGTTGAGCGCGGAGACGATGCCGGTGGTGGCGGTGTCGTCGTAGCCGAGGGGGTTGCCGATGGCCATCACGTTCTCGCCGACGGCGAGTTCGTCGGAGTCGGCGAATTCGACGGCCTTCAGGTCGCTCGGCGGGTTGTCGAGCTTGAGGACCGCCAGATCGGTGGTGGAGTCGGTACCGACGAGCTGCGCGGAGTAGATTGTGCCGTTGGCGAGAGTCACCTGGATCTGCTGCGCGCCGGAGATCACATGGTTGTTGGTGATGATGTGGCCTTCGGAGTCGAGGATCGCGCCGGAGCCCTTCGCGGTGCCGTCGCTCATCACGGTCTGGATGGAGACGACCGAGTCGGACACGTCGCCGGCGACGGCGGTCCAGTCGACCGCCTCGCCGCTCTTGGCGGTGGCCGAGCCGGAGCCGGACTTGTTGGAGTTGACGCTGGCCAGCGAACTGGTGGTCGGCACCTTCACCCAGCCTTCGGTGATGGCCATGTAGCCGACACCGAGGCTCAGCGCCGCGGCGACGAGCGCGGCCACGACCGCGGTGACGACCGTGCCGGCGGCGCGGTTGCCGTTCTTGGCGGCAGCGGCCTGCTGCACGAACGGGCCGTTCTGGCCGTTCTGGCCGTTGGGGTTCTGGCCGTAGGCGGGGCTGGGCGTGCCGCCGAACGGCGGGAACTGGCCGCCGTTGCCGCCCTGCTGGGCCTGCGGCTGCTGGTTCGCGGCGTTCTGCTGCGCGTTCTGCTGGTTCTGGCGGTTCTGCTGGCCGGCGAGGAACGGATTGTGGAACGGGTTGCGGTTCGCGTTCTGCGCGTTGCCCTGCTGGTTCTGGCCGTTCTGCTGGTTCTGGCCGTTCTGGCCGCCGACGAACGGGTTGCCGTTGAAGAAGCCGAACGGCTGCGTCGGCTGCTGGTTCGACGCGTTCTGCTGGTTCGCGGCGTTCTGCTGGGCCGCCTGCGCCGACGGATCGTACGCGCCGTATTCGGGTGCCGGACGGTACTGCGCCGTCGGCTGGCCGTCGGACGCCGGCGTGTTCGACACGACGGTCGTCTCCCCCGCCGCGGCCGCGTAGTTCGGTGCGACGGACGACGCGTCGGCGACCGGCGGCATCGTCGCGGTGGCGGCCGTTTCGCCCGACTTGGCGTCGGACGGCAGCGGCAGCGTCGTCGTCGGATGCTCGTCGGCGGACGTGGTCGGCAGTGCGGTCGTGGCGGACGGATCGGTCGCGCCGGAAGTCATCGTCGTCGGCTCGGACGCCGGCTGGACGGGCGTGCCCTGCCCGTCGACGGTCGGCTGCGCGGTGCGGGCGTCGTACTCGGCCCGATCGTTGTTGCGCTCTTCAGCCATTGGTTGCTCCTTAGGTCGTTGCCGGGCCAATCTCTGTTCGTTCCGTTCGCGTCGCTCGCATTCCAGCCCGGTGAACTGCTATGTACGAGTAAAGATATCCGCTCTGGAAGTTTCCTGAATGTTCCTTGGAAGAAATAATCGAGTTTGCTCCCGGATATCTCGACGGCCGCGGACTCCTACCGGGCTTCACCTACAGTGGACGTCATGACCGATTCCATGCAATCCCCGACCGTCGCCGACGGCCGCGCCGCCGACCGCATCGACGGCGGCGCCGACGCGACGAACCTCATCGACCACCCCCGCGGGGCCGCGCCCGGCAAACCGGGCGACCGCTCCGCATTCGGCTTCGAGCAGAAGACCCGCCTCGACGACGCGGCCGACGGCAAGGGCCGCGGCGGCGCACGATACGGCCGCACCGGCGTCATCCACACGCCGCACGGCGACATCCGCACCCCCGCGTTCGTGCCCGTCGGCACGCAGGCCGCGATGAAGGCCGTGCTGCCGGAGACGCTCAAGGACGCCGGCGCGCAGTGCATGCTGTCCAACGCGTTCCACCTGTACGAGCGCCCCGGCCAGGACGTACTCGACGCGGCCGGCGGCCTCGCGAAGTTCATGAACTGGAACGGCCCGACCTTCACCGATTCGGGCGGCTTCCAGGTACTGTCGCTGGGCGCCGGATTCAAGAAGACGCTCGCGATGGACGTGACCGGCATGAAGTCCGACGACGTGATCGCCGAAGGCAAGGAGCGCCTCGCGTTCGTCGACGAGGACGGCGTCACGTTCAAGTCGCCGCTCAACGGCTCGCTGCACCGCTTCAGCGCCGAGATCTCGATGGGCATCCAGCACAAGATCGGCGCCGACATCATGTTCGCGTTCGACGAGCTGACCACGCTCATGAACACGCGCCGCTACCAGGAGGAGTCCGTCGAACGCACGTACCGCTGGGCGCAGCGCTGCGTCGCCGAGCACCAGAGGCTCACCGAGGAGCGCGTCGGCAAGCCGTACCAGGCGCTGTACGGCGTCGTGCAGGGCGCCAACTACGAGGACCTGCGCCGCCACGCGGCCGAGCAGATCGCCTCGCTCGACTTCGACGGCGTCGGCATCGGCGGCGCGATCGAGAAGCGCATCATCGGCGACACCTGCGCGTGGATCTGCGACGCGATGCCGGAAAGCCGGCCGCGCCACGTGCTCGGCATCGCCGCCGTCGACGACATCTTCGCGTGCGTCGAGAACGGCGGCGACACGTTCGACTGCGTCGCCCCCGCGCGATGCGGCCGCAACGGCGCGATCTTCACGCGCGACGGCCGCTACAACGTCAAGCGCGCCCAGCACAAGTTCGACTTCGGCCCGCTCGAGGAAGGCTGCGAGTGCTACACGTGCACGCACTACTCGCGCGCATACGTCGACCACCTGCTGCGCGCCAACGAGTACAACGGCTTCACGCTGGCGACGATCCACAACGAGCACTTCTTCATCAAGCTGCTCGACGACATCCGCGACTCGATCGACGGCGGATACTTCGAGGAGTTCCGCGACGAGACGCTCGCCCGCTTCTACCGCAACGGGTCGCGCGGCTGACGCGGGAGGCCTAACGACACGCCGAACGGCATGAATCCGAGCAGGTTCGACGCATATCCGACCGCATGTGCGGGTGATTTTCCGACGGATTCGCCGGAAAATCACCCGGATAACTTAAGAACGACTCCTGCTCGTCACTGCCAGACTCGACGAAAACCGTTGGAAACACTTGCGACACGCCGTATTTTGCACATCGGAGGGTCGGGTGTAAATTAATCACTTGTCTGCGAGTGTGGCGGAATGGTAGACGCGCTGTCTTCAGGTGGCAGTGAGTGTATGCTCGTGGGGGTTCAAGTCCCCCCACTCGCACCAGACGAAAGGCCGGAGCCGAAAGGTTCCGGCCTTTCGCTTTTCCTGAACCGGCAAAGCCCCAGCTCAGCGGCCCGACCGAAGGATCGTGCCATGCATCTGGGGTTATAGGCCAAAATGGGGTTATAGGCCAAAATGTGTGTCTGGCCGGCCAGTCCGGTGGTCTAGTCGTCGCGCCCAGATCAGAGGCCGACAGGAAGCCCATGCTGCATCTGACACACTGAGGGCAGATTCCGGACTTTGCGGAATGCCATACGGCGAAGTGAGGGCATTGCACGCTCCGCAACCGGCGCATACGGCATGGCATCTGGCCAAAAACCGAAGGACGCGACAGGCACCACGGGAGCGCGGATGCCCTCAGTTTGCCGTATAGCATTCCGCAACAGCAGAAATCTGCCCTCACTTAGCGAAATACGAACCCGTAACAGCGTCGGGGAATCCGGAAACGACAGCGGCTTTGCGCTTATGACGGGATTGCGCGAGGATAGGGACGGTTTGGAACGCGGAGGCGCTGCCGGGCAGCGCACGCGTCGGATCAGCGGAGTCAGGAGGATGAGATGCCGTACGGGAGGCCGTTCTTCCGGTATCAGCAGCGGGTCGAGTTCATCGTCGACGGGCTGCGGATGACGGGACGGGTCGACGCGGTCCGTCACCTGACCTCCGGTTTCCTCGGATACGACGGCACCGGCCATCGCCTGACCGGCCGCGACGCGTTCTACGACATCATCGTCAAGGCAGTCGACGCGCAGGACTTCGATGCCGTCACACGTCTTCCTGACGGCGTCCGGTGCGACGTGGACATCGAAAACGGCGACGTCACGTTCTCCGGCATCGCCGAACGATTCGTCTGCCGGCCCGGCGGAGCAATCCCCGACTCGACCTTCACGCCCGCACGACACTGGTCACCCGACGACGACCCGCGTATCACCGGCGGCGTCAACGGCGGCATCGTCAGAGGCTTTGACAATTCGCGCACGGCATCGGCGGGCGTCGCCGTATCGTCACAACCGGCACGATCCGCGCAGCCATCACAACCGTCGAAATCATCGAAACCGCCGGAGCCGCCACGACCGCCTCGTCCACCGAGGCCGTCTCTTCCGCCGCTGCCGCCGCTGCCTCCCGCACCACCGACGCCGCCGGCATCATCGGAGTCATCGGCAACGCCGGGACCATCGGCGTCAACGGAACCGCCGGTGTCATCGCCCCAGCATGACGGCCAGCCCGTCCCAGCTCCCCCGCATCCCGCCGGCCGCCATGCGCGACATACCGCGCCGCATCGTGCCGGCAGCACCGACCGTATCCTGTTCAGCGGCGACATCCATTGCAAGGGACGTCGGCTGTGTCCGCTGATCGAGGCGGCGGCGGACCGTGTCGACGCGGGCACGATCGTGCTGCTCGGCGACCTGCTCAACGAGCACGGCATCACCGCCGACGGCGAGGTGCGGGCGTTCGAGCAGCTCGTCGAATGGGTCGAACGGCAGCGGCGCGTGCGCGACGTGGTCGTACTGCTCGGCAATCACGATCTGACGTATTGGGCCGATTCGGACACCGCCAACCATCACGCGTTCAAGGGCACATGCCCCGGCTATCTGGAGCGCGCCTACCCGGACGTGCATTATCTGCTGCATGCAGTCCGCCCGCAGCTCGCGTACGGGTTCACCGACGCGTGCGGCCGGCGGGTCGTCGCCTCGCATGCGGGCGTGACGCAGGGCTGGTGGGATTGGATGAAGGAGCTGCTGCACGACGCCGGCGAACCGGTGCCGTCGCCGGCCGCGAGCGCCGAGGCGGTCGCCGCGCGCATCAATGCGTTCGCCGAGGGGCGGGTCGGCGGCGGGATCCGCCCGTTCGGCATCATGGTCGGCCCGGAGCGCGGCGGCTGGTATGGGGATACGCCGTCGCCGGTGTGGGCGGGCATGGAGGAGATCGCGCGCGATCCGCTGGTCGGGTTCGATCAGATCGTCGCGCATACGCCGGTGGAGACGGTGCTGCACCGTCATTGCGGCGACGGCACCGGCATGGACGGTTGCGCCGACGAGGGGCGCGTCGGCCGGAGGCCCGGCCGGCATGCCGGCTGCCGTCGTGACGGCAGCGCCTGCCTGTGGTATTGCGATACGCATTCGCGGTATCGTGACGGTCGTGCGATCGGCGACGATTCGCTGCTGCTGTATGACCGGTCGGCCGGCCGCGCATGGTCGGTGCGCGGCTGACCGACTGCCGTCAGCGGACTCAGCGGGATCAGCGGACTCAGCGGAACAGGCAGGACTCGATCACTGGCTTGCCGCGTAGGGCGGCGAGCCAGTCGGCGGGGATGCCGTCGACCGTGTACACGATGCCGGCGAGCGCGCCTGCGACGGCGGCGGTCGTGTCGGTGTCGCTGCCGAGGTTGACGGCGCGCAGGATGCAGTCGGCGTACGTGTCGGTGGTGACGAGGCACCAGATGGCGGCTTTGAGGGTGTCGAGCACGAATCCGCCGGATCGGATCGATTCCTCGGGCTCGTCGGCGAGGTCGGGCGTGAACGGGCCGCCGTCGGCGAGCGCGTCGATGGGCGTGCGGCCGGCGATGAGGCGGCGCGCGTAGTCGACGTAGTCGGCGCATGCGGTGGTGCTGATCGGGTGGGCGTGGGTGATGGCGCTCACCGCGGCGACGTCGGCGCGTGTGACGGCGGCGAACGCGAGTGGGATGGTGCGCATGAGCGAACCGTTGCCGTTGTCGTATTCGCCGTCCATGCCGCGGCCGGACGTGAGCGCGTGGACGGTGGTGGTGCCGATGTCGAACAGGCCGTCGACGGTGTATTCGCCGTACTCGTACCAGTCCTCGAATCGGCGGCGGATGTCGGCGGGGTCGACGCGGCCGTCGCAGCGGCGGATCGAATCGCAGACGGCGAGCGCCATGCTGGTGTCGTCGCTCCAGGTGCCGGCGGGCTTGTTGTGGCTGCCGTGGCCGGTCATGCCGGTCGCGTGGAAGCTGCCGCGTGCGCGGAATTCGTAGGGTACGCCGAGCGCGTCGCCGACGGCCTGCCCGTAGATCGCGTCGGCGAGGGTGGGGGTTCGCGTCGGGGCGGCGGACATGGTGGACGGTGCCGATGATGATGGCGGGGTGGTCATGCAAGGTCCTCCTTGGCGGTGCGTTGTCCCTGATTGTAGCCGTGTGGGACGTTCGATGCGCGGCCGGGGATGGTCCCGGCGATCTTCTCGCCGGTTTTCTGCTGTTGGAACCGCCTCCCGACCTGTCCGACTATTCGATTCCGGACGTTATCCTGACGGGTTTCATTGTTGGGAGTGAGGTATGACGTCGACCGTGGGCCCCTTCCCACGTCGCGTTTATCTTATCAGCGCATCTTATCTTATCTAATCAGGCCTGATTAGATAAGATAAGATGCGCTGATAAGATACGTCCTTTTACCGCCGGCAAAGGGACGTTCGCCATCGAGACGCAACCTGACCGAGCCGTGATGTGCCTTGCCTAGGTATCAACCACGCGCGAATTTCAATCGTCCTTCACGTTGGCCGCGCAATCGCATGACGCGCGTGCCCGTTGTGAAGTTTGAACGGCCCGTAACCTCACGACGGACACGCACGCATCGTCGTTGCGTGACGAATGCGAAGGTTGCCGTACTCGAACCGTCGTATGCCATCGCATGCGCGATGACCGGCGGCCGACCGTATGAGGCTGCGATCGGTCAGACGGTGCGGGTGAGGGTGACGGCGGTGCCGGAGGCGGTGACCATGAGCATCGAGCCGTTGGCGCCGAGCACCTCGTAGTCGACGTCGACGCCGATGACCGCGTGCGCGCCCATCGCTTCGGCACGCTGCTGCATTTCGGCGAGCGCCTGCGTGCGCGCGTTCATCAACTCCTCCTCATAGCCTTGACTACGTCCGCCGAACACGTTGCGGAAGCTCGCGCCGATGTCGCGGAACATGTCCACGCCGGCGATGACCTCGCCGAACACGATGCCCTGATACCCGGTGACCGTATACCCTTCGACGGTCGGCGTGGTCGTGACAAGAATCATGATGAAGCCCTCCTTGGCGATGCATATGTCGAGCACGGACCGCTTCGGCCGCCCAATACGGCCGAATCCCGCGGCACGGTCCGAACACGAATCCATTCTATCGTTCGGCGGCTCAAGCCGAAACGGAGCGAATCGAAGACTTCAAATACGACAACGGAGGGGAGCCTTCGGTAGGCTTCCCTCCGTCGAGGAGGCACTTACGCAAGAACGTTCATCAGCGCCAGCTTGAAAGCGTTCTCGACGGTGCTATAGCTTATCGCCGCCTTGCCGACCTTCTGGGGATCAAAGTTACCCATCTGCAAGACGCCCTTATACTGTTCGACGATGGTCGGGAACCACTGATCCAGGAACGCCGCGGGATCAACGCGCCATTCCAGCTTGTCCGGATCGACCAGAACCGTCAGGCCGTATACCAGCGGGGTGATGAAGCCGTCAGGGCTCACCTGATCGATGGACTCACCGTGGAAGGGCGTGACCTTGTTGGAGACACGGCTGTTGAGGTTCTTCACTGCGGTGATACGCCCGTAGCTGCCGCCAGCCTGGTTGTAGCAGGCGGGGAATTCCTTGCAGATCCTGTCATACAGGGACGGGATCTGTGCCGCCATCTTGAACGCCTTGAGCACGTCCTCGTTCCGCAGGCCATGACGGTAGCTGCCATGGTCCTGGCTGGTCACATCCTTCGAGCTCATGAAGCGTTCGAAGGTCGTAAGGCAGGCCCCCTTACCAGCATACAGTTTCACCGCAGCCGGAGCTTCAACGTTCTTGCCGTCCGAATCAGCCACCGGGCACAGGTGACGCAGCACGATCCAGGTCAGCGCCACGATGTCCTGCACCTTGACGTCACCGCCGTCGTTGGTCTTCCATTCGACGCGGGCTCCTACCGCCGGATCGATCGAATCCAGCGTTTCAGCCAACGCGTCGAAGTAGCCCTTCTGATTCGCCTTGGCGCTTGCGTTGAGTTCGGCGTTGTTATTGCGCGCGACGCAGATCTCCAGCAGATTGTTGCTGAAGTCCTCAACGCAGATGGGATCGGAGGGATCGGAGGGGACCAGCAGTTCGACCGGCACATAGAACGACAGGTCCTCACCCTGTGACTCGCTGCTCGGATCAACGGTCTCGTCCTTGCGGAGAGATTCCTGATATCGCTGGATGATGTCGCGGTTCTCTTCCCACAGCTGCTTGAAGTCGTTCCAGGTCTTGGAGCCACTGGGGATCTTCGCAGAAGACAAACCTTCGGAACGGGCGAAGCCCATCGCGCGCTCCAGGATCAGCAGGCCGATGGCCAGCGTATTATGTCCGCCGTCCAGAATGCCTTCGGTGGTGAGATCCTTGAAGATGACTCGGACACGGTCACGGTTCAGTTCCTCGTAATCGGATGCCGCGAGCAGAAGGCCCTTGGTCTTGAACGGAAACAGCGTCGGATCGTCTTCAATCGAACGCTGGATCGCCTTCGTCACGGAACCGGTCTTGGAATTACGCGGATTGGCCTGAAGGTTAAGACGATCAATCACGGAGATCAGGTACTTGGCCTTCACCAGGCCCACGATCTTGGTCACTCCCCCGATGGACTGCTTGACCGACTTCTCGAAACGGATGACGATGCCCTGATCAGCAACATTGCCTGCCACGTACTGTTCCATGTTCCTAACTCCTTCCAGAGTCTTATACCGACCGACTTGTGCGGCCAGATTGGTTTCCGAAGCCCGTCCGGACTTCTGAAAGATATTGAACACCCGCTTTTCCACGGTCGGCAAAATTTTGCCTCGCCGGGGTCGAATAAGCCGGCCAACGCCTTGGAATAGAAGCCATAACCGCTCTCACTCGGTAGCATCGGGATCATGGAGCAATCGACCAGTCTCGAAGACGCGAGCATAACTTCGGCATCGGAAACTCGGCACTATGCCAGCAACGCGACACTGGAGATCCTGGAGATCCTGTGGAACAGCACCCATTCCGAACACGGTCTCAGCACAAGTGAGATTCACGCGGAATTACGCAAGAAATTCGGCGATGACGCCCCGTCCATCCGAACGGTACGCAATCAGCTCAACGCGCTGAATGGAAGCCAATTCCTCGAGAGAAAAATCCACAAGATAGACTCCAACGGAGAAGAAACACAAGGAAGCGCGCCCACCGGAAAATGGTGCATGAGCACGTTCTTCGCGCCGAGCGAAGTCCGACTGCTCTCAGACAGCCTGATGCTGTCCCGCATCAGCGGCGACGCCATGAAAGATATCGTAGACAAGCTCAATAAGCTTGTCGGAAGCATCACCATCAGCAACAAATACTTGACCACCACTCACGAGAAAGACAACTTCAGCAAAGAGTTTCTCCGCAATATCGACATACTCAATGACGCCATCACGCAGCGCCAATCCGTGATCTTTCATTACGGAGACTACGACCGCAACGGCGAGCTGCGGCCTCGGGGAACGCAAGGTAAGCCACGCGAATACCATGTAGACCCGGCTCAGACCGCGTTCAAAAACGGGAAATACTATCTGATCTGCACGTTGCATCAAGACGCCACGCAGCGACGCATCTTCTATATCGATCGCATCCTCAACGCCCGTCATGCGAATGAACAGAGCCCCATTCCTGACCGACCTTTCGATGCCATCGCCTACATGAAGGACCGCCCCTACCCAGTCACCGACGAAGCCGTCGAAGTCACCATGAGCGTCAAACGCGAAGCATTCAACATCGTCTTCGAATGGTTCGACGCCCCGAAGATCGTCGGCCCCGATCCGGACGGCTGGTATAAGGTCACGGTACGCAGTCCGATCAAAGCCGCATACTGGTGGGCTCTGCAATACGTCGATGCGCAGGTCATCATTCACTCGCCGGCCACGCTACGCAAACAACTCATCCAGGCAATGAACAAGCTGTATAACCAGTATTACCTCCCGATGAAGGCCGCCAAGGCAAAGTCGTCGCAGTAGAGGAACAGCCATCAGTGGATCTGCGATCGCGTTGTATCCTGGGTGGCTATGGAAGCGAGGAACGGCATCATCGACGTCGTGGGTGCGGCGATCGTCAGCGACGATAGGATCCTGTGCGCGCAGCGGGGCGAGGGACGTACGCTCGCCGGCTATTGGGAGTTTCCCGGCGGCAAGATCGAAACACATGAGACCGCATGTCAGGCGCTGCATCGCGAGATCGAGGAGGAGCTGCGATGCGAGGTCGCCGTCGGCAGACGGCTGTGCACCAGCGAATACGCCTACGACTTCGGCACGGTCCGGCTGACCACGTTCGTCTGCCGGCTCACGTCCGGCACGCCGCGACGGACCGAGCACGCAGCGTTCCGTTGAATGCCGCCGTCCGAGATCGCCACGCTCGACTGGGCGCCCGTCGACCATGATGCCGTCGCACTGCTCACCAAGCTCGACGCCGACGGCTTGACAGCCGCGCTCGACCGCGCAACTGTCGAGGAGGACCGATGACCGCCGCCATGCCGATGACCGCGGCAATAACCGCATCTTCCGCGATCATCCCCGACGACGTGGCCGATCCCACGATTCCCCTCGACCGGCCGGCCGCGTCCGCGCGTACGTCCGTGCTGGAGGATCTCGTCGCCGGATTCATCCAACCGAACCGTGAGACGCCCGGCGCGTATGCGCCGACGCTGATCGCCAACGGCGACGGCAATACGATGCATGCGGCGCTCAGCCACGAACTCGAGACCAGCGAATCGTTCGACATGTCGGTCGCGTTCGTGAACGCCGGCGCGGTCAAGGCGCTGCTGCAATCGTTCCGCAATCATCGCGACGCGCACGAGAACAGCGCACCGAGCCGCATCATCACGTCGACCAAGAACTATTTCAACGATCCGAACACGTTCCGCGAACTGCTGCGGCTGCAGGACACCACCGGCGTCGAAGTGCGCATCTGGGGCGAACGCGACGCCATCGGCGACGACAGCAGCGCCGACGCACCAGCAAGCCGCGCATCCGCCCACGCCACGCGCCAAGGCCACCCGTTCCACCCCAAAGGCTACGTGTTCGCCCGACGCATGCCCGACGGCACCCCGTACTACGACCTGTACGTCGGCAGTTCCAACCTCACGATGGCCGCGCTCACCACGCAGCGCGAGTGGAATCTCAAGGTCTCTTCGATGGCCGACGGCGGGCTCATCAGCCAGGTGCGCCGCGAACTCGACTCGCAGATCGAGCATTCCGCACCGCTCACCGACGATTGGATCCGCCGATACGAGGAGGATTTCAAACGCTACGCGCCACCGCGCGAGGAGATCCTCGCCGCGCGCGACCGTCAGCGGATCGAACCGAACGCGATGCAGCGCGAGGCGTTGGCGAACCTGCAGGCGCTACGCGACGCCGGCGAGCGCCGTGCGATCATCGTCTCCGCGACCGGTACGGGCAAGACGTATCTGGCCGCGTTCGACGTGCGCGCATGCCGGCCGAAGCGCATGCTGTACGTCGCGCAGCAACAGCAGATCCTGACGGCGGCGATGGCGTCGTTCCAGCGGGTGCTCGGCTGTGCGGATGATGAGCTGGGATTGTATTCGGGGACCAGCAGACAGCAGGATCGCAGGTACGTGTTCGCCACGGTGCAGACGCTGCGGCAGCCGGGTGCGTTGGATCAGTTCGCTGCGGATGATTTCGACTATGTGCTGATCGATGAGGCGCATCATGCCGGCGCGGACAGCTATCAGCGGATCCTCGACCATTTCGACGGCGCCGGGTTCACGCTGGGTATGACGGCGACGCCGGAGCGTATGGACGGGGTGAACGTCTTCGCATTGTTCGGCCATAACATCGCCTATGAGATTCGGTTGCAGCGTGCGCTCGATGAGGGTATGCTGTGCCCGTTCCACTATTACGGTGTGGCGGAGTATTTGGGTTCCGGCGACGGTTCGGGCGATGCCGATGCGTCCGGCGCCTCGCCGGAAGACGTGCGCATCGACGTGCGCTCGGGCAAGTCCGCGAGGGCGGCGAAGCAGCTGCAGTATGAGATCGGGCAGTTGGCATCAGAGGAGCGCGTGCGGTACATCATCGACAAGCTCAATGAGTACGGTCAGCCGTATCAGCCGGTCACGGGGCTGGTGTTCTGCAGCCGGCAGGAGGAGGCGCGGGAGTTGTCGCGTCTGTTCAATCTGCAGATGAACCAGCAGGCGGAGCGTCCGTATCGGACGGCTGCGGTGACCAGCACGGATGAGCAGGGCCGTGCGGTGTCGCAGGAGCGGCGTGAGGAGTATATCCGCCGGTTGGAGCGTGGCGAATTGGATTATCTGTTCACCGTCGACCTGTTCAACGAGGGTGTCGATATTCCTGCGGTCAATCAGATCGTGATGCTGCGCAATACGGAGTCGAGCATTGTCTTCACGCAGCAGTTGGGTCGCGGCCTGCGCAAGTTCCCGCATAAGGACAGTGTGGTCGTCATTGATTTCATCGGCAATTACGTCAATAATTTCCTGATTCCGATCGCCTTGTACGGCAATACGGGCGATCGCGATCGAGCGCGCAAGAATCTGCAACGTCAGTCGATCGGTTTGTCGTCCATCAGTTTCGATCCGATCGCCCGCGAGCGTGTGCTCAGGTCGTTGGATACCGTCGATTGGTCGGATATGAAGCGGCTGACGGAGCAGTATCGGCAGCTGCGGTACGAGCTGGGCCGCATTCCGATGCTGGCCGACGTGTACCGGTTCGATCCGTCGTTGCCGTACACGTTCGCGTCGAAGGGCAGCAATTACCTTGATTTCGTGATTTCGCGCGAGCGGAGTCTGGGCAGTCGCGGGCGCGCGTCGACTGCGCCCGAGGTGAACGATCGCGGCGGTGCGGACCAGCTCGAGCCGATCTCCCCCGTCGCGGACGGCATCCTCAAGATGGCGACCGAACTGATGCTGCCGGGTCTGCGCCCGCATGAGCCGCTGATCCTGGCGCTGCTGTGCGGGTTCATCGGCGCCGATGCGGATTGGCGGACCGCCGACTGGGATACGGCCGGTCGCAATGGCCGTCGGCGGCGTGCGTTGTCCCGGTCCGCGCTGATGGATGCGATCCGTCGGGCGTTCCCGGATGCGGATCCGTCGGACCGTCAGTTCGATTCTGCGATCGGCGTGCTCGACATGACGTATTTCACCGAGCCGAATCGTCGCCGGTTCGGAGGAACGCCGCTGATCATCGTCGATGATCACCCCGCCGGCGGTGCCGACGGCGCCGATGATGCGGACCCGGCGTACCGGTTGGCCGACGAATTCTCTACGATGCTCGACGCCAATCCCACGTTCCGCACGTTCCTGGCGGACACGATCCAGGTCGGACTGTTCAACTGCCGCGACCTGTTCGCCGAGGCGCGCGGCAAACAGCGGCCGTTCGAACGCGCGTTCCTGTACGAACACAAGTACACGCTGTCCGACGTGATGCGCCTGTGCGGGTGGAAGCGGGAGAACACTCCGCAGAACGTCGGCGGCTACGCGCTCGACCGCGAAACCGGCACGATGCCCATCTTCGTGAAGTACGCCGCCAGCCAATACGAGGACGAGTTCCTCAGCCCGCAGGACATGCGGTATTTCAGCAAGAACGGGCGTACCCCGCAGTCGCCGGAATTCCGCTGGATCCGAGAGAATGAAGGAACGCCAGCATGGGATGACGGTCACTTCATCCCCTTATTCGTCATGAGAAAGCATGAAGAAAAGGACGGCCGATACTACTACGTCGGCCATGTCACCGCAGTCGACAATCCGCAGCTCACCACGAAACCGGACGCCAAAGGCCAAGGCACGGTGAAGGTCACGCTCTCCACACTCCGCCTCGCCCAGCCGATCGACCCGGAACTCTTCCGCCATCTCGTCGGCTAGGAACCCAGCTCACGCGATAGGATCCGGTGAACGAGATAGCCATGCGGCTTACCCTCCGATTCTTCTCGCTTACAATCACGCAGCGAGAAGAATCGGCGGGCGAGACGGGAATTCTTCTCACTGGCAAGGCATCATCGAGAGGAACGCCCGGCCAAACCGGATAGATATCGCGATTACGCACCGTCAGAGAGAACTTCGCCCGACCCAACCGGATCATATTCTCGCTGAGCACCCGTCAACGAGAAGAATCCACGGCCAAGCCGTACGAATTCCTCGCTGAGGGACCATCAGCGAGAACAACCACCGGTCAACCCCGCATGATCACCGCGCTCAGCGATCCCGAACGAACGAATCATCCGGTATACCCGGGGATTCCTCTCTCTGAGAACGGGATTACCGCCGCCACGCAGCCTGCCCGGCCCCACACATCCCGAGCGTCCCGCCCACGCAACACGCGGAACGTGACGCTCCGGCGAAGAAAACAGACGGATTCGACCCCGGTGCCGAATACGCCCGTTATCGTAAATCCCATGCCCATGACATTGCGATTCCGCCCCGACGGCACCTTCCGCGTGCTGCAGATGGCCGACATCCAGGACGGCCCCGACGTGCGCGACGACACGATCCGCATGATCGAAGCCGCGATCAAGGCCTCCGACCCCGACCTCGTCGTCTTCACCGGCGACCAGATCCGCGGCTACGATCCCGCGTACATCGACACGTTCCTGCGCCGCCGCGGCGAGCATCCCGGCGCGAAGGTGCGGCTCGTCACCGAGGTCGAGGCGAAGATCCGCGGCGTCAAGCGTCGCATCGCCGCCCGGCGCGATCCGGACGCGGCGCCCGTCGACGACGTCGTCACGCTCGACGACCTGCTCGACGACACCCGCCGCAAGGTACGCGACACGTTCGGCGGATTCCTCGGCCCGGTCATCAGCGCCGGTGTCCCGTTCGCCGCGACGTACGGCAATCATGATTTCCAGTGCGGCATCCTCGCCGACGAGCAGGACGACATCTACCGCGAGTATCCCGGCTGCATGAATCCGGCGGATTCGTTCGAGCCGGGCACGTTCGCGATGCCGGTCGAATCGTCGGACGGGTCGGGGCGCATCGCGATGAGCGTCATGATGGTCAATTCGGGCGACTACGCGGGCAAGCCGGACGAGAATGACGCACAGTATCCGCGCTACGTCGCCAATTCGCGCGGTCTCGATCTGGCGGATTCCGACGGCTACGGCACGCCCAGCGAGCAGGCGATCGCATGGCTGGGCGACGTGCAGCGTGAACTGGCGGCCCGCAACGGCGACGGCCGCCCGGTGCCGGCGATCGCGTTCCAGCATATTCCGCCGCAGGAGTTCTACGACTGCCTGACCGAAGTGCCGGCGTGGACGCCGCACGCGGTGGAGGGCGCACGCAACTATGCGGGCCGCTGCTACGTGCTCAACCATGACGTGTGCCGTCCCGGTTCGCATCTGGGCGAGGCGATCGGCTGCGCCGACGAGAACGTGGGCGAGGTCGACGCGATGCTCGACGCCGGCGGCTATTTCGCGCTGTTCTGCGGGCATGACCACAAGAATTCGTTCGTCGGGCATGTCAACGGCATGGATCTGGGGTACGCACCCACCTGCGGTTTCGAATGCTACGGTCCCAAGTCGCGTTATCGCGGCGTGCGCCTGTTCGAGTTCCGCGAGGACAATCCGCGCGCGTATTTCACGAAGCTGCTCACGTGGGGCGATCTGGTCGGCCGCTATTCCAGCAACGAGGTGCGCGTCTTCTTCGAGGACCATTGCGTGACCGGCGCGGTCGGCCTGCGCGACGAGCTGCGTCGCCCGCAGGTACTCGCCGGCGTCGCGCTCGGCACGGCCGCCGCGTTCCTCGCGGTCGTGCGCGCGCTCGTCCGCCGCCCGCGGCGTCGCCGTCGCCGCTGATCCGCCGACGTCACTGCCGATGATGATATTGCGTTGATGATGCCGCTGACGTCAGCGTCGACGCCGGCGGTATCGCCGATGCATCGTCACCAACGATGATTGGCCGATGATTGCCGCAGTCAGCGGAACAGGCTGACGCCGCGACGCGAGACGCAGTACGCGTTGCCGAGCCAAGTGTGACGCGAGTTCGGCCAGACCGCGCCCAGTCGCGGCGCGTTCTGGCTCATCCAGATGCTCGGCACGCGGCCGTCGGCGCTGCGCGATCCCAGCAGGTTGAAGCCGTTCTTCTCCAGCAGCCATTCGGGATGCTGCGTGGCGATCGCCAGCCCCTCCTCCAGCGTGAGCGGCAGCCGTTCGTCGGAGTCGATGAGCTTGCGCGCCACGTCCGGTTCGCGGTTCACGTAGCAGGTGCCGGTGTGCGGTTCGACGACCAGGTAGAACGGTCCTTCCGGCGGCTCGAACCCGTCCTGCGGCAGGAAGCTGGCGATGTCGCGCGGCGGCATCGTCGTGAAGCCGGCCATCCGGTCGATCGACGTACGCGCGATCAGGGATTCGGGCGACACGAGTTCTCGCGTGGGCACGAGCAGGATGTCGGAGCCCAGGTCGCTGTGCTCCAATGCGGCGATCAGCGGGCGTGCGAGCGCACGGAACGCGTCCGCGCTGATGTCCGCCACGTCGGGGTATCCCAGGGCGACGAGACGGTCCAGTTGCTTGCGTGCTTCCGCTGATGCTTTCGACATGCCTACCAGCCTACCGCGTCGTCGCGTCCGCGGCCCATCATTCGGGAGCGGCCGCGGGATTGTGCGACATGATTCGTAAGATGGGAGCATCAGTGAGGCCGCCCGCGGCGCGCCGATAGTCCATTCATAACATGAATCCAGGGGTTTGATATGTCAGACAAACTGAAGGTCGGCATCCTCGGCGCCACCGGCATGGTCGGCCAGCGCTTCGTGACGCTGCTCGAGAATCATCCGTGGTTCGAAGTGACCACGCTCGCCGCCTCCGCGCACAGCGCCGGCAAGACGTACGAGGAGGCGATCGGCGGCCGTTGGAAGCTCGACGTGCCGATGCCCGACTATGTCAAGGGCATGACCGTCCACAACGTCGCCGACGTGGCCGAGGTCGCCGCCGGCGTCGATTTCGTGTTCTCCGCGGTCAACATGTCGAAGGACGAGATCCGCGCGATCGAAGAGGAGTATGCGAAGACCGAGACCCCGGTCGTCTCCAACAACAGCGCCCACCGTTGGACGCCGGACGTGCCGATGGTCGTGCCGGAGATCAACCCGCAGCATTTCGACGTGATCGAGCATCAGCGCAAGAGGCTCGGCACGACGCGCGGATTCATCGCCGTCAAGCCGAACTGTTCGATCCAGGCGTACACGCCGGCGCTGGCCGCGTGGAAGGAGTTCGAGCCGCGCGAGGTCGTGGTGAGCACGTATCAGGCGATCTCCGGTGCGGGCAAGAACTTCCAGGATTGGCCGGAGATGGTCGGCAACATCATCCCGTTCATCTCCGGCGAGGAGGAGAAAAGCGAGAAGGAGCCGCTCAAGGTGTTCGGCCATGTGGACGCGGACAAGGGCGAGATCGTGCCGTTCGACGGCGGTCTGAAGATCACGTCGCAGTGCATCCGCGTGCCTGTGCTCAACGGCCACACCGCGACCGTGTTCGTCAATTTCGCGAAGAACCCCACCAAGGAGGAGCTGGTCGACCGCCTCGTCAACTACACGTCGCGCGCCGCCGAGCTCGGCCTGCCGCACGCGCCGAAGCAGTTCATCCAGTACCTGCAGGAGGACAACCGTCCGCAGGTCGCGCTCGACGTCGACTATGAGGGCGGCATGGGCGTGTCCATCGGACGACTGCGCGAGGATTCGATCTTCGACTGGAAGTTCGTGGGTCTGGCGCACAACACGCTGCGCGGCGCCGCCGGCGGAGCGCTCGAATGCGCCGAGATGCTCAAGGCGCTCGGCTACATCACCGCTAAGTAAGGCTACATCACCGCCAAGTAAGGTGTTCGTCTGACCCTGTCGGCAGACCGGGCAGGATATGAGAAGGGCCGCACGGGTGTTCCCGTGCGGCCCTTGTCGTCCGTAAGCGCGATATTCCTGGATATGTCCGGATATGAAGGATCCCCGGGAGCTGGGCTCTACCGGGGATCTCTAATCGTTGTATGCGGCGGTGTGCTACTCTCCCACACCCTATCGAGTGCAGTACCATCGCCGTGCCAGGCCTTAGCTTCCGGGTTCGGAAAGGGACCGGGCGTCTCACCTGGGCCATGACCACCGCAAATCTTGACT
>NZ_QXGK01000027.1 GCF_003952945.1 Bifidobacterium samirii
CAGGCCGAGCAGGACCCGGCCGTCGAACGCGCTAGACTCAATACCAAGCCGCGCGGTTTCATTCATTTTTTCAATCACACACCGAATCAAACCGCACGGCCCTTACACACCAAAATGCGAAGAGCCACTTTACCGGCTCCTTCGGCAACATCCGGACATACAAAAAGACAATCTGAGCCGCGGCAAGTCCTATACACGCTAAACTGTATCCGAATATAAGGAGGGGATGTGCATCATGAGAGGAGCAGACCTGCCGGACCATCTGGTCTCTGTCGGTGACTTCAACCAAGGCGGCACCTCGAAAACATTCAGCAGCATTTCGGAAGGCAATCCACCAGCTGCCCCGAAGAACAAGCCGCACACCGTCAGCATCAGTCCCGAAGACTACATTAAGCCGACCGAGGCGCGGGAGAACTTCACTCTCCAGCTCGAAGCGGAGCAGCGTCTGGCGAATTCGAATGGCGAGTATCTCACTCACGAACAGGTCTTCGGCGAGCCGACGTTCAACTACAGTGACACCGACCTCGTAGACGTGGAGATCGACTGAACGGAATCCTATCAAATGGGTCGACGTCCACCAAGGAATCCGCACGTCGCAACGTGATATAGACAACGGGGCTTTTCCGCCGCCGTCACGGCAGAAAAGCCCCGTAAGGATTCACGAGCGGGACCGGTCGATGATCCAGCGGGAGACGAGCGACGAGGCGGCGACGGCGAAGCCGACGGGCACGAAGAAGCCGATTGGGGCTTCGGTGAGCTCCATCACCAGGCACATCGCCATCAGCGGTGCCTGCTGGGAGGCGGACAGGAGCGCGGCGGCGCCGATCAGCGCGCAGGCGGTCACCGAGTCGCCGGGGAAGACGAGCACCCACAGCACGCCGACCATCGCGCCGAGCGTCGAGCCGAGCGCGATGCCGGGCTGGAGCACGCCGCCCGACGCGCCGGCGCGGATCGTCAGCAGCGTGACGGCGGCCTTCGCGGCGAACGTCAGCGCCAACACGCCCAGCACGATCGCCAGCTGCGAACCGCGGTCGGCGATGCCCAGCAGCGCCCACGGCGACGACGCCGACGCGGCTTCGCCGGCGGTCGTCGGCATCGTGGCGAAGCCCAGCTGGGCGGCGGCGCGGCCGTTGCCCATGACCTGCGGCACGGCGATGGCGACGACGCCGGTGACGACGCCGGCCAGCGGCATCATCCACAGGATCGCAGTGCCGGACGGCTTGTGCTTCTCCGCCCACGACGACCAGCGGCGGAACGTGGCGCCGGCCGCGCCGCACGCCGCGCCGATGAGCAGGGCGACGAGCATGAGCGTGGGCGTGGATTCGTCCTGCAGTCCGGAGATGTCGTAGAAGACATGGTGGCCCTTGATGCTCGTGGCGACGAACGCGGCCACCGCCGACATGCCCAGACCGAACGCGACCTTCTCGATCGTCACTTCGGCGAGCAGCACCTCGACGGCGAAGAACATGCCGGCCAGCGGCGCGTTGTACACGCCGCCCAGGCCCGCGCCGGCGGCGACGGCAACCACCATGCGCCGGTCGAGGCCACGCTCCCCGTCGATGTGCATCAGATCGCACAGACGCTGGGCGAGCATCGAGCCGAGTTCGCGCGGCGCGACCTCGCGGCCGATCGACGAGCCGGAACCGACGATGGCGATCTGCAATACGACGTGCGCGAGCGTCTGCCAGATCGGCATCCGCTCCCCCTCGACGGCCTTCTTGACCGACGGCACCTTCGCGGTGCGGTGGCGCAGCAGATACCAGATGACGCCGGCCACGCCCAGACCGACCGTCACCGAAATAAGCCGGCGGACCGGGGCCACGCCGAACGGGCCGGGCATCGACCCGTTCTCGACGTAGCCGAGCATCACCGATTCGATGCCGTACAGCAGCAGGGTGAGCAGTCCGGCGCCCACGCCGATGAGCGTGCCGAGGATGAGCGTCGCCGCGGCCATCCAGCCGACGCGGCGTAGGGTGATGGTTGGTTGCATGTCGTCTTCTCCCGGTCCTCTCCGGCGGCACGGTCGTCGTGCCGCGGTCCGCCGATGCCGGCGCGGTCGCGCGATGCATGCGGCGGGTATCAATGAGGGCTTGGAACCACACGGTTCCAAGCCCTCAGATGCGATGTGCCCCTACGGGGTCAGATCACTCGGCGTCCTCGACGGCCTCGTCGGCGGAGGCAATCTCGTCGGCGACGGCGGCGGCGGCCGAAGCGGCGGCCACGGACTCGTCCTCGTCGGACTCCTCCTCGCCGAGGAAGGCGCTCAGGTCGAGAGCCTCACCCTCGCAGGTGAAGGACACGGCGCGCATGCCGGCGAGCAGGCCCTTGGAGCGGCCGACCTCGGCCACGGCGGAGCCGAGCTGGTTGTTGCGCACGATGGCGGAGATGAAGGCGTTCGGATCCATGCCGTACTGCTGGGCGATGGAGGCGAGGAAGTTGAACACGTCGGCCTGGGAGACCTTGACGTCCATCTTCTCGGCGAGGGTGTCGAGCAGGATCTGGTCCTTGAGCTCCTTCTCGGCCGCAGCCTCGGCCTCGTCCTTCTGCTCCTTGGTGGCGGTCTCCGGATCCGGGGTCATGCCCTTGAGGTGCTCGGCGGCAGCATCGGCCTTGACGCCCTTCGGGACCGGGATCTCGAGGCCCTCGGCCAGCTTGGTGAGGAACGCGTCGCGGGCCTCGGTGGCCTGACGGGCGGCGCTGTCCTGCTCGAGGGACTTGCGGATGTCGGCCTTGAGCTCGTCCAGGGTGTCGAACTCGGAGGCGTCCTGGGCGAAGTCGTCGTCCAGCTCCGGCAGCTCCTCGGCCTTGACGGAGTTGACCTTGACCTTGATCAGGGCCTTCTCGCCCTCGTGGTCGCCGGCCTCCAGCGTGCCCTCGAACGAGGTCTCCTCGCCGGCGGACAGGCCTTCGAGGGCCTCGTCCATGCCGTCGAGCATGGTGGCCGAGCCGAGCTCGTAGCTCACGCCCTCCTGGGAGTCGACGGTCTCGCCGTCGATCTCGGCGGTCAGGTCGATGTTGGCGAAGTCGCCCTTGGCGGCCGGGCGGTCGACGCCCACGAGGGTGCCGAAGCGCTGGCGCAGGGTCTCGAGGCGGGCGGCGACGTCCTCGTCGGTGACCTCCGGCTTGGCGACGTCGATGGTCATGCCCTCGAGCTCCGGGAGCTCGATCTCCGGGCGGCGCTCGACGGTCGCGGTGAACTTGAGCTTGGTCTCGTCCTTGGCGGAGGCGGGCACTTCCTGCACGTCGATCTCCGGCTGGGCCATCGGACGGATGCCCTTCTCCTCGAGGGCCTGGGAGTACAGCTCCGGCACGCCGTTGTTCACGGCCTCGCCGGCGACGGCCGCGAAGCCGATGCGCTGGTCGATGATCTTGCCGGGGACGTGGCCCTTGCGGAAGCCGGGGACGGTCACCTGCTTGGCGATCTCCTTGCGGGCTTCGTCGAGGAAGGGGTTGAACTCCTCCGGGTCGACGGTGATGGTGAGCTTCACCTTGGTGGGCTCGAGGTTCCTGACGCTGATCTTCACGCTAGACGCTCCTGAAAATTCGTTACTGTCATAGTTCTGCCAAAAGGCAACCGTTACATGATAACCCTACTCACGGACGCTGCGACAAGCCGGACCTGCCAGTCGCGCGCGCCCTGCGCCGTGAGGAATCCGGCGACGTCGAGCGAGGCCGGGTCGTCGGTCCAGCACAGGTTGCGCACGATCTGCGGTTTGAGGATCATCTCCACGGGCGTGCGCGTGTCGTCGGCGATGCCGTTGAGCACCCTGCGCACCCGGCGCAGACGTTCGTAGCGGTCGGGATGGCGGGCCTCCCACACCTTGAGCGAGCGCGGCGCGTTGCCCGCGCCGTCGTCCGCATGCGACGCCGACGACGATGCGGAGGGCACGACCGGCCATTCGTCGGGCCTGAGCTCCAGCGCGCCGCGGATCGCCTCGCGCCACACCGACGGCTTGACCTTGCGCTGGATGGGCGCGTAGCGCTCGTACATCTTGTCCTGGGCGCCGCCCGACTGCATGCGCACGCGTTCGTTGAGGCAGCGGATGGCGCGGAACTCGCGCGCGTTGCGCGGCTTGCGCGTCGCCGCCTCGATGATCGACGAGTCGGCGAGCAGCAGGCTGGGCGCGATGTCGTATTCGCGGGCGAGCCGGTCGCGCTCCTCCCACAGGGCCTTGGCGACGGCCAGTCCGCGGTGGTCGCGGCTGAGCGTGTTGATGCGCGAGATGCGCATCCACGGCACGGCGCGCGGCTTGCGCGGGGCGAGCCCGTCGGCCAGGACGTGCGAGAACTCCTCCTCGGCCCATGCCTCCTTGCCATGGCGTTTCAGGTCGGCGTGCATGAGCCGTTCGAGTTCGATGAGCAGTTCGACGTCGAGCGCCGCGTAGTTGCGCCAGTCGCGCGGCAGCGGACGGTACGACCAGTCGGCGGCGGAATGCTCCTTGGCGAGCGTGATGCCCAGATAGTGTTCGGTGACGGCCGTCAGGCCGAAGCGGTGCAGGCCCAGCAGCCGCGCCGCGACCTCGGTGTCGAACAGGGCCTTGGGCCGCAGTCCCAGGTCGGCGAATCCGGGAAGGTCCTGGGCGGCGTCGTGGATGACCCATACGGCGTCGCCGACTGCCCGGTCGAATTCGGACCAGTCGACGCCGGCTCGGGTGAGCGCGACCGGGTCGAGCAGGGCGATGCCGGCGCCTTCGCGTTTGAACTGGACGAGCCAGTCCTCGTGGCCGTACCGGAATCCCGACGCGCGTTCCGCGTCGGCGGCGAGCGGGCCGTCGGCCGCGGCGAATCGGGCGCATACGTCCCGGTATCCTTCGGGCGTGTCGGTCACGTCGGGTACGCCTGCGCGTGGTTCGGTCTGCAGCCTCGGCTCAGCGGTCAACGGGCGGTTCCTCCTCATGGACTACGGCGGATCTGACGAAGCGGGACCAGAGCATCACCTGCGTTCCGGCGTCCGGTCCGCTCCCCTGCTTGTCAAGCGGCGTCCATGATACGCGCAGCTCGCAACCGGGCGCCCGCGCGGTGCGCGCCTTGCCGAACGCGGTGTCGCGGATGATGGTGACGGTGCCGTCGATGCCGGCGGCGTGGCCGGCGAGGTGGGCGCGCATCCGGTTCCAGCATCGTCGCGGCGCGAACGCGTCGTCGGCCCGTTCCGGCAGGTCGATGCCGGCGAAGGCGACGCACCGCCAGCGCGACCCCCAGTCGCGGCGCGTGCGATGCGAGTAGAGGACGGCGACCCAGCCGGACGCGTGCGCGTCGCCAGACACGCAGTCGACGGCCACGCCGATGCCGTAGTCGGCCATCGTCGTGGGGATGGGCAGTTCACGGTAGGACACTCCGGGCACGCGCTCCATCGCGCGCACCGATTCGACGGCGCGCCACACCTCGTCGGGCACGCCTTCGGGACGTCGCGGACCGGCGCCTTCGCCGGGCCGTCGAGACGCGTCCCCGGGGAAAGCGTAGATCTCAGCCATGCATCTAGGCTAATGCGCACGCCGGGCGTTTCCCGGCTGCGCCACGCCCGCGTCATGAACGGGGAGGCGGCCCGCCGTCGGAACGAGGCCGCCTCCCCCGTCCGGCCCGGGATGGGTACGGATCAGTAGACCACGAAGCCGTGGGATTCGAACTGCTCGACGACGCGCTTGCGCATCGCGGCGTTCGGCCCCTTCTGGTCCTCGAGCGGGTACGGGATGCGCATCTCATGCCACTTGGGGCGGCCCAGCTGGTGGAAGGAGAGCACGTCGATGTGTTCGATCGCCTCGCCGAACGTGTCGCAGATGCGCGCCACGTTCTCGACGTTCTCCTCGGAGGACGTCAGGCCGGGCACCAGCACGAAGCGCACCCAGATCTTCTTGCCGGCGCGGGCGAGGCGCTGGCCGAACTCGATGGTCGGGGCGAGCGTGCCGCCGGTGACCTTCCGGTAGGTCTCCTCGTCGCCGGACTTGACGTCGAGCAGGCACAGGTCGATGTCGTCGAGCATCTCGTCGGTGTAGTTGGCACCCAGGAAGCCGGACGTGTCGAGGCAGGTGTGCACGCCCATCTCCTTGGCGGCGCGGAACACGCGCGACACGAACGCCGGCTGCATCATCGACTCTCCGCCGGAGAACGTGATGCCGCCGCCGGTGGCCTTGAACAGGTCCTTGTAGCGGTCGACCTTGGCGATCATCGCGTCGAGGTACACGGGCTTGCCGTCGCGCATCTTCCACGTGTCGGGGTTCTGGCAGTACTGGCAGCGCAGCGGGCATCCGCTCATGAACACGGTCATGCGCGTGCCGGGGCCGTCGACCGAGGTGTTGATGTCCCAGGAGTGGACGAAGCCGATGTCGCCGCTCTTGAGGGCCGCGATGCGGTCGCGCCGGTCGAGGCCGATCGGCGATTCGAATCCGGACAGGCCTCCCATCAGGGTCTGGCGGGCGTAGGTCTTAGATTCCTTGAGCATGTGGCGGGTGGTGGTGCGGAAGCGGGTCGTCTCGCTCATCGCGGTCCTCCTTCAGGTCGTATGGAAACGTCGTGGGCGCCGCGCATGCCGGCGGCGCCGGAAACGTAAGAAAGGGGCGGGGCGCCGGGCCCCACCCCTTTCGTCGTTCATCCGCGTCTCACGCGGGGTTCACCGTCAGTCGACGACGGAGCCCTGGTGGAACGTACGGGAGATCACGTCAAGCTGCTGCTCCTTGGTGAGCTTGACGAAGTTCACCGCGTAGCCGGAGACGCGCACGGTCAGGTGCGGGTACTTCTCCGGGTGCTCGACGGCGTCCTCGAGCTGCTCCTTGCGCAGGACGTTGATGTTCGCGTGGTACAGGCCGTGGCCGTTGCCCGCGTCGAGGATGCCGACCAGGTTGCCGATGCGCTCCTGCTCGTCGCGGCCCAGACCATCGGGGGTGATGGTGTTGGTCAGCGAGATGCCGTCCAGCGCGTCGTTGTAGTCGATCTTGCCGACGGAGAACATCGACGGCAGCATGCCGTGGGAGTCCATGCCGTTCTCCGGGTTCGCGCCCGGGGCGTACGGGGTGCCCTTGGCGTGGCCGGACGGGAAGGAACCGGTGTTCTTGCCGTACTCGACGTTGGAGGTGATGGTCAGGATGGACTGGGTCGGGACGGCGCCGCGGTAGACCGGCAGACGCTTGACCTGGCCCATGACGGTGGACACGACCCACTTGGCGATGTCGTCGGCGCGGTCGTCGTCGTTGCCGTACATCGGGAACTCGCCCTCGGTGCGGTAGCCGACGATCAGATCGTCATCGGCGCCCTCGACGTACTCGTACTCGTGGCCCTCCATGTCCTTGGCGTCCTTGTTGTAGATCGGGTACACCTTGGCATACTTGACGGCGGCCAGGGAGTCGGCGGCGATGGACAGGCCGGACATGCCGCAGCCGAGGGTGCGGTACACCTCCTTGTCGTGCAGCGCCATCTCGATGGACTCGTACGCGTACTTATCGTGCATGTAGTGGATGATGTTCAGCGCCTCGACGTAGGTCTCGGACAGCCACTCGAGAGCCTTCTCGTAGTTGTT
The DNA here is from genome assembly GCF_003952945.1 of Bifidobacterium samirii. Classification (GTDB taxonomy): domain Bacteria; phylum Actinomycetota; class Actinomycetes; order Actinomycetales; family Bifidobacteriaceae; genus Bifidobacterium; species Bifidobacterium samirii. Next base: position 7,508 of record NZ_QXGK01000027.1, read on the forward strand.
CTTGACCTTCTCGTAGTCGAGGGTGCCGTCGGCCTCCGGGGTGATCGGGTCGATCACGCCCTTGTCGATGACCTGCATGCCGGTCATCTCGTCGCGGCCGCCGTTGATCGCGTACAGCAACGCCTTGGCGGAGTTCACGCGGGCGGCGAAGAACTGCATCTGCTTGCCGACGCGCATCGGGGACACGCAGCAGGCGATGGCAGCGTCGTCGCCCCAGTGGCCGCGGATCTCCTTGTCGGACTCGTACTGGATGGCCGAGGTGTCGATGGAGATCTTGGCGCAGAAGCGCTTGTAGCCCTCCGGCAGCTTCGGATCCCAGAAGATGGTGATGTTCGGCTCGGGGCCCGGTCCGAGGTGCTCGAGGGTCAGGGTGTTGAGCAGACGGAACGAGGTCTTGGTGACCATGGTGCGGCCGTCGTCGCCGAAGCCGGCGTCGGACCAGGTCGCCCAGTACGGGTCGCCGGAGAAGATCGAGTCGTAGTCCTTGGTACGCAGGAAGCGCACGATGCGCAGCTTCATGACGATGTTGTCGATGAGCTCCTGGGCGCCGGCCTCGTCGAGGACGCCGTTCTTCAGGTCGCGCTCGATGTAGCAGTCGAAGAAGGCGGAGTTGCGGCCGAAGGACATGGCGGCGCCGTCCTGGCTCTTGACGGAGGCGAGGTAGCCCATGTAGGTCCACTGCACGGCCTCCTGCGCGGTCTGGGCCGGGCGGGTCAGGTCGAGGCCGTAGGCGTTGCCGAGGTTGATCAGCTTCTTGAGGGCCTTGATCTGCTCGTCGTGCTCCTCGCGGAAGCGGATCCAGTGCTCGATCTCGGTCTCGGTGAAGTCGTTGCGGTACGGCAGGGAGTCCTTGTCGCGCTGCTTGAACTTGATCAGGGTGTTCACGCCGTACAGGGCGACGCGGCGGTAGTCGCCGATGATGCGGCCGCGGCCGTAGGCGTCCGGCAGGCCGGTGAGGATCTTGTTGTGGCGGGCGACCTTGATGTTCTTGGTGTACACGCCGAAGACACCGTCATTGTGGGTCTTGCGGTACTTGGTGAAGATCTTCTTGATCTCCGGATCCGGCTCCTTGCCGGCCTCCTTGATGGCCTGCTCGACCATGCGCCAGCCGCCGTTCGGCATCATGGCGCGCTTGCACGGTTCGTCGGTCTGGACGCCGACGATCACGTTGTCGACCTCCGGGGACTCGATGTAGCCGGCCGGGAAGGCGTCGATGTCGGCCGGGGTGTGGGTGTCGACATCGTAGACGCGCTGCTTGCGCTCGACGGCCAGGTAGTTGTCGTCGAGGTACTGCCACAGATGCTTGGTCTTCTCGGTGGCGTCAGCCAGGAAGGACTCGTCGCCCTCGTAAGGGGTGTAGTTCTTCTGGATGAAGTCGCGGACATCAATATCCTTCTGCCAGTTTCCCTCGGTGAAGCCGGCCCAGGCCTTGGCCTCGAGCTCTTCCTGGGAGACTGCATTCTCTACTGCTGCCATATCACTCCTTGGTGTCGTGCAACGCACCTTCGTCGTTGCCTTACGGTTGACGATTCTAGCCGACCGAAGCTGGGAACAGGCTGGACGCCGGCGTGAGCTTGGTCACATTTGGATGTGACCGCTCACGCCGGCGCCTATGGAAACGCCCGGCGCATGGCGTCGGGCGGATTCGGAGCGTTGCGGAACGGCTACTCGCGGAACGCGGCGGTCACCGGCAGGCGGCGGTCGCGGCCGAACGCCAGCGCGGTCACCTTCGGTCCCATCGGATACTGGCGGCGCTTCCATTCGGCGCGGTCGACCAGGCGCATCACCGTGTCGACGGTGCGCTCGTCGAAGCCGTCGGCGAGCAGGTCGGCGCGGCCGTGCGCGTGCTCGATGTAGGCGGCGAGCACGCGGTCGAGCAGGTCGTATTCGGGCAGCGAGTCGGAGTCCTTCTGGCCGGGGCGCAGCTCGGCGCTGGGCGCCTTCTCGATCGAGTTGACCGGGATCATCACGCCGTCGGGCAGCGGCGTGCCGGCGTCGCCGCGCTCGTTGCCCACGATGTGCAGTCCGCCGATGCCCATGCCGGCGGTCGCGGCGCGGTTGCGCCAGCGCGACAGCTCCCACACGCGCGTCTTGAGCAGGTCCTTGATCGGCGCGTAGCCACCCACCGCGTCGCCGTAGATCGTCGAATAGCCGCAGGCCAGCTCCGACTTGTTGCCGGTGGCGAGCGCCAGCAGGCCCTTGGCGTTCGAGTAGGCCATGACGATGACGCCGCGGATGCGCGCCTGGAGGTTCTCGGCGGCGACGCCGTCGAGGTCGAGCTGGTTCTGGTAGGCGACGAACAGGGGTTCTATGGGCTGCACGTCGTAGGCGGCGCCGAGGTTGGCGGCCAGGTCGGCGGCGTCGTCCTTGGATCCGTCGGAGGAGTACATGCTGGGCATGGAGATGCCCTGCACGTTGGCGCCGCCCACGGCGTCGGCGGCCATGGCGGCGACGAGCGCGGAGTCGATGCCGCCGGACAGGCCGAGGCAGACGCCGCGGAAGCGGTTCTTGGCCATGTAGTCCTTGAGGCCGAGCACGCAGGCGGTGTAGACCTCCTCGTCGGGGTCCATGTCGGGGGCGATCTCGCCGGCGCTCTGGTGCGCGGCGTCGGTGTCGAGGTCGAAGAAGCCGAGGTGCTCCATGAACATGGGGGCGCGGGTGACGGTGGCGCCGTCGCGGTCGACGACGAAGCTGCCGCCGTCGAAGACGAGGTCGTCCTGGCCGCCGACCTGGTTGACGTAGATGAGAGGGGCGTCGACTTCGGCGGCGCGGCGTGCGGCGAGGTCGCGGCGCACGTGGGTCTTGCCCTCCTCGTACGGGGAGCCGTTCATGGTCATGAGCACGTCGACGCCCTGGGCGGCGAGTTCGGCGACGGGGCCGCCGTCCTGCCAGATGTCCTCGCAGATGGCGACGCCGATGCGCACGCCGTCGACGTCGAAGGCCATGGCGCCGGGGCCGGCGGAGAAGATGCGCGCCTCGTCGAAGACGCCGTAGTTGGGCAGGAAGTGCTTGTCGTAGCGCGCCCAGACGACGCCGTCGTGCAGGATGACCATGCGGTTGCGCGGCTTGTCGGAGTCGTGGTCGGTGCCGACGGTGCCGACCGCCACGTACAGGTCGCTCAGGCCGTCGGCGGCGAGGTCGGCGGCGAGCGCGTTGGCCTTGTCCCAGGCGGCGCGGCGGAACGTGGCGCGCAGCGCGAGGTCCTCGATCGGGTAGCCGGTGAGGGTCATTTCGGGGAAGGCGACGACGCGGGCGCCGCCCTGGGCGGCCCGGTGCGCGTAGTCCCGGATCTTGGCGGTGTTGGCGTCGAGGTCGCCCACGCAGGTGTCGATCTGGGCGAGTGCGAAACGAATCTGAGTCATGCCTCCCTAGTGTAGTGCCGTACGGGGCCGGACCGGCCGCAGCGGGCCGCAGCGGGCCGCGGCGGTTCGCCGGGCGGCCTACACTGGAGGCGACGGCGCACGCACCGGTGCGCGCACGAATGGGGAGGTCATCATGACGACGATCAATGCGGATGCCGCCGCCGGTACGGCGGGGCTGCCGGACGGACGGGACATCCGCGCCGCCTTCTTCGACATCGACGGCACGCTGACGAGCTTCGTCACGCATGTCGTGCCGGATTCGACGGTCGAGGCGCTGCACCGGCTGCAGGAGCGCGGCGTCAAGGTGTTCATCTGCACGGGGCGCGCGCCCTCGCATATGGCGGTAGTGCTCGACACGATCCCGGTGCGTTTCGACGGCATCGTGGGACTCAACGGCCAGTACTGCTTCGACGATTCCGGCTACGTCGAGTCGTCGTCGCTCGATCCGGACGACGTGCGCACGATCAGCGCGTGGCTCGACGCGCATCCGGACGTGGTGGCGAACTTCTGCGAGCGCGACTACGTGTACTTCAATCAGGTGACCGACGCGATGCGCGCCACATGGGAGAGTCTGGGCAAGACCGCGCCCAAGGTGTTCGTCGACGACCCGCATGCGCGCATCGGCGACCATGCGACGTTCCAGGTCAGCCCGTACGTCAGCGTCGAGCAGGAGCGGGAGATCGAATCGCTGTGCCGCAACGTCAAGGGGGTGCGCTGGCATCCGGACTTCACCGACCTGATCCCGGCCGACGGCGGCAAGCCGGAGGGCATGAAGCGGTTCATGCGCCGCTACGGGTGGACCCGCGAACAGACGATCGCGTTCGGCGACGGCGGCAACGACGCGACGATGCTCGAGTTCGCCGGCATCGGCGTGGCGATGGGCAACGCGACCGAGCCGGCGCGGCGGGCCGCCGACTACGTCACCGACGACGTCGACCATGACGGCATCCTCAACGCGCTGACGCATTTCGGCGTCCTCTGACCGGCGTCATCCCACCGACGCCGCGTGGCGGACGCGCCCGGCCGGCCGGCGCGCATCCGCCGTATATGACAGGGGCGTCTCCCCCGCATGCCGATGCGGTGGAGACGCCCCTGTCGCGTATCGTGTCACGTCGCCGCGTCACGGCGACGTCGGCCGGGTCAGCGCACTTCGACGCTTTCGATCATGGCCGGCTCGAGCGGCGCGTCGCCGCGGCCGGTCGGGACCGCCTCGAGACGGTCGACGACCTTGCGGGACTCCTCGTCGGCGACCTCGCCGAAGATCGTGTGGTGGCCGTCGAGCCACGGGGTCGGCACGGTGGTGATGAAGAACTGCGAGCCGTTGGTGCCGTGGATGCGGCCGTCCATGCCGCGGCGCAGGCCGGCGTTCGCCATGGCCAGCAGGTACGGGCGGTCGAAGCGCAGCTCGGGGACGATCTCGTCGTCGAAGTCGTAGCCGGGGCCGCCGGTGCCGGTGCCCAGCGGGCAGCCGCCCTGGATCATGAAGTCCTTGATGATGCGGTGGAAGGTCAGGCCGTTGTAGAACGGGTCGTGGGACGGCTGGTTGGTGAACGGGTCGGTCCACTCCTTCTCGCCGGTGGCCAGACCGATGAAGTTCTTCACGGTGATGGGGGCCTGATCGTCGAACAGGTTGATGGTGATGTCACCTTCGGAGGTGTGCATGATAACGGTAGTCATGGCACATCAGTGTCGCAAAGCCTCCGGACCAAGCGCGCACGCGCCGGCCCGGATGCGGGAGGCGGCCGGAGGGAGAACCGTCGGAAACGCAGCGGCCCCCGCGCGGCAGGGCACGGCGAGGGAGGACCCGTGGAGCCGCCGGGCGGCGACTCCCCCACTACTGGCTCATGGCTACTGGTTCATGCGGCGCAGCCTGGGCTCCTGCGAGTCCTTCGAGCCGGTGATGCGGTACACGTCGAACACGCCGTCGATCTTGCGCACGGCGGCGAGCAGACGGTTGAGGTGCTGCGGTTCGGCCATTTCGAAGCTGAACTGGCTGACCGCCACGCGGTCGCGGCCGGTGGTCTGCGAGCCGGAGATGATGTTGACGCCGTGGTCGGCCAGCACGCGGGTGATGTCGCTGAGCAGGTGCTGGCGGTCGAGCGCCTCCACCTGGATCTTGACCATGAACAGGCCCTTGGTGCTCGTCCATTCGACGCCCACGACGCGCTCGCTCTGCCGGCGCGAGAGGTCCATCATGTTCTGGCAGTCGGCGCGGTGCACCGACACGCCCTGGTTGCGGGTGATGAAACCGACGATCTCGTCGCCGGGGACCGGCATGCAGCAGCGGGCCAGCTTGACCCACACGTCGCCGTCCACGCCCTTGACCGCCACGCCCAGCGTGCTCGTGGTGCGCTTGGACGTGTCGGGCTGGCGCAGCGGCAGCGCCTCCTGCTCGGCCTCCTCGGTGACCTCGTCGTGGCCGATGTCCTTGACCAGACGGGTGATGACGTTCTGCGTGGACACCTGGCCTTCGCCGATCGCGGCGAACAGCGCGTCGACGCTGGAGAGGTTCAGCTCGTCGGCCACGCCGACCAGCGCCGCGGTGGCCATCATCATGCCGACCGGCAGGCTGCGCTTGCGCATCGCGCGCGTCAGCTCCTCGCGGCCCTCCTCGATCGCCTCGGTGCGGCGCTCCTTGGAGAACCATGCGCGGATCTTGTTGCGGGCCTTGGGGCTCTTGACGAAGTTGAGCCAGTCGCGCGACGGGCCGGAGTTCTCCGACTTGGAGGTGATGATGTCGACGGTGTCGCCGCTCTCCAGCTTGGTGTCCAGCGGCACGAGGCTGCCGTTGACGCGCGCGCCCATCGTGCGGTGGCCCACCTCGGTGTGCACCGCGTAGGCGAAGTCGACCGGCGTCGCGTTCGCCGGCAGCGACACGATCTGGCCCTTGGGGGTGAACACGTACACCTCGGCGGAGCCCAGGTCCTCCTTGAGCGTGCCGAGGAACTCGTTCGAGTCGGGCGTCTCCGACGTCCAGTCGGCCAGACGCTGGATCCATGCGAGGTTGTCGGCCTCGCTCAGCTCCTGCGTGTCGGCGTCGCGCTTGATGTCGGACTTGTCGGGCGTGGACTGGGGGCGTCCGGCCAGACCGTTCGCCTTGTACTTCCAGTGCGCGGCGATGCCGAATTCGGCGCGCCGGTGCATGTCCCACGTGCGGATCTGGATCTCGACCGACTTGCCCGAGGGGCCCACGACCGTCGTGTGCAGCGACTGGTACATGTTGTCCTTGGGCATGGCGATGTAGTCCTTGAACCTGCCCGGCAGCGGCGCCCATCGCGCGTGCACGGCGCCGAGCGCCGCATAGCAGTCCGAGAGCGTGTCGACGATGATGCGCACGCCCATCAGGTCGTAGATGTCGGCGAAGTCGTGGCCGCGCACCATCTTCTGGTAGATCGAGTAGTAGTCCTTGGGACGGCCGGTGACGGTCGCGTGGATGTGCTGGGCGGCGAGATCCTCGTTGATCTCGTCGATGACCTGCTTGAGATGCACGCTGCGCTGGCCGGCGCGGCGCGCCACGAGCACCACGATCTCGTTGTAGATCTTGGGATGCTGGACCTTGAAGCTCAGCTCCTCCAGCTCGGTCTTGATGGCGTTCATGCCCAGACGGTTCGCCAGCGGCGCGTACACGCCGAGCGTCTCCTCGGCCTTCCTCTGCGCGCTGGACACCTTCACGTAGCGCCAGGTGCGCGCGTTGTGCAGGCGGTCGGCGAGCTTGACGACGAGCACGCGCACGTCGCGGCTCATCGCGATGACCATCTTGCGGATCGTCTCGGCGGGCGCCGCGTCGCCGTATTCGACCTTCGACAGCTTGGTGACGCCGTCGACCAGACCGGTGACGGTGTCGCCGAACTCGGCGCGGCACTGTTCGAGCGTGTAGTCGGTGTCCTCGACCGTGTCGTGCAGCAGGCCCGCGGCCACGACGGAGGGTCCCATGCCCAGGTCGGCGAGGATCTGCGAGACGGCCAGCGGGTGGATGATGTACGGCTCGCCCGACTTGCGCCGGTCGGGCGCATGCTGGATGACGGCGCGACGGTACGCGCGTTCGAGGATCGTCAGATCCTCGCCGGGGTGGTGGGCCCTGCACGCCTCCATGATCGGCTCGAGCGGATTGAGCGGATCGTACCCGATCTCGCATCCCAGTACGTGAGCGGCCGTATAGCCCTCATGTGCATCGTCCGTCATGACCCACCTCCCTCGTGATTCCGTCAGTCTATTCTATCCACCCGTCGGTCAGACGGCCGGAGCGTCGGAGGACACGCCGGTCGACCCGAACCCGCGTTCGGCGCGGTCGGATCCGGGCAGCGTCTCGGCGGGGATGAACCGTGCCTCGGCGTAGCGCTGGATGACCATCTGGGCGATGCGGTCGCCCGGCTGGAATTCGACCGTGTGCTCGGGGTCGAGGTTGATCAGCGGCACCTTGATCTCACCACGGTACCCGGCGTCGACGGTGCCGGGCGCGTTGAGGACGGTGACGCCCTGCTTGACGGCCAGTCCCGAACGCGGGTGGACCAGCGCCACGTAGCCGGCCGGCAGCGCGATGGCCACGCCGGTGGGCACCAGCGCGCGCTGGAACGGCTTGAGCGTGACGTGCTCGGTGGTGATCAGGTCGGCGCCCGCGTCCCCGGCGTGCGCGTAGAACAGTCGTGCCGGATAATCGGGGTTCACCGACCGGACCAGCACCTCGACGGTTTCGGGCTCGTTGTAGGCGACGTCCACGACCATCAGGCGGCGCACTCCCGGCACACCGGCTGTCCGTCGGCGGTGGTCTCGGCGAGCTGGCTGCGGTGCTTGACCAGATAGCATTCGGAGCAGATGAACTCGTCGCCCTGCATCGGGATGACGGTCACCGACGCGTCCTCGTTGCTCAGATCGGCGCCGGGCAGCTCATAGTCCTCGGCGATGGCGTTCTCGTCGTCGTCGATGTCGCTCGAGGAGCTCTGGGAGCTCTTGCCGAGCGCCTGCAGCGACTCCTCGTCCTCATCCTTGTTACGAGGGGAATCGTAGTCCTGAGCCATCGTGATCCTTTCTCGAGAATGACTTCTTCTGCGCCATAGAATACATGACTTTTGCGCGCCATAGCATACGCGCGTCGAAATACCCGTAAAATACGAGTCGTGAGGCATGGCCGCGACGATGACCGTGCCGTAAGGAAAGTGGTGTGCGCATGCCTGACAACTCGCTGGAGCAAGCCCGATTCGACCATGTGGACGGCGAGGGCAACCTCGTGTTCGTCGCCTCCGGCCGCCGGTTCGCCGTCGCCATGGACGACACGCTCGAACGCGCCGTACTCGAGGCCAAGCAGCTGGCGTCCGAATCCCGGCTGCGCACCCGTCAGCCGCGCGGCGGCGAGTCGCTGCCGCTCTCGCAGATCCAGGCGCTGATCAGGGCCGGCGCGACCCCGGCGCAGGTCGCCGACCGCTACGGGCTGGGCGAGGCGCTGGTGCGTCGGTTCGCCGCCCCGGTGGAGACCGAGAAGCAGTATGCGGTCGAACAGTTCCTGTCGGTGCCCGCCCCCAAGGACAGCCGCGCGCGTACCGTGGCCGAGCTCATCGAGCGCACGCTCGCCTCGGCGCTCGTCGACATGGCGGCCCTGCGCTGGCAGGCCACGCGCCGCGGTCTAGAGCCGTGGCGCATCACCGCGCTCTTCGAGGCGTCCGGCCATGAGGTGCGTGCCGAATGGACGTGGAACATGCGCGACAATGCGGTCACCTGTCTGAATTCCGCGGCGAAGAAGCTGCTGGGCGAGCAGAACCTCGGTTCCTCCGACGACCAGCGGCGCGCGGCGCCCGCGTTCGCCTTCCCGCCCACGTCCGCCGACGCGATCCGTTCCGTGCGCATCGAACGCGAGGTGTCACGCTGGGATCCGACGCACGCCCGCACCGCGGGCGACGATCCGCACGCGCAGGGCGCGTCCGATTCCGCAGACGGAACGGCGACAGGCGAGTCCGCCGCATACTCCGCAGAGTCCACGTCCGACGACGCGCTCCGGTCCGACGCCCCGGTGCCGACCGGGGCGCTGGCACTGCACCCCGACCCGTCGTCGCCGCTCATCGCGGCCGACGCTGCGGCACCGTCGTCGCTGTCGCAGCCGGCGACGACGGCCATGCCGGCCGCGGCCGCGTCGGAGACATCGGCCGAATCGTCCCCGACGGCCGGTTCCGCCGCGTCGGCTCCGGTCGCGGCCGCCGACCAGCCGTCCCCGACGGCCGGAGCCGGCGACGAGCCGGTCAAGCCGGCCAAGCGCAGGTCGGGCCGTTCGGCGATGCCCAGCTGGGACGAGATCCTGTTCGGCGAGTAGTCGGGCAGCCGAGTAGCAAATCGGGCAGCCGAAAGCGGCCCGCACCGAGGCGAGCCGGCCGGAGATCCGACCGAGAGCAGTGAAGAGAGGAAGGCCGGTCAGGATGACCGGCCTTCCTGCGTTCAGGCGAGGTCGATCAGGCAGGGGATGTCGGATTCGAGCATCGTGCGCGAGCCGTGCACGCTGGGCAGCGACATCGCCTGCGCGCTCTGGGTGCGCGAGTCGACGATCGTCATCGCGCCGAGCGCGGAGACGACCACGTCGCCGATCATCGGCAGCACGCGCGCATCGACCGGACCGAACAGGCCGTGCGCCACCGCCTCGTCGCGCGTCCATACGATCGCCCGCTCCCCCAGACGATCCCGCCAGCGCTCGGCGATCGCGGACGGGTCCTCCCCGTCGTCGGCGTACAGCGAGACGCAGCGCGGTTCGCCGCCCACCAGGCGCACGCCGGCCGACAGCGTCGGGTCGGCGGCGACGTCGATGCGCTGCGCAGGGTCGGCGGTCACCATGCCGTGGTCGGCGGTGACGACGATCAGCGTGCCCTTGGGGACGCTGCGGCGCAGCAGCGCCAGATGCGCGTCGATGCGTTCGAACACGCCGATCCACTTGTCGGAATCCCAGCCGTGCGCGTGGCCGGTCTTGTCCGCGTCGCGGATGTACAGGTAGGTCAAGCCGGGCTCGCGGGCGGATCGCGCCGCGTCGGACACCCGGTCCAACGGCGTGACGCCGCCCCTGTAGTCGCCGCCGCGCAGTGCGGCGCGGGTGAGCGGCGAATCCCTGAACTTCATCAGACCGCAGCTGGTGACGCGCACCTCCCGGCCGGCGAGCGCCTCGAACACGGTGGGCTGGCGCTGCAGGTCTGCGGGGTCGGGCGCGTCGGTGAACTGGATGAGCTGGCAGATCGTGCCGGTGGCGGGGTTGAGCTGCGTGTATCCGGTCATGCCGGTCAGGCCGGGGCAGGTGCCGGTGCCGAACGTGGCCATCGCGGAGACGGTGGTGCTGGGCGCGCAGGTGGCGATGGGCCGCTGGTTGGCGGCGTCGTTCATCAGCGAACGCAGGTAGGGGGCGTGGCCGAGGCGCATCGCGAGGTTCCAGTAGCCGAGTCCGTCGACGAGGACGACGACGGCGGAGCGTGCGTCGGGCAGGCCGAGCGCGCGCTGCAATGCGGCCGGGTCCTGATGCACGGCGGTGGGGACGGGATGGCCGATGGCGGCCGATGCGGCCGGCAGCAGCGACGACAGGTGCAGCGCCCCTCCCCTGGTCGCCGGGTCGGCGTCGTCGCCGTATGCGGCCACCGGCGTCGCGGTCAGCAGTTCTTCGATATCGGGCACGTCCACACTCATGGCTCCCATTCAATCATCGACCGGACGACAACGGCGTTCGGCGGACGGTGCGGCGCCGTGGTTGGCCCGGTCGGATATCATGGTCGGTCGGCCGGTCCGCGGCCGCATCCGTTTACGACGAGGGGAGCATGCACCGTATGGCAGCACAGCGCAAGCCGTCACAGCCCGCGTACGATATCCGCGAGGTCAGGGAGCATATCGTCGAGACGCCGTTGAACGAGGAGATGAGCAAGTCGTTCCTCGAATACGCGTATTCGGTGATCTACGCCAGGGCCCTGCCCGACGCGCGCGACGGTCTCAAGCCGGTGCAGCGGCGCATCGTCTACCAGATGGGCCAGATGAACCTGACGCCGGAACGCCCGTACATGAAGTCGGCGCGCGTGGTCGGCGAGGTGATGGGCAAGCTGCACCCGCACGGCGATTCGGCGATCTACGAGGCGATGGTGCGTCTGGCGCAGCCGTTCGCGATGCGCCTGCCGCTGGTCGACGGCCACGGCAACTTCGGTTCGCTCGACGACGGTCCGGCCGCGTCGCGATACACGGAGGCGAGGCTCGCCCCGGCCGCGCTGGGCATGAACGGCGACATCGACGAGGACACCGTCGACTTCACGCCCAACTACGACAACAAGCTCAAGGAGCCGACCGTGCTGCCGGCGGCCATCCCGAACCTGCTGGTCAACGGCGGGTCGGGCATCGCCGTGGGCATGGCGACGAACATGGCCACGCACAATGTGGGCGAGGTCGTCGCGGCGGCCAAGCATCTCATGCGTCATCCGGAGGCGTCGCTCGAGGAGCTGATGCGCTACGTGCCGGGACCGGACTGGCCGGGCGGCGGCATCATCATCGGCCGCAACGGCATCCGCGAGGCGTACGCGACGGGCCGCGGGTCGCTGACGACCCGCTCCAAGACGCACATCGAGAACGTGACGGCCCGCAAGAAGGCGATCGTCGTGACCGAACTGCCGTTCATGGTGGGTCCCGAACGCGTGCTGGAACGCATTTCGGAAGGCGTCAAGAGCCGTAAGCTGGAGGGCATCTCGGGCGCGATCGACCTGACGGACCGTCACAACGGCACGCGCATCGTCATCGAGGTGAAGACCGGCTTCGACCCGAACGCGGTGCTCGCCCAGCTGTTCCGATTCACGCCGCTGCAGGACAACTTCACGATGAACAACGTGGCGCTCGTGGACGGCCGCCCGCACACGATGGGTCTCAAGGAGATGCTCGAGGTGTGGATCGGGCACCGTCGCACCGTGGTGCGCCGACGCAGCGCGTTCCGCCGCCGCAAGGCGCTGGAGCGTCTGCATCTGGTCGAGGGCCTGCTGCTGGCCATGGTCGACATCGACGAGGTGATCCAGGTGATCCGCTCCTCCGAGGACGCGGACGCGGCCAAGAGCCGCCTGATCGCCGTGTTCGACCTGGACGACGTGCAGGCCCAGTACATCCTCGATCTGCGTCTGCGCCGCCTGACGCGCATGAGCCGCATCGAACTGGAGGCCGAACGCGACGACCTCAAGCGCCGCATCGAGGAACTGGACCAGATCCTCGCATCCGACAAGGAGCTCGACCGCGTGGTCGTGCGCGAGATGGACGAGGCGGCGAAGCGCTACGGCACGCCGCGACGCACCGTGCTGCTCGACGAGGGGCCGGACGGCACGCTGGTGCCGGTCGTCGCGCACGGCGACGACGACGTGGACGAGCAGGCGATGCTGGAGGCGGCCCGATCCGCCGCCACGCTGTCGTCGGCCGCCGCCGACGTGGCCGCCGCGGCCGCCGCCGCGCGACGCAGCGGCGAGGAGGGCGCGGCCGTGTCCGCACTGCAGATCGAGGACGAACCGTGCGTGGTGATGCTGTCCGCATCCGGTCTGATCGCACGCGCCACCCCGGCCGCATGGGACGTGTGGCAGGCGCGGTCGGCCGCCGACCCGCGCAAGCCGGACGACCAGATCACGTCGATCTTCCGCACCACGACCCGCTCGTCGTACGCGCTAATCACGTCCGCCGGACGCCTCGTGCTCGCGCACGCGGTCGAACTGCCCGCCCTGCACGTCGACGGCACGCTGTCGCTGGCCGGCGGCATCCACGCCGACGAACTGCTGGGCCTGACCGAAAGCACCGAACCGATCGACGGCGAGCGCGTCGTGGCCGCCGTGGCGATGACCGGCACGCTCAACAACACGGAGCAGCCGTCCGGCGCGGCCGGCCCCGGCGTCGACACGCTGCCGCCGCTGGCGCTCGGCACCCGCAACGGCATCGTCAAGCGGTGGAACCGCGAAGCGCCCACGACGATGGACTCGTGGACCGTCATCGACCTCAAGGACGGCGACGAAGTGCTCGCCGCGGCCGACGCGGCCGACGGCGACCGACTCGCGTTCGTCTCCTCCGACTCGTCGCTGCTGACCTTCGACGCCGCCAACGTGCGCCCGCAGGGCCGCACCGCCGGCGGCATGGCCGGCATCCGACTGGCCGACGGCTGTCAGGTGCTGGCGTTCGCCGTCGTGCCGGCCGGGTCAATCGCATGGACGTGCGATGAGGACGACGAGACGATGGCGTCCGCATCCGGCGCGGTCGTGCTCACCGTCGCCGGCGACAAGGACGCGCTGCCCGGCACTGAGAACGGCAGCGCGAAGGTCACACCGTTCGAACTGTACCCGACCAAGGGCCGCGGCACCGGCGGCGTACGCTCGCAGCGCTTCCTCAAGGGCCAGAACACGCTCGTGTTCGCGTGGATCGGCGCATGGCCGGCCCACGCGGCCACCGAGTCCGGCGCTCCGGTGGAGCTCCCCTCCCCCGACATGCGCCGCGACGGATCTGGCGTCGACCTGGCCGCGCCGGTCGCGTTCGTCGGGTGATGAATCAGGACTTTATAGGTGATTGTCTGACATTACATAGTGGTCCGTCACCATACAGTGACGGACCACTGCTGTATGAATAGACTGGACTGTTTACATAAAATCCATGATTCAGTCGTCCTGGCTTCATGAACATTAGATTTAGTAAATCAATCATAAACAGACTGAATCATATTTTTGACGAATTCATGATTCGTACTTAGCTCATGGAAGAGAGCGGTTAAATAATAATTCTCTCCATAGTTCTTCTTCTCATCGTTATATCTTATAGAAAAATGCCAACAACATCTGTCCACGTCCCGTTCTCCATTGAGGGACTCCATTGAATCTGATATGAGATGCACCATTTCCTTCTCATATTTGGATAGGAGTTTTAAATTATCAAAATGTCCCATTATCAGTTTTTTCATATCTGTTCCTAGAACAGTAGAATCCAACGTAATATCCAGATCCGCTCTATCATAAGCAGCATTCCACGCCAGTTTTACATAGAACCATTTTTTATCAGGTATGGGATCAACGTAAAAATGAATGTATCGCTTTCCACTACTGGGAAGCGTATCGCTTTTTATTCTATTGCATTTAGAACAGCAAGGAATTAGATTAAATGAATAGATGGAATACTCAGGAAAAATACTCTTAGGAAAGAAATGATCAATGGTATCAACTGTATTCGCATAGTAACAATAAGGACATAAAGCTACCTTGTTTAAAATCTCCTTTTTCATTTTTTTAATAATCTTAGCCCTACTATTATAGAGCTTTATAAGGCTTTGTCTTTCGTCATCATTGTTGCAACAAGAACGCTTTATGCCATTTAATGCAGTAAAATCAGTGGGATACTGATTATAAGCTAGTAATATATTACTTTCAATACGGGACAGCGTCTCTTTTCTTTGTTTATTTTTGGTAGAATTAATAATATGATGGAGAACCCCACAGTCATCATACAGATTTTTTTCTACGTTTTTCATCTAATCCTCTTTGTATAGATTACCCAAAAGAGTCCGCGCATTAAAACTTAACGGCATTCCGTCAAATAAACTCGTTATTTCTTCATAAGACATTTTCTTTTCATGGACCAAGTTATGCAATCTGTCTTGGAACAGGCTCTCTGACTGACGAACTTCAAAAACATCCGAAATTATTGCAGATATATTGTTCCCAAAACATTCAATTCTGGGCCTTCGCACTGAAAGAAATACGTCTTCCCCCGCCGTGCATCGAGTCAGAACCAGAATGGAATCCGAGCGTAGCTCCTGAAGAATCAACGGCGAATGTGTCGCCACAATTGCATAACAATTAAAACGTTCCAGAAGCTCATTAATCGACTTCATCATATAAGATATTGCATTAGGATGCAGATGCAGCTCCGGCTCATCAAGAATGATGAGCGACTCAGCTTCCAAACCAGCGATGGCATCCGTTAAAGCACGAATAAAATAAGTTTCTCCAGAACTTAAATTAAGTTCTTCTGAAAAGTCAAAAGCAAATTCAATATCATTCGCGAGAGAAGGAGTGAATTCATCAATAACGGATAGCCAATCACTTTTCCTGCCACGTTTTTCATTTTTTCAAATGATTTCTTGCAATCACACCAGAATTCACTCTGATCGGCTATATACAGCTTATCCTCTTCATTTTTCTTTAGAATACTACAGAAAACGAAATTATTAGTTTCTATATCAATGACACCTCTATGCGGGCGGTTATCGGATGCATCATCATAATAATCATAAGGATTATACGATATATAGATCACTTGATCGAAGGGAGGCTTATTCGCATCATCGACAAATGCCCCGCTTGCCGCTAGACTATCACCTTTTTTCACATAATCAGGATATCCACATAGAGAATGGGCGATATGCGAAAGTATCGTACTCTTACCGACACCGTTCTTGCCGACAAGCGCATTTATCCGATACGGCAGATAATCATTTTTTATAAAACGAAATTGCAAATCAGTCGAGTCGCCATCGGAGGATATAATGCGATAATCAAAGGACATATCCTTATCCTCAGAGCCCCTCATTGTCAGCAATGATCTAGCTTCAGACAACGCCTTATCACTCGAAGACAGCCTTCGCAACGACGTTTTAAAACATTTTAACTCTTCGTACTTTTCCCGATACTTGGGAAAATATGCCGAATCATGAAGAGTGTCCAAAATGGACTCATATTGTTCTGGAAACAGATCCTGAAGCGTTCTATAGCATGCAAGTTTTTCCCAAAGTGAACAATACTCTCCTTCAGCATTCTTCAATATTTTTTCAATATTTTCTTTTTCAAAACTCTTCAGATTTTCGCCATTACTATCAAGTATGAGAAACTTTATGATTCCAATTTTATGAACTTTATTTTCAATATCAGAATAATAAACATGAAAAGAAGTCCTATACGCATAATCATCCCAGAAGTCGTATATAAAATACCATGTCTCCGGTTTCGCTTCAGAATCAGACGGACCTTCGTACGCAACCATTCTCTCTTTAAATTTAGGAAAATTTATCTGAAATGCACCCAAACTCAACGTTGACTCCTTAATCAACCGCTTACGCACTTCCTTATGCTTACAATTCCATTATTGTAGCATCTTCTTACGACAATGTTACATTCTCTTCAACATGTATATTGCTTTGTCTACGACAAATCCTTCCCCTAAGAATACGACAAATAAATAGATAAATACACGAAGACCCCGCCACAGAGGCGGGGTCACGCACATTGCCGCAGGTACGTCACCCGCGCTTGCGGCGCAGGGATTCGTGCATGACGACCATGAGCACGAGGAAGAACAGCAGGTAGGCGGGGAACAGTTCGATGGCCACGTACTGGGCGATGAGGCCGAAGATCGGGGGCATGAGCATCGAGCCGACGTAGGCGGACGCCATCTGCACGCCGACGATCGCCTGCGAGTTCTCCTCGCCGAAGTAGGTCGGGGTGGAGTGGATGACGCACGGGTAGATCGGCGCGCATCCCAGGCCGATGACGACCAGGCCGACGAGCACGCCCATATGGTTCGGCAGCGGCACGAGCATGAGCGCGACGCCCAGCAAGATCAGCGTCTGGCCGATGCGGATCATCACCGGGTCGCTGAAGCGCATCGTCATGAAGCCGCTCAACGCGCGGCCCACGGTGATGCCGATGCAGAACAGGCTGGCCCAGCGGGCGGCGGTCACCTTGTCGATGCCCATGCCGAGCACCATGTAGCTGCTGGCCCACAGCATCGACGTGGTTTCGATGGCGCAGTAGCACAGGAACATCACCATGATCTCCTTGGCGCCGGGGATCGCCAGCACGCCCTTGAGACCCAGCGGCTTGCGCGGCTCAGTCGTCTCCTCGCCGTCCGTCTGAGCAGCCGTAGCGCCCTTGCGGCTCTTCCACAACGGCAGCGCGAAGATGAGCATCACGGTGAGGACGACCTGCAGCAGGCCGATGTACCGGTAGCCCCACGGCCAGCCCTGGCCGCCGGAGAGCGCGTAGCTCATCACGTACGGGCCGATCAGCGTGCCCACGCCCCACATGCAGTGCAGCCAGCTCATGTGGCGGCTCTCATAATGGACGGCCACGTAGTTGTTGAGCGCCGCGTCGACGCCGCCGGCGCCCAGACCGTACGGGATCGCGAGCGCGATGAGCGTCCAGTAGTTGGGGGCGAACGAGAAGCCGATCAGCGCGGCGGCGGTCATGCCGACCGACACGGCGGTGACGCGGCCGGCGCCGAAGCGCAGCGTCAGGCGGTCGCTCAGCAATGCGGAGACGATCGTGCCGGCGGAGATGGTCATGGAGATGCCGCCGGCCCACGACACCGGCGCACCCAGATCCTGGCTCATCGTCGGCCATGCCGCGCCCAGCAGGGCGTCGGGCAGGCCGAGGCTGATGAAGGCGATGTATATGACGGCGAGCAGCAGATTGACCACGATGTCTCCTTTCCTGGCTCTTCGCATTTTGGTGTGTAGGGGTGGTGGTTAGAGGTGAGTTTGGATGGCGTGTTTGAATCCGCCGGTGTGGAGCAGGCTTCTGGTGATGTAGTTGTCGAGGTTGCGGAAGCCGAGTGCGAT
>NZ_QXGK01000028.1 GCF_003952945.1 Bifidobacterium samirii
AGCGGTCAGCGGGCGTCCCCGTTCCCGGCGACGACACCCCCCGGATCATCAACGACAGGGCGAGAAAGTCATACCGGAACCGGCGACCCGGTCCCGACCATCGGGACCTACTAAACATGGTAATGGGTGGGGCTTCCTAACCCGCCTTCTCCTGTTCGTCGCTCTGTGTGGGAGCTGGTCGCATGAATCGGCTCATCACACACGGACAGCCGGTCGGACATGTGCTGATGGATGGTCGGCGTGCGACCGTCATCCACAACGGACAGGTGCTGGTGTGGGACAGGCCGAATCTGTTCCCGCGATTGACTCCGGTCTCTGCGAATGGCTTGAGCTGGACGTTCGACGGGACCAGCTATCACTGTGTCGGTACTGCTACCGCGTGGGGCAGTATGAGAAGAGTCCCCATTGCTTTACAGCCGGGACGATATTCAATGGCTCGAACTGTTGGTTCAACGCGAGGACGATTATACTCAGAATTCCAGTACTGGACCTCGGCCGGTACTGCGATGATGGCATCGCCATTTCTAGAGAGTTTCGTCGTCGATCGAGCCCAAACCGTGAATTGCTCCATAGTGCACAATCCTGGCGTCGCCCTCGACGACACGATCATCCCCATCCTGCAAAAGCTGGACTAAAACCACTCCCGCAAGGGGGTGGGCGATGAGCAAACTCCTCCTAGGCGGCAAGCAGGTGGCCGCCGCATATTCGCAAGGTCGGAGGGTCGGTCTCCTCCTCAACAACAGCAGACCTCTTTTGTCGCGCAACCTGTGTGGATACGGGACCGCCACCGACATCAACGGTATGACCTGCGAGCTGGCGCCAGACCTCGGACTGCACATCACATCCGCATCGCTGACTGCCGGTAAAGGTGTCGTCTGGGATATGGGAATCCTCCATCCCGGATGGTATCATATTCGACCCATCGGCGACGAGTCACACGAGGGCGACACCTACAACCTTGTGTATATCGCCGCCATCAATATGGAAAACATGTCGAGATGGGTATATTGGGACGCAGGCAAGGGCGACAACATGTACTTCCGCATATCGAGGGACATGCATTTCGGGTTGGCCGTCGTCGGGAAGATCTTATCAACGGGTAAACCATTGGATGCGGTGCTACACCCGATGATCGCGGAACATCAATCGTGGCCGACCCAGTGGGTTCCCCCAATCCATATTAATGGTGTCGGGGGGGGGATATCACAGTGAGAACTTGATAACCAATCCCAGCTTCGAGTCCGACGAATCGTGGGAGTTGTGGGATAATAACGCGTTTTATGTCGAATCCAACCTCACGCTGCTACCGCATTCCGGGAATCGGTTCCTCAATTCGCAAATCCAGAACACATGGGTTGCGATACAAAGAGTCGCTATCACAGAACCCGGCACCTACGAATTATCTGCATATTTCGCGTCCGGTGCCATCGATCGATGGCACATGCTCGGCGTCGTAAGCCCAGACAGCGTATGGCTCGCATCCAAGACATGGGAGCGAGCATCGGCCGTCATGACATGGGAGCGACGCGCTCTGACTGTGGATATCCCCAAACCGATGACCGTCCAAATCCAGCTCGGCGGCAACTGGCCACGCATCGACGACGTCGCACTCGTGCGCGTCAAATGACATCAATCCATCATCATGAGAGGGAGGAGCCATGACCTGATGACCCCTATCTGGGTGACCATCCTGGTCGCCATCATCACATCCACCGGCGGCGCCATCGCAGGAGCCGGCATCAAGCAACTCGACCGGCTCAGCCGTCTGGTCACGCGGGACAATCTCGACGACGCCCTCGACGACAGTCGGCTCATGCGCGACGTGCGCGGCAAACTCGACCGCGATTGGGACCGGTTCGACCAACTCGACCGCGAACTGCGCGCCGCCCGCCTCGACCTGCTGAGGGTGGAGCTTTTCGCCCACACGAACAACCGCACCCAGCATGAGCGGCAGTTGGAGGCCGGCAAGGAGTATCTGGATATGGGCGGCAACGGGTACGGACACGCCAGGTATGACGCGCTCAGACAGGATTATCTGCGGAGGGAGGCGGATTGTGACTGGCTCTACCGGTGATCCGTGGGAGCGACTTCTCCTGATCGTGCTCGCGATCGGTGTGCCGCTGATGCTGCTCGCCGTCGCGGTCCCGCTTCTCATCTGGCACATCGCAATCCCGTTCGTGAAATTCCTGGCGGTCGTGCTGTACTGTCTGGCCGCCTGACGGCCATGCCCCGCACCATCCGATGCGGGGCTTTATCATATATCGCCCCGACCGGGGCGGGAAAGGAGCCCGTCATGACCATGACGGTCGACCAATTCATCAACACCTGCACCGGGCGCACCGTGGACGTCGACGGCGCGTACGGAGGCCAATGCTGGGACCTCTGGAGCCGGTACGCGCAGGACGTGGCCGGCGTGCCGCAGTCCGCGACCAACACCACCTCGGGTTATGCCGACAGCGTCTACACCCAGACCTGGGGCAACCAGCCCCGACTGCAGGCCGCGTTCGACAAGCTCGGCCCGGACATCACCCCGCGCAGGGGCGACGTCGCGTTCTGGTCGCGCTGCGCCGCTTATCCTGGCAGCCATGTCGCAATCGTGCTAGCCGACCAGGGTGCGAATCTCCTGTGCCTGACCCAGAATCCGGGTGCGACACGACAGGCGGCTCTGACCAAGGCCGGCCTGCTCGGCTACCTGCGCCCCAAGACAGTCACCGCTCCGGCGCAGTCGGGGCCGATTGTGGTGGCCGGCACGTACCTGGTGGACGTGGACGCTCTCAACGTGCGCCACCGCCCGTCGACGTCCGGCGCGGTCGTCGCGACCTACCGGCGCGGCCAGACCGTGAATCTGGACGCGTGGGGCGTGTACGCGGACGGATACCTGTGGGGCCGCTACACCTCGTACGGCGGCCAGGTCCGCTACATCGCGATCGGCACGCAGGGCGGCGACTGGTACCTCGCCCTCCAGCAGTGAGAGGAGTCCCCATGGCCGATGACACCACAGTTACCCCGACGACTCCGGACGCGGGGGAGAGGCCGCCGGCTGTCAGTGCCGGCACCATCGCCCGCACCATCGTCCTGCTCCTCGCCCTGATCAACACGATCCTGGTCACGATGGGCGTCGACACGATCCCCATCGCCGACGAGAGCATCAACCAGCTCGTGTCCCTGGCATGGACGGTCGGCGCGAGCCTGTGGGCCTGGTGGAAGGACAATCCCGTCACCGCCCGCAGCCGCGCCCGCCACGCCGCCCACTGACCACAGCGCCCCGTTCCCCTGCCATGGGGGAGCGGGGCGCCTTCGTCGTTTTCAGCTGACAGACACTCCCGACGTGCAGCCGCCGCGACAGCCTACAATGAAGAAGGAAAACAAAATAGGGTGAACCTAGGGTGTGCCCATTGAGCGCATAGCGGCGCAAGTGTTGGAAACACTAGCATCAGTGAAACTTGAGTCTGTTTTAAGCAAGTTTTCAGGAATAGTTCGGGCGTGTCGCCGATTGGGGATAGTGGAAGCAATGAGCGAAACGCCCAAGGAGGGCCGAGATGGACACGATGACCCGCACCGCCGAAACCCGCACCATGGAGAAGACCGGCCAGGACCGCCCGGCCGCGATGATGGCGCGCCCCGGCAGCGCGCGCATGCGCGACCTGACGCCGGCCCAGCGCCGCGCCGTCATGTTCGCCCAGCAGCAGGTGATCGCCGCGCGCGCCGCGAAGAAGGCCAAGGACGAACGCCAGGCCGCGTTGACCCGCATGTGGCGTCAGGCCGACGGCGAGCTCGACGCCGAGACCACGGCCTCGACCCGCTCACAGAACGTCGCCGGAGCGTCGCACGAGCTGTCGCTGCGCGAGGCGATCGGCCAGGTGCTGCGCGAGCTGCGCACCGGCGATCGCAAGACGCTGCGCGAGGTCAGCGAGAAGGCCGGCGTGTCGCTCGGCTACCTGTCCGAGGTGGAGCGCGGCCAGAAGGAGGCGAGCTCCGAACTGCTCAGCTCGATCGCCGAATCGCTGGGCGTGGGCACGCCGCAGATGCTGCGCATGGTCGCCGATCGGCTCGAGGCCGCCGGCGCTCGCTAAGGGCGTGTCGGACGGCCGGATCGACGGCCGGGGCCGACTGCCGGATATGACTTGGGCGGGACGACTCTCCGAGGGAGGGGTCCCGCCTTTCTCGTGCGGTGCGCTAGAGTGGGCGTCGTGCGAGAACGAGAATTCTGGGAACTGGTGGACGAGGTGTTCGGCCGCGCCTACGGGCGCAGCTTGGCGCGCGACCAGCGCATGGACCGGCTGGGCGGCCGGAACGTGATCGAGGCGCTGGAGGCGGGGGAGGAGCCCCGCGTCGTCTGGAACGTGCTGTGCGACCAGATGGGCGTGCCGGACGGCGAGCGCTGGGGCGCCGACCACATGGCGCCGCCGATGCCCAAGGGCGGGCCGCGGCTGTCCCGGTAGCCGCATCGCGGCGCGCCCGCCACACGGATTCGAACAGATGTTCGCATGTGGTCCTATAGTTATCCACAGCGAACGGCCATCGGTCATGATGGCCACCGCGATGCGACACGCCGTATAACCGTTGCGGCGTAAGGCTTCCGGACGCATGCGCCATGCATGCGGCGGAGCCTTCGACCACAACGCCCGTTCCGGCCGCCGCCGGCGCGCGGCATGGCGTACGCTGGTCGCACTGCGGCATCGATGAAGGAGAACAACATGGCACAGCAGGCGAAGAACGCGGCGAAGCAGGCGGACACCGGGGCCCCGGGCATCGACCCGCGCCGTCAGGCGGCACTGGAGACCGCGCTGGCGCAGGTCGAGAAGAGCTTCGGCAAGGGCTCGGCGATGCGTCTGGGCGACCGCCCCGAACAGGATGTCGAGGTCATCCCCACCGGATCGCTCGCCCTCGACATGGCCTTGGGCATCGGCGGCCTGCCCAAGGGCCGCATCGTGGAGATCTACGGTCCCGAATCCTCCGGCAAGACCACGCTCGCGCTGCACGTGGTCGCCAATGCGCAGAAGGCCGGCGGCGTCGCGGCGTTCATCGACGCCGAGCATGCGCTCGACCCGGTGTACGCGCGCAAGCTGGGCGTCGACACCGATTCGTTGATCGTCTCCCAGCCCGACAACGGCGAGCAAGCGCTGGAGATCGCCGACATGCTGATCCGCTCCGGCGCGCTCGACGTGATCGTCATCGACTCGGTCGCCGCGCTGGTCCCCAAGGCCGAGATCGAAGGCGAGATGGGCGACAGCCACGTCGGCCTGCAGGCCAGGCTCATGAGCCAGGCGCTGCGCAAGATGACCGGCGCGCTCTCGCAGGCCGGCACCACCGCGATCTTCATCAACCAGCTGCGCGAGAAGATCGGCGTGTTCTTCGGCAATCCGGAGACGACCACCGGCGGCAAGGCGCTCAAGTTCTACTCGTCGGTGCGTCTCGACATCCGCCGCATCCAGACGATCAAGAACGGCGACGAGGCGGTGGGCAACCGCACCAAGGTCAAGGTCGTGAAGAACAAGATGGCCCCGCCCTTCAAGTCCGCCGAATTCGACGTGCTGTACGGCGAGGGCATCTCCACCGAAGGCTCGGTGCTCGACATGGCGCTCCAGTGCAACGTCGTGCGCAAGTCCGGCTCCTGGTTCACCTACGACGGCGACCAGCTGGGACAGGGCCGCGAGAACGTGCGCAAGTTCCTCAAGGACAACCCCGGCATCACCGAGGAGATCGGCAACAAGGTCAAGGTCGCGTTCGGCCTGATCCCCGCCGAGGACCAGTTCGCCGAAGGCGAGGGCGCCGACGGCGACGGCGCGGCCGAGACCCCGGCCGGCGAGGAGGCCTGATCCGCGTGATCAGCGCCGAGGACTTCCTCGCATCGGTCGGCGTCCCCGCCGCACCCGCGGCGGCGGACGGACGTTCCGGCATCGCGTATTCCGCACAACCGGAAGACCGTGTCGGCGACGCCGGTGATTCCATGCCGTCGCCGGCGTCGCCCGGCTTCGGAGCCGCCGCATACGCGCGTTTCGGCACCGTCGCCGGCGCGGACGGCGCCGATGCCGATTCCGATGCGGCGGACGACGTCGAGCCGAACCGCACCGGCGGCTCCCCGCGTCAGGTCGACGCGTCGGAGGCCGATGATCTGGACTCCTGCCGCGAGGCGGCGCTGCGTCTGCTGGACGCTGCGCCGCGCGCGTCGGGCGCGCTGCGCGACCGTCTGCTCGCCAAGGGATACGGGGAGGATGTCGTCGAGGACGTGATCGACCGGCTGTCCCGGGTCGATCTGATCGACGACGAGGCGTACGCGCGCAGCGCCGTACGCTACTGCGCCGGCCGTCTGATGGGATCGCGCGCCGCCGTGGCCGAGCTGGTGCGCAAGGGCGTCGACCGGTCCACCGCCGGCCGCGTCGTGCGCGAGGCGGCCGAGAACGGCGTGTTCGAGGAGGCCGTATGGGAGCTGGGCCGCCGCTACGAACGCAAGACGCGGGGAATGGAACGCGCCAAGCGGCTCAACCGGTTCTGGGCCGCCGGCGGTCGCAAAGGGCACGATCCGGCCGAGCTGCGCCGCGTCGCCGCCGAACTGTTCCGCTGAACATGAGGAAAAGAAGAAGGTGAGACCTCTTATACCCCGGGTTCTGTCACGCCGGAAGACCGGCGCGGATGGCCATCCATCTCGACCTGACGTCGCCGCCAGGCTCTAGCAGCCTACCCGAAGGCATCGGGCGAGCAGCCCTCAAACGCCTTCTGCTTGGCCTTGCTCCCGATGAGGCTTGCCATGCGGCTCCTGTTACCAGTCGCCCGGTGGTCTCTTACACCGCCGTTTCACCCTTACCGGCCTAAGCCGGCGGTCTGTTCTCTGCTGCGCTATCTCTCAGGTCACCCTGGGCGGACGTTATCCGCCATCGTGCTCTATGGAGCCCGGAAGTTCCTCAGCCGCCTCGAACGAGCGATGCGGCCGTGGCCATCAAGAGGTCTCAAACGCACAATAATACACGACCGTCTCCCGGCGTGTCCCGGTGTCGCCGCAGGGCGTATCCGATGCGTCGGCCGGGGTGTCGGATGCACGGAAAACACGCGGGAAACGCCCAAGATTCTTCGGGCGCGTCACCCGGAAAAACACGGATGGTCGGCTACAATGAATCCTACCGACGGCGATGCAGCCGTTCGGCTCGCCAAACAGCGGGTAGCACCGCTTGAGTTAGGGAGGTCCACATGGAGATCATCGTTACCGGACGTCATACGCAGGTCAAGCAGAGGTTCCGTGACGTCGTCGAAAGCAAGATGAATCGTGTGACCGCTATCGCCCCGGACGCCCAGCGCGCGCAGATCGTGCTGACGCACGAGGGCAACCCCCGTCAGGCCGACACGGCCAAGCGGGTGGAAATCACCGTCATCGCCGGCCGCACCGTGGTGCGTGCCGAGGCGTCGAGCACCGACGAGTTCAGCGCGCTCGACATGGCCCTCGACAAGCTGACCCTGCGTCTGCGCCGCACCCGCGACCGCCGCAAGGACCACCGCCGCGGCTACAGCGAGCCGGTGCCGGTCGATCTGGGCGTCGTGGAGCCGGTGGCCGAGGAGGAGCCGGTCGTCGAGGAGGAGCCCAACAACAGCCCGGCCGCCGCGGTCGCGTCCGATCTGGGGCCGGGGGAGTCGGTCGAGGTCCAGGTCGGCGACACCCCGATCGTGATCCGCCGCAAGCTGCACATCGCCGAGCCGATGACCATCGACGAGGCCCTGTACGAGATGGAACTCATCGGCCACGACTTCTTCCTGTTCGTCAACAAGGAGACCGGCCGTCCGTCCGTCGTCTACCACCGCCACGGCTGGAGCTACGGCGTGTTCGAGATCGACACCCCGGAGAACGTGCAGTGACCCGCTGATCGAGGCAAGCATCTGAAAGGGACCCGTGCGGACAGCCCGCACGGGTCCCTTTCGCATGGACGCCCGATGCGACGGCGGGAAACCGTTCGGAAAAATCGGCGTGTCCGCATAATATTGGACGAAGTTTGCGCCCATTTGGTGACAAGTGGGCTATGCTCGTTTACGGTAACCGAACTCTATAGGGAGCGAAACGTGGTAGATATCGTCGATAAGGCCCTGCGCATGGGCGAAGGCCGCCAGATCAAGCGACTGGAAGGTGTGGCCCAAGCCGTCAATGCGCTCGAGGATGAGATTTCAGCCCTCAGTGACGAGGAGCTCAAGGGCCAGACCGCCAAGTTCAAGCAGCGCCTGGACAACGGTGAGAAGCTGGACTCGATCATGCCGGAGGCGTTCGCCACCGTGCGTGAGGTGTCCAAGCGCACCCTCGGCCAGCGCCATTTCGATGTCCAGCTCATGGGCGGCGCCGCCCTGCACTGGGGCAACATCGCCGAGATGAGGACCGGCGAGGGCAAGACGCTCGTGGCGACGCTGCCGAGCTACCTGAACGCCCTCGAAGGCAAGGGCGTGCACGTCGTGACCGTCAACGACTACCTGGCCAGCTACCAGAGCGAGCTCATGGGCCGCATCTACCGCTTCCTGGGCATGAACGTCGGCTGCATCATCACCGAGCAGAAGCCGCCGGAGCGCCGCAAACAGTACAACGCCGACATCACCTACGGCACCAACAACGAGTTCGGCTTCGACTACCTGCGCGACAACATGGCGTGGGAGAAGAGCGAGCTGGTGCAGCGCGGCCACCACTACGCCATCGTCGACGAGGTGGACTCCATCCTCATCGACGAGGCCCGCACCCCGCTCATCATCTCCGGTCCGGCCGAAGGCGACGTGACCCGCTGGTACCGCCAGTTCGCCCGCCTCGTGCCCAAGATGGTGCGCGACGAGGATTACGAGGTCGACGAGAAGAAGAAGGTCATCGGCATCCTCGACCCGGGCATCGCCAAGGTCGAGGACTTCCTGGGCATCGACAACCTGTACGAGCCGAACAACACCGCCCTGATCGGCTACCTGAACAACGCGATCAAGGCCAAGGAGCTGTTCCTCAAGGACAAGGACTACGTCGTCACCCACGGCGAGGTGCTCATCGTCGACGAGCACACCGGCCGCATCCTGCCGGGCCGCCGCTACAACGAGGGCCTGCATCAGGCCATCGAGGCGAAGGAGAACGTCGAGGTCAAGGCCGAGAACCAGACCTTCGCGACCATCACCCTGCAGAACTACTTCCGCATGTACGACAAGCTCGCGGGCATGACCGGCACCGCCGAGACCGAGGCCGCCGAGTTCATGGGCACCTACAAGCTGGGTGTGCTGCCGATCCCGACCAACAAGCCAATGGTCCGCGTCGACCAGGACGACCTGATCTTCCGCACCAAGAAGGAGAAGCTGGCCGCGATCGTCAAGGACGTCGCCAAGCGCCACCACAAGGGCCAGCCGGTCCTGCTGGGCACCGCCAGCGTCGAATCCTCCGAGATCGTCTCCTCGCTGCTCGACGTGGCGAAGATCCCGCATCAGGTGCTCAACGCCAAGCAGCATGAGAAGGAGGCGGCCGTCGTGGCCGTCGCCGGCCGCAAGGGCGCCGTCACCGTCGCCACCAACATGGCCGGCCGAGGCACCGACATCATGCTCGGCGGCAACGTCGAGTTCCTCGCCGACGCCAAGCTCAAGGCCGACGGCTACTCGCCGGAGGACACGCCGGACGAGTACGAGAAGCGCTGGCCGGGCACCCTCGCCCAGATCAAGGAGCAGGTCAAGGACGAGCACGAGGAGGTCGTCGCGCTGGGCGGCCTGTACGTGCTGGGCACCGAGCGCCACGAGTCTCGCCGCATCGACAACCAGCTGCGCGGCCGTTCCGGCCGTCAGGGCGATCCGGGCGAGTCCCGCTTCTACCTGTCGCTCGAGGACGACCTGATGCGCCTGTTCAACACGCAGCTCGTGGCCCGCGTCATGGCCAAGGGCATGCCGGAGGGCGAGCCGATCGAGTCCAAGAGCGTCTCCAAGGGCGTGCGCACCGCGCAGAAGGCCGTCGAATCCCGCAACTTCGAGGTGCGTAAGAACGTCCTCAAGTACGACGACGTGATGAACAAGCAGCGTACCGTCATCTACGCCGAGCGCCAGGCCGTGCTCAAGGGCGAGGACATCCACGACGACATCCTGCGCTTCTTCTCCGACACCGTGCTCAGCTACGTCAAGGGCGCCAACAACGGCTCCGACAAGCCCAAGGACTGGGATTGGGAGGGCCTGACCAAGGCGCTCAAGACCGTGTTCCCGATCGAGTTCGACATCGAGGCCGCCAAGGACGCCGCCGGCAAGGCCAAGGGCGAGAAGGCCGCCGAGGCCGTGCGCGACGTGCTCGTCGAGACGATCGACGCCGAATACGCGAAGTTCGAGGAGAAGATCGGCGCCGAGGGCCTGCGCCAGCTCGAGCGCCGCGTCGTGCTCGCCGTGCTCGACCGCAAGTGGCGCGAGCACCTGTACGAGATGGACTACCTCAAGGACGGCATCGGCCTGCGTGGCATGGGCCAGCGCGACCCGCTGGTCGAATACCAGCGCGAAGGCTACCAGATGTACAACTCGATGGTCGAGGCCATCAAGGAGGAGAGCGTCCAGCTGCTCTTCCACGTCGACGTCGAGCAGGTCGCCCGCACCGAGGACGTGACCACCGAAGCCGACGAGGACGTGGCCGTCGACCAGGCCGAGGCCGCCGTCGGCATCACCGAGGAGACCCCGGCCGAGGATGCCGCGGACGTCGAGGAGGGCGCCCAGGAGGCCGAATCGACCGAAGCGGACGACTCCGTCGAATCCGCCGAGGAGACTCCGGCCGAAACGCCTGCCGAGACCCCGGCCGTCGAAGCCGAGGAGCCGGCCGACAAGCCGTCCGCCGAGGAGGCCGAGGCCATCGCCGAATCGGCGAAGGAGTCCGCCGCCGGCGAGGCGGTCGCCCCGGTCATCGCCGGTCCGGCCCCGATGAGCCATGCCGAGGGCAAGGTCCCGGCCAACAAGCGTCCCAAGAGCGAGGAGCTCAAGACGCCGTGGGCCGACGGCCGCACCTTCCCGGGCACGCGGAAGAACGACCAGTGCCCGTGCGGTTCGGGCCGCAAGTACAAGATGTGCCACGCCAACAACGAGGCCTGAGCCATCCTGCGTCATCACGGCCATAGGCCGCTGAGGAACGCCTGATCGGGAACGGCGCCGCCCCATCCACGGGGCGGCGCCGTTCTGCTATATGGAACGCTCCGTGATACGGGCGCATCCGAATCGTTAGAATCGGCGACGACACAACACACACGGCGCGCATACGCCAAGGAGGGGCATCATGGCCGAGATCACATGGAAGTCGATTCTCACCAAGCTGGTCGGTGGCGACCATCTGAGTGCGGAGGAGTCCTGGTGGTTCGTCGACGACCTGATGCAGGGCAATGCGAACCCCGCGGCCGTCGGCGCCGTGCTGGCGCTCCAGCAGCAGCTGGGACTGACCGCCGACGAGGTCGCCGGCGCCGCGCGCGCGATGGTCGCCCACGCCGTGCCGCTCAACGTGGCCGGCGAGACGACCGACATCGTCGGCACCGGCGGCGACGGCGCCGCGACCGTCAACCTGTCCACGATGGGCTCGGTCGTCGCCGCGGCGGCCGGCGTGCGCATCGTCAAGCACGGCAACCGCGCCGCGTCGAGCAAATGCGGCGCCGCCGACGTGCTCGAAACGCTCGGCCTGCCGCTGGGACTGCGCCCCGAAGCGGTCGGCGCGGTCGGCGACCAGGTGGGCATCACCTTCGCGTTCGCCAAGACCTTCCACCCGGCCATGCGCTACGTCGGCCCGATCCGCGCCGCGCTCGGCGTGCCGTGCGTCTTCAACATCCTCGGCCCGCTGACCAACCCGGCCAAGCCGGCGCACGTGGCCATCGGCTGCGCCAACCGCGCGATGAGCCCCATCATGGCCGACGTGTACGCGGCCAACGGCCAGAGCGGCATGGTGTACACGTCGCACGAGGGCCTCGACGAACTGGCGCCCACCGGCCCGGTGTCCGTGTGGGAGATCCGCGACGGGAAGGTGAGCGAGACCGAATTCGACCCGGTCGCCGAACTCGGCCTCGACAAGGTGACCGTCGCCGACCTGCGCGGCGGCGAACCCGCCGTCAACGCGCAGGCGTTCCGCGACTTCCTGGCCGGCAAGGCCATCCCGTCGCGCAGCACCGCGCTGCTCAACGCCGCGTCCGCGATCGTCGCCGACGCGCACCTGATCGGTGACGGCACGCTGGCGGAACGCTTCCGTGAGGCGTACGCGCTGGCCGAGCGCACCGTCGACTCGGGTGCGTCGGCCGCGCTGTTCGACGAGTGGATCGCCGCCGCGCAGGCCAAGGCCTGACGGGCGTCATCCGCGACCTGATACGACGGCGGGTGGCGACGGCTCCGATGCCGTCGCCACCCGCTTCGTGTATGTCCGTCGGCGATGATCATCTGACGATGCAGACCGCCGGACGCATGTCAGACGCGCGCGCCGTCGTCGGTCCACCCGTCGCGCGTCTGCGTATGGCCCTTGTGCTGGATGATCAGACCGGCCGCGCCGATCAGCGCACACAGGCCGAACACGCTGCCCAGCAGCGCGGCCAGCGTCGGCACGAACACGCTGGCGATGATGCCGGCGATGCCCGCGACCAGCAGGATCCAGAACACGAGCTTGGACGTCTTGACCGGACCGATGCTCGGGTTCGGGGGAGTGAAGTCGCTGCCGTAGCGGTCCATCACGTCGTCGGCGTCGAGCCAGCTGGAGTTCGTCGTGTCCCTCGGACCCCGCGCGCGGGCGCCCATGGAGATGCGGTCGTCGGTGAACACACCCTCGTCGAGCTGCTCGATGCTGACCAGCATCTCCTTCTCCTTGCGCTGGGCGTGACGTTCGAAGCGTTTGGCGCTGCGGGACCGTTCCACGTCGCGCAGCTCGTCGGCATGGCCGCGAGCGAAGCTCTCCCACGCCGCGTCGAGGTCGTCGCCGTCATTCGGCGTGGGGTTTGGGCGTTCGTCGCCGGCGTTGCTATTGTTGAGGTCAGTCATACCCACCACTTTAGCGACTCAATCCCAAAAGGGGCGTGAACATGCTGTACTGGTTTTTCGTCAAGGGCTTCGGCGGCATCGCCCGTCGCCGCTTCAGCCCCACCGTCACCGGACTGGAGAACATCCCGCGCGAAGGCGGCGGCATCATCGCCGCGAACCATCTGGCCGTGATCGACGACGCGCTCATCCCCATCACCTGCCCGCGCATGGTGCATTTCATGGGCAAGGCCGAATACTTCGAAGGCAAGGGCATCAAGGGCAGGTTCAAGAAGTGGTGGTTCACGTCCGTGGGCGTGTTCCCCGTGGACCGTTCCGGCGGCTCCAAGTCGCTCGGCGCGCTCGCGCACGCGCGTGAGATCATCGAGGACGGCCACCTGTTCGGCATCCACATCGAAGGCACGCGCAGCCCCGACGGCCGCCTGTACAAGGGCCACACCGGCGTCGCCCGACTCGCGTTCGAGACCGGCTGCCCGATCATCCCCACCGCGCTCATCGGCACGCGCGAACTGCAGAAGCCCGGCACCGTCATCCCCGGCAAGGGACGCACCGAGGTGCACTACTGCAAGCCGATCGAAGTGCAGCGCAAGGAGAATCCGACCCGCGAGGACCTGCGCGAGCTGACCGACCGCGTGACGCGCGCCATCGAGGCGCTGAGCCGTCAGGAGTACGTCGACGAGTACGCGCAGGTCGTCAAGCAGCGCATGAAGGAGCAGGCCGAGGCTGCACAGGCCTGAGCCTTGCTGAGCGATCGGCATCGTTCCGACGTTCCGGACTGGATGGCTGGTCCGGACGGCGGCACGACGTCGATATGACAGGGCGGTGGCATCCCTTCCGGGGTGCCACCGCCCTTCTCGTCCGTCGATTGCGCGCCGCTCGCCCGACGTTCACACGATGGTGAGCGTGATTACCGTCGCCTTGCCGTTCTCGTCGCGCAATCGGACCTGACCGCCGTTCGACAGGTCGGTGTCGCCGTTCTTGATCGAACGCACCGTGCCGAACAGGCCGCCGAGCACCTTGTCGGTCTTCACGTCGAAGCCCAGCGCCTTGAGCTGCTTGGTCACGTCGCTCTCCTGCTTGCCTATCAGACCGGACGGTATCGTCGCCATCTCCGGTCCCTTGGAGACGACCACGTCGACGCTGTCGCCCCAGTGCAGCTGCGCGCCCGGATCCTGCGACGTGGAGATGACCGATCCCGCCGGCACCTTGTCGTCGTATTGCTCCGTCACGTTCGCGGTCAGGTTCGCCTCCTGGAACGCGGCCTCCATCTCGTCCTTCGTGCCGCCCACGACGTTCGGCATCGCCACCGGCATGGGGCCCTTCGACAGCGCGACGGTGAGCGGCGCATTATGGTCGAGCGTCGTGCCCGCCTCCACGGCCGAGCCGTCCTCGCCGGTGAGCGATATCACGGCGCCTTCCGGCAGCTCCATCGAATACTCGTCGGCGTCCTTGTCGTGCGTCACATTGTCGAAGCCGGCCTTCTGCAGCGCGGCGAGCACGTCGGTGCCGTTGGCCGACGTGATGTCGAACAGGTCGGCGGGGACCGTGGCCTGCTGCACGCCCTTGGACACGACGACCTTCACCTTCGTGCCGTCGCGCTTGCCGATGCGCGCGCCCACCTGATCCGGGTCGGCGGACACGATCGCGCCGGCCGCCACGTCGTCGCTGTACTCCTCGCTCGCCTCATACGGGATGTTCGCCACGCCCAGCACGCTGCGGTACGTCTCCCAGTCGGCGCCGGCGATCGAGCAGGCTCCCTGCTGCGGGCAGGAGACGTCGTCGGGTTTGGGCAGCGACCAGTAGCTGCCGGGACCGAGGAAATACCACCAGGACGAGCCTCCGGCCACGCCCGCCGCGGCCAGCAGGACGATCACCAAGGCGATGACCAGCGGCTTGCGGGAGCGGTGGCGGCGCGGCTTGGCGTCCGTCGCGGCGCCGCCGGCCGTGTCGGACGTGCCGGCCTGCGATGCGGCGCTGCCGTCGGCATGCGACGACATGTCGAACGCCTGCGTGGGCGCGCCGTCGTCGATCGGAAGCGCGGTGGTCGGATGGACGGTGTCGAGCGGCTGCGTCGCCGGCACGTCGTCCGTGCTCTCGGAGGCCGCCGCGGATGCGCTTGCGGATGCGGCGGTGTCGCCGGCGTCCGTCGCCGTCGCGGCGGCGTCTGCGCCGGCATCGCCGGCGGGAGCGGAGGGAGCGGCGGCGGGCGGCACCGGAGGGGCGGCGAGCTCGGCCGTGCCGGCATCCGCGGCCGCCGCCGGCGGTGCGGGAGGCGCGGGCATCGCCATCGTCGTCTCGGCGGGGGAGGGCAGCGGCGGGCGACGGTACGTCCACGACGAGATGTCGAGCGTCGACGTCAGCTCGAGCAGTTCGCGGGCCGCCTCGACCGCGTCCGCCGGACGCGCGTCGACGGCGCGCGCGGTCAGATGCCCGAGGAACGCGGCGACCTTCGGGTCGATGCCGGGGCAGTGCGCGGCGATCGACGGCACGTCCTCGTGGACGTGCTTGAAGACGAGCGTGACGGGATTGTCGGAGACGAACGGCACCTCGCCGGCCAGCATCTCCCACGCCATGATGCCCACCGAATACAGGTCGCCCTGCGGCGTGGCCTGATTGTTCTCGATCATCTCCGGCGCCAGATACGCGGCGGTGCCCAGCAGCATGCCGGTCGACGACAGCGTCGCCTGCGAGGCGGCCTTCGCCAGACCGAAGTCGGTGATCTGCACGTGGCCGCGCTCGTTGATGAGGATGTTCTCCGGCTTGATGTCGCGGTGGACGACGCCGGCGCGGTGCGCAGCGGCCAGTCCGTCGAGCGTCTCGGCGACGATGCGCAGCGTCTCGCGCACGGTGAACGTGCGCTGCTCGTTCATCTCGCGGCGCAGGTTCACGCCGCGCACGAACTCCATGACCAGATAGTCGAGCCCGTCGGTCTCGCCGGTGTCGTACACCTGCACGATATGCGGGTTCGCGATCGCGGCCGCCGACTGCGCCTCGCGCCGGAACCGCTCCACGAACTGGGCGCGGTATGGTCCCTGCGCCAGCTGCGTGTGCATGATCTTGATGGCCACCGTGCGTCCCAGGCGCTCGTCGGTGGCCTGATACACCGTGGCCATGCCGCCCTCGGCGATCTTGCGGATGATGCGGTAGCGTCCTTCGATCAGCTGCCCTTCGGGGGTGCTTGCGGCTTCACTCATCTTGGTCGTCCGGTCCCTCTTAGTCCCATGTCAGTCTGACACACAGTGTACATGGGGGCGGTCATCTGACACGGTGCCGTTGCGCGGTCCGCACGGCGCGCTCACAACGACGGCACGAACCTCGCGCATACGGCGAGCAGCGCGTCGCGGGCGGCCACATCGAGACCCCACGCGTCGACGGCACGGACCGTGTCGTCCCACAGGTCGGCGATGCGCGCGCGGGAGCGGGCGATCGCACCGGAAGACTCGAACAGGGCTATCGCGCGCGCCACCTGATCCGCGTCGCGCGACGGCGCCTCGAACATGGCGCGCAGCTCGTCCCGTCCGGCCGCATCCGCGCCCTCCAGCGCGTCGGCGAGCAGCACGGTGCGCTTGCCTTCGCGGATGTCGCCGCCCACGGGCTTGCCGGTGGCGCGGCTGTCGCCGACCACGTCGAGCAGGTCGTCGGCCAGCTGGAACGCCAGACCGAGCGGGCCTCCGACGGCCAGCGCACGCCGGCGCGCCTCGTCGGCCGGCGTGCCGGCGGCGATCAGACCGAGTTCGATCGGCGCGATCGTGGTGTAGCTGGCGGTCTTCCAGCGGAACACGTCCAGCGAGGCCGCGGCCAGGCGCTGCGGGTCGTCGAGGGAGGCGAGTTCGACGGCCAGGTCGAGCACCTGACCGATCTCGACCTCGCGGTGCATGTTGAGGAACGCCGCGGTGAGCCGGTCCGCTCCGTGCAGGTTCCGTGCCGCCTCGTCGGCGATGGCGACGCTGGCGGTGGCCAGCAGGTCGCCGAGCATGATGCCCAGTCCCCGTCCGATGGCCTCGTCGCCGGCGAGCGCGGCCATCGCCTTGTGTGCGGCGGGTTTGCCACGGCGCAGGTCGGAGTCGTCGATGATGTCGTCGTGGACGAGGGCCGCGGTCTGGAACACCTCGATGCCGCACGCCAGGTCGAGCATGGCGTCGCGTGCGTCCGGGGCGCCGGCCGCGGCGTCGAACGCGGCGAGGGCGAGGATCGCGCGCAGCCGCTTGCCGCCCTCGCTCGAGACGAGCGCCTGCCGGGCGACGTCGGCCATGACGGCGCCGCATGCCGGATCGCCCTCCCCGGCGCCTGGGACGGCGATCGCACGGGCGACGAGCTCGCCGATGCGGGATTCGATGAGGTCCAGTTGGATGTCGCTGTTCATGACCACAAGGTTATCCACAGGGTTTTACGAACGGCAAAACGGCGTGATTCCAACGCTGAGGAGCTTTCGACCACAATGGTGCGATAGTGGTGGCCGGACGGCTCGGATAGGGCATAGTGGAATCGTGCGGCGGGGGCCGCACCGCACCGGCGCCGCAGCCGGTGCGATCAGCGTGAAGGGGGGCCATCATGACGGACCATGTGACGCAGGAGCGGTTGGAGGAGCTCGAGCGGCGGTTCCGCGCGGACCGCAGGAAGCGGGGACCCAAGGTCGCCGACCGGCACTGGCTGGAGGATCCGCTGCGCCGATGGGCGAGCGGGCTGGAAGGTGTCGGCTGGCCCGACGGGGACGGTTCGCCGCCCGGCGGGGGCGCGCCGGGCGGGGAGGGGCTGCCGGACGGAGCCGCCATCCCGCCCGAACCCGTTCCCGAGGACGATGACGGCGAGGCGAAACCCATCCCGTCGCCGTTGGGCGACGACGCCGTGGCGATGCTGGCCGTGGGCATGCGCGACTCGCTGTCGGTGCGCGACGCGCTGATCCTGTCGCTGGTATCGGACGAACCGTGTCCGCCGGCGACGCTGCTCGACATGGCGGCCACCCCCAAGGAACGCGATACGCGGGAGATGATGACGGGCATGGTCGCGGAATCGTTCGAGAACGCCGCGCACACGCCCGACTGGGATCGCTGCGAACGCGGTCTGGCGATGTTCGACGACCTGATCGCGTCGGTGCCGTCGCCCTGGCAGGTGCAGCCGTTCGCCGCGATGGCCTACATCCTGTGGTGGGCCGGGAGCGGGATCGCCGTGCGGTATGCGCTCGCGGCGCTGACGCTGGACGAGGGGTGCTCGCTGGCCGCGATCGTGTTCTCCATGCTGGACAAGGGGATCCGTCCGGCATGGCAGGGCGGGAGGATCCGACGGACGGGCGGGGCGGGCGACGGGGAAGGCGGGACGGAGGCCGACATCGACGACTGACGACACGGGAATAATCGTCCTTGGAGGATGGTTAACTCCAATAGTTGACGATTTGCCCTTGCCAGAAGTGCGCCCATATGCTACATGGACGACTTCCGGCGGGAACATGCAGGAGGATGAGCTTGGCCAAGAAGGAAGCGACGGCAACCCAGGGCGACGCCGAAGAGAGCAAGAAGGCGCCGTCCGCCAAGAAGACCGCCACGGCGAAGAGGAAGACCGCCACGAAGTCCGCCGCGGGCGCGAAGCGCAGGACCGCGGCGAAGAAGGAGGAGCCCGCGGCTCCGGTCGAGGCCGTCGACGAGGAGACGACGCTGGACGACGACGAGCAGGACATGCCCGCCGACCTGGACGCGCTGGACGAGGATCTGGACGACGAGCCGGCCGACGACGACATGGACGACGACTCGTCCGACGACGACGAGATGGACGAGTCCGAATCCGACGACGAGGAGGACGAGGCCGAAACCGAGAAGCCGGAGCCGCCGAAGGCCAAGGGCGCGTTCGTCGTGCGCGACGACGATGACGACGACAACCTGACCCCGTCGGGCAACCCGAAGCGCCGCGTCATCGCCGCCGGCGCCACCGCCGACCCGGTCAAGGACTACCTCAAGCAGATCGGCCGCGTGAGCCTGCTCAACGCCGAACAGGAGGTGGACCTCTCCGAACGCATCGAGGCCGGCCTGTACGCGCAGCACCTGCTCGACACCGAATCCGAGGGCATGGACTTCAAGCGCAAGCGCGAGCTCAAGTGGGCCGCGAACGACGGCAAGAAGGCCAAGGACCACCTGCTCGAGGCCAACCTGCGACTCGTCGTGTCGCTCGCCAAGCGCTACACCGGCCGCGGCATGCTCTTCCTCGACCTCATCCAGGAAGGCAACCTCGGTCTGATCCGCGCCGTCGAGAAGTTCGACTGGAAGAAGGGCTTCAAGTTCTCCACCTACGCGACCTGGTGGATCCGCCAGGCCATCACCCGCGCCATGGCCGACCAGGCACGCACCATCCGCGTGCCCGTGCACATGGTCGAGGTCATCAACAAGCTGTCGCGCGTCCAGCGCCAGATGCTGCAGGACCTGGGCCGCGAACCCACGCCCGACGAGCTGGCCCGCGAGCTCGACATGCCCGTCGAGAAGGTCCAGGAGGTCCAGAAGTACGGCCGCGAGCCGATCTCGCTGCACACGCCGCTGGGCGAGGACGGCGACTCGGAGTTCGGCGACCTCATCGAGGACACCGACGCCATCGCCCCGTCCGACGCGGTCGCGTTCTCCCTGCTGCAGGAGCAGTTCAAGCAGGTGCTCGAGACGCTCTCGCCGCGCGAGGCCGGCGTCATCAAGATGCGCTACGGCCTCGAGGACGGACAGCCCAAGACGCTCGACGACATCGGCCGCGTGTACGGCGTGACCCGCGAGCGCATCCGCCAGATCGAGTCGAAGACCATGTCGAAGCTGCGCCACCCGTCCCGTTCGCAGACGCTGCGCGACTTCCTCGACCAGTAACCGGCAACGCCGGCGGTCTGGCCACCGGCTCAACGCGACAACGGCGCCCGCACTGAGGGCGCATCCAACGAGGGAGGGGACACGGACGTCCACATACGGGTCCGGGTCCCCTCCCTCGACTAGTTTTCACCGTCGGACACAAGACCGGCGAACCGCGAAGGAGAACCATGCCCGAATCCTATGGTGCCGACAGTCTGACCGTGCTGGAGGGCCTCGACGCCGTCCGCAAGCGTCCAGGCATGTACATCGGCACGACCGACAGCCAGGGCCTGATGCACTGCCTGTGGGAGATCATCGACAATTCGGTCGACGAGGCGCTGGCCGGCGCATGCGACCACATCACCGTCACCCTCCACCGCGACGGCTCGGTCGAAGTGGCCGACAACGGCCGCGGCATCCCCGTCGACGTGGAACCGAAGACCAAGCTCACCGGCGTCGAAGTGGTGCTCACCAAGCTGCACGCCGGCGCGAAGTTCGGCAACTCGTCCTACAACGCGGCCGGCGGCCTGCACGGCGTCGGCTCGTCCGTCGTCAACGCGCTCAGCTCCCGCCTCGACGTGGAGGTCGACCGCGACGGCAGAACGCACCACATGGCGTTCCATCAGGGCCATCCGGGCGTGTACACGGACGCCGACCCGGCCAGCCCGTCGCCCGACTCGCCGTTCAAGCGCACGCGCAAGAACCGCCCCACCGAACTCGAGATCGTCGGTACGGTGCCGGCGAACGTGACCGGCACGCGTATCCGCTACTGGGCCGACCCGGAGATCTTCAACGACACCGCGCGCTTCAGCTACGACCAGCTCATCGACCGCGTGCGCCAGACCAGCTTCCTCGTGCCCGGCCTGCGCATCACCGTCATCGACGAGAACGTGCCGGAATCCGCGGCGGACAGCGCGGCGGACGCCGAGCCGCAGGATGCGGCCGCGACGACTGACGCGGCCGCCGCGTCCGACGGCGCGGGCGAAGCCGTCGCCGACGTCGCGGCTGCGGTCGAACCGGCCGAACCGGCCGACGCCATCGAGACGGGCGGATCGGCGGAGACGTCCGAACCGGCGACCGAGCCGAGGCCGGCCGCGCCCGCATACGACCACGAGCGGGTCGTCGAATTCCACCACACCGGCGGCGTGCGCGACTTCGTCGACTTCCTCTCCAAGGGCGAGCCGATCTCGGACGTGTGGCGCATCACCGGCGAGGACACGTACGAGGAGGAGACGCAGGCCGTCGACGAGAACGGCGACCTGCACGCGCGCAAGGTGACCCGCACCTGCGGCGTCGACATCGCGCTGCGCTGGGTCAACGGCTACGACACCGTCATGCGCAGCTTCGTCAACGTGGTCGAGACGCCCGGCGGCGGCGCCCACGTCGACGGCCTCATGGCGTCCATCACCCGACAGGTGCGCAAGACCGTCGAGGACAACGCGCGCCGGCTCAAGGTCAACCTCAAGGACGCGGCGCAGAAGGTCGAACGCGACGACATCATGGCCGGCCTCGTCGCCGTCGTCACCGTGCGCATCGCCGAACCGCAGTTCCAGGGCCAGACCAAGGACGTGCTCGGCACCGCGCAGGCGCGCCCCATCGTCTCCCGCATGACCGACCGCCAGTTCGGCGAGATGATCACCGGCTCCAAGCGCGGCTACAAGGAGCAGTCCGGCCGCGTGCTCGAGAAGATCGTCGGCGAGATGCACGCGCGCATCCAGGCGCGCAAGACCAAGGAGGTCACGCGCCGCAAGAACGCGCTCGAATCCGCGTCGATGCCGCCCAAGCTGTCCGACTGCCAGCCGGGCAACGACGACGTGGCCGAACTGTTCATCGTCGAGGGCGACTCGGCGCTCGGCACCGCCAAGGCCGCACGCAACTCCGCGTTCCAGGCGCTGCTGCCGATCCGAGGCAAGATCCTCAACGTGCAGAAGGCCAGCCTGTCGCAGATGCTGTCCAACAAGGAGTGCGCGGCCATCATCCAGGTCGTCGGCGCCGGCTCGGGCGCGAGCTTCGACATCGACCAGGCCCGCTACAACAAGATCGTCATGATGACTGATGCCGACGTGGACGGCGCGCACATCCGCATCCTGCTGCTCACGCTCTTCTACCGCTACATGCGGCCGCTCATCGAACAGGGACACGTGTACGCGGCCGTGCCGCCGCTGCACCGCATCGCGCTCGCCGGCCCGCGCAAGGGCGAGGTGATCTACACGTACTCCGACGATGAGCTGAACGTGAAGATCGCCGAACTCGAACGCGACGGCATCGCCTACAACCCCGACATCCAGCGGTACAAGGGTCTGGGCGAGATGGACGCCGACCAGCTGGCCGACACGACCATGGACCCGCGCACCCGCATGCTGCGCCGTATCCGCATGGAGGACGCCGAGGAGGCGGCCGGCATCTTCAGCCTGCTCATGGGCGACGACGTGCCGCCGCGCAAGCGGTTCATCGTCGACAACGCCGACGACTTCGACCGCTCCAAGATCGACACCTGATCGGTGGGCGTGTCGGGGTGGGGTGCCGCCCGTATTTGGGTGGATCCCCCCCCGACACGCCCGGATTGCGTATACGGAACGGCGGTTGCCCCAGGATGCCTCGGCGTGTCCTGCGGCAACCGCCGTTTCGTATGACCAGTCCGGGCGTGTCGTCGTGTGGACGACGAGGAACCGGCGTCCGCACGACGACACGCCTACCTCACGTGCCTCACTGACGTTCCCGACAGGTCTGGCCCAGCCGCCTCGACAGGGCGATCGGGTCGAGCAGTCGGTCCAGATCGTCGTCGGGCAGTCCGGACAGTTCGCCGGCCACGTCGCGCACCGTGCGCCCGCTTTCGGAGGCGCGGCGGGCGACGTCGGCGGCCCGCTCGTAGCCGATCGCGTCGTTGAGCGACGCCGACGTCGACGGCGACGACGCGGCATGCCGGCGTCCGACGGCCGTGTCGACGCGGATGCCGTCGACGCAGCGCTCGCGGAACATCGCCATCGCACGCGTGATCGTATCCATGCCCTCCAGCAGCGTGTGGATGATGACCGGGTCGAACGCGTTGAGCTGCAATTGGCCTTCGGCCGCGGCCCACGTGACCGTCGTGTCCATGCCGAACACCATGAAGCAGCACTGGTCGACGCATTCGGGGATGACCGGGTTGACCTTGCCGGGCATGATGCTGCTGCCGGCCTGCCTCGCCGGCACGGTCAGGTCGCCCAGTCCGCAGTGCGGTCCCGAGTTGAGCAGGCGCAGGTCGTCGGCGGCCTTCTTGAGATGGACGGCGAGGTTCTTGACGGATTGCGACACGGCGATGTAGGCGCTCATGTCGGTGACCGCGGCGATCGGGTCGGGCGCGGCGGTGACGGGCAGGCCGGTGATGCGCGCCAGATGCGCGGTGGCGGCCTCGCGGAAGCGCAGGTCGGCGCAGATGCCGGTGCCGATGGCCGTGCCGCCCAGGTTGAGCACGGTCAGGCGCGGCACGAGCGCCTCCAGTTCGGCCAGATCGGTCTTGAGGAACGTGGCGAACGCGTGGAACTGCTGGCCGTGGGTCATCGGCACCGCGTCCTGCAGCTGCGTGCGGCCGATCGTCACGTCGTTGATGTGCCGGTCGGCGAGCTCGTGGAACGCGCGCATGAGCCGTCGCGTCTCCTCGGCGAGCGGGCCGAGCGCGTCGACGAGCGCGAGCTTGGCGGCCGCCGGATACGTGTCGTTGGTGGACTGGGAGTGGTTGACGTGGTCGTTGGGGTGGATGCGCGCGTAGTCGCCGCGCGGCCGTCCGATGATCTCGAGCGCCCGGTTGGCGAGCACCTCGTTCATGTTCATGTTGAGCGACGTGCCGGCGCCGCCCTGCAATACGTCGACGGGGAACTGGTCGGCCAGCGCCCCGTTCTCGATCTCCATGCAGGCGGCGACGATCGCCGAGGCCGCATCGCCGTCGATGAGGCCGAGTTCGCGGTTCGCCTCGGCGCAGGCGCGCTTGACGGTCGCGTACGCGCGCACCAGCTGCGGATGCTTGGCGTCGGGGATGCCGGTGACGGTGAAGTTGCCGATCGCGCGTTGCGTATGGATGCCCCAGTACACGTCGCCGGGGATGGCCATCTCGCCGATGCAGTCGTGTTCGATGCGTGGCGGGGGAGTGTTGCGTGTGGTCGTCATGCGTACCATCATCGCCCGGATGCGCGCGACTCGCCATGATTGCGCTGTGGGCGTCGCGCCCGCGTGTGTCGCCGGCGCGACACGCCGACGGAAAACCGCTGGCTACCGATTGGTAATTATCGCCGGTCGCGACTAACATACGTACGAGCGTACAGCAACCGCAATCAACGCCGATGGACAGGAAAGGGGCTCTTCGCATTTTGGTGTGTAAGGGCCGTGCGGTTTGATTCGGTGTGTGATTGAAAAAATGAATGAAACCGCGCGGCTTGGTATTGAGTCTAGCGCGTTCGACGGCCGGGTCCTGCTCGGCC
>NZ_QXGK01000029.1 GCF_003952945.1 Bifidobacterium samirii
CAGGCCGAGCAGGACCCGGCCGTCGAACGCGCTAGACTCAATACCAAGCCGCGCGGTTTCATTCATTTTTTCAATCACACACCGAATCAAACCGCACGGCCCTTACACACCAAAATGCGAAGAGCCATTAATCTCGTTGGAGAGCTTCCTGCTTACGTAGGGAAGATCATGACGACGATGAGGGTCCCGAAAGATCCAAACGTGAGGAAGATCCGTCCGATTTGTGTCGCGTGACGGTCATGGCCAGTCTTGGAGCCGGACCGCCGGTCCTGGATGGTTAGTGTACCCGGCCGACAACCTGTTCCTCCCGCTTACGCGGGGAAGATTGCGGTGTGCGGGTGGCCTCCCAGACGCCGCTCGGTTCACCCCCACTTACGCGGGGAAGATGCCCTCCCCGAGACCGGCATGTCCGTGGAGTACGGTTCACCCCCCGCTTGCGCGGGGAAGATATGGGATCCCGTATCAGGGCAGCAAGTCCCGCAGGTTCACCCCCGCTTGCGCGGGGAAGATTGATAGACGTCGTACACGCCTTCGGCTCTGGTCGGTTCACCCCCGCTTGCGCGGGGAAGATGCTATAACATCATCCGTTTCGACGCGAAGTTCCGGTTCACCCCCGCTTGCGCGGGGAAGATTTCGCGACGGGCTTGCTGGCCCATTTGCGGGTCGGTTCACCCCCCGCTTGCGCGGGGAAGATGCCGATCTGTCCGAACGGCTGACGGACCATGCCGGTTCACCCCCGCTTGCGCGGGGAAGATGCGTGGTTCGAGTCGTCGAGGGTGATGGCGAACGGTTCATCCCCGCATGCGCGGGGAAGATTGGCTAAGGATGATGCCGGCGAGGTCGCGCTGCGGTTCACCCCCGCTTGCGCGGGGAAGATTCGGTCGCCGCCGACGACGAGCATGCCGAAGTCGGTTAACCCCCGCTTGCGCGGGGAAGATCTCGACTCGTCTGGACGCTCACGATCGACCTCCGGTTCACCCCCGCTTGCGCGGGGAAGATTACAGCAGCTCGCGATCCACGCGCCCCGGACCCGGTTCACCCCCGCTTGCGCGGGGAAGATGTGGCCCAGTCCTCGAGCATGTCCTCCTCGCGCGGTTCACCCCCGCTTG
This sequence comes from Bifidobacterium samirii, assembly GCF_003952945.1. Classification (GTDB taxonomy): domain Bacteria; phylum Actinomycetota; class Actinomycetes; order Actinomycetales; family Bifidobacteriaceae; genus Bifidobacterium; species Bifidobacterium samirii. The sequence goes on from NZ_QXGK01000029.1 coordinate 1,110, forward strand.
CGCGGGGAAGATGTTGTCGGGAAGCCGGTAGGCACCGTCGAATCCGGTTCACCCCCCGCTTGCGCGGGGAAGATATGGTGACGTCGTCCTGGATAGGCTGGGCGAGCGGTTCACCCCCGCTTGCGCGGGGAAGATGGGTAACTACCTGAGCGACCATATTCACCTACCGGTTCACCCCCGCTTGCGCGGGGAAGATCGCGACGTCGATATCATGGACAGCGCCGCCGACGGTTCACCCCCCGCTTGCGCGGGGAAGATCTGCCCGTTCCGGCGCATCATCGAGGTGACTGAGGTTCACCCCCGCTTGCGCGGGGAAGATGGCGCACCCACACCGCAGGTCCACACCATCCTCGGTTCACCCCCGCTTGCGCGGGGAAGATGTCCCGGATGACGAGCCGTGGATGTCGCACGCCGGTTCACCCCCGCTTGCGCGGGGAAGATACGCTTAAGTGTTGTAAAGAATCACTACAACACGGTTCACCCCCGCTTGCGCGGGGAAGATACGCTTAAGTGTTGTAAAGAATCACTACAACACGGTTCACCCCCGCTTGCGCGGGGAAGATCACAATTACGCACCAAACGGCGCGCGTCTAAACGGTTCACCCCCGCTTGCGCGGGGAAGATGGACTGCATTGGGTCGGCAGCATCGCCGCACGCGGTTCACCCCCCGCTTGCGCGGGGAAGATGGCACGCAGGCATCCGTGAGCTTCGGTATGACCGGTTCACCCCCGCTTGCGCGGGGAAGATGCTATATCGACACGCGAAAAAATCTATAATTGCGGTTCACCCCCGCTTGCGCGGGGAAGATGGCGGCACGTCAGTTGCCGGCGCGTTTCTTCGCGGTTCACCCCCGCTTGCGCGGGAAGATGACGATGATGACGCCGACTTCGTCATCGACTCCGGTTCACCCCCGCTTGCGCGGGGAAGATTCCGTGCCGTTGGTCCGGTCGATGATGAGCTGCGGTTCACCCCCGCTTGCGCGGGGAAGATCCCTGAGACTCCCAGTCGAGCACGAGCACGGCCGGTTCACCCCCGCTTGCGCGGGGAAGATGATGGTGCCAGCCGGCGCGCTCTCGTCGGTCCAGGTTCACCCCCGCTTGCGCGGGGAAGATTACGACCGTTTCAAGGTGACGGTCCCCGACTACGGTTCACCCCCGCTTGCGCGGGGAAGATTCTGGATCATCACAGATCTCAGCAATTGCAACCGGTTCACCCCCGCTTGCGCGGGGAAGATGGGAGTCGGCCGAGGAGCCGGTTCCCTGACGACGGTTCACCCCCGCTTGCGCGGGGAAGATTCGACGTCGCCGGGGAAGAGCCAGTCGGCCGGCGGTTCACCCCCGCTTGCGCGGGGAAGATTTGGCCTTGGCCGCCCAGCCGGCGCGGATCGCCGGTTCACCCCCGCTTGCGCGGGGAAGATTCGGTGGAGACGTCGAAGCTCCATCCGCAACCCGGTTCACCCCCGCTTGCGCGGGGAAGATATCGACAAACGCCTCACACCCGAGACCATCGTCGGTTCACCCCCGCTTGCGCGGGGAAGATGTCTCAACCGACACGCCAAAGAAACGCGCGGCAGGTTCACCCCCGCTTGCGCGGGGAAGATAGCAACAATCCGATCGTCACCTCACTGCAGTCCGGTTCACCCCCGCTTGCGCGGGGAAGATTGGTTCCATGGCACGCGCAGCTCGCGCGCGCACGGTTCACCCCCGCTTGCGCGGGGAAGATTCGATCCGGTGCAGCAGCTCCTCGACCCGCGCCGGTTCACCCCCGCTTGCGCGGGGAAGATAGGGCCAGCAGCCGCGCGTTCGTCTGCACGATCGGTTCACCCCCGCTTGCGCGGGGAAGATCGGACGTGCCTCCGGACGGGTAAACATGCATCCGGTTCACCCCCGCTTGCTCGGGGAAGATCCCAGTACGTCAGCATCGACACAGCCGGTCGTCGGTTCACCCCCGCTTGCGCGGGGAAGATCTGCCGCGCGCGACCAGCCGGGCCTCCTGCGCCGGTTCACCCCCGCTTGCGCGGGGAAGATGAGCACCACCCCGGCGCGGGCTACCTGTTCGACGGTTCACCCCCGCTTGCGCGGGGAAGATATGGTCTCCAAGGGCAAGATCGACTTCCAGACCGGTTCACCCCCGCTTGCGCGGGGAAGATCGTCGGGTCGGTGGTGTCGAGCGGGGCGAGGCCGGTTCCCCCCCCCCGCTTGCGCGGGGAAGATTTCGGCCGCGTCGGTGAGTCGGATAATCTGTGCGGTTCACCCCCGCTTGCGCGGGGAAGATCTCAACAAAAACCGACACTGAGAGCGTTTTATCGGTTCACCCCCGCTTGCGCGGGGAAGATGGGGCCTTATCGTCCAGCCATTCGATGTGCACCGGTTCACCCCCGCTTGCGCGGGGAAGATGGCCACGGGCTTCGGCGTCGCCTTGACGGGCTTGGTTCACCCCCGCTTGCGCGGGGAAGATTTCTGGAGTTCGTTGTCCTTCAACCCGGTCTCCGGTTCACCCCCGCTTGCGCGGGGAAGATGACGCCCGACGGCACTCTGCTGATGCAACAGCAGGTTCACCCCCCGCTTGCGCAGGGAAGATCCCGAGCGCGTTCTCAGGGCCAATAGTGTGAGCGGTTCACCCCCGCTTGCGCAGGGAAGATGAGGATGAGGCCGCTTGCCGGATCGTAGGCGCCGGTTCACCCCCGCTTGCGCGGGGAAGATGATTGGTTGAAACGCAAGTGGCAATTCATCTACGGTTCACCCCCGCTTGCGCGGGGAAGATATCATGCCACCTATCGACGGTGGAATAGAACTCGGTTCACCCCCGCTTGCGCGGGGAAGATTCGAGCCGAAGACCGAGCTGAGTCGTCGCACGCGGTTCACCCCCGCTTGCGCAGGGAAGATTTGAACGTGTCCGAGGCGTCCACGAGCGCGGACGGTTCACCCCCGCTTGCGCGGGGAAGATGACCACCCGTCCGGCAAAAGGTCGGACATGATCGGTTCACCCCCGCTTGCGCGGGGAAGATACCGCGTTCTTGATGTCCTTGGTCCGCTGCGCCGGTTCACCCCCGCTTGCGCGGGGAAGATCGCACCGTCCTACTACATCGCGCAGGTCACGCAGGTTCACCCCCGCTTGCGCGGGGAAGATCGCTTCTTCACGGCCTTCGGACCCGCCATCAGCGGTTCACCCCCGCTTGCGCGGGGAAGATGAGTCCGGTGACGGCGACTTCGAGGAGGTCGACCGGTTCACCCCCGCTTGCGCGGGGAAGATCACTGTTCGGAGGTGCTGGCCGGAGGAAACTACGGTTCACCCCCGCTTGCGCGGGGAAGATGACATGTCCAGACAGCGCGCGGCGTGCCCGATCGGTTCACCCCCGCTTGCGCGGGGAAGATTCCGCCAGCATGCGCTCCACGCGCCCCGGACCCGGTTCACCCCCCGCTTGCGCGGGGAAGATAAGGGGTGTCAACGTCACCCACCGTCGGGGTTCGGTTCACCCCCGCTTGCGCGGGGAAGATTTCACGTAGCCCTGAGCCAAAATGGTCACCTCCGGTTCACCCCCGCTTGCGCGGGGAAGATGTGTTCGTCGACGGCGTAGACCACACCGACGACGGTTCACCCCCGCTTGCGCGGGGAAGATACGATGCGCAACGCGATGGGACAGGCCCGCGCCGGTTCACCCCCGCTTGCGCGGGGAAGATTAGCTGCTGACCATGCGGCTGATGTCGCGCCCCGGTTCACCCCCGCTTGCGCGGGGAAGATATGGTGTCGCCCGATATGTGCGCATCACAAGACGGTTCACCCCCGCTTGCGCGGGGAAGATTTCGCCGTCGTCAAGGTCAGCCAGGGCGTCGGCGGTTCACCCCCGCTTGCGCGGGGAAGATGACGGCGAAGTATGCGAACTTGTGGGCGAGTCCGGTTCACCCCCGCTTGCGCGGGGAAGATCCCTAGCGAAAGGCGTGGGGCTTCTAGGATATCGGTTCACCCCCGCTTGCGCGGGGAAGATTCGTCGATTACGAGTCGTTTCGCGCCGTATGTCGGTTCACCCCCGCTTGCGCGGGGAAGATACAAGCAATGTTCCGTATGCGATTGTCGGACACGGTTCACCCCCGCTTGCGCGGGGAAGATCCCGTGCCGAGGTCGGTGATCTCCAGGGTCTGCGGTTCACCCCCCGCTTGCGCGGGGGAAGATGTCCGGATCGAGGCGAGGCCCCGCGCCGGCGACGGTTCACCCCCGCTTGCGCGGGGAAGATGAGGCCCTGACCATGTGGGAATCCGGCGGTCCCGGTTCACCCCCGCTTGCGCGGGGAAGATGGACGAGTCAGGGCCGACGGGCGCGTGCTGGACGGTTCACCCCCGCTTGCGCGGGGAAGATTGCGGGATGATGGCGCATGATCATGTCGAGGTCGGTTCACCCCCCGCTTGCGCGGGGAAGATACAGTCGTGCCGGATCGTCGACGGTGGCGGTCCGGTTCACCCCCGCTTGCGCGGGGAAGATTCGGCGGCGAGTCTTGACTCGGTGCGCGCCGCCTGGTTCACCCCCGCTTGCGCGGGGAAGATTGATGGTCACGCTCAAGGATCCGTTTACGGGTCGGTTCACCCCCGCTTGCGCGGGGAAGATGTTACGGTGACGATGTTGCCGATGCGGGTGAGCGGTTCACCCCCGCTTGCGCGGGGAAGATGTCTCGTCCGTCAGCTGGCCTAACAGCTTCGGCGGTTCACCCCCGCTTGCGCGGGGAAGATTGATTTTTCAACGATTTTGTCGACCTGCGGTTCGGTTCACCCCCGCTTGCGCGGGGAAGATGAAAGCGAGGATGACTTGCAGCAGGCATTCCTCGGTTCACCCCCGCTTGCGCGGGGAAGATTTCGGACCGTTCCGTGCAGTAGTCCTCGAAGCCGGTTCACCCCCGCTTGCGCGGGGAAGATCGGCGGGACGTAGTCGTGCGCCACGGATCCCGCGGTTCACCCCCGCTTGCGCGGGGAAGATTAGGCGGTATCTTAATACGCTGAAAAAAGAATCGGTTCACCCCCGCTTGCGCAGGGAAGATCGATTACCTATCGCACGGAAACGGGTGAGGAACGGTTCACCCCCGCTTGCGCGGGGAAGATGAGGCAGAATTACGCGCGTTAATCTGCCGAATCGGTTCACCCCCGCTTGCGCGGGGAAGATACGACTACAACCGGTATGTCGTCAACGATCGTCGGTTCACCCCCGCTTGAGCGGGGAAGATACCGGCGCCGACCTGCTCGCCCTCTACACGTCCGGTTCACCCCCGCTTGCGCGGGGAAGATGACTGAACTCATCAGCGGGGGAGACGGCATGTCGGTTCACCCCCGCTTGCGCGGGGAAGATGGCTGGCCCAACGCCGCCGAGATCCGCGCGACCGGTTCACCCCCGCTTGCGCGGGGAAGATTCCGCTTTCGCCTTCTTGCGATCGGCCCTCATCGGTTCACCCCCGCTTGCGCGGGGAAGATAAAGTCGATGTGCTCGATCGCATGACGGCGAGCGGTTCACCCCCGCTTGCGCGGGGAAGATGGGTCGGCGGCTCCGTGGCGGCAGGCGTCGGCCGGTTCACCCCCGCTTGCGCGGGGAAGATTTAATAGTCTTACCGTCATTAATCGTCGTCTTCGGTTCACCCCCGCTTGCGCGGGGAAGATGACGATGATAACGACGACGAAACCGACGACGAAGGTTCACCCCCGCTTGCGCGGGGAAGATGCGGCACGTAAATACCATTGCCTCACGCGCCGCGGTTCACCCCCGCTTGCGCGGGGAAGATATTATCATGCCACGAATAACCAAATTCAGGCACGGTTCACCCCCGCTTGCGCGGGGAAGATCGTTTTTGTTAGCACGCGATTTCCTAGCATTTCGGTTCACCCCCGCTTGCGCGGGGAAGATTATCAATAGGAACATTCACACCGCTACGATTACGGTTCACCCCCGCTTGCGCGGGGAAGATCGCGATTAGTCTAAAAGCCAGTAATTCCAAGGCGGTTCACCCCCGCTTGCGCGGGGAAGATCCGTGCTGTCCACGCCGTCGATGTAGACCTTGAGGTTCACCCCCGCTTGCGCGGGGAAGATGCGAAGTGTGGACTTTGGACACGGATGAGGGACGGTTCACCCCCGCTTGCGCGGGGAAGATGCGTGCTTCTCCTGTCCGACCTGCGCCGCCGCCGGTTCACCCCCGCTTGCGCGGGGAAGATGCCGCGTCCTACGATCACGACCTGCGGGACGCCGGTTCACCCCCGCTTGCGCGGGGAAGATACCGAGGAGGAGGCCGAGCTCGCGGTTGACGGCGGTTCACCCCCGCTTGCGCGGGGAAGATGTCACGTTCAGGGGAGACAAGCTGTCGCAGCGCGGTTCACCCCCGCTTGCGCGGGGAAGATCCGGCCCCGCTGCCGAGCGAGGAGCGCAAGAGCGGTTCACCCCCGCTTGCGCGGGGAAGATCTCGCGGTGAGTCTGAGCTTGGTTTCACCGACCGGTTCACCCCCGCTTGCGCGGGGAAGATGCGACTGTTGAGCTGGCACCAACTAACATCGCCGGTTCACCCCCGCTTGCGCGGGGAAGATTGGTCCAAGGCAGGCTGCTCCAAGTGGCGCAGCGGTTCACCCCCGCTTGCGCGGGGAAGATCCGGCCATCTCCGACAGTTTGCCGATGATGTCCGGTTCACCCCCGCTTGCGCGGGGAAGATGCCCAGTGCTCTTTCTGGGCCTTTTCTTCGGCCGGTTCACCCCCGCTTGCGCGGGGAAGATGTGGCCGGCAGCGTGGAGAGTGAGCGTCCGTCCGGTTCACCCCCGCTTGCGCGGGGAAGATGTTTGCGCCTGTGCCTGTTCATCGGCCCTGGTCGGTTCACCCCCGCTTGCGCGGGGAAGATATCAGCATCATCCGGGACCGCCGTCGGAGCGGCGGTTCACCCCCGCTTGCGCGGGGAAGATTGGCCACGCCCTCCAGCACCGTGCCGCCGAACCGGTTCACCCCCGCTTGCGCGGGGAAGATCTGACCGCCGGTCCCGCCGTGGATTCCCCCGCCGGTTCACCCCCGCTTGCGCGGGGAAGATCATGTCGCGCTTGTGCTTGGGTTCCCCGCTCCCGGTTCACCCCCGCTTGCGCGGGGAAGATGGCGGGTGCCGGCCCGCTCATTGGGCCATGTCCGGTTCACCCCCGCTTGCGCGGGGAAGATCATGTCGCGCTTGTGCTTGGGTTCCCCGCTCCCGGTTCACCCCCGCTTGCGCGGGGAAGATGAGCGGACGTGCCCGGCCTCGTCGAGCGTGGTCGGTTCACCCCCGCTTGCGCGGGGAAGATCTCACCGCCGTGCCACAGTACCCGGGCTACTACGGTTCACCCCCGCTTGCGCGGGGAAGATACCATCAGCATCGAACACCAGGGCGGACTCGACGGTTCACCCCCGCTTGCGCGGGGAAGATGCGGCCATCCGGCTGCTGCCCAAGCTCACCGACGGTTCACCCCCGCTTGCGCGGGGAAGATGGCCACCTCTTCAATCGCCGCCAGCTCAAGGGCGGTTCACCCCCGCTTGCGCGGGGAAGATCGCGTGCCTCTCGGCCGAAAGGCTCTTCGGGTCGGTTCACCCCCGCTTGCGCGGGGAAGATATCGCGGATAATTCTTTTTGCGATTTCGCTAGCGGTTCACCCCCGCTTGCGCGGGGAAGATTTTTACACCTTATATTTTCAGAATCGAATCACCGGTTCACCCCCGCTTGCGCGGGGAAGATTCATCATCCACATACGTCCGCGCGCTGAGAGGCGGTTCACCCCCGCTTGCGCGGGGAAGATGCCGACATGCGCCCGGCTAATGTCTGTGTTTTCGGTTCACCCCCGCTTGCGCGGGGAAGATGCCGACATGCGCCCGGCTAATGTCTGTGTTTTCGGTTCACCCCCGCTTGCGCGGGGAAGATTCCGTCGTGGACCTAGTCAACGCTTCGCGCTTCGGTTCACCCCCGCTTGCGCGGGGAAGATCGACGGCAGGACTTCACGAGCAAGGTCTATGTCGGTTCACCCCCGCTTGCGCGGGGAAGATTGCAGGCAAGGCCTCGCCCCCAAGGGCTGGGCCGGTTCACCCCCGCTTGCGCGGGGAAGATCCAAAAAACGCCCTCAGCGGATTATCCCAACGCGGTTCACCCCCGCTTGCGCGGGGAAGATCCGAACGCTAATATCACTGATCTACAGTCTGCCGGTTCACCCCCGCTTGCGCGGGGAAGATGTATCAAACACGCTACAGATTTTAAATGTGCGCGGTTCACCCCCGCTTGCGCGGGGAAGATCGGTGACGACGAAATCATTTCGATTACGAACGCGGTTCACCCCCGCTTGCGCGGGGAAGATATGTTTTTTCAAACGCACGCATAATGGTTTCGCGGTTCACCCCCGCTTGCGCGGGGAAGATAAATCATTAAAAATATATAATACCGGATATGCCGGTTCACCCCCGCTTGCGCGGGGAAGATTGTAACGTGACGTAATCGGGCGGTACCACCGCCGGTTCACCCCCGCTTGCGCGGGGAAGATGGACGCGTCAGGGCCGACGGGCGCATGCTGGACGGTTCACCCCCGCTTGCGCGGGGAAGATGCGGCCGAGGCGTTCTTCCCCGAACTCATCCACGGTTCACCCCCGCTTGCGCGGGGAAGATGAGCCTGGAGGAGACCGTCGGCACCCTGTCTGCGGTTCACCCCCGCTTGCGCGGGGAAGATCTGCACGACCGACCTCAGGGGGCCCTGCGCGCCGGTTCACCCCCGCTTGCGCGGGGAAGATATGTCGCCGGTGGCCTGTCCCTCCTCGAGGATCGGTTCACCCCCGCTTGCGCGGGGAAGATCCGCCCGTGTATCCGCCGGCCTTTGAACTGGTCGGTTCACCCCCGCTTGCGCGGGGAAGATCCCAAGCGCTTGTATGAACTTTCAATCATGGCAGGTTCACCCCCGCTTGCGCGGGGAAGATGCCCACGCGGCCGGCGAGCTCGGTCTTGGACACGGTTCACCCCCGCTTGCGCGGGGAAGATCGCCGTGGGGTCGGTCGATGGTGTGGTTTCCGCGGTTCACCCCCGCTTGCGCGGGGAAGATCGGCGGAGTCCGAGGTAGGTCGAAAGCGCAGTCGGTTCACCCCCGCTTGCGCGGGGAAGATTTTTTTCACGCCCGAATATGGGTGAACGCATCAGGTTCACCCCCGCTTGCGCGGGGAAGATCTGTCAATGCCGCTCGTCGGCGTGTCGCAACTTGGTTCACCCCCGCTTGCGCGGGGAAGATAGTCTCATCTTATGCGGAAAAGTCCCGGTCCAGCGCGCTGAAAAATTGGATTCGGACAGTGGATATGCGCGCTTCCTCAGATCGCATAGCCGGCACCGTCGAATCCTTCGGAAGGTTCAACGCCCGTATTTTCGATAGCGGGAGGCCTTGCTCCATCCGGTCTTACGCCTTTCGTTGCTCCGTTGTTTCTGATTGGTGTTCGGTCGCATGATCAGCTGCAATCCATCGTAATCGACAGGCTGCCATTCCTGTCCGTGTACTCTGAACTGCATTCCCTGCTCATTGTCCGAGGGATACACCATGACGGCTCGTCCGCTGCCGAGATTGTCCAGGATCTGCTCCCACAGCAATTCCCGTACTCGTGCCGAGACCTTCCCCACGTAAACTCCCGGGGATATCTCGAACAACCATCTCGTCAGATGGCCTCGCAGTTTCGGAGGAGATACCGTCAGGACTACGACGATCATCAGACTGCCTTCCTATCGACGTTCATTCCCATCCCGTCATCTCCTCGTCGAACCGGTCGGATTCATGCTCCGTCCGGCTTTCATCCGTCGTGATATCAGGATCAGCCGGCGTCGATTCCGCGGCGACGTCCGGCTGACTCCAACGCTCAGTATCGTAGGCAGCATCGTACGCAGCGTCGTAGGTGTCATCATAGAAGGCGTCGTCGTTGTTCCCATCCGCCGTCAGGTACGGAACATTTGCGTCGCAGGTCTCAGCCGGAAGGATTCCGGTGGCAATCGGATCCTGCGCGTAGTTGCGTCCGGCCTGTCGATAGCCGGAGGCTCCGGACCACAGCTGCGTGGTGATGTCCTGGATTCCGGGTTCAGACTCCACTTCATCAGCGGACAACAGCAGCGATCGGATGTCCTTTACGCAGCGTTCCAGGAATCTTCCGTCCTTCATGCGGTCTCGAACGGCGCGCCGTGCCGCTGAGGACACGTCTTCGATCTGCTGACTTGCCAGATCGAACGCCAGCGGAATGGTGATGTCGACTTTGTAGAGGTCCGCGATGTCGTAGACGAAGCTTCGTTCGTTACGGGCGTGCACGAATCCCAGTCCCGGCGAGCATCCCAACGCGACGATCACTGCGTGCACCACACCGTATAACGCGGTGTTGGCGGCGGACAGCGCACGGTTTACCGCATCGGCTTCGTCGAAATCCGTGATCTTGTACGTTCGGCCGGTCCATGGCACGCCAGTTCTCCGGGATTCCCGCTCGTAGGCGTGACGCACGCGGGTCCCCTCCTTGCCGAGCAGCTGCTGCATGGTGAGCCCGTCCGTCGATTCTCCCGGGAAACGCATCGCGTACATGCGCCGGGCCACCTTGACCCGTGTACGCTCGGACGATACCAGTTTCGCCTGCGCTTCGAGCAGGCGCGTGGATTGGGCGAGCGCCAGTCCATGGCAGTAGTATCGTACGCCTCTTTCTCCCACCCAGATGCAGGTCGAGCGGGATTCGGCCAATAGGCATATCGCCGCATAGGTGATGTTGCTGCCTGGTCCCAGCATCAGTACGCTGAGGGCGGCGGCCGGTACATGCACGGTGCCGCGCGCGTCGGTGATGGTCACGGCATTGTCCGCACGGTTGACCACGCAATGTTCCGCGTAGAGAAAGGTCATGCGATCCTGCACGCGGACCAGCGCCGGCAGCGAGGGAGGTCTGACTCCCGTATAGCCGCCCATCAGCTGTCCTCTCCTTGGGGTCGTGAATGCTGGACGCTTTGCAGCGTCGCCAGGGTCAGCAGGCCGAAACCGTATCCTTTGGCTCGTCCGATGCCGTTCAGCAGCGCTCCACGCACGAGTTCGGGATCGTCGATCGCGAGGATTCCGTCGTATACGGCGGAAGAGAGCGTGACGATGGATCCTTTTCGGAGGAACTCGACTTTTCCGGCTTCCCTTACGGCCACTTCGGGCACTTCCAACCGGTTGATGGTCAGGTGGAAACCGTACTCGCATGTTCTGCGGTCCAGCCATTCCAGTTGTTCTTCCGCATTCCAGATGCCTACGCGCGCCCCTCGTCCCATCCCGTCGGGGTTCTTCAGGGATTTCGTGGGGTTCGCCTTGAGCCGGAACGCCCATTCCTGGCCGATGTTCAGCCGATTCAGGAACGGCTCGTAGGCGCATGATGCGATGTCTTCCGCACCGGCGTCGAGTTCGGTTCTGAGTACGGTCGGATCGGGTGTCGTCTCGGACACGATGTAGAGCTGCAGAGTGGCACCGCCGCGGGCCTTGTCCAATCTCCATAATGGGCGCTGGGTTCCGGCACGACCCGATTCCACCGATCTGGCGATGATGGCGTGCAGACGCTCCAGGGACGCCAGTGCATGACGTGCGTGGCGGCGTCGGGGGTTCACCCGCACTCTTGTGAACTGCGTCATGTCAGAGCTCCTCCGTTCCAGCGACTTCGGCGGGTTCAGCGGCCGCTGCAACCGTATCGAAGATCGCATCGTCCTCGAATAACGGCGCAGACGAGATCCGATCCGGGGCATCGGCCATCCGAACGTCCGGCAGTCGTGTGACGCTCCGCGGACGCCAACGTCTGTCGCGCGGATCGAAGCTCGTCGGCTCGTCGGCGATGGTGTCCGTGAACGTGCGCTGCGTCCCGTCGGCTGCCGGTTCGACCATGATCTCGGCGAAGCACTGTTCCGGGAAGCTCACCGAGCCGGCCACCGCCTTCCTCTGGTACCAGTCCGAGGCGCACCATGGCGCATGCTGTAGAGCCTCCTCCAATGGTTCCGGGGATATCCAGGTCCGTATCGGCCCGTCCGGAGGGCAGGATCGGCGTCCCAGGAAGATCGGATAATACGGGGACCGCAGGGCGGACCGGTATCGTTCGAGCTCCTGCACATCCGGGCTTTCGAGTCCGGCGAGGAACACGGCGTCCTGAAGGTAGTATCGGATCGACAACGGCAGCATGTTCTTGCCGCGACCGGTCGACGGCTTATGTTTGAGGTCTTCGGCCGTATGGAAATCCGACATCAGGGTTCCGGGCTGGTCCACGCGCACGCCGAACCGCAATCCGGAGAATCGTTCCAGAGACTGGTCCCGTCCCATGCCCATCGCGGCGGCGAGCATGCCGATCACGCCGCTTTTCGTCGGCATCATCTCCGTGTCCCTTCTGGTGAAACGGCTGCCGGCGCCCCATGATTGCATGGGGGCGGCCAATCGCATCAGCAATACCGGCATAGCGTCACTCCTGGCAGGACAGTCGTTCGGCTACCGTGGATTCCAGTCCTTCGAGCATCCGGCGCATCGTGGAGCGTTCGTCGACCAATCCTTCGGGTCCTTCGGCGGCCGCGGTGTCGTCTCCGATCCGCACCACCCAGGTGTGCACCGGCGTGATGTCGTATGCTTCGTCCAGTTCCTTCTGACGCCGTACCAACGCTTCCGTGGCGTGGCGCACATAGTCGGGTTCCACGGGGCGTTCGAACGCCCCGACGAGGTTCACGGCCTGCGTGTCACGCACGTTCACCACGACCAGATCGGGCAGCGTGCCATGGGCGAAGGTGCTGATCTTGCCTTGCGGCATGCTGGTGAGAAACGCCCGTACGAATGCGGCCACGGCCTTCGCCGTGGCGCTGGAATCCCCCAGCGTCTCGTTCAGCCTGTCTGCGTCCACGTTGGCGTAGCGATAGTAGGTGGCGGCGTTGAACTCGATATGGCCCATCATGGCCGCACCGGCGTCGCCTTCGTCGTCGCTGTCCTGCTTGACGTCATCGACCGCGGTGAAGAAGTCCGATTCCGCATTCACCGCCTGCACGCTGATGGCATGGGCGACCTGAGCCGTCGCGTCCACGTTGAGGTCGGTGTCGTCGGCGACCATACGGCCGAACAGCGCGACATCCACGGATCGGTCATCCGTCACGATCTGCTTGATCCGCTTCTTCTCCGCCTTCACCGCTTTGATCGGATCGGTCTGCGCCAGCGCATCCATGGCGATGTCCGCCAGCAGATCGTACTGCCTGTTGCCGAGGAACAGCAGATACTTGGACTGCATCAGTTCATCGCCGTCACCGGCATCGGCATCCTTCTTCTTGGCGCGCGGCTTATCGAGTTTGATGCCGGCGCCGTCATGCAGTATGCTTTCCGCGACCTTGCAGGCGAGCGCCTCGTCCGTTTCCGGATCACGGGCCAGGATGCGGTTCCTCAGCACTTCCACGACGCGTTTGGTGCGTACGCCCAGATCGCGCGGGTCCAACAGGTCCTTGAAGATCTCACGGGTGGGGCGCTTCCATGCCTGGCTGGAGACGCGCGCACGTGTGAAGCCTCCGTATTCCACGGTTTTGGGGGTGCCGGTGTCGTCCCGGTTCAGGTTGCCCGCCGCGATGGTTTCCAATGCGTGGATTTCGATGATGGTGCGCTTCTTGCTGTTTGCATCCGACATGATGTCTTCCTTTGGTTACGAACGGTGATGATGTGTCTTATATGATTCGTTGCTGGTTTGCTGCGCGGGCGCCTATTCCATGTGCGGTTCTCCTGTCTGCTCATGACGGTAGGCGCGTTGGAAGTCCCGCCCCCAACGGATCCGTACCATGTTGGCCCGGGTCCGGTCGGATCGTAATGCCATCAGGTCCTGTGCCAGCAATCCGTAGTTCAAGGCGATGCGTTCGCGTTTCAGCAGTCCGATCAGGCCGCGGGCGTGTCGGAGAAGCTCCTTCCAGCTGCTTGCCGTCTGGATTCTGCCGAACATGGCTCTGATGCCGTTCTCGTTGAAATTGCCGTATGCCATCCGTCCTACGGCCCGTCCCAGTGAGACGTTGTCGTCGGTGTGCATCGATGATTCGCGGATGGACTGCTGGTGTGCGGCGAACAGTGTGAGGGCCGCGTGTGCCGCGCGTTCCTGCGGGGATGGTTCGTCGATATGGCGGCTGGCGTTGCCGGAGATGTCCGGGTCGTCCGTTGGCGGCAGCGTCCACGCGAATGTTTCGGGATCGTCGCCGATGTCGTGTCCGACGGCGTGGCGGAGTCTGGCGATGGCGGCGACGGAATACGGGTCGTTGCGCAGGTATCCGGTGCGCATGATTCCGGATTCGTCGGATCCTCCCATCGTAAGACGGCGGGCTTGGGCGCTCACCCACTTGCCGAATGCCGTGAGTTTCGGCGGGTAGTCGCGCTCCGGTTTGGTGGCGGCTTGTTCCATGGAGTCTAGTCCCTTTCCTGTGTGTCGAAGATGGTGTTGAGTCGGCTTCTGAACCAGATATCGACGAGCGCGGCGTCGTAGTATGTGCTCTTGGTCTTGTCCTTCCCGTCGGTGACCGTTCGTCCGACGATGGCGCGCGGCGAGGCGTGCGCCATCAGCTGCGACCCGAGTTTCAGCAGCAGTCTTTTCGCCTGGTGGTTCCAGTCGCGGCGCAGTCCGGCGAGATCGCTGTCCGGGCCGATTGTTCGGACCCATCGGCGGAACGCTTCGTCGAAGGCCGAGTAGCCTGATTCTTCGGCTTGCCTGCGCGGAGAGTCCGTCGGTACACCTTCGCAGAGGGCGATGTTCGCGGCCAGGTTGCCTAACGCCGCGATGCCGGCGTCGGCCGCGTTGACTGCGTCTTTCAGCAGTTGTCCGAGATCGGGATCGCGTGAGGTGATGACGGCGAGGTCGAGGTCGAGGATGTCGTCGATGGAGGCGTCGATGACCGCGTCGTTGTTGCCGTATACCAAACCGAACGCATGGAGCCGTACCGGCAGCGTTCTTCGTTCGCAGACCTGATCCAGCCATTTCAGCGTGTACGGGCGGATGGTGGTGTCGCCGGCAGTGGCTTCCTCCCCTCTGGTCAGCGAAGGGAGGCCTCGCCAGAGCGCGCGTGAGGGATCGTGTTTGCGAGGCATGTACACCAGCGGCCGTTTCAGGGCCTTTTCCTGACTGTCGCTGCGACGCCATCCGGTCATCATCTCATGATGGTGGGCGTTCTGCGGTTTGATACGGTCACCGTTGCAGATCAGGACGCCGGTCACCGTCTCATCGTGATGTGCCAGCAGGATTCTTCTGGACTGCCAGGTCATCAGCGTCGCCGGCCCGTGGAAGAAGGACGTGTCTCCGGTTCGTTCCACCGGCTGATCAAGGTTGTCGACCGTCTGCGGCGTTGACGGTTCACGTTCCCATGCGGGTACGTCATCGTTCCATTGCGGATCCTCGCCCAGTTCGAACACGTTCCTGCTGACGTAGTTCAGCATGAGCGTCTGCCAGAGGTTCGCTCCTTCGACCAGATATCCGCCGATATGTCCGGTCCAGGCCACTCCGATGGGGTATCCTTTGCCTCCTTTGACCCTCGGGTCTCCCACGGCCCCCGATTTGATGCCCGACGCGTCATAGGCCTGCGTGGTCACCAGCCACCGTGCGGCTTCGGCCGCGCGCATGGACCGCAAACCCGATCCCGAACGGGTGGTGAAGAACCGTTCACCGTTCGGAACGTCCAGAATCAGACGTTCCAAGCCTGATGTCTCATGTTTTTCGGTGTGCAGTCCGGCGGTTTGGTAGAACGGCGCCGTGTCGTCGAAAAGGTCGAAGCGGGAGCGCCACTCATCGCAGTAGTCGCGGATCATGTCCATGATCTCGGGATCGGCGACGCCGTGGTCGAACAGCGTCCGCCATTCCTCCATGCTCAGGTCGTCTCCGAAAATCGAGTAGAGCATCGAGATGAGCATGCGACTCAAAGCGAATCGTTGCAGCGGAATGTCCCCGTCGATGGATCGGATCCGGTTGGATGACGCGAGCGTCTCCATGATCGACAGTTCCCGATGACTGCCGTCGGCAAGCATGGTGACTGGTATCCAAGGCCTGTCCATCAGATTGAACGAGACTGCATCATTCGACATCCGTGGTCCACCCCCTCGTCTTTGAATAGTGGAAATGCAGCGTCTTCATTATCCCACCCTTCTTCTCTGATCGGTGTATTGTGTATCGGGCGTCGCCCTGCTCGTCGAGTACGACGAGCAGTTGACCGTCCAGATTGCGGTTCTGATCCATATAGACATGCCATTGCTCCGGTGCTTCCCGTTCAAGGGTTTCGATGAACGCGTCGATGTCGCAGTATTTCAGGCTGGACCCGCCGAGGGATATCGTGCAGGACAGGATGTCGCGCACCTGCCGCTTGTCCGGCACCCCGATTCCCGTAGGCAGCGGATCGGACGAGGAGAAGTCTCCCCATGTGGGCAGTTGAAGGTTCCCCTGCGTATCCTGTTGGAGCACGATCACCTCCACGCAGTCGTCGCCTTCCCTTACACCCGCGGACACCAGACGCTCCTGCGAGCATCCCGGGGTATCGGGGTCGGGAACATTCACATACAGCCACCCGTCGAGGGCGAACGGGCTTTTGGATGATTGCGGGTTAAAGATGCGCAGGCTTCGGGCGGCGTCCTCGCTGTTCGCGATGGCGGAGAGCATGGCCGCTCTCGCCTCCGACTCCCCGTGACCGCCGTCAACCCATGTTCGGGGGCAGACCTCGACGTCGCCGTATACGGTCTGCACCAGTCGCGGAATATCGTCGGGCATTCTCACATGTAGAGAGGCGTCCGCTGACGGGTGCAGCACGGCCAGGGACCGCATCAGCAGATAGCGCTGGTAGACGCTTTCCAATCCTTTGGCGAATTCCGGAGGCTTGCCGTCGGAACATGCTTCGACGCCGGTGACGATCATTCGGGCTTGTCGCAGGCTTCGCGGGCGTTCGTTCTCCTCCGCTCCTCTGTTGTGCCGGTGAAGTCGTCCGGCTCGTTGCAGTATCAGGTCGATCGGCGCGATATCGGTGACCATCAGGTCGAAGTCGACGTCCAACGATTGCTCCACGACCTGCGTGGCGACGACGATTCCCGTCCGTCGTTCCGTCACGCCATGTTTGCCGTAACGCTCGATCAGCGACCGATCACGCTGCGCCCGATCGAAGGCCAAGAATCGGGAATGGGCCAAGGTGACATCCATATCCATATGCCGTGACAGCACATCATACGTATGCTGGGCGCGATCCACGGTGTCGCGGATGACGACGGCGCATCCCCCGTCGCGGAGATTCTCCCGAAGCAGGGAGACGAGTGCTTCGTCGTCGTCACCCATCAGGGAGATCTCGACGTCCAAGGCACGTCCCGAAGGTTCCGGGTTCGACGTCCGGGCCCCTTTCGCAGTCGCCAGAGAAATCAGCGGATAGCGCAGGTCCAATGCTGTGCCGGCGGCATGACGGCCCCGGCCGGATGAATCATGCCGCCGTTCCATGGCCGTGTCGGTCTTGCAATCGTTCCGTCGTACCCTTCTCGCCTTGAGACGGGACAACGTGACGGACTGCGGTATGGTTTCGACGGACGCGGACACTCCGGGCATTCTTTCCACGGAATCGGCGGCTTCGGCTCCTCTGCGATAGGATTCCAGGAACGCCTGCCGTCTGGATTGCGGCAACGTCGCGCTGAGCATGATCACGGGCACGCCGTACGCGCCCAACCATGCCAGCACCGTTTCCATGTAGACGTTCATGTACGCGGTGTTCGAATGGATTTCGTCCAGAATCACCACTTTGCCGGCGAGCGCCATGTGGCGCAGCACGACGTGTTTGGATCGAAGTCCCGCCATGAGTACCTGGTCGATGGTGCCGACCACGAAATTGGATAGATTGCCGCGTTTGCGACCGGTCAGCCATGAGTTGACCACGGCCTGCATGGCGTGGGAACTCCGATGACGTCGCGGTCCGTCCGTCTCGCCTTCGCAATCGTCCATGTCCACGAATCCGATGGATTGTCCCTCGTATAATCCGTCATCGATGCCGTGGCCTTCGTCGAACCAGCGTTCGCGCAGATCTTCATAGGAATCGTTCAGCTCCCTTTTGCCGTGGGCGAGGAACAGTGATGCCATGGCGCAACGTTCCGATGCGGGAAGATGAGCGATCCAGTCGAGGATGCGGGTGAACATGGCGTTGACCGTCGCCTGTGTGGGCAGCGCGTAATAGACGCCGCCGCAATGGAATCGGGCGGAGAGGATCTCCGCGGCCAGCAGTGCCGCTTCGGTTTTTCCTTCGCCCATGTTCGCCTCGATGATCATCAGTCCCGGTTCGGCGGTTTCCTGAGCCATACGTACGGCTTCACGCTGTACCGGGCGAAGTTTCGCGCCGGGAATGTCGAACTGGCTCGAGAACAATTCGTCGGCGGATTGCGTTGTCTCCATGGCCGTCCAAGGCTTGGGAAGCGACAGCATTCGCCATGCCCGTGCCGCACGCTTCGCCGGGTTGAATCCATAGTCGTCCGTTTCGGATTCGTTGAGCGGGAACAGCCGGCTGTCGCTTGCTATCCAGTCGGCGATGATGACCAATGCCGTCAACAGGATTTGGCTACGACGTCGCAACGGTCGCCCTTCCAATGCTGTGAGAGTCGATATGGCAGAGGTGGTTCCGGCGATCCAATCCAGCAATTCGAACCGTACCGTCTCCCATTCTTGTCCTCCGGCGAACTCCTCATACCGGTAATGGTTGCGTTTGCGCTGTTTTTCCGCGGTCAGTGACGTGCCGTGATGACCGGCGATGATGCCGGCCACGCCGTGCGCCAGCGTACCGGTTCCGGTTTGCAGCCCCTGTGCCGCCAGCCAGTCCTCCATCGCCCAGCATCCGACGAGTTCGTGGCGGTATTGACGGCGTAGCTCGTCATGGGCGATGGAAGGGTTGATGGACAATCGTGCCGCACGTACTTTGTCGGCGAATGCAGGGACCTGCACTTCGAACGCGGGCGATGTCTTGCCTACGTCGTGGCTCGCCGCGATGAAGCCGTATAACGTCCTAGCGGAGTCCCTGTCGCCGATGTCGTCGACTAGGAGCCTGATGATGTCATCGGGAATGAAATCATCCCACACTCGAAGAGCTATCTCGTAAGTGTCTTCCATATGCTGCCAGAGTTGTAGATAACGATTGTCCTGCGGGTTCTGGTAGACGCTTTTCGCCCATATGGACAACGCCTGTCGGGATAATGCCGGCCGACCCGGCTGAAAATGGCGTTCCATTCACACCCTCCGCAACTGTTCGGCGTATTCGTCCAATGTCGTCAGAATCCCCCGGTGCGCCCACACGGTGTTCCGTCGCCCTCCTGTAATCGTCTCAAGGACTCCACGCTCGACAAGGGTCTCAATGGCGCGACGCGCGGTCACCGGAGTCAGACCGGCGTTGGAAACCAAATACTCCTGCTCCATCCGAGGAATGACAAGCGGTTTTTGTCGTGCTCCTGTCATGATCATTCCTCCTTGAGAACAGCTAATTCTTATAATGGTTAGAGGTTTTCATCTATACTATTTAGGCTTACAGGTAAATATATCACAAGAAATGAATGCAACCCCCGCAAATGCAGGGAAGACACCCACCTGTACTAATTAGGAGGATCACCCCGGCTGGTGCCGGGAACTGTCCAAGAGTACCATTCCTACGTTCGAAAGCACCAATCAGACTGCTGTCCAGAATCATAGGAAGACCTTCTGAATGTCAGAGAACATTATTCCCGTATATATGGCATGTATCCCTCTGCCCCATCGGGATATGTCCGGATACGAGTAATCCCCGGGAGCTGGGCTCTACCGGGGATTCGATGTGTGATGCGGCGGTGTGCTACTCTCCCACACCCTATCGAGTGCAGTACCATCGCCGTGCCAGGCCTTAGCTTCCGGGTTCGGAAAGGGACCGGGCGTCTCACCTGG
>NZ_QXGK01000003.1 GCF_003952945.1 Bifidobacterium samirii
TGCCGCTTCGTCGCCATGCTGATCCTGTCTTCCATAAGACAAGCCAAACAGGACCGATACCGTTCGCGCTCATTCCCGATGAGGCACCACCACACCCTACGCGCTCAAAAAACGTGAGGCACGTCGCGTATACAGACAAGCTTATATGGCATGATTAGAATTCAATCATGAAATGTGAGCGCACAAGATTAGGATAAAGTTATGGCTGAAGATTTTTTCTCTCCGAGGAACATCATTGTGACCGGTGGCTGTGGTTTCATCGGGTCGAACTTCGTTCACTACGTGTATGACAACCATCCCGACGTGCATGTCACCGTGTTGGACGCGCTGACGTATGCGGGCAATCTGGAGAACATCCGTGGGATCCTTGGGGATCGTGTGGAGTTCGTGCACGGCGACATCTGCGACGCTGAGCTCCTGGACCGTCTGGTCCCGGGTCATGACGCGATCGTGCACTACGCGGCCGAGTCGCACAACGACAACTCGATTGCGAACCCGGAGCCGTTCCTGCGTACGAACGTGGAGGGCACGTACCGGCTTCTGGAGGCCGCGCGCAAGTACGGGGTGCGCTATCATCACGTGAGCACGGACGAGGTGTACGGCGACCTCGCCCTGGACGATCCGGCGAGGTTCACGGAGGAGACCCCGTACCGTCCGTCCAGCCCGTATTCGAGCACGAAGGCGAGCTCGGACCTGCTGGTGCGCGCGTGGCACCGCACGTTCGGGGTGCGCATGACGATCAGCAACTGCTCGAACAACTACGGTCCGTTCCAGCATGTGGAGAAGTTCATCCCGCGTCAGATCACGAACATCCTCGAGGGCCAGCGTCCGAAGCTGTACGGGGACGGTCTGAACGTGCGCGACTGGATCCATACCGAGGACCACAGCTCGGCCGTGTGGACGATCCTGACCCGAGGCCGGTTGGGCGAGACGTATCTGATCGGCGCGGACGGCGAGCGCAACAATCTGACCGTGCTTCGTGACATCCTGACCGTGATGGGCAGGGATCCGGACGACTTCGACTGGGTCAAGGACCGTCCGGGCCATGACCGCAGGTACGCCATCGACGCGACGAAGCTGCGCCGCGAGCTGGGCTGGACCCCGTCGCATACGGATTTCCAGGCGGGCATCCGCGGGACGATCGACTGGTACGTGAATAACCGTGCGTGGTGGGAGCCGGCCAAGGCCGCGACCGAGGCGAAGTACAAGCGGCAGGGCCAGTGAGCGGCTGCCGCTGAAACAGGGGTGTGGCTCCTCCGGACCGTGGCGTCCGGGGGAGCCGTTCGTGATGGAGGTGACTGGTATGGAGTTCGGTAAGGAACTGAAGGTTACGGAGACGAATATTCCGGGTCTGCTGGTGTTCGATCTGCCGGTGCATGGTGACAATCGTGGCTGGTTCAAGGAGAACTGGCAGCGCGCGAAGATGACCGGACTGGGTCTGCCGGATTTCGGTCCGGTGCAGAACAACATCAGCTTCAATGCGTCGAAGGGCGTGACGCGCGGCATCCATGCGGAGCCGTGGGACAAGTACATCAGCATCGCGGCGGGTTCGGTGTTCGGCGCGTGGGTGGACCTGCGTCCGGGCGAGAGCTTCGGCCAGGTGTACACCACGGTGCTGGACCCGTCGAAGGCGATCTTCGTGCCGCGTGGCGTGGGCAACAGCTTCCAGGCGTTGGAGGATGGTACCGCGTACACGTATCTGGTGAACGCGCATTGGAGTCTGGAGCAGAAGGGCTCGTACACGTTCGTGAACCTCGCGGACCCGGATCTGGCGATCGGGTGGCCGATCCCGTTGGACGAGTGCGAGCTGAGCGACGCGGACACGCGTCACCCGATGCTCAGGGACGCGCGTCCGATGGCGCCGAAGCGCACGCTGGTGACCGGCTGCAACGGACAATTGGGCCGTGCGATCCGCGCGTACGCGGAGGCGCATGGTCTGGAGGGGTTCGAGTACACGGACATCGACGGGTTCGACTTTTCCGACCCGACTGCCTACGACCGGTATGACTGGAGTCTGTACGGGACCATCATCAACGCGGGCGCCTACACCGCGGTCGACCTGGCCGAGACCCCCGAGGGGCGTGCGGCGGCGTGGAAGGCGAACGCGCAGGGCCCGGCCCTGCTGGCGCGCGTGGCGGCGGAGCATCACATCACGCTGGTGCATGTGAGCTCGGACTACGTGTTCGACGGGACCGCCGGGGAGCATGCGGAGGGCGAGGCGTTCTCCCCGCTGGGCGTGTACGGGCAGACCAAGGCGGCGGGCGACATCGCGGTGGCGAACGCGCCGGAGCATTACATCGTGCGTTCGAGCTGGGTGATCGGCGAGGGCCGCAACTTCGTGAGGACCATGATGACGCTGTCGGACCGTGTCGCGGACCCGCAGGACGCTCTCGAGCAGGTGACCGTGGTGGACGACCAGTACGGCCGACTCACGTTCACCAAGGACATGGCCGAGGCCATCTTCCATCTGCTGGACAGCCGCGCCCCGTACGGCACGTACAACCTGACCGGTTCGGGCGCGGTGAGGAGCTGGGCCGAGATCGCGGCCGAGGTGTTCGACCTGACGAACGGGAACGGCGACCGGGTGAAGCCGATCAGCACCGCGGAGTACTTCGCGAACGCGAAGAACCCGGTGAGCCCGCGCCCCACGCATTCCGCGCTGGACCTGTCGAAGATCGGGTCGACCGGTTACACGCCCGCGGACTGGGAGGAAACCCTCAGCGCCTACGTGAAGCAGGAGCTGGGCAAGTAGTAGGTAACGGTCCGTGTTCTTGACGGACTGTGGTGGGGCGTCGCGCAGATAGTGTGCGGCGCCCCACCATTATGAACAGAGTGACCTGCATGCAGGAGCCACTGACGACAACGTCCCTCCGGATCATCAACAATAGGATAGGAAAGTCATACTGGAACCGGCGACCAGGTCCCGACTATCGGACCTACCAAACATGGTAACGGGCGGGAGCGTCGTGTTGTCTGTCACGTATTGCGTATTAGGGGAGTGGTTGGGCGTGGGCGCTGCTGCATGTGAGAGGATATGCGGGTAAGCTGGGACTTGTTTGCTTGTCAAATGTGTATATATAGGAAGGCGTTCCGATTATGAAGGGCATTATTCTCGCCGGTGGTTCGGGCACGAGGCTGTACCCGTTGACGACGGTCACGTCGAAGCAGCTGCTACCGGTGTACGACAAGCCGATGATTTACTACCCGCTGAGCGTACTCATGCTCGCGGGTATTCGTGACATTTTGATTATCAGCACGCCGAAGGATTTGCCGAACTTTGAACGGCTCCTTGGCGATGGTTCGGCATATGGCGTGCACTTCAGCTATGTCGTGCAGCCTTCTCCCGACGGTCTGGCGCAGGCGTTCCTGCTGGGCGAGGAGTTCATTGACGGCGAGCCGTGCGCACTGGTGCTGGGCGATAACATCTTCTACGGCAATGGCCTTGGCACGACCTTGCGTAAGGCGGCTGACCGCGCTGAACACGGAGGATCGAGCGTGTTCGGCTACTATGTGGACGATCCGGAACGCTACGGCGTGGTGGAGTTTGACGCTGACAACAAGGCCGTGTCGATCGAGGAGAAGCCCGCCGAGCCGAAATCCCATTACGCGGTGACGGGCCTGTACTTCTACGACAACCGCGTTGTCGAATTCGCCAAGCAGGTGAAGCCCTCCGCGCGTGGAGAACTGGAGATCACCGACCTCAACCAGATGTATCTGGATGACGGGTCCCTGAACGTGCGTACGCTGGGCCGCGGCTACGCGTGGCTGGACACCGGCACGATGGACTCGCTGTACGAGGCGGGCGAGTTCGTGCGCACCGTGCAGCGCGCCCAGGGCCTGCCGATCGCGGTAGTGGAGGAGATTGCGTTCGAGAACGGCTGGATCGACCGTGAAGCGCTGCTGCAGTCCGCCGACCGGTACGGCAAGTCCCCATATGGTCAGCACCTGCGCGATGTTGCCGAAGGCCGAGTGGTCCTCGTCTCCAACCATTATTAGATATAGGAGATGGATGCTATTTGGCGGCTGTCATATAGCATCCATCATAAGAGATGAAAATGAAGCCCCTTTTATACAATTATAAGTATGACGTGTGTTGAAACAAGTTCGATGAGCTGGTGGGAAGCTGTCACTCTGTTGCTCGCTCTCATATCAGCGATTGGTATGGGGTGGCAGATATTCAGAGCGGAGACGGTACTGCCTCCAGCTGTGTTGAACATTGAATGGGATGATCATGGACTGGTATGGGATTCAGTATTGAATCGTCTGCGAATTGATATTGCCGTGCGGCCGGCTTTTGGTTTCGTTCTTTATGACGCTAAAATTATCGAAACGACTGATTGGCCTCAACCTCGAGCAAACTGGTTGAAACGGTATTGCAATCGTGTTACCGAAGATGGAGAACCGTTACGTCATATCGTTCGGTTCGAAGAGAACGACTCTGTGAAATTTGTCGTGCAATCTTTTTCCTTATCTGTTGCGTTGCGTCGTCCGGTAGCGAATGCGTGGCTTGTTGAAGTCTCTGATTCTGGTGAGATTGAGAATCATGTTCGCCTTCCAAAGGTAACGATTAAGATGTGGAGATGGTTCCCGGGTGCCGTCATCATCGATTTTTGTAACCGCTTCTTGCGAAGGTGCTGTTGCCCGCTACGTTTTCCATTGGGACAATGGAAGATTGAGAAGACCGACTGCCGTAGTGTAATTCCATACGACGCTCTATCTCGCAGCAGACATAATGGTAAGCCATTTTAGAGTGTGTCTATTCAGCGGGGGGGGGCTTGTGTCTGAACTTTGTTGTTTCCGGAATTGCTCAACCCGATATCGTATACGTTCGTGCGATTAGTCTGGGACCGATGGTCCGGCTATGAGGCCGATTCATGCTCGGTCTTGATGCGAATATTCTTAGCGCCAGACAATGGAGTCCAGTAAAACATCGCCATCCTTAACGAAAAACACCGACTTGATAAAACAAAGAGGAGTTTCTGAGGCGTGAGCATTTACGGGCTCTTGGTGATTCTGGACGAGTACATAGTCTGGTACAAGGGAGCCACATCAAGGCTGAGCATGAACATCATGGACAGGCGTGTCCGGCTGTGGTTCGTCGTCTGAGTGCTATCCACGACACTGACAAACGACTGCTCAGACAACAAAGTCCAACAAAACACTGTCACCTCGAATTGGAGTTGGAGTAACATTATTTATTATATTTTACTTTCTTGAGCAATTCTGATTAATGAGGTGCTCGAGATAGTAAGTATAATTTGGTAAACCGATATCAAAGGTGGATGAATGTCATCATCATTCAAAATCAATAAGAATGCGATTCGGAAAATGCGTGAAGAAATTCAAAAAGAAATTAATAAAAAGCCGGTAACTATTCCTCTATATGCGGAACCGACTATGATAGGTGAAACATCATTTGCGGCTTCTAATAATACTATCACCATTAATGCTGGAGATAATGCGTAGATTGCGTTGAGCGGACAGAATGTACATCAGGAACGGACTATTCGTATTGGTAGTGATGATTCCGAGGAGCTAAAAGATATCCTGCAGGACATCTTGACTAAGTTGGATAATCTGGAGTTACCTGCTGAAGATGATCAAGAACTACGCGAGTCTATTCAGGAAACAATTACCGAGATCGATTCGCCAACACCGGATACGGGGGGAAGATTTGTGGACTTTTGCGATTGATAAAAAGAATCATTGCCCCAATTGGAACATCAATGATTAACGGTCTGGCGAGTGATGCGAGTGATCTTGTTCGACAATGGTTGGAACAAATTTCGCAATTCATGTAGTTTCAATCAACGTGACTTGGTTTGTTTTATCTCGCTAAGAAGGTGGCGCAAAGCAAGTCGTATTGGATATTATATTATCAATTGGTGAGGTTGATATGACTATTCGTTTTGAACGCAGAGATGATAAGTTGGTTTTAATTTATTGGCCAGAATTCATGACAGCTGAAGAAATTCTCGATAAATTAAGAGACGAAGGTGTCTGGCACATCAAAACATGTTTCCATATTACCGAGAAGCATATTATATATTCAGATGATGCTGATGAATTGCTTTTCTGTGTTGGTGAGGTGGGTGTGGAATATACTAGAATAGATAAAGATGTCTTTGGTGTTGATCATGATTTCTATTTCTCAAATTCTTTCAATCTGTATGAACGTCATTTTGTTGCTTCTCGGAATGTTTGTATTCTCCCTAAAATTGATAGAGTTATAAACTCTGACGTATATATAGGTGGGAGCGCAAAGGAGTGTTGCATTCCAAAGAATGACTATGAGTTTTTAATTAAGAACTTTCCTAAAACAGCTGAGTTAAATCGCTATGTAAATGCTCGAATTGCTTCTATTGTTGAGGAGTTTTTCCCGCTGGTAAATTACCATGAAGAAAAGTTTGATGCTATCTTGAGAAGAAAAAATAAAGCTCTGTCAGATAGATTCTCTCGTAAAAAAACATTGTTTCAAAAAAGACTTGATGATGAACGTGATCGAATTGATGAGATTCAAGAAGAATTCGAAAATATCTTAAGCCAAGAAGAAGTTGTGAGTGAAGAAGAGTGGCAGGAGAAGGTGTATAGCATTCTGCGACTTCTTTATCCTAAGTATATTGCTGGTATTCGTGAAGTGAGAATTGATGGGGTGGACCGTAATGACAAGCGCCCAGATTTTGTTTTGGTTGATGCAAATGGATATCTCGATGTACTGGAAATTAAAAAAGCGAATGTCAAAATTCTGACTGAACAACCTTCATATCGTAATAATTATATACCTGTACGTGAACTCGCTGGCGCAGTGCAGCAAATGGAGAAGTATCTCCAATGTCTCAACGCATTAGAAAAAACTGGTAAGAAAAAGCTTTGTGAGCAGATGTATGATTTTCTACCTGATGCGATTGAAGTCAAGATTTTGAATCCTCAAGGTCTTCTGCTCTTGGGGAGAAGCAAGGATTTTAATGAACGGCAGAAGAATGACTTTGAACTAATTAAGAGACAGTATAAAAACATAGTGGAAATTATGACTTATGACGACTTGTTGCAGCGAATCAAGAATATTAGTGCCGCGCTTCATCATGAGCCGCAAAATAGCAGCGGTTCCACTCGATAGCTAAGATTGTCATCTATTGCGCTTATGAAAGCGTTCTGCTGATTCTGTTTGCTCCTAGCTGGGGTGGGAGAGAACCAGCAGAATTTCTTATCGCCATAGCGGTGAATTCTCCCAATCGTCGGGAATTCCATATCAGACTTTGGAATCTGAGGATAGCTGCTCATGAGAGAACGGAACTTGCCCTTTCCAAGAAGAACGGATACCGATAATCCTTCAGGCGGAAGTGCCCCACTTGTTTGTATAAAATATATAATTGTTTATTCTTGAAAATATGTGATAAAATCTAATGGTCACTATTTATGAAACGGATTAAGGATGTCGGTGATGAATCAATCGGAGATACGTGAAGAGTTGTTGCAACAGCGGAGAAAGGTGGATTTTGATAACTATGACTTAACTGTTGATGAAGTAATTAGACGAGTTTCTTCTAAAAGAATTGAAATAGCTCCTTCCTATCAAAGACAATTTCGATGGAATGCGGAGAGACAGTCGGCGTTAATTGAGTCTTTGCTTTTGGGTATCCCAATCCCTAATTTGTTTATGGCAACAAATTTAAATGAGAATGATGGCATGCAATGGGAAATTGTAGATGGCTTGCAGAGAACCTTATCTCTTGTATCGTTCGCGGGGACGGAAACACAGCGCATTGATGCTGGACTCAGCAAGGAACCATTAAAGATTCAAGGTCTGCAAAAACTTAAATCAATTAATGATTTAACCTTTGATGAACTACCTAAAGATACGGCCGACTTGTTTCTTGACAGGCCGGTGAAGATTACTGTGCTTAATGATAAAAGCGACAAGCAAGTTCGTTTTGATTTATTTGAGAGATTGAATACTGGTGGCGTGACTCTAACTCCACAAGAAGTGCGGGAATGCATTTTCCGCGGAGATTTTATGGATATGCTGCAGGATCTATCGCAGTATGGGCCCTTTAGAGAAGTTGTTAAATTGCCCTTGGTAAAGGAGAAGGACGGTACGAGAGAGGAATATGTACTTCGTTTCTTTGCTTTTTATGATAGATATAAGGAATTTAATCACTCTGTGAAAGATTTCCTCAATTCATATACTGATTTCGCCTCTTCTCATGTGGATTTGCTAGAAGAAAAAACTTTACTTTTTAAGAGAACTTTTGATTTTCTTGCAGAATGCTTTCCGAATGGACTCACTCGTTCTAGGTCGACAACTCCAGTTAATTTCTACGAAGGAGTCTCTGTGGGGGCTGCTTTAGCTCTTAAGAAAAATTCTCGTCTGGAGCCATCGAATGATCAATGCTGGATGGAGAGCCGTGAATTTGTTAATTCAGTAATTGGTGCAACTAACTCTGCTGTCAAAGTTCGTCGCAGGATTGAGTTGTCGAGGGATGGGTTCTTGAGCGCATGAGAAATGTTAACTTGGAATCGATTGAAAATGATTTTCATCATAGAATGAGCTGTATACGGGACCTTATAAACGCTACGCATCCGAACGCTGATTTATCTGATGAGAGTCCACGAATTTCTCCTACTGTGCAAAAGAGTGTCAGAGGCCTTGTCATTGTTATGCTGTTTGGTGCGTATGAGAAGACTGTAAAGTCTTTGTGTCAAGAATTGATTGAAACGGCATCTACGTTCCGCGGTAAACAAAAAAATTTAACGATGCCATTTCGTCTAATTGGAATTTTTAATCAAATTAATGCACTTCGAGATCAATCTATAAAACGTTCAACTATTTGGGAGCGAACACTTCCTGATCTCTTGGGGCGGATAGAAGGTGATGCCTCATTGCTTTGTAATACTTGGCCGGACAACGGTGAGTACATGAAGAGAAGTCAACTTAAATTATTTTGTCGTGTGTTTAATCTTAGTCAGGCGCTTCAACAATTAGGGCCGATTAATGATAAGTTGGATATGATTGTTGTAGAGAGAAATCAGATTGCACATGGTGAATTGACTGCCGAGGAAGTGGGGAGGCGTTATTCGGAAACTGAGATTCGAAGTTTAGTTGATGAGTGGGAAACGCGATGGACTTCTTTTTTTGACATCAGTCTCATCGATTGTGGATAATAGGTCATATTTTGTTTATAAAAATTCTTAATCTATTTAAAGGATTTAAGGTAATTTCAAAATGAGTTAAGTTGAAATATGTGTGTGAATTTATTCATTCAAAACTTATATTAATAGATACTGCACTGGCAATATACTGGTTGATATGCATCAACATGTGAAGACGGACCGGTCGCGTACCGGTAGGGGAAAAGCTGCTTCTTTAGTGAGATCGGCGGGCTGGGGCCTGCTGAACCTGCTGGTGGTGGCGTCGACGCTGCTGCTCGCGGACACGGAATCACCGTTGTTCCATGATCATACGATTTCGTATGATTCCGACATCTTCGCACTGGCGGGCAGGATCTGGGCCGACGGCGGACTGCCGTACGTCGACTACTGGGATCATAAGGGGCCTCTGATCTTCCTGGCCAACGCAGTCGGATACGTGCTGACCGGCTCCACCGTAGGTGTGCTGATCGTCGATGCCATACTCATCACCGTCACCATGCTGTTCCTCTGGCTCGTAATCGACGAACTGGCCGAACGCACGCTGCACATCGCGGTGCGAGTTCTCATCCTATGGACATTGCTGCCGTGGCTGTCGGAACTGTTGATTCCGTCATGGAATATGTGTGAAACGGTATGCCTGCCGTTCCTCGCGGCGGCGCTCTGGCTGGCCGTATGCGACATGAAGGCCATCGGCGACGGACGGACCGACCGCATCGCGCCGGCGACGGCGCTCGCCCAAGGCATCGCATGCGGCGCCTCGCTGATGACCCGCGCCACCAACGCCATCGGCGTATGCGTCCTCACCCTGACGATGGTCATCTGGCTGGTCGCGAACCGACGCTGGGCCAACCTCGCCCACTGCGCGCTCGCGTTCATCGGCGGCATGCTGCTCCTATACGCGCCGTTCGCGATTTACTTCGCCGCCCGCGGCGCGTTCGACGACTTCATGTACGGCACGCTGATCTACAACCTGGGCCATATCAGCAACGCCCCGACACGACTGGTGACATCAGGGAAGATCTACGACATGGCGCTCATACTCGGCGTGCCGATGCTGATGATCCTGGTGCCGCTCCTGCGCATCCTGCGCCGGCAGCGGGATCTGCTGACGTTGTCCATGATGGCCGCGGGAATCACGCTCACCGTGTTCTTCGCCGTAAGCGAACCCTACAAGCACTATGTTGTCATCGCCGTGCCGTTTCTGCCCGTACTGATGGTCTGGTGCTGCGAACTGGTACGTCGGCCGATCGTATACACCACCGTGCTCACGTTGGTGTTCGGACTGCTGAGCGCCTACGCCGTGATTGAGCACCGGCATCTGATGGGATGGCCCACATACGACAATCCCGCCGTGGAACGCGTGGTGCGTGAATCGCACGGTTCGGTCGCGTTCTACGGACTGCCGGCGGTGGTCTACGAACGGTACGACGTGACGCCGGCCTATCCGCTGGCGAATCTGCAGGACTGGCAGGCGCTGTTCAGTGACGGCTACAAGGCGTGGCTGCGCGACATGTACGCGACGCCGCGCACCGAATACCTGATCGTCAACCCGACGGCCGCCCTCGACGAACCGGTGATCCAACCCGAACTGGACGCCCACTACGACCTGGTCGAAACCACCGAAGACGGCCTCGACATCTACCGCGCCCGCTGAGCGGCGTCATGGAAGCGGCCGCATCGGCATCTCCATCGTCTCGACACGCCCGGATTACGGGTACGGAACGGCGGATTGGGGCGACTTTTGGCTGATTCTGTGGGGTATCGGACGTTCTGTATACGCACTCCGGGCGTGTCGCGTCAGTGCTGCTGCAGAGTCTGCCAGGACAGTGCAGGTGGAAGACCCTGGCAAGGCAACGTTGCCAATATTTTCATTTTTGGCAAGGCAAATTGGCCACTTTTCCGGGACTTGTTGCGAGGAGTCCGGTCGTCACGAAGAAAACCGAGATTTTCCGTTTGATGACAATCATGAATTGATGGGGAAGCCCAGCTCACGCCGACTGCATCGTCTGCGGACCATAGTGCAGGTACCAGAGGAACAGGGGGAGCGCGTAGAAGGCGTAGGCCTCGAACTGGGCGTACAGGTACGTAAGAAGCAGCAGCCAGCAGCAGAGGAATTTGACGGTTCCGCCGTCGGCGCAGGTCGAGGTCCTGCGGATCGCGCATCCGCGGACCATCGCACGGACGATCAGCATGCAGGCGACGACGAACGGCATCAGACCGAATTCGGTGATGAACGACACGTATGCGTCCATCGTGAACACATTGCCCGCCCGGTTCGCGACCGGCGCATACGGGTCGGCCAACTGCGCGATCTCGCCCGTCATCATGCCGCCATGCGTCGTATACCAGGCCGACGCCTCCGCATAGCCGCGCGCCATCGCCTCGCCCACATTGCCCGCGCCGAACCCGAACAGCAGATGCCACGGATCACGCAGCGCGGCGACCATCGGCGCCAAAGACCGGAACAGACGCGCGCTCATCGACACGTCGCCGGACAGCAGCCCGTGCGACAGGATCGAACGGATGCGCGGCTGGGCGGCCATCATCGCCGCTGCCGCGCCGCACAACGCGACAAACCCCGCCACGACGGCGGCCATCATGCGCGGACGGCGACGCAGACGACGCACGGTCCCGCGCCACGGGACCATCATCACCAGACATACGACCGCGGCGACGATGCAATCCAACACGATGCGCACACCGCACCCCATCGCGACCGACCCGAGCGCGAACACGCCGATCAGCCATGGCAGCCGGCGGTCGCGCGACAGCCAGAACAACGGCAGCAGCACGCCGAACACATGCACGCCGATATAACTCGGCTCGGCGAACAGGAACTGCGGACGGACCACGAAATACTGACGCAGATACAGATTCATCAACGGATTGCGCAGGAACACGATATCCAGATGACCCGGTTGGATCAGCCACGTGAACACGCCGAACGCGAACGCCACCCCATACGCGGCCGTAACCACCGAGACCGACGCGCGCAACGGCAGACGCTTGACGGACCAAGCCAGCGCGAACGAGACGAACGTCGCCGACGCGCACAGCAACGCCAACAGCGACAGCACCGCATGCGACGGATGCGCGCCGACCGTCAGCCAGCCAAACCCACTGACCGCCAGACAGACGAGCGGCAGCCCGATCAGCGCCGGATGACGTCGGACCAGCGCGAGTGAACGACGCCCATTGCACACGGCATACGCAAGAAACAACAACGGGGCGATCGGCGACCAGTACGCCATACGCACCCCGAACACCGTCCCGTCGACCGGCAGCAACGCCAACGCCGCATACCACAGCCAATCCGACCTGTCGCGGATGTAGTCCTTGACTGTGAAGGTGCGATCCCTCCCAATCGAAGTCCGAGCGACACTTGTCATAATGAATGAGCGCATGACGTCCTCTCTCATCCGTGGGCTGCGGGAGTGCATGCTCATGAATCGGTCTGGGCGTACACACGCATAGTAAAAGGCCGATACCCGTAGCCGGGACCGGCCTTTACTCAATCCAAGATGGATTTCCGAAAAACTGAATCAGTCGGCTCCGGCACCTTTGCAGGCGATGGGTGGCGCGCCAGCTGATCTGCATGCCAGTATAGGCGGCAGCATGGATGAACATGACCGGTCCTTAGGTAGAGTGGTCGGCATGAGCGAAAACTTGGATGACGGACAGTGGGGGCAGGACGAGCTTCGTGGTGAAGATCGTCGTGATGGAGAATCGGGTGGATCGGAGCGTCGAGGTACGGCGCGACATGGGCGGCATGGGGGAGTCGGCCGCGGATCGCGAAGCGGGCGATCGTCCCGCAGCAGTCGTGACGGTCGCAGCGGTCATGGTTCCCGGCGCGCCCGCAGCGGATCGGCGCACACCGGCCGGAACATCGGCATCGGGGTCGGCGTGCTGCTGGCGGTCGTCGTGGCGCTCGCAGGATGGTTCGCCGTATCGGCGCTGAAGGCGAAGACGGAAGTGCAGGCCGCGGTGCAGTCGGCGACCACGCTGAGCGGCCAGGTCGCCAACGGCGACATGAACGGCGCGAAGGCGAGCATCGGCGCATTCGGCGAGCATATCGACGCCACGTACCGGCAGACGTCCAACCTCGCCTGGATGGCGGCGACGCTCATCCCGTACTACGGCGACGACGTGCGCGCCGTGCGCGACGTCGTCAGCATCCTGCACGACGTGAGCGCGAACGCCCTGCCCGACCTGACGCAGGCGGCCGGCGAACTCGACCCGACGACCATCGGCATCGCCGACGGCACCATCCGGCTCGGCGGCATGCAGCAGGCCGCCGGCCGGCTCACGTCCGCCAACACGGTCATCGCCGACGCGGCCGACCGATTCCGCCAGATCGGCGGCACGCACATCGGCAGGCTGACCGACATGATCAGCCAGGCACAGACACGGTTCGACCAGCTCGCGTCGCTCACCGACATCGTCACGCGCGCGGCGAACGTCCTGCCGTCGATGCTCGGCCTCGCCGGCGGCGACGGCACGACCGACGGCTCGGCGGCCGGCGGCTCGACCCGCACCTACCTCGTGCTCGTGCAGAACAACTCCGAACTGCGCGCCACCGGCGGCATCGCCGGATCGTGGGGCACGCTCACCGTCAGCGACGGGCATGTGAGCATCAGCGACTTTACCTCCACCTCGCAGCAGTGGGACGAACCCATCGCCGACCTCACCCCCGACGAGAAGACCCTGTTCGGCACCAAGATGGCGTTCTTCCAGCAGGACGTCAACTTCACCCCCGACTTCCCCCGAAGCGCGCAGATCGCCACGGTCATGTGGCAGCGCCTCAGCGGACAGAGCGTGGACGGCGTCATCAGCGTCGACCCGGTGTTCCTGCAGAACCTCCTCGGCGCGGTCGGCGGCATGACCCTGCCCGACGGCACCGTGCTCGACGGCGGCACCACCGCGCAGATCCTCCTCAACCAAACCTACTTCGACAAGACCAGCCAGGACGAGCAGAACGCGTTCTTCACCGACACCGCATCCAGCGTGTTCGACCACATCGTCGCCTCCACCGGCGGCGACAACACCGCGCTCGTCAAGGCGCTCGTCAAGTCGGTGACCGACGGCCACGCGTACGTGTGGAGCGCGCACGAGGACGAACAGACGCAGATCGCGGACACGGCCATCTCCGGCGCGCTCGAAACCGACCCGGCGCGCCCCGTCACCGGCGTCTATCTCAACGACGGCACGATGGGCAAAATGGACTGGTATCTCGACCGGACCATCACCGCCGCCTACGACAAGACGTATCCGAACGGCGCGAAACGATACACCGTGACCGTCACCCTCACCAACACGCTCGACCCGGTCACCGCGGCGAACCTGCCCGAACTGATCCGCGGCTACGAGGACGGCGACACCAGCCGGCCGCGGCACGGCGAGATCGACACGGTCATCCACGCGTACGCGCCCGCCGGCGGACGACTCGCCGACTGGACGATGACCGGCAGCGGCATCGGCGACGGCCAGTTCGACGCGATCACCACGCATGAGGGCCTCACCGTCGGCTCGAAGAACGTGATCCTCGAACCGGGTGAAAGCATGACGCTCACCTTCCACGTGATCACCAGCGCCGAGGGTGGAGATAGTGAGATGATTCTGCGCACCACGCCGCAGTCGAAGTAGAGTTCGACGGCCGGTGCCGGTAGAATGGCGCATGGTGTCGCATGCGCAGGGACGTGCGTCGTCGGAACGTCCGGCGCAGGCCGTTTCCGTGACGCGGACGATCCGAACGGGGGCATCCGGGCGGCATGCGACGACAAGGGCCAGAACGGCACGGACCGGAAGAGGATGGAGTGGGTTTGGAGAACACGGGATCCGTCGATAACGACGTCATCACCATCGACGTGCTCGGCGCACTGAAGAAGCATGTGGTGACCGCGGTCATCACGTTCGTGGTGGTCGTGGCGGGCGTATGCGCGTACACGTTCACCCGCACGCCCATGTACACGGCGTCCGCACAGCTGTTCGCCACGTACCGCAACACCGCCGCGGACAGCAGCAACGCCAACTCGTACAACGCGGGCGCATCCTACATCAGCTCCCAGATCGCCACCTACCCGGACCTCGTCAAGACCGAGGCGGTGCTCCAGCCCGTCATCG
Organism: Bifidobacterium samirii; assembly: GCF_003952945.1. Lineage (GTDB taxonomy): Bacteria > Actinomycetota > Actinomycetes > Actinomycetales > Bifidobacteriaceae > Bifidobacterium > Bifidobacterium samirii. The sequence goes on from NZ_QXGK01000003.1 coordinate 15,271, forward strand.
ACGACCTGGGCCTCGACACGAGCGTCGGGGCGCTCTCCCGGCAGGTGAGCGCGTCGAACCCGACCGACACGATGATGCTGAAGGTGAGCGTCAGCGACGCCGACCCGGAGATGGCGGCGAAGATCGCGAACGCCGCCGCCGCAAGCCTGCGCGACCAGATCACCGGCTCGCTGTACAGCGAGGGCGGCAGCGAGCTGATCTCCCCGGTGAACCTGGCGATCGTGCAGAAGGCCGGGACGCCGGGATCCCCGAGCTCGCCGAACGTGAAGATGAACCTGGCCGTCGGCCTCGCCGGCGGACTGGTGCTGGGCGTGATCGCCGCAGTGCTCAAGGACCTGCTGGACCGCCGTGTGCGCACCGTGGCCGACGTGCAGGCGATCGTCGACGAGACGCCGATCCTGGGCACGCTGACGCAGGGCGAGGTGTTCACCGAGAAGGCGCCGGTGATGGTCGGCCACGCCTCGTCGCGTGAAGCCGAGGACCTGCGCCGACTGCGCACGAACCTGACGTTCATGGAGAACGGCGAAGGACTGTCGAACGTGATCGTGGTGACGTCGAGCAGCCCGTCGGAGGGCAAGACCACGACGAGCGCGAATCTGGCGGTCGCGTTCGCGGAGAACGGCGCGAAGGTGCTGCTGATCGACGCCGACGTGCGCAACCCGTCCATCGCCAAGTCGCTCGACGTCGAGAACAGCGTGGGCCTGACCCATCTGGTGAGCGGCGAAGTGTCGTCGCGCGACGCGATCCAGAAGTACTGGAAGTCGAACCTGCACGTGCTCACCTCCGGCCAGCAGACCCTGAACCCGAGCGTGCTGCTCAACTCGATGGCCATGAAGGCGCTGATCCACCAGGTGGCCGACAACTACGACCATGTGATCATCGACACGGCGCCGATGCAGGTGTCGAACGATGCGGCCGTGTTCGCGAAGGAAGGCGCGCAGCTGCTGATGGTGGCCGGTCTGGGCGTGGTCGAGAAGCGTCGCCTGACCACCACGATGGACGAGCTGGAGACGCTCGACATCGAACCCGTGGGCATGGTGCTGAACTTCGCCGAACAGGAGAAGGCCAAGGACAGCTACTACTACTATTACTACGGCGAGAAGGACGGCAAGCGTCAGGGCCGCCGCCACAAGAAGAAGGGATCGAAGACCGGATCGCAGGCGTGAGCGAAGGCTCGGCGGCAGATGATGACGTGAGCGCTTCGGCTCGGATCTGGGATGCGCCCCGATTGGTGCCGATGCCGTGACGGCATGGCTCCGGTCGGGGCGCATCGTCATATCGGGATGACCGTAAATGGGAAGGGGATGCGGATGGGGAGCACGTTGGCGAGGAAGGCGCTGGTGATCGGGGTCGCGTCGAGTGCGCTGTTCGATCTGGAGCATAGCGACCGGATATTCCGCGAGGAGGGCGTCGCCGCGTACGAGGCGTATCAGGAGCAGCACATCGACGACCCGTTCCGGCCGGGCGTCGCATTCCCGTTCATCTCGCGGCTGCTGCGGTTCAACGAATTGTTCGATGACCCGGATGAGGGCGTCGAGGTGATCGTCATGTCGCGTAACAGCCCCAAGACCGGGTTGCGCGTGATGAACAGCATCGAACATTACGGGCTGGGCATCACCCGGTCCGTGTTCCGCAGCGGCCTGTCGACGTTCTCGTTCATGCCCGTGTTCGACATGTCGCTGTTCCTCACCGCCGACGCGCAGGACGTGGATGCCGCCGTCGCCGCGGGCCTGCCCGCCGGCTGCGTGCTGCCGTCCGACGGGATGCGGTCCGGCGTGCCGTCGTCTGATGTCCGGGGGAGTGCGGATCGGCCGTCGGATGGTCCGATGACGCCGCACGATGATGCCGCCGTCGCCACTGATGGCGCCGATGCCGCGACGGACGCGGATGACGGCGAGCTGCGCGTCGCGTTCGATTTCGACGGCGTTCTGGCCGGCGATTCCGCGGAGCGCGTGTTCCAGCAGGCGCGAGTCGAGGATCCGTCCACCGCGGTCGCACGGTATTCGGAGCATGAACGCGCCTACGCCGACCAGCCGATCGAGGAGGGGCCGTTGAAGCGGCTTCTGGCCGGCATCAACCGGCTGCAGGATGCGTCGCGCGCCTGCAAGGCTCCTGGCCATCCGACGCTGCGGGTGTCGCTGGTGACCGCGCGCAACGCGCCGGCCCACAAGCGTCCGATACAGACGCTCGAACGGTGGGGATTGACGGTCGACGATGCGTTCTTCCTCGGCGGGCTGGACAAGACGCCGGTGCTCAACGAGCTGCGCCCGCACATCTTCTTCGACGACCAGCTCGCGAACCTCGACCGTCCCGACCTGCGCATCCCCGCCGTGCACATCCCGTTCGGCGTCAGGAACCGATGATTCGGGTATGCGTCAGGGAATCCGTCTGTCGAGGGATACCATTCAGACCAGTGGGTGCGGTGGCAGACCCCAAATACAAGCATCCTGATCGAATTCGCGTTCACGGAACTCCTGCGCCGTGGATTTATCGAGCTTTTCGGTGCAGTATTCCAGGTCAAGAATTCTGGCGACGCAGAAAACGGATACCTGCTGCGCCCCGGCCTGTTTCAAAGCCGCGGCAGCGGATTGAACCGTCGTGCCGCTGACCCATGAATCCTCGATGAGCAGCACATGCTGAGCCATGTCATCCGGTATGGTTTCCTCGGATACGGAGAACAACGACTTTGAGAAGCGTCGTTTCTTCTTCTCTTCGGCGTTCAAGAGGATTTCGGGAACCTTCTGGCCGAAAATCGACGACACTATGGCATTGAGTGGATGCTGCTCTCCATATCGTCTGCTGGAAGAGGTCGAAGGCACGGTCGCCCAAGCCGAAACCGGGACATTACCGGCGACTTGAGTCAGACACTGGAAGTGAAGAACCAGCGGGTCGAGCAGAAGCAGTTCGACCGTCTTCCGATACTCGGTTGAAGTGGGAGACTTCTCCTTATAGCCAAAGACGGTCTTGTACATCCGGTCGCGGTATTCGATGGCGTAATAGCCAAGGCGTACCCGATTCGCAAGCTTCTCCTCCGGAACGCCTTGGGCCTCTGCATCAGCGATGGTCTTCTGGCAAGCCCAACAACGATCTGGGCGCGAGCTCTTCGGTCCTCCGCAGGTTGGGCACACGCACTTGGCGGGGCTGCTGTAGACGACGGTGCGCGCATACCTTCCGACACTATTTACGATTTCCTGATGAATGTCGGCGTCACTCATTGACATATGCCTTCCTGCATCTTCGCTTCAGGGGACTGGGTATGGTCACGGTTCGGTGTCTGTTCTATCAGGTCATCTAGATTCCGCTTGAAATTCAGCAGACGGTCGATGATCTTCTCCACCTCGTCAACGGAACCGACGACGTGAACGCCGGGCTTCCCCGCCAAAGCGCGTCCCCAGTCCGTGTGTTCCACGACCATCCTGTGCAGAATGACCGGACGGCCATGCCGTTGCGATTGACGGGCCTGAATCCGCGTGCCGGAATACTCCGAAGCCTCCACGACCACCGAAACCATGCCATAGCCGGACATAAGCGCATTGCGCATCGGGAACGTGCTCTTCGTCGGAGGCGTATCCGGCCAGAACTGAGACAGCACCAAACCCCCGGACTGCGGTGACGCGATCAGGCGCTGCAGGTCACGGTTCGTCGCCGGATACACGCGATTGATGCCGGTGCCGATGAAAGCGACGGTACGGCCTCCTCGCCGAAGCGCCTCACGGTGAGCCTCCGAGTCGATGCCGTCCGCAAGACCCGCGACCACGGTCATGCGCCTATCGACCAGCATCGAAGCGCATCGGCGGGCGAACAGCGCTCCTTCAGGGGAACAGTGACGTGATCCGACGACGGAAACCGCGGAATCCTCCGGATTCAGCAGGCCATCGGCGAATACGAACGGCGGCATATCCACGATCGTGCGTAGCCGGAGCGGATACCGGTCGTCGAAGATGGACACAAAATCCAATCCGCTGTCGGACCAGTCCCGCACCAGACGTCGGGCGATATCCCATTCCGCACGAAGCCTCCTGGCCTCTTCGGCAACGGGCGGAATCTCATCATCCCGGAACAGGGAATCCTGAACATCGTCGTTGCCCGAGACGGCATGGTCGTCATCGTCGACGAGATGAACATGACGAGGGTCGATCCTGTGCTCCAGCACGCGAACCGCACTGTGATTATGGGCGCATAGGTCGGCGATGGAACACCAGGTATCGGGTTTCCGGCAAGTGCGCAACAACGTCACCAGCGCGGCGTTTTCCTCCAACAACTCTTCTGCCGAGCGCATGCTCTCCCCAATCCGTGTATGTGCATGTACATGGCCAGTGTAGTGGTATAGGGCGGAGTCGGCATCAGGATGACCGTGACCTCCACTGTTTCGTCCCGGCCGGACATGTCGATGATGTCGTAGACGCAGCCACGCCGAATCCGGATGTTCGGCGGGACGTGCGGGGCTGATCGCGTCGATACGGAAAAGGCCGGTCGCGTGGGGCGACCGGCCTAGGCGTCATGGGTGCGCGTGACGGATCAGGCGGCCTTCTTGCGGCCGCGGCGCTTCATCGTGCCGGCGACGGCGTCGGCGACGTTGAAGATCACGACCTTGTCGAGCTGGTGGGCCTCGCCGGTGACGGACTGGTAGGCGACCTCGCCCTCCGGGGCCTCGGCGAACTCGAAGAAGCGGGTCACGGCCTCGATGACGGTGGCATCCTTGACGCTGATGGACGCGGTCTGCTTGTCCTCGCCCTTGCTGAACTTGATGCCGTTGTCCGCCTTGGCGGTGGTCGGGACGATCGCGATCTGCTTGGCGTTCTCGTTGACGAGCACCTTGACGTACGCCGGGAAGCCGAGGGCGGCGGCGGTGGCCTTGTTGAAACGCACGGCGGACGCGGTGACGGTCATCACGGTCTTGCCGATCGGCTTGATGAGACGGACTTCCTCAAAACCCTGAAGCAGAGATGCCATAATTCGATCCTTAATACGTGGGAATACCTGCGGACAATACGATTGCCATTATAAAGACAATATCGCGACAATAAGGATTGTCATCCGCGGAAGCGAATAGCGGATTCATGGTATTGGAATTTGCATGAATAGGCGATGAATCCTGCTGAGAATCATCGGAGAAGTCATGAGGAAATTACGGAGAAGGAATGCGACGGCGATTGCGATGGAGGGCGGACGGTATGATGCGAGGAGCATCATCATCCACGAATCCGGAAGGACCCGCGCGCATGAACGCCGACAGCCGTATTTCGCCGTCCGTCATCCACGTCGATGCCATCATCCGTCTGTCTGCCGCCGGACTGCGCGCCACGACCGTCGACGCGGGCTCGCTTGCAGGATTGACGGCAGCGGATTGGGCGGCGATCCATGCGATGGCGCACACGCAGAGCATCGAAGCGCTGTGCTTCGCCGGACTGCCCGAGGAGGCGGCGGAGACGATGGATGCGCCGACGCTCTCCCGGTGGCGTCGCGAATCGGATCTGACGCTGTACCGCCAGTTCGCCTATGACGCCGAGCGCGACACGTTCCTCGCGCAATTCGCCGCACACGGATTGTCATGGCTGACGTTGAAGGGCATCGATATGGTCGCCTATTATCCGCAGCCGGGATTGCGTTCGATGGGCGACCAGGATCTGGTGGTCGCGTTCGTCGAAAACAAGGCCGCGGATGTGACGCGCACCGCCGAAGCGGAATCCATCATGACGGATGTCATGACCGGACTCGGATACACGCGGAACAAGGATTCCGAACGTGAATTGGGATTCGTCAAGGACGGCCTGCATGTCGAATTCCATCGCGCGATGATGTCCGACATGGAAAGCGCCAACGGATTCTACAGCCGTGACGTATTGGAGCATTACCGCAACCCGTGGAGCCTCGCCGTAAGCGATGACGGGCGCGCGTATCGATTGCCTCCGGACGAGGAATACCTGTTCCATGTGGCGCACATGTGGAAGCATTACAACTGCACCGGGTTCGGCCTGCGGTTCCTCGCCGACACGATCGTATTGCGGGAACGCTACCGCGACGTCATCGACTGGGCGGCGATGGGGGAGACGCTGGACGCGATGGGCATGGGCGGATTCGAACGCACCGTATGGTCGCTGTCGCGCACGCTGTTCGACCATCCCGAGGACTGGGCGGACCGGCTGGGGGAGCGAGAAGGCGAGATGCTGGCCGAGATCATGGGAGGCGGCACGTACGGGAACGCCGACCTGCTGATCGCCAAGCAGGTGCAGCGGCGTGCGTCCGCGTACCGCGAGCGCAGCGGCGGGAAGACCGGCCGTATCGGTTTTCTGGCCGACTACTGGATGCGACGATTGCTGCCCGACCGGGAATGGGTGCGCATCTACTATCCGAAACTCGCCCGATTGCCTCTGTGGCCGCTGTTCGTGGGGTGCGCCCGCGTCGGCAGCGCGCTGTCCCATCCCGGGAAGATCATGCGGGAGATCGACGAGACGCTTCGGCGTGTCGGACGCGACGCCAACAGGGAGTAGACAGGGGCGTAGACGACGACGCAATCCGGGCGTTTTCGCCGGCGGAGATAACGCCACGGTTCGTGGTAGCGTCCTACGACGTATGTCTTGCACAGGACTCCCGCACACGCTGCCGGGAGCGCCTCCAGTGCGGCCAACTGCGAGTGGGGAGAAACCTTGGAATTATTGGGTTTGCCCCGTCCTCAGCCGATGCGCCGCACCCACCGTGCCGTACCGCGGAAACGAGCCCGCGCGGCACGAGAAGAGAACACGATTCGTCCGTGACTCCACGGATCGAAACCGCACTATAAGGAGAACAAGGTGACGCTACACAGGCGCGTGAAGTCGCTGCGCGGTGCCGCCCATCGAACCATCGCCATGGCGGCGGTCTCGTCCCTGCTCGCAGGAACGGTCATGCTGGCCATGCCGACGCCCCACGTCCACGCCGACGAGGCGCAGCTGCAGCAGCTGCTGGAGCAGCAGCTCGCCGAGCACGCCGACCATGCCGACACGGTCCTCGACGCCGACGACGTCACGCAGGACGGGGCCGTCGTCGAATACCCGAACGAGGATGCCGAGACGGACGGCGCCGACGGGTCGGATCAGTCCGCCGACGCCGCCGGCCAGCAGCCTGCGGACGGCGGTCAGGACGACGCTGCGGCGGCGGACGACGGGACCGCGACGGTGGATGAGAGCGCCGGCATCGTCCGCGCCAACCTCTCGGCCACGCCCAACTGGAACACCGCGGACTACCTGGCCCGCTATCAGGCTCCCGTGACCAGCTATACGGCGAGCATCCCCGGCTTCAACAACAACTACTCCATCGACAAGGCCTTCGACAACAACTGGAAGAGCATGTATTCGGCGCATGACGCCGGCGAGACCGTCATCACCATGAACTTCGGCAAGGTGGAGGACCTCAACCGCTTCCTGTTCCAGAGCCACGACAGCGGCTCCAAGGACGGCTATCCGACCAGGTTCTCCATCCGCGCGTCGCTCACCGGAGACCCCGATTCGTACACGGACGTCATCACCGGCTACGAGTCCGAAGCGGCCGGACAGCAGCTCTCCTTCAGCTTCACCACCCCCTTCAAGGCCAAGAGCGTGCAGCTGGTGATCCACACGGCGCATAACGACGGCAAGGCCCGCGTGGCCGAAATCAAGTGGCTGCGCCACGACGCCGTCGAAGAGGAGGTCAACAGCCTCTTCGCCGACGCCGCACGCACCCAGCTCGCCGAGGAATGGAAGTCCGAGGAGAAGCTCACCGCACTGCGCGAGCGCGTCGAACAGCACGACTACGCCGACACCATGATCGGCTACGTGGAGCGCGCCTTCATGATCCTGCGCGGCGAATGGGCGCTGAACGCGACCCTCACCCGCTCCACCATCAAGGCCGGTGAAGGCTACGACGCCGAGGCGTACCTCAAGCAGTTCCAGACGCCGGTCGACGTGAAGGGCTCCACGACGAGCAACCCGGGCCAGAACGGCAACGAGTTCGAGAAGGCGTTCGACGGCGACTGGAACACGCGCTACTTCTCCACCAACACCGTCCCGACGACCGTCACCATGAAGCTCTCGCACGAGACCAAGGTCCACCGCATCCTGTACAGCACCGGTCAGGGCAATGCCCACGGCTACCCGAACTCGCTCAAGATCAGCTTCTCGGATACCGGCCACGAGGGCTCCTTCCGCGAGGTGAACGCCTCGTTCAGCGCCACTGCCGACAAGGTCATGTTCACGCTTTCCGAGCCCGTGACCGCCACGTACGTGCGCTTCTACTTCGACGGCATCCACGGCGGCTTCAACGGATTCCGCTACTGCGCCTCCGAGATCAAGGTCCTGGGCTTCGACGAGGTCGGGGACATACTGAACAACAAGCTGTTCTCCGACGAGGCCCGCACGAAGGTGGCGGACGACTACGCCACCACCGAGGCGCTCGACGCCCTGGAGGCCCGCGTGAAGCGGCATCCGAACAAGAACGGCATGCTGGGCTACATCGAACGCGCCCGCATGATCCTCGCCGGCACCTGGGGGCTCTCCGCCACGCTCACCCGCACCACCATCAAGGCGGGGGAGGGCTACGACTCCGAGGCGTACCTCAAGAAGTTCAAGGCGGACGTTGACGTGGCGGGCTCCCGCACCTCCAATGCGGGCAGCAACGGCAACGAACTCGCCAAGGCCTTCGACGGCAACTGGAACACCCGCTACCGCGCGACCGACTCCGGCACGTCCACCGTCGTGGTGAAGCTGAGCAAGAAGACCAAGATCCACCGCATCCTCTATGCCACGGGCGAGGGCAACGGCTACGCCTATCCCACCAAGCTCAGGATCGGCTTCTCCGATTCGGGCCTCGACGGCTCCTTCCAAGAGGCGAGCGCCGCTTTCAACGCCACGGGCGACAAGGTCATGTTCACGCTGTCCGAACCGGTCGAGTCGAAGTACGTGAGCTTCAACTTCGGCGGTGAGATCAGCGGCGGCTTCGGCCAGTTCCGCCACGCCGCGGCCGAGATCAAGGTCCTCGAATTCGACCAGACCGCCTACGACGTGAGCGACCTGTTCGCCGACGAGCTGCAGCACACGCTCAAGGACCAGTACAACAACGAGGAGTTCCTCACCGACCTGCAGGCCCGCGTGGATGCGCACCCCAACAAGGACAGCTTCGCCAACGCCATGGCCCGTGCGTGGACGGTGTTCCGCGGCGAGCTCCCGGAAGAGAAGAAGGACCGCTTCGACTGGCCGCTCTACACCGTCCAGAAGACCGGCCCCGACTACCAGCGTGCCGTGTGGGTGATCCTCTGCGACGGCTACCGCGCCGAGGAGCGCGAGCGCGCCATCAAGGACGTGCAGAACCTCATGGGCCAGCTCATGGAGCGCGAACCGTACCGTTCCATCGCGAGCCGTCTCAACATCTACGCCTACGTCCCCGAATCCGTGGACAGCGGCTTCTCCAAGTACTGGAACGACACCGCGTATCGTCGCAACACCTTCTTCAACTCCGTGCGCAACCCGTCCGTGGGCGGCACCTATATTCCCGGTCAGGTGCAGACGGCGCGCGAGTACATCCAGAACAACCTGCTGGACAAGGCGCCCGGCACCACCATGACGCAGATGATGCACGCCACGCTGCTCGTGAACGACTCCGACTACTGGGGTTCCGGCGGCTGGACGTCGGTCGCCTCGCGCGGCGGCGGCGCCTTCATGATCAGCCATGAGGCGGCGCACTTCTTCGCCGGTCTGGTCGACGAATACGCCGACAAGGGCGGCGCGGGCGACTCCCTCGGCAACAACGAGACGCTCAACGACGACCCCAAGACCGTGCGCTGGCGCGAGTTCCTCGGCCTGCGCCGTACGGGCATCTACCGCCAGGGCGCCAATGCCACCGGCTTCACCGCCTACGAGAGCTGCACGATGCGCGACTCGTACCTGCTGCGTTTCTGCGAGATCTGCCGCGAGACGGTGTTCCGCAAGATCAACGACTGGGCGAAGGGCGACCCGCTGCCCATGTACGTGGCGCAGCCGCAGGTGACCATCGTGCGCACCGATCAGGAGAAGGCCGACGGCAACGGCACCGGCTGGGACAAGTACGACAAAGCCGGCAACGCGCCGGAGTACCTGTCTGGCCCCGAGATCGGCAACGGCAACATCACCTCCGCCAACGGCCGTCAGCTGGAGTACCGCACGGTGGTGGAGAACTTCACCTCCACGTACCAGGACGTGACGCTCAAGTTCTCCATCGTGGGCGCGGACGGCACGACGAAGTACGCCAAGGAGCAGACCTTCTCGGTGCGCCCCAACACCGAGATCCCCGCCGACGTCAAGCCGAACAACTCCAACGACATGCGCCAGGCGGCGGCCCAGTCGCTCGCCATCACCACCGATGAGGCGATGTCCGGGCTCGTGGACGGCGACAAGATCGTGGCGAGCGTGGTCTACGACGGCGACGTGCTGGCCACCGCGGGCGACGAATACATCGCCAACGACTTCAACAAGTCGAGCTACGCCACCGTCAACGTGGCCTACAAGCTGGTCGACGTGAACGGCAACGTGACGGGCGACGTGCCCTACACCGTGGCCATCCCGCGCAAGCTGGTCGCCGGCGAGAAGCTCAACACCGGTCTGCCCGAGATCTACGGCTACTCGTATCTCAGGACCACGGCCGACGACGTGGAGATCGACAACGACACCTACTCGCCCGAGGCGGGCACCACGGTCAACGTGGTGCACTACTACCGGGAGAACTCGGCCATGGTGACCAAGCGTCTGGTCGACGTGAACGGACTCCTGATCTCCGAGACGTCCTCGCGCGTGGTGACTGGTGCCACGGTCACCCCGGTCAAGGGCGACTTCACCGTGGGCGAAGGCTATGTCATCGACGTGCCGGACGCCGTGACCGTCGGCTCCGAGGACGTGACCTTGACGTACACCGTGCGCAAGGGATCCGACGTGACCAACGCCGCGCTCGGCTCGACCGTCAAGGCGTACAACCCCGACGGCACGCCCGGCTTCGAACGCGAATCCCGCCCGCTGAAGATCGGCGTGGACGGCAAGAAGGACAGCACGGACTCCTACGGCGACTTCAGCGGCTCGGACAACAAGGCGGCCAGCTACGCCGAGTTCGACCTCGGCGGCACGTACGAGCTGATGGGCGAAGGCGACGACCCCACCAAGGACGTCATCCGCCTGTGGCGATACTGGGGCGACGCCCGTGTTTATAAGAACACGGTCATCGTGGCCTCCGAGAAGGGCACCTTCGAGGACGGCGACTACACCGTGCTCTACAACGCCGACGCCGACAACAAGTTCGGCTTCGGCATCGGCACGGCTACGACCTACGGTGAGACGCAGGACGGCCTGCATGTGGACGTGGCCTCCGGCGTGCGCGCCAGCAGGATCCGCGTGTACATGAACGGCAGCAACAAGAACCAGTCCAACCACATCGTCGAATTCGAGGCGATGGGACGCAAGCTCGACCTGACCTACAACACCGAACTCGAGCAGATGATCGATGAGTTGTCCGCCAAGGTCGAAAGCGGCCTGTACACCGAAATGTCGGCGGCCGCGGCCCGCACCGCCATCGAAAGCGCACGACGCAAGCTCGTCGCCGGCGTCGGCGTGGACGACATGGTCGCCATCCGCACGCAGTTCGAGGCCGCGGAGAAGAAGCTGCGCGTCAAGGACGCGAGCGACGGCGTCATCCAGTTCCTCGGCGGCAGCCTGCGCTACTCGGATAGCGCGGCCTCGTCGCTCGACGGTCTGCGTGTCGGCTTCGGATTCATCGCCCCCAAGGGCGCCGAGATCGTGTGGAGCAAGACCGGCTGGCATTACGGACGGTCCGCCGACGGACTCGACGGATTCAAGGCCGTCGAACGGTACGTCACCAAGGACGGCCAGTACGTCGCCAACCTGGTCCTCACCGACATCCCCGCCGACAAGTACGGCATGATCCTGTACACGCGAGCCCAGCTCACCTACCGCAAGGACGGCAAGGAGACGACGATCACCGCGTCCAGCGTCAACTCGCGAAGCGTCGAAGGCGTGGCCGGCAAGATCATGAACGCGTCCGGCGCGACCGACGACGAACGCGAGCTCGCCACGGCCATCCTCGAAGGCTGACCCGACGCGACGGTCGAAAGGAACTGACGATGGCTTCCCAGGAAACCCCTCACGGCACCGGTCCCGTCGTGCATGACGACGGCATCGGCGCGGAACCCGCCGCGAAGGCCGACGCCGTCATGGCGGCGTCGGCGGACGCTACGGACGCTCCGATCATGACGGCGACGGACGCATCATCGGATGCGATCGTCATGCCGTCCTCGCCGGTCATCACGCCGACCGTACGGTCGGTCGCCGAGACCGACGAGCCGACCCCGTCGCGGCTGCGCGTCGCCTGGTGGTGGCTCACCGAGCAGGACTGGCGGGCGAAGGCCACCGCGGTGGCGTTCGTGCTCGCCTGCCTGCTGACCGTGTTCGCCGTATCGCAGGCCATCTGGCGTGCGACGATGACGCCCGGCGTCGACCGCGAACTCCAGGAGTGGGCGCTGAGCGGCCGCGACGCCGACAACGAACTGTCCTCCTCGGACCTGTTCGGCGGCGACGTCGAAACCCCGACGGAAGACGGGACGTCGGAAGGCCCGGACGCTGCCTCCGACGAAGCGTCCGGATCCACGTCCGGCAATGCGTCCGGCAACGGCTCGTCCAGCGGTACGGGAGCGTCATCCGGAACGTCGACCGGCGGCCAGAACACGGCCGGCGACGGCACGCAGGACACGCCGTCGGACGATCCGGCCGACGACGTCGACCCGACCCCCGACCCCGGCCAGCCGGACGACGGCAAGGACGAGCCGTCCGACGGCGACGGCCGCTGGACCGGCTACTACTGATCGACCGGCCCGCGGCGACACCGCGGGCCGCAACGAACCCCCATCCACAATGAAAGGACCGACATGAACCTCCGCAACGAATACGAGACCGCCCGCATGGATATCGTGCGCTTCGGAGCCGCCGACGTGGTGCGCACCAGCGGCGGCACCGACGTCGACATGAGCGACGCCGACACTGATCTGTCGTTCTTCGACGTGTTCGGCAACTGAATCCGGCGGTTCGTCTGACGGACGAACATTCGCCGACCCGACGAGAGGCCCTCACCGGAACTCCGGTGAGGGCCTCTCATCATAGTTGCCCGGCCGACGGCGAGTCAGACGCGGCGCCGCGCGACAAGGGGAGCGGCCCAGACCAGCATCGGGAGGGCGGCGAAGGCATACCCCTCGAACTGGATGTACAGATAGGCGACGAGGACCGTCCAGCACACCAGCGTCTTACGCCAGGAACGCATGCCGGGGATGTCGGCGGTGGAACCACAGGCAGGGCCTGCGACGGCGCTCCCGTCACCGAATACCGGCTCCACGCTCGTCCGGCAGACGGTGACGATATGCCGGATCACCAGTACGACGACCAACGCAAGCCCCGTCAGCCCATACTCGGTCAGGAAGCTCGTGTACGCGCACATCGTCCACACCGTGTCCGGCGTCATCGACGCGAACCATGCGGACGCCGGCGACGGGTCGAACCCGAACGCGGCGAGCAGCGAGGACGCCGCATCGGCGCCGGCCTTCGTCGCATCGTCGATATTGCCCGCGCCGAAACCGGTCAGCAGGTACAGCGGACGCCGCAGCAGTCCGCACAACGGGCCCAACGACTGGTAGATGCGTGCGAAGAACGAGCCGTCGCCGTCGGCGCCGTGGTGCACGATCGACGACAGCCGGCTGTTCGCCACGATGCTCAGCACGCCCAGCACGGCCGCGCCGGCAAGCCGGACGACGCCGCGACGGCGGTCCGCGGCATCATGCCAGCGGGTGCACTCCACGATGACGACGACCAGTGCGACCAGCGCGTCGAGGATGATGCGCACGCCCGCACCCATCACGACCGCCCCGACCGAAAACACGGCGATCAGCGTGCGCAGACGATGGGCGAGCACCGAATCACGGCCGCGCGTCAGCCACATCAGCGGCAGCAGCACGCCGAACAGATGCATGCCGATATAACTCGGCTCGGCGAACAGGAACTGCGGGCGGCCGCCTCCCCACGGTGGGGTCGACGACACGTACGAGCGCAGCATCAGATGGTCGAAATACCACAGCACCGCGCCCAGTTCGAGACGCGCCGCCGCCCACTGCAGCGCGCCCACCGCGAACGCGAACCAGTAGGCGGCGAGCACGATGCCCACCATCGGCCGCCACGGCAGCCGCTTGACATGCAGCGCGACATCCAGCGCCGCCAGACAGGCCAGCGCGCCGACCACGGCCATCAGACTCGTCACGGCCGGCACCGGATGGAACGCGACGCACGTCCACCCCGGGGCGGACAGCACCACCAGCGCGGCCGGCAGCAGGAACCACACGCGCCATCGACGGTACACGACGCGCAGCGCGCCGGGATTGGCGAGCACGTACACGAGGAACAGCCATGGCGAGATCGGCGACCAGAACGGCGCGTACGGGCCGATCACGGTGCCGTCGACGGGCAGCGCGATCAGGGCGAGATAGAACAGGACGTCGCTGCGGTCGCGCAGATGCGACGCGGCCAGACGGAGGCGCAGCGGCGGCTGACCCGGCGACGGCTGCGCCGGCCGCGGCTGGGTCAGCCGTCGCCGCGGGGAGGCGGGTTCAGACGGCGAGCGCATCGATGATGGTGACGAGGCCGCGCGTGATCTCGCCGTGCACGCGCTCGAACACCTCCTGCGGCTGGCGGTGCGGGTCGGTCGTCTCCCTGGCCTTCGGCAGGAACGGGCGGATCAGCGGCGTATCGTCGATCAGACGCTGGATGCGCGCGTCAGTGGTCGTGTCGGCGTCGAAATAGCCGTTGAGCTTCATGGAACGGCAGGCGTTGACCGCGTCGTCGAACAGGAACGTGCGGGCGCGGGCGGTCGGATACTGGGAGAGCAGTTCGCCGATCTGTCCGCGTTCGAAGCACAGGATCAGGTCGGCGGCGGCGCTCATCTCACGGGTGAGGACGGTGGAACGGAAGTCGTCGATGGCCTGCGGGTCGTTGCCGTCGGCCTTGAGCAGTGCGGCGGCGCTCGGATCGATCGGATGGGCGGGGTAGCGCAGGATGCCTGCGCTGGTCACGTCGATGCCCTGGATGCCTCGTTCGGCGAGCAGCCGGCGCATCGTGAACTCGCCGATGGGGGAGCGACACTGGTTGCCGGTGCACATGAACATGATGGTGGTCATTACGGGGCCTTTCGTTTCGGATGGGTTGGATTCGGTGGGATGCGAGGGCGGGTACGGGGGCATGATGTCCCATGGGTGCGAAAAACCCCGGAAACCGTTGGTCTCCGGGGCTGTTCGGAACGGACGGATGCCGTGTGCGGGCCGGACCTGCCGACCGGCTACGCGGCGGCGATCCGGGTTCAGCGGGCGTTGGCCTTGCGCACCGAGAAGATGGCGATGCCCGCGGCGGTCAGCAGGGCCACGACGATCGCGTACGGGGCGATGGCGGCGCCGGTGTCGGCGGTCGTGCCCTTGTCGCCGGCGCCCTGATTGTCGCCGGACTGGTCGCCTTCGCCGGTGGCCGGGGCGACGAGCGTGATGGTGAACACGGTGCCGCTGGTCTCGCCGGTGAGGATGATGTGCGGCATCTTGCCCTCCTGGGCGGCCTTGACGCCGGCATCGGTCAGGGTGACGCGCAGGTCGAGGCCGCCGTCGGCCTTGGCCTGGAACTGCTTGGAGCGCTGGGCGGCGAGTACCACGTCGGTGACGTACCCGTCGTCGAAGGTGGCGGTGACGGTCTCGTACGGCTGGAAGGTGCCGGCCGGCACGGAATAGGTGACGGTGTTGCCGGTGACCGGGATGGTCGCGCCGTAGTCGACGGCCAGCGCGGTGTTGGCGGCGAAGCCGAAGCCGAACACGGCGGCGACGGCGGCCAGCAGGGCCATGAGCTTCTTCTTCATATGATTACCTCCTAAAAGCGGGAACGGTCGGACGGTTCCCGGGAACACGTCCGCGGCGGGCGCCGCATGCGCGTGCACGCTGGCGGCGACCGGCCGTGCCGTTTCCCCGACCTCGTTCACGCGGGCCACGATACACGCGGCCATGGGCCGGCGGAAGGGAGTCGGGGCCGGCGGATGGGAGGGCGGGTGACAAGGATGTCACGCGATGTGATGACGTTCGCACACCGCGCGAAGGCGTATTCGCGTGTTCAAAACGTTGGAATCAAGCGGTTCCTGAGGAATCGTGCGCGGTGTGGCGGAGCATCGTCCCGCCGCGACACGCCGAAGCGGCCGGAATGCGGGGCGGGCGGACGGTCCGTCAGCGTTCGTCGTCGAAGCTGAACAGGTCCTCGACGGTCGTGTCGAAGATGCGCGCCAGATCCATCGCCAGCCGCAGCGACGGGCAGTACTGCCCCTGTTCGAGCCGGCCGATCGTCTCGCGGCGCACATTGACCATGTCGGCCAGTTCGGACTGCTTGAGCCCGCGTTCGAGCCGGCGGATCCTCAGACTAGTCCTCATCGTCGCCTCCCGCGCCGCCGCGCTCCAGCCACAGGTAGCGCGCGTCGGCCACGGCCAGCGCGAGCATCGCCATCGTGGGCAGGAACATCGGACGGAACTGCACGTAGGTGCGCGTGTACAGGGAGACGAGCACCGCCGCGAACCCCACGGCGGACATCACGGCGACGAGCGTCAGGAACGCGAAGCGGAACGCCGCATGCTGATGCTGGTCCGACAGCTCGTCGGTACGCGGATTCGTGCGGTTGAAGATCAGCGTGACCCACACCTCGCCGGCGATCCACACCAGCGCGATCGCTCCCGACATGGCGAGCGCCGCGACGCTGTCGTCGCGCAGCAGCTGGAAGGCGCACGAGACCGCGCCGATCAGTTCGATGACCATGCGGATGGCGACGTAGCGGTTGAACGTCAACGGAACCTCCTTGCGGGTGGACGGGACGACGGTGCGGGACGGAACGGATCGGGACGGATCGGATCGGGACGGCGCGATGCGGCGTCCGGAGAGCGGCCTCCACGTCCGGGGCGATATGGAACGTCCGGCCCGCATGGGCCGGACGGGAGCGGGCCGGACGTCGTCGGCCGGTCGGTCGGATGGACGGAACCTGCCGGCGGGCATCCGCCGATCAGTACCAGTGGTTGGCCAGCCAGAACGAGTAGGCGCCCTGGATCGAACCGTAGCGGCCGGCGCAGTAGCTCCAGAACCACTTGAGCTGCGTCTGGTAGTTGGTGGCCCAGTCGGCGCCGGCGGACGCCATCTTGCTGCCCGGCAGCGCCTGGGCGAGGCCGTATGCGCCGGACGAGGCGTTGGTCGCGTTGACGCGCCAGCCGGACTCGTGGCTGATGATGTAGACGGTGGCGGTGAAATCGGCCTCGGAGTAGCCGTTGGCCAGCAGATAGTCGTGCGCCCACTGCTGCATGTCGCCGGCCGGGACGGTCGTGCCGATGGATGCGGCAGCGTCGGAGCCGGACGATCCGGACGTGCCGGCGGACGTGCTGCCGGTGCCCACGAGGATGACCTTGTCGACGGGCGCCTTCTTCACGTACGAGGTGAACACGTTGGAGGAGATGACGGTGTCGCCGGCGCGCTTGACGAGGCTCGTCGTCTCCATGACGCCCTCCTCGCCCTCGGTCTCGACCTTCTCCTCGCCCTCGGGCAGTTCGTCGGTCTCCTTGCGCACCTCGTTGAACGCGATCGGCTCCTCGCTCGTCTCGACCTGCACGCCGGCGCGTTCGATCGTGATGACGGTGGACTCGTCGACCTTGTCGGTGAGCGCGGGGCTGACCGTGTCGTCGGGTTCGAGGGTGATGTCGCCCGCGTCCAGCACGGACTTGACGTCGGTGAAACCGGAGCCGAGGACGGTGCGCGATTCGCCGTTGATGCGCACGGTCACGTACGTGGTGTCCTTGTCGGCGCCGCGCAGCTCGTCGCGCGACTGGCCTCGGGAGACGTCCAGCGCATCCGGGTCGGTCGCCGAATAGGCGGTGACCTGCTGCGACTCCGCCGCCTGCTGATGTCCGGCCATGTACATGGTGCGCGAGGCGACGCCGCCCACGACCAGCGCGACCCCCGCGACGACGCCCAGCATCCGCGTCCACTGACGCCTGCTCAGGGATCTCAACGTGGGGGTGTGCCTGGCATGATTGGCCATATCGCTCCTTCGACGCCCGGTCGTAATGCTGCCGATTCATATGCGCCCGTGAACGGCGCACCATGCACCAGTCTAGCCGCATGACGGTACGAGAGACGGTCGGCCGTGGTTCGGGGGAATGGGGGAATATGGGGGGCGGGCGTCGACTGCATCCGACGCCCGCCCTCCCCGGCGCTCATTCGGCCATCCGGCCGGTCGGCGGTCCGACCGCCCGATCATCCGATCACTCGGCGGATTCGCCCTGCTCGCCGTCCTTGGACAGGTCGAGGGCCTTGGCCTGGGCGATCACGTCGTCGAGATCGGAGGCGCGCAGCGCGCCGGCCTGCTGGAACACGATCTGACCCTGCTTGACGATCATCAGCGTGGGCACCGCCTGGATGCCGGCCGCCTGCGCCAGCTCCTGGTTGGCGTCGATGTCGACCTTGGCGAACACGACGTCCGGATGCTCCTCGCTGGCCTTCTCGTACACCGGGCCGAACGCGCGGCACGGGCCGCACCACGTCGCCCAGAAATCCACGAACACCAGCTCGTTGTCGGTGATCGTCCTCTCGAAATCCTTCGCCTCCAGCGCAACGGTCGCCATGGCGGACCTCCTCATTCGTCTGCTTCGTATGCTGCGTACACGTAAGTTCGCCGCCGAACCGGCGGACGTGCATCCCAGCATCGCATCACCACGCAACAACCGGCGGCCGTCGCGCCACGACTTCTCGAAGAGCGGAACGAGCGCGTCGGCCCGACACGCCGCCGGGCGCACGCTTGCGCGCATCGCCGGGCGCTTCGGGCCCGCTTCGGGCGCGGCGTGCGGGCCGACGGGCGAAAGGGGACGATAATGAAGGGTATGCCAGTCTTGAACGATGAGGTGCCCGACGAGGGCGACTTCGACGCGGGCCGCCGCCGCGGGGAATTCGACGACATCACGCCCGAGGACTTCATCCGGGGCTCCGGCCGGGGCAACCCGCCCGGATGGCTCGGATCCGCCGACATCGACCGGTTCCGCCGGCAGATGCCCGTCGCCTACGTCGAGATCGTGCCGGTGCGCACCGACGACCTCGGCCGCGTGCGCCAGGTCGGCTCGCTGCTGCGCGTCGGCGACGACGGATCGATCGAACGCACGGTGATCGCCGGCCGCATCCTGTACCACGAGACGATCCGCGAGGCCATCGCGCGCAACGTCGCCAAGGACCTCGGCGACATCGCGCTGCCGGTGCTGCCCGCATCATTGCAGCCGTTCACCGTCGCCGAATACTTCCCGACGCCGGGCATGTCCGAATACCACGATCCGCGCCAGCATGCGATCGCACTGTGCTACGTGGTGCCGATCGCCGGCGACTGCCATCCGCAGGACGAGACGCTCGACGTGGAATGGGTCGATCCGCACGGCGACCTCATCGACACGTTCATCGCGCAGATGGCCAACGGCCACGGCGACGTCGTGCGCAAGGCCATCGCCTGGGCCGGGCAGTGACCCGACCACGGACCCATCGGCATCAGGGGGACACGGCGCCGGGCGGCAGAGCGCCGGCCGGCACGGACACCGGATACACACGGAGGAATCATGACGTTCGCCATCACCAACACCATCCACCGCGAGGGAGAACCGGGGGAGGGGACCCCGCTCGTGCTCGTGCACGCGTTCCCCATCGACCACCGCATGTGGGACGAGTGCGCCGCCGAGATCATCCGCCAGGCCGACGAGGCCGGACTGCCCTCCTTCCCGATCTGGGCGCCCGACATGCCCGGCGCCGGCGACGGCCCCATCCCCGACGAGTCGCAGTCCGGCGGCGCCGACCCCGACGGCGCGTACCCGCATGCGATGGACCTGCTCGCCGACGCGTACGTCGCGATGCTGCACGACGCCGGCCATGACAAGGCCGTGTGGGTCGGCCTGTCGATGGGCGGCTACGTCGTGCTCGACATCCACCGCCGCCACCCCGACGCGGTCGCCGGCATCGCCCTGTGCGACACGAAGGCCGACGCCGACGACGCCCGCCAGCGCGCCAACCGCACCGCCATCGCCGACACCTGCATCCGCGAGCGCACCGTCGAACCGGTGATGCACTTCGCGCACGCCACCGACGCCGACTCCAGCTTCAAACGCTCCGACGCCGGCAAGGCGCTGTTCGCCCGCTGGATCGGCGACCAGCGGCCCGAAGGCGTCGCCTGGCGCCAGCGCATGGCCGCCGCCCGCCCCGACCTCAACGCGCAGCTGCCGCTCATCGACGTGCCCGCGACCGTCCTGACCGGCGACCGCGACCCGTCCAGCCCGCCCGCCGTCATGCATCCGATCGCCGCCGCGATGACCGCCACCGCCCCCGCCGTCGTCGACATCGCCGACTGCGGCCATTTCAGCGCCGTCGAACACCCCGACCAGGTCGCCGCCGCGCTCGTCGACCTCATGCGCCGCGTCGGCTGACCGCCCGGCCGGTGCCGTCGGGACGGCCCTCCGGGCGCTCCGACGGCACCGGCGCAACCATCTTCGCTAAGGAGACCATCATGTTCTCGCCGTTGGCGCTCACCCAGGCGCTTCCGTTCCTTCCCCTCGCCCAGGGCGACATCGACTACCGCAGCGACCTGCGTTCGCAGGACGGCATCATCGCCCGGCTGCTGGCCGACCCGTCCACGACCGTCATGCTCGTGCGCGGCGGCCGGATCGCCGTCCCCAAGGGCCAGGGCGTGCTCGCCGAACGCGAGACCGCCCGCATGCGCCTGGCCACCCTGCCCGGCGCCTACCTCGCCGACGAGCTCGCCGCGCACCCGCAGGCCGTCGCGATGATGCTCGGCGCGTACGGCGCCGACGCCGGCTCCGGCGACGGCCACGGCGCGCACGTCATCGCCATCGACCTGACGCGCGTGAGCGAACGCCCCACCGACGCGGACGAACAGGCGGCGCTCGCCGTCGTGCCCGATGCGGCCGGCAACGGCGCCGACGACGCGTTCGACGAGCGCGCCGGACGTCCGGCGGCTCCGCCCGTCCCGGCGCGTCCGAGCATCCTCGAGCAGGCGATCCGCCGGTTCGACTGGGTGGACCTGCGCGGATTCGCGCCGCACGCGTCGGCGCGCGAGGCCGGGCAGGCGACGACGGCGGTGCCGCTGTCGATCTGGCACAACCGCAAGCGGTTCTGCCCGACGTGCGGTGCGCCGGTGGAGACGGCGATGGCCGGCTGGGCGCAGCGCTGCACCAACGACGAGGACGGGCGCCGCCTGCTGTTTCCGCGCGTCGAACCGGCGGTGATCAGCGCGATCGTGGACCGCGACGACCGGCTGCTGCTCCAGCACAACGCGGCATGGTCGGATCCGCGCCTGTATTCGGTGTCGGCCGGGTTCGTGGAGGCCGGCGAGAACCTGGAGCATGCGGTGCGCCGCGAGGCGCGCGAGGAGACGGGTCTGACGATCGGCGAGGTGCGCTATCTGGGCTCGCAGCCGTGGCCGTTCCCCGCGTCGCTGATGATGGCGTTCAAGGCGCTCGCCCTCGACACGGACATCCGTGTGGACGGCGAGGAGACGATGCACGCGAAGTGGGTGACGCGCGACGAGTACACGGCGGAGCTCGTGTCGGGCCGCATGGTCGCGCCGGGCAAGGCGACGATCGCCCG
The DNA here is from genome assembly GCF_003952945.1 of Bifidobacterium samirii. Lineage (GTDB taxonomy): Bacteria > Actinomycetota > Actinomycetes > Actinomycetales > Bifidobacteriaceae > Bifidobacterium > Bifidobacterium samirii. Next base: position 36,990 of record NZ_QXGK01000003.1, read on the forward strand.
CTACATGATCGAGGAGTGGTACGGCCGCGAGATCTGACGGGCGACGGTCGGGCCTGTGCGTGCGCCGCGTGCGTTAGGCTGGGGGCATGAGCGAAAACACCGCGGCGTCCATGCCGAACCTTGATGTCCCCGACCAGCTGATGTACTCCGAGGAGCACGCCTGGCTGGATGATTCCGTCTCGCCGGCGATCGTCGGCATCACCGAATACGCGGCCGCCCAGATGGGCGAGCTCGTGTTCGTGGACCTGCCCGAGCCGGGCACGCGCGTCGAAGCGGGCGACGAGATCGTGGAATTGGAGTCCTCGAAGGCGGTCCAGCCGCTGGTCAGCCCGGTCGCCGGCACGATCCGCTACGTCAACCGCGACGCCGCCGACGATCCGTCGGTCATCACGTCCGACCCGTACGGCGAGGGCTGGATCCTCAAGGTCGAGCTCGACGACGACGAGCCCGACCTGCTCGACGCGGCCGCGTACGCGAAGCTGACCCGCTGAGCCGCCGCTTCCATCCGATGCCGTCCGCCGCGCCCCCTCTCCGGATGGACGCGGCGGACCCCGCGTAACCCGCCCGCCGTATAGTGTGACCATGAGCAGGGAACGCCACAGCAGCACAGTCAGGGACGGCATCGGCGCGGGACTGCCGCCGCTGCGATCCGTCATGCCGTCGCCCGCCGCGCCGTCGGCCGGCGAGGGCGGCGACGGCGGCGACGCCGACGCGATGGCCACCGTCCCCATCCCCGCGCACCGCGTCGTCACCACGTTCGACGCGGCGTCGCGCCATGAGCGGATCGAGTCGAAGCCGCTGCCGGTGCGCCTGTTCCGCCGCGCCGTGACCGGCGCGTTCGAGGCGTGGGTGCGCGTCTCGACGCGCGTCGTACGCCATTGGGACTGGTATCCGAACGTCGAACCGTACGTCGGCTACGGCACCGAGGACTATTCGCGGCTCATCTGCCGCACCCTGTACGCGCCGCGCAACGCCACGCCCGGCAAGCTGATGCGCGGCATCCACGGCATGCTCACCGTGCCGGCCGCCCAGCGCCAGGTGCGCATCTCGATCGACGGGATGCCGCTGCAGACCGTGCAGATCGGACGATCCGAATCCTACGACCGTCCCGACCGCTCCCGTGCGTGCGGCAGCGAATACGCGATCTCCGACTCCAGCGGCTACCTCGACCTGGTGGCCGAATACCTGCTGTCGCCCGGCATCCACCGCGTCGCCTACCAGGTGCGCGGCCGCCGCGAGGTCGAATCGAACCTGTTCACGATCCCGTCGGGCGCGCGCGTGGGCATCATCTCCGACGTGGACGACACGATCATGGTCACGCAGGTGCCGACCCTGTGGAAGGCCGCCTACAACCTGCTGCTGCGCAATCCGAAGACCAAGGCGTCCGTGCCCGGCATGAGCGTGCTGTTCAACAAGCTCGCCGACCTGTACCCGGATGCGCCGTTCTTCTACCTGTCGACCTCGCCGTGGAACGTCGAAAGCTCGATCCGCCACTTCATCATCGACCACGGCTTCCCCGAGGGGCCGCTCCTGCTGCGCGACCTCGACCCGCGCCCCAAGACGTTCGTGCCCAGCGGCACCCAGCACAAGCTCGAATTCGCCGAACAGCTCATGGCCGACTTCCCCGACATGAAGTTCATCCTCATCGGCGACGACGGGCAGAAGGACCCCACCACGTACGCGACGATCGTCAAACGCTACCCGGGGCGCGTCCTGGCGATCGGCATCCGCCAGCTCAGCCCGCGCGAATCGTCCGCGCTCGGCTCGGTCGCCGGCGTCACCGCCACCCAGCCGATGCCCGTCACCGACGTGCCCGTCTTCACCGGCACCACCGGCGCCAACCTCATGAAGACGATGCTGCCGTACCTCAAAAGCCGCATGTAGCCGCATGCAGCCGCATGCGCGACCGCACATGAACGCGGCCGGGCGGAAGCCGCGCGCCCGGCCGCTAGAATGGCGGTCATGACCCAAGAACCCGCCATCGCGCCCGCCGCGCCGCCGGCAGCCAGGCGCACGCCGTTCGCCCGCACGTTCCACGGCGACACGTTCACCGACCACTACGATTGGATGCGCGACAAGGAGTCGCCCGAAGTGCGCGACTACGTCGCCGCGCAGAACGCCTACTGCGAAGGCCGCATGGCCGGCCTGCAGGGACTGCGCGACACCCTGTTCGACGAGCTCAAGTCCCGCATCCGCGAGACCGACATGTCCGTGCCCACGCGCATGAACGACTACTGGTACTTCGCGCGCACCGTCGAAGGCAGCCAGTACGGCATCCAATGCCGCATGCCCGTGCGCGGCGAGGACGACTGGGATCCGCCGCAGGTCGACCCGGCCAGCACGCCCGGCAGCCTGCCCGGCGAGGAGATCATCTTCGACGCGAACCGCGAATCCGCCGGCCACGACTTCTTCCGCCTCGGCGGCATGGACCTGAGCCGCGACGGCCGCTGGATGCTCTACGGCACCGACGTCACCGGCGACGAACGCTACGACTTCCGCATCCGCGACCTCGTCACCGGCGACGAGCTCGACGAGACGCTCGCCGGCATCGGCGGCGCCTCGCTCAGCCCCGACGGCAAGTGGGTGTTCTACGTGATAATCGACGACGCATGGCGACCGTACGCGGTGCGCCGCCACCGCGTCGGCACGCCCGTGACCGACGACGTGGAGGTCTACCGGGAGGACGACGAGCGCTTCTGGGTGGGCGTCGGCATGAGCTTCGACGAACGCAGCGTCGTCATCGGCACCGGCTCCAAGACCACCACCGAAGTGTGGATGCTGCCGCTCGACGACCCCGAAGGCGAGTTCAGCGTGTTCATCCCGCGCGAGGAGGGCGTCGAATACGACGTCAGCTTCGGCTGCTTCGAAGGCGCCGGCGAGGACGGCGCGGACATCCCCATCGCCGTCGTCTACCACAACGCGCACAACCCCAACTTCGAGATCGACGTGATCGACATGCGCGGCCACGAGCCGCCCTACCGACTCGGCGAGGGCGTCGTCGTCGCGGCCGGCTCGCCCTACGGGTGCGAGCGGGGCGACGCATGCGAGCCGGGCGCCTCGGCCCGGCCCATCGGCGCCGCCTACCGCAACCCCGCCAACCCCGCCATCCTGCAGGGCGCGCACGGCCTGGCCGTCGAAGGCATCGCCATCCACCGCCACTTCGTATCCCTGTCCTACCGCGCCGGCGGACTCGTCCACTCCGCGCTCATGACCAAAGACCAGGCCGCCGCCGACTTCCTCGCCGGCCGCCCCTGGTCGTTCCGCGAACTCAACCCGCCCGCCCTCGACGGCGACTGGGACGCGTACGCGCAGGCCGCGGCGCTCGCCGCCGACGGTCCGGAAGCCGGCACCGACGCGGACGCGTCGGCCGACGGCAACGACATGGTCACGACGTGGGACGGCGCCGCCGACGACCTGCTGCCCGGCGAGACCCGCCGCCTGTACACGATCGGCGCGGGCGGCAACCCGTCGTACGACGCGCCGCGCATGCGCTACTCGTTCTCCAGCTACACGCGCCCCGGCGAACTGCACGAGATCGACCCGGCCACCGGCGAGGACCGCCTGCTCAAGCGCGGCGTCGTGCTGGGCGGCTTCGACCCGCGCGACTACATGGAACGCCGCGTGTGGATCACCGCGCGCGACGGCGAGCAGATCCCCGTCTCGCTCGTCTGGCGGCGCGACTTCCCGGTGAGCGAATCCGCGATGTTCATCACCGGCTACGGCGCGTACGAGATCAGCTCCGACCCCGGCTTCTCCGTGGCGCGCCTGAGCCTGCTCGACCGCGGCGTGCTGTACGCCGTGCCGCACATCCGCGGCGGCGGCGAGATGGGCCGCGCCTGGTACGAGCAGGGCCGCCGCCTCAACAAGAGGCACACGTTCGAGGACTTCGTCGACGCGACGGTCGCCCTGCAGGAGGCCGGACTGGCCGACCCGCGGCGCACCGTCGCCAACGGCGGCTCCGCCGGAGGCCTGCTCATGGGCGCGGTGATGAACATGGCGCCCGAACGCTACGCGGGCATCGAGGCGGACGTGCCGTTCGTGGACGCGCTCACGTCGATCCTCGACCCGTCGCTGCCGCTGACCGTGACCGAATGGGACGAGTGGGGCGACCCGCTGCACGACGAGGACGTGTACCGCTACATGAAGTCGTACACGCCCTACGAGAACGCGCCCGAGCCCGGCGAGGACGGCTCGCCCGACCCGCGCGCCGCCGCGTTCCCGAAGGTGTTCGTCACCACGTCGATGAACGACACGCGCGTGCTCGTCGTCGAACCGCTCAAATGGACCGCCCGGCTGCAGGCCGCCGGCGTGGACGTCGTCACCCGCATCGAGGTCGAGGCCGGCCACGGCGGCACCACCGGACGCTACAAGCAGTGGCGCGAGGTGAGCTACGAGAACGCGTGGTGCCTGGCCATGATGGGCCTGTCCACCAGCTGAGCGGACCCGTTCCATCCCGGGGATGCGCGAGTAATGTCGCCTGCCATGAGCAAGACATACAACATCGCCGTCATCCCCGGTGACGGCATCGGCAAGGAAGTCACCCCGTGGGCCCAGAAGGCCCTCGAAAAGGCCGCCGAAGGCGTCGCCGACTTCACCTACGAGCACTTCGACCTCGGCGCGGAACGCTACCTGCGCGACGGTGCGATCCTGCCCGACGACGAGCTGGAGCGCATCAAGACCACCGACGCGATCCTGCTGGGCGCCATCGGCGACCCGCGCATCAAGGCCGGCATCCTCGAACGCGGCCTGCTGCTCAAGCTGCGCTTCTCCCTCGACCAGTACGTCAACCTGCGCCCCTCCAAGCTGTACCAGGGCGTCACCTCGCCTCTGGCGAACCCGGGCGACATCGACTTCGTGGTCGTGCGCGAAGGCACCGAAGGCCTGTACTGCGGCGCCGGCGGCGCGGTCCGCCGCGACACCCCCGCCGAAGTGGCCACCGAGGTGTCCATCAACACCGCGTACGGCGTCGAACGCGTCGTGCGCTACGCGTTCGAACTGGCCATGAAGCGCCGCAGGCACATCACGCTCGTGCACAAGAAGAACGTGCTCATCAACGCCGGCGACATGTGGCAGCGCATCGTCGACAAGGTCGGCCAGGAGTACCCGGAGGTCACCTGCGACTACTCGCACATCGACGCCGCCACCATCTACCTCGTGTCCGACCCGTCGCGCTTCGACGTGATCCTCACCGACAACCTCTTCGGCGACATCCTCACCGACGAGGCCGGCGCCGTCGTGGGCGGCGTGGGCTACTCCGCGTCCGGCTGCATCAACGCGTCGAACGAATACCCGTCGATGTTCGAGCCGATCCATGGCTCCGCGCCCGACATCGCCGGCCAGAACAAGGCCAACCCGACCGCCGCGATCCTGTCCGCCGCGATGCTGCTCGAGCATCTCGGCTTCGACGAGGCCGCGCAGCGCATCCACAAGGCCGTCGAGGCGGACATCGCCGAACTCGGCTCCACCGTGCGCTCCACCGACGAGGTCGGCCGCGACATCCTCGCGCGCATGTGATTCCCGCACGGCGGACGGCGGCGCGTCCCGCCGTCCGTCGTCTCCGCAAGGCCTCCCTCCACCGGTTCCACCCGGGAGGGAGGCCTTGCGCATTCCGCCCGCTCGCGGCGCGCATCCGATAGGGTGGAGGCGTGGAGCTCGAAACGAACACGATGACGCATGCGCTGGACGGCGCGGCGACGCCGACGCGCGCCACCCGACGCGGCGAATGCAAGACCCCCGGCGGCAAGCTGGCCGCCGTCACCATCGCCGGCGGCGCGTGCCGGCTCGACGGCGACTTCTTCACCGACGGCGACGACGCGGCCTCGGCTGCGCTCCTCGCCGACATCGAACGCACGCTCGGCGCGATGACCGACGCCGTCGACGCCGCGACGGACGCCGCCGCCGATGCCGTCGACGCCGCGATGCGACGACACCCGGACGCGCGGCTCGTCGGCACCGACGCGCGGGCGATCGCGCTCGCCTGGCAGCGGGCGCTCGCCGGCGGCGATGCGCCCGCGGCCCTCTGCGCTCCGGCCGCCGCGGCGGAGCCGCCCGACGACGACTGGCGGGCATGGTGGCGCGACCTGCGCCCGGTCGTCGTGATCGACGACGTACGCGACCCGGACGAGCAGATGGCGCTCGACGAACGCTGGGCGCGCGAGGTCGCGGCGGGGGAGAGGCCCGCCACCGTCCGCTTCTGGCGGTGGGGCGCGCCGGCCGTGGTCGTCGGCCGCTTCCAGTCGATCCGCGACGAGGTGCATCTGGACGCGGCGCAGGCCGAAGGATTCGCCGTCGTGCGCCGCTGCACCGGCGGCGGTGCGATGATCGTGCGCCCCGACGACGTCATCACCTACTCGCTGTACGCGCCCGCGTCGTTCGTCGCCGGCGTCGACGCGGCCGCCGCCTACCGGCGCTGCGACGGGTGGGCGGTCGACGCGCTGCGGCGGATGGGCGTCGACGCGCGCTTCGGCGGGCTCAACGACATCGTCTCGCCGGACGGCAAGATCGGCGGCGCCGCCGCACGGCGCTTCCCCGGGGCGGTCGGCGCGATCCTGCACCACACGACGCTCGCGTACCGCATCGACGCGGACGGCATGGCGCGCATCCTCAACACGTCGGCGGAGAAGATGCGCGACAAGGCGGTGCGCTCGGCGCGCCGGCGCGTCGACCCGCTCGCCAACCGGACGACGCTGGACCGCGACGAGATCATGCGACGGCTGGCGGACGCGGCCCGCATGCGGTGAGCGGCGACGCACCAGTCCGGCGGCCGGCGCCGGCGGGCGGGTCGGACGTCGGCGCGGAAGCCACTACAATGGACGCAGTCAACAACGGCGGGCGTCGTCGTCGGCGCTCGGTCAACGTCTGGGAGGTGCGATGGAAGCGAACGGGACGAACACCACGCCGAACACCACTGCCGGCGCCGCGTCGAACGTCACTCCCCACGCAGTGCCGAACACCATGCCCGACGAAGGCAACACGCTGCTGCACACCGCCCTGTTCGCCCAGGTGTCTCCCGACGAGGCCGGCGAACTGCTGCCGTTCCTCAACGAGGCGGTCTACGACAAGGGCGAGTCCATCTTCTCCGAAGGCGACACCGACCACCGCCTCTACGTGCTCGAATCCGGCAAGGTCAAGCTCACCCGCACCTCGTGCGACCAGCGCGTGCAGCTGCTGTCGATCCACGCGCGCGGCGAGGTGCTCGGCGAGATCCCCGTCTTCGACCCCAACGGCGGCCCGCGCACCGCGTCCGCGGTCGCGATGACGGACGGCACGCGCGTCGTCTGGCTCGAACGCGACGTGCTGTTCGCCTGGCTCGACCAGCATCCGCGCGTCGCCGTGGACATGCTGCGCGTGCTCGCCGGACGCATGCGCTCCAACAATGAGCACATCAGCGACCTCGTGTTCATGGACGTGCCCGGCCGTCTCGCCAAGACGCTCCTCAACCTCGGCAGCCGCTTCGGCGAACCCGTCGAGGAGGGGCTGCTCGTGCCGCACGACCTGACCCAGGAGGAGATGGCCCAGCTGGTCGGCTCCTCGCGCGAGACCGTCAACAAGGCGCTCACCGACTTCTCCAACCGCGGATGGATCGCGCGGCGCGGCCGCTCCATCGTCATCTACCAGCCCGGCATGCTGATCCGCCGCTCGCGCCGCTAGGCGTCGGTCCATGCGTTTCTAGCGTTTTCCCAGCGAATCACAGGGTCTTGCGGGTTTTGTGACGAAGCCGGCCGGACCCGGACGGGTCGGACGGCAAGGTAGAGCGGGGCTCTTAGAATGGGCCGCATGCCCAAGAAGAACTCCCTGACTGCTTCGCGCGTGCTCGCGCTTCTGATGGCCTATCTGACCCTATGCGTGGCCGGCGGCGTGGTGTCCAGCGTCCTGCTCATGCCGGCCGTGTTCGGCGCCAACAAGGTGGCGCAGGCGGTGGCTCCGTCGCTCAAGGTCGAGGGCATCGATTTCGATGTGACCAGCCTGCCGCAGAAATCCACGATGTACGCCTCCGACGGCACGACCAAGATCGCCGAATTCTACGAGGACAACCGCATCGTCGTGCCCATCAAGGAAGTCTCGACCTACATGCAGAAGGCCATCGTGGCCCGCGAGGACAGGCGCTTCTTCGACCATTCCGGCGTCGACGTGCAGGGCGTGGCCCGCGCGTTCGTCAACACGTACCTGCTGCAGAAGGCCCAGCAGGGCGGCTCCTCGCTCACCCAGCAGTACGTCAAGAACGTGCTGCTCACCCAGGCCGAGCAGAGCGGCGACCCGATCGCCCAGTACCATGCGTCCGAGGACACGATCGCGCGCAAGCTGCGCGAGATGCTCATCGCCGTGCAGATGGAGAAGAAGTACTCCAAGTACGAGATCCTGCAGGGCTACCTCAACATCGCCCAGTTCGGCAGCCAGCGCCTGTACGGCGTCGAGACCGCCGCCCGACGCTACTTCGGCGTCTCCGCCAAGGACCTCAACATCGTCCAGTCGGCCACGATCGCCGCCATCACCAAGAACCCCGAACACCTCGACCCGTCGATCGAGGCGAACCAGGAGGAATCGCAGAACGAGCGCAACACGGTGCTCATGCTCATGCACGATCAGGGCATGATCACCGACGAGGAGTACGACGAGGCGGTCAACACGCCGCTCGTCGACACGCTCAACATCCAGCCGATGACCGCCGGTTGCGCCAACTCCGGCGAATACGGCTTCTTCTGCTCGTACGTGACGCAGAAGATCCTCAACTCCGAGGAGTTCGGCAAGACCGCCGAGGAGCGCAACAGCCTGCTCAAGGAAGGCGGTCTGACGATCGTCACCACGCTCGACGTGGACACGAGCAGCCTGCTCATGGAGACCGCCCGCAACACGATCCCCGCCGACGACCCCAGCGGCTTCGAGATCATGATGGCGTCCGTCCAGCCCGGCACCGGCGAGGTGCTCGGCTTCGGCATCAACCGCACGTACACCGGCTACGAGACCGACGACCAGACCGAGACGTCGATGAACTACATGGTCGACGCGATCGACGGCGGCGGCTCCGGCTACGGCATCGGCTCGTCGATCAAGCCGTTCAACCTCGTCGCCTGGATGCAGGCGGGCCATTCGATCAACGAGAACCTGCAGACCACGACCAGCTACCCGACGTACGAGTTCGCCTGCGACGACTACTCCGGCAGCTCCACGATGTACACGGGCGGCACCGACTCGTGGTCGGTCAGCAACGCACTGACCAACGGCACCGTCAACCCCGAAAGCCCGTTCCTCGGCCTCGTGCGATCGCACAACACGACGATGGCGTCGATGGGCGCGATCATCGGCCTGTGCCGCGTCGCCGACGCCTACACGGCCGCCGGCTACCATGACGCGTACAGCGGCGAGACGATCGACAAGTCGTCCGTGTACGCCCCGGCCATGATGATCGGCTCGATCAACGTGTCCCCGCTGACCATGGCCAACATGTACGCGACGCTCGCCGCCGACGGCGTCGAATGCACGCCGATCGCGATGAAGAAGGTCACCCGCATGAACGGCGAGGAGATCGACGTGCCGAAGGCCAACTGCCATCAGGCGATCGACTCCGACATCGTGCAGACCGTCGCCTACGCGATGAACCAGGGCACCGTGCGCTCCGACGGCGCCGGCGTGTACGCCAAGCTGCCCAGCGGCCGCAAGACCTTCGCCAAGACCGGCACCCACGAGGACCTGATGGTGAGCACCGGCGGCTTCATCCCCAAGCAGATCGCCACGTTCGTGCTCGTCGGCGACGCGCAGGCCCCGGGCTCCAACCGCATCGCCAACATCGCCATCAACGGCGTGTACAACAGCTACTGGGACGGCGGCACCATCGCCGCCCCGGCCTGGCGCTCGTTCATGGACGCGTGGGCCGACCGCAAGGGGCTGGGCACCGACGTCGGCAACGACTACGGCAACCCGGCGGCCAAGTACACGGCCACGACCGGCGGCGTCACCAACATCAAGGGACAGACCGTGGGCGGCTCGACGCGATCGAACTCGGGCGCGACGTCCAACAGCGGAACCGGGACCACGTCCACGGACGACCGGAACCAGTCGGCTCAGTCGGATGACGCCGACGACGAGTCCGACGACGAGTGATCCCGCCCGGACGGACGGAAACGGGGAGGCCCCGCACCGGATGGTGCGGGGCCTCCCCGTCTGCGTGACAGGCTCGCGTGCGCGCCGATGCGCGCCGCCGCGGTTCAGGCGTCGACGCCGACGGCCTGAGCCACCGAGTCGAAGCCGTCGCGGCGCAGCAGCTGCGCGAGCCCGCGCTTGAGGACGGTGATCTGCTGCGGGCCGCGGTACATGAGCGAGGAGATGAACATCACCAGACTGGAGCCGGAGCGGATCTTCGCATACGCCTGCTCGGGCGTGGACACGCCGCCGATGCCGGCGATCGTGAACCGGCCGCCGTACTCGCGGTAGACGCGGCGGATCAGCTCGTTGCTGGCACGGTAGGTCGGGCCGCCCGACAGGCCGCCCTCCCATTCGCGCGGGATCTGCAGGCCGGTGCGGTCCTTCTGCAGGTTCGCGATGCTCACGCCCTGCACGTCGTGCTCGGCGAGCACGTCGAGCAGCGCTTTGAACTCGTCCCAGCTCTTGTTGAGCGGCATCTTGACGAGCGTGGGCTGCGGGCGCTCGATCGCATCGAGCGCGTCGAACAGGCGGTCGAGCGCCTCGGGGCTCTCGTTGAACGGTTCGCCGGCCATCGTGTTGGGGCAGGAGATGTTCACCTCGACCATCGCGGTGCGGCCGGCGGCGCGGCGCATCGACGTGCAGTAGTCCTCGATGCCCTCCTCGACGTCGCCGGTCAGATGGTCGTTGGTGCGGGCGATCGACACCGACATCTGCAGCGTCTTCGCCTGCGTCCAGGCGCGTTCGGCGCGCGGGATCACCTGCTCGGAGCCGTCGTTGGCCAGGCCGACGTGCACCATCATCGAATCGTATTCGGGCAGACGGTGGAACCACGGCTTGGGGTTGCCCGGGCAGGGGCGTGCGGTGGTCGAGCCGACCGTCTCGAAGCCGAAGCCGGCGTTGTCCATGAGGACGGCCATGTCGCAGTTCTTGTCGAGGCCGGCGGACAGGCCGAACGGATTGGCGAAGTCGACGCCCATCACGCTCGTCTCGAGGATCGGGTCGGTGTAGTCGAGCATCTCGCGCAGCAGCCACATGAGCGGCGGGATGTTCCGCGTGACCCGGCAGAACGCGATCATCTGGTCGTGGGCCTCGTCGGGGGTGTGGTTGAACACGAAGCACGGCTTGACGATGTGCTTGTATCCGAAGGTGAAGAGGTCGGTGGTGGCTTTGTTCACGGCGTCGTGCCAGAAGCTTTCGGAAACATAGGTCATGGGCTCCATTGTGGCACCGGCCCCGGGCGCGGGCAAGACTCGGCGGCGCGTGTTGCCGCGCGTGCGGTTTTGTGCGGTTGTGCGTCCGGTCGGATCCAATTCGCGCTCGTATTCGGCGTGTCGTGAGGGAAACGCACGCCTCGGTTTTGTTTCTGCGCGAATGTGTGCGATAATGTTCGAATGATTTCCTCACAACGTCAGCACCTGATCCTCAGCAGACTGCGCACCCGCGGCGCCGTGCGCATCACGGCGCTGTCCAAGGAACTCGGCGTCTCGGCGATGACGATCCGACGCGACATCGCCGAACTGTCCGACAAGGGGCTCCTCAAGCGCGTCCACGGCGGCGCCGTCACCACGAGCACGCTGCTGAGCGAACCGCTGTTCTCCGTCAAATCGCAGATGGACATCGGACTCAAGGACGCCATCGCCCAGGAGGCCGTGCGCTACGTGGCCCCCGGCGACGTGATCGCCATCGGCGGCGGCACCACCGCATACGTCTTCGCCCAGCATCTGCTCGAATCGCAGCAGTCGAGCGGCATCACGATCCTCACCAACTCGATCCCCGTCGCCGAACTCGTCCAGGCGCTCGAATCGAAGGACGTGGAGGTCATCGTCACCGGCGGCGTGATCACCCGGTCGAACTCGCTCGTCGGCCCCATCGCCGACAAGGTCGTCGCCTCGCTGCGCGTCAACACCGTCTTCCTCGGCACGCACTCCGTGTCGCTGCCCCGCGGCTTCCTCATGCCCAACTCGCTCGAGGCGGCCACCGACATGGCGATGATGGACATCGCCGACAAGACCATCATCCTTACCGACCACACGAAGTGGAGCTGTACGTCGCTGTCGCTGTTCGCACGCTTCGACCAGGTGGACACGGTGATCACCGACGACGGGCTCGACCCCGACTCGGCCAGCAAGACCAGGGAACTGGTCAAGGAACTCGTTCTGGCCCGCCAGAGCGAACAGCAACAGGAAAGTGAGTGAGACACATGGCACAGTTCGCCAACTACACCCCGGATGCCTATGCGAAGGAGCACATCCGCATCACGCCGACGACCCTCGCCGACGGACGCGACTTCTTCTACCTGGACGACGACCCCGAGTACGTGAGCGGCGCCAAGACCCGCGAGACCACCGATCCGCGCCAGCTGGCCTACCGCTTCAGCAACCAGCTCAACGCCGCCGGCGAGGAGGTGCCCTACGCGGCCCCCGAGATGCGCCGCGACCCGCTCACCGGCGACTGGATCCCGATGGCCACCGCGCGCATGAACCGCCCGATCACCGCCGGCCCCGGCGCCACCGCCACCGGCAACCCGCTCGCCGCACGCAAGCCCGGCGACCCCTACCAGGACGGCGAGGTCCCCGACACCGACTACAACGTCGTCGTCTTCGAGAACCGCTTCCCGTCCATGGTGCGCGTGCCCGGCCGCTCCGAAGCCGTCGAATACGTCGACGGCAACCCGCTGTGGGAGAAGAAGCTCGCCGCCGGCCGCTGCGAGGTCATCTGCTTCGACCCCAACGAGACCGGCCTGCCCGCCGACCTGCCGGTGAGCCGACTGCGCACCGTCGTCGAGGCGTGGGCGTTCCGCACCGCCGAGATCTCCACGATGGAGGGCATCGAACAGATCTTCCCGTTCGAAAACCACGGACAGGAAATCGGCGTCTCCCTGGCACACCCTCACGGACAGGTCTACTGCTATCCGTTCATCGCGCCGAAGATGGAAGCCGAACTCAAGCAGACCGAAGCCTACCACGAGAAGACCGGCGGCAACCTGCTCAAGGACATCATGAACGCCGAGATCGAAGCCGGCGAGCGCATCGTCATGCGCAACCACAGCTGGGTCGCCTACGTGCCCGCCGCCTCCCGCTGGCCGCTCGAAGTGCACGTCGCCCCCGTGCGCGACGTCCTCACCCTCGACCAGCTCGACGACCAGGAGCGCTGGGACCTCGCCCAGATGTACTCCACGCTCCTCAAGCGCGGCAACGCGTTCTTCGACAAGGGCGACGGCCTGGGCATGGACCTGCCGTACATCGCCGCCTGGCATCAGGCTCCGATCCACGACGCGCGCCGCGAGAACTACCGACTCAACCTGCAGTTCTTCTCGTTCCGCCGCGCCGCCAACAAGATCAAGTACCTCGCCGGCTCCGAATCCGGCATGGCTGCCTGGATCTCCGACACCACGCCCGAACTCATCGCCAAGCGATTCCACGAGCTCGGCCCCGTCGACATCGCCGACTGAGCCGCGCCGCGAACGAACCCATCCCACGAACGAACCCATCCCACGAAAGAACACCGATGACCGCTGTTGAATTCATCGAACCCATCGCCCCCGCCGACGGCGTCGCACGCGCCAAGGCGCTGTTCGCCGCCACGTACGGCACCGAGCCGCACGGCGTGTGGGCCGCCCCCGGCCGCGTCAACCTGATCGGCGAGCACACCGACTACAACGCCGGCCTGTGCCTGCCCATCGCGCTGCCGCACCGCACGTACATCGCCCTCGCCCCGCGCGAGGACACGACCGTGCGCGTCGTCTCCGACATCGCCCCCGACAGGATCGCCCAGGCCGACCTCGATGGCCTCCAGGCGCGCGGCGTGGACGGCTGGTCCGCCTACCCGACCGGCGTCGCCTGGGCGCTGCGCGAAGCCGGCTACGACACCGTCAAGGGCTTCGACGCCGCGTTCGTCTCCTGCGTGCCGCTCGGCAGCGGCCTGAGCTCGTCGGCCGCGATGACCTGCTCCACCGCGCTCGCCCTCGACGACGTGTACGGCCTCGGCTACGGCGCCACCGACGCCGGCCGCGTCACGCTCATCAACGCGGCCATCACGTCCGAGAACGACATGGCCGGCGCCTCCACCGGCGGCCTCGACCAGAACGCCTCCATGCGCTGCTCCGCCGGCCACGCGATCCGCCTCGACTGCCGTCCCGGCCTGAGCGCCGTCGACAGCGTCAGCCCCCAGGAGTTCGACCTCGACAAGTACGGCCTCGAACTGCTCGTCGTCGACACCCAGGCCCCGCACCAGCTCAACGACGGCCAGTACGCCAAGCGCCGCGCCACCTGCGAGGCCGCCGCCGCCACGCTCGGCGTCGACAACCTGCGCGTCATCGCCGACCAGGTCGCCGCCGCCGACGACCCCGCCGCGGCGCTCGCCGACGTGCTCGCCCGCCTCGACGACGAGACCAGCGTCAGGCGCGTGCGCCACGTCATCACCGAGATCGAACGCGTCGACCGCTTCGTCGCCGCGTTCGCCGACGGCGACATCGCCACCGCCGGCGACCTGTTCAACGCGTCCCACGACTCGCTGCGCGACGACTACGAGGTCACCGTCCCCGAACTCGACGTGGCCGTCGACACGGCCCGCGCCAACGGCGCGTACGGCGCGCGCATGACCGGCGGCGGCTTCGGCGGCTCCATCATCGCGCTCGTCGACAAGGGCCGCGGCCGCGAGGTCGCCCAGCTCATCGCCGACGAGTTCGAACGTCGCGGATTCCACGCGCCGCGCGCCCTCGCCGCCGTCGCCGCGCCCAGCGCCTCGCGCGAGGCCTGACGCGCCGCAACACGCCGGGGCGCCCCGCGCAGGACGCCCCGGCGTGGTAAGTTGCGTTCCTGTTTGAAAAACCGCATGGCCACGAGCCGAAATTCCACGAGTTTCGGTCCTGGGCCATGCGGTTTTTGCGTTTTCAGCGAATCAGCAACCAACGAATGTAGGAGTGTATCCCTTCATGCCTCAGACCAAGCTTCAGGACGCCGTCTTCACCCTCATCATGGCCACCGTCATGGTGTACGGCATGGTCGTGTACAACGTGGCCCTCAACATGGGCGACGTGACCGGCGCGACCTTCCTGGCCGCGCTGCACGAGATGCCGATCATGGTGCCCGTCGCGTTCATCCTCGAATTCTTCGTCGTCGGCAGGATCGCGCCGGCGCTCGCGTTCAGCGTCATGCGCCCCGACGACCGCCCGCAGTTCATCACCTACGCGATCTCCATCTGCATCTGCTGCATCATGTGCCCGGTGATGAGCCTCGTCGCCACGTTCCTGTTCAAGGAGCCGAGCTTCGGCATGTGGGTGCGCACCTGGGCGCTCAACTTCCCGATGGCGGTCTGCTGGCAGCTGTTCTACTGCGGCCCGTTCGTGCGCCTCGTGTTCCGCACGCTGCTCAAGGCCAAGCACCGCGTGTTCGGCGTGCGCGTCGCGCGCGTCGCCGAAGCCGCCTGATGACGGCCCGATGACGGCCCGATGACGACGAGGGGCGTCCGACTGCATGTCGGACGCCCCTCGTCATAGGTGGCGGTGTCCGTCGTGGCCGGCCTCTACCGGTCGGTCACGACGGACGGGACGATGGCCGCCGATGGCGGTCGTCCGTCAGCCGATGTAATGGTCGGCGTGACGCGCGACGCGGACGCGGGTGAACGCGACGCCGGCGCCCGCCAGCGCGGCGATGGCCATCAGGCTCAGCGGCAGCGACGCCTCGGCGCCGGTGGATGCGAGGGACTGCTTGCCGGCGTCGCCGTTCTTGTCGGTCTTGCCCGCCGCGCCGGGCTGGGACGCCTGGTCGTTCTTCTTGTCGGCGTCGGCCTGCTCCTTCTCGAGCTTGGCGGCGAGCGCCTTGGCGTCGGCGAGGGCGCGGTCGGCGTCGTCCTTCTCGGACTTGGCCGCGTTGTAGGCGTTCTGGGCTTCCTCGAGCTTGCCCTTCGCGGTCTGGGCGGCCGCTTCGGCGTCGGCGAGTGCGGCGTCGGCCGACTTGGCCTGCCGCTGGGCTTCTTCCAGCGCCTTCTTCGCTTCGGCGAGTGCGGCCTGGGCGGTGGTCGGGTCGAGGGCCTGCAGTGCCTTCTGGGCGGCGTCGAGTGCGGCGTCGGCCTGCTTCTTGTCCTTCTCGGCGTCGGCGACGGCGTTTTTGGCGTCCTGGAGGCCTTCGGACGCCTGGTTGTTGCCGTTGGTGGCGTCGGTGAGCTTGCGGTTGGCGCTGGTGAGGGCCTGCTCCTTGCCGGCGAGCGTCTTGCGGGCCTGCTCGAGCGCTTCGGCCTGGGCCTTGTTCTCGTCGACGGCCTTGTCGTAGGCCTGCTGCGCCTGGTTGAGCCGCTGGTTGGCGTCGGCGAGCGCGGTGTCGGCCTCCTTGCGGGCCTTGGTGGCCGCTTCGGCGTTCTTCTGGGCGTCGGTGGCGGCCTTGTCGGCCTCGTTGGCCGCCTCGTTGGCCTGCTGGGCCTTGCCGAGGGCCTCCTGGTAGACGGCTGCCGCGTTCTCCAGTCCGCTCTTGTAGTCCTGGATCATCTGACGGTATTCGGCGACCGTGTATCCGTCGCCCTTCATGGTCGTCATGTTCTGCGCGTCGGTGACGCGGTATGTGCCGCCGAAGGCGCGGCCGTAGCCGGTGACGGTGGCTTCGGGGTCGATGATGTTGAGATAGTGGCCGGTCTGGTGGTAGATGTCCGGGTAGTCGCGGCTGATCTCGATGACGGACAGGTCGCGCAGTTCGGGCATCGTCTCGCAGTACTTGTCGAACTTCTTCTTCTCGGCGTCATACCAGCCGCTGTACGGGTCGGCGTAGCCCCATGCGAGGTTCTGGCTCTGCGTGTACGTGCCGGACAGGTGGCCTTGGACGGGGCCGAACGTGTTGGCGTCGGCGGCGAGCTGGGCGAGCGCGGTCTGGTAGTCGTCGACCGTCCACGCCTCGAGTCCGATGCTCGTGCGGATCGCGTTGCCCTCGTCGAGCAGGTCGAGCGCGCGCAGCATGTTGTCGAGGCTGGTGGAGCTGGTCTCGTCGCCGAGCTTGACGTAGAACTTGTCGCCCTTCGTGGTGAGCGCCTCCGCGGCCTTGGTCGCGCCCTTCGACTCGAAGAAGCCGAGGGAGCCCTTGGCGAGCTGCTCGTCTGCGGTGTCGGCCTGCTGCTTCTTGGCGTCGGCGTAGGCCTGCGCCTCGTCGGCGGCCTGCCGGGCCCGCCGGGCGGCGAGATTCTTGTCGTTGAGGTCGTTCGATGCGGTGGTTTCCCGGTTCACGGCGTCCGACTGGGCCTGTACGGCCTGCTGCTGGGATGCCTTGGCCGCGTCGAGCCCGTCGATCACCGACTGGGGGATGCCGAGTGCGGCCTCCTTGTCGGCGACGTCCTTGGCTGCGGCGTCGCGCTCCTGCTGCGCCTGCGCCGCCGCGGTCTTCGCGGCGTCCAGCGCCTTGGCGGCGTCGTCGGCGTCGGCCTGCGCGTCGTCGAGCGCGTCGTTCGCATCCTGCAGCGCCTCCTGCGCGTCGGCCACGGCCTGCTTGGCCTCGTCGACGGCCTGCTCGGCCTCCTGCTTGGCCGCGGGGTCATTGACCTTGTCGAGGTTGGCCTGCGCCTGATCGGTCGCGGCCTGCGCGTTCTTGAGATCGTCGGCGGCCTCGTCGGCGGCCTTGCGGGCCTGATCGAGCTTGGCCTGCGCCTCCTGATCGGCGGTCTTCGCCTGATCGAGCTTGGCCTGCGCATCC
This sequence comes from Bifidobacterium samirii, assembly GCF_003952945.1. GTDB lineage: Bacteria > Actinomycetota > Actinomycetes > Actinomycetales > Bifidobacteriaceae > Bifidobacterium > Bifidobacterium samirii. The sequence goes on from NZ_QXGK01000003.1 coordinate 54,800, forward strand.
TTGAACGCCGCGTCGGCCGCGTCGGCCTTCTCCTGGGCCGCCGGCACGCCGGCGATGATCTGCGGGTCGCCGCTCGTCTGCTGCCGGGCGGTCGTGGCGGAGGATTCGGTGCGGTCCGCAGTGACGGTGGTCTGCTCGTCGGCCATGGCTGCGTTCGGCGCGAGCAGCGTGCCCGCGACGACGATGCCCGCGACCGCGGCCTTTCCCGGATTCTTCATCGGTCTTCTCCTTAGCGGTGGGGGAGGGGATTCCCAACGCCGCGATGCGCCCCCGACCCCCGTCCATCCGCACCGCAGGCATACGTATGCCGCCGAGATCGTTCTCGGCGCATGACCACACCAGTGTATCGCCACCATGCGAACGACATACGAGACATCGTCCACCGTATGAGCGCCAAAGACCCCGCGGAATCTGGCCGCAACACGCATGGGCGTTGATTTTTCCGCGAATTTCATTAGGGTAACGTACCGATTGCGAAGCGCATGTCCGACGCCGGGCTCCGGCGGGACATGCGCTTTTTTCATCACGGCCGGAGGCCCGGACGTTAGGGGCTCGACGATGCAGCATCGCCCGACCGTGATGCCGCCGCACACAAGTGAGGTATCGTTGTCCGCGACACAGCAGACTTCCCACGACAGTACATTCCCCTCATCCTCCGCCTCCGCTGAATCCTCCGGCCGCAGGAAGGCATCCCCGGCCATCTCCCGCCCGCATCTGGTGATGCTCGGCCTCTACATCGGCGCGTTCCTCGGCATGCTGTCCGAAACGTCGATGAACATCGCCCTGCCCGACCTCATGGGCGACTTCTCCGTATCCTCCGGCACCGCGCAGTGGATGGTCGTCGGCTACATGCTCGCCATCGGCATCGTGCTGCCCTGCGTGGGCTTCCTGCTCAAATGGGTCAAGGCCAGGACGCTCGTCCTGTTCGCCCTGACCTGCTTCCTCGTCGGCGCGATCGTGTGCATCATCGCGCCCAGCTTCCCGATCCTGCTGGCCGGCCGCATCGTCCAGGGCGTGAGCACCGGCATCGTGCTGCCCACCATGTACGCCGTCGTCGCACGCATCTTCCCCGCCGAACGCATCGGCGCGGCGCTCGGCGTGGCCGGCCTGACCGTCATGGTCGCCCCCGTCATCGGCCCCACCCTCTCCGGCGCGCTCATCGGCGCGTTCTCCTGGCGCGCCATCTTCATGCTGCTCGCGCTCGTCGCCGCCGTCGCGATCGTCTGCACCGCGGCGTTCTTCACCGCACCCATCGAACGCACCCGCCCCGCCGTCGACATCCCCTCCATCCTTGCCTCGGTCATCGGCTTCGGATGCCTCGTCGCCGGCGTGAGCATGATCAGCGATATGGGCCTGTCCGCGGGCGTCATCGCCCTGATCGTCGTCGGCGTCGTCGTGCTCGCCTTCTACGCGCACCGCCAGCTCACCATCGACAACCCCGTGCTCGACCTGCGCGCGCTCGGCATCGCCATGTTCCGCACCCCGGCCGTCATGGTCAGCTTCTCCTTCGCCTGCACGCTCGTCGTCATGTACCTCGCGCCGCAGGAACTGCAGAACGGCCTCGGCCTGAGCTCCACGCTCGCCGGCCTGCTCATGCTGCCCGGCGGCATCGTCAACGCGGTGTGCACGCTCTCCGTCGGACGCCTGTACGACCACTACGGCGCCAAGCGGCTCGTGCTCATCGGCATCGTGCTCACGCTCATCGGCTGCGCCCTGTTCCTCACCATCGGCGCCGACTCCGGCGTCGGCCACTTCCTCATCGCCCACATCGTCATCATGGCCGGCATCCCGTTCATCCAGCAGGCCACGCAGTCCGCGGCGCTCGCCGCGCTGCCGCCGGAGCTGTCGACCGACGGCAGCACCATCCTCAACACGCTGCAGCAGGTCGTCGGCGCCATCGGCACCGCCATCGCCACCTGCCTGCTCGGCATCGGCCAGACGCACTATGCGGCCGCCGGCGGCACGGACGCGGCCGAAGGCTTCGTGGAGGGAGCCCGATGCGGCTACCTGCTCGGCGTGGTCCTCATCGTGCTCGTCCTCATCGGCTCGTTCATGCTGCGCGACGACAAGCGCCGCGCCTGACCGTTCCGACGGCCGTTCCGACGGTCGTTCCGACGGCTTCCCCGGCGGCTTCCGGACCGTGGCCCGTCCCACGGTTCGGGAGCCGCAGGGCGAGATGCGGGGCCTTCCTTATACTGGGAAGGGCCCCGCTTTTTCGTTTTTTTCTAGGGAGTCCCCATGAACAAGGCCATCATCACCGTCGTCGGACAGGACACCGTCGGCATCATCGCCCGCGTGTGCACCTACCTGTCCCAGCACAACGTCAACGTACTCGACATCTCCCAGACCATCATCGACGGCTTCTTCAACATGATGATGATCGTCGACTACGCCGAAGCCGACAAGGACTTCGGCGCCATGGTCGGCAACCTCGAAGACCTCGGCGACGAGATCGGCGTGCGCATCCGCTGCCAGCGCGAGGAGATCTTCACCCGCATGCACCGCGTCTGAACGGCGCAAACGGAAAGGAGAACCAGCCATGCTCAACATCATGGAGGTCCACGAGACCAACCGGATGATCGAACAGGAGAAGCTCGACGTGCGCACCATCACGATGGGCATCTCGCTGCTCGACTGCGCCACCGCCGACCTGGACGCCACCTGCGCGAACATCCACCGCAAGATCACCACCTACGCCAGGGACCTCGTGCCCACCGGCGAGGCCATCGAACGCGACTACGGCATTCCGATCGTCAACAAGCGCATCACCGTCACCCCCATCTCGCTCGTCGGCGCCAGCTGCTGCAAGTCCAGCGAGGACTTCGTACGCATCGCCCACACGCTCGACAAGGCCGCCAAGGAAGTGGGCGTCGACCTCATCGGCGGCTACAGCGCGCTCGTCTCCAAGGCCATGACCCCCGCCGAGCGCATGCTCATCGAATCCCTGCCGCAGGCCCTGAGCGAAACCGACATCGTCTGCTCGTCCGTCAACGTCGGCTCCACCAAGACCGGCATCGACATGAACGCCGTCGAACTCCTCGGCCGCATGATCAAGGACATCGCCCACCGCACGCGCGACAACGACTCGTACGGCTGCGTCAAGTTCGTCGCGTTCTGCAACGTGCCCGACGACAACCCGTTCATGGCCGGCGGCTTCCACGGCGTCACCGAAGGCGACGCGGTCATCAACGTCGGCGTCTCCGGCCCCGGCGTCGTCTCCCGCGCCCTCGACGAAGCCATCGGCAAGGACTTCGAATTCCTGTGCGAGACGATCAAACGCACCGCGTTCAAGATCACGCGCGTCGGCCAGCTCGTCGCCCAGGAGGCCAGCCGGCGACTCGGCATCCCGTTCGGCATCATCGACCTGTCGCTCGCACCCACGCCCGCCGTCGGCGACTCCGTGGGCGAAGTGCTCGAGAAGATCGGCCTCGACCAGGTCGGCGCGCCCGGCACCACCGCGGCGCTCGCCATGCTCAACGACCAGGTCAAGAAGGGCGGCATCATGGCGTCCTCCTACGTGGGCGGCCTGTCCGGCGCGTTCATCCCCGTCTCCGAGGACCGCAACATGATCGCCGCGGCCGCATCCGGATGCCTGACCCTCGAAAAGCTCGAGGCGATGACCTGCGTGTGCTCCGTCGGCCTCGACATGATCGCCATCCCCGGCGACACGTCCGCCGCGACCATCTCCGGCATGATCGCCGACGAGGCGGCCATCGGCATGGTCAACCAGAAGACCACCGCCGTGCGCGTCATCCCCGTCGAAGGCAAGGGCGTGGGCGAGATGGCCAACTTCGGAGGCCTCATGGGCTACGCGCCGATCATCCCCGTCAACCAGACCGGCTGCGAGGCGTTCGTCACGCGCGGCGGCCGCATCCCCGCGCCGATCCACTCGTTCAAGAACTGAGCGGAACGGCGGAAGCCGACGGAATGCAGGCCCCTGAACCGCATATGGTTCAGGGGCCTGCCTATGCTCGGAAACCGGATTCCACCCGCGCCGAGAACGGAGAAGACACATGACGCAGGACGTTCAGGAACAGCCGCAGAACCCGGAGGACAAGGTCGGCAGGATGTTCGAATACGGGTACCGCAAGTCGAACTACGGTCCCGACGAGCTCGTCACCGACGCGCACGGCAACCCGATCTCCGTGGTCGACGCGATGCTGTCGGCCGTGGAGGCCGCCAAGGCCGAGACGTCCACGCCGCACCTGTGCTACTACTCGCCGCGCATCCCCGGCAACACCGGCTCTGCAATCCGCCTGTGCGCGGTGACCGGCACGATCCTGCACCTCGTCGAACCGCTCGGCTTCAACCTGCGCGACACGAAGCTGCGCCGCGCCGGCCTCGACTACCACGACATGGCCCACGTCGTGCTGCACCCGGACTTCGACGACCTCGTCGCCTCGATGCCCGACTCGCGCATCATCGCGTTCACCGCGCACGCCACCAAGCTGTACACCGAAGTCGAATACAAGCCGACCGACATCCTCCTGTTCGGCCCCGAACCGGGCGACATCCCCGACCCGATGGACATCATGGCCGGCCCGCACGTCGCCGAACAGGTGCGTCTGCCGATGCGTCCGTCGCTGCGCTCGCTCAACCTGACCAACTGCGCGTCCATCGCCATCTACGAGGCGTGGCGCCAGCTCAACTTCGCCGGCGGCAAGTAGGCCGAGTCGGCATAAGGACGGCCGGCGGCCGGGTCGCGGACCTGCGATGGAGCCGGTAGTGCGACCCGGCCGCCGCGGCGGACGGCGTCAGGCGGCGACGAGGGGGAGCATGAGCCGCTCGTGCAGCTCGTGGCGCACGGTCACGGCCCAGCCGTCGTTCTCCTCGGGGCATTGGATCGCCACGACGAGCCCCTGGTCGGGCAGCACGGTGCTGATCTGGCCGAACGCGCCGTCGGCACGGTAGGCGTGCGGGTACGGTGACATCCACCACTGGTAGCCGTACCCGCACGACCAGCCGTCATCGTCCTGCACCGGGGTGTCGATCTGCCTGGACGTGGCCCGCTCCACCCAGTCGGCATCGACGATGCGCCTTCCGGTGGGCGCCCATACGCCGCCGTTGAGGAACACCTGCGCGATACGCAGCATGTCGGCGAGCCGCATCTCGATGCTGCTGCCGCCCAGCGCATGGCCCTGCGGATCGTGCTCCCACACCGGCCATCCCTGGCCGAGCGGGTCGAACACATGCCGCCACAGGTATTCGCCCAGCCGCATGCCGGTGCGCTCCTCGAGCATGCGCCCGGCCAGATACGTGTCCGCGGACGAGTAGTGGAACGCCGTGCCCGGCGTGACGCGCACCGGCTTGGACAGCATGTAGCGCAGATAGTCGGGGCATCCCTCGCCGGCGCGGCGGCCGGCGATCATCAGGAAGTCGCCGTCGAAGCCGCTGGACATGGTCAGCAGGTCGTGCAGCGTGACGCCGGCCAGCCCGGGGTCGGCGTCGTCGGGCAGATGGGCGGCGAAGACGTCGGCGAGCGTGTCGTCGAGCCGCAGCGCGCCCTCGCCGACGGCGATGCCGATGGCGGTGGAGACGTAGCTTTTGGTGTGGGAGTAGATGCTGCGCGGCTTGTCGTGGGTGAAGTGGTGTTCGGCGAGGATGCTGCGCTCGTCGGCGACGGCGAGCCCTTCGATGGGCAGATGCCGGTCCGTCGCGTAGCGGATGAAGTCGTCGAACAGGGCGGTGGCGGTCGATGCGTTCATGATGGCTGCTCCTTCGCGTCGTTGCGCGGCCCGGTGGCCGGTGGTTGGTCGGATGCGTCGCGTCGATCGATTGACGTCTGACGTGCATCGTTTGACGCGGCCGATGATACCGCCGCGCTCAGACGATGTATCACCGAACCGGCACAATGATCGGATGCCCGAAACGAGAACGAACGATCCGACCCTCCTCCATCGGAACGGCGACACCGGAGACGGGAGCGCCGTGCGCGACCGTGCGGAACTGCTGCTCGGCGCATGGTGGGAGACGAACGCGCGCGACCTGCCATGGCGGTTCGGCCGCGCCACGCCATGGGGCGTGCTCGTCAGCGAGGTGATGAGCCAGCAGACGCAGATGAGCCGCGTCGTGCCCTACTGGACCGACTGGATGCGCCGCTGGCCCGACGCCGCCTCGCTCGCCGCCGCGCCCACCGCCGACGTCATCACCGCATGGGGACGGCTCGGCTACCCGCGGCGCGCCCTGCGCCTGCAGGAATGCGCGCGCGTCGTCGCCGACGACTGCGACGACGTGCTGCCGCGCACCTACGACGAGCTGACCGCACTGCCCGGCATCGGCGACTACACCGCATCCGCCGTGATGAGCTTCGCCTACGGCGAGCGGATCGCCGTCATCGACACCAACATCCGCCGCGTGCTCTCGCGCGCGTTCCTCGGCGTCGAATCGCGCGGCGGCGCGGCGTCGCCGGCCGAACGCGACCTCGCATGGCGCATGCTGCCGGGCGGGACGGACCGCGTCGGCGTCGGCGATGCGGATTGCATCGGCGGCGGCGATGCGGACGCCGCGGCGCGATCCGTCGTCTGGAACCAGGCGGTCATGGAACTGGGCGCCACGGTGTGCACCGCCAAGACGCCGCTGTGCGACGACTGCCCGATCGCCGCCGAATGCGCGTTCCTCGCCACCGGACGACCCGGACTGGGGGAGCGGCGTACCCGGCCCCGCCAACGCTTCGCCGGCACCGACCGCCAGGTGCGCGGCCTCGTCCTCGACGCGCTGCGCGCCCTGCCCGCCGGCGGCATACTGCCGCGCGAGCGCGTCGACGCGCTTTGGAACGACCCCGTGCAGCTCGGGCGATGCGTCGCCTCGCTCGACGAGGACGGACTCATCGACATCGTCGGCGACGGCGCGGTGCGACTTCCCGCATAGCGCGGCCGCCCGTGCGCAGACGTCGGGGAGGTCGCCGGAGCGGCCGGAAACGCGCGAAACGCGTGGTATAGACTGGGAGGCTATGACTGAGAGGAACACCCGCGGCAGGACGGGCGCGCGACGCACGTCCTCGTCCACGTCGGCGCGCGCGCGCAGCGCGGCGGAACGACGACGGCAGGCGACGTACCGGCGCCGCCGCATCGTCGTAGGCGCCGTCGCCGTCATCCTGCTGGCGCTCGCCGTCTTCTGCGGGTACGCGCTCGTGCGGCTGGCCGGATCGGCCGGCGCGGCCGTCGGATGGGGCGCCGGACGCACGCTGGAACGCGAGGCCGTGCCGGACGCGCCCAAGGTGAGCGCGGTGCGCTCGTGCACGGCCTCGGACGTCGACGTGACGCTCGCCGCATCGACGGCGACCGTGGGCGTCGGCGGATCGGTCGACTTCTCGATCACGCTGCGCTACACCGGCAGCGCCAAGCAGGGCTGCCTGATCGACGCGTCCGACGACGCGGCCGTGCTGACCGTCTCGTCGGGCGACCAGACGATCTGGCGCTCCGACGTCTGCCCGGCCGACCCGTACTGGCTGCTGCTGGCGACCGGCGACGAGGACACGCACACTGTCACCTGGAACACGGTCGCCTCGTCCGACTCGTGCGTCGCCGACGCCGACCTGCCCAAGGTGAACGCCGGCACGTACGTGGCCGCATTGGAGTTCCCCGACCTGCCCAAGCTCGACGGGGGGAGCGTGGCCGTCGCCGTGCAGTAGGCGGCGGCGCGGCGTCTCCGGGCGCGCCGCCGGATGCGTCGTCGACGATGACGACGCGGCGCGGCAGTCCGCGACCGTGCGGCGACCGCCCGCGACCGGCGGAACGACGCGGTTCCGGCGTGTCGGCGATGTTGCGACACGCGAGGACGCGTGCTAAAATATGTTGGTTGCGTATATGCATGTCATATTGCGGGCATGCTGACAAAGACGAAGCGCCCGCATATCTGGCATATGGCGGCCGAGCGGCGCTTGTCGGGGAACAGAACCGTACCGAACGAACAAGCGAGCGATAAGGAACGTCCATTGGCTACTGAAGCTATGACGAACACCACCACTGTGATCGCACGCGCCGACCAGCACGACATTGATCTGCACAAGGCGTCGGACCGTGTGAACTTCGGCTCCATCCGCGAGCCCCTCGATGTGCCCTACCTGCTGGGCGTGCAGACCGACAGCTTCGACTGGCTGATCGGCGCCGACCGCTGGAAGAAGCGCGTCGCCGAGGACGAGGCCAACGGCACCGTGACCGTGCCGCACATGTCCGGCCTCGACGAGGTCTTCAGCGAGATCTCCCCGATCGAGAACTTCGCCCAGACCATGTCCCTGACCTTCTCCGACCCGTACTTCGAGGAGCCGCGCCACACGGTCCAGGAGTGCAAGGAGAAGGACTACACCTACTCCGCCCCGCTGTACGTGAACGCCGAGTTCGAGAACGGCGACACCGGCGAGATCAAGTCCCAGACCGTGTTCATGGGCGACTTCCCGCTGCAGACCCCGCACGGCACCTTCATCATCGGCGGCACCGAGCGAGTCATCGTCTCCCAGCTGGTGCGCTCCCCGGGCGTCTACTTCGACCGCTCCACCGACCGCACCTCCGGCAAGGACGTCTTCGGCGCGAAGATCATCCCGTCGCGCGGCGCCTGGCTCGAGTTCGAGATCGACAAGCGCGACGTGCTCGGCGTGCGCGTCGACCGCAAGCGCAAGCAGTCCGCCATCGTCTTCCTCATGGCCATCGGCATGACCAAGCCGGAGATCCGCGAGGCGTTCCAGGGCTACCCGCTGGTGCTCGACGCCCTCGACAAGGAGACCATCGACACCCAGGACGAGGCCCTGACCGACCTGTACCGCAAGATCCGCCCGTCGGACACCGCGACCCCGGAGGCCGGCCGCAACCTGCTCGACTCCTTCTACTTCAACACCAAGCGCTACGACCTGGCGCGCGTCGGCCGCTACAAGATCGACCGCAAGCTCGGTCTGGAGCACGACATCAACGACCGCTCCCTCAAGCGCGAGGACATCATCGCCACCATCAAGTACCTGGTGACGCTGCACGCCGGCGACGAGACCTTCCCGGGCAAGCGCAAGGGCGAGGACATCGACCTGCGCGTCGAGACCGACGACATCGACCACTTCGGCAACCGCCGCATCCGCCAGGTCGGCGAGCTGATCCAGAACCAGCTGCGCACCGGCCTGAGCCGCATGGAGCGCGTCGTGCGCGAGCGCATGACCACCCAGGACGCCGAGGCCATCACCCCGCAGTCCCTGATCAACATCCGCCCGGTGAACGCCACCATCAAGGAGTTCTTCGGCACCTCCCAGCTGTCGCAGTTCATGGACCAGAACAACCCGCTGGCCGGCGTGACCAACAAGCGCCGTCTGTCGGCCCTGGGCCCCGGCGGCCTGTCGCGCGACCGCGCCTCCATGGAGGTGCGCGACGTGCACCCGTCCCACTTCGGCCGCATGTGCCCGATCGAGTCTCCGGAAGGCCCGAACATCGGTCTGATCGGCTCCCTGGCGACCTTCGGCCGCGTCAACCCGTTCGGCTTCATCGAGACCCCGTACCGCAAGGTCGTCGACGGCCAGGTGACCAACGAGGTCGAGTACATGAGCGCCGACCAGGAGAAGGGCCACGTCATCGCCCAGGTCAACCAGAAGCTGGACGGCGACGGCCGCTTCGCCTCCGACATGGCCCTCGCCCGAGAGGACGAGGAGGAGGCGGTCGACGTCCCGGTGAGCGCCGTCGACTACATGGACGTCTCCCCGCGCCAGATGGTCTCCATCGGCTCGTCCCTGATCCCGTTCCTCGAGCACGACGAGGGCCACCGAGCGCTGATGGGCACCAACATGCAGCGCCAGGCCGTCCCGCTGGTCGAATCCGAGCGTCCGCTCGTGGGCACCGGCTCCGAATGGCGCGTCGCCTACGACTCCGGCGACGTGATCATCGCCGACAAGCCGGGCGTCGTCACCTACGTCTCCGGCGACATCATCCGCGTGATGAACGACGACGGCACCCAGTCCAGTTACAAGCTGACCAAGTTCCAGCGCTCCAACCAGACGACCTGCTACAACCAGCGCCCGATCATCAAGAGCGGCGAGCGCGTCGAGGCGGGCACCGTCCTGGCCGACGGCCCGGCCATCCAGAAGGGCGAGATCGCCCTGGGCAAGAACCTGCTGGTCGCCTTCATGCCGTGGAACGGCTACAACTACGAGGACGCCATCATCATCTCCCAGCGCCTCGTGCAGGACGACACCCTGTCCTCGATCCACATCGAGGAATACGAGATCGACGCGCGCGAGACCAAGCTGGGCGCCGAGGAGATCACCCGCGACCTGCCGAACGTCGGCGAGGACGCGGTCGCCAACCTCGACGAGCGCGGCATCATCCGCATCGGCGCCGAGGTCGAGGCCGGCGACATCCTCGTTGGCAAAGTCACGCCGAAGGGCGAGACCGAGCTGACCCCGGAGGAGCGCCTGCTGCGCGCCATCTTCGGCGAGAAGTCCCGCGAGGTGCGCGACACCTCCCTGCGCGTGCCCCACGGCGAGACCGGCACCGTCATCGCGGTCAAGGAGATCACCCGCGAGGACGCCGAGGAGGACGGCGACGAGCTGCCCAACGGCGTCAACCAGATGATCCGCGTGTACATCGCGCAGCACCGCAAGATCACCCAGGGCGACAAGCTCTCCGGCCGTCACGGCAACAAGGGCGTCATCTCGCGCATCCTGCCCGAGGAAGACATGCCGTTCCTCGCGGACGGCACCCCGGTCGACATCATGCTCAACCCGCTGGGCGTGCCGTCGCGAATGAACCTCGGCCAGGTGCTCGAACTGCACCTCGGCTGGATCGCGCACTCCGGCTGGGACATCTCCCTCGACCCCGAGCTCGAGGCCGAGTGGAAGAAGATGATCCCCGCCGGCGCCGAGAAGGGCGAGCCGGGCACCCCGGTGGCCACCCCGGTGTTCGACGGCGTCAAGCCCGAGGTCATCAAGGGCCTGATGAAGTCCACCCTGCCGAACCGCGACGGCGACCAGATGGTCGGCGAGGACGGCAAGGCATGGCTGTTCGACGGCCGCACCGGCGAGCGCTTCGGCAAGCCGATCTCCGTGGGCTACATGTACATCCTGAAGCTGCACCACCTGGTCGACGACAAGATCCACGCCCGCTCCACCGGCCCGTACTCGATGATCACCCAGCAGCCGCTGGGCGGCAAGGCCCAGTTCGGCGGCCAGCGCTTCGGCGAGATGGAGGTGTGGGCCCTCGAGGCCTACGGCGCCGCGTACACGCTGCACGAGATGATGACCACCAAGTCCGACGACGTGGACGGCCGCGTGCGCGTCTACGGCGCGATCGTCAAGGGCGACAACCTGCCGCCGGCGGGCATCCCCGAGTCGTTCAAGGTGCTCCTCAAGGAAATGCAGTCCCTGTCCCTGAACGTCGAGGTGCTCAACGCCGAGGGCGTCGCCATCGACATGAAGGACGAGGACGACGACCCCGTCGCCGCCAGCGACGACCTGGGCTTCAACATCGGCGTGCGTCCCGAGACCGCCGCCAAGGAGGACCAGAAGGCCGCGGAGCCCGAATACCAGTGATCCGATGGCCGGCATCGGGCCGTCCGCCCCGCACCGCCGTGTGCGGCGTGGACGGCCCCGCCGGCCGCCCGAAACCGTTTGAACAGATTTACACAGACAGGACAATAGAGTGCTGGACGTCAACGCATTTGACAAACTGAGGATCGGCCTGGCCACCGCCGACGACATCCGCGGCTGGAGCCATGGCGAGGTCAAGAAGCCCGAGACCATCAACTACCGTACCCTCAAGCCGGAGAAGGACGGCCTGTTCGGCGAGCAGATCTTCGGCCCGACCCGCGACTGGGAGTGCGCCTGCGGCAAGTACAAGCGCGTGCGCTTCAAGGGCATCGTGTGCGAGCGATGCGGCGTGGAGGTCACCAAGTCCCGCGTGCGCCGCGAGCGCATGGGCCACATCGAGCTGGCCGCCCCCGTCACCCACATCTGGTTCTTCAAGGGCGTGCCCTCCCGTCTGGGCTACCTGCTCGACATCGCGCCGAAGGACCTGGAGAAGGTCATCTACTTCGCCGCCTACATGGTCACCAAGGTCGACGAGGAGCAGCGCCACCAGGACCTGCCCGACCTGCAGGACGAGTTCGACATCGAGATCTCCACGATGGCCAAGCGCCGCGACAACGAGATCGAGGAGCGCGCCAAGAAGGTCGAGGCCGACCTGCACGAGCTCGAGGCCGCCGGCGAGGCGACCGGCGCCAACAAGGCCAAGCTGCGCAACGGCGCCGAGCGCGACATGGCGGCCATCCGCCAGCGCTACGACGAGCAGATCGCCCGCCTGAACGCCGTGTTCGACCGCTTCAAGACCCTGCGCGCCGGCGACATGGAAGGCGACGTGGACCTGTGGCGCGAGATGGAGGACCGCTACGGCGACTACTTCGAAGGCTGCATGGGCGCCGAGGCGATCAAGAAGCGCCTGCAGGACTTCGACCTCGAGGCCGCGTCCAAGCAGCTGCGCGAGGAGATCGACACCGGCTCCGGCCAGCGCAAGGCCCGCGCCCTCAAGCGACTCAAGGTCGTCAACGCGTTCCTGACCACCGGCAACAAGCCGGAGGCCATGGTCCTCGACGTGATCCCGGTCATCCCGCCGGACCTGCGCCCGATGGTGCAGCTCGACGGCGGCCGCTTCGCGACCTCCGACCTCAACGACCTGTACCGCCGCGTCATCAACCGCAACAACCGACTCAAGCGACTCATCGAACTGGGCGCCCCCGAGATCATGCTCAACAACGAGAAGCGCATGCTCCAGGAGGCCGTCGACTCCCTGTTCGACAACGGCCGCCGCGGCCGCCCCGTCACCGGCGCGTCCAACCGACCGCTCAAGTCGCTGTCCGACATGCTCAAGGGCAAGCAGGGCCGCTTCCGTCAGAACCTGCTCGGCAAGCGCGTCGACTACTCGGGCCGTTCCGTCATCGTCGTCGGCCCGTCGCTGCGCATGCACCAGTGCGGCCTGCCGAAGCCGATGGCCCTCGAGCTGTTCAAGCCGTTCGTCATCAAGCGTCTGGTCGACCTGAACTTCGCCCAGAACATGAAGAGCGCCAAGCGCATGGTCGACCGCGGCGACACCGAGGTGTGGGGCGTGCTCGAAGAGGTCATCGCCGAGCATCCGGTGCTCCTCAACCGTGCGCCTACGCTGCACCGACTGGGCATCCAGGCCTTCGAGCCGATCCTGGTCGAAGGCAAGGCCATCCACCTGCCGCCGCTCGCCTGCGCCGCCTTCAACGCCGACTTCGACGGCGACCAGATGGCAGTGCACCTTCCGCTGAGCTCCGAGGCGCAGGCCGAGGCCCGCTCCCTCATGCTCGCCTCCGACAACATCCTGAAGCCCGCCGACGGCCACACCGTGACCATGCCGGCGCAGGACATGATCCTGGGCCTGTACTGGCTGTCCACCGTCACCGAGGGCGCCAAGGGCCAGGGCCGCGTGTTCTCGTCCATCGCCGAGATGCAGATGGCGCTCGACCTGCACGAGATCGACATGCAGGCCCGCGTGCTGGTGCGCCTGCCCGAGGACTTCGTGCTGCCCACCGGCTGGGAGCCGCGCGAGATCGAGGTCGTCGACCCGCAGGCCGGCTCCCCGGCCGTGGTGCGCGAGGAGCGCTTCAGCGACGGCTCCGTCCTGTTCGCCACCTCGATGGGCCGCCTGATGTTCAACGAGACCCTGCCGACCGACTACCCGTTCGTGGACGAGCCGGCCCCGAAGAAGGTCCTGTCGCGCATCATCGACGACATCGCCACCCGCTACTCCACCGCCCAGGTGGCCGTGACGCTGGACGCCCTCAAGGACCTCGGCTTCGAGCAGGCCCCGTGGTCGGGCGTGACCTTCGCGTTCTCCGACGTCATCGAGCCGCCGACCCGTGCGGCGCTCGTGGCCGAATCCGAGGCCCAGGTCAACAAGATCAACCAGCAGTACGACCTCGGCTTCTTCACCGAGGAGGAGCGTCGCCAGGCGATCATCGACGAGTGGACCAAGTGCACCGAGAAGGTGTCGGACGCGGTCGTCGAGCACTTCGACCCGAAGAACAACCTGTCGATCATCGTCCAGTCCGGTGCGCGAGGCAACATGACCCAGATCAACCAGATCGCGGGCATCCGAGGTCTGGTGAACAACCCGAAGGGCGAGGTCATTCCGCGACCGGTCGAGTCGAACTACCGTCAGGGCCTGTCCGTGCTGGAGTACTTCATCTCCGAGCACGGCGCGCGTAAGGGCCTGGCCGATACCGCACTGCGTACCGCCGAGTCGGGCTACCTGACCCGTCGACTCGTCGACGTCTCCCAGGACGTCATCGTGCGCGAGGAGGACTGCGGCACCAAGCGCGGCCTGCCGATGCAGGTGGGCGAGCGCGACGCCGACGGCAACCTGACCCTGGTCAAGGCCGCGGACGGCGGCCCGTACTCGCGTCTGCTCTCCGCCGACGTGATCGACCCGGCCGACGGCGAGACCGTGCTCTACCAGCGCGGCGACGCGCTGAGCATGGACGTGCTCAAGGACCTCGTCGCCCACGGCGTCGAGGAGGTCAAGGCCCGCTCCGTGCTGACCTGCGAGTCCAAGCGCGGCGTGTGCGCCAAGTGCTACGGCTGGTCGCTGGCCACCAACAAGCTGGTGGACGTCGGCGAGGCCGTCGGCATCGTCGCGGCCCAGTCCATCGGCGAGCCGGGCACCCAGCTGACGCTGCGTTCCTTCCACTCCGGCGGCGTCGCGGCGGCCTCCGACATCACCCAGGGTCTTCCCCGTGTCACCGAGCTTTTCGAAGCCCGCACCCCGAAGGGCGAGGCGCCGATCGCCGAGTTCCCGGGCGTGATCAAGACCGCGGTGGAGGCCGACCACGTCTACCAGATGACGCTGACCCCGGACGATTCGACCGTCGAGCCGATTGTCTACACCGTGACCCGTCGCGCTCCGCTGCTCGTCAAGGACGGCCAGCACGTCGAGGCCGGCACCCAGCTGACCGAAGGCTCCGTCGATCCGAAGAAGATCCTGCGCATCCTCGGACCGCGCGCCGCCCAGGTCAACATCGTGAACGAAGTGCACACCGTGTACCGTTCGCAGGGCGTCGACATCCACGACAAGCACATCGAGGTCATCGTGCGCCAGATGCTGCGCCGCATCACCGTCATCGACTCCGGCGACACCACGCTGCTGCCGGGCGAGCTGGCCGACCAGGCGCGCTTCAAGGAAGCGAACATGGAGGCCGTGAAGAACGGCGGCAAGCCGGCCGCCGGCCGTCCGGAGCTCATGGGCATCACCAAGGCCTCGCTGGCGACCGACTCGTGGCTGTCCGCCGCCTCCTTCCAGGAGACGACGCGCGTGCTCACCGAAGCCGCCCTGAGCCAGAAGGTCGACGACCTCAAGGGCCTCAAGGAGAACGTCATCATCGGTAAGCTCATCCCCGCCGGCACGGGCCTGGCCCGCTACCGCAACGCGGTGGTCGAGCCCGACAAGGCGATCCGCGACTCCATCTACCCGAACTTCGGTCTGGGTGGCGGCGTGGACGCCGACACGGACTTCTCCGAGGCGGACCTGTCCGACGTCGACTTCGCGAACATCGACTTCGGCGACCTGCAGATCGGCGAGGACTTCAACCCGGACGACTTCCTGGACGACCAGGGCGGCCAGGGCCTCGACGGTCTCGGCGACCTGGGCGACCTCGGCGATCTGGTCTGACCGATCGGCCCGGACACGGACGACGCCGGCCGGTCATGAGCGGCCCTGACGGCCGCCGGCCGACCGGCCCATCCGCCTGACCGGTTCCGTTCGGGCGGTCCCGCGGATCGTCCGAACCATACGGACCTCACGGCCCGGTCCTCCTTCGGGAGGACCGGGCCGTCGTCATATTCCGGGATGGCAATGGAACCGGGGATGACGGGACCGGAAACGGGGACGGAACCAGGGATGAGGACAGCCCTGGAATCGGGCGCGAAGGGAACGCGTCGACAGACGGATGGCGAGACGCCGAAACGGAGGCTGCGCGTCGAGCATCGCCCGGCGCACGGCCTCGGCATCCCGCCAACAGGCGGTGGCCTCCTCGTCCGACATGGACTCGGATACGAATCCGGACGGGGGAGCGGCTCCGGACATGGAACCTGCGTCGGCCAGGGGAGCGGCACCTGATGCCGAAGGGAATCCGGATGCCGGCGCCGGGAACGGCGCGAACGCAGCCCGGTCGGCCTGCCGGGCGAGGCGAGTCAGCGCTCCGCGCTCGCCCGGGAACCGGTCGGCCAGCATCTCCACCCGATCACTCCGGGTGCCCCGCAACGGGACTCGTCCGTCCACGGCGGCATCGCATACGGACGCCCACGCGGCGAGGACCCGCGTACGCGGCGGACCGCGGCCCCGCTCCCGGGACCGGATCCGGGCCTTCCACGCCATGATGCACGCGCAGGCCAACAGCGGCATCCATACGGGACCGATCCGGACCACGACGGACAGGACCGCACGCATGATGGCGGCGATGTCGGCACGCTCGCGATCAGGACGCTCCGCGCGCTCCCCGCCGAGCGTGGCGGCGGCCGACGGCGGCGACTCCTCGTCGGGAGGGTCGACAAGCGGCGGAGCGGGCTGACGCAACCGCTTATCGTTCGACGAGGAGCCGGCGCGTGCACCATCGAAGGCCTGCGACTCCTGCGGCGTGGGACGGAACGACACCCAGCCCCATCCCTCCAACGCAATCTCCACCCACGCCTCCAGATCGTCGCCGGTGAACTCCACCGGCGAAACGGCGTCGTCATCGGGAACGAAACCGAGCACGACACGCGACGGCAGGCCGAGCGAACGGGCCATGAGCGCCATCAACGAGGCATACTGTTCGCTGTCCCCGACCATGACATCCTCCACCATCGCGGCAAGCCGGCGGCTCCCATGCCCCGGCGCGGACGGATAGTCATCGGACAGTCCGTGGGAGAACCACCCATGCTCCCGAAGCCACGAGGCCAGCAGCAGGGCCTTCCTGCCTCCCCGGCTCCCGCCGTCGGCCGCTCCGCCGGCAACGGACAGGGCCAGCTTCTCCACCGCGTCGGGCACATGCCGCGCCTGCGGCTGCACGACATGCGCCGCAGCCGACTCCTCAATGGCGGCCGGAGACGGCTCCGGGGCAAGCACGCCATCGACGGCGTACCGCCACACTCCATCCGGCCATGCCGGCACGATGAACGATCCGCTATCACGATTGCCGTAGATCGCGATGCCGCCGGCCTCCGACGATCCGTAACCCTCATCGACATCGAGGGACAGGACGGTTCCGGCCACCGGCAGCCACGGTCCGGACAGTCCGTCATGGACGGTGAACGAAGCCGAGAACGCCGACGCATCGGAACCGGCACCGTCCCGGACGGCATCATCGGACTGCGGACGGTCGCGCGAACCCGCGGACGAGCCGATACGCCGGAACACGGAGGAACCGGCGAAAGACCGGGACGAGTCGTCGCCATTCGATCGCTCCGGCAAACCATCATCGGCGGACGCGGCAGTTGAGCCGCTTCCGGACAGATTCCACACGCTGCCATCGAAATCATCCATCACCGCCAGACGTACGCAGACGCCGGACGGCAACCCCGTGACGGTGAGCAGCACCTCGTTCCGAAGATCACGGACGACGGAACGCATCCCGCTCAACGGGCTCGTATACGCATACGGCAGCGTATCGGGAATGTACCCGTCCCGAAGCACGAACCGATGCTGAGGCAGCAAAGCGCATACGACCAACGCGGCCGCGACCGCAACGGACGTCATCCCCATACCGGATGGCAGACGGACCGGACGCGCCGGCCGGATGGCGTCTCCGGAAGCGGCGGCGCCGGAAGACACGGTGACGATACCGACGCCTACACGGCAGACGGGACCGTCCGCTCCATCCGGGCCTCCCGGAGACGTCGGACGACCCGCACTCCGCCCGCATCGTGGGGACGCACACCACCGGATCGCCAGCAACGCCATGACGGTGCCGGTCCATGCCGGATATTCGCCATCCCCGGTACCCAACAGCGCGCACAGGACGAACCCGGCCGCGACGACCACCGTCGCGAGCACGCGGAACCGGCGGCCACCGGGACGGGCCAACACCGCGCACGCCGCAAGGAACGACACCCACAGGCAGACCGTCCACGCGACCATCAACGAACCCGAAGCCGCGCCGACCGGGACCTCGGACGAGAGAAGCGCCCGGAACGACGACCCCGGCAACCGCCACACATCACCAAGCAGGCGAGCCGGCGACTCCGGAACACCACCAACCCAGGAGTCGTGTCCATCCCTCCAAGGCAAGGCGGGCAGTTCGGCCGCCACCGGGCCCAGAACGAACTGCGCTCCGGCGAGCCCGACGACGCTGCGGCACCACCGATACCTGCCGGACCGCGAAACCGCACCGGCGAGCGCCACGCCGCACACCGTGGACGGCAACGCCGCACCGGCCCACAGCGGTACGGATCCGTAGACGTCGATGAGATTGGCGCTCGCCAGCAGGGTGAGCGCCATGACGGCGAGCATGTCGTTTCCTTGCGGATGACGGGCGGGGCGGGAGCGGAGCCGGTCATCGTCGTGGCCGATGGACGTCTTCTGCGGATGGGGGCGCGCGGTGGTTCTCCTCGGCCGTCGCGTCGCTTCGATGACCGTTGTCTGCGGATGGGGGATGCGGAACCGGATCATGACAGCGCCTCCATGATCGAAGGAAGGTCGTCCACCGAACCCGCCACGCCGACCGTGACGTCCGGTTCGCATCTCAGCGATGCGGTCGCACCATGCCTGACTTCGATGCGCAGGCACGGACCGGTCCACGCCGAACCGATGCCGGATTGACGGATACCGGCGTCCGGCCCTCTGCCGGGCGTCGACCCGACGACGGCCACCAGTACGTTCGCTCCGTCCACGGGCGCCGGAAGGAGACCCGTGCCGTCATGGTTCGCCTGTGCTGTCGAAGCCTGCGGTGGCGAAGGCGACGGAGCATCCCACGACCCGTGTGGGGTTATGCGGCTGCAGGAGTCGAGGAAGGCGTCCGGATCCGTCGTCGTGACGGGCCGGTTCCCGGCCTGGCAGGACAGCGGCATGCCGGTGGACAGTGCATGCATGCCGATTGATGCGAACACCCGTACCGCGGTCTCGAATTCGGCGGCGTCGGCGTATCGGCTGGCGTCGATGGCCAAGGTGAGCATGATGCCGTTGCGCCGGGACGACCTGATGTCCCGGACCACGAGTCCGGTGCCTTTGAGCGATGCCGGCCAGTGGATGCGGCGAGGATCGTCCCCGTCGCGGTACTGCCGCAGGCCGCATGGGTCGCCGTCTTCGGACGGATGGCCGGCCGTGTCGTCCGCATCGCCGAGACGGTCGAATCCGATGGAATCGAACGGAACCGTCCGCGGGCGGACGACGACGATGCCGGGGCCTGCGGCCGTGATGGAACGGCATGCCAAGCCGAACGGGTCGCTTCGTTCCCAGACCACCGTGCCGATGGGCGCCACACCTCGACGGGTCCGACCGATGGCCACGGTATGCCGCAACGTGGCGCCCGGTCCGAGCCGCGGCACCGCGAACCGTACGTCCGGTCCGGCATACGGCATGATGCAGGTGATTCCCCGCGCCGTTCGCCGTGACGTGTTGCGGATGACGATGTCGTACCGGATGCCGTCACCTTCCGTCACCCGGAGCGGGAAACGGGCGGGACGTCCTGTCGCGGCGGGAGACGCGGCTGGCTGTGCGGTCGGAGGGGAATGCGGTTCCGCCTCCGCCGACAGCGGCATCCCGCCGAGGGCCGCCGACAGTGCGGCGGCCACGCTTGCGACGCATACCGTGCCGGCGGCGAGCGTCTCATGCCACCGCAGCATCGCGAACCCGATGATGCACAGCACACCGGCGACCGCGACGCTCCAGCCGACGCCGGTCAGCGGCCACGCCTCGACCAGCCGGACGAGACCCGTCCAGGGCCATGCCGGGGGAGCGGAGCCGCGCCTGGGCATGCCCCGTGCGGCGAATCCGCGGAATCCTGTCGTCATGAGCCCTGCCATGGCGTCTCCTTCCCCTGTCGCCGGCGCGGCGGCATCCCATCGGGGACGGGCACCTCCTCGAGGGCCCGTCGGACGACGTCGGCCTGATCCACGTGCGAGAACGAGGCCTCCGCGTCGAGGACGATGCGATGGGCGAGCGTCGCGACGGCCATGTCCCTGACATCGTCGGGAACCACGTAGCCCCGTCCGTCCGCGGCGGCACGGACCTTGGCGCATGAGGCGAGCGCCAGAGCGCCGCGTATCGAGGGTCCTCCGGCGACGCCGTCGGATATGCGGAGCGTCTCCGTCAGACGCACGATGTAGTCGAGTATCTGATCGGCCGCATGCACGCGTGCGGCGATGGCCTGCAGTTCGATGATCTCGGCCGCGCCGACCGCCGGCGCGGTGTGCGAGGAGGCTCCCGGCTGCGGCACGAAGGTGCCGTCCGCCGCCCTGAGAATGGCGATGCCGGCCTCATGCCCGGGATGTCCGATCGACGTTCGGATGAGGAACCGGTCCAGCTGCGCTTCGGGCAGACGGTAGGTGCCCAGATGCCCGTTCGGGTTCTGCGTGGCGACCACCATGAACGGCTGTGGCACGGCATGGGAGACTCCTTCGACGGTGACATGCCGTTCCTCCATGACTTCAAGCAGCGCCGACTGGGTCTTGGGCGAGGCACGATTGAGCTCGTCGGCGAGCACGACCGACGCGAAGACCGGACCGGGACGGAAGGAGAACACGGCCGTGGCGCGATCGTAGACGATCGACCCGGTCACGTCGGACGGCAGCAGGTCTGGCGTGAACTGGATGCGACGGTACGGGGCCCTCACCGCGTCGGCCAGCGCCCGGGCCAGTCGGGTCTTGCCGGTGCCGGGCACATCCTCGAGCAGGATGTGACCTCCGGCCAGGAGCGCGGTGACGCATAGGACGACGGCCCTGCGCTTGCCGATCAGCCGGCGGCCGACAGCGTCCACGATGGCGTCGAAGGCTTGACGGAAGCGCAGGAGGTCCGCATCGTCGGCGGGGCCGGGCAGGGTTCCGACCGATGGGGCCGTGGCAGGTGCGGTTCGTTCGGGTCCGTTCCCGGGGCCGTGCAGCGGCAGCCATGGTATCGGGCCGTCCATGGGTTCCGACGGCGCGGCGCCGTCCGCTTCCTCCGCACCGAATCGGTGGCAGGACGCGATCGGGGATTCCGACGGCGTGACGATGTCTCCCGGGACGGTGTCGTCATACGTCAATACGGTGCCGTCGTCCGTGATCACGGTGCCGTCGTCGGTGGACGCTGCGCCGTCATCCGGCGTCATACGGGCCGCTGTGGCCGTGACGGTCGTGATGGTGGTGACCGTGGCATCGTCATCGACCGTCGGGGGAACGGCGTCCGTCGTGCTGCCTCCGTATGAGGGAGTCGCCCACTTCCAATCATCCCAGTTCATGGCCGGCTCCTTTCCCGTATGACGGCGGACTGATGCCGTGCGCGGCGCCGCGAGCGTCGTTGCGGCGCCGGGAGGTGAAGCGCCGCCGGCCGCGAATCGCCGGCGGAAGCCGGAACCCACAGCAACGGCAGCGCCGCCACGGATGCATCCGGGCCGTGGGATGCAGGTGCCGTCTGCGGTTCGGCGTCCAGATACGGGCCGGTGCGGCTTCGGAACGTCTGCGCCACCGACGCCTGCAGCCAGAGGCCGCCCGGCGCGGCATCGAACGACATGTCCGTGGTCCCCGAAGGAACCGTATGCTCGGTTCCCCCGTACTTGACGACGAATCCGTCATGGAGCCCGGATGGGGCCCATCGGACGATGCAGCGTTCCGTTCGACACTGGATGGACGCGGAAGCCGGAGGACGCACATCGTAGACGGGAACGATCGACCGGGTCGCGCTGGCCGACGCGATGCCCTCGCTTCGGAAGATCATCGTCGCGGTGACGGCCGATTCGATGCCGTAATCGGATTCGTCCAGCGTCCACGTCACTGCCGGCGCATCGCAGGGCACATCGACGCCGTCGATGGAGACCGAACGGCATCCGGCGTTGCGAAGGTCCCCGACGATGACCGTCGCCGTGACGGACCCGCCGTCCTGTCTCAGCTCGAGCGTCATCGGATCCGGATCGGACCACGGGGATGCCGATCGTGCGGATGCGGCAGGAGGTCCGATACCACGGGCGTTGGCCGCGCGGACCGTTGCCGAGGCGGTGCACCCATCGGTGACGGCATCCTGCGGCAGCGGGAAGTCCGTGGACGGGCCGTCGACGTCGAGCGTGCGCGTATACCCGGTGCTCAGGGTGAGCGTGACCGTATACCGGTCCGGTCTCGAACCGGCGTAGTCGGGCATCGCCCATGCGACGTGAACCGAACGGTATCCGCCTGTGACCGTGACGGACGCCGGGGGCGGCGGGACCCGGTCGGGAACGGCGGTGACGACGGCCGAATCGTCCGACCAGCCGACGGCGTTGCGGGCACGGACCGTGAACGCATACGTCGTGCCGTTGACCAGACCGTCGATCCGGCAACCGTCGGCGGGCGCGCACGAGCGAGCGCCGGTGGTCCACCGCACCTCGTATTCGACGATCGGAGCGCCGTTGTCCGCTCCGGGAATCCAACTCAGCTCGACGGCACCATCGGATGCCTGGACGGCCGTGACACCCATCAGGGGAGCGGCAGGGCGATCGATGACCTTGACGGTGATGGTGGCCGTGACCTGCCGTTGCCGGGAGCGCGTCGCATCCTGCACGTCGACGCGGATCATGCCGGTCGTGGCGCCGAGCCCGGACACGGCGTGCACCGATACGGTGGTCCCGTCACAGGAGACGGCGAATCGGGCCGGGGCGTCGGCCGTGCAGCCGACCACGTGCAGCGGCGTCTCCGGGAACGGGTTGTAGGAATCGGCGAGCACGTCGACCGTGGCGTCCTCTCCGGCGCTCACCGTCACGGTGCGGGTGCCGATGCGCGCGAACGGTCTGGCGGACTGCGTCACCCGCACGGTGACGCCGGTGCGGAGCACGCCGCCGTCATACCGGATGGAGAACGGTATGGAGACGAGCGATCCGGCGCCCGCATCCTGCGCCGCCTCAACGGAGAGCAGACCGTCCCGGCTCAGCGAGGAGGTCACGGTCCCGGTGACGGATCCTCCCTCGTAGACATAGGTGGAATCGTCGGAAGCGGACGAGGTCGAGCGGGTGAGCGCCGACAGGTCGACGGTCTTCGGATCCTCTCCCGTGCAGACCTCGATGACGGGCGCGGAGAAGACCGGTGCCGGCGTGCCGTCGTCGATCACCGTGATCGGCAGTGTGATCACGGCCGAGCTGACGATCGCGTCGCCGCCGGCGCTGCCGTCCACGGCGGTGAACGTGACCGAGGCCGGGCCCGCATATCCTCTCGGAGCGGTGAAACGGAGCGTATGGTCATCGACATACGGATCCGCATCGTTTCTGGTGGAGCTGACCGAATCGGGGGAATCGATCCGGGCCCGCTTGCCGGGGCCGACGCGCACCTGGTCGGCGATGTCGATGAGCAGCGTATCCCCGGCATCCACGACGAGCGTGGGCGCCTGCGGCCGTCTGGCCGGAGGGAACACGCCGTAGGCCGGCACCTGGAGGAACGCGCTCGCCGCCATGCCGGTGCCGCCGTCGGTGACGGTATAGGGCACTGCGGTCGGCTCGTCGCCCAGCACGATGGATACCACATGCCGTCCGTCCGTCGAATCGGCCGAGGCGATGGAGGCCACTTCGTCGGGAACGGACAGCACCAGGTCGGCGATGTCGCCGGACGGGGACGTGACCAATGCCGACACATCCACATCCACGCTGCGACGATCCACGGTATCGGACGCGGGCACGCGGTGGTCCGAGGCGGTGGGCGACGGGGGAGGGGCGTCGGCATCGGTTTCGACGCGCAGCAGCGCGGTGTCGGAGAACCCGGCCTCGTCACGCGCCGTATACGTGATATAGGAGACGCACTCCCGGTCCGGAGCGGTGAACGACACCGCGCCGGACTCCACCGACACGGATGGGAGGTCCTCCGATTCGGCTCCCGACAGCATGAGCGTCGACCCGTCACCGGCGATGTCGTTGTCCAGTACCGGGACGGTCATCCTCGTGCCGGGACGGACTGCGACGGCATCGTCACGCGCATGCACTCCGCCGGAACGGTCGGAGACGAACACGCCGACGCGAACGGTCGCCTGCGCGCGGCGTCCGGTCCAATCCTCGACGGCATAGGCGAACGTGTCGGTGCCGGACGAATCCGGATACGCCTCATACGTCAGCCAGTCGGATCCGATCTCGGTGACGCGTCCGAGCGTCGGCGCCAGGTGCCCCAGCCCCAGCAGTATGACGTCGTCCCCGTCGGCGTCGATGCCGGACAGCGGTATCTCGATGCGCACCGTACTCCCCGCCCTCGCACGGGCCTCGACGTCATGCGGCTTCGGAGCCGGCTTGCCGGCGGCATCCCGTTCATGCACATGGAACGTGACGGTGCCGGACGACATCCGGCCCTCGTCGTCTTCGACGGTGTAACGCACCGGGTAATCACCGGCCCGATCGCCGGCACGATAGCGGATGGAACCGTCCGCAACGAACGCAAGGCCTCCGACCAGGGCTCCGTCCGTGGCGGAAGCATCGGACAAGGCGAGCCTCCGGTCGTCGCCGGACTCCATCGACTGCAGCACGTCGACCGATACGGTGCCGCCGCATCGTACGGACACGTCCGCATCCACCGCCCGGGGAGCCGCGGATCCGCCCACGGCCGCGGGCAGCAGCACGATCGTCCCGTTTGACGACCCGACCTCATTGACGGCCGTATACGGCACCCGGACGGGAGCATCGGGCATGACATCGACCGACAGATGGACCCGCCGGTGGTCGACGATGCCGACGGAGACCCCCGAACCGGCGTCGGCCTCCACGGCGGCCACGGCCGGCACCCCGCCCGTCGGATCCGTGTCGTTGCCGAGCGGGTCGACGACGGCGTTCCCGTCCCGATCCAGCACGACCACGTCATCGACGACGACGGGCGCGGACCGTTCGTACACGGCCGGGGCCACATCGACGCGCACATGGCCCGAAACGGACATTCCGCCCTGCGCTGCCGTATAGCGCACATCGTAGGTGCCGGAATCCTGCGCGGAAAACGACAACGCCATCCCCGCGTCCAATGCCACGGAGGCGGCCGGCGACACGGACACGTCGACGAGCCGTACGGGATCGGCCGACGTGCCATGGACGCTGTCGGTCAGATCGACATGCACGGTGTCGCCCGGCACGGCCCTCACTGAGAGCGGATCGGTCGTCGGGCGCAGCGTGCCGGCGGCCCGCACCGACACGTACGCCGTGGCCGCGCACAGGTCGCTGCCGTCGGATGCGATCAGCTCGACGCCGACGCGTTCGGCTTCGACCGTGCCGGCCTCGATCGTCAACAGCCCGTCACTGCGATGCGTCACGGTCAGGTCGGAGCCGGCCTCCGGCGAGGCGGCGACGAGCATCAGCGGATCGCCATCGGGGTCGGAGAACGCCTCCAGCGCATTCCATTCGACCGAAGCCCCCTGCTCGAGCTCATGCTCCGATACCGTCGCCGACCGTTGCGGCGCATGATTGCCGTCACCCGCAACGACCGTCACCGAGACCCGCGCCGACGATGCGTGTCCGGCACCGTCCTCGACCTCGTACGAGAACGACCTCGCTCCGGGACTCACTCCGGTCGCATCGACCTGCAGATACCGTCCGTCAAGCACCGGCGTCACCCGGATCCCGGAACCCTGCACGGCTCCCACCGCAGCGATGGACAGCGCGGAGCATCCGGTCTGTTCGTCGTTGGCCAGCACGTCGATCAGCCGCGAGCGGCCGCTCCTCACCCCGAACGCATCGTCGTTGGCCAGCACGCCATCCGCATCCGGCGTGCACTCCGACGCGGGAACCGGGACATCATCGGACCGCCGCTCGTCGGAAGCCTCCTCCACGTCGTCGGGAAACAGACCTCCCCACCGGACGTCAAGCGGCTCCGCCCGATCCGACGGCGCCCAGACATCGCCGAAGGCCGCATCGTTGAGCAGCACCCGCCGATGATTGACCCGGAATCTGAGATCGGAGGATGCGGACACCGATGCCAGCGTCACAAAACCTCCTCCGGCGTCGGCGGCAGCGTCACTGGAGGCGATACCTGCCTCTCCTGCACCGTCGATCGCGGCATCCACGTCGCCGGCAGCCACCGTGGCGTTCCGGGAACGGCCCCCATCCGGAAAACCAGGCGAGCACACTGCGAGATAGTTGCGCTCGGCCCGTCCCCACGCGGCATGGACGCACCCGCCGGACGACACCGGGCGGGCCGGCTCTCCGTCGGCATGCGCCTCGAAGACGAGCATTCCCGCATCCCCGCCGGAACCGGACAGATCGGCCGTGACCAGCCGATCCCGTCCGACGGCCGCCACCCACGGCCCTTGGGCGCCGTCGGCATCGGGCGCCTGCAAGGTCAGCCGTTCACGCACCCCGGTATCGACCGAGCCCGAAGGCCAGCGGATGACGCCGTCCGCGACGACGACCGGCGTCGAACCGACCACCGTGACATCATCGACCTCGAATCGATCCCCTTCGCCGAACGAGGCCACGGCCGTCGCCGGACCGCCCCCATCCGCATCCAGACACAGCACGGTGCCGTCCTCGGGCCGATACCCGTAGACGAGACCGTCATGACCGACCGCGACGAATCCATCCGCACCCACCGTCATATCCGCCGGGCGGGAGTCGGGCGACCATGCTCCGAACTCGGAAGCGGGAAACGCCCACACCGATCCGTTCCCGGTCTCGACCAGGGCTACAGACGCTCCGCCGATCTTCACATCGAACCCGGAACCGGTCTCGACCGAAGCCGTGACCTCGGCGCTCGCCGGGTCGACGCTCTGGACGAGCCCGTCCCCGACAAGCAGGGTGAGATCCCCATGCTGCACGACATCGAAATCACCCTCGGGAGCCGGCAGCGACACGTCGGGCTGACCGGCCGCCGCGTTGAACCGCACCGCCTGCCGGTGCGCATCCGAAGTGATCCACACCGTCCCGTCGTCGAACCGGACATCGCCCCCGGACACCGCCTGAGCGCGCAACGCGCCCATGACGATGGACGCCAGCAGCGCCGCCGCCAGCAGTACAGCCACGCCTCGATCCCGGCGACCTCGGCTCCCGGTCTCCGGTCGGCGGCAGCCGGAGGTGCCGTCGCGCGCTCCGGACCGGTTCCTTCCCAGTGGACCCATGATGGTCATGATGATTCCCCTTCACGCACGTCCCCCCGCGCATGACTGTCGTCATTCGCCTCGGCGGCGACGCATGCGATGGCGGGAACCGACGACATCAGGCCGCCTTCCCGGACCAGATCGACCCGGATGCAGGTGCCGATCCCGTCGGCGAGCGTGACGGACGCCCGTTCCCGGTCGGTGAGGTCCGCCGCCGCAAGCGCCGCACCCGACCCGTCCACCGGACGCCATGCGTAGGCGTCGCCGGGCCGTGGATCGGGGTTCGTCCAAGTGAACGTGACGGTTCCGTTCTCCTCCCGGCCCGAGAGGCCGGCCACCGGCGGCACGTATCCGACCGCCGCAGACGGGGCATCCGCCAAGCCTCCGGCGTCAGTCGAACCTTCGGAAGCCACCCGTTGCACGGACAACGTCGGGGATCCGGCGGACGGCGAGGCCACAGGCGGCGGGACGGAACCCGAGACCAGCGCGACGGCGGTCGGCAGGACGGCGGCGCACGCGAACACCGTGACGGGAACGGTCCTGACGGCACGACCGTCCCGACTGCGGGCCGGTGCCGATGCGGATGCATTCCGATGGAATGCCGTACCGGCAGCGGACGGCATCGGTGCGGCCATATGCCGGCACGCCGCCGCGCCGTCCTCGATGCCGGGCTGCCCGGACGAACGGCCATTCCCGGACGCCGTCCGATCGTCCCGCACCCGCACGAGCGCCCGCCGGAACTCCATGGCGGACCGGCAGCGCTCATCCGGATCGACGGCCAACGCCCGGACCAGCACCCGTGCAAGAGGCTCCGGCACCTCGTCCGGCATCGGCGGAACACGGCCGCCGGCGGCGGGGGACGATCCTCCGCCCGGGATTGAAGCGACGGGCCCAGGCGGCGGCATCCCGGCGAGCAGCCCGTACAGCGTGGCCGCCAGCGCATACACATCCGAGGCCTCCGTGCCCCCGGAACGGCCGGAAAGCACTTCCGGCGCCGCCCACGGACGTGAATGGCCGGTGGCCACGGACGGACGATAGACGTCTGCGGCCACGTCGAAATCGGACAGCGCCGGCAAGCCGTCGGCCATGACCAACACGTTCGCCGGCTTGACATCCCGATGGAGTATGCCGGCGCGATGCGCCGCGCACAGCGCTCCCGCAAGCCGGATGCCGAGGTCGATCACCTCATCCGCCGCCATCGGCCCAAGCATCATGCGCTCGCGGTACGAGCCTGAGGGCGCATAGGCGAGCACGAGACCGGGTGCGCCGCCCTCCAGCTCGATGGTCGAGAGCAACGGCAGCACGAACGGCTGGCCGGCAAGGCGACTCAGCGCATCGGCCTCGCCCCGCAGCCGCCGCCGCGCATGCGCGTCATGAGGATCGGACGGAATCTTGAGCGCGACCCGCTCGCCGGTGGCCGGATCGCGGTACAGATGCACGGTCGCCGTGGACCCCGACCCGATGGTGCGGACGAACACGTAGCCGGGCAGCCCGGGAATCCTCGTCGGCGGCGCGCCGATTGCGGCCGGGGCCTTCGCCGGGGACCGGGCGGGGACCGTCACGGCATCGCCGGCGGAGGGGGTGTCGGAGAGCATGACGGACGGATTGCCGGAACCGGCATCGTCGACGGATGCGATGAAGGCGCAGTCGCTCGCGTACGCGAATCGTGGGGGATTGCAAGCCATACCGGTCCCTTTCGCTCATGATGGGGGCGCCATCGTCGGTGCCATTCCGGTATGTCTCTCGCCATTCATTGATAACCTGCGGAGCGGACGCGCCGGATCCGGTACACGGCCCGTCCGCAGCATCCCCGCGCCGTCGCCCGGCGTGTCGCACGGTCATCCTCATCACCCAGGACCGAGCCGGCGAGGACGGGCGAATGCCGGACCGGGCGGCGACCCGGAGGCGATCCGATGGGATGGTGAACGGTCGGCCTCACCGAGGACGGCATACTATCGCGACGCGCCGGGAGTCGGCGGCAGGATTGAGCGGAGAGCAGGGCTGACGTGCTCCCGGGGGACGGTAGGAATCTGCCGGACCCCGAAACGGGCGTTAGTCTGGAATGCATGACTGGACACATCGAAGACGGACGGGCGGCGGCGCCGGGTCAGGCCGAGGGGACGGGCCTGCCGGTCGCCGGTGCCCGCGGGGGCGGACGAGCCGATACGCTGCTGGTCGTCGGCGGGCCGGGAGCGGGCAAGACGACGTTCGCGCTCGGCGAGCTGATCCGAGGCCTTCGCGAGTCGGGCGACCACGGTGCGGTGATGGCCGTGTCGGGACGTCAGTCCGCGGACCGTCTGGCCGATCGCGTGATACGGGAGATCGGCCCGATGTCGCAGGCGCGTCCGGTCACCACGCTGTCGGCGATCGCCTTCCGGCTGATCACCGCGCTCCGGGAACGCGACGGATCGACGCCGCCGAAACTGCTCAACGGCGCCGAACAGGACGCGCTGCTGCGGCAGGTGACGGCCGTGCACGTGGGTCATGTGCGCGCCGGCGATCCCTGCCCGACATGCGCGCTGCTGCGCGAGTACTTCTCGACCGACGACTGGCAGAGCGTGGTCGCCGCGGACGGCGGCGACGACCGGATCCGCGGGGTGAACGAATCGTTCGTCATGCAGCTGCGCGACATGCTGGCCCGCATGGACGAGCTGGGCGCCGGCGAGGCGAAGGAGGGGACGATCCTCGCCGCGCTGTCGCACTGGTCGCCGCGCGTGGAGCGGCTGCACGTCCAGTGGCGGCTGGCGTTCGCGCTGCGCCGCGAATACGCGCAGCGGGTGAAGTCGGCCTACCCGAACGAATACCGTCTCGACACGTCGCGGCTGCTGGTCGAAGGCACGGACGCGGCGTACGGTCTCGATGCCGCGGCCCTGCCCCGTCTGGTGGTCGTCGACGACTTCCAGGACCTGACGCTCGCCGGGCTGGCGTTCCTGACCGCGTTGCACGAGCGGGGCGTGCGGCTCGTCCTGGCCGGCAATCCGGACGAATCGGTCCAGTCGTTCCGCGGCTCCTACCCGGAATACCTGTTCGACCAGGCCCGTGTGCGATTGGGCGCCGAAACGGTGCGTCTCGACGGGGCCGGCTCCGATACCGGCGACGCGGACAAGGAGTACGGCTACCGCGACGTGGTCGCCTCGCGCATCTCGCTGTCGATCGCCGCGCCCGGCGACGACGACACGGCCCGCCCTCGCCGCGCCGGCAAACTGCCCGCGCTGCCCGGCTCGTACCCGATCCGCCGTCTCGACGACGACGATCCGGCGATGCGCCGCGGCGGCGTGGACACGATGCTCTACCGCAGCGACGCCGAGGAGCTCGACGACGTGACGTGGCGCATCAAACGCGCCCATCTGGCGGACGGCGTCGCCTGGAACGACATGGCGCTCATCGCGCACGACAACGACACGGTGCGGCGGTTCGGCGACCGTCTGCGCCGTGACGGCGTGCCGGTGCGCTACTCGTCGGTGACGCGCGCGCTGCGCGACGAGCCGTTCGTCCAAGGGCTGTTCGCCCTGCTGGAACTGGCACGCCTGCGCCAGAAGGGGATGGGCGGGGTCTCGGACATGGCGATGGGACTGTCCGGACTGGCGGCGTTCGTGCGTTCCCGCGCGGTGGCGTTCCTGACGAGCCCGCTGATCGACGTGGGAGGCGACCGGGACCACGCCGGCCGTCCGGTCCGCCTGTCGACGGTCGAATCCGCGATGTCCTCGCTCGGCGCATTGGCCGATGTCGTACGGCTGCGGGAGGACTCGGCCGACGGCCCGTCGGACGACGACGGGCGGCGTTCGGTTGCGGAGGCGGACTCGTCCGAAGGGCCGCTGACACAGCTGGTCCGATCCTGGGAGGTGTTGCGGGACCGGCTTGCCGCCGCATGCGACGGCGGCGCCGCCACCGGTCTGACGACCGACGATTCGCTGGTCGACCCCGGTTCCGCGGACGACGTGCCGTTCGGCGGAGCCGCGCTGTACCTGATGCTCGCATTCGGCGACGCCGATGAAGCCGACGACGTGCTGGCCTCCATCCAGTCGGTGT
This sequence comes from Bifidobacterium samirii, assembly GCF_003952945.1. Lineage (GTDB taxonomy): Bacteria > Actinomycetota > Actinomycetes > Actinomycetales > Bifidobacteriaceae > Bifidobacterium > Bifidobacterium samirii. The sequence continues at coordinate 85,996 of NZ_QXGK01000003.1, forward strand.
GCGGCCGGGACCCGCATGCCGAGGCGTTCGCCCGGATGTGGAATCTGACGTCCCGCCTGGCTTCGGCATTGTCGTCGCTGCCGTCGGACGAGGCGCAGTACGCGCTCTGGGCGGCGTGGGACGAGTGCGGTGTGGCCTCCCGATGGCAGCGCGAGGCGTTGGAGAACACCGACGCCGGACGTGCCGCCAACGACCGTCTCGACACGGCGATGCGCCTGTTCGCCTACGCGGCCGGATCGGCGCAGACGCACGACATCGAAGGCTTCATGGCCCAGATCCGTTCGATGCGCATCGAAGCCGACTCGCTCGCCAAGACCGCGCCGATCGACCAGGCGGTGACGCTCACCACGCCCGCGGGCGCGGCGGGCGAACGATGGCCGCTGGTGTGGATGCCCGCCGTCCAGCAGGGCGTATGGCCCAACCTCGCCGCCCGCAACACCATGTTCGGCGGCGAGGACCTGGCCGATGTGATGCTCACCGGCGCGTTGAGCGACGAGGCCGCCCCCGGCGACCCGCAGCTCGAAGCGGTGCTGGCCAGCGAACAGAAGAGCCTGCTGGTGGCGGTGACGCGCGCCACGCGCCACCTGTCGGTCAGCGCCGCGTACAGCGACGACCTGACCCCCTCCGACTTCCTGTACGCCTACCTGCCCGAACGCTTCGACCGCGCCGCGCACGCCGATCCGGAACGCCGCGGATACACCGAACCCGGCATGACCGACCGGTTCCACGGTCTGGACGCCACGCCGCGCGGCTTGGTCACCGCCGCCCGCGTGACGATGGCGGCCACCGGAAGCACGCCGGCGGACGCGCACGACGCCGCCGACGCGCTGCACCTGCTCGCCGACCACGGCGTCGCCGCAGCGGATCGCGCGACATGGCCGTTCATGGGGACGGCCGACGATGCCGCAGCACAGCCGGCACAACCGGCACCGTCGGTGCAACGGACAGCGTCGGACGGGAAGGACGACCGTCCGTCTCCGTCCGACGGAGACCAGACGACACGCCCCACGGTCACGCTCTCGCCGTCCGGCGTGGACGGCATCTGGGCGTGCCCGGTGTGCTGGCTGATGGAGCACCGCTTCACCGGCCCCACCGTCAGCGGCCTGTCCGCATCGTTCGGCACCCTGATCCACGCCGTCGCCCAACAGGCCAGCGAGGAGGGCCTCGACCTGCCCGGCGCCATGGGCGACGTGGGCGACGACGAGGCGCGCATCGAGGCGATAACCGACCGGATGAGCGCCATCTACCGCGAGCTGCGCGGCGGCAACGACCCATCCGACCCGAAACGCCACTACGAGACGATGCTCCAGGACGCCACCGCACGGGAACGCCTCCGGAACATCGCCTCCTACTTCGTCACCTCGAACGGGCCCGACTATCCGACCGGCAACACGAAGCACTTCCGGGTCGGCACGCTCGAATCGGCCGAATGCGAACGCGACATCGACGCGATGTTCGGCCTCGACGACATCGTCGCCGCCTACAACGCGATGGACGGCGTACCTCCCGTCACCCGAGGCGAACTGACGGCCATCATGGGCATGCTCGTCGGAGGATGGCCCGAAGGCATGGACGAGGGCATCCTCGTACGGCTCAACGGCCGCATGGACCGCCTGGAACACCGGCACACCGCGGACGGCGGGGAGACGATCCGCCTGATCGACTACAAGACCGGCTCCATGCCGGGAACCAAGCAGATCGTCAACGACCTGCAGCTCGTGTGCTACCAGATGGCGCTCGCGTTCCCCGGCGGAAGACGGTCCGCTCCGGGGCCGCAATGCCCCGTCCCGGTGGCGCAGAGCGCGCTGTTCCACGTCTCCGCCAAGGGCGCGCCGGCCGACAGCTTCGGCGCGGAAGGCCTGCACCAGCCTCCGCTGTTCGTCGACGGGCATCTCAACGACACGGCGTACCGGCCGCGCTTCCACTATCCGAAACCCGAGGCGTTGCTGGACGTGCCCGACCTGCCCGCACAGGCGCCGCAGGGCGTGGGCGAGGACACATGGCGGGGACTGCTGGAGCTGCGAGGCACCCAGGCCGTATGGGCGCTGACCATGGTCTCGCGCGTCTTCTACGCCGCGGCGGCCTGCCGCAGCACCCGCTTCGCGGCACGTCCCCAGCCCTACCACGTCAGGAAATGCCGCAGGAAGGACGTATGCCCGGCATGCGCGGGACAGGTGGACACCGTATTCGAAACGAGGCAGGCATGAGCGAACAGACCGGCGGACGCCCCGCCTTCACCGACAGCCCCGAACAGGCGCGCGTCATCGGCGCGCCGGCCGACGACGACGTGCTGGTCGTCGCCGGTGCAGGCAGCGGCAAGACGTACACGATGACGCGCCGCATCATCGCCCTCATCGAACGGGGCGTGTCGCCCGAGCGCATCCTCGGCCTGACGTTCACGCGCAAGGCCGCCTCCGAACTGCTCGCCCGCGTCTCCGCGGCGGTGACGGCCGACGGGACCATCGACGCCAGACGCGCGTTCCTCAAACCCGAGGTGTCCACGTACGACGCGTTCTTCCAGACAATCGTGCGCCAATACGGTCTGCTGGTCGGATTCGACCAGAACACGCAGCCGCTGAGCGACGCCGGCGCACGCCAGCTGGCGTCCGTGGTCGTCGGACGGCACCCCGACCTGCTGCTCGCCCACGAACTGGGGTCGTTCGACACGGTCGTGGGATCCGTGCTCGACCTGTCGCATGCGATCGGCAACGCGATGATCGGCGGCGGCGTTGACTCCGTCGACACGGCCATCGCACGCATCCGACGCTGGGACACCGACTTCATCCGATGCCTCGACACCGCGATCGGCGACGAACCGGTCCCGGACGAGGAGCCGAAACGGAATAAGCCGCGCAAGTCGAAGAAGGACACCGACGCGGACCGGGAGGCGAAACGCGCCCAGTACCGCGACCAGCTGCACGCGTACACGGTATGGCGGTGCGCCGGACTGCGCGACGTCACGCGACGCCGCGACGCGCTGCTCGACCTGGTCGCGGACTACGAGCTGGAGAAGCGCCGGCAGAACATGGCCGAGTTCAGCGACTTCACCGTGGCCGCCTACCAGCTGGTCACCCGCTTCCCGTCCATCGGCGCACGCTACCGCCGCCGGTACACGCACGTGCTGCTGGACGAATACCAAGACACCTCCACGACGCAGGCGATGCTGCTGGCCGCGCTGTTCCACCCCGGCGAGGACCCGGCGCGCGTCGTGACGGACGGGGACGGGGATGTGGCCGTCGCGCGCACCGCCGGAGACGCCGTCGGCGAAGCGTCGGCTTCGACATCCGCGTCCGCATCCGGCGAACTCGGCTGGGACATAGCATCATTGCGCCGGATGGCCGCAAACGGCAGGCGGCCGCACGTCGCAACCCGAGACGGAAACCGCAGCGCGGTGAACGCGGTCGGCGACCCCTTCCAGTCGATCTACGCGTTCCGCGGCGCAAGCCCGGGCGCGTTCCGCATGTTCCAACGCGACTTCGGCATGGGGGAGACGGCCCGGCCGTTCCCGTTGAGCGTCACCCGACGCAACTCGCGCATCGTGCTGGAGGCCGCCAACAACCTGACCCAGCCGCTGCGCGTGCCGCCGCGCCGCGCCGGCAGCTCGCTCATGCGCGAAGTGGACGTGGCCGAACTGAGTCACATGGACACGGCCCCGCAGGGCACACTCGGCGTGTTGGGCCTGACCACACTCGGCCAGGAGATCGACGCGGTCGCCCGCTTCGCCAAACGCGCGATCGCGCTGCATACGCCGGGAGCGTCGGCCGACGGCACCGCGGCGACGGACGCGCGCCCGCATGTGGCGGTCCTGTTCCGCTCCAAGATCGCGATGCCCGCATTCGCGCGCGGACTCGAACGCGCCGGTCTGACCACACTCGTCGTGGGCCGTTCGGCGCTGCTCGAACGCCCCGAGATCAAGGACCTGCTCGCGCTCCTGCGCGCGGTGGTCGACCACACCGACCCCGAACCGCTGCTGCGTCTGCTGGCTACGCCCCGCTACGGGCTCGGCTCCGAGGAGCTGCGCCGCCTGTCGCGGCTGACCGAACGCGCCGACGCCGAAGGCCGACTGCGCGCGCTCATCGAGGCCGGCATCGTCGACCCGTCCGCCATCCCCGGAGCGTCCGGGGCGGCCGCCGCTTCGGATCCGTCCGCCGCGGGTCTCTCCTCCGAGGCGGTCGACGCGATCGTTCGCGAATACCGCGACCGCGTACCCCACAGCGTGTTCCTCGCCGACCTGCTCATGCGCGACGACCTGCCCGACCTGCTCGGACGCGCCGACGGATTCGCTCCGGAGACGGTGCGCGCGACGCTGCTTGCCGCGGGAGCGCTCCGGCAGGTGCAGGCCGTCGCCAACCGCGGTCTGCGCGAGGTCGTCGACGAGGCGGTGCGGGCGCTGAACCTCGACATCGACCTGATCGTCGCCCAGGCGGTGACGGCGCCCGAACGCGACGTGAACCCCTCGCAGGCGATGTCGGGCATCGCATCGTTCGCCGCGCTCGTGGACACGTATGCGCGCGAGATCGTCGAAGGCACGACGCCCACCCTGCACGGGTTCGTCGACTGGGTCGAATCGCTCAGGGACGTCGAGGACACGGCCGCCACGCCGCCCGACACCCCGGTCGACGTGGTGCTCATGACCATCCACCAGTCCAAGGGCCTCGAATGGGACGCGGTCGCCGTCGCCGGCATGACCGCCGGCACATTCCCCAGCAACAAGGGCGGCCTGCGCATCGACGCCGACCCGGACCACGAGGGGACGATGCGCGACGGTCATTGGATCCCGCCCGAATACCATGTGAGCGTGCGCACCTGGCTGGACGACGCGTCGGCCGTGCCCGCGCCGGTGCGCGTCGACGCCGGCATCCTGCCCCGGTTCCCCCACGACGCCGCACCCGGCGCCGACCCCGCGGATGCGCTGGCGATGCTGGACGACGTGGAGGTCATCGACGACGAGATCTACGGCGACATGCGCGGCGAGGACATCGGCGACGACATGGACCAGACGGACGCCGACGGCTGGTATCTGACGCAGGGCGAGGAATACGGCCGCCGCCTGCTCGCCGACGAACGGCGGCTGGCGTACGTGGCGCTCACGCGCGCCCGCCACGACGCGCTGCTCACCTACAGCCGCTACGGCAGCGAATCGACCGACCCGCGCACGCTGGGAGCGGACGGCACGAAGCCGAAGGAGAGCAAGCCGTCGGTGTTCTGGAGCGAGGTCTGCGATTCGATGTGCCATCACGACGGGATCGTAAGCGCCGTCGCCATCGCCGAAGCGGAGAGCGCGCGGGAGGAGGCGGAACGGTCGGCGGAACCGTCTTCGGAACGATCCGAGAAACGATCCGTGGAACAGTCCGCGTCGGGGTGCCCCGACACGCTGGCCTCGATCGGCGCGCCCGCGCCCGAAGGATACTTCGTCGGCGAGCATGCCGCCGCTTACGCCGAGACGGTGGTCGCGGACGCATGGCGCGCCCCGCTCGCCTCGGAAGGCGGCGACTCGTCGCTGCCGTGGCCGGCGTCGCTGTCGGAGGCGACGATGGCCCGGCTGCGCGGGAACGTCGACGCCGACGATTCCGTCGGCGCGGGCGGGAACGACGACGCCGATGCCGATATGCCGGGAGGACCGGGTGCGGCGCCCGACGCCGACTCGCTGCTGGGCCGCGCGATGATGCTGGTGTCCGACCCGGACCTGATGCCGGCCGGCTCCATGACCGCCGCCGGCATCGACGAACGGGTGCGGGAGCGCGCGACCCGACTGCTCGCCGCCGGACGGCAGAACGTCACCTCATTGCAGGCGCGCGCCGGCCATCTGAGCGAACGCGAATCACGGGCCGTCTGGCGCGGCGTCGTCCGTCCGATCCCGCACGTCGCCTCGCCGTCGGCGCAGGCGGGCACGCTGCTGCACGCGTGGGCGGAACGCTTCGTCAACGCGTCGGACGACGGCATGCCCGACGTCACCGCCGCGGGCGCGGTCGCGGCATCGGACACGACGGCGACGCCGCTCGCCTCCGGCACGCCGGGCGAATCGCGCGAATCCCTGATCGCCGACCTGGATGCCCGGGAACGCGACCCCGATGCCGACGCCAAGGAACGCGACCTGCGCGACCTGACCGTCTGGAAGCGCCGTCTCGTCGAATCGCGGTGGGCGCGCCGGCGACCAGCATGGGCGGAACGGCAGATCGTGGCCGAACTGCCGGGCGTGGGCATCGTCAACGGCAAGCTCGACGCCGTGTTCCACGGCGGCCTCGACCCGGACGATCCGGCCAAACGCTACACGATCGTCGACTGGAAGACCGGCCGGCGACCCCGCCGCGCCGACGAGATCGACGCCAGACTCGTGCAGCTCGACTGGTACCGTCTGCTGCTGGCGTATATCGAGAACGTGGAACTGGACAGTATCGACGCCACACTCTACTATCTGAGTGAATCCGACGAGGGGAAGCGCGAGCTGCACGCCCGCGCGAAAAGCGAGGCGGAGATCCTCGCCGAACTGAACGACGGCATTCCGGAACAATCCGACGACGACTGAGCGAACACGGGTCGGGATCCGCCGCGGCGCGCATGACGGCGCGCCGGCGGGCCGACCCGTCCAGGCGACCGGCCGAGGACGCGCTGCGGGGGAACGCACCGCAGCGTCGTCGGGGAGGAACGCCGCGACCCCGCAGGCGCGCGTGGGCGGGCACCCGCGCCGACGACACCACGACAAAGGAGCAACGATAACCATGGCTGCGACCATCGCAACCAGCATCGCCGCGCAGGGCGGCGACCACCAGTCCCACCAGTCCGATCCGCACTCCGGCACCGCCGCGCCGACCGTACGCTACCGCACGATGAGCTGGGACGACGTCGACGCGATCGTCGACCTGTTCGACCGCACCTGGCCGCCGGAAGACACGCTCGCCGGCACGCCGGCCGGACTGCTCGTCTCCCGCTACTTCACCCTCCACTACCTCGAGCACACCACGTACGGCATCGTCGCCGAACGCGACGACGGCATGTTCGCCGGCGTGATCCTCGCCCGCGTCGCCGGCGCACGCCCGCTGTACGACGTGGTGCCGGCCATGATGGCGCAGGCGCGCGCCGACCTCGCCGGCAATGAGGCGGCATTGGAGAGCCTGCGCGGCCTCGACCGCGCGTTCGACGTCGAACTCGAACTGGAGGCGTCCTGCGGCGTCAACGACACCACACAGGGCGAACTCGAACTGTTCGTCGTCAACCCGGACGTGCGCGGCGCCGGCGTCGGCGGCGGCCTGTGGCGCCGCGCCCAGGCGCACCTGGCGCAGGCCGGCGTCGAATCGTACTACCTGCACACCGACTCCGACTGCGACGTGAGCTTCTACGACCACAAGGGCATGACCCGCGTGGCCGAACGGCTCCACGCGGCCGCATCCGCGCCGGCCGCCCCGGCCGCCCCGACCGCACCGTCGTCCGAAGGCGCCGCCGATGAACTGTGGGCGTTCGCCGACGACATGTTCATCTACCGAGGTCCGGTCGACCGCGCCGCACTGGACGCGCTCACCGGCCACACGGCCTCGGAGGCCGAAACGGCGCTCGCGTCCGTCGCCTCCCTGCGTGAGGACTGGTCCGCGCCGGCCGAACCGCTCGCGGACGCCGCCGAACCGGGGGAGCGCGGCCGATGAGCGCCGCCTCCCGCACCGACGGCCGTCCAGCGGCCGACACGTCCGCCGGCCGCGCCGCCTCCCCGTACGCGCGCCTGTTCGCCCTGCCGGGTGCAGCGGCGTTCTGCGTGTCCGGCGCGGTGGCGCGCCTGCCGCTGTCGATGATGAGCCTGGGCATCGTGCTCGCGCTCAACCACCTGTACGACAACTGGACCGTGGCCGGTTCGATGAGCGCCGCCTACATCCTCGCCGTCGCCGTCGTCACACCCGTGTACGCGCGCCTGTTCGACCGCCTCGGCCAGCGCCGCGTGGGCCGCGTCGCCCTCGCCGTGCAGGTGGTCGTCATGATCTCGTTCGCCCTCGCCGCGCTCAACCGCGTGCCGATCCCCGCGCTGTTCGCCCTCGCGATCGCGATGGGCCTGACCCAGTTCTCGTTCGGCGCGCTCGTGCGCACCCGCTGGGCGTACGCGCTGCGCGGCAACGCCGACCCGTCGCTGCTCAACACCGCGTACGCGCTCGAATCCGCGATCGACGAGATCGTGTTCATCCTCGGCCCGATCCTCGCCGCGTTCCTCGCCACGTCGGTCCACCCCGTCTCCCAGCTGTTCGTGCCGACCCTCGCCTGCGGCATCGGCGGCACCGTGTTCTTCTCCCTGAAACGCACGCAGCCGCCGGTCCTGGAACCGGTCGACGTGACGCCCGCCGCCGCGGACGACGCCGACGTGGCCGCCGCGCGTCGCTTCGGCAGGCCGTCCGCATCCGCGGCCGCCGGCGTGGCCGGCGACTGCGACGCGCCCCGGTCCGCCTCGTCCGCCGACCGTCTGACCCTCGACCGGCTGCACACCGCGCCGGACGCCGACAAGCCGAGGAACGTGCTGCTCTACCCGGGCGTCCTGCCCGTGCTCATCGTGTTCGTCGTGTTCAACATGAGCTTCACCGCGTTCGACGTGTCGATGACCGCGTCGATGAAGACCGCCGGCGTCGAGCAGTGGCTCGGCCTCCAGCTGGCCATGCTCGCCCTCGGCTCGTGCATCGGCGCCGTCATCTTCGGCTCGCACGAGATGAAGGGCTCCCACTGGCGGCACATGGTCGTGTTCCTTGCGCTGCTGGCCGTCGGCTTCGCCCTGTTCCGCGTCGTCATGGACCACTACCTGCTGCTCGGCGTGCTCGAAGTGGTGACCGGCCTGTGCATCTCGCCGCTGTTCGCCACCGGCAACCTCATCGTCAAGGGCATCGTGCCCGAACGTTCGCTGACCGAAGGCCTGTCGTGGCTCACCACCGCCGGCTCGGTCGGCACCTCGTTCGGCTCCACGTTCGCCGGCGCCGTGCTCGACGCCGCCGGTCCCCACACCAGCATGATGATCCCCTGGGTGTCGGTCGCCTGCGCGGTCCCGCTCGCCCTCGTCGGCTGGGCGCTCGCCCGACGACGCCGCTGACCGTCGTCGGCGGACGCCGCCGACAGCCGCCGCGGTTCCGGCGTCGACGACTGCGTCGGGGCCGACGGCGGCGTGCGGAGCCATCCGCCGTGAGCGGACGGCCGCATCCGCGCCGCCGCCTGTGGTAGAACACAGATGAAGCGTACCGGCCTCCGCACGGCATCCACGTCGGCCGCCTGTCCACCATCCGGACAGGCGGTCCGCAATCCCCGCGGCGGCCCAAGGACTCCGAACGAAAGGACACGGACATGATCAGGGTTTCTGTGGTCGGCGCCAAGGGGCGCATGGGATCGCACGTCGTCGACGCGGTGAACGCGGCGGACGACACGCAGCTGGCGCTCGCCCTCGACGCGGGCGACGACCTGCACGCCATCACCCCCGACAACACCGACGTCGCGGTCGAATTCACCGTGCCGTCCGTGGCGCTCGACAACGTGCTCACGCTCATCGCCCAGGGCGTCGACGTGGTCGTCGGCACCACCGGCTGGACCGACGAACGCCTCGAGCGGGTGCGCGAGGCGCTCGCCGCCGCGCCGCGCGACGACCAGGCCGTGTTCATCGCGCCGAACTTCGCGATCTCCGCGGTCCTCGCCGCCCACTTCGCCGCCGTGGCCGCACCGTACTTCGAATCGGCCGAAGTGGTCGAACTGCACCATCCGAACAAGGTCGACGCGCCCTCCGGCACCGCGATCCACACCGCCGCCGGCATCGCCCGCGCGCGTGCGGCGGCGGGCCTGGGCGCCATGCCCGACGCGACCGAGACCGACGGCGGCTCGCGCGGCCAGGTCGTCGACGGCGTGCACGTGCACGCCGTGCGCCTGCGCGGCCTGAACGCGCACGAGGAGGTGCTGCTGGGCAACGCCGGCGAACAGCTGACGATCCGCGCCGACAGCTTCGACCGCGTCAGCTTCATGCCCGGCGTGCTGCTCGCCGTGCGCAAGCTCGCCGCCGGCGGACACGCCGGCCTGACCGTGGGACTGGACCGCTTCCTCGACCTGTGACGGCACTGCGGCGCGTCCCGGCCGCGAAGTACCGTTGAACGTTATGAGTGAGACGATCCATCTTCTTGATCCGGCCCCGTTCGGGCGCATCCTTCCGGCCATGATCACGCCGATGAAATCCGACGGCTCCGTCGATTTCGAGGCGGCGCAGAAGGTCGCCCGACAGCTTGTCGCAGACGGGGCCGACGGCATCGTCGTCAACGGCACCACCGGCGAATCGCCCACCACCCACATGGACGAGAAGGTGGAGCTCGTCGCCGCCGTCCGCGAGGTCGTGGACGTGCCGATCATCTCGGGAGCGGGCTCGAACGACACCGCGCACACGGTGCGCATGGTCGAACAGACCCAGGAGGCGGGCGCCGACGCGGTGCTCGTCGTCGCCCCCTACTATTCCCGCCCCTCCCAGGAGGGCATCTACCGCCACTACAAGGCGGTCGACGAGTCGGCCGACAAGCCGATCATCATCTACGACGTGCCCGGCCGCACCGGCGTGCACATCCAGCTCGAAACCTACCGCCGCATGTCCGAACTCGACCATGTGACCGCCGTCAAGGACGCCACCGGCGACATCGCCGGCGCGGTCCGCAAGCGCATGGAGACCGGCCTCGACTGGTACTCCGGCGACGACGGCCTGTTCCTGCCGTTCCTGTCGGTCGGCGCGGTGGGCATCATCTCCGTCATCGCGCACGCGGCCGCCGGCCCGATGCGCGACCTGGCCGCCGCGTTCGACCGCGGCGACATCCACGAGGCGCAGCGCATCGCCGTGCAGCTGGCCCCGCTGGTCGAATCGATGAACGGCAACGGCTTCCAGGCCGTCATGGCCAAGGCCGCGCTCAAGGTGCGCGGCGTGCTCGACGACACGTCGATGCGCCTGCCGAACGTCGGCCCCGGCCCGCAGGAGCTGTACCGCGCCGAAGAGGGCATGCGCGCATCCGGCCTGCTGTGACCCGTCCGGCCCGCGCCGGCGTCCGCGCGTCCGCATCGGACGCCGGCCGGCGCGGGCCCCGCAACGTCGTCCCCGTACAGGCGGGGACACCAATCAGACAGAAATCCAACCAGGAAATGGCTAACACACAAGAAACGAACATCGCAACCAACGAACACGCCGCAACCGGCGTCAGCCAACTCGAAAGCGAGCAGATCGCCGCCGCCCAGGCCGCGGTCGACATGCTCGACAGCCTCGCCGACCCCGCCGCCCGCAAGGGCGCGAAGGCGGCCAAGACCACCCGCACCCGCAAGGCCTCCTCCAAGACCGTCAAGTCGGAGAAGTCCGCGGACGGCAAGTCCGAATCCAAGTCCGAATCCAAGTCCGCCTCGCGCACCCGCTCCGGCCGCTCCGGCGGTCCGCGCCGCGCCCGCGCCTCCCAGCCGGCGTCCACCCCGCAGCAGGGCACGCTCATCGCCCCGCCGAAGTACCGCAAGGGCTCAATGCGCATCGTGCCGCTGGGCGGTCTGGGCGAGATCGGCCGCAACATGAACGTGGTCGAATACAACGGCCACCTGCTGCTCATCGACTGCGGCGTGCTCTTCCCCGAAGAGGAGCAGCCGGGCGTCGACCTGATTCTCCCCGACTTCCACTACATCAAGGACCGTCTCGACCAGGTCGAGGCGCTCGTCCTCACCCACGGCCACGAGGACCACATCGGCGGCGTGCCCTACCTGCTCAAGCTGCGCCCGGACATCCCGCTGATCGGATCCAAGCTCACGCTCGCGTTCGTCGAGGCGAAGTGCAAGGAGCACCGCATCGACCCGGTCATGGTGCCGGTGCAGGGCCGCGACAAGATGAAGGCCGGCCCGTTCAACCTCGAGTTCGTCAACGTCACCCATTCCATCCCGGACGCGCTGGCCGTCTACGTGAAGACCCCGGCCGGCTCACTCATCGACACCGGCGACATCAAGCTCGACCAGCTGCCGCTCGACCACCGCACCACCGACCTGGTGGAGTTCGGCAAGATCGGCGAGCAGGGCGTCGACCTGCTCATGATGGACTCCACCAACGCCGAGGTGCCCGGCTTCGTCAAGCCGGAGACCACGATCGGCCCGGCGCTCGACCAGGCGTTCGCGCAGGCCAGCCGCAAGATCATCGTCGCCAGCTTCTCCAGCCACGTCCACCGCGTCCAGCAGGTCGTCGACGCGGCGCACAAGTACGGCCGCAAGGTCGTGTTCGTGGGCCGTTCGATGGTGCGCAACATGGCCATCGCCGCCGACCTCGGCTACCTGCACCTGCCCGAGGACACCGTCATCGACCTCAAGCAGGCGCACGACGTGCAGGACGACAAGCTCGTCTACATGTGCACCGGCTCCCAGGGCGAGCCGATGGCCGCGCTCGGCCGCATCGCCGACGGCAACCACCGCGACATCGAGATCAACGAGTTCGACACGGTCATCCTCGCCAGCTCGCTCATCCCGGGCAACGAGCACGGCGTGTACAAGATCATCAACAAGCTCGTGCAGAAGGGCGCGCGCGTCGTCAACCGCGACAACGCGGCCGTGCACGTGTCCGGCCACTGCAACGAGGGCGAGCTGCTGTACATGTACAACATCGTCAAGCCCAAGTGCGCGATGCCGATCCACGGCGAGAACCGCCACCTCATCGCCAACGGCCTGATCGCCGTCAAGACCGGCGTCAGCCCCGACAACGTCGTGCTCGCTCAGGACGGCGACGTGGTCGACCTGTACCACGGCAAGGCCGCGGTCGTCGGCTCCGTGCCGTGCGGCTACGTGTACGTCGACGGCGACTCGGTCGGCGAGCTCACCGAGGACGAGCTGGAGAAGCGCCGCATCCTCGGCACCGAAGGCTTCGTGTCCTGCTTCGCCGTCGTCGACACCGACGCCGCCGAAGTCGTCTCCGGCCCGAAGATCTTCCTCAACGCCGTGGCCGAGGACGAAAGCGAATTCGACAAGGTGCGCCACCAGATCGTCGAACAGCTCAACGACGCGATGATGTCCGGCACGCGCGACACGTACAAGCTGCAGCAGATCATGCGACGCACGCTCGGCGGCTGGGTCGCACGCCAGCTGCACCGCAAGCCGATGATCGTGCCCGTCGTGGCCGACATCGCCGAGGACGACCAGCCGACGCGCTGACGTCCCCACCGGATTTGATCAGATAAACCGAGGCGGCGTGACCGGCACAACCGGTCACGCCGCCTCACGTTGCACCAAAGGAGTGACATGCCAGGAGCAAACCTCACCCGCATCGAAGCCGAGGAACGCCGCGGCGTCGTCTCGGCGCCGATCCACTACGCGGTCGACCTCGACCTGACCGTCGGCGCGAAGGACTTCGCGTCCGTCACCACCATCACGTTCGACGCCGTCCCCGGCTCGACGACCTTCCTCGACCTGATCGCCGAGACCGTGACCGAGGTCACCCTCAACGGCGTCGCCCTCGACCCGGCCGCCGTCTTCGCCGACAGCCGCATCGAACTGGCCGGCCTGACCGAGCACAACGAGGTCACCGTCAAGGCGCTGTGCCAGTACTCCAACACCGGCGAGGGCCTGCACCGCAGCGTCGACCCGTCCGACGGCAACGTCTACCTGTACTCCCAGTTCGAGGTGCCGGACGCCCGCCGCGTCTACGCCGTCTTCGACCAGCCCGACCTCAAGGCCACGTTCGACTTCTCCGTGCTGGCCGCCAAGAGCTGGATCGTCACCTCCAACATGCCCGTCGCCTCCGTCGAGGAGACCGACACCGTGACCGCCGAAGGCACGCTGGGCGACCACGAGGCCGAGACCACCAAGCGCTGGGTCTTCGAGACCACGCCGGTCATGAGCTCCTACCTGACCGCCGTGTGCGCCGGCCCGTACGCCGAATGGCACACCGAATACCTCAACGAGGACGGCCGCGTCGTGCCGATGGCCCAGTACTGCCGCCAGGCGCTCGCCGAGGCGTTCGCCAAGGACGTCGACTATCTGTTCGACATCACCAAGGCCGGCTTCGCGTTCTACGCCAAGACCTGGGGCGTGCCCTACCCGTACGCCAAGTACGACCAGATCTACGTGCCCGAATACAACGCGGGCGCCATGGAGAACATCGGCATGGTCACCATCCGCGACCAGTACGTGTTCGAATCCAAGGTCACCGACGCCCTGGCCGAACGCCGCGTCGTGACCGTGCTGCACGAGCTCGCCCACATGTGGTTCGGCGACTACGTGACCATGAAGTGGTGGAACGACCTGTGGCTCAACGAGTCCTTCGCCGAGTTCACCTCCACCCTCGCCACCGCCGAGGCCACCGAATGGCACGACGCGTGGGCCACGTTCTGCTCCGGCGAGAAGAGCTGGGCGCTCGGTCAGGACCAGCTGTCCACCACGCACCCGATCGTCGCGCCGATCAACGACCTGAACGACACGTACGTCAACTTCGACGGCATCACCTACGCCAAGGGCGCGTCCGTGCTCAAGCAGCTCGTGTTCTACGTGGGCCGCGAGAAGTTCTTCGAGGGCATCCACAACTACCTCGACAAGCACGCCTACGCCAACGCCACCCTCGCCGACCTGCTGGGCGAGCTGGAGGCCACCTCCGGCCGCGACCTCAAGGCGTGGAGCGCCCAGTGGCTCGAGGAGTCCGGCATCAACACCATCGCCACCGAGGTCGAGGAGAACGAGGACGGCACCATCGCCTCGCTCGTCCTGCGCCAGAGCGCCGCCGCCGAGCACCCGGTGCTGCGCTCCCACCGCCTCGCCATCGGCTTCTACGACGAGGATCCGGCCACCGGCGCCATCGTGCGCACCGACCGCATCGAACTCGACGTGGACGGCGAGACCACCGTCGTCGCCGAAGCCGCCGGCAAGCGCCGTCCGGCCCTCATCCTCGTGAACGACGACGACCTGACCTACACGAAGCTGCGCTTCGACGACAAGTCGCTCGCCTTCGCCGCCGCCAACCTCCACCGCTTCGACGACGCGCTCGCCCGCGCCGTGATCTGGCTGGCCTTCTGGGACATGACCCGCGACGGCGAATTCCCGGCGAAGGACTTCGTCGACACGACGCTGCGCCTGCTCGCCCACGAGACCGAATCCACCACCTTCCGCTACGCGCTGGCCTGCATGGGCACCACCGCCTGGCACTACACCGCCCCGGCCGAGCGCGCCGGCATCGTCGAGCACGTCGCCGCCGAACTGTGGCGTCTGGCCGAGACCGCCGAAGCCGGCTCCGACCAGCAGTTCCAGCTCGCCACCGCCTACCTGGGCTACGGCGAGGAGGGCGACGAGGCGTTCGCCGCCAATGCCAAGGGCCTGCTCGACGGCACCGTCGTCCTCGACGGCCTGGAGATCGACAACAACTTCACCTGGACGATCGTCAAGGCGCTCGCCTCGGTGAACGCGATCGACGAGGCCGGCATCGACGCGCAGCTCGCCAAGCGCGACACCACCGAGAACCGCGAGTTCGCGCTCGGCGCCCGCGCCGCCAAGGCCACCGCCGAGGCGAAGGAGTGGGCGTGGAACGAGGCCATCACCAACGAGGCGCTCACCAACATGCAGCTCGAGGCCGCCGCCCGCGGCTTCGCCGGCACGCCGCGCGCCGACCTGGCCGACCCGTTCGCCGCCAAGTACTTCGAGACGGCTGACTGGATCTGGACGAACCGCACCTTCCACATGGCCGAGGCTCTGCTGGAGAGCCTGTACCCGGTGTACGCCGACCCGGCCCGCCTCGTCGAGCTGGGCGAGGCGTGGCTCGCCGCCCATGAGGACGCGGACAACGCGCTCAAGCGCATCATCCGCGCCAACGTGGAGTCGTCGCAGCGCATGCTCAAGGTCCGCGACTACAACGCGGCCCTGTAAGCCGGTTCCGACGCATCCGTTGCGCCCGGTGAGGGCGCATACCGGACGCTGACCTGACGGGGTCCTTCCTCCGGGAAGGGCCCCGTCCGCCGTTGTGGAGCGGTTCGCGTCGCCATCCGTATGGAATCGGCCTCCGATGTGCGGATCGCGGATTGCGGATTGCGACGCTGATGGCCCGGTTTGCGTCGTGATTCGTATAGGACGGGTGGCCGACGTGCGGATTGCGACGCTGGACGGCCGGTTCGCGTCGCCGTTCGTATGGAATCGACGGCGGATGTACAGGTTGCGACGCTGGGGAGTCGGATTGCGTCGGGATTCGTATGGGGGCAGGGAGAACGGCGTCAAATGGGGACGAACCGCGACGGTTCGACATCCCCGGCGACATGCTCGCCCGGCGTGGGTACGATGGTGCACGACAATGACCGTGACGAGGCAGCGAGGAAGAAATCATGCCACGTATGTTTGGAACCGATGGTGTTCGCGGACTGGCGAACCGTGCACTGACCGCCCGGCTGGCGCTCGACCTGGGCGACGCCGCCGTGCGCGTGCTGGGACGAAGCGAGGGGGAGAAGGAGGACGGCCAGCCCGAAGGCCGTCGCCGTGCGCTCGTCGGCCGCGACACGCGAGTCTCCGGCGACTTCCTGGCCGCCGCGCTGTCCGCGGGCATGTCCGCCGGCGGCTTCGACGTGATCGACGCGGGCATCATCCCCACGCCGGGCGTCGCCTACCTGACCAGCGTGCTCAACGTCGAGATGGGCGCGGTCATCTCCGCCTCGCACAATCCGATGCCCGACAACGGCATCAAGTTCTTCGCGCGCGGCGGCTTCAAGCTGCCCGACACCAAGGAGGACGAGATCGAGGCGGTGCTCGGCCAGGACTGGGACCGCCCCACCGGCGCCGGCGTCGGCCGCATCAGCCACGACATCGCCGCCCCCACCAACCTGTACATCGACCACCTCGTGTCCACGATCGCGCCGGTCAACGACGACAAGACCCAGCCCAAGCCGCTCAAGGGCCTGAAGATCGTGGCCGACTGCGCCAACGGCGCCACGTCGGTCGTCGCGCCCGAGGCGCTGCGCCGCGCCGGCGCCGAAGTGCTCGTCATCAACGCGTCGCCGGACGGCTACAACATCAACAAGAACGCCGGATCGACCCATCCCGAGCAGCTGCAGGCGATGGTCAAGGCGACCGACGCGATGATGGGCGTCGCGTTCGACGGCGACGCCGACCGCTGCCTGGCGGTCGACGAGGACGGCAACATGGTCAACGGCGACCAGATCATGGGCATCCTCGCGCGCGCCAAGAAGAACGAGGGCACGCTCGCCCACGACACGCTCGTCGTGACCGTGATGAGCAACCTCGGCCTCAAGCTCGCCCTCAAGAGCATGGGCATCAAGACCGTGGAGACCGCCGTGGGCGACCGCTACGTGCTGGAGGAGATGCTGCGCGGCGGCTACACGCTGGGCGGCGAACAGTCCGGCCACGTCATCAACCGCGAGTTCGCCACCACCGGCGACGGCACGCTCACCGCGCTCATGCTGTGCAACGAGGTCGTCAAGTCCGGCAAGACCCTCAAGGAGCTGGCCGCCGACTTCCCGCAGCTGCCGCAGACGCTCGTCAACGTGCCGAACGTCGACAAGACCGCCTGCGACACGAACGAACGCGTGCAGGCCGCCGTGCGCCGCGAGGAGGAGCTGCTGGGCGAATCCGGCCGCGTGCTGCTGCGCCCGTCCGGCACCGAGCCGCTCGTGCGCGTCATGGCCGAGGCCGCCACGCAGGCGTACGCCGACGAGGTGTGCACCCGACTGGCGCGCATCGTCGCCGAGGAGCTCGCCCTGTAGCGACGTCCGCGTCGGCCGGCGGCCGCAGGCGGGGCGACCCGCCCCGGCCGCCGGCCCGCACCGCACCACCCAATCATCCGCGACTACGAATACGACGACTACGACTACGAACGGAGCAACCATGTTCGCGAAGAACCAGAAGGTCGACCTCGCCCTCAACCGCGAGGTCGAGCAGCTCATCAAGACCGGCGGCAAGGAGCGCATCCTGCCGATCGTGCAGGCCGGCGAGCCGGTGCTGCGCCAGCAGACCGTGCGCTACAACGGCCAGCTGAGCCGCAAGACCCTCGACAAGCTCATCGAGACGATGCGCATCACGATGACCGAGGCGCCCGGCGTGGGCCTCGCCGCCACGCAGATCGGCCTCGGCCTGTCGCTGGCCGTGCTCGAGGACCACGTGCGCGACGACGAGGACGACCCGCGTGAGATCGGCGAACTGCCGTTCCACGTCATCATCAACCCCAGCTACGAGCCGGTCGGCGAGGAGACCCGCAGCTTCTACGAAGGCTGTCTCAGCTTCGACGGCTACCAGGCGGTGCGCCGCCGCTGGCTCGACATCGACGCGCGCTGGCAGGACGAGGACGGCACCTGGCACGAGGAGCGCCTCCACGGCTGGCCGGCCCGCATCTTCCAGCACGAGACCGACCATCTGAGCGGCGAACTGTACATCGACCGCGCCGAGATCCGCTCGCTGACCACCACCGAGAACCTCGAGGACTTCTGGTGCGAGGACCCGGTGCCGACCGAAGCGGCCGAGGAGCTCGGCTTCGAGCTGTGATTCCCCGGCGTCGCGTGGCTGCGGCCGCGGCGGCGGAGCATGACGGATGACGGATAGGCGGGACTCCCGTTGCGGGGCGTCCCGCCTCGTCGTTCCCGGCGTCGCCGATGGGGGAGCGGCCCGACTACGATGGCCGGCATGACCAACGCAGCATCCGCATCCGTCCCGTCCACGCCGTCGTCCGCGACCGGCGCCGCCGCATCGCCGGCATCGCCGTCCGTCGCCGACGACTGGCTGACCGCGGCGAAGGACGACATCGACCAGTGGGCGGCCGTCATGCCCAGGGACGCCGACGGCACCCTGATCGACTGGCAGTGGGTGCGCTCGCTCGACCTGGCGGGCGGCATCGGCTGCGCCTCCGACGCCGACCTCGACCCCGGTGCATCCGGCGGCAGCGCGCACGACCTGCTGGCCGCCGACTACGCGGTGCGCGACCGGCTCGAAGCGATCATCGCGCAGTGCAATACCGCGTTCATGACCGACTTCGACCGGCTCATCGCCTCCTACCGGCTGCCGCGCGCACTCGCCTACGCGAACCGGCGTCTCAACGACGAGATCGCCCTGCTCATCGACCGCGGCGTCGCCGAAGGCCATTGGACCGTGCACGACGAGCAGCGCGGCCGCGTCGGCGTGCAGGTGCTCGTCCCGACGGACGGCACCGACGTCGCCGACATTCAGGACCGCACCGCCGACATCGACGAGGCGCGCTCGGCCCGCCGCAAGGCGCGCATGAACCAGGAACGCTCCGGCCGATCCGGCATGGCGCGGGCGAACCTCGACGCGGCGGCCGCCACCACGGCCGGCAGGCCGACCGGCGGCGCGGCGACGTCGTCGGCGTCCGCAGGTGCCGGGGCCGACGACGCCGTCGCGCGTCGCATCGCCGATTATGGGCGACCCGACTGGCGTTCCTCCTACCTGCCCGGCCGCGACATCGCCGACGTGATCGGCATCGACATCGAGACGAGCGGCACCGATCCGGCGCGCGTCTACATCATCGACGTCGGATTCGAATGCATGGACGTGTCCGCCGACCCGTCCGCGGCAGCCGCGGCAGCCGCGGCAGCCGCGGCGGGTGCGACGGCCGCGTCGGGTGCGACGGCCGCGTCGGACGGCGGCTACCGGTACGAGCGGGAGTCGTACGCCGCCGACGGCGCGTACGGGCAGGCGCGGCTGCCGTTCGGCGTGACCGCGCGCGCCGCACGCCACGGCAACCCGTTCATCGCACGGCTGACCGGCATCGACATAGCCGAACGCGGCCCCGAATCGGGCGTCAGGCTCTTCGACGAATGGCCGGCCGCCCAGCGCGGCCTGCTCATGCGGCTCGAACAGCGGCCCTACGTGGCGCACAACGCGACGTTCGAACACAAGTTCTTCATGCTCAACATCGCCGGATACGCCGAAAGCTACCGCGCCGGCCGCATCACCATCATCGACACGATGCCGATGAGCCGGCAGTGGGATCCGGGTTCCGCGCCCGACGACGCCCACCCGTACGGCGACAACCGGCTCGAATCGTACGCCAAACGGCAGGGCGCACTGCCCGAAAGCGAAGCGGAACGGCATCTCGGCCTCGAGGATGCGCACATCATGCTCGTCGCCATGCGCCGCCATCTGGCCGACCTGCGCGCCGAAGGCCGTGGTCCGTGGGGCGCCGATGGCCGCGTCGGCGTCGGCGGCAAGCGCTGCGGCCGGCGATACTGAGCGCAGTCGCCGGTATCGGCCGGCGGCGATAGTCGGGATGGGTGAAGGATTCGGCCGGCCGCGTGCGATGACGGCGCGTGACGGTAGAATATGGCGCGGCGGTCGACCCGTACGGGCGGCCAGCCGCGCATGACCGACATCACATCGACGAGGAACACCATGTCCGAACACCATGGCGCGTACGGCGAAGCCGACGCGACCGCATCCGGCGCCATCGACGGCGCGACGAACGACCAGACCATTGCGAACGCCCAGCCGGGCGGCGCCGCATCCGGCTCCGGCAGCACCGACGCGAGCCTCGAATCGCGCGCCCGCGGACCGCGCGGCGGACGCGGCGGCGCGAACGGCGGCAGGCGCGGCGGCACGGCGCGACGATGGCTGTGGATCGTCATCGCGCTCGTCGCCGTCGTCGCGATCACGGTCGGCGTGCTCGTCTCCAAGCCCGGCCGCGTCACCGGCTCCGACACCGTCAACGGCAACGGCGGACGCGCCGCCGACCGCATTGCCATCGGCCTCAAGCTCGCCCCCACCAACCTCGACATCCGCAACCAGTCCGGCTCCGCGCTCGACCAGCTGCTCATCGGCAACGTGTACGAGGGCCTCGTGGCGCGCGACCAGGACAATCAGGTCGTGCCCGCGCTCGCCAAAGCGTGGGACGTCAGCGACGACGGCCTGACCTACACGTTCCACCTCAACGAGCGCATGACGTTCTCCAACGGCGACGTGCTCGACGCCGACGACGTCGTCTGGTCCATCAACGACCTGATCGACAACCAGTACCACGACGCCGACTCCGTCGCCTCGATCGCGAACGTCGAAGCGAGCGACACGGACACGGTCGTCATGACGCTCTCGTCGCCCGACTCCAATCTGCTGTGGGCGCTGACCGGCCGCGCCGGACTCGTGCTCGACCAGGACGCCGACTACGACGCCAAGACCGAAGCGGTCGGCTCCGGCCCGTACACGGTCGCCAGGTTCACCGTCGGCGACTCCGTCACCCTCACCGCCAACGAGCGGTACTGGGGTGAGGACAAGGCCAGGACGCCCACCATCGTCGTCAAGTACTACGTCGACGACAACGCGGCCGTCAACGCGCTCAAATCCGGCGACGTGCAGGTGCTCGCGCCCATCACCGAAACCCTCGCCGCGCCCTTCGCCGCCGACACCGACCACTACACCGTCAAGGCCGGCGACGACACCGACAAGTACGTGCTCGCGTTCAACAACAAGGGGGAGAAGACCTCCGACAAGCGCATCCGCCAGGCCATCCGCTACGCGATCGACCACGACGAGATCATCGCCTCCCGCGGCGGCTCCGACGCGGCGCTCGGCGGCCCCATCCCCTCGCTCGACCCCGGCTACGAGGACCTGACCGACCTCTACCCGCACGACCTCGACAAGGCGAAGAAGCTCATGGCCGAAGCCGGCTACGACGAGGACCATCCGCTCGAACTGCGCCTCACCTACGCGAACACGTACGCGAGCGAACTGGGCGACCAGCTGCGCTCCCAGCTCAAGCCGATCGGCATCGACCTCAAGGTCAACGTGGTCGAATTCTCCACCTGGCTGCAGGACGTGTACACGAACCGCGACTACGACCTCTCGCTCGTCGACCACAACGAAAGCCACGACTTCTACCAGTGGGCCGACCCCGACTACTACTACGGCTACGACAACAAGCAGGTGCAGGACCTGTACGCGCAGGCCATCGCCGCCACCGACGACCGGACCCGCGACGAACTGCTCGCCAAGGCCGCGCGCATCGTCTCCGAGGACGCGCCCGCCGACTGGCTGCTCAACTACCGCGTCACCACCGTGTGGGCCGCGGGCGTCGACGGCTTCCCCGTCAACCTCAACCAGAGCGTCATGGACCTGCGGAACGTGACCTACGTCAAGTGACATGGTCCCGCGGGGCGGCTGGCAATGCATGATGCTCGCCGCCCTGCGGTACGTTCCTTCGTTCCGTTCGCTCCCTTCCTTCGATTCCTTCGATTCCCACGATCCTCCCAAGGAGCCGTATGCGATTCCTCATCCGCCGGCTGCTGCTGTTCGCGGCCGCGCTGCTGGGCATCTCGCTGGTCGTGTTCGCCGCGCTGCGCATCCTGCCCGGCGACGTCGCCTCCCTGATGGCCGGCCTCAACTCGCCGCCCGAACGCGTCGAGGCCCTGCGCGCCCAGCTCGGCCTCGACCGCCCCTACCCGGCCCAATACGCCGACTGGCTCGCCGGACTCCTGCACGGCGACTTCGGCACGTCGATCCTCACCGGACGGCCGGTCGGCGCGCTGATCGGCGCACGCGCCGCCATCACGTTCCCGCTCATCGCGCTCGGCCTCGTCATCGCCTGCGCGATCGGCATGCCGCTGGGCGTCGCCGCCACGCTCGCCCGCTCGTCGCGCGCCCGCACCGCATTCCATGTCGCCGGCCTCATCGGCGGCGCCATCCCCGCGCTGTGGGGCGGCCTGCTGCTCATCCTCCTGTTCTCGCGCGGATCCGGCCTCATCGGCCTGTTCCCCTCGCAGGGATTCCCCGCCGACGGCTGGGCCGCGCCCGGCGAGGCCATCTGGTCGCTGATCATGCCCGCGCTCACCGTCGGCATCATCGTCGGCGCCGGACTCATGCGCTACACGCGCTCCGCCCTGTCCGGCATCGCCACGTCCGGCCACATCGACATGGCCATGGCGTGCGGCATGACGCGCACGCAGGCCGTGCTGCGCGTCGGCCTGCGTCTCGCCGCACCCCAGCTCGTCTCCGTCGTCGGCCTCACGTTCGCGGAGATGATCACCGGCGTGATGGTCATCGAGAACCTGTTCGCCCTGCCCGGCATCGGCAGCGGACTCGTCACCGACGTCGGCAACCGCGACCTCATCGCCGTGCAGAGCGAACTGTTCCTCCTCGCCGGATTCTTCCTCCTCATCGGACTCATGGTCGACCTCGTCCACCGCGCGCTCGACCCGCGCCTCGCCGCCGGCGACGACATGAAGGAGACGGACGCATGAGCAAGCCATCGAATCGGCAGTCGGCCCGGCAGTCGGCGCACCCGCAGCCGCGCACCCGCTCCGCCGCACGAACCATCCTGACGACCATCTGGAAGCGCGGCGAAGGACGCTACGCGCTCGTCATCCTCGGCCTGTGGATCCTCACCGCAGCCGTCTCCCTCGTCTGGACGCCACGGCCGCTGCTTGAAACCGACGGCTACCACGTCTGGCAGGCGCCGTCCGCCGCCCACCCGCTCGGCACCGACGGCAGCGGCGCCGACGTGCTCAGCTGGCTCATCGCCGGCGCGCGCACCGACCTGCTCATCGTCATCCTCACCATCGCCGTATCCACCGCCATCGGACTGCTGCTCGTCGCCGCCATGACCGCCCGCGCCACGGCGCTCGCCTCCGCGACCGTGGTCGTCGTCGACGCGCTCATCTCCATCCCGACGGTCCTGCTCGCGCTCATCCTCGCCGTACCGCTCGGCGCGTCGATCATGGTCGTCGTGCTCGCCTGCGGACTCGGATACGGGCTCAACCTGGCGCGCGTCGCCCGCCCGGCCGCGCTGCTCGCCGCCCGCTCGTCGTACGTCGAATCGGCGCGCGCGGCCGGCGCCGGCGCATGGTGGACGTTCACCCGCCACGTGGTCCCGAACGTGACGCCGGTGCTGCTCGTCCAGGCGTCCCTGTCGGCCGGCACCGCCGTCCTCGCCGAAAGCGGCCTGACGTACCTGGGCATCGGCGTGCCGTCCGGCGTGCCCAGCTGGGGGCGCTCGCTGGCCACGTCCGTCAAGTTCATCAACGTGTACCCGCTGACCGTGCTGTGGCCGGGCCTCGTGGTCACGCTCGTCGTGATCGCGCTCAACATCATGGGCGACGTGCTGCGCGACGCCGCCGACCCGCTGACGAACCCTGCGCTGCGCGCGGGATCGGCGGAATCCATGACGGCAGGGAAGGAGGACCCGCGATGAGCGTCACGATCCGCGACCTGAACGTCACGATCGGCGGCCGGCCGATCGTGCGTGGCGTCGACATGGACATCGCCGACGGCGAGCGCGTCGGCCTGGTCGGCTCGTCCGGCTCCGGCAAGTCGATGATCTCCAAGGCGGTCATGGGACTGCTGCCGGCCGGTGCGCGCGTGAGCGGGTCGATCGACGTCGGCGGCCACGAGATCGTCGGCGCCGGCGACCTCGACCTGGCCGACCTGCGCGGCCGGTCGATGGGCATGGTGTTCCAGAACCCGTCCGCCTCGCTCAACCCGGTGGCGACCGTCGGCCGGCAGATCGAACTGCCGCTGCGGCTCCACTACGATCTGACGCGCGCCGAACGCGCCGAACGCGTGCGCGCGATGCTCGCCAAGGTCGGCCTGCCGGACGACGTGATCGGCAAATACCCGCACCAGCTGTCCGGCGGGCAGCGGCAGCGCGTCGGCATCGCGACCGCGCTCGTCACGTCGCCGCGCCTCATCATCGCCGACGAGCCGACCACCGCGCTCGACTCGATCACGCAGCGTCAGATCGTCGACCTGCTCGTCTCGCTCGTGGACGACGCGGGCGCGTCGATGCTGTTCATCACCCACGATTTCGCCGTGCTCGCCCACGCCACGACCAGCAGCTACGTGCTCGACGCCGGCACGATCGCCGAATCGGGGACGACCGCCGGCCTGCTCGCCGACCCGCGCACCCCGCAGGCGCGTGCGCTGGTCGACGCCGCCCGCACGCTGTCGCTGGGCGGGCTGCCGGTCTCCGGCGACGCCGACTGCTCGCCGTCGGCCGCGGCGGATACCACGACGAAGGGAGGCCGTTCATGAGCGACGACGTGCTGCTGTCCGCGCGCGGCATCGACCGATTCTTCGGCCGGGGCGCCGACCGCCGTCAGGTGCTGTTCGACGTGTCCGCCGACGTGCGCGCCGGCGAATGCCTCGCCGTCATCGGCGGCTCCGGTTCGGGCAAGTCCACGCTGACGCGCATCATGCTCGGCCTCGATACGGCCGACGCCGGTACGGTCATGTATACGGGCGGCGACATCCGCCGCGAATCCGGACTCGTGTTCCAGGATCCGTTCGCGTCGCTCGACCCGCGCTGGCGGATCGGCCGCAGCGTCGCCGAACCGCTGCGCATCCAGCGCCGCGACCTGTCGCGCGCCGACGCCGCGCGCATGGCGGCGGACGCGCTGCGCACGGTCGGGCTGGATCCGGACGTGTTCATGGACCGCTATCCGATGGACCTGTCGGGCGGTCAGGCGCAGCGTGCCGCGATCGCGCGCGCGATCGTCAACGGGCCGCGCGTGATCCTGGCTGACGAGCCGATGAGCGCGATCGACGTGGCCGCGCGCATCCAGATCCTCGACGCGTTCGCCGCCATCCGTGAAACACGGCGTGAAATGGCTTTGGTGATGGTGTCGCACGATCTGGGCGTGGTGAGGCACATCGCCGACCGCATCCTCGTCCTGCACGACGGCCGCGTCGAGGAATCCGGTCCCACCTCCGACGCGCTCGGCTCCCCGCGATCCGACTACACCCGCCGCCTCATCGAAGCCGCCTCCCTCTAGTCTCCTTCTAGCCTTCCTCTGACGCCCCGCCTGCGTCGCAATCCGCATACGGAACCTCCATCTCATACGGATTGCGACGAATTGCGACGCAACGGACTCGCTCCGCGTCGCAACTCGTAAAGGAACCGTCTCTCACGAACAGGTTGCGACGCTGGAAGCGCACGTTGTGTCGCAATCCGTAAGGGATTCCACCTTCACAAACAGATTGCGACGTTACGGATATGCTCCGCGTCGCAACTTGTATATGATGAGTCCTCTTTGAACGGATTGCGACGCTGGACATGCGCCGTTGCGTCGCAATCCGTATGGAGGGCCTCCTTCTCATACGAATCGCGACGTCACAGGCCCGTACCGCGTCGTAATCTGTGCGGGAATTCTTTATCGTGAACGGATCGCGACGCTGAAGGAGCTTGTTGCGTCGTAATCCGTAAGGAAACTCTCCATCGTGACCGGATTGCGACTCTACGGACGGGGCCTCCGCCGCAACCGGTAAGGGAACCCTTTCTCATGAACGGATTGCGACGCTAGGCGTGCATATTGCGTCGCAATCTGTAAGGAGATACTCATTCGTATGCGAATTGCGAAGCTACAGGACGGTGCAGCGTCGCCACTCGCATGCGGATACGCAGACCGCCGCCACCCGCTTTGCGGAGATGAGTGCGGCGGCGGTCACTGCGCGAGACGGACGTCGGGAACGTCCATGCGCGGCACGCCGGCCTCGATCAGACGTTGCCGCAGCGGATACCAGCGCAGTACGTCGTCGTAGTTGGCGCGCAGAATCGTCGTCACATGCGCATTGCGCAGCACGGCCTCGCGCTGGCGTTCGGCATGCACGATCTCACGGATGTCGCGGCCGCCGGTCATCGTCGGATCCACGTATTTGCCGGCGCCGTCGTACTCCAGCACCACCCTGTCGCTGTTCGGCAGCCGCCAGGCGAAATCGACCCGATACCGTATCCCGGTGACGGGATCGACGAACTCGCACTGCAATTCCGGCACGACGAACCGGTCGTCCAGAATCAGTCCGCGCAACCATGATTCGCCGCCGTTCTCGCTGAGCGGGTCGGCGCAACGGGCCAGCCGCAGCAGTCCGTCGCGCGGCCCATGATGCGATTGCGCCGCCGCGACGATCTCCTCGCGTGAGACGAGTCCCTTACGCAGGGCGGAATCGAACAGGGGCAGTGCGCGGGCGAACGGCAGTCGCAATCCGCACATGACGAGCGTGCTGGCGGGCGACGTGACCAGAATCGTCCCCGGTTCCGGAGCCGGCCCGTCATCCGGCCGTCTGCGGACGGTCACAGCGTCGGTGCCGGCGTTACGCACCTCGCATACGTCGTGGTCGGCCGGCCATACGCAACGAATGTTCCCGTATGACCGCGGCGGTCCGAGCACATGCACCGGAGTCCTTCCAAGCAGCGTCCACGATTGTTCCAATCCGAATGTCGCGGCGGCGTCGACGTCGGCGAACACCCGTTCCGGATTGCGCAGCGCAAGCGCGCGGATGACATGCAGTCGTCGTTCGGCGGGGTTGAGCGAAGCCCAGTATCCGACGCGCGCGTACACTCCCCGATGCGGGCGCACGAGGTCGCCTGCGATCGCCCTGCGTTGCAGCGCGCGCTGCAGATTCGGCTCATGCGTGAACGCGCAGCGTTGTTCGAGTTCGGCCTGTACGAACAGATATTCCAATGCGTCATGTGTTCTCATACCGGGACCGTATCGCATCCGCGTCGGCTGGAGGGATGTTTTCGAGGTATGTGGTCGAAAGCTCGATTCGGACAAGAAAAATGTGGATAACTCGGGTGTCGGGTGACAGTTGCGGCTCGACCCGACCGGACTTTCCGCCCGTGGACGGCCCTTCAACGGGAGTGCTCTGCGTCGTAATCCGTAGAGGACGGGTCATTTTCATACGGATTACGACTCGGACGGCGGCTTTCGCGTCGCAATCCGTAAGATTTCCCAGCTTCGCATACCGATGACGACGCTGCAGACCCGTGTGGCGTCGCAACTCGCACACTCCGGCGGAATCGCATACGGATTGCGTCGCAAAGTACCGTAACCGGATTGCGGACGTCCCGGCGGCGGTCCTGCGCGGCGCCTCTATCATCGGCGCCGTAACGATTCCGCCCGGATTCCGCGGACATGATTATGCCGCGGGCCCATTGAAGAACAGAAAGGACGCGCCGTCATGCCGATCGCATACACCGAGGAGAGGAACTTCACCCAGGATCAGGTGCAGCGGCTGTTCCGTTCGGTCGGCTGGGTGTCGGGCGAATACCCGCAGCAGCTGCACAAGGCGCTGATGGGATCGTCGACCGTGATCAGCGCATGGGACGATGGCCGTCTGGTCGGCCTCGTGCGCGCGCTCGACGACGGCGCGATGCTGGCGTACGTCCACTACGTGCTCGTCGACCCTGAATATCAGGGGCGGGGCATCGCCGGCCACATGGTCGAGATGATCAAGGACAAGTACCGGGACTACTTCTACGTCGAGGTCATGCCCGAGGAGAGCCGCAACGCATCGTTCTACCGCAAGCACGGATTCTCGGTCATGGAGGATGGCGTCGCCATGCAGACCGTCAATCCGGACTGGTGATGCGCCGGACGCGGTGTCGTCGACGATGATCGCCGGCACGACCTTCGCCGAACGGTACGGCATGCCGGCTTCCGGTCCCGTCGTATGCGAATGGCGACGCTGCGGGGGTGTGTTGCGTCGCAATCCGTAAGATTCGCCGGTCCCGCATACCGATAACGACGCTACGAGCTCGTTCCGCGTCGTGATTCGTATGATTTTCCGGATTCGTATACGAACGGCGACGCTGGGAGGGCTTGATGCGTCGCAATCCGCATATGGTCCCGGAACCGTGAACGGATTGCGACGCCCGCAGCGGCTCAGATACCCTCGGGGATGCGGCGGTCGCGCCAATAGTATTCGCGGTCGTGGTCGTAGATCTCGCGCACCACGCGGCACGGGGTACCGAACGCGACCGTATTCGCCGGAATGTCCTTCGTGACGACCGAGCCGGCGCCGATCACCGCATTGTCGCCGATCGTGACGCCCGGCAGCACCGTCACGTTCGCCCCGATCCACACGTTGTAGCCGATGCGGATAGGCTCGGAGAACTGCGCGTAGCGTTCGCGCAGGTCCGGGCGCACCGGATGCCCGGTCGTCACGAGCGTCACGTTCGGGCCGATCATCGTATGGTCGCCGATGAAGATCTCGCCGTCGTCCACCAGCGTCAGGTTGAAGTTCGCGTAGCTGCCCGCGCCCCAATGCGTGCCGCATCCCCAGTTCGCATGCACCGGCAGCTCCACGTACGCGCCCTCGCCCATCTCGGCGAAGAACGCGTGCATGAGCTCGCTGCGGCGCTCGCTGCCGGGTTCGCTGGCGTTGAGTTCGTGCAGGATCCGCATCTGTTCGAGCTGCGCCGCGTCCATGTCGGGGTCGCCGCAGAAGTACACGCCGGGGGAGTGCATGATGTCGAGTACGTGCTGGGGAACGCTCATCGGTCACCTCGTTGTCATCGTTGTCGTGGTCCGTGGCCGTCATGGCCGGCTGACGGTCGGCGTCCCGTCGCGGTCGGTATCGTCGTCGCGCGCGGGCCTGCCGTCCATCCCGATGATAGCGGGACCGGGGCCGTCCATTCCGGCGGACAGCGATGGAATCCGCCGGATTGCGGAGGCGACGCTCGACGAATGGGAACGTTCGGTCGGATGACGATGGGATCCGCGGGCACGGATGCCGGCGCTCGCGTCGCGTGCGGCCGGCGTCCTCTACACTGGTACGCATGACTTACGATGATGCGGCCTACCTTGGGGAGTACGACATCGCCGCCTACGATGATGCAGCCTACGATGCGTCGTACGACGCGGCCTACGATGACGCCTACGACGCGGCGTATGCCGTCGCGCCCGATCCGGCGACATACGGCCCGTTCGATCCGGCGCCGTCCGGCCCGTCCGGTCCGTCGATGACCGGTTCCTCGCCCGACGCCGCGTACGCGGAACCGTACGATGCCGCCTTCTCCGCACCATATGATGCGCCGTACGATGCGGCGCACGATGCGCCGCATGCCGAACCCCGTGCCGCCGCTCCGGCCGCATCCCGCCAACCCGCGCCGCACGTCCCGCCGGTCGGCGCCGACGAGCAGGCGGCGCTCGCCTCGCTCAAACGCTATTTCGGCTACGACGGGTTCCGTCCCGGCCAGTGGGGGCTGGTCGAGGCGATCATGGACGGCCGGGACGTGCTGGGCGTGATGCCCACCGGCGCCGGCAAATCCGTGTGCTACCAGATCCCCGCCACGCTGATGCCCGGCGTGACCGTGGTCGTCTCCCCGCTGATCTCGCTGATGCGCGACCAGGTGGACGCGCTCAACGACGCCGGCATCCCCGCCGCGTTCGTCAACACCACGCAGACGCCCGACGAGCAGGCGATGGTGTTCGCCCAGGCCGCCGACGGCGCGGTGAGGATGCTGTACGTGGCGCCCGAACGTCTGGAGACGGACCGGTTCCACTCGTTCGCCGCGCGCGTGCCGATCTCGCTGGTCGCCGTCGACGAGGCGCACTGCGTGTCCCAGTGGGGCCAGGACTTCCGTTCCTCGTATCTGGGCATCGGCGAGTTCATCGCGTCCCTGCCGGCGCGCCCGGTCGTCGCCGCGTTCACCGCGACCGCGACCGAACGCGTACGCCGCGACATCATCGGCCTGCTGGGATTGCACGACCCGCAGGTCACCGTCACCGGATTCGACCGCGAGAACCTGTATTTCGACGTGATCCGCATGGAGACGAAACGCAAGGCAGCATGGGTGGCCGACTACGTCGCGTCGCACCCGGACGAGTCGGGCATCGTGTACTGCGCGACCCGCAGGGAGACGGAGGCGCTGGCCGCGTCCATCAACCAGGCCGTGCCCGCGCGCCGGATGGCCGCCGGTGCGGCCGGCGGCTCGGACGCGCCGCTCGGACCGGTCGCCGTCGCCTATCACGGCGGCATGGCGGCCGACGTGCGCGAGCGCGCGCAGCGCGACTTCGTGACCGACCGCGTGCCGGTCGTCGTCGCCACCAACGCGTTCGGCATGGGCATCGACAAGTCGAACGTGCGCTACGTGATCCACCACAACATGCCCGAGTCGATCGAGGCGTACTATCAGGAGGCCGGGCGCGCGGGCCGCGACGGCGAGCCGAGCCGGTGCACGCTGCTGTGGAACGAGTCGGACATCGTCACGCGACGCCGCCTGCTCGACTCCGATTACGAGAACGAGCGGCTCACCGCCGAGGAGCAGGAGATCGTGCGCGCCGCCAAACGCCGTCTGCTCGACGCGATGGCCGGCTACTGCCGCACCGCCGACTGTCTGCACACGTACATCACCCGCTACTTCGGCGAGACCGCCGCCGAACCGTCCGCCGCGTCCGGCGCCGCGGATAAGTCCGGCGAGTCCGCCAAGCCCGGATCGCACGGCATGTGCAAGGGCGGCTGCACGAACTGCGGCGGCACGTTCGAGACGATCGACGTGACCGACATCGCCCGCGCGATCAGCCGCTGCGTGCACGACGTCATGTACGACCATGACGAGCAGGGCCGCCCGCTCACCGTCGCCCCCGTGCGCGGTGGCTTCGGCTCCGGCAAGATCGTGAAGATCCTGCGCGGCTCGCAGGCGCAGGACATCGCCTGGCTCAACCCGACGACGATGCCCAGCTTCGGTCTGCTGCGCGACGTGCCCGAGGCGCGCGTGCGCGACGTGCTCTCCCAGATGGCGACCGACGGCTACCTGTCGATCAGCGAAGGACGGATGCCGATCGTCGGCTTCGGCCCGCGCGCCGCGCTCACCGTCGCACCCGACTTCCGCTACGAGATCAAACGCATCGACCGCAGGTCGTCGCGCTCCGGTGCGGCTGGGGGTGCTGGCGACGGCATCCCGTCGTCCACCGTGTACGGGTCGGCCGGCACGCGCGGCGGAGCCGGCGGGACCGGCACCGGGTACGCCGGCGAGCCGTCCGACGCCGACGAGGCGCTGTTCCAGCGGCTGCGCGAACTGCGCCGCACGATCGCCCAGGAGATCGGCAAGCCGCCGTACATCGTGTTCTCCGACCGTACGCTGCGCGACATGGCGCGCGTGCGTCCCACCGACGACGAATCGTTCCTGTCGGTCAACGGCGTGGGCGACAGCAAGCTGCGCCTGTACGGCGAACGCTTCATGCAGGCGATCGCTGACTTCGACGCCGCGTAGGACGCGTGAGAGCCGGCCGTCCGGCTATGATGGTGGCGTCCCGCCGCCGTCATACGCCGGCGCGGCCGACCACCGCAGATACGAGCGAGGAAACGAGGAACCATGGCCGAACAGTCCGACAAGCCCGTCGTCGAAAGCTTCCAGCTGGACCACACCAAGGTGAAGGCGCCGTACGTGCGCTTCATCGACACCGAGACCGGACCGCACGGCGACGTGATCTCCAACTACGACCTGCGGCTCGTCCAGCCCAACGAGGGCGCCATCCCCACCGGCGGCCTGCACACGATCGAGCACACGATCGCCGTGCTGCTGCGCGAACGCATCCCCGGCTACATCGACTGCTCGCCGTTCGGCTGCCGCACCGGCTTCCACCTGCTGACCTGGGGCGAGCACTCCACCGAGGACGTGGCCCGCGCGCTCAAGGAGTCGCTCGAATTCATCGCGAACGAGGCCACGTGGGACGACGTGCCCGCCACCACCGTCGAAAGCTGCGGCAACTACCGCGACCACAGCCTGTTCACCGCACGCGAATGGTGCCGCGACATCCTCGCCAAGGGCATCAGCTCCGACGCGTTCGAACGCAAGGTCGTCTGACCCTCTTCCACGGCGTCGTCCGGCGGCCATTGCGCGCCCGTGTCCGCGATGCCGTCATGACGCGCCGCGGTGCCGCCGGGCCGTGCTATGGTATCGCCTCAGTCCATCGTTGAGAGATTCCCGCATGTACATCAGAGGTGACCGGTGACTTCAGAAGCATCCTCCCGGCGTTTCCGCCATGCCGTGATGTCCGATTTCCCGCGGATGCAGCAGATCTACGCGCACGCGCGCGAGATGATGGCCCGCAACGGCAACCCGACCCAGTGGGGGTCGACGTTCCCGCGCGAGGAGGTCGTCCTCGACGACATCGCATGCGGCCGCACGATGCTGCTGGTCGACGATGAGGGCGGCGAGCACGGCGGCGAGGAGCGCATCCTCGCCCAGTTCGCCCTGTGCACCGGCGCCGACCCGACGTACGCGACGATCGACGGCGCATGGCTCGACGACAGTCCGTACGTGACGATCCACCGCATCGCCGCATCCGGCGTGGCCCGTCACGCGGCGCGCGACTGCATCCGCTGGGCGCTCGAACAGTACGGCAACGTGCGCGCCGACACGCATCCGAACAACAAGGCGATGCAGCACGTCCTCGAAACGAGCGGTTTCGCCCGCTGCGGCCTCATCCAGCTCATCGACCGCCCCACCGACACCACCCGCATCGCCTACCAGCGTCACGAATGGTGACCTGCGGCCGCTCCGACGGCCCGTTTTCGCGTCGCAATTCGTAAGTAGTCGTTCGCCGATGAGCGGATTGCGACGCTGACGCTCCGTCTTGCGTCGCAATCTGTATATGATGAGACCTCTTTGAACGGATTGCGACGCTGGTGACCCGGCTTGCGTCGTGATTCGTACAAAAAGATTGGTTGATGAACGAGTTGCGACGCGGTCCCGTTTTGCGTCGCAATCTGCAAGATTCGGGCTTCCTGTACGAGTTCCGACTCCGATCGGTCCTTCTGCGTCGTAATTCGTATAGGGATGACAGTTGATGGGCAGATTGCGACGCTGGAGACCTGTTTCGTGTCGTGACTTGTATATGACCGACGTTCCCTGAACGGATTACGACCCTGCAGTCCCGTTTTGCGTCGCAAACTGTAAGTAGTCGTTCGCCGATGAACGGATTGCGACCCTGCAGTCCCGTTTCGCGTCGTGATCCGTATGATCCGGCCTCCGAATATGCGAATCCCGTCGCATCATGGCTTGATGCGACGGGATTCGCATGATCGGCGGCGGGGATGGGGCGACGGATGCCGCCCCATCCGTCAGGCGGCGGCGTTGAGCTTGGAACGCTTGCGGCTGTACGCGAAGTAGACGACCAGGCCGAGCGCGAACCAGATGGCGAAGCGCAGCCAGGTCTCCCAGTTCAGGCCGGCGATGAGGATCAGGCAGAACACGATCGCACAGATCGGGGTGAACGGCACGAGCGGCGCCTTGAATCCGCGGTGCGCGTCCGGCTGCGTCCTGCGCATCCACAGCACGCCGGCCGACACGATGATGAACGCGGACAGCGTGCCGATGTTCACCAGCTCGAACAGCACGTTGATGTTGATGAAGCCGCCGGCGAACGCGGTGAGCAGGCCGAAGAACCAGGTGCCCTTGAACGGGGTGCTGTACTTGGGGTGCACTTCGCCGAAGAACTTCGGGAACAGGCCGTCGCGGCTCATCGCATAGCACACGCGGCTCTGGCCGTACAGCTGTACGAGCATCACCGTGGTCATGCCCACGAGCGCGCCGAGGTTGACGATGAACGACAGCCAGTTCATGCCGGTCGCCAGGATCACGCCGGCCACCGGGGCGTCGATGAAGTTCGCGAACTCCTGATAGGGGACCACGCCGGTCATGATCAGCGTCATGATGATGTACAGCACGGTCGACACGGCCAGCGACAGCAGGATGCCGCGCGGCAGCGTCTTGTTCGGCTCGACGGTCTCCTCTGCGGACGAGGACACGGCGTCGAAGCCGATGAAGCTGAAGAACACGATCGACGCGGCCGGCACGATGCCGTACGGCTGGGTGGAGCCGGGCTGGAACGTGTAGATGCCGTACGGGGAGAACGGCTTCCAGTTGGACGGATCGACGTACCACACGGCGCAGATGATGAACAGCACGATGATGGCGAGCTTGATCATGACCATGATGTCGTTGGTCTTCTTCGTCTGGTTGATGCCGATCGACAGCACCCAGGTGATGAGCAGCACGATGAGGAAGCCTGGCAGGTTGAAGTACGTGGTGACGCCCGGCGTGGTGCCGTACGCGGCGGTCAGCTCGACCGGCAGATGCAGGCCGAATCCCGCGAGCAGCTTGTTGAAGTAGCCGGACCATCCGGCGGACACGGTGGCGGCCTGCAGCGCGTATTCGAGGATCAGGTCCCAGCCGATCACGAAGGCGATGACCTCGCCGAACGCCAGGTACGCGTAGGAGTAGGCGGAGCCGGAGACCGGGGCCATCGCGGCGAACTCCGCGTAGCACAGGCCGGCGAAGCCGCAGCAGACCGCGGCCAGGAGGAAGGAGACGGACAGTGCGGGACCGGCGGTCAGAGCCCCCTTGCCGGTCAGCACGAAGATGCCGGTGCCGATGATGGCGCCGATTCCCAGCATCGTCAGATCGAACGTGCGCATGGTGCGCTTGAGCGGGGTGGATTCAGCGACCAGCTGATCCACCGACTTCTTGCGAAAAAGATCCATGAGTCTTCTCTCGGATTCGGAATGGAATGGGCTGGACCGGACGGTTTTCCGGGACCCCGGCACGCCTCAACGCCGGGAATCAGAATGCGCGCCGCGCCGGAATGCCGGCGAAAGGGCGAACATGGTGAGTCAGTGTATGGCCGTGGCGTGACAAGCGGCGGCGTCCGCGGGTGAAGTGTCCTCATCGTGGACATCGGGGCGGAACGATGCGGAACGGTTGTGCAATGGATGTGGAGGTTCGGCCCATCGCGGCCCGTGGCGGCCGTTCCGGCGCGGCGTGTCGTCACCACGGCGCGCCACAATGGGGGCCATGACTTTGAGCGCAGTACCAGCATGGCAGTTCTCGTCCCCGCAGGGCGAGGAGCATTACCGGGCCGCACGCCGTCGTTACCCGGCGCAGGCGATCGTCGACCTCAAGGCGTTGCGCGACAACATGCGCCATCTGGTGAACGTGTGCGGCGGACCTGATTCGGGCACCGCGGTGATGGGCGTGGTCAAGGCCGACGCGTACGGCCACGGCCTGCTGCCGACCGCGCTGGCCGCGTTGGCCGGCGGCGCGACGTGGCTGGGCACCGCGCAGTCGCATGAGGCGCTGCTGCTGCGCCGCCTCGGCATCGGCCCCGACCGCTGCCATATCCTCACCTGGGTCTACAACGGCGCCGAAGTGCCGTTCGACGAGCTGATCGACAACGACATCGACGTGTCCGTCGGCTCGCTGCCCGGCATCGACGCGGTGGCCGCCGCCGCACGCCGGCTGGGCAAGACCGCGCGCGTGCACGTGAAGGTCGACTCCGGCTTCGGACGCAACGGATTCACCGAGGAGTCGTTCGACGAGGCGCTGGCGCGTCTGGCGCCGCTGGCGAGGGAGGGCGTGCTGCACATCGTGGGCCAGTGGAGCCATCTGGCCGTGGCCGACTCGCCCGACGTACCCGAGTTCGTCGCCTCCACCGACCGTCAGATCGAGAACTTCAAGGCGTTCACCGCGCGCATGGAGAAGGCCGGCATCGCCCCCGAGATCCGCCATCTGGCGAACACGGCGGCCACGCTCAACCGTCCCGAGATCCACTTCGAGCTCACCCGCCCCGGCATCGGCCTGTACGGCTACGAGCCGGATCCGGCGATGGGCACGCCGCGCGACTGGCATCTCAAATCCGCGATGACGCTGCAGGCGCAGCTGGGCACCGTCAAGGACGTGGCGGCCGGCCACGGCATCTCGTATGGCCGCACCTACCTGACGCCCGACGACACGTCGACCGCGATCGTGCCGCTCGGCTATGCGGACGGCATCCACCGTTCCGCGTCCGGATTCGACATGCAGGGCGCCAAGCATCTGGAGAAGCTCGGCGGCCCGGTGCGCGTGATGACCACGGAGGGCCCGCGCCTGTACCGCGTGTCGGGCCGCGTGTGCATGGACCAGTTCATGATCGACCTGCACGGTTCGGCCGAGCGTCTCGGCGTGCATGAGGGCGACACGGTCGAACTGTTCGGCCCCGGCCGCGGCGAGCTGTTCAGCGAGCCGACCGCCGACGACTGGGCGCGCGCCGCCGACACGATCAGCTACGAGGTGTTCACCTGCCTGCGCAACCGCATTCCGCGCCTCTACCTGAACGCCTCCGACGTGCTCGACTCCGCCGACCTCGCCATGCTCGACCCGGACACGATTCTCTAGCGGGCATCGCGACGCACGGACCGAAACCGCCATCCAGGCCGAATCGTACGCACCCAACGAGGGCTGCGGCGGCGCATGCGATGCGCGACCGTAGGCTTGGCCGAGCGGCCTGGAGCGTGTCGCGCGTCGCATGCGCCGCCGCAACCCGGTCACGGCAACCCCGATCCGGACTGCCCTGCCCCGGCCCGACGCGCGCGCCGCGCATTCCGCGTATGCCGGTACCCTAGAGGACTATGGTCGGGATGATTCTGAAGGAAGACGTGGAGCAGGTGCGCGCACGCGCGGACCTGTACGACATCGTATCCGCGAGCGTGTCGCTGCGCCCCTCCGGCGCCGGCACGTACGTGGGCCTGTGCCCGTTCCACGACGAGAAGACCGGCAGCTTCAACGTGAGGCCGGCGCTGGGCGTCTGGCACTGCTTCGGCTGCGGTCTGGGCGGCGACGTGTTCGCGTTCGTCGAACAGCAGGAGAACATCGACTTCCGCGAGGCGGTCGAACTGCTGGCCGACCGCTACCACATCGAACTGCACTACGAGGCCGGGTCGCGCAAGAGCGAGCACGCCGGATCGAAGCGCGCGCGCCTGATCGAGGCGAACGAGGCCGCGCAGCGCTTCTTCGTCTCCCAGATCATGACCTCCGAGGCGCTGCCCGCCCGCAAGCTCCTGGGCGGGCGCAACTTCAGCCAGGCCGACTGCGAACGCTTCGGCTGCGGCTACGCGCCGCAGGGCTGGGACAATCTGGTGCGCCACCTGGCCGGCAAGGGCTTCACCCAGCAGGAGATGCTCGACGCGGGTCTGGCGCGTCAGGGCCAGCGCGGCGTCTACGACTACTTCCGCGGCCGCGTCACCTGGCCGATCCGCGATTCGACGGGCCGGACGCTCGGATTCGGCGCGCGCAAGCTGTATGAGGACGATGCGATCGCGGCGAAGTACATCAACACGCCCGACACGCAGCTGTACCGCAAGAACCAGGTGCTGTACGGCATCGACCTGGCCAAGCCGTCGATCGTGAAGAAACGTCAGGTGGTGATCGTCGAGGGCTATACGGATGTGATGGCGATGCATCTGGCCGGCATCGACACGGCGGTGGCGACGTGCGGCACCGCGTTCGGCGCGGAGCATGCGAAGATCGTGCGCCGTCTGATCGCCGACGATTCGCTGGGCGCGGTGCAGCTGGTGGGGCCGCTCAAGGTCGAGGGGCAGGCGCTCAGCTCGCGCATCGTGTTCACGTTCGACGGCGATGCGGCCGGCCAGAAGGCGGCATTGCACGCGTTCGGCCTGGACGCGGCGTTCCTGTCGCAGACGTTCGTGGCGGTCGCCGACGACAATCTCGACCCGTGCGACCTGCGCATCGAACGCGGCAACGAGGCGGTGCGCTCGCTCATCGACCATGCGCGCCCGCTGTACGATTTCGTGATCGACGCGGCGATCAACCGTTTCGACACGTCGTACACGACGGGCCAGATCGGCGCGGTGAAGGCGGTGGCGCCGTTGATCGCGCAGATCCGCGACCGTTCGCAGCGCGACGTGTACGCGAGGAAGGCGATCCGTCGCATCGGCATCGATCTGGATGTGATGCAGCGCGAGGTGCGTGACGCGCATCGCCGGCTGGGCGTGCGCGACGAGGACGCGTATGCGCCGCGTCGCCGCTTCGGTACGGCCGACGGCGCCGATGCGGGAGCGGCGCCCGGCGCGGCCGCGGGAGCCGGCGCGGGTGCGGCGTCGCGCGGGGCGAACCCGTATGCGAATCCGGCGGAGCGCAAGGCGCTGGAGCGCCGGGGCGTGGCCGAGCAGACGTACTATCAGGTGGACGATGCGGTGTTCATCTGCGAGCAGCAGTTCATGGCGATGCTCATCCAGGTGCCGCGTTCGGTCGATCCGGGCATGTTCGCGTCGCTGTCGCTGTCGAATTTCATGACGCCGGTGTTCCGTTCGCTGTTCCAGGCGATTGCGGCGGCCGGTGGCCTGCCGTCGAACGACGTGCCCCAGGGCCTGTGGATGCACTCGCTGACGAAGGCGGGCGGTCCGATGCTCGAACCGGTGATCAACGAGCTGGCGGTGATGCCGCTGCCGCTGCCGCCCAGCGAGCAGGACGTGCGCGGGGCGGGGGAGTCGGCGCAGCTGCGCGAGGCGACGCCGGCAGAGAGCCGGTATGCGGCGGAGCTGCTGGCGAAGCTGCTCGACATCGGCCTGATGCGCCGCATCGGCTCGGCGAAGCGGCAGATGGCCGCGCTGCCGGACGGCGCGGAGAAGATCGCGATCCTGGGGCAGGTCACGCAGATGGAGGCCGCCCGCAAGGACCTGCAGGCGCAGATCTTCGGCAACACCATCGGCTGACAATCTGTTTATCGTTTGTCATAAAAAGTTTATTGACAAACGATAAATCCGGGTTGATAATGAGGGTATCGGCATGGGATGCCGGTCGACGCCGCGGCGGGAACGCAGCTGCGGCGCGCGGCGTCCCGCGATGACAAGGAGGTCATCATGGCGTACGCAACGATATTCGATCGATGGCATGCGGCGAAGCGGTCGGAGCGGCCCCCGTCCGCTGCCGCTCCCGCAACGCTCGCGCGGTATGCGCGCGTCGGCCGCGGCGTCGGCACGGTCCTGCTGGTCGTCGGATGGGTCGGCGTGGCGGCGGCCGCGCTGACCGCGGTACTGGTCTCGGCCGGACTGGCCGGTCTGCCGGTGCCGCTGACGTCGCTCGGCGACGATGCGGCCGTAACGTACGGTGTGTCGCTGGGAGGCCTCATCGTCGGCATCGGCCCCGACATGCACGGGTTCCGGTTCCTGTTCCACGACGCGCCCTCGCCGACGGTCGGACTGGCCCTGTTCGCGTTGGCGCAGACCGTCACCGCATGGTTGACGGTCGAAGCGATCGGCGGCGCGCGCGACCTGTGCGCGTCGATCGGCGCATGGGCGGCCAACCCCGACGGCGCGACGCCGTTCCGGTCCGGCGCGCAGGCCGCGCTGTCGCGCATCGGACGCAGCCTCGTGGCGATTCCCATTGTGGGTGCCGTGACGGCGATGGCGATGCTGCCGCTCGTCGCCGCAGGCGAGAGCGTGGCCGTCTCGTCGGATCCCGCGGCCCCGCTGATGCATCTGATGGCGGGCGCGCTGGCGTTGCTGCTGTCCCGCGTGTTCGGCTACGGCGCCTCGCTGCAGGGCGAGGTCGACGGGCTGCTATGACCGCATCGATGGAAAGGAGCGCATGATGGGCGGACGGATCGTGCTCCGGCTCGACCGGATGATGGCCGAGCGCGGCCGTTCGCTCAACTGGCTGGCCGACCGGGTGGGCATCACGAACGTGAACCTGTCGAAGATCAAGAACAACCGCGTCTCGGCGATCCGCTTCTCGACGCTCGCCGCGATCTGCGACGCGCTCGACTGCGTCCCCGGCGACATCCTCGACTACGAGGACGACGACGGGGACGCCGAGGATGCCGGATGACGGCGGAGCGGCCACGCTCGGTCAGAATTGACCCCGATCGGCCGACGGTCGGAAAACCAGCCCAAACGCCAGTAGGCGTGAGGGCCGGTTTTCGTTGCAAACGGTCGGAAAACGGCACTCCGAGAGCGCGTGCAACGCCATGATGTCGGTTAGGATGTCAGGTGATGTTTACCGAATATTCACGGAGGATTCGATGCGTGGCTTGGTGATCAAGCTCCTGAAAAACGAGACGATCCTCATCGTCGCTTCCATCCTTGCCCTGATCTCGTGCTTCATCGTCCCGCCGGACGCCGAGTACAAGGAATACGTCCACATGAGCACGATCTCGCAGCTCGTGTGCCTGATGCTCGTCGTCTGCGGCTTCCAGCGCATCGGCGTCTTCCGCATCATCGGCTCGCGACTGCTGCACCACGTGAGCACCGCCCGCGGACTGGTGATCACGCTGATCTCGCTCACCTTCTTCTCCGCGATGCTCATCACCAACGACGTGGCGCTCGTCACGTTCATCCCGTTCGCGATCTCCGTGCTCATCATGGCCGACATGGAGGAGCACGCCGTGCTCGTCGGCACGCTCATGACCCTCGGCGCGAACATGGGCAGCATGCTCACGCCGATCGGCAACGCGCACAACCTGTACCTGAAGGCCCTCACCGGCATGCCGACCACGGAGATGATCGGCATCATGGCCCCCTACTCGTTCACCGCCGCCGTGATGCTCGTCATCATCAGCTGCGTCGTGTTCGGCAAGAAGCCGGTGTCCGAATTCCACGCGCTCGACGGCGCCGGCATCGAACGCGGCGTCCTCGCCCCGTCCAGCAGCAAGCACCAGCCCGACGAGATCCGCATCACCGGCTACGGCGCCAGCTACGGCGGATGGCGCACGGTCGTCTACACGATCCTGTTCGTGGTCTGTCTGCTGGCCGTCAGCGACTTCCTGCCCCTGTGGGCGATGTGCGTGATCGTGTTCGCCACGTTCCTCGTGTGCGACCGCCGCGTGTTCCGCAACGTCGACTGGGGTCTGCCGCTCACGTTCACGATGTTCTTCATCTTCATCGGCAACATGAAGCGCGTCCCCGAGTTCTACGAGCTGGCCGCCTCCCTCGTCAACGCGCACCCGCTGGAGGTGTCGGTCGTCACCAGCCAGTTCATCAGCAACGTGCCGTCCACGCTGCTCCTGTCCGGCTTCTGCGACCAGTGGCGTCCGCTCATCATCGGCACCAACCTCGGCGGCATGGGCACGCTGATCGCGTCGATGGCGTCGCTGATCGGCTACAAGAACGTCGTACGCAAGTACCCGCATCAGAAGGGCCGCTATCTGGCCGTCTACTCGGCCGTCAACGTGCTGTTCCTCATCGTGCTCGTCGGCCTCAGCTGGATCATCGAACCCTGACGGCGCGACGGCGGACGTCCCCTTCCGGACCGTCCGCCCCGTCCGAACTGCGACCGCCGACCATACGGTCGACGACCCGCGATGCTACCGTATGACGCGGAATGCATCGCGGAGCATCCGAGCCCCGGTCCCCACGGATCGTGGCTCGTGCCGTGATGGCGCTCGCCGGACCATCATCGATGGACGACGAACGGAACGAGTGGTGACACC
This sequence comes from Bifidobacterium samirii, assembly GCF_003952945.1. Taxonomy (GTDB): domain Bacteria; phylum Actinomycetota; class Actinomycetes; order Actinomycetales; family Bifidobacteriaceae; genus Bifidobacterium; species Bifidobacterium samirii. The sequence goes on from NZ_QXGK01000003.1 coordinate 127,890, forward strand.
GGGTTCGGCGAGACGATCAGACAGCGTCCCCGTACGGATATGCCGGTGGCCAGATCGAACGCAACGAATCGAACGCACATCGATCGCAAGGGGAACATTATGCGTTATACGGTAATCGGCGCCGGTGCCATGGGCCTGCGCTACGGCATCCTCCTTCAGGAGCATACGGACGCGCACGTCGACTTCATCGACGCGTGGGCGCCGCACATCGACAAGATCCGCGAACAGGGCGGCGTGTACGTCAGCCGCGACCATGAGAACCGCCGACTGATCCCGATCAACCTGTACACGCCGGAGGAGTACGACGGCGATCCGGACGTGTGGATCGTCTTCATGAAGCAGATGCAGCTCGAGGACATGCTGGGGCGCTGCGCCCACCTGTTCAAGGACCATCAGGTCGTGTTCAGCGCGATGAACGGCTGGGGCCACTTCGAGAAGATCGCCCGGTACTTCCCCGAGGACCGCATCTACGGCGGCACCGCGCTCGTCGCCACCGTGCTCAACGGCCCGGGCGACGTGGACTTCATCGGCAAGTCCGGCGCCGGCACGATGCACATGTGCGCGATGACCAACGAGGTCACCGACATCGAGAAGGCCATCTTCGCCGACTTCCAGAAGGCCAACCTCAACCCGGAGATCTCCGACGACTTCAAGGGCATGTGCATGGCCAAGATCGTGTTCAACTCCGTCGTCAACACGCTGTGCACGATGTACCAGATCACGATGGGCCAGTTCATCAGCTACCCGGGAGCCCGCGACATGGCCATGCAGCTCATCAACGAGGCGTACGACGCGTGCGAGCGCGCCGGCATCAAGCTCATCAACACGCGCGACGAGGAGCTCGAGTCCGTGGACTACGTGAGCCGCACCGGCAACCCGCTGCACTACCCGTCGATGTATCAGGACATGAGCCGCGGCCGCAAGACCGAGGTCGACTACATCAACGGCTACATCGCCAGGCTCGGCCGCGAACACGACTACGTGTGCCGCACGCACGAGTTCCTCACCCACGGCGTGCATCTGGCCGAGCTCGCGTTCCAGTACCATCATCAGGACGAGGCGGCCAAGTAGGTCTGTCGTGGCGTAGCGTGGCGAGGTGACGGCACGCAGCGCCGCGCCGATCATGAATTGAGATGGCGGCATGACGAAAGCCCCCGCGGAGAGCATCCGCGGGGGCTTTCGTCATATCATCCGGACGTCTGGCCACTGTCCGGCGTCAGAGTTCGAGCGGTTTGCCGTCGGCGCCGATTGACGGCTTGACGGACGCGTTGCCGACCTTGGACGCGTCGATGCCGAGCGCCTTGAGGAAGCCGTCGGCGAACGACATACCGGCCTTGGACGGGGTGCCGGTCGCCCAGTACGTGCCATTGATCGTCAGCGTGGGGGAGGAGAAGCCGCTGCTGCCCGGCGCGTACAGTTCGGTGCGGCGGATCGTGTAGCTGTCGGCGGCCTTGAGCCACGTCTTGTACGGGGTGGTGCCGTCGAACGCCTTGCCGGCGACCTCCTCGCTCACGTCGGCGGCGATGGCCTGCTCGCGCAGCTGGTCGTCGCTGACCGACACGTAGTCGTCCAGCTCGCCCGGCTGGAAATCCTCGGCGTAGATGTTCGCCAGATAGCCGAGCAGATGGTCGGGGTCCGGGTCGTTCTCGAGAATCGTGACAGCGCCGTTGAACGCGCGCGTCGAATACAGGTCGCTGGTCTTCTCGCCGTCCTTGACGACGGTGCTCTTGTTGTCCTGGAACGTCATGAAATGCAGTTCGAGGTTGAGCTGGCCGGCGTCGACCATCTGCTTGAGCGTGTCGTCGAGCATGCGGTGGATCGACGCGCATCCCGGGCACAGCGGCTCCATGTAGAACGCGACGGTCGGCGCGCCGTCGACCTTCGTGCCGTAGCCGTCCTTCGACACGATGACGCCGCCTTGGTCGTCGGCGTTGGCGGGCCGGTTCTCGGCCTCGTTCATCGTCTTCCTCGCGTCGGCGACGGCCTCGCTGCTGGTCTGCTCCTGTCGCTGCCGCTCCTTGACCTGCTTGGCGTGGATCGACCCGTAGATCGAGAACGCGCCGATGGCGACGAGCACGACGAGGATGCATGCGACGACCGATCCGATGATGGTCGCCTGACGGCGTTCCTTCGCCTCGCGTTCGATCCTCGCCTGCTGTGCCGCCTGCCGTTCCTCCCGGCGCTTCGCCGCGCCGCCTTGTGCCGTCCCGTTGCGCTGACCGCTCATGATGCTTCCCGTCGTTCGTATGATGTGATGCTTGCGTCTGCTTCCGTCCCTGATTATAGGGGCGGGCCCGCCGGCGCCCGCCCGCGTCCGCGCGTGGCGCGAAGGCGGACGGGCGTCGGGATGATGCTATACTGTCATCTCGTTGCCGAGGCCCCGTAGCTCAGCTGGATAGAGCAACTGACTTCTAATCTGTAGGTCGCCGGTTCGAGCCCGGCCGGGGTCACCTCAAACCCCTTGGAAACATTAGCTTCCAAGGGGTTTCCTTATTTCCGGACATTCTGTTTCATCCCTGATTCGTCCCTGAAAAACGAGGATTGAAGTGCACGTGGGGTGCACGTGGGGTGCACGGAGGATGTATGGAGGGCGGCCGCGAATCATCCGTCGGAAGGATTGCGGCGGGACGTATGATGCCGCAAGGTGGATTCCGGGTCGAGGCGATGTATGATGGGTCCGGCCCGAACCATCGACGAGAAGGGGACAGACAGTGCCGTCACCAGGGATACAGGCGCCCATCATGGCGTCCACCACGGCGCCCATGCGGCCGATGATCGAAGTGCGCGGACTGCGCAAGGAATACCCGGTCGTCGACGAGACCGTCGTGGCACTCGACAACGTGAACCTCGTCATCCCGCAGGGGCAGATCTGCTGCATCTACGGCGAATCCGGCTCCGGCAAGTCGACGCTCCTCAACCAGCTCGCCGGCATGGAGAAGCCGACCCGCGGCGGCGTGCGCATCGGCGGCACCGTCATCTCCCGCCTCGACGAACGCGAACTCGCCGCATTCCGCCAACGCCACCTCGGCTTCGTGTTCCAGTCATACAACCTGCTGCCCAACCTGACCGCATTGGAGAACGTCGCCACCCCGCTCATGTTCCGCGGCATGCCCAAGGCGCGCCGCGAGAGGATCGCACGCGGCATGCTCGCCCGCGTCGGCCTCGCCAAGCGCATCAACCACTATCCGACGCAGATGTCGGGCGGCCAGCAGCAGCGCGTCGGCATCGCGCGCGCGTTCGCCGCCCGCCCGCAGGTCGTGTTCGCCGACGAACCGACCGGCAACCTCGACTCGCGCACGAAGATCGACGTGATGGAGATGATCGTCGCGTTCGCCCGCGACTTCAACCAGACGATCGTGCTCGTCACGCACGACGACAACATGGCGCAGTACGCCGACCGCATCGTCACCCTGCTCGACGGGCGGATCATCGGCGACCAGCTGCTTCGCGCGCCCGCCGCCGGCATCGCGGCCGGCGACGCGCGCACCGCAACCCTCGACCACACCGACAGGAAGGCGAACCGATGACCAACGGGGAGAAGAAGACGACCAAGGGAAGGCTGCGCGCCGCCGCGGCCGCGTGCATCGCGGTGCCGGCGCTGCTCATCGCATGCGCCGCGCCGGCCGCATACGCGATGGCCGGCGGCACGACCGGCACCGTCACCGACGAAGACGGCACGACGACCAGCGCGCAGACGGCAGGCGCGGCGGCGGGCACGACCGACGATGCGCAGACCGCCGCGGCAGGCGGCGGCGCGCTTGCGGACCGGAACCTCGACGTCGACGCCGGCAACGGCAACGCCGCCCGCCCGGCGGTCGACGGCGACGATCCAGACACGCCCGATCCGGTCGCCGGACCAGTGCCGAACATCATCATCACGAACTTCACGTACGGCGACGGCTCCGTGGCCGCCGGCAGCGACTTCACGCTCTCGTTCACGTTCCAGAACATGGGCAAGGTCGCCGTCGACAACTTGGTCGTCACCGTCGACGGCGGCGAAAGCTTCGCGATCGCCGGCGGCACCAACACGTTCTACTTCGACTCGCTCGGCGCCGGCTGGGCCATGACCCAAAGCGTGCCGATGCAGGCGCTCTCTACCGCGACCAGCGGCGCGCAGGGCGTGACCGTGAGCTTCAAATACGAGTACGTGGACGCCGGGTCGCGCAGCTCCAGCTCGTCCGACATCAAGATCTCCGTGCCCGTCTCCCAGCCGGACCGCTTCGAACTCAAGGACCCCGTCCAGCCCGACATGCCGATGGTGGGTCAGGAGACGACCGTCACGATGGAGTACGTGAACAAGGGCAAGGGCGGCATCTCGAACGTGGAGGCGAGCATCGAGGGCGACGGCGTCGACACGACGATGCGCACCCAGTACGTCGGCAACGTCGCCTCCGGCGCGACCGGGGCGATCGGCTTCGCGTTCACGCCGCTGTCGACCGACCCGACGGACGTGACGCTGCGCATCACCTACGAGGATTCCGACGGCAAGACGCAGACCAAGGAGTTCCCGATCACGATCCAGGCGCAGGAGGCGTCCGTCGATCCCGGATTCGACGACAACATCGTCGTGCCCGACGACACCGAGCAGACCGGCGTGGCCTGGTGGGTGTGGGCGATCGTCGCCGTCGTCGCGATCGCGGCGGTCGTACTGATCGTGACGCTGGTGCGCCGCCGCAGGAAGGCGAAGCAGGCCAAGGAGGACGACGAGGACTGGGCCGACTGGGCGGTGCCGACCGCCGGTACCGCCGCGGCTGCGGGTGCGGCCGGTCCAGCCGCCGCCGACGTGCCGTCCGGCGCGGGCGAGACGACGCAGCCGATCGTCGGCCTGCCGTCCGCGGGCGATGAGGGACGCGCATGAGATTCCCCGACATCCTGCATCTGAGCGGCCAGAACCTGCTGCGACGCAAGTCGCGCACGGCGCTGACCGTGCTGGGCGTGATCGTCGGCTGCTGCTCGATCGTGCTCATGGTGTCGATCGGCGCCGGACTCAACGAGCAGAACGAACGGTTCCTCAAGCAGATGGGCGATCTGAGCATCATCACCGTGTATCCGGGCAACGGCGGCATGACCGGCGGAACCGGCACGTCGGGCGGCAGCGGCTCCGGCGGCGAATCGACGAAACTCGACGACAAGGCCGTCTCCACGATGCGTTCGATCGCCGACGTCGCCGGCGTCACGCCGCTGATGGAATACCAGTACACGGCCGACATGACCGCCGTGTCGGGCCGCTACGTGAGCAAATACGTGTCGATCATGGGCATCGACACGTCGCAGCTCGACGAGATGGGCTACACGATGCTCGACGACGGGCGCCTGCCCACCAAGAAGGGCGAGGTGCTGCTCGGCGAGTACACGGCCTACGGCTTCATGGACAAGTACCGTCCCGACGGCTCCAACACGCGCACACCGGCCGCATGGGGCGGCGGCTACGTGTGCGACGCGAACGGCAACTGCCAGGAGCAGGAGGCCGAGGACGAGGACCCGTTCTTCAACCCGCTGACCACCGAACTGACGCTCATCACCGGAGCCGAATACAACGGTTCGGACTCCCCGTCCGACCAGCAGGGCGACGTGCAGACGCTCACGCTGCGCGCCGTCGGACTGCTCAAGGAGGATTTCAACAAGGGGTACGCCACGAACGACGGCGTCATCATGGACCTGACGCAGCTCAAGGAACTGATCGCCAAGGTCGATCCGACGAGCGCGAAGAAGGACACCGAATACCAGCAGGTGCTCGTCAAGGCCGGCGACATCAAGGCCGTGTCCGACGTGGAGGAGCAGATCAAGGCGATGGGCTTCAACACGTCCTCGTACGAGCAGATGCGCGAAAGCCTCGCCGAACAGTCGCGCGGCCTGCAGCTCGCATTGGGCGGCATCGGCGGCGTCGCGTTCCTTGTGGCCGCGATCGGCATCGCCAACACGATGATCATGTCCGTGTCGGAGCGCACGCGCGAGATCGGCATCATGAAGGCGCTCGGCTGCTACGTGCGCGACATCCGCATGATGTTCCTGGGCGAAGCGGCCGCGATCGGCCTGTTCGGCGGGCTCATCGGCTGTCTGATCTCCGGATTGGGCTCATGGCTGATCAACGTGTTCTCGATGGGCGGGTTCACCGGCGACAACTGGCTCAAGGCGATCACCGGCGGCGACGACGTGACCCGCATCTCCGTGATCCCCTGGTGGCTGTTCCTCTCCGGCGTGCTCCTGTCCACCGCCGTGGGCCTGATCGCCGGCTTCGGCCCCGCGAACAAGGCCGTGCGCATCCCCGCGCTCGACGCGATCAAGAACAACCAGTAGCTGCGGTCCGCAAGAACCGTACGAACGACGACGGCCGGCCGCGGCGCACTCCGCGGCCGGCCGTTCGCATGATCCGGGATGACGCGCGATGCCGGAGACGGCTGCCGTCAGCCGCGCAGCGAGTCGCGCACGAGCGCGACGACCTGTTCGACGGTCAGGCCGTAGCGTTCGTTCAGGTCGGTGAGGGGGACGCGGTCGGTGAACTCGGTGTCGCCGCCGACGGTGCGCACGCGCACGTCGGGACGATGGTTCTGATACCAGGCGGCGACCTTCTGCCCCCAGCCGCCGTCGAGCTGCCCGTCCTCCAACGTGACGACCAGACGATGCGAATCGGCCAGCCGCTCCAGCGTCGCCTCGTCGAGCGTGGAGAAGCACAGCGGCGTGACCAGCGTCGCGTCGACGGCGGCATCGGCGGACGCACCGGCCGCATCGCCATCGGCGATGGCGGTCATGCCGCGACGCAGTGCGTCGACGACCTGCAATCCCAGCGGATACGTGTTGCCCAACGCGAGGATCGCGACGTCGGCGCCGGCATGGACGGTCCGATAGCGCGACCACGGCATGGGATCATCGTCGGAACGGCCGTCGTCGTCACCGACGCCGATGGCCGGCAGCAGGCCGGAGCGTTCGGCGGCGAGGATCGGGTCGCCGGGCACGCGGATCACGACGGGACGCTCGTTCGCGGGGCCCGTCGCCCACGCGAGCATGTCGAGGAACATGCGCTCGCCGGTGGGCGCCAGACAGGTCAGACCGGGGATGTTGGCGAACATGACGATGTCGAACGCGCCCGAATGCGTGTCGTCCGCACCCGACAGGCCGCCGCCGAAATCGAGCAGCGTCGCCGGATTCGCGTTGAGCGACAGCTCCTGCTGCAACTGGTCGAACGTGCGCTGGAAGAACGTGGCCGACGTGGCCAGCACGGGACGCCCGCCCGCCTTCGCCAGCGCGGACGCGAACGCGACCGCATGCTCCTCGGCGATGCCCGTGTCGACGTAGTGCGCGCCCGCCCGAGCACGGAACGCGCGCGTGATGCCGTTCGACCCGGGCGTGGCGGGGGAGACGACGACCAGTCCCGGCTCGTCGGCGAAACGACGCTCGAGCGCCGCCATCGCCAGCTGGCCGTAATGCTTGCGCGCGCCCAGCGGACGGCCCGCAGCCGAATCCGGATCCTGCCAATGGTTCGCCTCGCAGCGGCCCTCGCGGATGTCCATGTCCTCGGCGACGACGGCCGCATCGCCGTCGAGCCGTGCCTCGCCTCCAGTCGCGGCGGCCGTCATCGGTGACACGGCCGGCAATCCCAGCCCCTTATGCGTGTGGATGTGCACGACGACCGGATGATCGCAGTCGCGCACCTCCTCGAACGCGGCGACCAGCGCGGCCACGTCGTTGCCGTCCGCGACATACCGGTAGTCGAGGCCGAACGCGCGGAACAGATTGTCGCCGGCCGCGCCGTCCGACTCGCGCAGTCGGGCGAGCGTCGCGTACATGCCGCCGGAATCCTCGGCGATCGACATCTCGTTGTCGTTGACGACGATGATCATGTTGCCGCCCTGCTCGGCGGCGTTGTTGAGCCCCTCGAACGCGATCGCCGAACTGAGCGCCCCGTCGCCGATGACCGCGACCACGCGCTCGTCGCCGCCGCGCATGTCGCGCATCTTCGCCAGACCGCACGCCAGCGAGATCGACGTGCCCGTATGACCCAGCACGAACTGGTCATGCACGCTCTCACGCGGATTCGTGAACCCCGTCACCGCATCATGCAGCGCCGGATCGAGATACGCCTGCGCACGGCCGGTGAGCATCTTATGCGTGTAGCACTGGTGCGACACGTCGAACACGATACGGTCGCGCGGCGAATCGAACACACGATGCAGGGCCACCGTCGCCTCGACCATCCCCAGATTCGAACCGATATGACCGCCATGCGCATGGCCGAACGCGACCAGCACGCGCCGGATCTCGGCGCACAGTTCGGGAAGACGGGCGGCATCGAGCGCCTGCACGTCGGCAGGTCCGTGAATCGTAGCCAACAGTCCGCCCATAAGGTCGCCGCCTTTCATCCCGTCTTCCGATTCCAAAAGCGCAATACTAGCCCAGAGGGGAGCATCCTGCGAGGATTGGGGGAAATGCCCCCAAGTTCTCCGTATCCTCACCATACACGCCGCGGCCGCGAGCGGGGAAGCCGCCGGAGAAGTGGTTGAATGGGAGCGGAACCGCCGCATGCGCCGGCATCACCCAAGCCATCACCCAAGCAAAGGAGCATCCATGAAGGCCGTATACGCCGCAGGCATCGACCCCGCCCAACCCCTCGGCAAGCTCGCCGTCGGCGACATGCCCGAACCCGAACCCCGCCCCTACTGGTCCACCGTCACCGTCAGCGCGGCCAGCGTCAACCACCACGACATCTGGAGCCTCAAAGGCGTGGGCCTGCCCGCATCGCTCACCCCGATGATCCTCGGCACCGACGCCGCCGGCATCCTCGACGAGGACATCCCCGGCCGCGGCGGACTCAAGGCCGGCAGCGAAGTCGTCCTCTACACGTTCATCGGCACCGACGGCGCCGGAGTCCTCCCCGGCGAGCGCCGCACGATCCTGTCCGAACGCTACCCGGGCACGATGGCCGAACGCGTCGCCGTGCCCAGCGCCAACGTGTACGCCAAACCCGCCAACCTCGACATGGCCGAGGCGGCGGCGCTCGGCACCAGCTGGACCACCGCCTACTCGCTGCTGTTCACCGCAGCCAATGTCAAACCCGGCGACACGATCCTCATCCAGGGTGCCGGCGGCGGCGTGTCCACCGCGGCCATCGCGATGGCCCACGCGGCCGGACTCGAAGTGTTCGTCACATCGCGCGACGAGGGCAAGCGCGCCAGGGCGCTCGCCCTCGGCGCGGACGCCGCGTTCGAGCCGGGCGCGCGTCTGCCGCGCAAGGTGGATGCGGTCATCGAATCGGTGGGCGCGGCCACATGGGACCATTCGGTCAAGTCGGTGCGGCCGGGCGGCACAATCGCGATCTGCGGCGCGACGACGGGTGACCAGCCGGGTGCGCAACTGACGCGCGTTTTCTTCCAGGACATCCGCATCCAGGGCAACACGATGGGGTCACGCGAGGACTTCGCGCGCATGCTGCGCTTCGTGGAGCACACCGACCTGCATCCGACGATCGACTCGCGTTTCGCGCTCGCGGATGCGCCGGCCGCGTTCGCCAAGGTGCTGTCGGGCGACGTGTTCGGCAAGGTGGTACTTGAGGTCTGAGCGCGGACGGTCGCGCCTCCGGCACCGCCGGCACCGCTTTTAGGAGGCTCCGATTACACTGGGGAGGGCATTCTTTTCCCTTCCCTTCGGAGGTTCCAATGGCAGACAACAAGCCCGAAGTGGCCGTCATCATGGGTTCGGCCAGCGACTGGGAGACCATGAAGCACGCGTGCGACATGCTCGACCAGTTCGGCGTCCCGTACATCAAGCAGGTGATCTCGGCGCACCGCACGCCCGAGCTGATGGGCGAGTTCGCCCACGCGGCGCGCGCCAACGGCCTCAAGGTCATCATCGCGGGTGCGGGCGGCGCCGCCCATCTGCCGGGCATGGTCGCCGCGCAGACCACGCTGCCGGTCATCGGCGTGCCGGTGCGCTCCCACGCGCTCTCCGGCTGGGATTCGCTGCTGTCGATCGTGCAGATGCCGGGCGGCATCCCGGTGGCGACGACCGCGGTCGGCAATTCGGGCGCGACCAACGCCGGCCTGCTGGCCGTGCAGATCCTGTCCACGACCGACGAGCACCTCGCCGAGGCGCTGCAGGAATACCGCGACGGTCTCAAGGAGAAGGTGGCCCAGTCCAATGCCGAGCTTGTCTGAGGAAACGCAGGGCCGCGTCGCCCGTCTGATGCCGGGTGCGACGATCGGCATCGTCGGCGGCGGCCAGCTGGGCCGCATGATGGCCCTGTCGGCCAAGTACATGGGCTTCCGCGTCGGCGTGCTCGACCCGACGCCGGACTGCCCGACCGCGCAGGTGGGTGACTTCCAGATCGTCGCCGCCTACGACGACAAGGCCGCGATCCGCGAACTGGCGGAACGCAGCGACGTGCTCACCTACGAGTTCGAGAACGTGGACGCCGACGCGCTCGACGAGGTGCGCGGCGAGACCGCGGTGCCGCAGGGCACCGACCTGCTGCGCGTCACCCAGAACCGCATCGCGGAGAAGACGTTCATCAACGAGCATGGGATCGAGACCGCGCCGTGGCGTGCGGTGAACGACCGCGCTTCGCTGGATACGGCGCTCGAGGAGATCGGCTATCCGGCCGTGCTCAAGACGTGTGAGGGCGGCTACGACGGCCACGGCCAGATCGTGCTGCACGGTCCGGCCGACCTGGAGCGCGTGTGGGCGGACGACGGCTTCCCGCCGGCCATCCTCGAAGGGTTCGTCGACTTCGCGTTCGAGGCGTCGATCCTCGTGTCCGGAGACGGCGAGCGTTACGTGACGTTCCCGATCGTGCGCAACGTGCACCGCAACAACATCCTGCATCTGACGATCGCGCCGGCCGAAGTGCCGCAGGCGGTCGCCGACCGTGCGCACGAACTGGCCATGACGCTGGCCGCCGGCTTCCGTCTCGCCGGCACGCTCGCGATCGAACTGTTCGTGACGGACGAAGGCCGCGTCATCGTCAACGAGCTGGCGCCCCGCCCGCACAATTCCGGCCATTACACGATCGAGGCATGCTCGATCGACCAGTTCGACGCGCACATCCGCGGCATCGCCGGCTTGCCGATCGCCGAACCGAAGCTGCTCAGCCCGGCCGTCATGGCCAACGTGCTCGGCCAGCATGTCGAACCGACGCGCGCGCTCGTGGGGGAGCATCCCGAGTGGAACGTGCACGACTACGGCAAGGCCGCGGTCAAGCACGACCGCAAGATGGGCCACATCACCGTCCTGACCGACGACACGGCCGCCACGGTCGCCGCCCTGGAGGCGACCGGCTGCTGGGACGACCTCAAGTAAGGTCGCTCCGACCCGTCCGATCCGCCGGAGTCCGACGCCGTCGTCCCGTACGGCCGTTCGACCGGCATCCCAAGGTCCGCTCCGCGTATGATCGCGGGGCGGACCTTGTCGTATCCGATGACGTGCGGCGGCGCCCTCCTTGTGATGGATTCGCCCGCTGTTCGCCGTTGCCGCTCGTCGGCTACAATGGCGACGATCGCGGCCGCCGATGCGTCATCGGCGGCGGGCGCGTGCGTAAGGCCGTCGGATATCACGGGGAGGGAATCGGCGTGACATGGATTGACCGGCTGTTCTGGCTGTTCGGCGAGGACCAGGACCAGCCGTCGCCGTCGGAACGCCGGGCCGCCGAACGGCGGAAGCAGACATCTGGGGGTATGAAACGGACGCCGGGTCGCGGCGGGGAGAGGACGGCGGACCGTTCGCCGGGCCTTTCCTCCGGTCGTGGAACGGACCGTCCGTCAGCGCGTCGGTCGGACGATGCGACGGGACATGCCGGTCATCACGCGGACCGCGCCGGGAATCGTGCCGAAAACCGTACCGGGAAACAGGGCAAGGCCGAGGCCGCGGATTCCGGCGCGTCGCCCCGCCGCCAGCCGGTGTCGGCGTGCACGCCGGCCGAGGCCGCCGGCGGCGAGGCGGCGCTGGCGCGTGCGCGCGACATCATCGGACCGGTCGAAGGCCATGAACTGAGCGACGAGCAGCTCGCCGCGATCGTGGGCGCCGGGCACAACACGCTCGTCCTCGCCGGCGCCGGCACCGGCAAGACCACGACGATCAACGGGTACGTGGCGTGGCTGCTGGCCACCTGGCGCGCCCGCCCCGACGAGATCCTCGTCCTGTCGTTCACGCGCGCGTCCGCCGAGGAGATGGGCGAACGCATCCGCAACCAGACCGGCCAGCGCGTGCGCGCGACCACGTTCCACGCGCTCGGCCTCGACATCTGCCGCCGTTCCGGCGCAGCCCGGCGCGACGTCGTCGACGAGACGACGATGGGGCGCGTCATCCGCGACGCGTTCGACGGGCGCCGCCGGACGGACCCGCGTTATCGTGCGCTCGTCGTTTCGATGATGCCGTCGGGCGTACGCGACGCGTGCGCCGACACGGCGACGGGCGCCGGCGCGCCAACGGACGGGGGAGTCGAATCGTCATCCGCCGCGTCGCCCGCGATGCCGTCCGCCGCATCCCGCACCGCCGAAGCGTACGCGGGACGGCTGCTGGAGAGCGCCCGGACCGTCATCGCGCACATGCGCGCCCGCGATCTGGACGTCGCCGCCCTGCGTGCGCTCAACGAGGAGCGCGGCGGCATGGATAAGGGACGCAACCGGGACATGATCGCGCTCATCGAACCGCTGTACGACGCGTACATGCGGCACCTGCGCGACGTCGGCGGCATCGACTTCGCCGGCATGATCGGCGAGGCGGCGGCCGCGGTGCGCGCCGGCCGCTTCGACCACGGCTGGAAATACGTGCTCATCGACGAATACCAGGACATGTCGCGCCCCCGCTGCGCGCTGATCCGCGCCCTGCGCGAACGCCGCGGATTCGCCCTGTTCGCCGTGGGCGACGACTGGCAGTCGATCTACCGGTTCGCCGGCAGCGACATCCGGCTCATCCTCGACTTCGACCATGTGTGGGGCGCATGGGGGCCGACGCGCACGTTCCTCCTGACCGTCACCCGGCGTTTCGGCCAAGCGCTCATCGACGCGAGCGGATCGTTCGTGATGGCCGACCCGTCGCTCAACGTCAAGCATCTGCAGGCGGCCGCCGTGACCCGCGGACCCGCGGTCGGCGTCATAGCCGGCGACGATGCGCGCGCACGCTGCGAGGCGGTCCTCGACCGGCTGCGCAGGCTGCCGCGCCGGTCGAGCGTGATGATGCTCGGCCGCTACCGCGCCGACCTCGACCAGCTGACCCGTCATGCGCCCGCCGGCGCGTTCGTGACCGACGGGGACCGGCTGACGTTCGCCGAACGGCCCGACCTCGCGATCTCGTTCATGACGATCCACCGGTCCAAGGGTCTGCAATGCGATGTCGCGTTCCTGCTATCCTGTGCGGGCGGCGTGCGCGGATTCCCCGGCGCGGTGCGCGAGGAGCCGCTTGTGGGACTGCTGCTGCCGCAGGCCGAAGCGTATCCGTACGCCGAGGAGCGCCGGCTGTGCTATGTGGCGATGACGCGCTGCCGACGCCGGGTGTTCCTCGTGGTCGACCCGGCGCGCCCGTCGCGGTTCGTGTACGAGCTGCGCGAACGCGTCTGCCCGACGGCGTTCCGCGGCGTGAAGCTGGCCGACCGGTGTCCGTCGTGCGGCGAGGCGCTGGCCGAACGCGCCGGCTCGGGCGGCCGGCGGTTCGTCGGCTGCACCGCGTGGCCGGCATGCACGTTCACCCGCGACGCGGGGGAGTGAGATTCCGGTGTGCAGGCGCCGTCTCGTGTTCTTGGGCGGGGGTGTCGTCGGTCGCCGGTCGAATCCGTATGAATTTCCGATCCGAGGGGAAGAATTGCGGTCTTGCATGCTCCTTTCAGCCAACTGAGGGGAAGGATTTCCCTGTGCCTGAGACTGAAAGTCAAGGGTTTTCGGGTGAGAATGTTCAATGAGACCAAGATTCTGCGCTCAGACCGTCCCCTCAGATCGGCGAAAGAAGCATGCAGGCCCCTCATTCTTCCCCTCACTCGTCCGATTGCCTCGTGGTCCGTCCTTTGGGCGGCCGTGCATTGCCGCTGCGACGGCAGATGGGCATCGCTTGCCGTCGTGTCGGCGCGGCGATTATCATTAAGGGCGGCGAAATGATAATGAGTCGGGGTTTCGCCGGCCCTGCGGAAGGTGAGGATATATGGCCACGGATGCGCCGGCCCGGCATACCAGGCAGAAGGATGCGGTGATGCGGCAGCTGCGCGCCTGCGACGACTTCGTGTCGGCGCAGGACCTGCACCGCCGTCTCGAGGATGAGGGCGTGCGCGTCGGCCTGGCGACCGTGTATCGTCAGCTCAACGCGCTCGCCGACGCCGGCGCGGCCGACACGATCCGTCTGGAGGGCCAGCAGCTGTACCGCCTGTGCGGCGACGACGGCCATCATCATCACCTCGTGTGCCGCGAATGCGGCCGCACGGTCGAGATCGACCCGCCGAGCGAATCGTGGCTGCGCCGCATCGCCGACGGCCATGGCTTCACCGTCGAATCGCACACGCTGGAGGTCTTCGGCCTGTGCCCCGACTGCCGGTAGGCGGCGGCTGCGACGTATTCCTCCGCATGTGGGATGAATGTCCGACACGCACTTATTGATAATTGTTCTCATTAACGTTATGATGGTCGCAACGACGTTGCATCACCGAACCGACCCCTGAGAAAGAGGACCATCATGCGTTCCCGCACCCTGCCCCGTCTCGCCGCCGCTGCGCTCGCCGCGCTGGCGGCCGTCTCCCTGTCCGCCTGCACCTCCGGCTCCGGCACGGCCGGCGGGGACGCCGTCGACCTGACCGTCGTCGCCTCGCTCAACCAGTGGGGCTCCGTCGCCGCCGACCTGGGCGGCGATCATGTCGCCGTCACGTCGATCCTCGACAAGGCGTCCGTCGACGCGCACGACTACGAGCCGACCACGCGCGACGTCGCCGGCCTCGCCGTCGCCGACGTGGCCGTCGTCAACGGCGCCGGCTACGACGCGTGGGCCGCCAAGGCCGCGCAGGGCGGTTCCGCGACGCTCGTCGACGCCGCCGACGCGGCCGGCATCGCCGACGGCGAGAATCCGCACGTATGGTTCTCCTCCGCCGCCCGCACCGCGGCCGCCGACGCGATCACCGCCGCCTACGCCGCCGCCGACCCCGACCATGCCGCCGACTACGAGAGCCTCAACAAGGCCTGGCACGAACGCGAGGACGCGCTGGAATCGCGCATCGCCGAGGCGCGCGACTCCGCCGGCGGCAGCCCCTACGCGGCCGTCGAATCGGTCGCCGCCTACCTGGCCGACGATCTGGGTCTGGAGGACGTCACCCCCACCGGCTACGCGCAGGCGGCCGCCAACGAAGGCGAGCCCACGCCCGCCGACATCAAGGACTTCCGCACGCTGCTGACCGACGGCGAGGCCGACCTGCTCGTCGTCAACACGCAGGAATCGTCCTCCATCGCCGACCAGCTCGTCGCCGCGGCCAAGACCGGCGAAGTGCCGACCGTCGAACTCACCGAACAGATGCCCGACGGCCAGACCGACCTGCTCGACTGGATCGGCACGCTCGTCGACGACTTCATCGCCGCCCTGAGCCGCTAACCATGGTGGCTCCCGGCGATTCTTCTCGCTAAGAGGTCACGAGCGAGCGGATTCGCCGGTTTGGCCGGTGGTTCTTCTCGCTGAGAGGCTGCGAGCGAGAAGAACCGCGGGGGAGACCGGTGAATCTTCTCACTGAGAGGCTGCAAGCGAGAAGAATCACGGAGCAGGTCGTGGATCATCCTCGCTGAAGAGCTTTGAGTGAGAGGATTCGCTGGTTGAACCGGTGATTCTTCTCACTGAGAAGTCGTGAGCGAGGGGATTCGCTGGTCGAACCGCCGATTCTCCTTGCTGAGGAGTTGTGAACGAGAAGAATCGCGGGGGTGGCCGGTGGTTCTTCTCGCTGGGGAGACTCCACCGAGAGGTTTTGCCGATTGGCTCGGGACTCATGCTCTCTGAGCGGTCGTCAGTGAGAACAAAACGCGGCTTGACCGGTGGTTCTTCTCGCTGGGAAGCTGCGAGCGAGAGCATCCGCCGGTTTTGCCGGTGAATCCTCTCGCTCTCAGACCGTTGTCGTCAGCGCTGGAGTGTGCGCAGCAGCGCGAGCGCCTGGCCGGCGGTCAGCGACGGCACGTAGGCGCGCGTCACCGCCAACCCGAGCTGCGGCAGCGCGGCCGCATCCGGGTAGCACACGTACACCGGCTCCTCGCTCGGCTGGAACTTGCGTTTGAAGTTGAACAGGGAACGGAAGCCGTACGCCGGCTCCATCCAGTCGGCCATGAGCTGCATCGCATGCTGGAGCATCGCCGTGCCCGCATCCATCGTGCCGTCCGGCGCCGTGTTGTCGCGCTGCGGGTTCATGCCGGCCAGGGGAGCGGCCGACAGGCTCATGAACTCGGCCGCCACGTCCGGATGCTCCAGGCCCTCGTCGCGCAGCCGTTCGGCCATGCGCGCGATCAGGAACTCCATGATCCCGTTCGGCGCGTCGGTGCGATGGCGCATGAAATCCAGCGTCCAGCCCACGATCCGCCCGTCGCGCCACGTCGGCAGCCAGCTCGTCACGCCCAGCACGCGGCCCGACGCATCCTGCGCGATCAGGATGCGCACGCGCGGATCGCGCAGCTCCTCGACGCCGCCGAGCGTGAACTTCATCTCCGGCAGCGCCTTGTCGCCCGCCCACTGCTCCGAGATCTCCTCGATCTGGTCGCGCACGTCCGCATCCGCCTTGTCAAACGTGACGAGCACGTCCTCGATGCCTTCGCGGCGCGCCTTGTTGATCGCCGTGCGGATGTCCTGCCACTTCCTGCCGGTCGTCTTCCACGCGCGTGGGTCGACGACCATCTCGCCGCCCACCTCCAGCGCATTCCAGCCGTCGGCCACCAGCGCGTCGCGCTGGGCGCGATGCACCGCATAGAACACCGGCGTCCACGAATGCGCGGCGCAGAAGCGCGAGAACTCGCGCAGATCCGTCATCCACTCGCCCGGATCGCCGAACGGACCCGTGCAGGTGAGCGCCACCCCGTTGATCACCCGGTACGCGACCGCCGAACGTCCGCTGGGGGAGCGCCAATACCGGTTGCCCTCCCACGTGGCCATGAAGCTCATCGACTCGCCGCCATGCTCCACCAGACGGCCCGCCTCGGCACGATCGCGGTCGTCGCCGGCCGTCACGTCACGCATCCACCGCACGCACACGACCAGCACCGCCGCCCAGAACACCAGACCCACACCCTGATACACGGCCGACGCCAACGGCGTGACCGGCACGAACCGCAGCCGCGTATGGCTCAGGAACCCGATCGGCACGAACCGGCCCGGCAGCTCGGCCACCAGATCACGCCACGACGCGGCCGGATGGAAATCCGACGCGCGCAGCAGGCCGAACGCTAGGTAGCCCGCCGCGCACGCCAGCCACACCGCGCCCAGGCCGATCAGACCGCGCATCAGACGCGCCCGGTCGGTCCGCATCGGAAAATGACGCAACGACATCAGCAGCGCCACGGCGAACACGGCCGGCGGCAGCGCGTTCACCACGCACGACGCCAACGCGCCATGACGCACCAGCGCCGCGAACCCGTCCGGCACGAACCCCGCCGGAACCACCAGATAGTAGACCACCGCCAACGCGGACGCCGCCGCCTGACAGACGACCGTCACCCACGCCGCAAGACGACGTCCGCGATACAATCCCCACGCCATGATCGCCATCACCGCCGTCGGCAGCAGCGACCGCAGCACCGCGCCCGGCATCGACGAACGCACCAGATCGAACTGGAAGAAACACCCCGCATGCGACGGTTCCGCCAGGCAGCGCGCCAACACGCCCTCATCCGGCGCACCCGGTCCCAGCAGCAGGGCCAGCGGGCTCAACGGACCCGCATGCGTCGGCGACACGGACGCCAGCAGCGGGCCCAACGCCAACACCAGCGCGACCGCAGCGAACACGCGCCGCGCCTCGAACGACGTGCCCAGCCGCCAATGCAGCGGATCGTCCGCCGTCTTCGCACGGCCCCGACCGTCGGCGGCGGCCAGCAGCACGCCGAAGCACTGGCCGGCCAACGCCCCCGCCAGCAGACAGTACGCGCCCGGCGACCCGCCGAACAGCAGCACCGACGCGACCGCCGCATACCCCACCAGACGGATGCGCCGACGCCACAACGGACGATGGAAGGCGCTCGCCGCCATCAGAGGCCCCACACCCCACATGAGCGGGCTGAGCGCGAAGCGGATGCGCGCCACCGCCTGCGTGCCGTGCAGCAGCACCGCGACGCCGCCGCACGCGGCCAGGCCCACGCCCACGCCGAGCACGACCGACAGGATCGCCGCGGCGACCGTGCGCCGGATGCCGAGCCTCGGTTCGGCCAGCGTGAGCATGAGCAGCAGCAGAACCTCATCGACCAGCAGCTGGACCGGGCCTCGCGCCAGCAGCAGCGACGCGGCCATCGACGGCGCATCCGGCGCGCCGAGCGTCGTGGCCAGGCCGGTCAGCGGGAACGGCATGCCGCGGCCGATCGCCGCCAGCCATGCGACGACGGTCAGCGCGGCGAACACGCCCGTCGCGCCCACGGCCAGCGGATGCGCGTCGTTCCAGCGGCGCGCGTCGGCGAGCAGGTCGGCCCACGCCTGCGACCGCGGGCCGCCGGTGTGGCCGGGATACACGTCCGCAGCAGGTTTCACGGATTGTTTCACACTGTCGGTCATGATGGCTCCCTTCATATCGTTCGTCGATGCGGATGTCGGTGTCGGTGTCGGTGCCGGCTGATTCGCGCTCGCCGGCGCATGGTCCATGTCCGTATGCGGCGTGCTCACCCGAGCACCTCCAGATCCTCGTTGCCGGCCCAGGGCGAGTCGGAGGAGCCGTCGGCGGATCCGCCCGCATCGCCGGCGAGACCGACGCGATCGCACCACCACGGCAGCGCCGTCTCCAGCGTCTCGTTGACCGCATGCCAGTCGTGGCCGGCATGGCGCACCGCAAGCTCCGTCACGTCCATGCCCGCCTTGCGCGCCGCCTTGCCGATGATGCGCACGTTGGCGACCGACGTCCTGTCGTCGGCGCCGGCGGACAGCACGGCCGTCTGATCCGACGGCGCGTGCGCGGTGATCGCGTCGGCCGGCACGATCGCCCGGTACGCCGCCTCGTCGCCGCCGAAATATTCGTCGATCGTCTGTTGCCGCGACCCGGCGACGGGCTCCTCCTCGCCGTCGACCGCGATGAACGTGCCGAACAGGTCGGGATGACGCGGCCCCAGCTGGGTCGCGCACGTGCCGCCCTGCGAGAAGCCGGCGATCGCCCACTGCGCGCCGGACGGCGCCGCCGGCAGCGTGTCGCGGATCCAATCGGGCACGTCGACGATCAGATACGTCTCCGCGCGCCCCACCTTCGCCGTGTCGGCGCACAGGCTGTTGACGGTGCTCGCCCCGTTCTGGTCGGGCACCACGACGATCGGCGCCAGCCCGTCATGCTCCGCCGCGTAGGCGTCGAGCATCGCCTCGATGCCGCTGGCCGCGAACACGCGGTTCGGGCTGCCCGGCTGGCCGGCGAGCATGACGAGCACCGGCAGCGCCGGCGGCTCGTCGCTCAACGCCGCCGGCGGCAGGTAGACGAGCGCGGTGCGCGCCCTGAACCCGGACGAGGTCGCCGGAATGTCGGCGGACACGATGCCGCCGGACGACGGCATCGACGGCAGCCGATGCCGGGCCGCCAGATCGCGCCACCGGGTGACGTCCATCGCCGCGCGGCGCACGTCGACCCCGTCGGCGCCGCCGATGCGCCGGTACGGCGAGTAGCCGACGAGCGAACCGACCGTACGGAACTCGCCGTACGCGGCGTTGACGCCCATCGCGCACGCGACGACCGTCAACGGCACGAGCAGTACCGCGAGCGCGCGGGCGAAGCGGCGCGTGCGGCGGATCGCGCCGGCCAGGAAGCCGAGCGCGGCGAACCCGGCGGCGACCGTGCCGATCACCGTCCATCCGAGCGAGACGCCGAACACCATGATCACGTCGGAGACGAGCCAGGCGGCCAGCAGGCCGACCGCGCCGGCGACCGCCGCGGCGGCGACGTGGACGCCCAGCGCGCGCACGTCGCGTCGGGCCAGGCGGTCGACGGCCAGCACGACCAGTCCGACGCCCACGACCGCCATCACGCCCCAATACAGCGGTCCCGACGTGATCGACCATCCCATCGCATGCTGCAGCCACAACGGCAGATGATGCATTGCTACCTCCCCGAAATCGACGCGCGTCCCTACGCCGCGCGGCCGGCCGGGCGGCGGCCGGATCCTCACCTCCGGCCGGCGCCTGCGGGCCGACGGATTCGCCATCGTAGGGGCGTGCGCCGCCTCCCGGCATCCACCGCGGGGATGATATCCGACTCATCCTTTCAGGGGTCCGTCAGGGGAAGTTCAGGGAAGCGCAAGGCGGGCCGGGGCCGTTGTCCGGTTAGGGTGGGTGACGGATCGGAATCCGCAGGGAATCCGCGAGGAATCCGCGAGGAATCCGCGAGGAATCCGCGAGGAATCCGCAGGGAATCCGAAAGGAACGGAAAGGAACCGTGAACATACCGGCCCGCCGGCCGTCTTTGTCAGGAACGACGGGGACAATGTGGGACGGTATGCCCGATGAACGACTCAATCGCGAAGTGCAGGTTATGACCAACGACAACAATGCAACGACAATGACGGCCGGCCCGGCCGGAGCCGTCGGAACAGCCGGAGCCGCGGGAGGCGCGGGATGCGCCGCGGCGGCCGGCACGTCGCCGGACATGGACGGCGACATCGAGATCCTCGAGATCGCGCGCAAGGACCCCTCCGGCGGCGATGACGAGGGGCGGCGCTGGTTCAAGTTCCGCTCCCGCCGCTTCCCCGGATGGCTGTACGCCGTGTTCTTCCTCCTGTTCGACGTGGCCGCCGTGGCCGTGATGCAGTGGGGCGTATCCCAGAAGAGCACGCGCGTCAAGC
This sequence comes from Bifidobacterium samirii, assembly GCF_003952945.1. Classification (GTDB taxonomy): domain Bacteria; phylum Actinomycetota; class Actinomycetes; order Actinomycetales; family Bifidobacteriaceae; genus Bifidobacterium; species Bifidobacterium samirii. Next base: position 148,832 of record NZ_QXGK01000003.1, read on the forward strand.
TTTCCAGCCCGACCGTGGGCTGGGGCTTCGTCACCAAGATGTGGACCGACGGCAACTTCGTGCTGGTGCTCAACCTGCTGCTGTGGGGTCTGATCTACCTGATGGTGTGCATGGCGGTCAACCGGTTCTGGATCGCCACGCCGCTGTTCATGGCCGTGGTGATCGTCGTCGCCGTGATCGAGCATTTCAAGGTGCAGATCCGCTACGAGGCGATCCTGCCGTCCGACCTGGGCTTCCTGAAGTCGGACACCGGCAACCTCATGAGCTTCATGCCGCCGGGCGCGCATTGGACGATCATCGGCGCGGCGCTCGTGTTCGCGTGCATCCTCGTCCTGTGCATCCTGTGCCATCGGGTCGACGGGCGTTCCGGACGCCTGTTCGACGGGCGCAACAGGGCGCTGGGCGCGTGCGTGCGCCTGCTGCTCATCGTCGCCCCGCCCCTGTTCCTCGGCCTGTATTCGATGCAGGTGAGCACCGTCGGATCGTGGGCGAAGACGTTCGCCACCGTGATGGGCGACAAGCCGTCGATGTGGGATTCCGTGTACGACGCGCAGCGCAACGGCCCGCTCGTCTCGTTCACCCGCCAGCTGCACCCGAAGGTGATGGACAAGCCGTCGGACTACAGCGAGGAGACGATGGCGAAGCTCGCGAAGAAGTACGCGGCCGCCGCCGACGAGATCAACGCGGACCGCTCCGCCGACATGACCGATTCGACCGTCGTGTACGTGCTGTCCGAATCGTTCTCCGACCCCGAGCGCGTGCCGGGGCTGACGGTCAACAAGGATTCGATGCCCAACATCCGCGAGATCAAGGAGAACACCACGTCCGGCCTGATGCTGTCGTCCGGCTACGGCGGCGGCACCGCGAACCTCGAATACATGGGCCTGACCGGCCTGAGCATGGCGAACTTCGACGCTTCGCTCACCAGCCCCTACCAGCAGCTCGTGCCAGGCGAGCACTGGACGCCCACCATCAACCAGATGTGGGGGTCGACCGAGTTCTCGCAGGCGTTCCACCCGTACGAGTCGTCGATGTACTCGCGTGCGATCAACTACGAGAAGTTCGGCTTCTCGCACTTCTACACGCTCACGGGCAAGGAGGACGGCAGCGACGTCATCAAATACCAGGACCGGATCGACGATTCGCCGTACGTGTCCGACGAGGCGACGTACCGGTCCGCCCTGGAGGAGATCTCCGGCACCGACGACAACCAGTTCATCCAGATCATCACGATGCAGAACCACATGCCGTACAACGACTGGTACGAGGACAACGACTTCACGGCCGAATCCTCCGACCCGTCGCAGCCGCTGGACGAGGACGAGCGCAAGTCGATCGAGACGTACCAGAAGGGTGCGAGTCTGACCGACGAGGCGACGCAGGACTTCCTCGACGCGCTCGACGAACTCGACAAGCCGGTCACCGTCGTCTTCTACGGCGACCATCTGCCCGGCATCTACGAGACGGCCAGCGCCGACACGGACAATTCGCTCGCCCTGCACCTGACCGACTACTTCATCTGGTCGAACAAGGCGTCCGGCCGTCAGGGCACGGACATCGACGACGACGCGTACTCGTCGCCGAACTTCTTCGTCGCGCAGGCCGCCGAGCACATGGATGCGAAGGTGTCGCCCTACCTGGCGTTCCTGACGCTCATGCACTCGAAGATCGCTGCGATGGAACCGCCGGTCGTCAACTCGATCCAGGGATGGGACCGCATCCCGGAGGGCCAGGACATCTACCTGGACGAGGACGGCACGATGCTGGCCGAAAGCGACTTCGACGAGGAGACGAAGGAGCTGCTGGCCGACTACCGTCTCATCCAGTACGACATCACCACCGGCTCCAACTATCTCAAGGACTCCGGCTTCATGGACCTCCCGTAGGCCCGATTCCGGCCCGTGGGGGGCGGTCCGATCCGGCCCCACCGGTTCCGGCCTTTCCGACGGCCCGCCCGCGTCGCAATCCGCATGCGTTTTCCTGTTCGTATGCGGATTGCGACGCTGGCGGGCCGTGTTGCGTCGCAATCCGTGCATGCTCCCGACTTTCCCTGCAGATTGCGACGCTGAGGGGCCATGTTGCGTCGCAATCCGTAAGGGATTCCCGCCCCGTTGACGAACAACGACTCTGACGGGCCCTGTCACCCGGCCCGAAACGCAGGAAGGGGGTTCCTCCGCGGAGGAACCCCCTTCTTCACATTCATCGGACTACGGAATCCGATTCATCGCCAGTTCGGACTGAATGTGTGACGATGCGTGCGTCGGCAAGGCGCACCGAGGGAAGGCGTACGAAGTACGTCGACCGAGGAGCAACGAAGCCGACGCTCCATCGTCACGCATTCAGGGCCTTGGAGCCGATGTCGTGGCGGTAGAACATGCCCGTCGTGGACACGTTGTCGAGGATCTCGTAGACCTTGTCCTGGGCGGCCTGGATGGTGTCGGCGGTGGTCTGGACGAGCAGGACGCGGCCGGAGGAGGCGACGAGGACGTGCTCCTCGGCGTCGCGGGCGACGCCGGCGTAGTAGACGTGCGAGTCGTCGTCGGTGTCGATGGCGGGGATGGCCGCGCCCTTGATGACGTTGCCCGGGTAGCCTTCGGAGGCGACGACGACGCCGAGGGTGGCGCCGTCGGCCTTCCACTGGAAGTCCGGGGTCTCGCCGTCGAGGATGGCGCTGATGCCGGCGCCGAGGTCGGAGACGAGGCGGGGGAGCACGACTTCGGTCTCGGGGTCGCCGAAGCGGGCGTTGAACTCGATGACCTTGGGGCCGTCGGCGGTGGCGATGAGGCCCGCGTAGAGGATGCCGGTGAAGGGGGTGCCTTCGGCGGCCATCGCTTCGACGGTGGGATGCACGATCGTCTCGATGGCGGTGTCGACGATGTCCTGGCCGATCTGCGGGACGGGGCTGTAGGCGCCCATGCCGCCCGTGTTGGGGCCTTCGTCGTTGTCGTAGGCGCGCTTGTGGTCCTGCGAGATGGGCATGGGCCAGAAGTCGGTGCCGCTGACGAAGCTCATGAGGGAGAACTCCTGGCCTTCGAGATAGTCCTCGATGACGACCTTGGCGCCGGCGTTGCCGAAGCGGTGGTCGACGAAGATGTCCTCGAGGGCGGCCAGGGCGGTGTCCTGGTCCATGGCGACGGTGACGCCCTTGCCGGCGGCGAGGCCGTCGGCCTTGATGACGATGGGCGCGCCGTGCTCGCGCACGTACGCGATGGCCGGGTCGAGCTCCTCGAACGTGGCGTAGCCGGCGGTGGGGATGCCGTGGCGGGCCATGAGGCGCTTGGCGAAGTCCTTGGAGCCTTCGATCTGGGCGGCGGCCTTGGACGGGCCGAACGCCTTGATGCCGGCGTCGGCGAACGCGTCGACGATGCCTTCGATGAGCGGCACTTCGGGGCCGACGAAGACCCAGTCGTAGCCGTTGTCCTTGACGAAGTCGATGAGCGCGGCCTGATTGGACGAGCCGAGCGAGACGACGCGGATGCCGTCGGCCTCCATGCCCGGGTTGCCCGGGGCGACCGCCACCTCGTCGACGCTGCCGCCGCGCAGCAGCGCGTGGGCGATGGCGTGCTCGCGCGCGCCGGAACCGATGACGAGAACCTTCTGTCCCATATGTCCAGTCCTTTCCTGTCCTGTTTCTCCGATTGCGCGGATGCGTTACTTGAGGGTGATCTGCGTGCCGTCGGCGTCGGCGACGATGCGGCCGACCTGGTAGCCGGTCTCGCCGTTGGCCTCGAGCAGGGCGAGGGTCTCGTCGGAGCGCTCGGCCGGGACGGCGAGCACCATGCCCAGACCCATGTTGAAGATGTTGTACATCTCCATGTGGTCGATCTCGCCGGCCTTCTCGAGCACGTCGAAGATCGGCAGGACGGGCCAGGTGCCCAGTTCGATCTCGGCGGCGAGGCCGTCGGGGATCATGCGCGGCACGTTCTCGATGAAGCCGCCGCCGGTGATGTGCGCGACGCCCTTGACGACGCCCGCCTGGAACAGGGGCTTGAGCGCCTTGACGTAGATCTTGGTGGGGGTGAGCAGCACGTCGCCCAGCTTGGCGCCGTCCAGCTCGTCGAGCGTGGTGTCCACGTCGTAGCCGGCCTGCTCGAACAGGGCCTTGCGCACGAGGGAGAAGCCGTTGGAGTGGACGCCGGAGGACGGCAGGCCGATGAGCACGTCGCCTTCGGCGATCGTCGAGCCGTCGACGATCGCGCTCTTCTCGGCGACGCCGACGGCGAAGCCGGCCAGATCGTACTCGTCCTCGTCGTACATGCCGGGCATCTCGGCGGTCTCGCCGCCGATGAGGCCCGCGCCGGCCTCGACGCAGCCGTCGGCCACGCCGGCGACGACCTGCTCGAGCAGGGCCGGGTCGTTCTTACCGCAGGCGATGTAGTCGAGGAAGAACAGCGGTTCGGCGCCCTGGGCGGCGATGTCGTTGACGCACATGGCGACGCAGTCGACGCCGATGGTGTCGTGGCGGTCGGCCATCTTGGCGACGACGAGCTTGGTGCCCACGCCGTCGGTGCCGGAGATGAGGACCGGCTCCTTGTAGCCGAGGGAGGCGAGGTCGAACAGGCCGCCGAAGCCGCCGATGCCGCCGACGACGCCCGGACGGTCGGTGCGGGCGACGTGCGACTTGATGCGCTTGACGACTTCGTATCCGGCTTCGACGCTCACGCCGGCGTTCTCATATGCTTTGGGCATGTCTGCCTTTCTGGACGCCGTGTGCGGCGGCGTCCGTCGATTGGTGTTGTGGTGGATGGATGCGTTGCGTTCGCGGGGGAGGCGCCTCGCCGCTCAGGCGGCGTACGCGTCGTCCTCGGGCTGGACGGTGTTGTACTCGTTGCCGATGTACTTGCTCTTGTAGAGCGCGAATTCGGGCAGGCGCACGCGGTCGTCGGGGGTGAGGGACTTGATGAAGCCCTCCTCGTAGTCGTCGAGCGCGGTCGGGTAGTCGCCGTTGAAGTAGGCGACGCACAGGCCGCCGTACGGGGCGTCGGCGTTCAGGCCGATCGATTCGACCAGGCCGTCGAGCGACAGGTAGGCGAGGGAGTCGGCGCCGATGAACTCGCGGATCTCCTCGACGTTCTTCTCGGCGGCGATGAGCTCCTTGGTGGTGGAGATGTCGATGCCGTAGAAGCACGGGTACTTCAGCGGCGGGGAGCTGATGCGCATGTGCACCTCGGCCGCGCCCGCCTCCTTGAGCAGCTGCACGATGCGGCGAGACGTGGTGCCGCGCACGATCGAATCGTCGATGACGACGACGCGCTTGCCCTGGACGACGCCGCGCACGGCGGACAGCTTCATGCGCACGCCCTGCTCGCGCAGCTCCTGCGTGGGCTGGATGAACGTGCGGGCCACGTACTGGTTCTTGATCAGGCCCATCTCGTTGGGCAGGCCGGACGCCTCGGAGTAGCCGGACGCGGCGGACAGCGACGAGTTGGGCACGCCGATGACCATGTCGGCCTCGACGGGCGATTCGGCGGCCAGACGCGCGCCCATGCGCTTGCGGGCGGAGTGCACGTTGACGCCGTAGATGTCGGAGTCGGGGCGGGCGAAGTAGATGAACTCCATCGAGCAGATCGCCAGCTGCGTGTTGTTCGTGTACTGGATGATGCGGTAGCCGCGGTCGTCGATGACGACCATCTCGCCGGGGCGGATGTCGCGTACGCGTTCGGCGCCCACCACGTCGAGCGCGCACGTCTCGGAGGCGAGCACGTAGGCGCCGTTCTTCATCTTGCCGAGCGACAGCGGGCGGAAGCCGTTGGGGTCGAGCGCGCCGATCATCGCGTCCTGGGTCATGAGCAGGTAGGCGAAGCCGCCGTGGACGGTGTTGAGCGCCTCCTTGAGCTTGTCCATGAAGGTGCGCTGCATGGAGCGGCGGATGAGGTGCATGAGCACCTCGGTGTCGGAGTTGGAGTGGAAGATCGCGCCCTCGTCCTCGAGCTTGCGGCGCAGCGAGGGGCAGTTGGTGAGGTTGCCGTTGTGGCAGAGGGCCACGTCGCCGTCGTGGAAGCGGAAGATGAACGGCTGGATGTTGTCCGTGGAGCCCGATCCGGCGGTCGCGTAGCGCACGTGGCCGATGGCCTTGTCGCCCTTGAGGCGCTCGATCTCGCGCTCGTCGCCGAACACCTGGGTGAGCAGTCCGAGTCCGCGGTGCCCGATGAGACGGCCGTGGTCGTTCGAGACGATGCCGGCGCCTTCCTGGCCGCGGTGCTGCAGTGCGTGGAGTCCGAAATAGGTCAGGCGGGAGGCGTCGGGATGTCCCCACACGCCGAAAATACCGCATTCTTCGTGGATGTCTTCGAGTTCAGCCGACAAGCCAAAGCTCCTTCCAAAACCGTTGAAACGGGGGATGCGCTTACCCGTCAACCCTACCAATCGCCGGATACATCGACCGTCGTCGCGTGTGACGTCAATCGTTGCGCACATGCCGTCGCGCGCGTCCGTTCCGTTCCGCCATGCGCGCATTGTCGAACATATGTTCGATGATGGGATCATGCCGGACCGCACGTACCTCGCCATCGACCTCAAGTCGTTCTACGCGTCGGCCGAGTGCGCGGCGCGCGGACTCGACCCGCTGACGACGAACCTCGTCGTCGCGGACGTGTCGCGCACCGAGAAGACGATCTGCCTGGCCGTCTCGCCGTCGCTCAAGGCGTACGGCCTGCCCGGCCGCGCCCGCCTGTTCGAGGTGACGGAGACGATGGCCCGCGTCAACGAGGAGCGCCGGCTGCGCGCCCCCGGCCGCCGGCTGCGCGGCGAATCGTGCGACGCGTGCGATCTGGCGCGCGATCCGTCGCTCAAGGCCGGGTTCATCGCCGCCAAGCCGCACATGGCCCGCTACCTCGACCTGAGCGCGCGCATCTACGGCATCTATCTGGACTACGCGTCCGCCGACGACATCCACGTCTACTCGATCGACGAGGTCTTCATCGACGTCACCCGCTACCTGGGCATGTACGGGACCGGCGCGCACGAGCTCGCCCGCCGCATCGTGCGCGACATCCTCGCCGCCACCGGCGTGACCGCGACCGCCGGCATCGGCACCAACCTGTACCTCGCGAAGGTCGCGATGGACATCGTCGCCAAGCACATGCCCGCCGACCGCGACGGCGTGCGCGTCGCCGAACTCGACGAGACGTCCTACCGGCGGCTGCTGTGGGACCACCGCCCGCTGACCGACTTCTGGCGCGTCGGCCGTGGCTACGCGCGACGCCTCGAATCGGCCGGCCTGCTCACCATGGGCGACATCGCCCGCTGCTCAATCGGCCGCGCCTCCGACTACTACAACGAGGAGCTCCTGTACCGCATGTTCGGCGTCAACGCCGAACTGCTCATCGACCACGCGTGGGGATGGGAGCCGTGCACGATCGCCGACATCAAACGCTACCGGCCCGCCGACCATTCCATCAGCCAGGGTCAGGTGCTCCACTGCCCCTACCCGCACGCGTCGGCGCGGCTCGTCGTACGCGAGATGGCCGACGCGCTCTCGCTCCAGCTCGTCGACCAGGGCCTCGCCGCCGCGCAGGTCGGCCTGTTCGTCGGATACGAGGGTGCAGGCGGATTCGAAGGGTCGTTCCCCGTCGCCACCGACCGCCGCGGCCGACGCATGCCCAAACCCGCCAACGGCAGCACGGCGCTCGCGCCGTACGCGGGGGAGCGGTACACGTCGTCCACGCAGGCCATCGTCACCGCGATGGGCGACCTGTTCGACCGCATCGCCGACCCGCGGCTCATGGTGCGGCGCATCACCGTCGTCGCCACGCAGCTGCGCCCCTACGTGCCGACGGTCGACGGACGCCACGGCACGGTGCCGTCGGATGGCGGCATCGGGGCGGCGGGGCCGTACGATCCGTCGGCGCCGTCCGGATGTCCGGACGGTCCGGCGGCACGACGGATCGCCGATGGTCGTGCAGCCGTCGCCTCCCATGGCGAGGCGTCCGTCCTGTTCCGTCCTCCGGAACCCCGGTACGAACAGCCCGACCTGTTCTCCGACTTCGTCGATTCCGCCGGGTCCTCCGATGTGCCCGGTGCGGCCGCCCCGCCCGATTCCGCCGAATCCCCGGGCCTGACAGGTTCCGCACCCGGTGCGGCCGGAGCCAGCGGGCCGGTCGCACCGATGCGGCATCGCCGCGAACACGACATGCAGGAGACGCTGCTCGCCGTCAAACGACGCTTCGGACGCAACGCGGTCATCAAAGGCATGAACCTCGAACCCGACGCCACCGGCCGCGACCGCAACAACCAGATCGGAGGCCACGCCGCATGAACTCGGCACACGCAACCATGTACGCGCCGGAAGCGGGACGGGCGGGCGCCGGCCCCGATGCGGACGCCATCGGGCGCACGGCCCATCCGGCCGATGCGGATGGGATGGCCGGCGCGGATCGCCCGACCGGCGAAGGCTCGCCGGGCGATGCGCCCAAGGCGACGGCCGGCATCGGCGACGCGGCCGGCCGCCCGCCGGAACCGGCCGGACTGCACGCCACCCACCGCTACGACGACATCATTGACCTGCCCCACCCCGACCCCAAGCGCCGCCCGCGCATGCCGATCGCCAACCGCGCCGCCCAGTTCATGCCGTTCGCGGCGCTCGCCGGCTACGACGACGTGCTGCGCCGCGCCGCCGGCGAGCACGACGAGGCCGTCGCCGCGGCCGAGGCGGCCGGTGACGCCGACTGGGGTGCCTGACCGGCCGTCAACGGAAGTCGACCGGTCAGCCGACGTGCCGCTCGAAGCGGGTGAAACCGAGGATGTCCTCGATGCGCGCCATCGCGTCGGCGGGGATCTCGAAACCGGCGGCGGCGAGATTCGACTCCAGCTGGGACGGGCGGCTCGCGCCGACGATCACGCAGCTGATCTCGCGATGCTGCAGGATCCACGCGAGCGCCAGGACGGCCATGCTCACGCCGAGCTCGTCGGCGATGGCGGACAGGCGTTCGACCTTGTCGAGGTTGTCGTCGGTCAGGAGGGCGTTGATCTGGCGGTCGGCCTGCCAGGTGGCGCGCGATCCGGCGGGCAGCGGCTCGCCCTTGCGGTATTTGCCGGTGAGCAGGCCCTGGGCGAGCGGGGAGAACGTGGTGATGCCGATGCCGTACTTGCGGCACACGCCCATGATCTCGTGTTCGATGTAGCGGTCGACCATGTTGTACTGGGGCTGGATGACGGTCATCGGATGCAGGCCGTAGCGTTCGATGATGCGCTGCGACTCCTCGAGCCGGGCGCCGCCCCATTCCTCGGAGACGCCGTAGTAGAGGATCTTGCCTTGGGTGACGAGGTCGCTGAGCGCTCGCAGCGTCTCGGTCAGGTCGCAGGTCTCGTCGAAGCGGTGGCAGTAGTACAGGTCGATGTAGTCGGTGCGCATGTTCCGCAGCGTGCGGTCGATGCTTTCGACGATGTGCTTGCGCGACAGGCCGCGGTCGTTGGCGCCGGGACCGGTGGGGAAGTAGACCTTGCTGGACAGGACGAGCTCGTGGCGCGGGTACTGGGCGAGCGTGTCGCCGAGGAACCGTTCGGCGGCGCCGCCGGAGTAGGCGTCCGCGCAGTCGAAGAAGTTGACGCCGTGCTCGTAGGCGGTGCGGACGGTCTGCCGGGCGACGTCCTCCTGTTCGGTGCCGGTGAGGTCGGTCATCCAGCTGCCGAGTGCGATCTCGCTGACCTTGAGCCCGGATTTGCCCACGTTGCGGTACTGCATGTGCTTCGTTGCCTTTCTGTTGCCGTCGTTGGATTGTTATCGCTCACAATACCGTCTGCGCCGCCGTCGCGCACCCGTGTGCGCGTGGCGCGGCCCGCGTGGCATGACGGCGGTATGCAGATTGCGACGCTGTCGGCCCGTCTTGCGTCGCAAACGGTACATGATGTACCGTGCGCGTACGGATTGCGACGCTGCCGGCCCGTGTTGCGTCGCCGTTCGTATGCGATGAGGGTCCGACATGCAGGTAGCGACTCCGTCGGCCCGTTCCGCGTCGTTGTTCGTATGGGAGGATCGACGATTGCGCGGATTGCGACTCCGACTGACGTGTCACTCGCCGGATGCGGCCGACCGGAACGCCGGACGGTAGGCGTCGAGCAGCCGGTCGAAGGACATCGCGGCGTTCGCCGGACTGGTGGACGGCAGCTGCGTCATCGGCACCGTGATGCCGGCCTCCGTCAGCCGCGGTTCGATCAGACGCCGATACAATTGCGCCGCCTTCGCTCCGGTCGTGACGATGCGGACGATCGGCGCATGCCGGAGCAGCGGCTCCGGATCGTTCGCTTCGACGTTGCGGATGCTCGCGTCGCTTGCGCCGACGATGTCGCACGATGCGACGACATCCCACAACGCCACATGATGGCGTAGCGCGAACGCGCAGCGCGACTGCGGCGTCTCGCCCGGATCGTCCTCGAATATCGCGGCCATCAACGGCCAGAACCGGTTGCGCGGATGCATGTAGTAGAACGCCACGTCGCGTGACTTCGGACTCGGCATCGACCCCAGCACCAGAATCCGGGATTCGCCATCCCACACCGGTCCGAACCCGTGCTCCACATGCGTCATGCCGTCGCCTCCGATCCTGTCCGCGTTCCGCTTCGCCCGAACGTCACCATCCTAGGCCGGCCATCCTGGGACGATGCAACCGGCGTATCGTTTCGGTCGACGGCCGCCGGGTCCCGTCGCCGTCACGTCGGGGCCATGCCGAAGGCGATGTGACGTAGAGGGATGAAGACACAGGCGTTTGCGACCGGAGGCTGGAATCCCGCCGTCGAAGAGGCGTCGGTTCCCGTCGCGGACGTGACGGGCGACGATGCCGCCGATGCGGGACCGACGGCGCCGGCCGAATCGGGAGCACCGCAGCCGGAATCCACGCCGGAACGACTCCAGGCCCCGCAGGGCGTCGCCGCGGGCCGGACGATGACGGGAAGCACGCCCCGATTGGAGACGGAACGGCTCATCCTGCGCCGCCGCGACGCCGAGCCCGCCCGGCCGCTGACGGCGCGCACGGTCGCATCGCGGACTCCGTCGCATCGCCGTCCTCATATGGGCGGAGGACGGCCGCGGCGCGGTATCGTAGGACGGAACGCAATACCGCACCATGGCGAGGAGGCCATATGGAACTGACATTCGAACGGGACGGACTGACCCTGCGCGGCCGCATCGACCTGCCGGAGACGCCGCATGCCGACGCCGGCCGGGCACCCGACGCCGCGGCGGCCGGAACCGCGCCCGACCGCCATCCCGTGGTCATCCTGATGCACGGATTCACCGGCGACATGGGCGCCGGCCCCGACACCCCCTACACACAGCTGACCCGCAGCCTCACCGAATCCGGCGTCGCCGTCGTCCGATTCGACTTCAACGGACACGGCTCCAGCGACGGCGACTTCACCGCCATGAACGTCCTCAACGAACTCAACGACGCCATCCAAGTCCTCGAAACCATCCGGGAACGACCGGAATTCACATCCATCGGACTCGTCGGCCACTCCCAGGGCGGCGTCGTCGCCGGCATGCTCGCCGGACTCTACCCGGACATCGTGGACGCGCTCGTCCTGCTCGCCCCCGCAGCCACCCTCAAGGACGACGCGGTCGCCGGAACCTGCATGGGCGTCGCCTACGACCCGCGCCACATCCCGCCGCGCGTCGACGTCGACGGCCACGTCGTCGGCGGCCACTACTTCCGCATCGCCCAGGCCCTGCCCATCTACGAGACGACGGCACGATTCGACCATCCGGCGCTCGCCATCCACGGCGCGTACGATGCCGTGGTCGATGCGGCCGCGTCGCTGCGATACGCGGATGCGATGCCGGATTGCACGGCGGTGCTCTACGACGGGCTCGATCATGGCCTGTACGGCACCGACCGTGAGGCCGCATTGTCCCGCGCGGCCGATTTCCTGACTCGTCACCTGTCGTGAACCGGGCCGCCGGCGCCCGGCTTCGCGTCGCTGTCCGTACATGATGGACCATTTGTTCACGGAAAGCGACGCTGCAGGTCCGGTTTGCGTCGCAATCCGTCCATGGCGGACCGTCTGTATGCGGAAAGCGACGCTGCCGGTCCGGTTTGCGTCGTTATCGGTAGGGGATGAGTGCGGTCGGCGACGCTCGGAGCGAACGGATGTGAGGGAACGGGGGAGGCGGGCGAGTGGCCGTGGCGGCTCCGATAGGATGGGGCGTATTCGTCCGTCTAGGAAAGGAATGCGCATGGGCAGGGCAGGCCAAGGCAGTGGGGGAGGCGGCCGTTCGTCCAGCGGACATGGCGGCGGACGGTCCTCCAGCGGTCACCGCGTGGTCGGCGGTCGTGCGGGAGGCGGCGGACATCGGGCAGGTTCCGGTGGCGGATTCAACGGCGGATTCGGTGGATCCGGCGGTTTCGGCGGCTTTGGCGGCGGATTCGCCGGCGGCGGTCCGTCCCGTAGCCGACGCGGCGGCCCGGCCGGTCCGGGAGGCCCGGGCGGTCATGGCGGGCCCGGACCGTTCGGCGGTCCGCCCGCGCCCGGTGGCCCGTTCGGACCGCCGCCTCCGCGTAGACGGCGACCGTCGTCATCGGACATCCTCACCAACATCCTGATCTGGAAGGCGCTGAGCCGATCGTCCGGCGGCAATCCGGGATTCGCGCCGCCGCCGGCCGAACCGCCGCGACGGCAGTCCGCGCCGGCCGCGCCGCGTGCGCCGCGCCGGACGAACTACGTCGCCTGGGCGGTCGCGGTCGCCGTCGTCACGATGCTCGTCGCCCTGATGACGTTCGCGATCGCATCCCCGTCCGGCACGTCCGGCGCCCCGGCCAACGACGTCAACCGGGAGAAGGCGACCACCGGCGTCGCGTTCCGCAACGACTGCATCGAGGACGAGCTCGGCTGGTTCGACAACGTTACGAAGACGGAACGGCGATTGAAATCGTTCTACGATGCGACCGGCGTGCAGCCGTACGTCGTCCTGCGCGCCTACGACGCGACGCTGACCGACGACGACGCGAAACGCGAATACGCCGAGCAATGGTACGACGACAACATCGACGACGAAGGCACGCTGCTGTTCATGTACTTCGCGGAGGAGGACACGGACAACGACGTCGGCTACATGGCGCTGGTCAACGGCAAGCAGATCGGCGGCGTCATGGATTCGCAGGCCGTTGAGGTCTTCTGGGCGTACGTGGACGAGTACTGGTACTCTGACCTGTCCACCGACGACATGATGGTCACGATCTTCGACAAGACCGCCGACCGCATCATGCAGCGCTCCACGACCGGCGCCGACGTGGCGATGGTCGGCGTCGTCGCCGTGCTGGTCATCGGCACGGGCGTCGTCGTGGTGCTGCTCGTCAAGGAGAAGCACCGGCGCGACCGGGAGAAGGCCGCCGAAACCGAACGCATCCTCAACACGCCGCTCGACGCGGCCGATCCGACGCTGGCGAAATACGAGGACGCGTCGGCGGCGAAGCGCACCTAGCAGGCCTCGCCGGTCGGCCGCGATGCCCCATTCCGTCGGTGCGGCCGATTCGGACGCCACCCGAGCATCCGCAACCCAATCATCGGCAACCAATCATCGGCAACCCAACCACCAACGAAAGAAAGCAGGCAATCATGGGCATCCTCCAACGATTCGGCGACATTATGCGCAGCAACATCAACGCGATCCTCGACCGGTGCGAGGACCCGGCGAAGATGGTCGATCAGATGCTGCTCGACCTGCGCGAGGACCTGGCCGAGGTCAAGACCGAAACCGCCGGCGTCATGGCCGACGCGCGCGGCGCGAAGCGGCGTCTCGACGAATGCGACGAGACGATCGCCCGCTATGGCAAGGCGGCGCGCGCCGCGCTGACCGCCGGCAACGAGACGGACGCGCGCGAACTGCTCGCCAAGAAGCAGCAGTACGAGCAGACGCGCGAAAGCCTGGCGACCGCCTACGAGCTGGCCGAGGCGAACGCGACGAAGATGCGTCAGCTGCACGACAAGCTGGTGAGCGACATCGGTGGGCTGGAGGCGCGCCGCAGCGCCATCAAGGCGAAGGTCGCCGCCGCCAAGGCGCAGGAGCACGTCAACGCGGTCACGTCCGGCGGCGACCGCGCCCGCTCGTCGATGGAGGCGTTCGACCGCATGGAGGCCAAGGCCGACCGCATGCTCGACGCAGCCGAGGCGAAGGCGACGCTCAACGAGGCCGCGTCCAGCGCCGACGAACTGGCCGACAAGTACCTCAAGGGCGCCGATTCGCCGTCCGTGGACGACGAGCTCGCCCGACTCAAGGCCGAAATGGGCCTGTAAGCGGGCGTGCTGCCCAAAGCGAGATGAAGGAAGACCGCGCATCCACGGTGGATGCGCGGTCTTCCTTGTGTTCAGTGCGTCTCGTGGTAGCACAGGATGTCGTCGTAGGAGACGAGTTCCACGTTGCCCATGCGGGCGGCTTTCTCGACGCATCCCGTGGTGAATCCGCTGCGCGAGAACAGATACAGTCGCGTATGGGTGTACCGGAACAGGCGGCTGCGATGGTCGAGCAGATCCAGTACGCCGACATCGACCGGCTCGGATGTCCATTTGCATTCGCCGAACAGCGCGGTGTCGGCGTCCTGCTCTCCCATGATGTCGATTTCGGTTTGGGAACGTAGCGTCTGATCGTTGCCCCACCAGCGGCCTAGGTCTTTGAAATCCACTGGGCAGTCGCCGTTGAGCAGCATGCTCCACAGGTATTGGATGCAGATGTCCTCGAACACGTGTCCCATGTATTCGTTCAGCTGCGGTTCGATGCGCCGCCATGCGAGGTCCTGCGCGCCGCGCGCGATGACGGAGCTGTTGCGCGGTATGAAGCGGTACCAGAACCGGAACAGATTGTCGTCGATGGCGTACAGCGACTTGCGCGACTGCTTCTCGCCGTAGGGGGATTCCCTGCGGATCAGCCCCAGTTCCAGCAGGTTCTTGAGATATCCGGAGCAGACGCTGGTCGGTTCGCCGATCTTCACGGCGATCTCCGAAAGCCGCGACGCCCCCGTGGCGATGGCTGTGATGATCGCATTGTAGATCGCCGGTTCGCGCACCTCCTGTTTGAGCAGACTCTCGGGCTCTTCGAACAGTGCCGACGCGGGGTTGAGGAGCGTCCGTTTGAGATTGGCCTCGATGCCGAGCCGGTCGTCGAACTGCAGCAGATATTGCGGCGTGCCACCGACGATGCCATAGGCCACCGCCTTGTCCTCGTCGGAGAAACGGCTGAAATACCGGCAGGTCGTGGCGAAATCGAACGGTTCGATGCGCATCTGCGCCGTACGACGGCCGTACAACGGGGATTTGTAGGCCAGCACCTCGTCCTCCATATAGGACATGGACGAGCCGCACAGGATGAGCATGAGCTTCGACTCATCCTTGTACCGATCGATGAGCATCTGCAGCGTGGACGCCAGACTCGCCGAGGTGCGTGCGACGTACGGGTATTCATCGATGGCGAGCACGATCCGCTCGTCTCTGGACCGTTGGAAGACATGCTCCAATGCGGTCTGGAAGGAATCGAACGTGGCGTTCGCGGTCGGGCCGTCGCCCGAGGAATCGAGGCCTTCCAGAATGCTCTGGCTCAGGTTCTCCAGATTTTGCTTGGCGTTGCTTTCCACGCCCATGAAGTAGATGGCCTTGCGGCCTTCGATGAACCGGTTGATGAGCGCGGTCTTGCCGACCCGTCGCCGCCCGTAGATGACGGCGAACTCGAACCGGTCCGATTCGTGCATCGTCTCGAGCGCCTTGAGCTCGCGATCTCGCCCGATGAACATGATTGCCGCCTTCCATCCTGGTGCTTTTACTCGGATGTGATTTAGTCAAGTACGATTTACTCAATCATACTTGACTAAATCGTATCTGAGCAAATGCTATCCGGTACTGATGGGTGACCTGGAGATCGGAGGGGAAGGCAAGGCGTTGTGTTCGTTTGGGTTTCGGTCGCCTTGCGGTCAGTGGGCGTCGCCGGCCGGATATGCCTCGCGGACGAGGTGTGAGAACGATTCGCTGGCCATGCCGTAGAAGGCTCCGGTGATGAGTTCGAACGTGAACCGTGACGACAGGTTTCCTGATGGTCTTCTCTGCCGACGGCCGGCGGTTTCATCCGGATGGTACGATACGGCGGTGGATGCCGGTTTGGATGGGTGTGTTTTCCCGGGCGGCATCGCGGAGAAGACGTCAAGGAGAAGATGAGAGGAGAGCCATCGTGGGTATGTTCGATGGTCTCGGAGCGCTTGCGAAGCAGGCCTCCAATGGGATGAACCAAGCTGCGAAGGGAGCCGCCGCGGCACTGGAGGGCGCGGGCAAGGCCGCGGTCGATGGCCTCGGTGAGGCGGGTCGCGCCGTCGGCAAGGCGGGCGGCGACGCAATCGGCTCGGTCAAGGGCGCCGCCGAGAACTTCGATACGGCGATGGTGGTCCGCCAGACCATGCGCCTGCCGATGGTCCAGGTGGACCGCGGTGGATTCCTGCGCAAGGAATTGCGCAAATACTACAAGGACGATGTCATCGACGCCGCCATCAAGGGCAACCCCGCCAAGGCGGGCATCGGACGCGACCGGATCGACGCCATCGCCCAGCAGATCATCGACTACGAGACCAACAAGGTGTCGATGATTTCGTTCGCGGCCGGCATGCCCGGCGGAATAGCCATGGCCGCGACGGTTCCGGCGGACATCGCCCAGTACTTCGGCGCGATGCTGAGAGTGATGCAGAAGCTCGCCTATCTCTACGGCTTCGATGATTTTGAACTCAATGAGGACGAGATCGACGATGCGACGATGAACGAGATCATGGTGTTCCTCGGCGTGATGTTCGGCGTGCAAAGTGCAGTCGCGACGGTGGGTGCGATCGCCAAGGCGGCCGAGCAGCATGCCGCCAAGGCGTTGATGAGGAAGGCCCTCACCAAGGGAACCATCTACCCGATCGTCAAGAAGGTGGCTCAGGTGGTCGGCGTGCGCATGACCAAGGAGATCTTCGCCAAGGGCGTGTCCAAGGCGGTGCCCGTCGTCGGCGGCGTCGTCTCGGGCGGCATGACCTACGCGTCGTTCAAACCGTGCGCGCTCAGCCTGCAGAAGAGCTTCCAGGGGCTGAATCTGTCCGATCCGGAGTTCTACAAGAAGTGACGGACGGAGGGCCTCCATCCGGACCTGATACGAAACGGGGTCGTCGTCTTCCGGAACCCATTGCGGTCGGGAAGACGACGACCCCGCATCATATCGCTGGTCCTAGGTTCCGCCCGGATGACGAATCACCGGCGTCTCGACGCCGGACAGATGATGCGTATGACGAAGGCGCCCGTTCCCTGCCGGATCGATGATCCCAGCGGGGAACGGGCGCCTTTGCGCTCCGATGTGACGGCTACTGGCCTACTCGGTCAAGGTCAGGCGGCGAAGTACTCGACGCCGGCCTCGAAGAGCGGCTGGTACTTGTCGCCGGGGACGTTCACGTACAGGCCGTTGCCGGAACGCTCCGAATGGCCCATCTTGCCGAACACGCGGCCGTCGGGGCTGGTGATGCCCTCGATGGCGAGCAGCGAGCCGTTCGGGTTGACGTCCAGATCCATGCCGGGCACGCCCGCCTCGTCCACGTACTGCGTGGCGATCTGGCCGTTGGCCTTGAGCTGGGCGAGCACGTCGTCGGAGGCGACGAAGCGGCCCTCGCCGTGGCTGATGGCCACGGTGTGCACGTCGCCCACGGTGGTGCGCGACAGCCACGGGGACAGGTTCGACGCGACGCGCGTGCGCACCAGACGGCTCTGGTGGCGGCCGATCGTGTTGAACGTCAGCGTCGGGCATTCGGCGGTCATCGGCACGATGTCGCCGTACGGCACCAGACCCAGCTTGATGAGCGCCTGGAAGCCGTTGCAGATGCCCAGCATCAGACCGTCGCGGTTGTTGAGCAGGTCGCGCACCGCGTCGGTGACGGCGGGGGAGCGGAAGAACGCGGTGATGAACTTCGCGGAACCGTCCGGCTCGTCGCCGCCGGAGAAGCCGCCCGGGATCATGACGATCTGGCTGCGGCGGATCTCGTCGGCCAGCGCCTGCGTTGACTCGGCGACCGCGGCCGGCGTCAGGTTGTTGACGATCAGCGTGGTCACGTCCGCGCCGGCGCGCTCGAACGCGGCGGCCGAATCATACTCGCAGTTGTTGCCGGGGAACACCGGGATGACGACGTGCGGCTTGGCGACGCCGGCGCCCGTGTACACGGTCTTCTTCGGAGCCTCGAAGGACACGGTCTCGACGGTCGCGTGCTTTTCGGCGCCCTTGGAGCGGTACGGGAACACGGATTCGATGCCGGACTCCCACGCCTCCTGCACGGCGTCCAGGTCGAGCGTTTCGCCGGCGGCCGCGAACGCGTATTCGTCGGTCGTCACACCGATCTCGCCCACCTCGACGAGGTTGGACACGGCCGGGATCTTCGCGTCATCCGCCAGCTCCACGATGAACGAGCCGTACGCGGGCGCGAACAGGTCGTCCACGGCGATGGACTCGTCGAGCTTCACGCCGATGCGGTTGCCCAGCGTCATCTTGAACAGGGATTCGGCGGTCGCACCGTAGCCCGGCGTGGACACGGCCAGCGCGTCATGGAATTCGGTGAGCGCCTCGACGACGGAGAACGCCTCGAGCAGCGCATCCTTGTCCGGGGTGAGGCCGTCGGCCAGATAGCGCGGCGCGATGCGCACGATGCGATGGCCGGCGCCCTTGAACTCGGGGGAGGTGGCGCGGCGCATGTCGCCCACGGCCACGGCGAAGGAGATCAGCGTCGGCGGCACGTCGAGGTCCTCGAACGAGCCGGACATGGAGTCCTTGCCGCCGATCGCGCCGGCGCCCAGGTCGACCTGCGCCATGAGCGCGCCGAGCACAGCGGCCAGCGGCTTGCCCCAGCGGGTCGGCTCGTCGCGCAGCTTCTCGAAGTACTCCTGGAAGCTCAGATACGCCTTCTCGTGCTCGAAGCCGGAGGCGACGAGCTTGGCGAGCGACTCCACGACCGACAGGTACGCGCCGGTGAACTGGTTCGCGCTCATGATGTACGGGTTGAAGCCCCACGCCATCGCGGAGGCGGTCCGGGTCTCGCCGAACACCGGCAGCTTGGCCACCATCGCGAGGTTGGGGGTGAGCTGGCGGCGGCCGCCGAACGGCATGAGCACGGTGCCCGCGCCGATGGTCGAGTCGAAGCGCTCCGACAGGCCCTTGTTCGAGGCGACGTTGATGTCGGTGACCATCGCGTTCATGCGCTCGGCCAGCGTGCCCTCGTTCCACGGCGTCGTGTACGCGCCCTGCGCTTCGACGTGCGCGACCTGATGCTTGGCGGCGCCGTTGGACGACAGGAACTCGCGGGACAGGTCGACGATGCGGTCGCCGTTCCACGTCATCACCATGCGCGGATCCTCGGTCACCTCGGCGATGACGACCGCCTCGAGGTTCTCCTCGCGCGCGTAGCCCAGGAACTCGTCCACGTCCTCGGCGGCCACGTCCACGGCCATGCGCTCCTGCGATTCGGAGATCGCCAGCTCGGTGCCGTCCAGACCCTCGTACTTCTTCGGCACGGCATTGAGGTCCACGAACAGGCCGTCGGCCAGCTCGCCGACTGCCACGGACACGCCGCCCGCGCCGAAGTCGTTGCAGCGCTTGATCAGACGGCACGCGTCGCCGCGGCGGAAGAGGCGCTGCAGCTTGCGCTCGACGGGCGCGTTGCCCTTCTGCACCTCGGCGCCGTCCAGTTCGAGCGATTCGACGTTGTGCGCCTTGGACGAGCCGGTCGCGCCGCCGATGCCGTCACGGCCGGTACGGCCGCCCAGCAGGATGATGCGGTCGCCCGGGGCCGGCGTCTCGCGGCGCACATGGTCGGCCGGGGTGGCGGCCACGACCGCGCCCACCTCCATGCGCTTGGCGACGTAGCCCGGATGGTAGATCTCGTCGACCTGGCCGGTGGCCAGACCGATCTGGTTGCCGTACGACGAATAGCCGGCCGCGGCGGTGGTGACGAGCTTGCGCTGCGGCAGCTTGCCCTCCATCGTCTGCGACACCGGGACGGTCGGATCGGCCGCGCCGGTCACGCGCATCGCCTGATACACGTAGGAACGGCCCGACAGGGGGTCGCGGATGCAGCCGCCGATGCAGGTGGCGGCGCCGCCGAACGGCTCGATCTCGGTCGGATGGTTGTGGGTCTCGTTCTTGAACAGGAACAGCCAGTCCTGGTCCTCGCCGTTCACGTCGACCTTCACCTTGACGGTGCAGGCGTTGATCTCCTCGGATTCGTCGAGGTTCTTCAGGATGCCGTTCTTCTTGAGCCACTTGGCGCCGATCGTGCCCATGTCCATGAGGCACACGGGCTTGGCGTCGCGGCCCAGCTCGTGGCGCATCTCGAGGTAGCGTTCGAACGCGGCCTTCACGGTCGCGTCGTCGATGGCGATCTCGTCGAGCTGCGTGCCGAACGTGGTGTGGCGGCAGTGGTCCGACCAGTAGGTGTCGATCACCTTGATCTCGGTGATCGTGGGCTGGCGGCCCTCCTGCTCGAAGTAGCGCTGGCAGAACTCCAGGTCGGCCAGATCCATCGCGAGGCCACGCTCGGCGATGAAGGCGCGTCCCGCCTCGGCGTCCATGCCGGTGAAGCCGTCGATGACCTCGACCTTGCCGGGCGTGGGCACCTGCGCCTTGAGCGTGTCCTTGGCCTCCAGACCCGCCTCGCGGGCTTCGACCGGGTTGATGACGTACTTGCGGATGGCGGCCACGTCCTCGGCGGACAGGGCGCCCTCGAGCGCGTACACCTTCGCGGAGCGCACGGTGGGACGCTCGCCCTGGGAGATCAGCTGGATGCATTCGCTGGCCGAATCGGCGCGCTGGTCGAACTGGCCGGGCAGGAACTCGGTGGCGAACACGGTCGCCTCGCCGAAGTCGGGCATGTCGTAGGCGACGTCGTCGACCTGCGGCTCGCTGAACACGGTCGGCACGGCCTGGGCGAACAGCTCCTCGCCGATGCCCTCCACGTCATAGCGGTTGACGACGCGCACGCCGGTCAGCGCGTCGACGCCCAGGATGGTCCTGAGCTCGGCGCACAGCTGCTGCGCCTCGACGTCGAATCCGGGCTTCTTCTCCACATACACGCGAAAAACCATGGGGATCCTTTTCTGTTGCTGTTGAAGTAGTTGAAGTCTGAGTGGTCCTGCGCGGGTGGCGCGCAAAGACGAATACGGCTCCCTTTCGGTAAAAGGGAGCCGTGGCGTTCGCTACTCGGCGCGCTCGACGCCCTCGGCCTCGGCCAGGGCGGTCAGACGGGCGTAGATCTCCTCGTAGGCGGGGATGATGTCGCCCAGGTCGCGGCGGAACAGGTCCTTGTCGAGATGCTCGATTTTGCCGCTCTTGTCCTTGAGGTCCCACAGGCGGCAGGTGTCCGGCGTGATCTCGTCGGCGAGCAGGATGCGGCCGTCGGAGGTCTTGCCCTCCTCGATCTTGAAGTCGACGAGCTTGACGTCGATCTTGGAGAAGATGTCGACGAGCGCGGCGTTGACGGCGCGGGCCTGACGGGAGATCTCCGCCAGCTCCTCCTCGGTGGCGAGGCCGAGGGCCACGATGCCGTCGTCGTTGATGAACGGGTCGCCCAGATCGTCCGACTTGTAGCAGAACTCGAGGATCGGCTTCTTCAGGTCGGTGCCCTCCTCGACGCCGTAGCGCTTCGCGAAGGAGCCGGCGGCGGTGTTGCGCATGATGATCTCCAGCGGGAACATGTCCATCTTGCGCACCAGCTGCTCGGTGTCGGACAGGCGCTTGACGAAGTGGCTGTCCACGCCGCGCGCCTTGAGCAGGTCGAAGATCACGGAGGTGATGTGGTTGTTCAGATTGCCCTTGCCCTCGATCTGGGCCTTCTTGGCGCCGTTGCCGGCGGTGGCCTGATTCATGTAGTCGACCCACAGGATGTCGGAGTCGTCGGTTGCGTACAGTTTCTTGGCCTTGCCCTCGTAGAGCTTTTCCAGTTTCTCCATTATCGCCTTCCAGATTTAGGGGGAGAATTGAGCTGAACTAACCCTCAAAGAGTAGCAATCCGGGGCTACAACCATGCCGCCGGCCCCGTCGGACGGCAACGGGGCGTCGTACGCCGCGATCGGCGCACGACGCCCCCGTTAACGGACGACGGCGAAACGTCAGCCGGACGCCGGTCGGACGTCAACCGACGGCATCCGGACGTCAGTCGGCGTCAGCGCACGACGATATCGAGCGCATCGGCCACACGGCCGGCCCTCGCGCGCGCATCCGCCTCGCTGTCGCCGACCGCCAACGCGACCGCCATACGACGATGGCCATGCACCTGCGGCTTGGCGAAGATGCGCAGATCCGCATCCGGATCGGCCAGCGCGCGGCCCACACCCGAGAACACCGCCTCGCCGTCGCCCGCCACGACGATCGCATGGCTCGCCGCCACACGGCCCGCCGGCAGCTCCGACGCCACATGACCCTCCGCAACCGGCAGACCCAGGATCGCGCGCGCATGCAGCGCGAACTCGCTCAGACGCTGCGACGCCATCGTCACCATGCCCGTATCATGCGGACGCGGCGACACCTCGTTGAACAGCACCGAACCGTCCGTCAGCACGAACAATTCCACGCCGAACACGCCCCAGCCGCGCTCGCCGGCCGCACTCGCCTTCGCGACCAGACCCTCGACCGCCGCACGCGCGATGCGACCGGCCTCCGCCAGCACGCCGTCGCTCGCCGCCGCCGGCTGCCACGACTCACGGTAGTCGCCCGACTCCTGACGCTGCCCGATCGGAGCGCACGTCACGATGCCGGCGCTCGACGAGACCGTCAGCACCGTCAGCTCATAATCCAACGGCGCCAGCGCCTCCACGATCACGCGCGACACGTCGCCCTCGCCGGCCGCACGACGACCCGTCTGCGCCTCCGTCCACGCCGCATCGATCGCATCCGCGGAACGCACCACCGACTGGCCATGACCGGACGAGCTCATCACCGGCTTGACCACACACGGATACCCCACCTCGGCAGCGCCCGCACGCAGCTCCTCCAACGAACCCGCGAACCGGTACGGCGTGGTCGGCAGGCCCAGCTCCTCATGCGCGATGACGCGCAGGCGCTCGCGGTCCATGCAGATCGCCGCGATGCCGGCGCTGGGCACGACCTGCGCGCCGGACGCGGCCGCCGCGGCCAGTTCGGACGTGGCGATCGCCTCGACCTCCGGCACGATGATGTCGGGACGGACCTCATCGAACAGGGCGCGCAGCGCGACCGGGTCGGCCATGTCGAGGACGCGCGCCTCATGCGCGACCTGCTGGGCGGGCGCGCCCGCATACGAGTCGGCGGCGCACACCCACGCGCCCAGACGCATGAGCTCGATCGCGACCTCCTTGCCCAGTTCGCCCGCGCCGAGGAACAGCACGCGGACCGGAGCCGCACCCAGCGGCGTGCCCAGCGCGCGCTCGGAGAAGGCGTGCGGGGCGGACTGCTCGGAGTCGACGGGGACGGTGGAGTCGGTGGAGATGGTGGACTGCGTTTCGCTGATGGCGCTCATTTCACTCATGCGCCTTATTGTGCCATCGAGGGGATACCGTGCGTCGGGCGGCCGCGGCGGCCTCATGGCACGTTACACTGATTTCAGTAACAGAATTTACCATCCGCTTGAGGGGACGTCATGGTCACGATTCGTGAGATAGCCCAGAAATCGGGATATTCGCAGGCCACGGTGTCGAGGCTGCTCAACGGCGACCCGACGCTGTCGGTCCGGGAAGCCACGCGCCGCCGCATCATCGAGGCGAGCGAGGAACTGGGATATGCGGCGGGTGCGCGCCGGCTCGCGCTGCCGCGTAAGGTGGCGGTGCTCGACGACTTCACGCCGGTCGAGGAACTTCAGGACGCGTACTTCGACCAACTGCGCGAGACGCTCGAACGCCACGCCAAGGCGCAGAACATGGAACTGGTCGCCTGCTCCGGAGTCGACGACATGATCGCCGAGGCGGGGGAGTACGACGGGTTCATCGCCACCGGACCCGAAGCGCCCTCATTTGATGATCTGAAGCGTCTGCACGAGCTGCTGCCCAACGGCGTGTTCGTCGACATCAACCCGGCCCCGAACCTGTTCGACTCGGTTCGTCCGGATCTGTCGCAGACGATTCTGGACGCGCTCGACTCGCTGACGGCGGCCGGCATGCGCCGCATCGGATTCATCGGCGGCACCGGGGAGACGATGGGACAGTACCGCCGGCAGGAGGATCCGCGTCTGCTCGCGTTCCGTGAATGGAGCGCCCGTCTCGGCGTCGACTGCGACGGCCTCGTCTACGCCGAGGGACCGTTCACCGTCGACAACGGGCGCGACATGGCCGCCCGGATGCTGGCCGACCACGCCGACGACCTGCCGGACGCCGTCATCGTCGCCGCCGACCCGATCGCGGTGGGCGCGCTGCAGGCGTGCGCCGCCGCGGGCGTGCTCGTGCCGCACGACATGGCGCTGGTCAGCATCAACGACCAGACGATCGCCCGCTACACGTCACCGCCGCTGACGACGTTCGCGATCGACCTGGACGACCTGGCGGCGTCCGCGATCACGATGCTCGCCGAATCGATCGCCGAACGTCGGCGCGTGCGCCATCATCTGCTCATCTCCACGTCGATGACCGTGCGCGGCAGCTTCGTCCCGGCTCACTGACGGACGGCGTGCGCCGGGAATCCCGATCCGGTCGGCGCCGATATACACAAAGAAGTGCGGGGCGTATGAGATCCTCATACGCCCCGCACTGTGCAGGAACTCCGGAGACTCAGTGGGTCCTACGCGTGTCAGATAAGACGCAGCGTCACGTCGAGCTCATACGGATGGGATGCGGGCATCAGATACGGGTCGTGCACCGGCGCACCCCACGAATCGTCGCCGCCGACGCCCATCTGCGCGGCCAGCAGACGCAGGAACGTGTGCCGGACCGGCGGCAGCTCGTCCGCGTGCGTCGCCTCCTCCAGCATCAGCGAACTGTACGGCAGCAGGCTCGCGCTGAACGCGGCTCCGGTCCCGGCCGCGGCCTCGATGCGCATGCCGTGGCCGTTCGCATCCGTGACCTCGGCCCAACGCACGCCCTCATGGTTGCCGGTCTCCTGCGGCACCAGATACGGGGCGCAGTCCTGCGACGCCGTGCGTTCGAACACGCCCAGCCGTCCGCCGTGCAGACGGTCCGCATACGTCTCCTCGGGGCCGAGGCCATAGAAGCGCAGATGGTCATACCGCTTCGGCAGCATCCATTCGATGCCGAACGCGGGGAGCGACGGCGCGTCCTGGGCACCCGGATACGAGACGGTCATGCGCACGTCGCCGGTGGACGCCTGCGCCTCATAGCGCACCTCCACACGCGTGCGTCCCGGCTCGGCCAGCTCGTACGTGTACCGGGCGACCGCGCGGGTTCCGTCCGCCTCGATGGCATGGTCGACGACCTTCGCATAGCGCCCCGCCGGCATCCAGCGCGCCCTGTCGAACCCGGAGCCGTTGCCGCGGTCGTTGTCGGTGAGCGGGCGGAAGCAGGTGATCGACGGTCGGCGGACGACCATCTCGCGGCCGCCGCGCACGAACGACACAACGCCGCCCTGCGTATGCGAGAACACGACCTCGGTGTCCGCATGACGCACACCCACGTTCCAACGGCCCACGGTCACCGTTCCATCGGCTGCGGACGCGGTCGGCTTCGCGATTCCGGCCGGCGCGTCGACCACGACCGTATGCTGGCCGAACGCCAGCTCATGACCGGCCGGCGCCCATGCGGTCGCCTCGGCCAGCAGCTGACGAACCTCGTACGTCACCTCGACACGGCCGTCGGCGCCCGCATCGGACGCGAGCGCGACGTCATCAGTCGAGGGGAACGCGACCGGGAAACGGCCCGTGCACCCGGCCGGCACATCGAACCCGTACCTCGCGCTCCAGCGCTCCTCGCCGCCGACCAGCATCCGGGCCTCGAACACGTCGTCCGCCGTCGAAACGAACAGATTGCCGTTGCGGATCTCCACGCCGGATTCATCGGGAACGACTGTCACCGGCGCGTACAGGCGCTTCACCTCCTGCATCTTGGGCGTCGGCGTATGGTCCGCGAACAGCAGACCGTTGCCGGAGAACTCGTAATCCGACGGGCGGTCGTCCCAGTCGCCGCCGTATGTGAGCCGCTCCGAGCCGTCGTCCATCCGCTGCACCAGCGCCTGATCGATGAGATCCCAGATGAAGCCACCCTGGTAATGCGGATACCGCTCCAACTCGGTGTACAGGTGCAGGCCTCCCACCGAATTGCCCATCGCATGCATGTACTCACACGAAATATACGGCTTCTTCGGATCGGCCTTGAGATATGCCTCCACGTCGGCGGGCTTCGCATACATGCGCGTCTCCACATCCGACACATCCTCATAGGCGCGATCCCACGTCATGCCCTCGTAATGCACCGGCCGCGTCGGATCGGCCGCATGCGCGAACCGGTACATCGCCCGGAACACGTCACCCGCATGCGACTCGTTGCCCAACGACCACAGCAGCACGCACGGATGGTTCCGGTCACGGCCGACCATCGATGCCAGACGGTCCACGCACGCGCCCTCCCACTCGGGGCGGCTGCCCGGAACCGCGCACTCGGGCGTCGGCACATCGCCCGGCGTGCACCAGCTGCCATGCGTCTCGATGTTCGTCTCGTCGATCACATACAGGCCCAGCTCGTCGCACAGCTCGTAGAAGCGCGACTGGTTCGGATAATGCGACGTGCGCACCGCATTGATGTTGTTGCGCTTGCACGCCACCAGATCCTCCCGGATCTCCCGCTCGCCGATCGCACGTCCCAGACGGGAGTCGAACTCATGACGGTTCGCGCCCCGGAACACGATACGACGGCCGTTGAGCCGCATGATGCCGCCTTCGATCACGAACCGTCGGAAGCCGATACGCTGAGGCACCACCTCAAGCACCCGCTTGTCGGACGACTCCAGTGTGAGCGTCAACGTATACAGGGACGGCGACTCGGCGCTCCACGGCAGCACCACGCCCACCGGCGCCGAGAACGACACCGGCGTCAGCCCATTCCCATCCTGCGATTCGGACGCGATCTCATCGATTCCATACACCCACTGCCACAGCGTCGCCCCATCCGGACCCGCCAGCGTCGCACGTAACGACGCCGCATCCCGCACGTTGCGCACCGACGCATCCACCGACAGCACGCCGGACCCGTCCAGATGCTCGTAATCGGCGACCACATGCAGATCCTCGACATGCACCGACGGATACGCCGTCAACTCCACCGACCGGAACAGGCCGTGCAGACGCCAGAAATCCTGATCCTCCAGCCACGAGGCGCTCGCATGCTCATAGCAGGCGACGGCCAGGACGTTGCCGTCGGGGCGCAGCGCGTCGGTCACGTCGAACTCGCTGGGGGTGAAGGAATCCTCGGCATAGCCGATGAAGCTTCCGTTGAGCCATACGTAGATCGCAGTGGCGGCTCCGTGGAAGGTGAGCGTGACGCGGCGGCCCTCGTCGATGGCGCGGCGCGTTTCGGCGGACGGGGCGAACCGGCGACGGTAGACCCCGACGTGATTGAGTTCGGGGACGCCCGGCTGCTCGACGGCTTCGTGGCCATCCCACGGATACTGGATGTTCACATACTGCGGCCGCAGCAGTCCCGCGGTCTCCCACGTGGAGGGGACGGGGATGGATGAAAAGCCGGAGTCGTCGAATCCGGCTTCGACGAATGCCGGAGCCACGGTATCGGAACCTGCCTTCCCACCGTCCAGCGGGAATCCCTCCGTCGGGGCGCTGACGACGGCGATGCGCCATTCCCCGTCGAGACTCTGGCGCAGCGTCATCGTCTCCTCGGGCGCCGGCGCGTGATCGAAGAACCGATGATCGGAATGAGCCGGAAGGCGATTGACCGCGTAGACGGTCGGATCGGCCAGCCACGAGGTCGAAGCCGCGGGCGAACGCAAAATCGGGATGTCGGATATTTCGGTCGGGGTCGAGGCTGTGGAAGCGGACATTGGTGAACTCCTTGCCGTACGTCGTTGTAATGCTGGTGATGTCAGAGTGTTATCGGTATAGGTAAAACTCTTTACTTAACAAAGTAATACCTTGTGGTTGGGGATGCAAATCGCGCGCGCCGCGTACGGGCTTTCTGGGGTGAGAGACCTGAGTGTGGTTGTGGTTGAGATAGGTGCTCCGCGCTGTGTCCTTCGGGGGCTTGGGTGTTCTTCTCCTCGCATTCCGGGTGTGTTGTCTGTGGGTTTCTGGTGGTGTTTTGCGGCGTTTCGACACGCCGCTGGGTAATGGATATCAGTTAATAATTTTACTAAAACGAAGTTACACTGTACACTCCACTCATGGAATCGGAGAGGATTCCACCGGATATGCTTCTAAGGAGAAGAATCATGGCCAATCCACACGAATCGGAGTCGCAATCCGACCTTCGTCCCGATGTCGACGGCGACGCCGGGAC
Organism: Bifidobacterium samirii; assembly: GCF_003952945.1. GTDB lineage: Bacteria > Actinomycetota > Actinomycetes > Actinomycetales > Bifidobacteriaceae > Bifidobacterium > Bifidobacterium samirii. Next base: position 177,221 of record NZ_QXGK01000003.1, read on the forward strand.
CACGCCGCGCGTCAAGGTCGTCTCCGCGGCCAGAACCGTCTGGGAGGCGGTCGACGCCCCGGCCGATCCGCTGTCCGGCAAGGCGAAACGGGACCGTCTGGTGCAGCGCGTCGCCTACGCGTTCGGCAATCTCGGCCAGGCCGCGTTCTACAACGCCCTCAGCACCTACTTCATGGTCTACGTGACCAGCACGCTGTTCGCCGGCGTCGACCAGGCCGTGGCGACCCGCCTCATCGCCGTCATCACGTCGCTGATCTCGGGCATCCGCATCGCCGAGATCTTCCTCGACCCGCTGATCGGCAACCTCATCGACAACACCAACACCCGGTTCGGCCGCTTCCGCCCGTGGCAGTTCGTCGGCGGCCTCGTGTCCGCGCTGCTCATCGTCGTGATCTTCACCGGCCTGTTCGGCCTGGTCAACGTCAACCAGACCTGGTTCATCGTGCTGTTCGTCGTCACGTTCATCGTGCTCGACGTGTTCTACTCCATCCGCGACATCTCCTACTGGGGCATGATCCCGGCCATCTCGTCCGATTCGCACGAGCGCAGCCTGTACACGGCCCTCGGTTCGTTCACCGGATCGATCGGCTACAACGGCATCACCGTGGTCGTCGTGCCGATCGTCGCGTTCTTCTCGTTCTCCGGCGGCGTGCAGACCCAGACCGGATGGACCGCGTTCGGCATCATCGTCGCGATGCTGGGCATCCTGACCGCATGGTCCGTCGTGTTCGGCACCAAGGAGGACCAGAGCGCGCTGCGGTCCAAGACCGACAAGAGCGGCGGCCCGCTGCAGGCGTTCAAGGCCATCGCGCAGAACGACCAGCTGCTGTGGGTGGCGCTCAGCTACCTGCTGTACGCGGTCGCGAACGTCGCCACCACCGGCGTCATGTTCTATCTGTTCAAGTTCGTGCTCGGCCTGCCGGACGCGTTCTCCATCACCGGCGTCATCTCGCTGGTCATCGGACTGCTCACCACGCCGCTCTACCCGGCGCTCAACCGGCGCATCCCGCGCCGCTGGCTGTACCTGGGCGGCCTCGGCTTCATGATCGCCGCCTACCTGCTGCTGTCGGTGGGCGCGTCCAGCCTGCCGGTCGTGGTCGTCGCGCTCGTCCTGTTCTACCTGCCCGCCACGTTCATCCAGATGACCGCGATCCTGTCGATGACCGACTCGATCGAATACGGCCAGCTCAAGAACGGCAAGCGCAACGAGGCGGTCATCCTCTCCGTGCGCCCGATGCTCGACAAGCTCGCCGGCGCGTTCTCCAACGCCATCACGGGCTTCGTCGCACTGGCCGCCGGCATGGTCGGCACCGCCACCGCCGCGGACATGACCGCGTCGAACATCCACACGTTCAAGATGTTCGCCCTGTACGTCCCGCTCGGGTTCATCGTGCTGAGCCTGCTCGTCTTCCTGTTCAAGGTGAAGATCGACGAGAAGATGCACGAACGCATCGTCGCCGAGCTCGAGGAGAAACTCGCCGCCGGCGAGCTGGCGGCCGACGCCGACTGATCGGTCGACGGAACTCCGTCGGCTCCGACTGCAGAGTCCCGTCGCACGGATTCCCGTGCGACGGGACTCGTATATGTATCCGGCCCGGCATGCAGATTGCGACGCGGAAGCTGCCCTTCGCGTCGCAAGCCGTATGGGACTGGGGCGGGGTGTGCGGATTGCGACGCTGACGGGGTGTGTTTCGTCGTGATTCGTATGGGAATCTGGCTCTTTGTACAGGTTACGACTCGGAACAGGCCGGTGGCGTCGCAATCCGTATGCGGGGAACGCGGATATCGGATTGCGACGCAAAACGGGGGCGCGTCGCGATCCGTATGAAAGGATGCCGAAGTGTACGGATTGCGACGCGGAAGAGGACCTTTGCGTCGCTAGCTGTATAAGAATCGGGCGGTGTGCACGGATCGCGACGCAGCGGATGTCACATGCGGCTTGCGGGTTGCCCCGTCCTGCGTTCCTGCCGGTGTGCCGCAACGCCGCCACGTCCATCCGCTATCCTGTGAAATGGAAACGGAGCCGGAACCGGCGTGGAAGGGAGTGACGAATGGCGTTCGTGACGATACGTGATGTGGCCCGCGAGGCCGGCGTGTCCATCACGGCCGTCTCCCAGATCCTGCACGGCAAGGGCCGCTTCTCCGACGAGACGCGCGAACACGTCCTCAGCACGGTCGAACGGCTGGGCTACGTACCCGACCGTCGCGCCCGGTCGATGCGCTCGTCCGAGACGAACACCGTCGGCCTGCTGGTACCCGACCTGCGCAACCCCTACTTCGCGGACCTCGTCTCGGCCATGGAGGACGAACTGTATCGCCGCGGCTACACCACACTGGTCGGCACGTCGGGGGAGAACGTGGCGCGCCAGGACGGATTCATCGAAAACCTGCTCGGCCAGCGCATCGACGGCGCCATCGTGGTGCCGCAGGGCGTCGAATCGCCGGGCGTGAAGTCGCTCATCGCACGCGACCTGCCGTTGGTGTTCGTCGACCGCCGCGTCCAGGGCGTCGACTCGGTGCCGTTCGTCATCTCCGACCCGTACCCCGGCATCCTCTCCGCGATCCGCGACCTGACGCGACTGGGGCACACCCGCATCGGCTTCGTCGCCCATCCCTCGCTCGGCTCGTTCAGCGTCAACGAACGACGCACCGCATTCGAGGCGATCGCCGCCGGATCCGACGGGACGATCGACCCCGTGGTCGTCTCATGCGACTCGACCTACGAATCACGCAAGGAGGCGCTCGCGAGTCTGCGTGACGCCGGGGTGAGCGCCATCATCTGCGCATATTCGCCGGATGCGATCACGATGATTGGTCTGCTGCATGACGCCGACGTCGAGATCGGGCGTGCCGTGTCGCTCGTATCGTTCGACGACATCAGCGCGTTCCGTCTGATGACGCCGAGCATCTCCGTGATCTCCCAGCAGGTCGATTCGATGGGGTTGCAGGGCGTGGCGATGCTGCTCGACCAGATTGCGTCGAAGGAGTCGCGCAAGGGAGGCACGCACTACGTGCCGACCGTGTTCGTGCCTCGAGGATCCACCGGTCCGGCGCTGCGATAGCCGCGCCGTTCTGCAGCCGTCGCCCCGCCGGTCCGACGCTCCGACGCTCCGATGGGCGTGATGCCCGGCGTGCCGATGGCGGACCGCCGTCCGTCGATGCGCGTGCCGCCTCCCATGACGTTCCCGCTTCGGTTTCGTCGGCGCGACACGCTGGCGCCGGCGTGTCGCCTTCCGTTTGACATCACTGATTTAACGTTTTATCATGATGATTGTCCGATGATAAAACGTTAAACCACTAGCTTTGGTGTATATCATCACGGTCGCAGATGACCTGACCGCCATCAACGAGGAAAGGGCACAACCATGAAGAAACTCATTCTCGATCTCGATACCGGCGTCGACGACGCCCTCGCCATCGCGTACGCGCTGGGCAGCCCCGAGGTCGAGCTCATCGGCATCACCGGCACGTACGGCAACGTGCTGCTCGAGCAGGGCGTGCGCAACGCACTGGCCGTCACCGACATCCTGGGCCACCCGGAGGTCAAGGTGTACAAGGGCATCGAGCACTCCCGCACCACCGACTCCTTCGAGGTGCTGGAGATCTCCAAGTTCATCCACGGCGACAACGGCATCGGCGACGTCGAGATCCCCGACTCGCCGCGCGAGGCGGAGAGCGAATCCGCCGTCGACTTCATCATCGACGCGGTCAAGACCTACGGCAAGGACCTGGTCTACGTGCCCACCGGCCCGATGACCAACATCGCCGCCGCCATCGAGAAGGCCCCCGAGATCAAGGACGAGATCGGCGACATCGTCCTCATGGGCGGCGCGCTCACCGTCCCCGGCAACTGCAACGCGTGCATGGAGGCCAACATCTCGCAGGATCCGGAGGCCGCCGACCTGCTGTTCCGCTCCGGGGCGCCCGCCACGATGATCGGCCTCGACGTGACCCTGCAGACCCTGCTCACCTACAAGGAGACCGCCCGCTGGCGCGACCTGGGCACCAAGGCCGGCACGTTCCTCGCCGACATGGCCGACTTCTACATCAAGGCCTACGAGACCACATCGCCGCATCTGGGCGGCTGCGGCCTGCACGACCCGCTCGCCGTCGGCGTCGCCGTCGACCCGACGCTCGTGAGCCTGCTGCCGATCAACATGAAGGTCGACGTCGACGGCCCCACCCGCGGCCGCACCATCGGCGACGAGACCCGGCTCAACGACCCGCACAAGACCATGAAGGTCGCGCTCGGCGTCGACGTGCCGCGCTTCCTCGACGAATTCATGACCCGCATCACCACGCTGGCGCAGCACGCCGGCTGACCGAACCCCGGCCCGCCGCCGTCACGGCGCCCGCAGGATAGGGAAGTCCTCGGTCGCCGAGACGACGGCGGGCCGGACCGACAGCGTCACCCGCAAACGGCAGAAGGAACCAATCATGTCGAACACCGCAACCGTCCGCAACCCGTGGTCGGACCCCGAAACCAGCAGCAAGATGGCCGTCAAGGCCCTGATCCCGCTGCTCGTCACCTTCATCCTCGGCACGCTGTGCCTCCAGGGCTTCAACCTCGTCTTCGCCCAGGTCGGCGAGGACGTCGGCGCCCCCGCCCAGGCGTCCCTCATCACCGCCATCCCCGGCCTCGTGCTGGGCATCGTGTGCTTCATCTACGGCTCGCTGGGCGACTTCGTCTCCCTCAAGAAGCTCGTCGTCGTGGGCCTCGTCACCCTGTTCATCGGCTCCATCTTCGGCTTCGTGGCCAACTTCATCTTCCCGGCCAACCTGTGGACCGTGATCATCGCGCGCGTCCTGCAGACCGCAGGCGAACAGGTCGCCGGCTCCGCGTTCCTCGTCGTGGCCAGCAAGTACCTCAAGCCCGAACTCAAGGTCGTCTTCTTCGGCCTGTTCACCGCCGGCTACCAGATCTCCGCGTCCATCGGCGTGTTCGCCGCCGGCATCCTCAGCTCCATCGCCTGGCAGTACCTGTTCCTCATCCCGGCGGTCACCATCGTGTTCCTGCCGCTGCTGCTCAAGAACCTGCCCGACCGCCAGGGCGACGGCGAGAAGATCGACTGGCGCGGCTTCCTCATCTTCGGCCTGGCCACCGCGTTCCTCACCCTGTTCTTCTCCTACATGGCATGGTGGATGCTCGCGCTCGCCGTGGTGCTGTTCATCGGCTTCGGCGTGTACATCACCAAGGCCGACAAGCCGTTCATCACCGTCGACTTCTTCAAGAACACCCGCTGGCTGTGCGCCATCGCGCTCATCCTCGTGTTCTACTTCCCGCAGTACATCATCTCCCCGATGTTCAACGCGATCGGCGCGAGCGTGTACGGCATGACCACCACCCAGGTGTCCATGCACATCGTGTTCGCGTTCCTCGTCGCCGCCGCGTTCGGCATCTGCTCGGGCGGCATCGTCGGCAAGCTCGGCATCCGCGTCGTCCTGCCGATCGCCGGCACGCTCATGGCCGCCGGCTACATCGCCTCCGGTCTTGCCGTCAACTCCGGCTTCATCGTGCTCACCCTGTGCGCCTGCCTGTACTACGCCGGCCAGGGCCTCATGTACTCGCCGGTCGTCTCCACCGTGCTCGGCACCCTCTCGCAGGACGAGTCCGGCCGCGGCGTGGGCATGAACGACCTCGTCATGAACGTCAGCCCGTCCATCGGCATCGCCCTGTTCAGCGGCCTGATGAGCGCCCAGGCGTTCTCCGGCTTCAGCGTCGTCGGCGCCACCGGAGCGGCCGCCAGCTACTCCAACATCTTCCTCCTGGCCGGCCTCGTGCCGATCCTGGGTCTGCTGGTCTTCTTCGCCTTCCGCAAGCGGATCTACGCCGACTGACCGATACCGGCCCCACGGCATCGGGCGCGACGGCGACGTGCGCCGCACCCGATGCCGGTACGGCCGGCCGACATACGACGACAGAAAGAAGGAACCCATGTCCAGCACATCCGAGATCCTCGCCGGCCTCGACCGCATCCACGGCACCGTCTCCGTGGTCGGCTCGATGAACGCCGACTACACGGTCACCGCCGAACGCCTGCCCGGACCGGGGGAGACCATCACCGGTGGTCCGCTGCAGGTGCTGCCCGGCGGCAAGTCCGGCAACCAGGCCGCGGCGGCCGCGCGCATCGGCGCCACCGTGCAGATGTTCGGCGCGGTCGGCTCCGACGCGAACGCCGACTTCCTGCTCGGCAAGCTCGGCGAGGCCGGGGTGAACACCGGACACGTGCGCCGCGTGCTCGGCCCGAGCGGCACCACGGTCATCACCGTCGACGCGGCCGGCGAGAACACCATCGTCTACTCGCCCGGCTCCAACGCGCAGGTGACCGTCGACTACATCGAATCGATGCGCGAGCCGCTCACCAAGTCCACGGTGCTGGGCCTGTGCCTCGAAAGCCCGATCGAGACCGTGACCGCCGCCGCGCGCATGTGCCACGAGGCCGGCGTCAAGGTGCTGCTCAACAACTCGCCGTTCACGCCCGTCCTGCCGCGCGAGCTCGTCGACGCCTCCGACATCCTGCTCGTCAACGAGCACGAGATGGCCCAGCTGCTCGGCATCGACGAACCCGACGACGACGATTGGGACGGCTTCGACTGGGCCGGCGCGCTCGAGCGCATGCGCGAGTTCGGCTTCGACCAGGCGATCGTCACGCTCGGCGGCGACGGCTCGATGGTCCTCGACGCGACCTGCGCCGACGAGACGATCACCCGCATCGCCCCGGTGCGCGTCAACGCCGTCGACACCACCGGCTGCGGCGACTCGTTCATGGGCACCGTCCTGGCCGGCCTCGCCTCCGGATTCGAACTGCGCGAAGCCGCCCGCCTCGCCTCCTACGTGTCCGCGTACGCGGCCACCGGCTACGGCGCGCAGGCGTCCTACGGCACCGCCGCGCAGATCCGCGAGCGCTTCGCCGCCTGACGTCCGCCCGGCATCCGGCTTCGGTATTCCGTTCGGCCATCCCGCTTTCCTCCATGACGGGGCCGCGTCTTACGCAAGACGCGGCCCCGTCGCATGCGTGCGTTCCCGCGCTGTGATGATGCACGTGAGTTATGCGCGTATCGCGTGCGTCGCCGTCGCGCCACGCTGGACGGCGACGGCTGGACGGGATGCGACGCGGCCGATAGAATCGGTCGGCGGCCGCGGCGACGAATGCCCGGCCGACACGAAGAGGAATACAGAAGAATATATAAAGGAGTACCGATTCATGAGCGACATCCAGGTCCAGTCCCAGTCCGTCGACGAGGCGAAGGGCGAAGCCCAGGCCAAGAAGGGCGGGATGAAGCCGTGGCATGTGGCGGTGGCCGCCGTGGCCGCGCTGATCATCGGGGCCGGCGCAGGCGCCGCCGGCATGCACGCCTACGTGCAGCCGCAGCTCGATGAGAAGGACGCGAAGATCTCCGAGATGGAGATCTCCAACGACTCCCTCAACTCCCTGTGGCAGGGTGTGATCGAGGAGAAGCTGGAGATCAACGACCAGCTGCTGCAGTACCAGAACAAGTACGGCGAGCTCGAATCCGCCGAGTGACGATGCCGGCCGTCCCATGGAACGCCCGTGGGACGGCCTTCCGTTTTTGGCACGGCGCCGTGCTACGATGGGCGGCGCAACAGGCGACGATCCGTCATCAGCGGGGAGCCTTCGGAAGAACAGCGGAGCGCCGCAACCGGCCATCCGCCCAGTAGAACCGACGGGATCGGCCCGACACAGCCGAACTCAAGCGGTCGCCCGGCCGGCTCCCACGGAACCGGAACCGACGCGACAAGCGAGGTGGTACCGCGGTGGCGGCGCGCAAGCGGCCGGCATCGTCCTCGTACACGGGACCGGCGCAACAGGCCATCCCGACGCGACGGCGTCACGCACACGAGGAACGGACCACCATCGACCCCGCGATGCGCAACGCCGGCACGCCGGCCATGGAACGACGTCGTTCCCGCAGGACAGAGCAAACGCATCGACGAGGAGAACCATGGTGAGCGAATCCACCGATCATGTGTATCCCAAGGCCCACGAAGGCGGCGACACCGCCGACGTGGCCCCCAACCCGAGCTTCCCGCAGCTGGAGGAGCACGTCCTCGACTACTGGGAGCAGGACGACACCTTCCGCAAGTCCATCGACCGGCGCGACTCCGGCGACGGCAGCCAGAACGAATTCGTGTTCTTCGACGGCCCGCCCTTCGCCAACGGCCTGCCGCATTACGGCCACCTGCTGACCGGCTACGCCAAGGACGTGATCCCGCGCTACCAGACCATGAAGGGCCACAAGGTCAACCGCGTGTTCGGCTGGGACACGCACGGCCTGCCCGCCGAACTCGAGGCGCAGAAGGAGCTCGGCATCGACTCCGTCGAGCAGATCGAGCAGATGGGCATCGACAAGTTCAACGACGCCTGCCGCGCCTCCGTGCTCAAGTACACCAACGAATGGCAGGACTACGTGCACCGCCAGGCCCGCTGGGTCGACTTCGAGCACGGCTACAAGACTCTCAACATCCCGTACATGGAGTCGGTGATGTGGGCGTTCAAGCAGCTCTACGACAAGGGCCTCGCCTACAAGGGCCACCGCGTGCTGCCGTACTGCCCGAAGGACCAGACGCCGCTGAGCGCGCACGAGCTGCGCATGGACGCCGACGTCTACCAGGACCGTCAGGACACCACCGTGTCCGTGGCCGTCAGGCTGCGCGACGAGGACGACGCCTACGCGGTGTTCTGGACCACCACGCCGTGGACCGTGCCCACCAACTTCGCGATCGTCGTCGGCGCCGACATCGACTACGTCGAGGTCCGCCCGACCGAAGGCCGCTTCGCCGGCAAGAAGTTCTATCTGGGCAAGGCGCTGCTCGGCTCCTACGCCAAGGAGCTCGGCGAGGACTACGAGGTGGTGCGCGAGCTCAAGGGCGCCGACATGGAGGGCTGGCGCTACTGGCCGGTGTTCCCGTACTTCGCCGGCGAGCAGGCCGTCGCCGAAGGCGGCGTGCCCGGCGCCAACGCGTACACGATCTTCACCGCCGACTACGTCGACACCGTCGAAGGCACCGGCCTGGTCCATCAGGCCCCCTACGGCGAGGACGATATGAACACGCTCAACGCGCACGACATCAAGAGCGTGGACGTGCTCGACGCCGGCTGCAACTTCACGTCGCTGTGCCCCGACTACGAAGGCATGTTCGTGTTCGACGCGAACCTGCCGATCCTGCGCAACCTGCGCGCCGGCGACGGCCCGCTGGCCGACATCCCCGAGGAGCACCGCGCGATCCTCTTCCAGGAGAAGAGCTACGTGCACTCCTACCCGCACTGCTGGCGCTGCGCCACCCCGCTGATCTACAAGCCGGTCAGCTCCTGGTTCGTGTCCGTCACGAAGATCAAGGAGCGTCTGCTGGAGCTCAACCAGGAGATCAACTGGATCCCGGACAACGTCAAGGACGGCCAGTTCGGCAAGTGGCTCGCCAACGCGCGCGACTGGTCCATCTCCCGCAACCGCTTCTGGGGCTCCCCGATCCCGGTGTGGGTGAGCGACGACCCGAAGTACCCGCGCGTCGACGTGTACGGCTCACTCGAGGAGCTCAAGGCCGACTTCGGCGACTACCCGCGCGACAACGACGGCAACATCAACATGCACCGTCCGTACATCGACCGCCTGACCCGCCCGAACCCGGACGACCCGACCGGCAAGTCGCAGATGCACCGCATCACCGACGTGCTCGACTGCTGGTTCGAATCCGGCTCCATGCCGTTCGCCCAGTTCCACTACCCGTTCGAGAACAAGGAGTTCTTCGAGCAGCACTTCCCGTGCGACTACATCGTCGAATACATCGGCCAGACCCGCGGCTGGTTCTACACGCTGCACATCATGGCCACCGCCCTGTTCGACAAGCCGGCGTTCAAGAACGTCATCTGCCACGGCATCGTGCTCGGCTCCGACGGCCAGAAGATGAGCAAGCACCTGCGCAACTACCCGGACGTCAACGGCGTGTTCGACCAGTACGGCTCCGACGCGATGCGCTGGTTCCTCATGAGCTCGCCGATCCTGCGCGGCGGCAACCTCATCGTGACCGCCGACGGCATCCGCGACACGGTCCGCCAGGTCATGCTGCCCGTGTGGAGCTCGTACTACTTCTTCACGCTGTACGCCAACGCGGCCAACGGCGGCAAGGGCTTCGACGCCCGTCGTCTGCGCGCCGACGAGGTCGCCTCCCTGCCGGAGATGGACCGCTACCTGCTGGCCCGCACCCGCCGCCTGATCGAATCCGCCGGCCGTTCGCTCGACGAGTTCGCGATCTCCGACGCGTGCGACGCGGTCGCCGACTTCATCGACGTGCTCACCAACTGGTACATCCGCAACACCCGCGACCGCTTCTGGAACGAGGACGAGCACGCATTCAACACGCTGTACACCGTGCTCGAGGCGTTCATGCGCGTCCTGGCGCCGCTCGCCCCGATGGAGGCCGAAGCCGTGTGGCGCGGCCTGACCGGCGGCGAATCCGTCCATCTGGCCGACTGGCCGGCGCTGGAGGCCGACGGCGAGGCGACCGAACTGGGCGCCGTCCTGCTTGACGACCCGGCGCTCGTCGCCGCGATGGAGAAGGTGCGCGAGGTCGTCTCCGGCACCCTGTCGCTGCGTAAGGCCGAGAAGATCCGCGTGCGCCAGCCGCTGAGCCGCCTGACCGTCGTGACCGAGGACGTCGACGCCGTCGCCGCCTACGCCGGCCTGCTGCGCGGCGAACTCAACGTCAAGGACGTCGAGTTCTGCACGCTCGCCGACGCGCCCGCCCGCGGCCTGACCATCGTGCACGAGCTCAAGGTCAACGCGCGCGCCGCCGGCCCGCGTCTGGGCAAGCAGGTCCAGTTCGCCATCAAGGCGTCCAAGACCGGCGCCTGGCATGTGGACGCCGCCACCGGCGCCCCGGTCGTCAAGACCCCGACCGGCGAGCTCGCGCTCGTCGCCGGCGAATACGAGATGATCAACCGCGTGGAGGAGGCCGACGCCGCGAACGCATCCGCGTCCGTGTCCGCCGCGCTGCCCACCGGCGGCTTCGTGATCCTCGACACGGCGCTCACCGACGACCTCGTCGCCGAAGGCTACGCGCGCGACGCGATCCGCGCCGTCCAGGACGCCCGCAAGGACGCCGGACTCGACATCGCCGACCGCATCAGACTCACGCTCACCGTGCCCGCCGACCACGCCGGACAGATCGAACAGTTCCGCGACCTCATCGCCCGCGAGACGCTCGCCGAAGCCGGCGTCGACGTGATCGCCGACGAGGGTGCGCAGGAACTGGGCGTGCGCGTCGCCAAGGCGTAACGGAACCGCGTAACCGACAGAGTGCCCCCCGTGTCAAGGATCGTGCCGTCCCCCATTGCAGCGACGGCACGATCCTTGACGCGGGGGCACTTTTTTACCTCCTGAACGTTGCCGGGCTACGATGAATATGCCGTCCGTCCATATGGACGCTGCGGCACTATCCGAATCCGCAAGGAGGCGAACGCTTATGCCCGGCAATGTACAAGGCGATGTGGGACTGTCCCGTCAGGCGAGGTCGATCTGGGGCAAGACCAATCGGCAGGACGACGATTGGTGGCTGCCGCTCTACGCGCACATGGCCGACTCCATCGCCATGGCGGAACGCATCTGGGACCACTGGACGCCGGACGGCACCAAGGCGATCGTTCGCCGCAGCATATATGGCCAGCGTGACGTCGCTGCGAGCGCAACCGCCGAACCAACGTCACAGGTCGTTGAGCGTGACGATTTGGCACGGAAGACGTACCTGCTGCTCGCCGGCATCCACGACATCGGCAAGGCGACACCGATTTTCCAAATCAAACCGATTCGATACACAGCCGGAATCGATGGTAACAAGCTGAACATGGCATGGTTGCCTGAACATGCCGGACTGCCGATCGATGATGACTTCGTCGACCTGCGCAAACCGACGCATCCGATCGCCGGGCAGATCATCGTGGAACGCTACCTATGCGAACGACACACATGGGACGAGACGATGGCCCAATCCTATGCAAGTGTCATCGGAGGACACCACGGAACGCCGCCGAGCTTCGACATACTGCGAAAATTCCGCGATGGTTTCCCCAAACGACTCGGCCATGATCTTCCGGATTCCACCGCATGGCTGGACGTGCAATACGAACTCATCGACTTCGTCATACGGCGAATCGGCATGACGGACCATGATCTCGACATACTCTCGACCCGATTCCTGCACCCGTGCGCCGCATCCATCCTGACCGGACTGGTCATCATGGCCGACTGGATCGCCAGCGACAGCGACGACGACCGCTTCCCACTTGTCCCCACACGCGCAGTCGAATACAACGGTGACGACATCCACACCTGGGAAGGACTGAACCGGAGAGCGGACCGCGCATGGCGGTCTGTGGGACTCAGTACGCCGTGGAACGCACCACAGAATGACATCATGGATGAAACTGTGGGCGCTGGCGCAGTCGGTTCTGACGCGTGGTTCCGCAGCAGGTTCCGTCTGCCCGAAGGAGCAATCCCACGTCCCATGCAGCGCGAAGCCGTCCGCCTCGCCTCCACCACCGACGAACCCGGACTCATGATCATCGAAGCACCCATGGGCGAAGGCAAGACCGAAGCCGCGCTCGCGGCAGCCGAAATCCTCGCCCGCCGCACCGGCCGCGGCGGCGTATGCGTCGCCCTGCCCACCATGGCCACCACCGACGCCATGTTCGGACGCGTCCACACATGGATGGAATCCCTGCCCCACGACGGCGAGCGAGACAAAACCGTGTGGCTCGCACACGGCAAAGCCCAACTGAACGAGGAATTCCGCGGTGTCATCGCGTCATCTCGTCGCGGGTTCTCCTCCATAGACTCCGATCCGGACGACTCCGGACAGCGGCCGGCGACGTTTCGCCGCAAGCGCGACGTACCCCCGGAAACCGTCGTATCGGACTGGATGTGGGGACGCAAGAAAGGCGTTCTGGCCAACTTCCTCATCTGCACCATCGACCAGGTCCTCATGGGCGCGCTGGAGATGAAACACGTCGTATTGCGGCAGTTGGCGCTCGCCAACAAGGTCGTCGTCATCGACGAATGCCACGCGTACGACGCGTACATGCAGGAGTATCTCAAGCGGATCCTCGAATGGCTGGGCGGTTTCGGCGCGCCGGTGGTGCTGCTGTCCGCGACGCTGCCGGAATCACAGCGGCAGGCCATGACGGGCGCCTATCTAAAGGGACGTTCGGCTGTTGCGCAAAACGGGGGAGCATCGAATCGGCTTACGGACGCTGGGCGGACGGTGATGCCGAAACGGGGACGCTGGAGCAGGGCGAAGACGAACGAGTTCGCTTCCGCCGTTACTGCGGCCGATGCGGCGGACGGAACGTCACGGACTGAATCGATGGCATCGGCATACCCTCTCATCACCTATACGCAAGGTGCGACGGTCCGCATGCTGCCGGTCGCTCCCTCGGGACGCTCATCGCAGGTGACCTGCCGCATGTGCGCCGACGACGATGCGACGCTGACCTCGCTGGTCGACCGTCTGACCGTGGACGGCGGATGCATCGGTGTCATCTGCGATACGGTGGCCCGCGCCCAGCATGCCGCCGACCTGCTGGCACGACGATACGGTGCCGACACGGTGAAACTGACGCATGCGAGGTTCATGGACCTCGACCGCATGGCCAACGAAACCGAACTGCGCGACCTGCTGGGGCCACAGAGTACTGTGGGCAACGGGAAGCGGCCCCACCGGCTGATCGTGGTGGGCACGCAGGTGCTCGAACAGTCCCTGGACATCGACTTCGACGCGCTGATCACCGACATCGCGCCGGTCGATCTGATCATGCAACGACTGGGGCGCGTGCACCGGCATCACCGCGGCGAGGGGGAATCGGACCGTCCCGAGTCTCTGCGTCGGGCGCAATGCTTCATCCGTGGCGTCAAAGCATGGCATGATGACGGACCTCGATTCGCCGGTTCCGTGACGCTCGTCTACCCGGAAGCATCTCTGATGGAGGCTTTGGGCGTACTAGGGTTGACGGACGATTCGGCCGGATGCGATATCCGACTCCCCGAGGACATCGCGCGGACGGTGCGGCTGGCCTATGGGTCGCACGCCGAATCGGTGATCGCGGCAGGCTGGCGGAATCATTATGCCGATGCCGTGAAGCGGAGGGCGGAACAGCGGGACAAGAAGCACAATCGGGCCAGTACGTGTCTGATGACGTCGTTGGCGGAGCTTGAACGGAATCAGGGGACACTGACGGACTGGTTCACTCCCCGCATCGATGAAACGGACGACGACAAGGGGCCTCGAGCGGTGCGCGACACGCAGGAGAGCGTCGAAGTGCTGCTGCTGCGTCGCACCGGCGACGACCTGCGATTGCTGCCGTGGATCGGGGACGAGCGTCACGGCATCGACTCCGGCGCTCGCGTTCCGACCGACATCGCGCCGGACGACGATCTGGCCGTGCTGATATCACAATGCGCCGTGCGTCTGCCCGTATCCATGTGCCGACCCGACAGAATCGACTACCTCATCACGGTACTGGAACGTGACTGCATCGACGACATATGGGCCTGGCAGGACTCGCCGTGGCTCGCCGGACGACTGGCGATCATCTTGGACGAAGAGACGATTGGAGGGCGGTCGCATTGGCATGCGACTGTGGAGGGTTTCGACGTACGTTACTCCCCGGAATCGGGCTTGGCGGTGTCCGGCGAGAATCAGTGACGAGGTCGACCAATTGGGTCCGCCATGCGCGCGATGATTGATGATGCCCCTGTATGTGGGGATGCTCCAATGGATATGTGGAGGCACTCGGTGTTCCCCGCATCGGCGGGGTTGTCGATCCGCAACCGTGCCTCCGCATATTGGCGCAAAACGACAGCTTTGGTCCCATGTCCATGTTCTTGACTTTTGCTTTCCGTGATGCTATGGTGAGGTCATCGCAAAAAACTGCCAATGAAGGCGGAAAGGAGGGGTGAATGACGGAGTCGAATGACGGCGCGCAGCCGTGGTTCAACCTGGTGGACGAGCCGTGGATTGCGTGCGTGTATGTCGACGGGCATGTCGAAGACGTCTCGTTGAAGACGCTGTTCCGGGATGCTCCGCGCATCCGGGCGTTGTCCGGCGACCTGCCGCAGCAGGTGATGGCACTGCTGCGCTTCCTGCTGGCCATCCTGTACCGGGCGTTCCTGGATGAAGGGATGTCCCGCGAGGACATGCGGTCGATGTGGAAGCACATGTGGGAGGTCGCCCGTTTCGAGGAAGGATACATCGAGGAGTATCTGGACGCGTTCCATGACCGGTTCTATCTGATCGGCGGTGACCACCCGTTCTACCAGACGCCGGGGCTCGCCTACGCCGGCGACAAGACGATGGATCCGATCGGCGAGATGATTGCCGACGTGCCCAAGCCCGAGAAGTTCCTGTTCGCGATGCGCAGCCTGCCGTCTCTGGACGATGGCATCGACCTTGCCCAGGCGGCGCGCTGGCTGATATTCGCGCAGGCCTACGACGTCGCCGGCATCAAAAGCCCGGTCGTCGGCAACACGCACGTGAACAAGGGCAAGGTGTACGCGCCCAAGGGACTGCCGGGCACCGGCTGGCAGGGCACGATCGGCACCATCGCGCTCGAAGGCGACACCCTGTTCGAGACGCTGATGCTGAACTGGTGCCTCTATATTCCCGGCGGCGCCGACCTCTTCGGCCTCGCCGACGACGTGCCGCCATGGGAGCGTGACGAGGCGCCGACGCCTGATATGCGGGTGCTGTCCTCGTTCACCGGCCCGGTCGGCGCGTTCACGATGCAATCCCGGCGCATCCTGCTGGTGCCGAACGAACGGCAGGACCGCATCATCGGCATGATCAACTGCTACGGCGACGCAATCGCCGCCTACAACACCGACTCGTGCGAAACCATGACCGCATGGTATGCGAGCATCCCGCAGCAGAAGAAGCTCGGACTGGGCGCACCGCCGCTCATGCCGACGACCCACAAGGCGGGTCGGGCGTTGTGGCGCGGATTGACGCCGATTCTCAGCGTCGACCCCGATGCCAGGGACACTCGCCCGGCCGTGGTCCGCTGGGCGGAGGAACTGCAGGAACGCCGGTGCCTCGACCGCGACAGCCACACGCTGTCGCTGGTCACGGTGCACGCGCAGGGCATGACCTACGGCACGCAGAGCAGCGTATACGAAAGCGGCATCGACGATGCGGTGGATCTCAACGCCGCCTTCGTACGCCGGGATTTCCCCGCGATCGCGACCGTGGTCGACGTGGTGTCCGCCACTGATGAGGCCGTGGAGAAGTCATTGTCGGTCTTCATCACCAACCTGCGCGTCGCCGCCGGCGACAAGACGGGCAACGATCGTATGAAGACGGTCAGGGAACGCGTCAAGGAGGAAGCCTACTCACGCCTGGACGGCGTGTTCCGCGACCGGCTGGCAGCCTTCGGACCGGACCGCGACTGCGAATCGTACCGGCGCGACTGGCAGGACGACGTGCATCGCATCCTGCTCGACATCGGCCGCGACTACCTGCGCAACGCCGACGTACGTGCGTTCAGCGAACACGCCAACGGCGCCATCGGATCCGACTGGATGTCGGCCGCGAGAGCGCAGCGGATCTTCCGGGCGCAACTGAACCGGATACTGGGCCGGCTGCCCCAGTCGGAGGAATCCCCGGCGGCGGACGAGACGGCAATGGAACCAGCCTATGAAGGAGTACGGTGATGGCACGCTATTTCTCCCGCGACACTGCGGACAAGCTGGCCGGGTTCGTGGACGGCAAGATCCAGAACATTCAGAAGCGTTATATCGCCAAACCGGGCGGAGATTCCTGGTCGCGTGCCTGTCTGGCGCGACTGCGCCGTGATTTCGACGGTGCCACGCCGTCATGGATGACCGTCGGCAGCGACCTGTTCGCCGGCTGGCCGGACGATGTGCCGCTGGTCGACGACAGCGTCAGGGAGGTCGCCGCGGTCAAGGCGGCGATGGAGCTATACGCATGGCATCAGCAGTCGCAGCCGCAGGGCATGGCCCAGGAATCCGGTGCCGGCAAGGACCGCATGACCTTCGGCAAGGCATGCAGCGGTCTGGCACGAGATCCCTCCAGGGCCAAGGCGATACGCCGTCGACTGGAGGCCATCGAGGCATGCCCCGACTTCAACGGCATGGTACGAGGCATCCGCGCGCTCATCATGATGATGCGGCGCCCCGGCGGCGACGTCAAACCGATCGAACTCGACTACCGGGCGCTGACCCGCGACCTGTACCAGATGCAGTTCCCCGAATCCCGCAGCGCGGTGTTCCAACGCTGGAGCCGCGACTATTGGAACTCCATCTCCCCGGACACCGACAAGACGAAACGGCAATGACCATACCGGCGGACAGCCGCCGCCCACAACCGTCAACCCGCGTCCGCGACGACGCGACAACGAAAGGAACCAATCATGTTCATCGACCTGTACATCATCCAGAACGTGCCGCCGAGCAACATCAACCGCGACGACACCGGCAGCCCCAAGGTCGCCTACTACGGCGGCGCGCTGCGCTCCCGCGTCTCCAGCCAGGCATGGAAGCGCGCCATGCGCGAGACCTTCCCCGACCTGCTCGACTCCAGCCGACTGGGCAAACGCACTAAGAAGTCCGTGGAACTCATCGGGAAGGCCATCGCCGCCAAGCGTCCCGACTGCGCGGACGATGCCATGGACATGGCCAAGGACGTGCTCAAGTCCGCCGGATTCGACGTCGTGAAATCCGACCGTGCAGGCGCCGACGAAGGCAGCGACACGACGGAATACCTGATCTTCATTGCCGCAAGGGAGATCGAGGCGCTCGCCGACCTCGCCATCGAGTGGAAGGACGGATCCAAGCCGAGCAAGGCAGCCGCCGGAAAGGCGGTGGCGGAAGTGTTCCACGGCGTGCAGGCCGTCGACATCGCCCTGTTCGGCCGCATGCTCGCCGACGCGCCGGACCTCAACACGGACGCATCGGCGCAGGTCGCCCACGCCATCTCCGTCGACAAGGTCACGCCTGAATACGACTACTTCACCGCGAAGGACGATTGCGCGCCCGACGACAACGCCGGCGCCGCCATGATCGACACGCTTGGCTTCAACTCGTCGACCCTGTACCGGTATGCGACGGTCAACGTCACGGCACTGCAGGAGCAGCTGCAGGACGCCTCCGGCACGGTCGAAGGCGCCGCGGCGTTCGTGGAGGCGTTCATCCGGTCCATGCCGACCGGCAAGCAGAACACGTTCGCCAACCGCACACTGCCGCAGGCCTGCGTGGTCATGCTGCGCAACCGGCAGCCCATCAACGCGGTGGACGCCTTCGAGGACCCGGTGCGCGCCGAGGACGGCACGCCGGTCTCCCGCATCGCGGCCATCCGCCTCGCCGACCGGCTGGACCAGATCCAGACCGTGTACGGCGACAAGCCGATCCAGGCGTGGTACGTCACCACCGAACATCCGGTTGCGGAACTCGACGCCATCGCCGCCAACACGACGCTGTCCGGACTGCAGACGGAGCTGAAGGCCGCGCTGTCCCGTCTGCTCGCCGACGCGTAGGAGCCGTCCATGAGTGTACTGCTGCTGCAACTGGCCGGACCGTTGCAATCATGGGGGGATTCCTCCCGCTTCGTCCGCCGCGAAACCCGCACGGAACCCACCAAAAGCGGCGTGCTCGGCCTGCTCGCCTCCGCGCAGGGCCGCACCCGCGAGGACCCGATCGAGGATTTGCTGGGACTGTCGTTCGGCGTGCGTGTCGAACAGCGGGGCCGCATCATCACCGACATGCAGACCGAGAAATCGCTGACCCGCAAACGAGGCTCGCGCAACTACGACCGCGTCATGCCGCTGACCTACCGGTACTATCTGGCGGACGCGAAATTCCTCGTCGCGCTGGGAGCCGACCGGACGGTGCTCGAAACGCTCGACGAGGCGCTGCGGCACCCGCGCTGGCCGCTGTATCTGGGACGCCGGGCCTGCCCGCCGTCGTTTCCGCTGACGCTGGGCGTCCACGACGAATACGAGGACGTGCGCGACGCGCTGGAACACGAGCCGTGGCAGGCGTCGGCATGGTACCGGCGGCGCTACCCGGCGCAGAGCCTGGAAATCGTATGCGACGCCGACCGGGACGAATCGTCGGGCACCCAGGCCGACAATCCGATCACGTTCAGCCAGCAGGGACGACGGTACGCCGGACGGTCCGTGCTGCGCTACCGCATCGACAACCCCGATACGGTCGGTCGCGGCCGTAGCGGAAGCGACGTCGGGCGGGCCGACGACGCTGCGCCGCCGTCGTTCGACGTGACCGGCGCGGACGATCCGATGAACTTCGCATAGGCGGGAAATCCGCAGAGGAGACGACATGTTCATATCCCGAATGCCGTTGAACACGGCCCGAATCAGCGCCCAGCAGCTCGTCGCATCGCCCTACCGCATGCACGCGGCGGTCGAAGGTGCATTCCCGCCCGGCTCGATACGCGACGGCGAGGACGGGCGCATCCTGTGGCGGCTTGACTCGCTCGACCAAGGGCACGGACTATGGCTGTACGTGGTCAGCCCTGAAGCACCCGACTTCACCCATATCATCGAACAGGCCGGATGGCCGACGCACATGGAATGGGAAAGCAAGGACTACGGGCCGCTGCTGTCGCGCATCGCGGTCGGGCAGTGCTGGAACTTCCGGCTGAAGGCCAACCCGGTGCGCGTCGCTTGGGAAAACAACGGTAAGTATTCCCAGATGGGCGACGACCGGATCGTCGGTAAACTGCAGGGGCACGTCAGCGTGCATTACCAGACCGAATGGCTGCTGAAACGGTGCGAAAAGCACGGATTCACGATTCTTCCCGACGATTCCGGAGCGCCGTCGATGGTCGTCAAACAGCGGCATCAGGAACGGTTCGGCCGCGGCGGCAAGACGGTGACACTCACCACGGCGGTCTACGAAGGGCGCTTGCAGGTGACCGACGCCGACAAGTTCCGGCACGTGCTGTGCCACGGACTGGGCCGCGCGAAGGGATTCGGCTGTGGTCTGCTCACCGTGGCGCCGATCATACACGGAACCGACGGCGGCCATGAGTGACGATGTTATCGCCGGAAAGACAACGGCGGCAACGGCGGCGGTGCATCGTGGGATACCCGGCGCGCCGCCGCCGGAACTGGCCGACCTCGTGCGGGTCGAGGACCGGATGTCATACGTGTACTTCGAACACTGCATCATCCGCCGCGACGACAACGCGATCACCGTCACGGACGAAACCGGCACCATCCACGTGCCAGCGGCCAGCCTGAGTGTGCTCATGCTGGGACCGGGCACCGACATCACCCATCAGGCGATGACGGTCATCGGCGACAATGGGGCGACCGTCATCTGGGTGGGGGAACGCGGCGTACGCATGTACGCGTTCGGCAAGCCACTGACGCACTCGTCGGCGCTGCTGCAACGACAGGCGTCGCTGGTCTCCAACATGCGGACACGGCTCGCCGTCGCACGACGGATGTACCAGATGCGGTTCCCCGACGAGGACGTCAGCCGGCTGACCATGCAGCAACTGCGCGGCCGCGAAGGCGCCAGAATCCGCAGGGTCTATCGCCGCTGCTCTCAGGAGACGGGCGTGCCATGGGATCGGCGCACCTATGACCACGACGATTTCGAAGCGGGGACCGACATCAACAAGGCGCTCTCCGCGGCGCACACCTGCCTGTACGGCATCGCGCATTCGGTCATCGTGGCGTTGGGTTGCTCGCCGGGACTCGGATTCGTCCATACCGGACATGAGCGGTCGTTCGTCTACGACATCGCCGACCTGTACAAGGCCGACCTGTCCATTCCGGTGGCCTTCCGGACGGTTGCAGCGGAAGCGAACGACATCGGAGCCGCCACGCGACGGGCCATGCGCGACGCCGTATACGACCTGTCGATCATGAGCCGGATGACGAAGGACATCAAGACGCTGCTGGAAGCGGATACGGAAGCCGATGGTCTGACCGGCGCGGACGGCATGGACGGCGATCATGTGGGACTGTGGGACGAACGGCGCGGCGAAGTCGCGGCGGGACGGTCGTATGGTTCGGATGAGGATGCTGATGAGTTGGGAGCTGATGTTGGCGCTAGTGCCGACCCATTCGTGGATGACGATACGGACACGGTGATGCCATGATTGTGGTCGTGCTCACCGCCTGCCCTCCCGGCCTGCGGGGTGACCTGACCCGATGGCTGCTGGAGATCTCCCCGGGTGTATTCGTCGGCCATGTCTCCGCCCGCGTGCGGGAACGGCTGTGGGAGCGGATCACGGACATGGTGAAGGACGGGCGTGCCATCATGGTGCATTCCGCACGCAACGAACAGCATCTGGCGTTCAAGGTCCACCATGCCGACTGGACGCCAGTCGACTGCGACGGTCTGGAACTGATCAAACGGCCTCCGGGAACGGAACACGCTACTGGTGCTGGAAAATCCAAGACCGGGTGGAGCAACGCGAGCAAATATCACAAGGCCAGGCGTTTCGGACGGTAGGGGAGTGGCGGTGGTGTGAGATCGGTGGGCGCGGGTGCCGTGACGAGGTATGTCGGTGCGGCGTCATTCATGGTTCTCATGTGTCGCGATTCGGCTTCTCTCCCACTCCACATACGGGCTGAGGATTGGCGTGTCGGATCCAAATTAAAGAAAAAAACGAATTCTGCGCTATGCTGATTATTGGGATTAAAGGGATTTCTTACTGTGTTCCCTGCGCACGCGGGGATGATCCCACCGCCACCGGCCGGCGTCTCGAACCGTTGCAGTGTTCCCTGCGCACGCGGGGATGATCCCGATTTCATGAGTCTCTACCCGACCAGCCGCATGTGTTCCCTGCGCACGCGGGGATGATCCCTGTCCGGCATCTACGTGAACATGAGCGGCGACGTGTTCCCTGCGCACGCGGGGATGATCCCTCAAGAACTGGGATGAAACGACCACCAGCTGGGTGTTCCCTGCGCACGCGGGGATGATCCCAACCGTTTTTTCAATGAATTTTGTGACACGCTGTGTTCCCTGCGCCCGCGGGGATGATCCCACGTTGCAATCATTGGGCTTATCGGCGTGTCGGTGTTCCCTGCGCACGCGGGGATGATCCCTAAGGCTTAAGCGAGGGCTGACGCAAGAACAGGTGTTCCCTGCGCACGCGGGGATGATCCCCGAAGTGCTCGCCGTCACCATCGACGGCCGGTGTGTTCCCTGCGCACGCGGGGATGATCCCCGACGCCGCGTCCGCCTTTCAGCCCGTCGCCTGTGTTCCCTGCGCACGCGGGGATGATCCCGGCGTGCAGGTCGGTCGGCCTGTCCGCGCCGGGTGTTCCCTGCGCACGCGGGGATGATCCCGTGCTCGGCAGCGAGGACGAGAAACGCGCCGAGTGTTCCCTGCGCACGCGGGGATGATCCCTTGCGTTCCGGCGTCTCGCCCTCGCCCCATTGGTGTTCCCTGCGCACGCGGGGATGATCCCTTGCGTTCCGGCGTCTCGCCCTCGCCCCATTGGTGTTCCCTGCGCACGCGGGGATGATCCCAAATCTCCGTCTTCGTTGAGGAAGCCGGTGGCGTGTTCCCTGCGCACGCGGGGATGATCCCGGCTCGAACACCGAGCATTCCCCATGGTGGGAGTGTTCCCTGCGCACGCGGGGATGATCCCCGCACGCCACCACCACACGACGGCCACGCGAGGTGTTCCCTGCGCACGCGGGGATGATCCCGATTCGACGAGGACTCCCATACTTGCCTGCATGTGTTCCCTGCGCACGCGGGGATGATCCCGAGCTTTTCGACCGCGACGCCTTCGCCTACACGTGTTCCCTGCGCACGCGGGGATGATCCCATGTTGCCGGACCGGAAAAGAGTTCCGCCCAGGTGTTCCCTGCGCACGCGGGGATGATCCCGCAGACGCCCGCCCGCCACGACCAGCCCGGTAGTGTTCCCTGCGCACGCGGGGATGATCCCAGCCGGCCGACCTCTATCCCGTCCTCCGTCTCGTGTTCCCTGCGCACGCGGGGATGATCCCAGCGGCGCGATGTGGGATGAGCTCACCGCCGCGTGTTCCCTGCGCACGCGGGGATGATCCCAAACCGAGTGCCTTAATTTCCAGCGGCCGCAAGTGTTCCCTGCGCACGCGGGGATGATCCCTGACGGTGCGAGCCAAAATAAATCCCTCAAAAGTGTTCCCTGCGCACGCGGGGATGATCCCGATTCCAACGGCAACCCCGTGGACACGACAATGTGTTCCCTGCGCACGTGGGGATGATCCCCTCTACGGTCGGCTGCGCGCATTGTCGAGCAGGTGTTCCCTGCGCACGCGGGGATGATCCCTGGACGACGATACCGTGATCGATATCATCGTTGTGTTCCCTGCGCACGCGGGGATGATCCCTTGCGTTCCGGCACCTCGCCCTCGCCCCACTGGTGTTCCCTGCGCACGCGGGGATGATCCCACCTCTGCCTCGACGATGATATCGACCACGGTGTGTTCCCTGCGCACGCGGGGATGATCCCGAAAGTAGAATGGCAGCCGTCGGACCACGCGGGTGTTCCCTGCGCACGCGGGGATGATCCCGTCACGTTGGACACCAAGAACAAGCCATCCACGTGTTCCCTGCGCACGCGGGGATGATCCCGCGTCGGTAATCGTGATGATTTCGTCGGTGCCGTGTTCCCTGCGCACGCGGGGATGATCCCATGCTTTTGCCGGTGCCGCCCTCGCCGCCGACGCCGCGGCCGGGCCGGTTGGCGTTCCACTGGTCGATGGTCTCGGGTTTCCAGCCTCGAGTGCGGCCAATAATCGCATCCGGCTCGGGTAAGTTGAGGCTGAGGAGGGCGCCTTGGATGATGTCGAGGTGTTCTGCGACCTGCTTGACGCCGAGATGGTGTTCAGTCATCATGTCCTCCCTTTGGAACGAGTTTGATTGGAGCATTCCCGATCCGGTGCATGCGTTTCGTCAGATCAGTTCACCTTGGAACAATTCCGAGTGCGAGCCGATGCGTACCATGCGGATCACGGTGCGGTCCCGTCGTTTCCAATACAGGACCAGCACGTCGATGTCTCCGTCAAGATGGAACTCCCAGTGGCCGTTGTAGTTGCCGCCCGGGTTGTCCAGCACGTGCGGCACGTAGCCTTCGGGCAGCTCTCCGTATTCCTGCAGATAGTCGATGGCGTCGTCCAGATCGTCCATGAGCTCGGGATGGGAGCGGCTCAGCCTCGTGTAGTCCTGATCGAACTGCGGTTCGAAGATGATCCTGCATGTCATCCGGCGAGTCCTCTCAGGCTGCGCAGATGCGCACGCGCCGATCCTGCGGAATCGCACTCCGTGGAGTCATCCGGGATGAGGCCGATTTCCTTCGCCTCGGCCGCGACCATGGCCTTACGGGTCGCCGCGGTCGGTTCCAATCGCACGCCCCTATAGCGGCGTGGGCGGAACGGCAGTCCGTCCTCGGCGAGCGATTGGCGCAGGAACATGTTCACCGCGGTGCTCAGATTCATGCCCAACGATTCGTAGAGGGCGGCGGCGCGCTCCTTCACATCATCATCGACGTTGACTATCAACTTGGCCATAATAGCCTCCTAACAGATTGCAGTTTATTACCTATAATATATATTATAGGTAACTATGAGGCATTGCATTGCCGTATGCTCCCGGCTGATCTCATCGCATCGAGCTTGTGTGCATGGATGGCATCCCCATCGCCGCCGCCCCATGCGCCCGTCGTTGTAGACTCGCGTAGGTATCGAACTTGGCAAGGAGGAACGGCATGGGTTGTACGCTGGTGATCGACACCTCGTACGGGTCTACGGTGGGCGTCGTGGGATGCGAGCCCATCGTCGAAACCGATTCGCGCACCCACGTGGAGAAACTGCAGACGAACATCGCGCGCGCGGTCGCCGACGCCGGCATGCGCGCATCCGACATCGAGAGAATCGTCGTCGGCGTGGGTCCGGCGCCATTCACCGGCCTGCGCGCCGGCATCGTCGCAGCCAAGGCGCTCGCGTTCGCCACGGGCGCGACGATCGTCGGCCAGAACATCCTCGACCCGCAGCATGCGATGATGCGCGCCGCGATGGGCGTCGCCGGCCTGCCGGACGCCACGTCGGCGACCGCATCTGCGACCGCGGCCGACGCATCGCTCGCCGGCGTCGGATTCCTCGCCGACGTGCCGCGGTGCGCCGACGCGGCGGACGCGGCGCGTCATGTGACGCTGTGCGTCAACGACGCGCGCCGCAAGCAGCTGTACTTCTCGCTCGATCAGGGGTCGCCGGCGTCGCCGTCGGCGGGACTGCGCTGGATCGACATGGACATCGACTATCCGGAGAGCATCGTGGCGCGCGTGAACGCGGCCGTCGCCGAACGCGCCGAACGCGACGGCGTGGCGTACGTGGTCGACGTGGCCGGCCACGGCGCGGCGAAGTATGCGGCCGCATGGGACGGTCTCGACTCGCGTGGCGTCGTCGTCGACGGTTCGCTGCTCGACGCGGGCGCGGCCTGCCTGGCGATGTTCGCCGCGCTCGCCGACGCGCAGACGGCCGACGCGGGCGGATCGTCGCCGGTCGACCCGCTGTATCTGCGCCGCCCGGACGCGGAGATCCCGAACCCGCTCAAGCATGTGCTGGGCCATGCGGGCGCGGGGAGGACCCGCTGATGCTGACGGAGATGAACGCCGCCGGCGGCCCTGACGTCGAGACCGCCGTCGCGGCGATGCGCGCGCTGGAGGTCGAACTGTTCGCCAACCATGCGTGGAGCGAGGCGTCGGTGCGGCAGGAGCTGTCCGCGCCGGGCCGCACGTACGTGTTCGACGTGGCCGACGCGATTGACGTCGACCGTGAGCCGGACGCCGATTCCGCCGATGCTGCCGCCGTGACGATCGGCGATCCCGCGCGCGTGCGCGGATTCGCCGGCTACTGGTATGACGGCGAGGATGCGGAGATCATGGATGTGGGCGTCGGCCGCGCATACCAGCGACGGGGCATCGCCGCGGCGATGATGGCGTATCTGATCGACCGTGCGCGCGGGCAAGGCGCGCGGCGCATGCTGCTCGAGGTGAGCGTCGAGAACGCGCCGGCGATCGCCCTGTACGAGCGGCTGGGATTCGAGCGCATCGGCCTGCGCCGACGCTACTACCAGCCGGAGGGCATCGACGCGCATGTGATGGCCCTCGACCTGAACCCGCGTCCGGTGGGCTTCCGAAGCGCGACCGCCGGCGACAACGACATGAAGGAGACGACACGATGAGCGAACCGATCGTACTGGGCATCGAATCCACCTGCGACGAGACCGCGGCGGCGGTCGTGCGCGGCCGCACGCTCGTCTCGAACGTCGTCGCCTCGTCGATGGACGAGCACGCGCGCTACGGCGGCGTCATCCCCGAGATCGCGTCGCGCGCGCACGCCGAGGCGTTCGTGCCGTGCGTGTCCAGGGCGCTGGCCGACGCGGGCATGACCATCGCCGACGTGGATGCGATCGCCGTGTCCGCAGGCCCGGGGCTCGCCGGATGTCTCGCCGTGGGCGTGTCCGGCGCGAAGGCGCTGGCGTGGGCGAGCGGCAAGCCGCTGTACGGCATCAACCATGTGATCGGCCACATCGCCGTCACCCAGCTGCAGTTCGGCGCGTTCCCGCCGGACACGATGGCGCTGATCGTCTCCGGCGGCCACACATCGCTGCTGCACGTCGAGGACGTGGCGCGGCATATCGACGTGGTCGGCACCACGCTCGACGACGCGGCCGGCGAATGCTTCGACAAGGTGGCGCGTCTGCTCGGCTTCCCCTACCCGGGCGGTCCGCACATCGACCGTCACGCGCAGGCGGGCGATCCGAAGGCGATCCGCGTGCCGCAGGGCCTGACGCAGGGCAAGGCGGGTGCGGCCCACCCGTACGACTTCAGCTTCTCCGGCGTCAAGACCGCCGTCGCCCGCTGGATCGAGGAACGTCAGGCGGCGGGGGAGACGATCCCGGTGGACGACGTGTGCGCGTCGCTGGCCGACTCGGTGGCGACCGTCCTGGCGCGCAAGGCGATGCGCGGCTGCGAACAGTACGGTTCGGACACGCTGATCGTGGGCGGCGGCTTCTCCGCGAACTCGCAGCTGCGCGCCAAGCTGCTCGAATTCGGCGCGCAGCACGGTGTCGACGTGCGCATCCCCGAACTCAAGCTGTGCACCGACAACGGCGCGATGGTCGCGATGCTGGGCGTGAATCTGGTCGAGGCGGGCGTGGCGCCGTCCGCTCCCGATTTCCCGATCGATTCGGCGATGCCGTTGACGAAGATCTGCATGTGATGCGGATTCGTCCCGCCGATGTTAGCGTCTCGTGTCCGTGCGGCCGGCCGGTCCGCCGGGCGTCGCGGACGCGCGACACGGCGGGACACTCCGTGATTTGCATGATTCGGAAAAACGGCTATTATCTACTTCTTGTGCGCGGTGATTAGCCGCGTGCGAGGATATTCCTGCGTAGCTCAGTTGGCAGAGCATCCGACTGTTAATCGGACGGTCACTGGTTCAAGCCCAGTCGCAGGAGCTTCGGTCGGGACTCCGGTTCCGGTTGATAATTGAATATTCCTGCGTAGCTCAGTTGGCAGAGCATCCGACTGTTAATCGGACGGTCACTGGTTCAAGCCCAGTCGCAGGAGCTTCGGTCGGGACTCCGGTTCCGGTTGATAATTGAATATTCCTGCGTAGC
>NZ_QXGK01000030.1 GCF_003952945.1 Bifidobacterium samirii
TGCCGCTTCGTCGCCATGCTGATCCTGTCTTCCATAAGACAAGCCAAACAGGACCGATACCGTTCGCGCTCATTCCCGATGAGGCACCACCACACCCTACGCGCTCAAAAAACGTGAGGCACGTCGGAGTACGGGTGCCCTCAGTTTGCCGTATAGCATTATGCAAACCCCGAAATCTGCCCTCAGTCCGCGATATACCAGCTGTTTTGCGGCTCGCATGCCGGAGCCTGCCTTGAAGCCACCCGTCTGATACCCCTGATTTCACCCGTCGATGGTCACTATGCGGACGCTCTCTACCGCCGCGTAGAACGGCCTGCCGGCCGACCCGCACGCCGCGACACGCCCGGATTGCACTCTGTCGCGATCCGGGCGTACATTATCCACTCGTAAACCACAGACCGTTGGTTGGGGCGCGCGAGCGCTCCCGAAGTTTGGTTCGCCAAGCCAGCGCAGGTTGAGAGATAGTCGCCCGTTCGCGGGCTGCCGTGAAAGCGGCGAATGTTGCT
The DNA here is from genome assembly GCF_003952945.1 of Bifidobacterium samirii. Classification (GTDB taxonomy): domain Bacteria; phylum Actinomycetota; class Actinomycetes; order Actinomycetales; family Bifidobacteriaceae; genus Bifidobacterium; species Bifidobacterium samirii. The sequence continues at coordinate 507 of NZ_QXGK01000030.1, forward strand.
CTGCCTGTGCGCAGGGCTTTTTTATTGCCCGCGAAGCTGGAAGGCGCCCTGCCAAGATCAACGGCCGATCTAGGAAGGAACGCCATGAAGAGGCCCGAAAAGGAAGCGGTGGTCGCTCAGCTTACGGAGCAGTTCCGTAACGCTGACGCTGTCTACCTGACCGAGTACCGCGGGCTTACCGTTCCGCAGGTTTCCGAACTGCGCGAAAAGCTAGGCCGCGATACTTCCTACACTGTGGCTAAGAACACGCTGGCTCGCATCGCCGCCAAGGAAGCGGGCATCGAGGGTCTCGACGAGATCCTCTCCGGCCCGACCGCCATCACCTTCGTGAAGGGCGACTTCATCGAGGCTGCGAAGGTCCTGCGTGACTTTGCCAAGACCAATAAGGCTCTCGTGATCACGGGCGGCTATGCCGATGGCACCGTCTACGACGCCGAGGGCGCTGTCAAGCTGGCGGACATGCTGTCCCGCCCGCAGATGCTCGCCAAGCTCGCCGGCGATCTCAAGGCTACGACGGCCAAGGCCGCGTACCTGTTCAACGCTCTGCCGACCAAGGCCGTGCGTACGATCGACGCGCTGCGCGAAAAGCAGGAGAAGGCAGCCTGAATCCCATGCGGCTCGCCGCATGACTCATTCGGAAAACAATACACATGCAGGCCCGGCCTCTCGGGGTTCGGGTCAGAATGAAAGGAAGCCATCATGGCTAAGTACACCAACGAAGAGCTGCTGGAAGCTTTCGGTGAAATGACCCTCGTCGAGCTCTCCGAGTTCGTCAAGGCCTTCGAGGAGAAGTTCGACGTCGAGGCTGCCGCTCCGGCCGCCGTCGCCGTTGCCGCCGCCCCGGGCGCCGCTGCTGCCGAGGAAGAGGAGCAGACCGAGTTCGACGTCGTCCTGACCGCTGCCGGCGACAAGAAGATCCAGGTCATCAAGGCCGTCAAGGCCATCACCAACGCTGGTCTGGCCGAGGCCAAGGCCATGGTTGACGGCGCTCCGAAGGCCATCCTGGAGAAGGCCAAGAAGGAAGACGCCGAGAAGGCCAAGGCTCAGCTGGAAGAGGCTGGCGCCACCGTCGAGCTGAAGTAATGATCGCGGCCTGAGCCGCTCATTGCAACGCTTTTCGACCCCGTCCCGCGGTTCGCGGGTACGGGGTCGTTTCGTATTCCGTCCCGGTCGTCGCATCGTCCGATGGGTCTGCACACGTCCGTGACGCCGTACGCCGCGGTGCGCCCTTATGCGATGATTATGGACGGAATACGCCGTTCCCGTCGGAAAATCCGGCCTGTTTTCGGCGGAACGTGACACAATTGGGACTGAGTGTGTCCGATGGGCCTCGCGATGGAAAGGAAGGCGGTTCGGTGAGCGACGTACAGCGATCTCGCAAGTGGTTGGTGAGGATCAAGGGGTGCGACCAGGTCAGCGTCCGCCCGACGGAATCCCTGGAGATCGGCCGTAAGCCGATCCGTCCGATCGCCGATACCGGCACGCCCCGTCTCGAGGTGCCCGATCCGACGCGTTCGATGTCGAAGCGTCACGCGGTGCTGTCGGTGGGGGAGCAGGGCGGCGCGTCGGTGCGCGATCTGGATTCCACGAACGGCACGTATCTGGTGCGCGAGGACGGCACGCTGATCCGTCTGCCGGAGGGCGTCGACTTCCCGCTGCCGTCGATCGCGGTTCGCCTGCAGTTCGGCGACGTGCCGGTCGACATGATCGGCGTCGACGATCCCGACCCGCAGCCGAAGCCCGCGCCGGTGGCCGACCTGTTCGACTATGCGCTGGGCGGTCAGTCGAAGGCCGAGCCGGATGCGGCCGACCTGTCCGTCGACGACATCCTCGATCTGCGCGCCGGCGAACCCACGAGCATGTTCAACGCGAGCACCGTGACCAGCCGCGCCGCCGAGCGTCGTCTCGCCGCGCTGCGCAGCTTCCCGCCGATCCGCGACGGGCTGGCCGCGCCGTCGTTCGATGACGCCGACGACGATCCGATCGTCGATTCGATGCCGTTGAAGGTCGGCGGCCCGAAGGACGAGTCGCCGCGTGACCTGTTCGCCGACGCGATGTCGGACTCGGCGGAGGAGCCGGCCGTGATGCGCGCCGGCACCCCGTACCTGCCGCCGGTGCTGCCGTCCGTCTCCGCGACGGCGCAGCCTGCGGCCGTCCAGCCGGAGCACGCCGCCGAACCGTCGTTCGCGGTGTCCGAGCCGGTCATCGCGCCCACGCCGGCCGATGCCGCCGCGTGGGGTGGCACCTCCATCTGGCGTCTGGCGGGCGCTGATACCGCCGCTGAGGCAACCGACGCGCCGGTCGCCGCGGAACCGCCCGTGGCGACCGAACCCGCAGTCGAGGCGCCGGCCGATGAGGCGGCCGAACCCGCATCGGACATGCAGCCGACGGACGACCCGCAGCCGACCGTCGTCGACGAGCAGGGCGACACCCGCACCGTACCGATCGACCGCGCCGATGCGTCCGACCCGGTCGCCGACGGCATCCGCGCCGACTGGAACGATGCCGCCGCCGAGTCCGTCGCGGATGCGGCAGCGCCGGTCGTCGCCGACGTTGCCGCCGAGACGACGTCCGAGCCCGTCGATGCGCCCGCCGACGATGCCGCCGCCGAACCGCAGGATGCGTTCGCCGTGGCCGCGTCGGTCGTCGTCGACCCGTTCTCGATGGACGCCGCGACCGATGCGTCCGTGCCGGAGTCTGCGGATGCGGCCGTCGCCGACACCGCCGCCGCGTTCGCCGACATGCGCGCGTCCGACGGCCCGGCCCCCGACGAGACCGGCACGTACGAGCCCGTCTTCGAACCCGGATCCGTGTTCGAGCGTGTCGCCCGCGGCGGATTCCGCGCGCCCGAACCCACGATCGAAGTCGACGGCATGACCTCCGACGACGCCAAGCGCACCAACGACTACACCGTGCAGTTCGCGATGGCCCGCCATCCGCAGCTGCTGCCGTTCCTCGCGATGAACCCGTCGCTGTACGACGACCTGTACGCATGGCTGGCGGCGCAGGGCAACAGCGACATCGACGCCGCGCTCGCGGCGAACCCCGGCTACCGCGAATACCGTGACATGGTAGGGAAGTGATACGAGGCATGAACGAAAACCCGGCCCAGACCGCCCTCAACCCCAATCTCACCGAGACGAACTCGCTGACCGGCATCCGCGTGTGGCGCGAACGCTACCGTTCCGCCCTGGCACCCTCCCCGCTGGAGGACGTCACGCAGCTGGGCGCCAAGCTCGAACTGACCCACGCCCACCCGTCCGGCATCGCCCAGCTGTTCGCCAGCGGCCACGCGCCCCTCGAGGCGCTGTTCCGCGACAACGGCATGCTGCGCGCCTCGGTGCGCCGCATCGAACGCGTGATGGACGACAAGGCCGCCAAGATGCGCTCCAGCGGCGTGGCCGAACTGTCGCTGGCCGTCGGCGTCGCCGGATGGAACGGCAGCCAGATGCCGGTCCTGCTGTACCCGGTCGACGTGGAGCGCGCCGACCCGTCCGACGACCGCCGCATCACGATCCGCTTCACCGGACGCGTCGACCTCAACACCGCGTTCGTCGCCGCGATGCGCGAGCAGGGCATCACGCTCGACGCGCGCTCGCTGTTCGCCGACCATGCCGACACGGCCGCCGTGTTCAATGCGATCGGCGAGCAGGCCAAGACCGTGTTCCCCGACTTCTCGATCGAACGCCAGCTGGTGCTCGGCTGCTTCGTCGACCCCGCATCGATGATGCTCGACGAAAGCCAGCGCATCATCGACCTGCTCGAGAACGGGCCGAGCGGCAACGACCTGCTCGACGCGGTCGCCGGCTACCAGGACGCGGCCGCCGCGCTCAAGGGCGGCGACATGCCCGAATACAGCCCGTTCGACGCCGACCCGCACACCGAATACGAGATCGGCGACGTCGACAACACCGTGCGCTACGCGGCCAGCCTCGCCGCGTCCGGCCGCAGCGTGTTCGTCGACGGCGCCAAGGACACCGCCGACACCGCCGCCGCGATCGCGTCGCGCTGCGTGATGAGTGGCCGCACCGTGCTGTACGTGCCGTGCGTGGCCGACCAGAAACGCCATTTCGTGCAGACCGTGAAGGCCAACGAGATGGGCGGGCTCCTGCTCGACATCGCCGGCGAGCGCGTCGCCCGGAACATCGACGAGCAGCTGATCGCCGCCGTCGGCTTCCAGCCGGGCGTCGCCACGTCGCGCTTCGACCAGCTGTCCGACGAACTGGTGGGCGTGCGCTCGCGTCTGACCCGTTATCTGGGCGACCTGCACGGCACGAACGAACGCTGGGGCGTGTCCGCCTACCAGACGCTGCAGAATCTGGCGAACATCGCCGCGATGCCGACGCATCCGGCGACCCGCGTGCGTCTGGACCTGCAGACCGCGCACTCGATCGCGGGCTCCATGGACGAGTGGACCGCCAAGCTGCGCCGCGCCGGCGAACTGGGCGAGTTCACCGTCGGCCCCGAGGACACGGTGTGGTTCCACGCCTCGCTCAACAGCGAGGAGGAGGCCGTTGAGGCGTACCAGCATGTCGTGGACCTGCTGCGCAAGGTGCTGCCGGCCACGCGCGAGCAGGTCGCGAGCACCGTGCAGGCGTGCGGCTTCCCGATTCCGAACACGGCTCGCGAATGGGCGCGTCAGGTCACCGTGCTCAAGAACCTGCGCCGCGTGCTCGACGTGTTCCAGCCGGAGATCTTCGAACGCGACATCGCCGCGATGATCGAGGCGAGCAAGCCGAAGGCCGAGCGCAAGTCCGAAGGCACGACGATGGGCTTCTGGGAGCGTCGCCGTCTGGTCAAGGAGGCCCGCAGCCTGCTGCGCGTGGGCGCGCAGGTCGAAAGCCTGCACGAGGCGCTCAAGGTCGTGGCCAAGCAGTCGGACCAGTGGCGCATGCTCGTGCCGCGCGGCGGCTGGCCGGTGCTGCCGCCCAAGCTCGACGACATCATCGTCACGCAGGAGCAGCTCGCCTCGCATATGACGGCGCTCGACGCGGTCCTGGCGTCCACGCCCGACGGCGGCAACATCGACGCGGACGACTTCAACGACGTCGAGGCGCGTCTCAAGGCGCTGTTCGACGACCGCCGCGCGCTCGACACGCTGCCGGAGCGCTACGGGCTGGAACAGGAGTTCCATGCGGCCGGCCTCGACGGTTTCGTCGCCGACCTGCACGCCCGCCGCATCGGCCTCGACGCGATCGAGGGCGAACTGCAGCTGGCGTGGTGGACGACCGTGTTCGAGGACATCGTGCGCTCGTCGGCGATCATCTCCAACCAGGACGGCTCGGCCATGCAGGCCGCGGCCGACCGCTTCGCCCAGGTCGACGTGGAGCATGTGCGTTCGATCGGCGCGATGGTCGCGCAGGAGTCGATGCGCAAGCTCGGCGACCTGCTGTTCTCGCGCACGCAGGAGGCGAACCAGCTGCATACGATGCTCGCCGGCTCCGCGCACGTCCCGTTCGCCCGGGTGCGCCGCGACAGCCCGCAGATCGTCGCCGCGGCCAAGCCGATCCTCATGGCGACGCCGGCGACGCTGGCCGCGCTCACCCCGTCCGAGACGATCGCCGACGTGGCGATCGTGGACGCGGCCGCGCACATGCCGTCGATCGAACTGCTGCCGATCCTGGCCCGCGCGCGCAGCGTCGTCGTGCTGGCCCACCGCGAGACCGTCACCTGCGATGCGCTCAACCGTCTGATCGGCCTGCTGCCGGGCGTCGAGGCGAAGTCCCGTCCGGTGCGCCGCAGCCCGAAGGTCGCCGCGTTCCTCGAAACCCACGGTTACGGCCGCACCCGTCACGATGTGGCGCTCAGCCAGGGTACGGTGCGCTTCCACGCGGTCGAGGGGTCGGGTGTGCCGGTCCTCGCCACCGGTCTGGTCGAATCCAGCCAGCAGGAGGTCGACCGTGTCGTCTCGCTGATCTGCGACCGCGCCGCCGGCTTCACGATCGTGCCGGCCAGCTACACGCTGACGGTCGTCACGCTCACCGAGGCGTTCCGCTCCCGTCTGGGCTCCGAGCTCAAGGCGTTGGCCACCAAGGACGAGGCGATGGGACGCTTCCTGCGCCACGTGCGCATCGTGAACATCACCGAGGTGTGCGGCGCGCAGGCCACGGACGCGATTCTGGCGCTCAGCTACGCGCGCACCACGCACGGCCGTCTGCTGCAGCAGTTCGGTCCGCTCGAGACCGAGAACGGGCAGAACCTGCTGCTCGACGCGCTCGCGCTGCCGGACCGCGATCTGGACATCACCGCCACGTTCGGCTCCGCCGACATGGAGGACGAGCGCATCCACCGTCCCGGTCCGCAGATGCTCAAGACCGTGCTCGCCTGGGCCGAGCAGCTCTCCCAGGGCGACGAGACGCCCGCCAGCGCTCACGACGACGGCCATAACGTGCTGTTCGACGATCTGGCCGAACGCCTGCGCGCCCGCGGTCTGAACGTGGCCGTCGACTACGGCTACGACCGCGGCGAGCGCATCCCGATGGTCGTGGGCGTCAAGGACCGCCCGTACGCGCTGGCCGTGCTCACCGACGATGTGCGCTTCATGGGCACGCAGTCCACGCGCGAACGCCACCGTCTGCTCATGCAGGACCTGTCGTCTCTCGGCTGGTCGGTGATGAGCGTGTGGAGCGTCGCCGCGTTCGTCAACCCCGACAAGGAGGTCGACCATATCGTGGCGCGCGTGAGCGAACTGTACCAGGAGGCGCGATGAGCTACGACGCGTCGCGCCGGACCCCGCGCAAGCACCGCCGAGTCGTCTTCCACGGCACCGAACTGTTCGACGCCGACGGCGTCAAGCTCGAACCGGGCGACCGGATGACCGACCGTCAGCGCTCCGCTGACGACGACAAACGCATCCTGGGCGAGCTGCCCCCGCACTGGGCCGTGTTCAACGACCGCCGCTGAGCGTCGCCGGCCGGTCGGTGACCGTTCGCTGACCAGTCGCTGACCGACTCCCACGCCGCACGGGCGTTCCCCGCTTCCGACCTCCCTCGCCAGAGGGAGGTCGCTCCGTATACGGGCGCTGTTCCGCTTCCGCACGTCGCCTCAGCGCGTGACCGCGACGATGGCGCCGGCCTCCTGCGAGGCCATGACGCGCAGCGCGTCGTCGGCGCTCAGGGCGACGGCGGTGTATTCGCCGTCCGTCCCCATCACGACCGCATGGCCGCTGATCCGACAGGACCGTTCGTCGTCGGTGCATCCGACGGCCGACACGAGTTCGATCTCGTCGCCGGGCAGCAGCGTCCCGCCGTCGCTGGCGAGCCGTATCCCGATGACGGTGTGGCCGGCCGGGACGACGGGGGAGGCCCTGATCATCGTAGGGAAGATCGGCTGGCCGGCCGCGATGTCGATGGCGGCGATCGCAGCCTCGCCGAAGAGGATCCGCCACTCGTCCCACGATCCGACGGCCCCGTCGAGACAGTCGGCCGCCGGGACCTGCACGAGCGCCAGCTGCGCGTCGGCCAATGACTCACCCCGCACGGCGGGCGTGACGGCCACGAGGACCGGTCGGGTCTCGACGGAGGCGAGGACGCATCCGAGCGCGGCCACCACGGCCAGACCGGCGCACAGGACGGCGGAGACGCGACGCATCGTGCGCGCCGCACGCCGTGAACGCAGCGCGTCGGCGCCGCGTCCGGAGGAGCGGCCCCGCCGGCCGTCGGAGCGGTGCGCCTGACCACGTAACACATCGAAAAAATCCGCCATCATGATCGCATGATGGCGGATGGGAAACGGTCGTGACAAGCCGGAACGGGAATTGTGGTCGAAGGCTCGGTTATCCACAACGGTCCGTCCACAATCGGGGCGGACCGGCGGGAATCATCCACAGCCCCGGCGACATGCGGGCGGCGAGACACAGCTGTCGGGAGACGGCTGCCGGGGCTCGGCTACCGAAGCCCGTCCCCTGAACCGCCGGCCGGCGCACCGGGCGCCGCCGCGACGGCCGGAACCGTCACTTGGACGACGTGGAGGCGCCGTCCGTGCGGTAGAAGCCGCTGCCCTTGAACTCGATCGGCGGCGCGGAGTACACCTTGCGCACCTGCTCCTGCGCGCATTCGGGGCAGACGGTGATCGGGTCGTCGCTGAACGACTGCTGCATCGTGAAATCGTATCCGCAGTTGCGGCAACGGTAATGATACGTAGGCAAGTCTCTTCCTCCCACGGGTGACGGTCATGTGCTCAAACGTGCCTTATCCTAATCGCAGCGCCCGAACTTGGCCCCCGCAACGGCCGCATGCCGTCCGTCGCTCCGCCGTCGGCGAACCGCCGCTGCGGGCTGATCGAAACGGGCGTGGGCCGGCCGGTCCGCCGGCCACGCGGACCGCCGTCACATCGCCCCCGCGCCCGCATCGTCGTGCGGCATTGCGCACGGTTGCTCCAGGATGTCGGAATATTGTGCAAAACCGGCCGACACGCCTCGGAACATGGACGGCTTTTGTGCCCTCCCTCTCCTATTCTTATGGGCATGGGTTACGATTCACTGAGCGCAGTGGTGGTGCTCGTGATCGTCGTGATCATCATGGCCGGCTGGCTGCCTGTGCGGACGGCAAGGGGCATGAGGAAAGTGGCGGAGCACCGCGAAGACAAGTACTCGCCGTCGCTGCATCTTGTCGGGATGGACGATGGCACACGGTTCTCCGACACGCACACGCCGCAGGCGAAAGGGATTATTATGCAGGCTGACCGCACGCGAGATGCGAAGTACACACCGGAGCGCATCGCCCGCGTACGCGCGTTGCGTCACGCCGCGATCCGTCGCCGCCGCATCATCGTCGTCGCGCTGCTGGCCTGCACCGTCGTCGTGCTCGCCCTGTCGTTCCCGCTGCATGTCAGCCCGCTGTTCGCGCTGATTCCCGCCGCGCTGACCGCGCTCGTGCTCGCGCTGGGCGCGCGCGCCGCCGCGCAGGCCCGCGAATGGGAGCGCCGCGTCGCCTCGTCGACCCGCAGGATCCGCGCCGCCGAGCGCGCCCGCCGGCAGGCCGCCGCATCCCATTCGTCGATCGACGCGACGCCGGTTCCGGTCCATTCCGCCGCGAACGACGCCGACGCCGATCCCTCCACCGACGTGATGGAGCAACGCGAGATCCGCCGCGTGCTGCGTCAGGCGCGCGAGGAGCAGATGCGCGCCCTCGCCCTGCGCGAGGCGCAGAAGGCCGAGGAGTCGGCCCGCGTCGCCGCAGCGGCCGCGGCGCTCGCCCAATCCGTCCAGTCATCCGCCCAGTACGTGCCGTCCGGCTCGATGCCGGCCGCCGCGCCCGCGGACATGGACGTGCAGTCCGTCCCGTACGCGCCGTCGTCCGACGCCCAGCCGGTCGTTGCACCGGCGATGGCTGCCGCCTCGCAGCCCGTCGATGCGACGTCCGCAGCGGCCGCCGCGATGCCGGCCGCCCCGATCCCGGCCGTCGTCGAAGCGTCCGACGCGACCGACGAACTCGAGTCGGTCACCAAGGCGCGCGCGCTCGACGCGTTCGATCTGGCCGCGTCGCAGGACCTCATCTCGTTCTCGCTGGGCGAGGCGCGCAACGGCGTCGACATGCCGGCGCACGATCCGGAAAGCCGCGAGATCCGCTCGCAGCGCCAGGTCGCCAAGGCCGTGCCCGCCGACCCGGCCGACGTCGCCGATGCGGCCGTGCGCGCCGCCGCGGACGTCGTCGACGCGGCGATCGACGCCGCCGTCGCCGACGGTTCCGCCGACCCCGCCTTGGCCGCCGCATCCGCCGACGCCGCCGTCGCGAACGCCGCCGACGGCGTGGACGGCTCCTCGTCCGACGACGCCGGTTTCGTCGCGATGCCCGACACCGAGGCCGCGGCCCGCCGTGTCAGCGAGATCGCCGCGTTCCACGACGCCGAGGAGAGCCGCGACGTCGACGCGCCCGACGCGACCGAGGAGTCGCTGGGCGTCGGCCTCGAATCGATCCTGGCCCGCCGTTCCGCCTGATCTGCGGCATTCGATCGTCAACGCCCGTGCATTCCGCGCGGGCGTTTGTCGTACCGCCCGGCAGGCGCATTCGCGGCCGTGACCGTAGCGGTTCCCGTAAGCGCGCATCAACCGTTCCCGCAGTCGTTCGCGGGCGGCCGATTTCGCTCCCAGCGTTAGCACTCGAGTTGGCAGAGTGCTAAAAACCGCGCTACGATATCCCCTAGCGCAAAGAGATGTCGCCGAAGATGATCGTCAGCCTCTCCCGTGGCATCTTGGCGCGGCAATATTGGATTTCTCAAGGATATGAGGTGACCTACAGTGTCGATTAAGCTCAAGCCGTTGGAGGACAAGATCATCGTCAAGCAGGCCGAGGCCGAGACCCAGACCGCTTCCGGTCTGTTCATCCCGGACAACGCCAAGGAGAAGCCGCAGCAGGGCGAGGTCCTGGCCGTGGGCCCGGGCCGCCGCGACGACAAGGGCGAGCGCATTCCGATGGACGTCCAGGTCGGCGACAAGGTGCTGTACTCCAAGTACGGCGGCACCGAGGTCCGCTACGAGGGCGAGGACTACCTGATCGTCGCCGCCCGCGACATCCTGGCCATCCTCGGCTGATTGCGGCCCGTCCGGCCGGGCGTGGGCGCCGTCGTCCCGTCCGCCGCGACCATACCGTCACGAAACCCGTCGACCATGTCGGCGGGTTTCGTCGTATTCCGGCACGTCGACTCCCGTCGGCGGGGCCCTGCGTATCCGGCGGTCGTTCCTCCGCTCCGCGACAGTGATGGTGGTGGGACGAGAGAGAGGACGTTCTGGTCACGGCCACGGTGCGTTCGGCGGCGGCGACACGCCGTCGGGTAGGTCGACGGGCCTGTTTTCCGGTGCCGAAAGGCCGGAAACCGGGGTGGAACGGCCTGTTCCGCCGTCGAGGTGAAAATCGGCTGATATCCCAATGATTCCAACGGTTTTCGGCCGGTTTGGGCGTGCGCGACACGCCGAGATTTGCATAGGTCACCCAGTCGTGGCAATATATCACCCGTTGCCGAAACGCGGCCCCGGTCGCTTGAGGGAACACGGCGGATTTCCCAAGCGGTCAAAGGGACCTGACTGTAAATCAGGCGCTTCGTGCTTCAGTGGTTCGAATCCACTATCCGCCACGCCTCGGTAGCTCAGTGGTAGAGCACTTCCTTGGTAAGGAAGAGGTCGTGAGTCCGATTCTCACCCGAGGCTCTCATGGCGGGATAGCTCAGCTGGCTAGAGCGTACGACTCATAATCGTAAGGTCAAGAGTTCGAGTCTCTTTCTCGCTACAAAGACCGGTAGGGTGCCGGTGATTATACGAACACAAGAGGTGAACCAAGATGGCAAGCAAGAGCGCCGACATTCGTCCGGGCATCACGCTCGCATGCACCGAGTGCAAGGAGCGTAACTACATCACGACGAAGAACCGCCGCAACACGCCGGATCGTCTTGAGCTGAAGAAGTTCTGCTCCCGCTGCGGCAAGCAGACCACTCACCGCGAGACCCGCTAAGTCTAAGCTTCACAACCCGACCGAAACCGGTCGGGTTTTTCGTATTCCCGCATGTCCTCTCCGCCCATGACCTCTTCCGCCTGGGCTACGATAAGCCCCATGACGAATTTTGCGGACATCACCACCATCGGCGTCGGCGGACCGATCGCCACGTTCATCGAACCCACCACGCGCGTCGGCGTCATCGAAGCCGTCGAGGATGCGGACGCGAAGGGACTGCCCCTGTGCGTCGTCGGCGGCGGATCGAACATGCTGGTCGCCGACGCGCCGTTCGACGGCGTCGTCGTGCGCGACGCGCGCCGCGCCATCACCGTGCCCGACGAGGCCGCGCCGGTCGAAGACGGCGAGCGCATCGTGCACGTCAACGCCGAAGCCGGCTGCAACTGGGACGATTTCGTCGTGTTCGCCGTCGAACTCGGCCTGGAGGGCGTCGAGGGACTGTCCGGCATCCCCGGCACGGTCGGCGCGTCGGTCGTGCAGAACATCGGCGCGTACGGCCAGGAGGTCGCCTCGTCGGTCGAATCGGTCGAGGTGTGGGACCGCCGCGACAAGCGCACGCTCGACATCCCCGCCGCCGACATGGGCTTCGGCTACCGCGCCAGCATGCTCAAGTCGAGCATGTACGCGGCGCCGGCCACGCCCGCCGACCGGTTCTTCCCGACGCCGCGCTACGTGGTCCTGTCGGTCACGTTCGCGCTGCGCCACAGCGAGACCGGCACGGTCGGCTACGGCCAGCTCGCGTCCGCGCTCGGCGTCGAGGTCGGCGACCGCATGGCCACGCGCGACATCCGCAACGCGGTCCTCAAGGTGCGCGCCGCGAAGGGCATGCTGGAGGACGCTACCCGATACGCCGCCCCCGCGATGGCCGGCACCAAGCGCGACGACCAGGTCGCGCTCGCCGTCGCCGCCCAGCGGGCGCAGGCGGCCGCGTCGCCCGCTCCCGCCGACGACGCCGCTGCCGGTGCGGTCGCCAACCGGCCGTTCGCCGACCGCCACAGCTGCGGCAGCTTCTTCATGAACCCGGTCCTCACCGCCGAGCAGGCGGAACGACTCCCGCAGGACGCGCCGCGCTTCGCCGCGACGCTGCCCGACGGCACGCCGGGCGTCAAGACGTCCGCAGCCTGGCTGATCGACCACGCCGGCTTCCACAAGGGCTTCCGCATCGCCGACGACGCGCCCGCCGGCCTGTCGTCGATGCACACGCTCGCCCTGACCAACCGCGGGGGAGCGACGGCGGCCGACGTGGCCGCGCTCGCCCGCCGCGTGCAGGACGGCGTCGAGGCGGCGTACGGCGTGCGGCTCGTCCCCGAGCCGGTCGTCGTCGGCCTCGACCTGCGCTGACGCCAGTCATCCCGCCCATCCGTCCGGTCCCCAGATGAGACGCGCCGGGCGGATGTAACGCGCAGCGCCTAAGCTCGTCAACGACAACGGCCACCCCGCCGGCGCGACCGACGCGCGCCGGCGCATCACCGAGGAGAGAAGGCGAGCCTATGGCCATGCACGTTTTCCGGACCAAATCAGTCGAACAGACGCTGGCGGAGACCGGCGAGGAGGGGCGTACCCTCAAACGCAACCTGACGTGGTGGGATCTGTCCATCATGGGCGTGGCGGTCGCCGTGGGCGCCGGCATCTTCTCGGTCGGCGCGCAGGCCGCCGCGTTCCACGCCGGCCCGGCCGTCATCATCAGCTTCCTGATCGCGGGCGTCGTGTGCGGCGCGGCGGTCATGTGCTACGCGGAGTTCGCGTCGATGATCCCCGTCGCCGGCTCCGCGTACACGTTCACGTACACGACGGTCGGCGAGATCGTCGCGTGGATCATCGGCTGGGATCTGATCCTGGAGATGCTCATGGCCGGCTCGGTCATCTCGAAATACTGGGGCGTCTACCTCAATGAGTTCATGCGGCTCATGGGCTGGGGCGTGAACTCGAACATCACGGTGGGCCCGCTCAACATCGACGTGGCGCCGATCGTCATCGTCGCGTTCTTCACCACGCTGCTCGTGTTCGGCACCAAGATCGGCGCGCGCGTCGACGGCGCGATGACCGTCCTCAAGATCGCGATCGTGCTGTTCGTCGTGGTCGTCGGATTCTTCTACGTCAAGGCGTCGAACTTCACGCCGTTCATCCCGCCGGCCGAACCCGCGTCCGCGGTCGAGGGCAGCGCCGTCGCCGGCGACGTGCTCAACCAGCCGCTGTGGCAGTGGGCCACCGGCATGACCCCCAGCGTGTACGGCGTGCCGGGCATCCTGTCGGGCGCCGCGCTCGTGTTCTTCGCGTTCCTCGGCTTCGACGTCGTCGCCACCGCCTCCGAGGAGACCATCGACCCCAAGCGCAACGTGCCGCTGGGCATCGGCTTCGGCATGGGCCTCATCGTCGTCATGTACACGCTCGTCGCGATCGTCACCACCGGCATGGTCTCCTACAAGGACCTCGCCAAGCAGTCCAGCCCGTCGCTGGCCACCGCGTTCGAACTCGTCGGCGCCGACTGGGCCGCCAAGATCATCAGCTTCGGCATCGTGCTGGGCCTGGCCACCGTCGTCATGGTGCTGCTGCTCGGCCTGACCCGCGTCGTGTTCGCGATGAGCCGCGACGGCCTCCTGCCGCGCGGCCTGAGCCGCACCGGCAAGCACGGCACGCCCGCCGGCCTCCAGATCGGCGTGGGCCTGATCGTCGCCCTCGTCGCCGCCTGCTTCGACATCGGCGTCCTCAGCGACATGGTGAACATCGGCACCCTGTCCGCGTTCACGCTCGTCGCGATCTCCGTGCCGATCATGCGCCGCAAGCGCCCCGAACTGCCGCGCGCGTTCAAGATGCCCGGCAACCCGTGGATCCCGCTGCTCATCGCCGCCGCGAACCTGTGGCTCATGCTCAACCTGTCCGTCCTCACCTGGCTGCGCTTCGTCGTGTGGCTCGTCGTCGGCTTCGCCGTCTACTTCGGCTACGGCTACCGCCACGCACGCCTCGGCACCGGCGAACTCGGCTGACGGCCGCCGCCGGACCGACGGTCGCACCCGGCCGCACCCGGCCGCATCGACCTCCGCGAGTCCCGCCGCAGACCGCCGCCGGCACCCCGCCGGAACGGCCGTCGGCGTCCCCGCGCGCGCGTACTCTGGTACGAGCATCATAAGGAGGTTTCCATGCCATACGTCATCGCCCAGCCCTGCGTGGACGTCAGGGACAAGGCCTGCGTGGACGAGTGCCCGGTCGACTGCATCTACGAGGGCTCCCGTTCGCTCTACATCAACCCGAACGAGTGCGTCGACTGCGGCGCATGCGAGCCCGTGTGCCCCACCGAGGCGATCTTCTACGAGGACGACCTGCCCGACGAGTGGGCCTGGTACAAGGACGCCGCCGTCAGCTTCTTCGCCGAAGTCGGCGACCTGGGCGGCGCATCCGCCAACGGCCCGATCGGCAAGGACCCCGAACAGGTCGCGGCACTGCCCCCGCAGAACGCCTGACCGACCGTTCACCGGCCGTCGCCTCGCGCGGCGGCCTTTTTCATACGCGTTCCACACGCCGAACATCACCACCCGCCCCGCAACCGGGGCCGACAGAAGGGGAACCGCATGGGATTCCACGCATTCGCATCACCGTACGACTGGTCGCGCATCGCCCCCTACAAGCGCACCGCCAAAGCCGCGTTCGGCGGCATGATCGACCTGTCCGTCGGCTCGCCCGTCGACCCCGTCCCCGCAAGCGTGCGCGAGGCGCTCGCGTCCGCCGCCGACGACCCCAACGCGTACGGCTATCCGGCGACCGCCGGCACCGCCGACCTGCGCGCCGCCATCGGCGAATGGTTCCGCGAGCGCCGCGGCGTCGACCTCGACGCGCTGGGCGCGGGCGTCGTGCCGACGGTCGGTTCCAAGGAGGCGGTCGCGCTGATGGCGTCGCTGCTGCATCTGGGGGAGGGGGATGTGGTCGTCCAGCCGGCCGTCTCCTATCCGACGTATGAGATCGGCACGCAGCTGGCGGGTGCGACGGTCGCGAAGGTCGACGACGTGGCCGATGTGGATTCGTGGGCGTCGATTCCGGGCGTGAAGGCCGTGTGGGTGAATTCGCCGTGCAATCCGACCGGTGTGACGCTGCCGGCGGACGCGATGGCGGCGATCGTGGCGGCTGCGCGTCGCATCGGCGCGGTCGTGCTGTCCGACGAATGCTATGCGCTGATGACGTGGGATGCCCCGGCGGCCGGCGGCGACGGGTGGCCGGCGGCGGCGCCGTGCGCGCTTGACCCGGCCGTGTGCGCCGGCAGCGCCGACGGCGTGCTGGTCCTGTATTCGCTGAGCAAGCAGTCGAACATGGCGGGCTATCGCACCGCGTTCATCGCCGGCGACCGTGCGCTCGTGGCGGAGATGACCGACTACCGCAAGCAGATCGGCCAGATCATCCCCGGCCCGGTGCAGGCCGCGATGGCCGCCGGATTGCGCGACTCGGCCGCGACCGACGCGCAGCATGCGCGCTACCGTGAGCGTCTGGGCTTGCTGGTGGGTGCGCTGCGCGCCTACGGCTATGCGACGAACATGCCCGACGGTGCACTGTACGTGTGGGTGAAGGCCAAGTCGGGCGACTGCTGGCGCGACATGGCCGATCTGGCGCGCATCGGCATCATCGCCAGCCCGGGCGAGTTCTACGGCGCCCCCGGCTACCTGCGCTTCTCCGCGACCGCGTCCGACGCCGCGATCGCCGACGCCGCCGAACGTCTCGCCCGCTGATTCCTTCCGGAGCTTAAACGCCGAAGCTGGCGGCTGAGTCGCCGTATTTGCGGCGGATCGCGTCCAGCGCCTGTTCGGCGTCCCGCATGCGCCGCGGCGGGGTCGGCTGCGTTGCAACCATGTCGTGTGCGGTCGTGTGGCCGTTATCGCTGTTGCCGTGTGGCTTCCCCGCTCCGGCGTCGTCGCATTCGGCGAGCAGGTCGTCGATGGTCGGCTGGATGACGAGACCCGCGGTCTCGGCCAGGCCGCTCGCGCTGACGCCGGCGAGCCGTATCTCGCGCGGCAGCGACGTGCGCTCCGGTGCGCCGTCGCCGACGTCGAGCATCATGCGCAGCAGGGCGACGGCCTGCGGGTACAGGACGCCCGCCGTGTCCGTCGGACGTTCCATCGTATGTGATTTCGTCGCGTACCGCAGGTCCGCGAACCGCAGTTTGACGGTCAGCGTGCGCGCCGACAGGCCGCGGCGGCGCAGCGTGGCCGCGACCTCGTCGCAGCAGCGTCGCAGCAGGTCGCATACGCGGCGCATGTCGCGCGTATCCTCGTCGAACGTGCGTTCCGCGC
Organism: Bifidobacterium samirii; assembly: GCF_003952945.1. Taxonomy (GTDB): domain Bacteria; phylum Actinomycetota; class Actinomycetes; order Actinomycetales; family Bifidobacteriaceae; genus Bifidobacterium; species Bifidobacterium samirii. The sequence goes on from NZ_QXGK01000030.1 coordinate 17,224, forward strand.
CGACGGATTTCTCCGGCGTGACCGGCGTGACCGGCCGCGGATCCTCGCCGCGTGCCGCCAGATACAGGCCGTGCGCGGTCTTCGCCGACCCGCAGGCGCGCGCCAGCGTCGGCTCGTCCAACGCGGCCAGGTCGGCGACGGACGACACGCCCCACTGCGCGAGCCGTCGGCCGAGCGCCGGACCGACGCCGGGAATCGCACGCAACGGCATGATCTGCACGAAATCGGCGTGACGGTCGCGGGGGATGAGCAGCATGCCGTCGGGTTTCGCGTTCGTCGACGCCATCTTGGCGACGAGCTTGTTCGCGGCGACGCCGACCGAACAGGTCACGCCGAAGCGGGCGCGCACCTCGTCGCGGATCCACGCGCCGATCGCGGTGGGCCGCCGCCATGCGAGGAGCGCGCCGGCGACGTCCATGTAGCATTCGTCGACCGACACCTGTTCGATGCGGTCGGTGACGTGCGAGAACACCTGGTCGAAGATCGCGCGCGACGTGGTCCGATAGTAGGCCATGTCGACGGGCAGGAAGACGCCGTCGGGGCAGAGTCGGCGGGCCGTGGCCGACGCCATGGCCGAGTTGACGCCGTAGGCGCGCGCCTCGTAGCTGGCCGCGGACACGACGGAACGTGGACCGGTGCCGATGATGACGGGTCTGCCCCTGAGTTCCGGATGGCGGGCGATCTCCAGCGACGCGTAGAACGCGTCCATGTCGATGTGCAGCACCGTGCAGCCGGTCTCGTCGTGCCCCCAATCGCGTTTCGCGGCGGCCAGTCTCGGTGCGGTGCTCATGCGCCCATCCTACCCGTCGGCTAGAACATCTGTTCGACTGCGGTCGGCGGTCATGCCGGAGATCGTGGTGAACGGGGCGGTGAAATCGTGTACCCCATTACGTCCCCCATAAAACTGGATTCGCCATGCGCCCCGGCGCGTCTCTACGCCGATTACCGGATTCACCGTGGCCGCACGGTTCAAGGTTGCGGGGCGCGACGCCCGATCGGATGCCGCGCCCGTTTATGACCGCTACACGAGCATCCGCAGCAGCTGGTAGAGCTGCCACAGGCTACGCACGTTGAAGTGCGTGCCGTCCACCGTGGCCGTGGCCTCGTGGTCGCCCAGATGGACGATCACCGTGCGTCCGTTCACCGAGGTGCCTCATTTGAAAATGAGCGCGTAATCCGGAGTGGTGCCTCACCTGTGGTGAGCGTGAAATCCTAGTCCGCGTCGGCTTGTGGGGTTTCGTCGTCTTCCGGTTCGACGCCCGCGATCC
>NZ_QXGK01000031.1 GCF_003952945.1 Bifidobacterium samirii
ACCCCCGCACAGCCGACGCCGGCGAGCATGCCCAAGCCGGGCGTGCGGCTTGGGCATGCTCGCCGGCGTCGGCTGTGCGGGGGTTGCGCTGGCCTTCTCCTCGGGGGCGGGCGCCGTTGCCTGCTCGGTGGTTTCGTTGGTGTTCTCGGGTGCGATGACGGTCTCGTCGCTCATGGCCAGCTCCTTTAAGCTCAGGTGGTAGAGAGGGCTGTGGAACGCGCCGCCACCGCCTGAGACCGGGCCGGCGTTTTCCGCAACCTCCCTTATTATAGGGAACCGTGGCTAAAGGCGCATCTATTTCAGGATTTCCAGAGTGGCTCCCCTCTGAACGTGTTGTGGAGCAGCGTGTCATCGACACGCTCCGTAAAGTGTTCGAGCTCAACGGATTCATCGGCATCGAGACCCGTGCCGTGGAACAGGGTTCCAGCCTGCTCAAGAAGGGCGAGACCAGCAAGGAGATCTACCTGCTGAGCCGTCTGCAGGAGGTCGGCCAGGAGAACGACACCCCGGTCGAGGAGCGTCTCGGCCTGCATTTCGATCTGACCGTGCCGCTGAGCCGGTATGTGGTGGAGCATTCGGGTGATCTGGCGTTCCCGTTCAAGCGTTGGCAGATCCAGAAGGTGTGGCGTGGCGAGCGCCCGCAGGAGGGTCGTTTCCGCGAGTTCGTGCAGGCCGACATCGACGTGATCGGCGCGGGCGACCTGCCGGACCATTACGAGGTGGAGCTGCCGCTGGTGATGGTGGCGGCGCTGGAGCGTCTGCGCGCGTTCGGTCTGCCGAAGGCGACCGTGCATGCGAACAACCGCAAGCTGTCCGAGGGCTTCTACCGTGGTCTGGGCCTGACCGACATCGAGGGCGTGCTGCGTGAGATCGACAAGCTCGACAAGATCGGCGCGGACGAGGTTGCGAAGCTGCTGGTCGAGGGCTGCGGCGCCGACGAGTCGCAGGCGCGCGCCTGCCTGGAGCTGGCCGAGCTGACCGCCGCCGACGGCGCGGAGCTCGCCGAGCGTTTCGACGCGCTGTGCGCGGCGCACGGCATCGCGACGGATTCGGAGGCGTACGCGCTGGCCCGTCAGGGTCTCGACACGCTGGCGATGATCGTCGACGAGGCGGCGCGCATCCGCCCGGGCTCGGTGATCGCCGACCTGAAGATCGCCCGCGGTCTGGACTACTACACGGGTTCCGTCTACGAGACGTTCCTGGACGGCGCCGCGTCGCTGGGCTCGGTGTGCTCGGGCGGCCGCTACGACAATCTCGCGTCGCAGGGCAACCGCAAGTATCCGGGCGTGGGCCTGTCGATCGGCCTGTCACGCCTTGTGTCGTACATGCTGCACACGGCGGGCGCGCACGCGAACCGCGTGTCGCCGGCGTGCGTGCTCGTGGCCGTGTGGAACGAGGCCGACCGTGCCGCGTCGAACCGCATCGCCGGCGAGCTGCGCGCGCGCGGCATCGCCGCCGACGTGGCGCCGACGGCCGCCAAGCTCGGCAAGCAGATCAAGTACGCCGACAAGCTGGGCATCCCGTACGTGTGGTTCCCGGCCGACGCCGCCGACGAACAGGCCGTGGACGAGGTCAAGAACATCGTCACCGGCGAGCAGACGCCGGCCGACGCCCGGTCGTGGGAGCCGGATAGCGTGTACGCTCGGCAGACCGTTGCAATCGCCTGATTTCCAAGGCCGGATCGTAAGGAAAGAGGAAGCATGAGCCAGCAGACGGCTTACAGAACACATCATGCCACCGACGTGACCGAGGCGCTCGTCGGGCAGAAGGTGACGCTCGCGGGTTGGGTCGACCGTCGCCGCGACCACGGCGGCGTGGCCTTCGTGGACCTTCGCGACACCACCGGACTGGTGCAGGTCGTCATCTACGACGAGGAGATGGCGCGCCCGCTGCGCTCCGAGTTCGTCGTGCGCGTGACCGGCGAGGTCCGCCTGCGCCCGGAGGGCAACGAGAACGAGCATCTGGCGACCGGCCGCATCGAGGTCGTGGCCGAGGAGATCGAGATCCTCGCCAAGTCCGACGCGCTGCCGTTCCAGGTGTCCACCGCGCTCGAGAACGAGTCGGAGAACAAGCTGCCGGGCGAGGACGTGCGACTCAAGTACCGCTACCTCGACCTGCGCCGCCCGTCCATGCAGCGCAACATCAAGCTGCGCTCCGACATGGCCCGCGCCGCCCGCAAGGCCCTCGACGAGATGGGCTTCACCGAGGTCGAGACGCCGACGATGATCAAGTCCACCCCGGAGGGCGCGCGCGACTTCCTCGTGCCGGCCCGTCTGGTGCCGGGCTCCTGGTACGCGCTGCCGCAGTCCCCGCAGCTCCTCAAGCAGCTGCTCATGGTCTCCGGCGTCGAGCGCTACTACCAGATCGCCCGCTGCTACCGCGACGAGGACTTCCGCGCCGACCGCCAGCCCGAGTTCACCCAGCTGGACATGGAGATGGCGTTCGTCGACCAGGAGGACGTCATGGCCATGGCCGAGAAGGTCATCGCCGAGATCTGGAAGGCCGCCGGCCACGAGGTCCAGCTGCCGCTGCCGCGCATCACCTGGCAGGAGGCGATGGACAAGTACGGCTCCGACAAGCCGGACCTGCGCTTCGGCAACCCGCTGATCGAGCTGACCGAGTTCTTCAAGGACACCCCGTTCCGCGTGTTCCAGGCCGAGTACGTGGGCGCGGTCCTGTTCAAGGGCGGCGCCTCCACGCCGCGCCGCCAGTTCGACGCCTGGCAGGAATGGGCCAAGCAGCGCGGCGCCAAGGGCCTCGCGTACGTGTCGTTCGCCGAGGACGGCGAGCTCAAGGGACCCGTCGCCAAGAACCTGTCCGACGAGGAGCGCGCCGGCCTGATGGAGGCCGTGGGCGCCGAGCCGGGCGACGCGGTGTTCTTCGCCGCCGGCCGCCGCGAGTCCGCCCAGACGCTGCTGGGCGCGGTGCGCGTGGAGCTGGCCGACCGCGCCGGCCTGCTCGACCCGAACAAGTTCGCGTTCACGTGGGTCGTGGACTTCCCGCTGTTCAAGTCCACCGACGACCCGGATGACGACGACGTGGCCGTGGGCCACTCCAAGTGGACGTCGATGCACCACCCGTTCACGATGCCGTCGAAGGACTGGATCGACACGTTCGACCAGGATCCGGCCCACGCGATGTCCGACTCGTACGACATCGTGTGCAACGGCAACGAGATGGGCGGCGGCTCGGTGCGTATCCACCGCGACGACATCCAGGACCGCGTGCTCGACGTGCTGGGCATCAGCAAGGAGGAGGCCGACGAGAAGTTCGGCTTCCTGCTCGAGGCGTTCAAGTACGGCGCCCCGCCGCACGCGGGCATCGCGCTCGGCTGGGACCGCACCGCGGCCATCCTCGCCGGCGCCGATTCGATCCGCGACGTCATCGCCTTCCCGAAGGCCGGCGGCGGCCGTGACCCGCTGACCGGAGCCCCGGCCCCGATCTCCGAGGCGCAGCGCGCCGAGACCGGCGTCGACTACGATCCGGACGACGAGGACTGATCCGCTAGTCCGTGCGTTGGCCCGTACGCCGATGCGACGGGCCGACGAGACGATGACGAAGGCCGCCCCGAGTGGGCGGCCTTCGCCGTATCCGGGGGACGTCTCGGCGGGTCGGAACCGGATGTCGGCACGGCCGCGTGCAGCCGTCGGACGATGTTCATCGTCCGTTCACCGACGATCGGAAAACGGCATGGCCGACGGCGGTAGCGTGGAATCATGAAGCACATATGGCAACGCATCCGGACCGCCTACGTCAGTCTGGTCCCGGAAGCATGGACGTATCGCATCTGCGCCGCCGTGGCGGTCCTGTCGGCGCCGATCATAGGGCTGGTGCGCCTGTCGATGCTGGGGTGACCGCATGCCGGTCCCAGAATGTGGATATCGCATATCGGGACGGACGGGGTCCGGTAACACGCTGCCGGTATACTGCCGCCTATGGTAGATAAGAAAGAAGAAAGCAACGACCTGTCGCGCCCGAAGGCGCCTCTGGTGCCGGGCGTCGAATACCCGGACCATCCCCTCGTCGAACTGACCCACGTAGACAAGCACTTCGGCGACCTGCACGTCCTCAAGGACATCAACCTGACCGTCAACAAGGGCGAGGTGCTCGTCGTCGTCGGACCGTCCGGCTCCGGCAAGTCGACCATGTGCCGCACCATCAACCGTCTGGAGACCATCGACTCGGGCGTCATCCGCATCGACGGCAAGCCGCTGCCCCAGGAGGGCAAGGAGCTGGCCGAACTGCGCGCCGAGGTCGGCATGGTGTTCCAGTCGTTCAACCTGTTCGCCAACAAGACCATCCTCGAGAACGTGACGCTCGCCCCCATCAAGGTGCGCCATATGGACCGCAAGGAGGCCGAGGACCTGGCCATGGACCTGCTCGGCCGCGTCGGCGTCGCCTCCCAGGCCAACAAGATGCCCTCCCAGCTCTCCGGCGGCCAGCAGCAGCGCGTCGCCATCGCGCGCGCCCTCGCCATGCGACCCAAGGTGATGCTCTTCGACGAGCCGACCTCCGCGCTCGACCCCGAGATGGTCAACGAGGTGCTCGACGTCATGGTCGAACTCGCCCGCGAGGGCATGACCATGGTGTGCATCACGCACGAGATGGGCTTCGCGCGCAAGGCCGCCGACCGCATCGTGTTCATGGCCGACGGCCGGATCCTCGAGGAGAACGCCCCCGACGAGTTCTTCGAGCATCCGCAGACCGACCGCGCCAAGGACTTCCTGTCGAAGATCCTCACCCACTGAGGAGGCGCCCCCGCATGATCGCAACATCACTGAAACGGGCGGCGACCCGCGCGGCCGCCGCCGTATGCGCGCTCGCATGCGCGTTCTCGCTCGCCGCGTGCGGCTCGGACGAATCCGGCAAGATCCGCATCGGCATCAAATTCGACCAGCCGGGCCTGGGCTTCAAGAAGTCCGGCACCTACGTCGGCTTCGACGTGGACGTGGCCAAGTACATCGCCAAGAAGCTCGGCTACTCCGAGGACCAGATCATCTGGAAGGAGGCGCCGTCCAAGCAGCGTGAGGCCATGCTGCAGAACGGCGACGTCGACATGATCCTTGCCACCTACTCGATCACCGACGAGCGCAAGAAGGCCGTCTCGTTCGCCGGTCCGTACTTCGTGGCCGGCCAGGACCTGCTCGTGCGCAAGGACGACGATTCGATCAAGGGCCCCGAGGACCTCAACGGCAAGCGCCTGTGCTCCGTCACCGGTTCCACGTCCGCCGCCACCGTCAAGGAGAAGTTCGCGTCCGAAGTGCAGCTCATGGAGCAGCCCGGCTACGCCGAATGCGCCACCGCGCTGTTCTCCGGCATCGTCGACGCGGTCACCACCGACGACATCATCCTCGCCGGCCTGGCCTCCGCGTCGCGCGGCAAGCTCAAGGTCGTCGGCTCGCCGTTCACGCAGGAATACTACGGCGTGGGCATCAAGAAGGGCGACACCGAACTGGCCACCAAGATCAACTTCGCCATCGCCGAAATGGTCAACAACGGCGCATGGGAGCGGGCCATCCAGGACAACACCGCCGGCACCGACTACACGCCGAACCCCGAGTACAACCCGCCGACCGCGAACGAAGGGGAGGAGCTGTGATGAACGGATTCACGGAACTGCTCGCCCAGTACGACGTGCTCGGCGCCTTCCTCGTCAACATCGAACTGACCCTGTGGTCGGCCGCGTTCTCGATGGTGCTGGGCGTCATCCTCGTCATGATGCGCATCTCGCCCGTCTCGTCGCTGCGGTTCATCGCCGGCGTGTACGTGGAGCTGTTCAAGAACCTGCCGCTGACCATCATCATGGTGTTCATGGTGCTGGGCGCCTACGCGCAGCTCAAGCTCAGCTTCTCCGACACGTTCTCGACGAACTTCTTCTGGCTGGCCGTCACCGGTCTGAGCCTGTACACCGCGGCGTTCGTGTGCGAGTCGCTGCGAAGCGGCATCAACACCGTGCCGGTCGGCCAGGCGGAGGCGGCGCGCGCGCTCGGCCTGGGATTCTTCCAGTCCGCGTCGCAGATCATCCTGCCGCAGGCGTTCCGCGGGTCGGTCGCGCCGCTGGGCAACACGCTCATCGCGCTGCTGAAGAACTCGACCGTCGCCGCGGCCGCGTCCGTCTCGACCGAGACGTCGTCGCTCATGAGCGAGATGATCGAATTCCGTCCCGACGTGATCATCCAGATCTTCCTGATCTTCGCGTTCGGCTACGTGATCCTCATCATCCCGATCGGCATGCTGACCACGTTCCTGTCCAACAAGCTCGCCGTCAGGAGGTGACCGATGGCTGATACGTCCAATTCCGTGCTGTTCGACGCGCCCGGCCCCAAGGGACGGCGCACCATCCGCATCGCCAACTGGGTGGCCGGCATCGTGTTCGCGCTGATCGTCGTGCTCATCCTCATGCGGCTGCACAATCCGCCGGACGGCGAGAACCAGCTGTCGTGGGAGCTGTGGAAGCCCGCCGTCGAACGCGAGGCGTGGACCGACTTCTACCTGCCCGGCCTGTGGATGACCGTCAAGGCGACCGTGCTCGCCGTCGTCGGCGCCGTCGCGTTCGGCCTCGTGTTCGGCGTCGGCCGACTGCTGCCGAACCCGCTGCTGCGCGCCGTGTCCGCCGTGATCGTCGAATTCTGCCGCGCCGTGCCGGTGCTGCTCATGATGATCTTCTTCTGGCGCTGGTTCGCGTTCGCCGGCCTGCCCAGCCCGTCCTACTGGGCCGTCGTGCTCGCGCTGGTCCTGTACAACGGATCCGTCGTGGCCGAGCTCGTGCGCTCCGGCGTCGGCAACCTGCCCAACGGACAGCGCGAGGCCGCCGTCGCGCTGGGCCTGACCGAAACCCAGTCGCTCATGCAGATCGAAGTGCCGCAGGCCGTGTTCGCGATGCTGCCGGCCGCCGTCACGCAGCTGGTCGTCGTCCTCAAGGACACCGCGCTCGGCTCGATCATCATGTACACCGACCTGCTGCAGGAATCGCGCCGACTCGGCTCGATGTACTTCAACATCCTGCAGACGCTCGTCATGGCCGCGCTGATCTACTTCGTCGCCTGCTGGCTGCTGTCGCGACTGGCCGAATGGCTGCCGTCGCGCATGCAGCAGCGCACCGCGGCGCCGGCCGAACCCGAGCCGGTCGCCCCGATCGCGATCATGGACCCGTCGAACGTCAACCAGATCGCCGTCGCGAAGGAAGTCAAGGAGCTGCCGTACGGCGGTGCGCCGCGCAAGTACCACGTGCACCACCGCGGCACCAACGCGTCGATCCACAACTGGCGTCGCACCCGCTACGAGCAGGGCTACGACGAGACGCATCCCGAATCGCAGGTCGACCCGCTCACCGGCGAGTTCCCCGCCGCCGTCAAGGCGGTCCGGGACAAGGACAGGCCGGGGCTTCCCGGCAAACCCGGCAAGCCGGGACGCAAGCCGTCTGCCGGCGACAAGCCGAAGCAGGCGTGACGCCGTGAAGTGACGAAGGCCGGGGCCGATCCCCGGCCTTCGCCGTATCCGCCGCGTCGCAATCCGCATACGGACGTTGTCTTCCGTACCGATTGCGACGCTGGGGGCGTGTGTTGCGTCGTGATTCGTATGCGGAGGGACGATGATATGCGGATTGCGACAGTGCGGATTGCGACGCCGGGGACGTGCGTTGCGTCGGGATTCGTATGCGGGACTGGTCTGGTGCGCGGATTGCGACGCTGCGGACCTGTGTTGCGTCGGAATTCGTATACGGGGTGGGTTTTCTGTGCGGATTGCGACGCTGGGGGCGTGTGTTGCGTCGTGATTCGTATGCGGCGGGACGATGATGTGCGGATTGCGACAGTGCGGATTGCGTCGCCGGGGACGTGCGTTGCGTCGGAATCCGTATACGGGGTGGGTTTTCTGTGCGGATTGCGACGCTGGGGGCGTGCGTTGTGTCGGGATTCGTATGTGACGGGACGATGATGTGCGGATTGCGACGCGACCCGGCACGGTTCGGCGCGGTTGCCGCCGTGGCGGCATCGCGGCCGTACAATCATGGCATGGGCAAGGACGACAAGCGCGTGGATCGTGCGCTGAAGAAGGCGCGCGAACGCATCGAGACGATCGACGACGGCACGACGATGGCGGAACGGCTCGCCCGCGCCGCCAAGTCGAGCGAACTGCTCAGCGCCGTATGGACGCTGCCGCCCGCCCAGCGGCTCATGTTCCATCCCGGCGTGCAGGTGGGGCGCGTCGACGGGGACTCGACGCCCGGATTCGGCGGCGGCAAGGACGAGGCCGAACGGTTCATCGAACTGAGCTCCACCGAGATAGCCCGCTATCAGAGCCTGCTGTACGCCAACGGGGCGCGCGGGTCGCACCGGCGGCTGCTGATCGTGCTGCAGGGCATGGACGCGTCCGGCAAGGGCGGCATCGTGCGCCATGTGTTCCGGCAGGGCAATCCGATGGGCATCCACTACCACGGGTTCGGCCGGCCCGAAGGCGAGGAGCTGGAGCACGACTTCCTGTGGCGCGTGCGGCGCGAACTGCCGCGCGACGGCTGGATCGCCGTGTTCGACCGCTCCCACTACGAGGACGTCGTGATGCCGCGCATCGGCGGCACGCTCGACGAAGGGGCGCGGCAGGCGCGATTCGACGTCATCAACGCGTTTGAACGGGAGCTTGCGGCCGACGGCTGCGCGATCGTCAAGATCTTCCTCGTCGTCAGCCGCGACGAGCAGCGCCGCCACTTCCTCGGGCGGCTCGACGACCCGGAGAAACGCTGGAAGTTCGACCCGTCCGACCTGGAGGCGCGCGAGCGCTGGGACGACTACATGGCCGCCTGGCAGGAGACGTTCGAACGCACGTCCACACCCGACGCGCCCTGGTATCTCGTCCCCGCCGACAACCGCTGGTATTCGCGGGCCGTCGTGTCCGAGCTGCTGCGCACCACGCTGCGCAACATGAACCTCACCTGGCCGGGACTCGCGCCCGGCGTCGACCCGGACGAGGTGCGCCGGCGGCTGGCGGCGGACTGACGCTCTGCCCGGAGGCTGGTTCCGCCGTCGTTGTACCGGTACATATCGGCTGATCGTTCCGTTGCCGTGGAAGCGTGAATTGATTAATCATGGCGGCGTCATTATTGTATGTAACGGTACATAAACAGAGTGCCGATGCCGACGGTGAATCATCGGCGATCGGCGGACGCGGCGATGAAGGGCGGACGATGACGACGCTGAACACGAATCCCGACGGTGCGGGGCTGCCGGATCCGGACCACGGTGCGCCGGCGGTGCGCTGGCAGGCGACGATGATCGGCGGCCCGGATGACGCCGTGGCCGTGGACCCGGCCGACGCCGGCGGCGAGATGCGCCGGCCGCCGGTCGTCCGCTGCGACTTCGACGTGACCGGCACGCCCGTCGCCGCGCGGCTCCACGTGAGCGCGTGGGGCCTGTTCGAGGCGCGGCTCAACGGCGGCCGCGTCGGCGGCGACGTGCTCGCGCCCGGATGGACCGTGTACGACCGTCGCCTGCCGTACTGGACGTACGACGTGACCGACCTGATCCGCCCCGGCGCGAACGTGCTGGGATTCTGGCTCGGCGACGGCTGGCATCGCGGCCGGATCGGCTTCAACGGCGGGCGGGCCGACTGCTACGGCAGCCGGCTGGGCGTGATCGCGCAACTCGAGATCACCGACGCGGACGGCACGGTCGCGGTCGTCGCGTCGAACGCCGACGACGGACGCTGGAAGGCCGGCTACGGGCCGATCATGGCCAGCGGCCTGTACGAAGGCGAGACGTTCGACGCGCGCGAAGGAGCCGCCCCGTTCTTGGCCGCCGCGCCCTCCGGCCGCTGGAAGCCGGCCGAACGGCTCGACTTCGACCCGACGATCCTGTACCCGGCGAACGAGGCGACCGCCGTGCACTGCATCGGCGAGCATCGGCCGGCCGCCATCACCCGGCTGGCCGACGGCGGCCGGCTCGTCGACTTCGGCCAGAACTGCACGCAGCGCATCGTGCTGACCATCCCCGCGCTCGAACTCGGCCATGCGATCGACATCCGCCACGTCGAGGTCCTCAACCCCGACGGCACGCCGGCCACACGGCCGCTGCGCCGCGCCATCCAGCACGACCGCTACGTCAGCGACGGCCGACCCGCCGTATGGGAGCCGCGCTTCACGATGCACGGCTTCCGATACGCGCTCATCGACGGCTGGCCCGACGACCTCCCGCTCACCGCCGACGACCTGCACACGCGCGTCTACAGCTCCGCCGTGCGCCGCCTCGGCTGGTTCTCCTGCTCGGACGAACGCGTCAACCGGCTCGCCGACAACGCGCGCTGGTCGATGCTGTCGAACTTCGTATCCATCCCCACCGACTGTCCGCAGCGCGACGAACGCTTCGGCTGGACCGGCGACATCGCCGTGTTCGCCCCCACCGCTGCCTACCTGTACGATGTGGCCGGCCTCCTCGACAGCTGGCTGGCCGACGTGGCGATCGAAACCGACCGCTGGGGCACCGTGCCCTACTACGTGCCCTACCCGTTCCCCGGCTGGGGCAAGCCGGACGCGGTCGCCCTCTGGGGCGACGTCGCGACGATGGTGCCGTGGGCGCTCTACCAGGCCACCGGCGACACGGCCGCACTGCGCCGCCACCTCCCGCTCGCATGCCGGTGGACGGACCAGGTCTCCGGCCTGCTCTCGCCCGACGGCGTATGGGAGCGCCGCCCCGACGTCTGGTGCGGCCAGCTGGGCGACTGGCTCGACCCGACCGCGCCGCCGGACGACGCGGCCCGCGCGATGACCGACAAGACGCTCGTCGCCACCGCGTTCGCCGCGCACTCGGCCACGCTGACCGCACGCATGGCCGCCGCCGTCGGCGACACGGCCGCATGCGCACGCTACGACCGGCTCGCCGACCATATCCGCACGGGATTCCGTGCCCGGTTCGTGCGCTCCGACGGCACGATGACCTCGGACACGCAATGCGCGTACGCGCTGCTCATCGCCCTCGACCTGCTCGACGGGCTGGACGACGCCGAACATGCCCGCCTGCTCGACGCGGCGGGGGAGCGGCTGGCCGCCCTCGTGCGCGAACGCGACTACATGATCGGCACCGGATTCGCCGGCACCCCGTTCATCCTGCCCGCCCTGTGCGCGACCGGCCACGCGGACGAGGCGTTCTCGCTGTTCCTGTCCGACCGGTGCCCCTCCTGGCTGTACCAGGTGCGCATGGGCGCGACGACCACATGGGAACGCTGGGATTCGATGCTCGAGACCGGCGACGTGAACCCCGGCGACATGACCTCGTTCAACCATTACGCGTTCGGCTCCGTCCTCGACTGGATGCACACGGCGATCGGCGGACTGGAATCGGCGGCCGCCGGATGGCGCCGCATCCGCGTCGCCCCGCGCATCGCGGCGGCGCTCGCGCACGGCATCACGTCCGGCGACGCCGCGCACGTCACCCCGTACGGCCGGGCGTCGGTCGCATGGCGGGCCGGCGACGACGGCGCCGTCACGCTCGCCGTGGACGTCCCGCAGGGCGTCGTCGCGGAGCTGGGCGTCGACGCGCGCGTCGCGGCCGACGGGCGTCGGCTGCCGGCCGGAACCGTCCTGCCGGCCGGGCATCACGACCTGCTGGCCGGCTGACCGGACGCCCGCCGCGACGCCCACGGCGAAGCCCGAGGTGCCTCATTTGAAAATGAGCGCGTAATCCGGAGTGGTGCCTCACCTGTGGTGAGCGTGAAATCCTAGTCCGCGTCGGCTTGTGGGGTTTCGTCGTCTTCCGGTTCGACGCCCGCGATCCGG
>NZ_QXGK01000032.1 GCF_003952945.1 Bifidobacterium samirii
GGATCGCGGGCGTCGAACCGGAAGACGACGAAACCCCACAAGCCGACGCGGACTAGGATTTCACGCTCACCACAGGTGAGGCACCACTCCGGATTACGCGCTCATTTTCAAATGAGGCACCTCGCCCGGGGCTTAGTGGCGGGCCGTTCAGCGGTCGGCCAGCGCGCGTTCGATGCGGCCGAGCACGTCGGCGAGCAGGTGGGCCGGGCAGGCGAGGTTCACGCGTTCGAAGCCGGCGCCGGCCTGGCCGAACAGCACGCCTTCGTCGAAGTAGACGCGGGCCTTGTCGCGCATGAAGTCGCGCAGCTCGCAGCAGCCGTCGAAGCCGAGGCCACGGCAGTCGAGCCATGCCAGGTACGTGCCTTCGGGTTCGATCAGGCGCACGCCGGGCGTGCGGTCGGCGAATTCGCGCACCATCGCGAGGTTGCCGGCGAGGACCTCCAGCAGTTCGTCGAGCCAGCCTTCGGCGTGGTCGTAGGCGGCCTGGCAGGCGACGAGCCCGAAGTGGCTGACGGTCAGGCCGGCGATGTTCTCCGCGGCGATGTCGAAGCGGCGCTTGAGGTCGGCGTCGGCGGTGATGACGTTCGAGCACAGCAGACCGGCGAGGTTGAACGTCTTGGTGGGGGCGGTGAACTCGAAGCAGTGGCTCGCGTAGCGCTCCCCCAGCGTGCCGAACATCGTGACCGGGTGTCCCGGATACGAGAAGTCGGCGTGGATCTCGTCGGCGAGGATGGTCACGCCGTTGTCGATGCAGATGTCGCCCAGTCGGCGCAGTTCGTCGGCGGTCCACACGCGGCCGACCGGGTTGTGCGGGTTGCACAGCATGATGGCGGTGCAGCGCGGGTCGGCGGCCTTGGCGGCCAGGTCGTCGTAGTCCATCGTGTAGCGGCCGTCCTCGCCCAGCACGAGCGCGTTGTCGAGGATCGTCAGGCCGTTGTGTTCGGCGGCGGCTGTGAACGGGTAGTAGACGGGTCCCTGGATGATGACCTTGTCGCCGGGGCGGGTCACGGCGCGCAGGGCCGTGTTGACGGCCGGCATGACGCCGTCGGACAGGCTGACCCATTCGGGGCGCACGTCGAAGCCGTGGCGGCGGCGCATCCATCCGGTCAGCGCCTCGAAGTAGCCGTCGGTGGCGTAGTCGTAGCCGAAGATGTCGTGGCGTGCGGCTTCGACGAGCGCGTCGACGATCTGCGGCGCGGGCTTGAACTCCATGTCGGCGACCGACAGGGCGACCACGTCGTCGTTGCCTGGTCCCATGTCCTCCTCGATGAGGTGCCACTTCTCGGAGCCGGTGTGGCGGCGGTCCACGAGCGTGTCGAAATCGTAGTGCGTCATTGCGTCACTCCTTCGCTTCCGGCTGCGGACCGCTGACGTCGCCGTCCGTGGCCGGTTTCCTTTGGATATTGAAAAGCCCTTGCATCCATGCGGATGCAAGGGCCTCGGTGCGCGAGACAGGATTCGAACCTGCGACCTGCTGATCCGTAGTCAGCTGCTCTAATCCGCTGGGCTACTCGCGCATACCGATATTCGGTTATGTCCCACGGAATCGCTTCCGTGGTCCGTGCGCGAGACAGGATTCGAACCTGCGACCTGCTGATCCGTAGTCAGCTGCTCTAATCCGCTGGGCTACTCGCGCATACCGCCTCTTTAACCCCTTGCGGTCAGGGGTGGTGCGCGAGACAGGATTCGAACCTGCGACCTGCTGATCCGTAGTCAGCTGCTCTAATCCGCTGGGCTACTCGCGCATACCGATATTCGGTTATGCCCCACGGAATCGCTTCCGTGGTCCGTGCGCGAGACAGGATTCGAACCTGCGACCTGCTGATCCGTAGTCAGCTGCTCTAATCCGCTGGGCTACTCGCGCATGTTGCCTTGTTTTTGACAACTCGTATAAGATACATCCACATGCCCGTATTGCCAAATATCGGCGTGTCGCCTTATGTTCCAACGGTTTCGTGGATTTCCGGCGCCGATCAGGCCGTGCGCAGCCGTCCGAATCCGCCCGAATACACGAGTTTCGGTTCGCTTTCGCCGCGTACGGACGCCGCGTCGACGATCACCTGGTCGACGCCGTCGAGCTCCGGCAGGGCGAACATCGTCGATTCGAGCGTCCTTTCGATGATCGAGCGCAGTCCTCGCGCGCCGGTGCCGCGTGCCACGGACATGGCGGCGATCTCGCCGACCGCCTCGTCGGTGAACGCGAGGTCGACGCCGTCGGCGGCGAACATCTTGCGGTACTGCTTGGTCAGCGCGTTGCGCGGTTCGGTGAGGATGCGCGCCAGGTCGTGTTCGGTCAGCTCGTCGAGCACGCTGACGACGGGCAGTCGGCCGATGAATTCGGGCAGGAGGCCGAAGTCGGCCAGGTCGTCGGCGTCGGCCTGCCGCAGCAGGTCGCGCCGCGCGATCTCGTGGTCGTGCCATGCGGCGCCGAATCCGCTCTCGCGCGCGCCCACGCGGCGCGAGACGATGTCGTCGAGTCCGACGAACGCGCCTCCGCAGATGAACAGGATGCCGCGCGTGTCGATGCGCACCGTGTCCTGGTCGCGGTGCTTGCGCCCGCCCTCCACCGGCACGGACGCGATCGTGCCTTCGAGGATCTTGAGCAGCGCCTGCTGCACGCCCTCGCCGGACACGTCGCGCGTCAGCGACGTGCTTTCGCCGCTCTTGCGCGCGATCTTGTCGATCTCGTCGATGTAGATGATGCCGTGCTGGGCACGTTCGACGTCGCCGTCAGCGGCGTCGATGAGCCGCTGCAGGATCGTCTCGACGTCGTCGCCCACGTAGCCGGCCTCGGTGAGCGTGGTCGCGTCGGTGATGACGAACGGCACGTTCATCACGCGCGCGAGCGACTGCGCGAGGTACGTCTTGCCCACGCCGGTGGGTCCCAGCAGCAGGACGTTCGACTTGGACACCTCGACGTCGGCCAGCGGGTCGCCGCGGCCGTCGCGCCGCGTGCGCCGCGGCATGCCGTCCGTGCGGGCGGACGATTCGCGCATCTCCATGTTGACGCGCTTGTAGTGGTTGTAGACCGCGACGGACAGCGTGCGCTTGGCGGCGCGCTGTCCGATCACGTAGCCGTCGAGGTACGCGTTGATCTGGGAGGGCGTGGGCAACTCCATCATGTCGGCGTCGGCCGCCCGGTCGCGTTCGTCGGCGATGATGTCGACGCACAGGCCGATGCATTCGTCGCAGATCGCGGCCGACGGTCCGGCGACGATCTTGCGCACCTGATGCTCGGTCTTGCCGCAGAACGTACAGCGCGGCACGTCCTCGTTGTAGCTGATGACCCGTCCCATGACGGTTCCCTCCCCTTCCGGTTCCGTCGCGTCCGGCCCGCCGTGGGGCCTTCCGCGGATACGACGATGCCCCCAGCGCGCGCTGAGGGCATCGGACGCCGCGTGTCAGGCGCGGTGCTGGAGCACCTCGTCGACGATGCCGTACTCCTTGGCCTGCGGTGCGGTCAGGAACGTGTCGACCTCGATGTCCTTGCGGATCTTCTCGGCGCTCTGGCCGGTGTGCAGGGCGAGCGTGTTCTCGAGCCATTCGCGCATGCGCAGCATCTCGCGCGCCTGGATCTCGATCTCGGTGGCCTTGCCGAAGCCCTGGTCGATGGCCGGCTGGTGGATGAGCACGCGCGCGTTGGGCAGCATGAGGCGCTTGCCCTTGGCGCCGGCGGCCAGCAGGATCGCGGCGGCGGAGGCGGCCTGGCCGAGGCACACGGTCTGCACGTCGGGCTTGATGTACTGCATCGTGTCGTAGATCGCGGTCATCGCGGTCATGGAGCCGCCGGGCGAGTTGATGTACATCATCACGTCGCGGTTCGGATCCTGGGATTCGAGCACGAGCAGCTGGGCCATGATGTCGTCGGCGGACGTGTCGTCGACCTGCACGCCCATGAAGATGATGCGGTCCTCGAACAGCTTGGTGTACGGGTCCTGCGTCTTCATGCCGTAGGGCGTCTTCTCGGAGAACTGCGGCAGCACGTAGCGGTTGTACGGGGCCATGGAGGCGCGGGCGAGCGCCTCCTCGCGGGCGGCGGCGGGCATGAAGCCGGCCACGCCGTAGCCGCCGGCCAGACGCTCGGCGCGTTCGACGAACTTCGCTTCCTCGGATGCCATGTGCGTCACTCCCCTTCCTTGCCGATCGTGTCCGGCGTGGACACGAGCTTGTCGACGAAGCCGTAGGCCAGCGCCTCCTCGGCGGTGAACCAGTGGTCGTATTCGTTGTCGCGGTAGATCTCCTCGACGGTGTGGCCGGTCTGTGCGGCCGTCAGTTCGGCGAGGGTCTTCTTCATGTCCATGATGAGCTCGGCGTTGATGCGCACGTCGGTCGTGGTGCCGCCGATGCCGCCGGACGGCTGGTGCATGAGCACGCGCGCGTGCGACGTCAGATAGCGCTTGCCCGGCGTGCCGGAGCTGAGCAGGAACTGGCCCATCGACGCGCACATGCCGATGCCCACGGTCGCCACGTCGGGTTCGATGAGCTGCATCGTGTCGTAGATGGCCATGCCGGCGGTGATGGAGCCGCCCGGCGAGTTGATGTACAGCCAGATGTCCTTCTTCGGGTCCTCGGCCGCCAGCATGAGCATCTGCGCGCAGATGCGGTTGGCCATATCGTCCTTGACCTCTTCGCCCATCCAGATGATGCGGTCCTTGAGGAGCCGGTTGAAAATCGGGTCCGTCATGGACGGGGCCTCGCCCTCGCCCATGCGCGGTGAGGATGTCAGCAAACCTGCCACCTTGTCTCCTTATTCGCATTACGTTACCGCATGACACTCTACCGTCCGCAAGCGACGCCCGCCCCGTTCTCCCCCGCTTTTGCGCTCACTGCGTATCCGGCGGCGGGTGGAGACCTCGGAGCCCTCCGATTGTCACACCGGCATGGCGGCCCGCCGCTCCTCCGGGCGCATGGCGTTGTCGCGCACTCTTGTGATGCATAGGATCAGGTCCATCGCCTGGTTGCGGTCGAACAGGCTGAACAAGGGGCGAGGCCTGTCGAACGGAGGTCGGCTCAGCTGCTCGGGGTCGAGGTATCCGTTGTGTTCGATGTAGTCGGTCACCATGTGCAGGAAGCCGATCTGGGCCTGGTTCAGCGTGTACATGTTGATGAATTCTGCGAACGCCTGCATCGCGGCCGCATGGTCGACCTTGGCGATGCGTCGTGCTAGCAGTCCGATCGGCATGGACCCGTACGATTCCTCGTATTGGGCGCGCGAGCCGAGCTGGTGCACGAGGACCTCCTCGAGTGCGGTGTAGTCGCCGCCGGTCAGCGGCTCGTTGTGCCGCAGTTTGCGGATGATGCCCTCGTCCCGGTGTTCGTTGATGAAGCGGTTGACCTTGAGCTTGTAGTCCTCGTAATGCTCCTCGATGTCGAACGGCTGGTTCTCCGTTCGTTCGATCAGCGGGTCGGACAGGTCGGTGATGATGGTCTTCCGTCGTCCCGAGTCCACGATGAACCGTACGAGTCCGCGCAGGCGCCGGCGTATGTCCTCCAGAGCCGTCACGGGCAGTCCCTCGAGATATCCGTCGCCGGCGGCCGCCTCGACCTGCCCGCGCTGTTCGAGCACCTGCGGGATGGTCATGCGCTCCTTCAGCTGGGATGCGATCGCACGGATCTTCGTGTGGTAGGCGGCGGCAGGCCGTCCGTTGGCGCGTTCGGCCATCAGCGCGTACATGAGCGCGTCGAACCGCAGTGCGTACACGTCCGATTCGTCGTAGTGGGCCAGCGGTGCGAGTTCGCGCACAAGGTCGTGTACGTTCAGGTCGTCCAGATAGTCGAAGGACTTCTCGTCACGGTAGCGTTCCACATATTCACGCTTGAGTCGCACGGCGACCTTGTCCGTATCCCACGAGCAGATCTGTCCGTGCAGGTCGGCGATGAGTTCGGATCGCCATTGCACGGTCTGCGGCATGTCGGTGAACGTGCTGGACTGCAGGGCGTGCACGAGTTCCGCCTTGCGGGCGAACACGCGTTCGCTCACCGATGCGGACAGCTTGTCTTCTACGGGGTTGGCCTGTTCGCGGAAGAATGCGAAGTTGCCGCAGTAGTCGAAGATCCTGAAGCGCTTCTTGCCGACGTATTCCTCGTCGCCGTCCACGCAGTCGAGGTCGGGGCTGAGTCGGGTGCCGCGGCCGATCATCTGCCAGAATTTGATCTTGGATCGTACCTTCTTGAAGAACACGAGGTTGACGATGTCGGGAACGTCCACGCCGGTGTCCATCATGTCGACGGATACGACGATGACCGGCATCGGCTTGCGTTTGAATTCGGCGATGGCGCTGCGCGCGTAGTCGTCGCCGTGCAGCACGGTTTTGATGAATCCGCCTGCGGATTCCTTCGGATACAGGGCCATATAGCGTTCCGTGATGTAGCGTGCATGCTTCTGGTTGGCCGCGAATATGACGGTCTTGCCGAGCCGTTCGCCGCCGTCGGTCCGGATGCCGTGGTCGTGCAGGTCCTGCAGTACGGTGTCGACGGTCGCCGGGTTCATCACGTAGCTGTTGAGCGCGGATGCGTCGATGTGCGAGGGAATGTCCGCCGTTCCGTCGTCGACATCGGTTTCGCCGAAGTCGTCCTCGTAGCGTTCCTTGTCGTCGTCGGACAGGTCGTCGTAGGTGATGCCTTCGTCCAGGAACCTGGTCTTGGCTTCGATGTTGTCGAAGGGGACGAGCACCTTGTCCTTCAATGCGGTGGCGTATTCGTATACATAGGTGGGTACGCCGTGCTGTACGTGGAAGAAGTCGTAGGTGTTGCGGTCGACGTCGTCTCGCGGCGTGGCGGTGAGTCCCACCATGAGCGCGTCGAAATGGTCGAAGATCACCTGGTACTTCTTGAAGATCGAACGGTGTGCCTCGTCCACGATGATGAGGTCGAAGTGGCCGGAGGGGAATGCGGGCTTGCCGTCCGCCCGGGTTTCCGTGTCGATCGCGTTGATCATGGTCTGGTATGTGGAGAACACGACGCGCGCGTCCGCATCGTGCTTGTTGTCGCACAGGTTGCACAGGGACCAGTCGGGATAGTATTCGCCGTACGCGCTGTTCGCCTGAGAGACGAGCTCGACGCGATCGGCGAGGAACAGGACGTTCTTGACGAGCCGGGCGCGCATGAGCACGTCGGCGAGCGCCGCGGACACGCGGGTCTTGCCGGTGCCGGTGGCCATGACGAGCAGGCTGCGGCGCTGGCCCTGATTGAGGTTGTCGCATACGGCCCGGATGGCTTCGAGCTGGTAGTAGCGTCCGTTGCCGCCGGCGACGGAGAGGTCGACGGGGATGGTGGAGGGGTCGACGGCATCATGGCGTCGGTCGATGATGCGCTGCAGGTCGTCCTGGGTGAAGACTTCGCCGACCTGCCGGTAGGATCCGTGGTCGTCGTCCACGAAATAGGTCTGGTATCCGTTCGACAGGAAGATGAGCGGCCGGTATCCGAATCGGCGTTCGAGGCAGTCGGCGTAGAGCCGGGCCTGCTGGAGTCCCTTGGCCGGCTCGTAGGCGGTGCGTTTGGCTTCGACGATGGCGATCGGCTTGCCGTCGCGCCCGTTGAGCACGTAGTCGATGTAGCCTCGCTGTCCTTCGTGGCCTTCCATGCCGGTGACGGGATATTCCGTGATGACGTCGTGTTCCATGTCCCATCCGACCCGGCGCAGGTCGAGGTCGATGAAGCGTCGGCGGGTTTCGGCTTCGCTGATGTCGTCGGCGGACGGCTGCGGCATGGGCGGCTGCTCGGCCTTGCGGGCGGCGAGCTGGTCGCTGAGCGCTCTGATCCGCTCTTCGAGCTGCGCCACATGTTCGGCCTGCTGTGCGGCCTGCGCCTCATACTCCTTGCGGGCGGCGTCCTCCCTGGCCTTGCGTTCCTTGGCGGCGAGCGCCTGCTGCATGGCCGGCACCTGCTTGGGGTCGAAGACTCGTTTGACGTAGTTGCGGCCGTAGCTGTAGTCGATCCATTGGATGAACCGGAAGAGGATCTGCAGGGAGAACATCGAGTCTTCGGTTTTGAGCTGCGCGTGGTCATGCGCGGCCATATTGCCGGCTTTGATGATGTATTGCAGGCATTTCCAGAGATGGTTGTCGGCGATCGCGGTTCGGAAGGTGGATTCGTGCACGAGGGATTGCAGAGTGTCCTTGTACGGATGCCGGATCGTCTCGTCGGCGGCGTATATCCACTTGACGGAGAGCTCGAACGCCCGGCGTGCGGAAAGCGCGCAGATGGTCGGGGACACCGACATCGCCCGTTCCGCTTCCACGCAGGCACCGGCGAACATCTTGTAGTCGTCCTGTCCGATCAGGAACGAGAAATTGGACATGGCTCCATCTCCCCTCATGCCACATCATTGCGGCGGTCGCGTCTCACACCGAGCCCAATTGTAACGCACGCATGTCGCCTGCCGGCCGTTGCAATATCCCTTCGCGGAACCGGCGACGGACTGTGGTGGTGCGTCGATGCGCATCGACGCACCACCACATAGTCCTACCTACTGGGCGAAGTACTGCTGGGCGAGACTGTCGTACAGCGTGTTGAGCCGATCCAACCGCTGCCATGTAGTGGATTTTAGGGATTCCACTGCGGTGACGAACTCGGCAAACTCGTTCTGCAGATCAAGAGAGGGTAAAGGAATCTTGATGCTCGACAAGATATCCTGATTCACCTTGAATGTCCCATTGGTTGTGCGCGCCATACTTTCAATCTGCTTGCGAACAGCAGGATGGCGCCAGACGTGGAACAAGTATGGCATGCAAACCTTACTGGTATCGACCCGACCGGCGATCACCGTATCGGGAAACACCAAGTCAGGATAATCTCGGTCGGCATACGCGCCGGCCCCGACCAGACCTTTATTCCCGTTTCCCCTGCACATGTAGAAATCCGATGACGAGACGCGCTTATCCGGCGAAGGCAACTCATTGAACACACCTTCCTTCCACGCAGAATCATCGAAATCGCCCTGCGTAATTGCCGAAAGAATCAGGACCTTCGCCGAGAAAGTGCCCCTCTTGGAGGGAGACACACCGTTACGCATATTCGGCATTAGTTCCGAAGATAAAACCTCTTTGCACTTGTCACTTGCGAACATCTCAACGAAGCGGGATTGGATGAGTTCATCAGCTTTGGCAAGCATCTGCTCAGCGCGACGACGAAGTCGAATAATCTCAACAAGGTGTTGAGCAATCCTCCGTTGCTCTTCAATCTCGTAAATCGGAATCTCAAACGAGTTAAGAACGGCTTTACCGACTGCCGTAAAGGTGCTCCCCGTTCCGAGCGCTGCAAGATCAGCGCTCTTAGCAATCAAACACTGCCTCAGATAATCCATATCGAGAACATTGTCGTTAACCCGAAGAGACGCAATACCCCGTCCGATACAACATTCACAATCAGCAATGTTAATTGACCCAATAGGCGCACGAACAGAAATCAGCAAATCGCCTGATTGAGCAGTTTTCTTCGGCTCCGTACACCATGTACGGGCAATCGGGTGATCAACTCCGAAATCAGCGTTCCCCTGAAAGAATGGAAGCCCTTCCCCACTCTGGTTATATGAAGATGAGGCAGGAGACTGCCCAAGTATAATCCGACACAGGTCACCGAGAGGTTTAACTGCGACCATCACTCACCGTCCTCGGCAAGCATAGCGTCGAGGGTGTTCAGGCCGTCCACGAACTGCGCGTTGAGTTCACGCAGTTCGGCCATGAGCCAGCTCGTCGGCGGGTACTCCTTGCGCTCGTATTCGACTTCGGCGTACTTGTTGAAGCTGAAGTCGTAATCGTTCGCGGCGATGTCGTCGCGGGTGACGAAGAAGCTCTGCTCGGTGCGTTCCCGCCCATGTTCGGCATCGATGTGACACCACCGGTCGAGGATGTCGGGGATGTCGTTGTGGTCCGGGTCCTCGTCGCGATTGTCGTCGAGCGTGTAACCATCGTGTTCCATGTTGTACAGCCATACGCGGTCGGTGCTGTTCGGCGCATCGGTTCTGGTGAACACGAGAATCGCGGCGCTCACCCCCGCGTACGGTTTGAACACGCCGGACGGCATGTAGACGATGGCCTCCAGCCGCTGACGCTCCACCAGCTCGCGTCGCAATTCTCGGTACGCTTTCGCGTCGGATCGGAACAGGACGCCGTTGGGGACGATGCATGCGCAGCGGCCGCCGAGCTTCAACATGCGCAGGAACAATGCCACGAACAGCAATTCCGTCTGCCTAGTATCCACGATGGCCCTGAGCGAATCGTCGATGTCCTCCGCATCAAGCGATCCAGCAAACGGGGGATTGGCGAGGATCACATCGTACTTGCCGCGGGCTGCGTTGAGGCGCGACAGGCTGTCCTGGTTGCGGATGTCAGGGTGTTCCGCACCGTGCAGCAACATGTTCATCGCGGCGATGCGGACCATCGTCTGATCGGTGTCGAATCCGGAGAACTGTTCTCCCCCGAACAGATCCCAATCATCGGCGGTCATCGACGAACTGTACCGGGTGCGGATCCATTCGGCCGCGGAGATGAGGAATCCGGCGGTGCCGCACGCCGGGTCCGCGATTCTCTGCCCGGGTTTCGGGTCGATGAGCCCAACCATGAGGTCGCGGATATGTTTGGGCGTACGGAATTGTCCGTTCGTTCCGGCCGTGTTGAGCTTGCTGAGCATGTATTCGTACAGGTCGCCCAGATCATCCTGGTCCTTGACGATGTTCGTCAGCAGGTCGTCGATGCCGGTGACGGCGCGTTCCAGCGTCTTCGGCTTGTTGAATCCGAACGAGGCGTCGGCCATGCTGTCGGCGAACGCATTGCCGGTGTGCATGGTCCGAATGAACGGGAACACCTCCTGGGAGACGATGGCGAACATTTCATCGGCCGGCTTGTTCTTGAAATTGTGCCAGCGCAGACGCCGTCCCTCCGGCGTATCGGGGAACACCAGTCCGGAGGCGGGGCTTCCGGTGAGCTGCGCCATCTGTTCGGCTTCGAGTTCCCGGTCGTCGAGCGACTTCATGAACATCAGGTAGGTGAGCTGGCTGATCACTTCGACTGGATTGGTGATGCCGCCCTCCCACATGCGTTGCCAGATGTCGTCGACCTTGTTCTTCGCAGCTCCGGTGATCATCCCCGTCCTTTCCCTTCGATTCGCAGCATCCGCCGCACACTCCCCCTACTTTACCGGCTCTTCGCATTTTGGTGTGTAGGGGTGGTGGTTAGAGGTGAGTTTGGATGGCGTGTTTGAATCCGCCGGTGTGGAGCAGGCTTCTGGTGATGTAGTTGTCGAGGTTGCGGAAGCCGAGTGCGATG
>NZ_QXGK01000033.1 GCF_003952945.1 Bifidobacterium samirii
GCCGCTTCGTCGCCATGCTGATCCTGTCTTCCATAAGACAAGCCAAACAGGACCGATACCGTTCGCGCTCATTCCCGATGAGGCACCACCACACCCTACGCGCTCAAAAAACGTGAGGCACGTCGTCTCCCACTGTCATCCGGATGCAGACGGTACACTTGGCACCAGTCCGATCCACGCAGGGAGGCGACATGTCAAGGGAGTATCTGGACGAATTCTTCGGGGAGATCCGTGTACGCAGCACAGGCGAGATCCGCAAGCCGAGCCGTCGGTTCGGCCCCAAGGCCGCGGCGTTCATCATGCGGCGCGTCGCACAGAGCTTCCCGAAGTACAAGACCATATGGTCCAAGGCCGGTCTGCCCAGCATGACCGCCGAGGATTGCGCGAACCAGTTCTATACGGACCGAGTCGCATCGATGGCGAAGGAGATGGACGGTCCCGGCATGACCGATGACCTCGCGTTCGAGAAGTACGTGTCCAAGTGCATCGTGTACTGGTTCCTGAGCCGGCACGAGAGGACCGACGAAGGCAAGATCCGCGACACGGTCCGCAAACGGCTGGAGCGTGACGAACGGTTCGTCAGGAGGAACGGCCGTTGGGGACTGGTCGACGGGCCGGTCGAAGCGTCAACAGCCCGCGAATCGATATTGAAGGCGGTCGCATCCCAGTATCCGATCGACATGGATGCCGACAACGGGCGGCGCGAACGGCGTCGAGCCCAGAACTACGGGCGGACGGGACAGTTGGAGAACCTGCTCGCCGGTGTGCTGCAGGCCGCCGAAGGCACGCTCGAACTTTCCACGCTGACCCGTGCGGCCGCGCACCGCATCACGGCCATGCGGACCGTCCTGGCGAAGAACGAGACCGATTGGTCCCTCGACGATGAAGAGCATCGCACCGAACTTGAGAATAGGGGGTACGACATCGTCCCGATGGAAGATGAAGCTATCGCCCGATATGATGCGCAACACGTTGACATCAGCGATGTGACCGGTCTGCTTGCGGCGATGAAACACAACGGGCGTGAATGGACCCGAATCTATATCGATAAGAATCCCGGCGTCGCGCAGATGCTGCTTGACAATATGGACAATGGTCCTCGCAATGGGGAGGAACTCTGATGACCAACACCTACTCTCTGACCGATCTGCTGCAGATCCACGACGATGACGATCTGGACATCGTCCCGATGGGCGCGGACGACCTGGATTCGCCGGAACGCATCGAACGCCAGCGTGCCGAAGGCGTCAAACGCGGCCAGGTATGGCTCGCATCCGACTACGGCTGCGGCCTGAACGGCAATGCCGATGATGGTGACGCCGATGATGGCGACGCCGACTCGCTGTACGTGATGATCGCGGACACGGACGCCGACGACCCGCGCACGGTGCGGGTGATCCCGCTGTCGAACGACCTGCGCGCCGAAACCGACGACGCGCTGGTCGTCGAACAGGGTGCGCCGCTCGGCATCCCGATGGTCGCCTGGCCGACGATCCCGGCCATCATCCCGGTACGCCTGCTGTACAAGCCGCTCAAGCAGTTCACGCCCGCCACCGCGGACGCGATCATCGCCGACGACCCGGCCAAGGCCGACCCGTCCGACACGGTGCGCCGCGGCAAGGACAGCGACCGGAACGATTCGCCGTTCGTCGAGAACCGCGAGGACACGATCGCGATCCTGCTCGCATGGCATGCGATGTGCGCGGAGCTGCCGCAGCTGGGCGCCGAAAGCGACGGCGACGAATACGCGATCGACGAAGCGCTGGTCGCCTATACGAACGCGTTGAAGACCGTTCTGCACCTGTCGCCCCAGGATTATCTGGCCGTCAGCCGCGGCCGTTCCCTGACCTCCGCCCAACAGAAGGCGATGGCGAAGGCCGGCTTCCCGGAACAGCCGCGCAAGAAGGAGACCATCGACGACGCGTACCTGATTATGGCCGAACAGCCGCAATGGCGCATCGCCGCGGACAAGCTCGCCGCCACCGGAAACGGCGACCCGCGCATGGCGCTCGCGCACAAGGCGCAGTTCGAACTGGCCGCAAGACGGTCCGGCCGAGGCGCTGACGTCGTGGCAAGTGCGATGCGCGCCGCCGCGGACGGTGTCCTCGGCAAGCGGAGGTAGCCGATGCCGACATCGTCGTTCTCCGGTGATCTGCGAGCCGGTGTGCACGGACGTTTCGCCGCCCGTGCACACCGGGACGACTCCGACGCCCAGAAGCTCAACGACCAGGTCATGCGCATGCTCGACCTGGCTACGTCCCGGCACCCGGAATTCGAGCAGGACTGTCTTTCCGATCCTTGGCGCATCGCCGAACACTGGCGTGAGGAAGTACGCATCGAACGTGTCGGCTCGATTACGGAACAGGTGCTGAACAGGTTCGGATCCGTTGTGGATGATGACGGCTCCGGTGTGATCGGACTGTTCAGTGCTGCACGGTCCCGTAGATGGAGACATCGCATTCAGGTGCAGTTCAAGGGGGAGTATGACGCCCGTTCGAATTTCACTCTGATGCACGAGATAGGTCACTATTTGCAGCAGACCGATGACGAGCTTGCAACTGTGCTGAGCGGTATCGGATCTCAGAACGGCGACCATAATCTGGAGGAAACGGCGTGCAACCGTTTCGCCTCGCTCGCCCTGCTGCCGGATTCGTATGTGACCGGCATCTTGCAGGGGCATCCGGTCGATGCGATTGCAGTCAATAGGCTTTTCGATCGTGGTCGGTCGTCGAGCCTGCGGTCCGTGAGGGTGTCACGTCCCGTCGTGGCGCGCCGCATGGCCGATTTTCTGCAATGCCCCGGCACCGTGACGCTCCTGCAGGGCGGTCGACGGGGCGATAGGCGGGTCGAAGAGGCCCGATTCGACGAGTGCCGCATAAACGTGCGCACGCACGCCGGCGGCATGGCCGAATACGAAGGCGACCTGACCGATCTCGAACGCGACATGCTGGAACGTCTTCGCAAGGGGGAGGGCAAGCCTCAATCCCACGAGTTCACCAAACCCGACGGAACGCGGGTTCGCGCCAGCATCGCCGAATCGCGTGGCCGCTACCTGAGCTACTTCATCGTGATCAAGGAAGAACCGCCACGGTCGTAGACCGATGTGACGGCATTATCGTAGAAATGAGCAAGACATGAATGATGCATTACAGGATGATTCGCTCGACGAGCGGGATAAGACCGAATCGTCTGAAATCGAGTCGTATCCGGAGGAGACGGATAACGAATCAGGGCGTAAATATTGGTTGGTGACCGCTAATCCGAGGCAATGGAGTTTCTCGGATATTTCGGTTGGCGAAAGCGTTCCCTACACGCTATGCAACAAGAGAGGAACACCTCGCCAGAATCAGCAGAGTTTTCTGGATGCGAAACTCGGACAAAAGGTCATCGGATACGAATCGCGCCCGACGAAGAAAGTGGTCGCTACCGGTCATATCAGTATGGAACAGAATGGCAAGGAACTACATATCGAGAAGGACGAAGATCTGGCGAGACCGATTGCCTTTGCAGAGCTGAAATGTTTCCCAGAACTGAGTGGCGTGGTCGACTTCATCCAACGTCGGGGAACCTTGCTCGAGCTCGACAAAAAGCAATATGACTGTATCCTTGACATAGCTAACGGGAAAAAGCCGGTGCCGCCGGACAGTCCGGTCGACGATTGTAAGGATGCCGGAGCGGCTCCGAAAAGGATGAAAACCGGTGAGACTGTTATGGAAGAACCCACAGGTTCGAGGAACACGATCTGGTATGGGGCTCCCGGAACAGGAAAAAGCTTTCAGCTCAACGAGCTGCTGCGGAAGTCCTTTGCCGGTCGATATGAGCGCGTGACGTTCTACGCGGACTACCTGCATTCGCAGTTCGTGGGATCGTACAAGCCGGTTACGGTGTCAGGCAAGGACAAGGAAGGCAATGCCGTCCGTTCCATCGAATACCGGTTCCGTCCCGGCCCGTTCGTCCGGGCGCTCATCCATGCGCTCAACGATCCGGCGCCCTACGCTCTGGTCATCGAGGAGCTGAATCGTGCCGAGGCCGCATCCGTGTTCGGCGACGTGTTCCAGCTGCTGGACCGCAACAAGGACGGTAACAGCGAATACGCCATCACGGTGAGCGAGGATCTGCGCGAGTACTTGCTGCAGACTCCCGCGGTCGGATTGGATATGACCGATTCGGAATGGGATGCCGCGAACCACCTGACCGAATACGGTCGTCAGGCTCTTGCCGAACTCACTGGGGTGGACGATTGCTCGCAGATCGTCATTCCGCGCAACCTGTACATTCTCGCGACGATGAATTCGGCCGATCAGGGCGTGTTCCCGCTGGACACCGCATTCAAGCGTCGTTGGGATTTCGAATACGTCGGCATTGACGGTGAAGAAGATGTCATCGACGATTCGACCTGGAACGCGAACCGTAAGGAGATCAACAAGAATCTGCGTGATGCGGATATTCCGGAAGACAAGCAGATGGGACCGTTCTTCCTCGGCGATGCGACGTTGATGATGAACATGCGGGAAGGCGATCATCGCAACGACCCGTTCGACAAGGCGATGAAAAACAAGGTCATCATGTACCTGTTCGAAGACGCCGCGAAATACCGGCCGGAAGTCGTGTTCAATACCAAGGTACTTGACGGAAAACCCTCGTTGCAGACGCTCTTCGACGGATGGGACAAGCTCGACTATGGCATCTTCAAGGGATTGAGCAAGCGGCGCGAACCGGTTGATGACGAGCCGGACGTTGACGAAGACGCTGCAGCAGACGGTCCGATTTCCGACGATTCGGATGCGGAACCTGAAGGCGAAGCGCGATGATCGGACGCTTCTTCATCGAAGAGGAGCATTATTCGGCGGAGCGGATTCGTGACGCATGGACGGTGGGCGATTCCCCTCTGGGACAATCGCCCACCGGGCTGCCGGAAACCGCATCGGCCGACATCATCGAAACGCTCCGTTCGATGAGCATCGGGCAGAAACCCCTGCTGCAGAAGATGAGCGACGGCTACCGGTTCAACTATGTGGGCGTGATCGCCGCAGGCGGATTCATCTTCCCGATCCTCCCGAAGTACTACACGTATGGAGCGGCGGAGCATATACCGGCCGATCTGGCCGCGAAGGCGCTGGTCGAAGCGCTCACCGCCATCCGTAAGTACATGGGCGAGCATCCGAATGAGCGGGACGAGCTGCGCTTCACCCCCGTGGAAACGGATACGTCCATCGTGCAGAACCGACTGGGACTCTACCGATTCCTTCTGGAGGATTTCATCCAATACGGGGTCTACACCAATACTCGTCGCATCCGTGAACACAATGGCGAAGGCGACATCGACTGGCCTCGCACCATCGATCGGATCATGCCTATGCTGAACGGCGGCGATCCCGCATACATGGAACTGGTCACGTCGCGACGTACGAGGGAATCCTCGAACTTCATCGCACGCATCCAGTCGGCCATGCTCACGGAGATTAGCGTCTTCGTGGAAAACACCGGGTTGAACGACATCCTGCGCATGCCGATTCTCAAGCAATCGAGGGAGACGCTGGAGGACCTGGGGGATGCGGAGACGCTGGTGCGCAGTCTCCGGCGGGAACTCAACGTGCAGTTCGAGACACGCAGGAAACTGCTGTTGCGCAACATGATCAACTATTTCGACGGGCGCATCCCCGCCGGAAAAACCAGCGTCACGGCAGAGGGCACCGGCTCGTTCAACCTTGTGTGGGAGGACATCTGCAAGAAGATCTTCAACGATACCGGTTCGAAACTGCCCAAGCCGAAATGGGAATTCCTTCCCGAACTGACCTGGGCCGTGAGTCCCTCTGAACGTCAGGAGGCCGAAGCCGAAACGGACGACGCCGCCGATGAGAACCATGTCAGTGAGGAGATCGGGACAGCCGACGCACGGACGCTCATACCGGATGTGGTGAACAATGACAGTCCGGGCGGGTCCGTCTTCTATATCCTGGATGCGAAATACTACATGCCTACCTACACGCGTATCGAAGCGGGTGGCGCCGGTACGCGGGGACGGATCGCGCACCAGCCAGGCATCGGCGATATCATCAAACAGTATTTCTACATGATGGCCCTGCAGCGAGGCCTTCGTATCGAACGCGATGCCGTTGATCGTTCGGGTGAGACTGGTACCTCCATCACGGTCAAGGGCAATGCGTTCATCCTGCCGGCGCAACGGAAACTGTCCTCGGATGACGGTCCGAGATATCTGCTCGTGCAGCGCGGACGCGTGTCGCTTGACTTCATGAATCCACCGGATGAGGGCGACGGATTTGCAAAGATGCCGAAATCCATACTCCTGTACGAGATGGACGCCGAACAGGCGTTGCATATGTATCTCGAAGACGCTGATGCGAGTGACTTATCGTTGCGATATCTGCAGGCCATGTTCGACAACCAGGACGAAACGATGAACCGACGCATTCCGCGTATTCCGAACGGACCTCTGACTTAGAGCGGCATCATCGGCACATGATGGATCAGCGCATAAGGAAAGGGGCGGCACCCATGTGGATGCCGCCCCTGTCACGTTACGCTGAGGCTTCGGCGCACGCGGAAACCTCCAGCGGTCGAACGCCTTACTTGATGGCGTTGAGCCACTGCTCCTTGGTGGCCTTCTCGGCCTCGAGCTTGGCCTTCTTCTTCGGGTCGGTCTCGGCGGCGATCTTGGCGGCCAGCTCGTCGAGCTGGGCGGTCAGCTGCTCCTCGAACGAGGACTTGCGGGCGTCGGCCTCCGGGTCGGCCTTCTTCCACGCGGCGTCCTCGACGGCCTTGATCTGCTTGTCGACGGCGTCGAGACGGCCCTCGATGCGGCGCATGTCGTCGCGCGGCACGTAGCCGATCTGGTCCCACTCCTCCTGGATGGCGGCGAGCGCCTGGCGGGCCTGCTTGGCGGCGGCCTCGTCGGCGACGGGCACGAGCGCCTCGGCGCGGGCGAGCAGCGCCTCCTTGGCGGCGAGGTTCTCCTTCTCGGAGGAGGAGATCTGGTCGCGGTCGGCCTGGCGGGCGTTGAAGAACGTGTCGGCGGCTTCGCGGAACTTGGCCCACAGGGCGTCGTCCTCGTTGCGGCCGGCGCGGCCGGCCTGCTTCCAGCGGTCCATCAGCTCGTTGAACTTGCGGGAGGTCTCGCCCCAGGCGGTGGAGTCCTTGAGGGCGTTGGCCTCGGCGATGATCGCCTCCTTGGCGTCGCGGGCGGCGTTGCGCTCGTTGTCGCGGGCCTGGGCCCACTTGCGGCGGGCCTGGTTGAAGGTGGTGCGGGCGGCGGAGAAGCGCTTCCACAGGGCGTCGGCCTCGGCCTTGTCGATGCGGACAGTGGTGCGCTGGTGCTCCTGCCACTGGTCGAACAGGTTGCGGAACTTGTCGGCGGTGGAACGCCAGTTGGTGCTCTCGCCCAGGGATGCGGCGAGCTCCTCGGCCTTGACGACGATGGCGGTGCGCTCCTCGATGGCCTTGGCGACGGCGGCCTTGCGGGCCTTGGCGATCTGCTCGCGCTTGGCCTCGGCCTCGGCCTTGAGGGTCTCGAACTGGGCCTTGAGGGCGGCGATGTCGCCGACGACGGCCGGCTGGGCGGTCTCCTCGGCGAGGGTCTTGAGGGACTCCTCGATCTCGCGCGGCTTGATGTTATTGGACTTGAGACGGCCGGCGAACAGGTTCAGCTTGCCCTTGAGGTCGAGGTAGCGGCGGGCGTACAGGGCGAGCGCCTCCTCCTTGGACACGTCGGGGAACTGGCCGACCTCGCGCTCGGCGTCGCCTTCGCGCACGTAGACGGTGCCGTTGTCGTCGACACGGCCGAACGCCTCGGCGGCCTTGACGGCGTCGTCGGCGTGGGCGCCGGCGGCCGGGGCGGGGGCGGCGGCCGGCTTCTTGGCG
>NZ_QXGK01000034.1 GCF_003952945.1 Bifidobacterium samirii
CATCGCACTCGGCTTCCGCAACCTCGACAACTACATCACCAGAAGCCTGCTCCACACCGGCGGATTCAAACACGCCATCCAAACTCACCTCTAACCACCACCCCTACACACCAAAATGCGAAGAGCCCGTAATCTGATGCGCGGCGGGGCGGGGCGTCATATCGCCTATGCTTATCTATCGACCTATCGATAACCGACGAATCATCAATGGAGAGGTTTGCGATGACGCAGGAATCCCCGGAACATCCGGAATCCCAGACCCCAGACGGCGCCGAACCCATCACCGACCCACGAACCACGCCGCTGTGGGATCCGACGCTGCCGGTCAACGAACGCGTCGACTGGCTGCTCGACGAGATGACCATCGACGAGAAACTCGGCTTCCTCGCCACCACCACGCCCGACCTGCCGCGCCTGGGCATCACGCGCTGCTGGATCGGCGGCGAGGCGGCGCACGGCATCGAAGCCCGCCACGACCAGGGCGCGAACCCCACTGCGCCCGAAACCACCACGTCGCTGCCGCAGCCGATCGGCATGGCCGCCACCTGGGACGCACAGCTGCTGGAGAAGGCCGGCGAAGTCGTCGGCAAGGAGGCCCGCGCGCTCTGGCACCGCGACCCGCGCGGCGGCCTGTTCCGCTGGGCGCCCACCGTCGACCTCGAACGCGACCCGCGCTGGGGCCGCAACGAGGAAGGCTACGGCGAGGACCCGCACCTGACCGGCGCGATCGCCGGCGCGTACATCCGCGGCATGCAGGGCGGCGGGCCGGAGGAGACCCGCGACCATCTGCGCATCAGCGCCGCGCTCAAGCACTTCTTCGCCAACAACGTCGAGGACGCGCGCTGCACCACCTCATCCACCGTCGACGCGCGCAACCGGCGCGAATACTATTACGAGCCGTTCCGCCGCTGCATCGAACACGCCGGCGCCACATCGGTCATGACCGCCTACAACGCCGTCAACGGCACCGTCGAAATGCTCGACCCACGCGTCGACGCGCTGCTGCACGGCGAATACGGGCTGTATGGGCACGTCGTCAGCGACGGCGGCGCCGTATCGCTCGTCCACGACGCGCGCCACGACACCGCATCCCACGCCGAAACCGTCGCTCGATCGCTCAAAGCCGGCGTCGACTGCATGACCGACGACATGGACATGGTCCACGCGGCCGCCGTCGAAGCATGGGAACGCGGCTGGATCGACGAATCCGACGTCGACCGCGCGCTGCGACGCTCGTTCACCACCAAGATCCGACTCGGGATGTACGACGCGACGCCCGCCAACCCGTTCGACGCGGTGAGCGAGGACGACGTCGACTCGCCGCACTGCCGCGACGTCGCCCGTCGCGTCGCCGAGGAATCCGTCGTGCTGCTGCGCAACGACGGACTGCTGCCGCTCGATTGCGGGGACGACGGTTGCGGGGGAAGGGCGGCCGATGGTTGCGATGCTGCCGCGGTGTGCGGTTCATCCGATGGTGCCGCCGATGCCGCCGTGCCGGTCGCGCTTGTCGGACCGCTCGCCGACCAATGGTTCCAGGACTGGTACGGCGGCGAACCACCCTATCGGTCGACGCTGCGCGACGGCGTACGCGCCGTCACCGGCATCGACCCGCTCGTCGACGACGGCCTCGACGTCGTGATCCTGCGATTCGGCGACCGGTACGCCGCGCTCGAAACGCCCGCCGAACCGGACGGAACCACCGAACCGCCGGTCCCGCACTACGCGCTGCAACCGCACGCACCGCGGCTCGTCGCCGTCGACGACCGCGCGCACGCCACCCGATTCCGCCTCCAGGATTGGGGCGACGGAGCGCTCACCCTGCGCGCCGACGGCGACGGCCGCTACCTGAGCGCGCTCGACGACGGCACCATCGTCGCCGGCAAGACCATCCCGTACGGCTGGTTCGTCAAGGAGGTGTTCCGCATCGGCGACGACGGGAGGCTGCACGTGTGGAGCGGCATCCCCGTCGACCTCGACGCCGACGGGCGCATCGCCGCAATCGACGGCACCGACCTGAGCGCCCAGCGCATCGGCGTGCCACAGACCGCCGCCATCGGCTCGGCGGGTGCGACCGACGTGGATGATTCGGCCGATGTCGAAACGGCCCGAGAAACCGTCCCGGCATTCGCCATCGAAACGATCGAACACGGCATCGCACGCGCGACGGCGCTCGCCGCACGCGCCCGCACCGTCATCGCCGCCGTCGGCTGCTGCCCCGTCATCAACGGCAAGGAAGACGCCGACCGGCCGTCCACCGCATTCCCCGCCGACCAGCGCGCGCTCGTCGCCGCCGTGCACGACGCCAACCCGCGCACCGTCATGGCGCTCATCGCCAACTACCCGTACGACATCGACGACGAAGCGGCCCGGCTGCCCGCGATCGTGCACTGCGCGACCGGCGGGCAGGCGATGGGCGAGGCGCTCGCGCGCGTCATCTACGGACTCGCGTCGCCCGGCGGCCGACTGCCGATGACCTGGTATGGTGGCCGCGTCGACCTGGGCGACAAGAACGACTACGACATCATCGGCACCGGCCGCACCTACCAGTGGCGGCGCGGCGACGTGCTCTACCCGTTCGGCCACGGCCTCACCTACGCGCCGTTCCTCTACGACGGGCTGAACGCGTGCGTCGACGGCGGTGTGGGCGCGGCTGGTGCGGCAGCCAGGCCGGACGACGCGCTCGGCGAGGCGGCCGGCGGGTCTCACGGCGCGATCGGAACGTCGGAAGCCGCGACGGACGGCACGGACTCCACAGCCGACCGCACGCTGCGGGTGCGCGTCGACATCGTCAACGAGGGGACGCGCGCATCCGACGAAGTCGTGCAGGTGTACGTGCGCCACCCGCACGAGCGCGTCGCCGGCGCCGGCGCCGGCGGGACGGCGCTCGTGGTGCCGCCGATCGCGATGCCGGAACGCCGGCTGGTCGCGTTCCGCCGCGAACATGCGGTCGAGCCGGGGGAACGGCGGACCATCGAATTCACGATTCCCCGTGAGGAGCTGCGCGTGTACGACGTGCGCAAGGGCGGCTTCCACATCCCCGACGGCGAGTACACGATCGAGGCGGGCGCTTCGAGCGGCGACATCCGCGCGACGACGACGGTCCGTGTCGCCGGCGAACCGCCGGTCATGCGCCGGTTCGACGAATGGATCCCGGTCGATCATTGGGACCGGGCCGACGGCGTGGCGCTGGTAGCCGCGGCCGGCCGGACCGCCGCCGACGAGCCGCTCGCGTCGCTCGTCGCTGCCGGCGAGGCGTGCGCCGCGACGCCGCGCGAACCGTCAAGGTCTGGTGTGATGCGGTTCGACGGGTTCGCGCCGTTCCCGGACGGGACCGTCGTACGCATCGCCGCCGACTCGATCGACGGGGACGGCGCGGTGCAGGAGATGACGTTGCCGCTGCCCGAGGGCGAGACCGGCTTCACGATGGCCATCGGCGACGGCGACATCGTGCGCGCCGTGCGCTGCGAGGTGTGCTGAGAGGTGCGCTGAGAGGTGTGCCGAGAACCCGACTGGGCATACATGGACGCCTACATGTCCGAGAGAGGTGTGCCGAAAGGTGTGCTGAGCACGGTGAGGCCGCCGGTGCCGGGGAAGGCTCCCGACACCGGCGGCCGACGCCTGAAACGGGCTCTTCATATCGGTGCGTGAGGACCGTGCGATGCCATGTGTCGCCCTGATTCACATGATTTTCCGATCTGAGGGGAGGATTCTCCCCTCACACGGCCAATCGCTTCGTGGCTGAGTCTTGGCGGGCCCTGCGCCGCGGTGATGTCCGTTGCGGACCCAGCTGCGACCGTGTGATGCCGTCAGATATTCACCGAGTGAGGGCAGATTTCGGCTGTTGCGGAATGCTATACGGCAAACTGAGGGCATCCGCGCTCCCGTGGCGCCTGTCGCGTCCTTCGTTTTTGGCCAGATGCCATGCCGTATGCGCCGGTTGCGGAGCGTGCAATGCCCTCACTTCGCCGTATGGCATTCCGCAAAGTCCGGAATCTGCCCTCAGAGTGCCAGATGCAGCATGGGCTTCCTGTCGGCCTCTGATCTGGGCGCGACGACTAGACCACCGGGCTGGCCGGACACACATTTTGGCCTATAACCCCTATAACCCGACTTCCACACCCACGTCGAATGGACCTCAAACGACTAGGCCACCAGACACACATTTTGGCCTATAACGGCTCTTCGCATTTTGGTGTGTAGGGGTGGTGGTTAGAGGTGAGTTTGGATGGCGTGTTTGAATCCGCCGGTGTGGAGCAGGCTTCTGGTGATGTAGTTGTCGAGGTTGCGGAAGCCGAGTGCGAT
>NZ_QXGK01000035.1 GCF_003952945.1 Bifidobacterium samirii
AGTACCGCAAGGCCGCCACCCGGTACGACAGGCTCGACGAGACCTTCCTGTCCAACCTCATGCTCGTCCTCATTGCCATCTACCTCAAGGACACCACCAAAACCAGATTAGAGTAAACACACCCTAGCTTGCAACGGTAGTGGGCATGTCGATACACGACCATCATCAGCGCATCCGCGAGACGGTGCGCACCGTCTCCGACGCCGCCGCGCAATTGGCGCGCCGCCGAGTCACCGCCGTCACCGCGCTGGTGCTGGCGCTCGCATGCGTGGCCGCAGCGACGCTGACGTACGGCGTCGTGTGGCCGTCATTCGATGACGGCGCATCGTCGGCCGCGGCCGGTGCGGCCGAGGCGCCAGCCGCGTCGTCCGCGGACGGTTCGTCGACTGCGACGGCCGCCGCGCAATCCGATGACGAATCCGCGGTCGCGGACGCGTCCGCCGCATCGCCGGTCGATACGTCGCTGGCCGCGTTGGACGATCTGGGCGGGGCGGCGGCGGTGTCGACCGTCGGTTTCGACCTGCCGGACGAGTCGCTGGCCGCGTTGCAGGCCGAATTGGATACGTTCGCGTCGTACGGGTACGGCGCGTCGGTGGCGCTGGTCGACGTGACCACGGGTGCGGCGATCAGCATCGACGGCGGTACGGCCCGTTATTCGGCGTCCGCGATCAAGGGGCCGTTCGTGCTGTCGTTGGCGGCGAGCGGCACGATCGACGCCGATGCCGCCGTCGCCGCCGCGACCTACGAGGACGACTACGTGCGTCAGCTGGTCGAGGCGACCGTCACCGTGTCCGACAACGACGCATACGCGACGCTGTTCGAAACGTACTGGTCGGATGCGATCGAGCAGTGGGCCGCCGAATCTTCGGTGACGGCCCCGATCGCCGGTGCCGAATATCTCGACATCTCCGCGATCGACATGGCCCGCCTGTGGACGATGGGCTATGGCTACCTGTTCGCCGACGACGCCGATGCCGCTGATGAGTCTGCCGACGGTTCCTCCGATGCCGCCGTCGTCGCCTCCGCGTCGGACGGTGCCGAGTCCGGTCGTGCGTGGCTCGCCGACGCGTTCTCGAATACGCTCAACTCCAGCATCCACATGGCGCTCGTCGGCGGCGACGATGGATCCGATGCGTCCGCCGCTGCCGATGGCGCCGCCGCCGCGACTTCCGGCACGACGGTCTACACGAAGGCCGGATGGATCAACGGCGAGGGCGGATTGTACGCGCTGAATGATGCCGGCATCGTGCGCAGCGCGTCCGGCGACTACATCCTGGCCGT
This sequence comes from Bifidobacterium samirii, assembly GCF_003952945.1. Taxonomy (GTDB): domain Bacteria; phylum Actinomycetota; class Actinomycetes; order Actinomycetales; family Bifidobacteriaceae; genus Bifidobacterium; species Bifidobacterium samirii. The sequence goes on from NZ_QXGK01000035.1 coordinate 1,282, forward strand.
GATGACCGACGCCTGCGGCGAATACGGTCTGCTGACCGACCTGATCACTCTGCTCGATTCGATCCACGCCGAGTCGATGGCCGCCTGACTCGTCGTCCGACGCTCCCGGTTCCGCCCCGAGCAAATGTCCAGCGAATCTCCAGACAGTGAATTTAGTGTGTGGGTCATGAATGGCAAAATGCAGGTGCACGGCCATTGCAATGGCCTGAAGACGACGCTGTTGTTCGCGCTGATGTGGGGCGTCATCATGCTCATCTGGGCGGCGACCGGCGCGCAGCGCGCGGTGCTCGGCATCTACATCATCATCGGTCTGGCCACCACGTTCGGATCGTACTGGTTCTCCGACAAGCTCGCCATCGCATCGATGCGCGCCCGCGAGGTCTCCGAAGCGGAGGCGCCGACTCTCTACCGTATCGTGCGCGAGCTGAGCGCCCGAGCCGGCAAACCGATGCCGCGCATCTACGTCGCGCCCACGATGAGTCCCAACGCGTTCGCGACCGGCCGCAACGAACGTCATGCGGCGGTGTGCTGCACCGAGGGCATCCTGCGGATGCTCAACGAACGTGAGATCCGCGGCGTACTCGGCCACGAGCTCATGCACGTCTACAATCGCGACATCCTCACCTCCGCCGTCGCGTCCGCGATGGCGACCGTCATCACCTACCTGGGATATTCGCTGATGTACGCCGGTGGGCGCCGCGACGACGATCGTGACGGCGATTCCGTCGGCGCGATCGGCGCGCTGCTGTGCATGATCCTCGCCCCGATCGCCGCGTCGCTGATCCAGATGGCGATCTCCCGTACCCGCGAATACGACGCCGACGAGGATGGCAGCCGACTGACCGGCGATCCGGAGGCGCTTGCGTCGGCGCTGCGGAAGATCTCGTATGGTGCGCAGAGCGAGCCGATGCCGATGACCGCCGGCACGCAGTCGGTCGCCGCGATGATGATCGCTAATCCGTTCAGCGCCGAGGGGATGTCCCGTCTGTTCTCCACCCATCCGCCGACCGAACAGCGCATCGCCCGCCTGATGGGCATGGCCCAGGAGATGCGCGCCGTGAGCCTCTACTGATCGTTTCGGGTCGGTGGCGGTTCCCGTGACCGGCATCGACTGATGCGTATCGGCGCAATCTGTTTATGGAGGGACTCCTGATGGGGTCCCTCTTCTCGTATCCGGTTGTGTTTGGTCGTGTTTCCCGTGTTTTCGACACGCCGATGGATGCCAGTGTTTGCAACGCTTCCGTGGCTGTCCGTGTGGCCCGGGGTTGCGTGGTCGGGGCGGGTCGTGTAAGTTAACTCTTCGCTGCCTCACGGCACGGGGTTC
>NZ_QXGK01000036.1 GCF_003952945.1 Bifidobacterium samirii
GGTCCGGGAACCGGAAAGCGGACGCGAAGGTGATGTATCGCACAGTGACATGCTTAGTGTTCATTGCCGTGAGGCGTGAACCACCATGGACCCTCCGACGACCAACCCGCGAGGAGTTGGTGTGTAGGGTCGTCTTCCCCCGTTAGTACCGGTCCGCTCCACCGCTTGCGCGGCTTCCACGTCCGGCCTATCGACCACGTGTTCTGCATGGGGGGTACACACACCCGAAGGTGTGAAGGAATCCTTATCTTGGAGCAGGCTTCCCGCTTAGATGCTTTCAGCGGTTATCCCTTCCGAACGTAGCCAACCGGCCGCGCCACTGGCGTGACGACCGGCATACCAGAGGTTCGTCCACCCAGGTCCTCTCGTACTATGGGCAGGCCTCCTCAAGATTCCAACGAGCGCAGAGGATAGAGACCAAACTGTCTCACGACGTTCTGAACCCAGCTCGCGTGCCGCTTTAATCGGCGAACAGCCGAACCCTTGGGACCTGCTCCAGCCCCAGGATGCGACGAGCCGACATCGAGGTGCCAAACCATCCCGTCGATATGGACTCTTGGGAATGATCAGCCTGTTATCCCCGGGGTACCTTTTATCCGTTGAGCGATGCCGCGCCCGTGCGCCGGCACCGGATCACTATCTCCGACTTTCGTCCCTGCTCGACCCGTCGGTCTCGCAGTCAAGCTCCCTTGTGCGATTACACTCAACACCCGATTGCCAACCGGGCTGAGGGAACCTTTGAGCGCCTCCGTTACTCTTTGGGAGGCAACCGCCCCAGTTAAACTACCCGCCAGGCACTGTCCCAGAGCAGGATGACTGCTCGTGGTGAGACATCAAACGAGAACAGAGCGGTATTTCACCTTGCGACTCCACATGAGCTGGCGCCCACGCTTCCAAGTCTCCCGCCTATGCTACACAATCCGCGCCTAATGCCAATACCAAGGTATAGTAAAGGTCCCGGGGTCTTTTCGTCCTTCTGCGCTTAACGAGCATCTTTACTCGTACTGCAATTTCGCCGAGCTCCTGGTCGAGACAGTGGGGAAGTCGTTACGCCATTCGTGCAGGTCGGAACTTACCCGACAAGGAATTTCGCTACCTTAGGATGGTTATAGTTACCACCGCCGTTTACCGGGGCTTGAATTCACCGCTTCACCCCAAAGGGCTGACGGATCCTCTTAACCTTCCGGCACCGGGCAGGCGTCAGAGCGTATACAGCGGCTTACGCCTTCGCACGCTCCTGTGTTTTTGGTAAACAGTCGCTACCCCCTGGCCTGTGCCACCCCCCAACGCTCCAGCAGCAAGTGCTTTCACGCCAAGGGGTCTCCCTTATACCGAAGGCACGGGAGTGATTTGCCGAGTTCCTTGACCAGGATTCGCTCGATCGCTTTGGTATTCTCTACCTGACCACCAGTGTCGGTTTGGGGTACGGGCGGCAAACGCCCTCACGCCGAAGCTTTTCTCGGCAGCATGGGATCACCGGATATCGAACAAACGTTCCCATCATCGCGCCTCACCCTCCATGCACCCCGGATTTGCCTGGGATGCGGGCCACACGCTTGACCACGGAAAACCACCTCCGCGGCCGGCTACCCTCCTGCGTCACTCCTGCGCTGACCTACTACCGGGAAGGGTCCCAACCACGCCGCGCATCCCCCTCCCGAAGGAGAAGTAAGCCCGACGCGGGAGGTTAGCACCCCCGATTCGGTGTTGTCGGTCGCATGCCGGTACGGGAATATCGACCCGTTCATCCATTCGACTACGCCTGTCGGCCTCGCCTTAGGACCCGACTCACCCGGGGACGATGAACGTGGCCCCGGAACCCTTGGTCATCCAGCGGACGGGATCTTCACCCGTCTCTCGCTACTCATGTCTGCATTCTCACTCCCATGCAGTCCACGGCCGGTTTCCACCGCCGCTTCGCCCCGCATAGGACGCTCTCCTACCCAGCAGCAAACGCTGCTGCCGCGTCTTCGGTGGTGTGCTTGAGCCCCGCTACATTGTCGGCGCGGAACCACTAGACCAGTGAGCTGTTACGCACTCTTTCAAGGGTGGCTGCTTCTGAGCCAACCTCCTGGCTGTCTATGCGACTCCACATCCTTTCCCACTTAGCACACGCTTAGGGACCTTAGACGACGATCTGGGCTGTTTCCCTTTCGACGACGGAGCTTATCCCCCGCCGACTCACTGCCGGAATACGCATCACGGGTATTCGGAGTTCGGCTGCTATTGGTACCCAGTACGGGCCCGCAAGCATCCGGTAGCTCTACCCCCCGGATGTACTCAACCGACGCTGCACCTAAATGCATTTCGGAGAGAACCAGCTATCACGGAATTTGATTGGCCTTTCACCCCTAACCCCAAGTCATCCCCCCGGTTTTCAACCCAGGTGGGTTCGGTCCTCCACGCGGTCTTACCCGCGCTTCAACCTGCTCAGGGCTAGATCATCCCGCTTCGGGTCCAGGACACGCGACTCACACGCCTTTTAAGACTCGCTTTCGCTACGCGTACACCACACGGCTTACGCTCGCCACATGCCACTGACTCGCAGACTCATTTTTCGATAGGCACGCCGTCACCCC
>NZ_QXGK01000037.1 GCF_003952945.1 Bifidobacterium samirii
ACCGCAAGGCCGCCACCCGGTACGACAGGCTCGACGAGACCTTCCTGTCCAACCTCATGCTCGTCCTCATTGCCATCTACCTCAAGGACACCACCAAAACCAGATTAGAGTAAACACACCCTAGTCCGCTCGCTCCTCTCGCTCCTCAACCCCTTGCCTGCGTGGTTTGCCGTTGATGCGCAGCACACCGCCATGATCGAATGAACCGTCACGGCAGATGGGCGACACATACGCCTTCGCGCCGGAACTGAAGATCCCCGTGCCATGCTCGACGTATCGATCCTGGCCGACCTCATGCTCATCCACCACATTCGCGACCAAACACCACGAGAACAACTCGCCACGATGTCGCCGCTTCTCTTCTTCCATGAAGCTCATGTTACAGCCATGCTCTCCACGAACATTTTTCCTAAACGGGCCGCCGGATATACTGAAGACGTCTTGATTCCTCTATGCAAGCCCCTCTCGGTTCAAAGAGTGAGAAATCAACAGAGCGGATTCCTACCCAGGCCCAGCTCACTGCTATCGGAACCGATCGCCTCTCTACTTGCTCCTATCAGAGATTGACACGAGAAGTATTGGCGGGGATACCGTACGACCGGCTCACAAGACCGGAAAATCACCCAAATCATCCCCGCTTTCTTCCATTACGCACCGGAGGTATCTCACGAACGAGTACCTGACCGGTACCATGCCGCACCCTGAAGCAGCCTGAACAGACGACATTCGACTCGGACACGACACCACGCAACCTGACAGCACGCTCTAGAAGCTCGCTTAAGACGAGTCGGGAAAGCGAACGCCCGGAGAACCACGACGACGAAAGCAAGCCATCGACTACTGCAGAGACCACAAACCCCGATTCACCCATTGGCCGACCGCAGAACCGCAGCCGCACCAGCCCATGCGAACCACACCTTCCTCATGAGATCCGGAGCACACCCAACTTATACAACTCATCCACCGGCCTATCCAATTGCGGTATCAGCTCAATGAGAAGGCCATATTTGAAGTCTTGCCAGATTGAAGCACATCACGCACATCCATGAGCAGAAAACCGAGACGATTCTCTCCCCGCCAGTTACGCGAATCCCTCCAACGATCATCGATTCGACCATCCTCAGTCTGCCTGCCAAGACCGACGCCCCAGACGGTATCGAATGGAGAACACTCGACCAACACCCGACCCCCGGTCTCCAGCAGCCGTTTCGCAAGACCTGGATTCTGGGAGAACTTGAACATCAAAGCCTCGAACATGTACCCGCATGATTCCCTGTCCCAAACGGATTCATCGAAATCCCGCACGCTGCGGCCAATCATCTTATACTCATACGGCCTCAAACCAGACCGGAGCACTGCATCCATAGCGGAAAGGTCACAGAACCGCCACGCCTTACGGAACATGAACCACTGTTCGCTGCACTCGAACCGCAACTCTCTCACCGATCCATCAGGTTCCCTCCAGTCGACAATGAACGGTGCCGGATAGAAATTGGAAGCCCAGTCCTCTCCATTCCAGAAACCGAAATAGGAACGCTTCGGACCATCCCATTCCTCCTCATTGAGCCGGTCGGAATCGTTCCGACCCATCGCCGCGTCGCGCCATATGACGATGTCGTCCACAGTCCAGATAGGTTCCATCATTCACCTGCCGATTCTTTGAACACTAACCCCAAGTCTAGAACCACTATCATGGTAGGTTTTCTTATGCCAGGATTCGACCGGAAAGAAGCCGCGCGGACGAAGACAAAGAAGTCGAGAAACCAAGACGAACACAACAGCTCGCCGACGAAAGACACCAGCTGGAAGGAGCACGACGAGACGCTCAACGAACAGCATGACAGATCAAAAAACACACCACACCAACACCCAGAGAACAACGGCGCTCGCAGACCCGCCCCGGTCACCATGCCGCACTTCGGAACGAACAACGGCGCTCGCCGACGCCGCCGCGCGCCGACATTCGCGGGCGCCTGCACGAGGTGCCTCATTTGAAAATGAGCGCGTAATCCGGAGTGGTGCCTCACCTGTGGTGAGCGTGAAATCCTAGTCCGCGTCGGCTTGTGGGGTTTCGTCGTCTTCCGGTTCGACGCCCGCGATCCG
>NZ_QXGK01000038.1 GCF_003952945.1 Bifidobacterium samirii
AAGGATCAAGGGACATCGAAGGCCACAGCGAATTCACGCTCGACGACAAATCATCACACTAAAATGATCACAAAACGATACAAGCAACAAACTCAAATGAGTTCATTGAAATCACAGCAACACCCAACCCCGTAGGATCGGGTCTTGCTCGCGTCCACTATCCAGTTCTCAAACCACCACGCACCGGCCACGCCACCGACCAGGACGCAAACGCGTCCCGCGGACCACGGCAGGGCACGAACCGCACCGGAAACATCCGGGGTGGCGGTCCGGGAACCCAAAAGCATGCCCATACCACTCCCCGCCCCCAAGAGGCGAGCCACATGATCTCTTCCACACCAGCAACCCAAGCAGACACCGGCATCTCCGGCCGCTCGGGCACACACCAGCCGGCAAACACCGGCCTGAATACTCCGTAGAAAGGAGGTGATCCAGCCGCACCTTCCGGTACGGCTACCTTGTTACGACTTAGTCCCAATCACGAGCCTCACCTTAGACGGCTCCCCCCAGAAAACTGGTTAGGCCACCGGCTTCGGGTGCTGCCCACTTTCATGACTTGACGGGCGGTGTGTACAAGGCCCGGGAACGCATTCACCGCGGCGTTGCTGATCCGCGATTACTAGCGACTCCGCCTTCACGCAGTCGAGTTGCAGACTGCGATCCGAACTGAGACCGGTTTTCAGGGATCCGCTCCATGTCACCATGTCGCATCCCGCTGTACCGGCCATTGTAGCATGCGTGAAGCCCTGGACGTAAGGGGCATGATGATCTGACGTCATCCCCACCTTCCTCCGAGTTAACCCCGGCGGTCCCCCGTGAGTTCCCACCATGACGTGCTGGCAACACAGGGCGAGGGTTGCGCTCGTTGCGGGACTTAACCCAACATCTCACGACACGAGCTGACGACGACCATGCACCACCTGTGAACCCGCCCCGAAGGGAGGCGACATCTCTGCCGCTGTCGGGAACATGTCAAGCCCAGGTAAGGTTCTTCGCGTTGCATCGAATTAATCCGCATGCTCCGCCGCTTGTGCGGGCCCCCGTCAATTTCTTTGAGTTTTAGCCTTGCGGCCGTACTCCCCAGGCGGGACGCTTAACGCGTTAGCTCCGACACGGAACCCGTGGAAAGGGCCCCACATCCAGCGTCCACCGTTTACGGCGTGGACTACCAGGGTATCTAATCCTGTTCGCTCCCCACGCTTTCGCTCCTCAGCGTCAGTAACGGCCCAGAGACCTGCCTTCGCCATTGGTGTTCTTCCCGATATCTACACATTCCACCGTTACACCGGGAATTCCAGTCTCCCCTACCGCACTCAAGCCCGCCCGTACCCGGCGCGGATCCACCGTTAAGCGATGGACTTTCACACCGGACGCGACGAACCGCCTACGAGCCCTTTACGCCCAATAATTCCGGATAACGCTTGCGCCCTACGTATTACCGCGGCTGCTGGCACGTAGTTAGCCGGCGCTTATTCGACAGGTACACTCACTCTCGCTTGCTCCCTGACAAAAGCGGTTTACAACCCGAAGGCCGTCATCCCGCACGCGGCGTCGCTGCATCAGGCTTGCGCCCATTGTGCAATATTCCCCACTGCTGCCTCCCGTAGGAGTCTGGGCCGTATCTCAGTCCCAATGTGGCCGGTCGCCCTCTCAGGCCGGCTACCCGTCGAAGCCACGGTGGGCCGTTACCCCGCCGTCAAGCTGATAGGACGCGACCCCATCCCATGCCGATGAAATCTTTCCCACAATCCCATGAGGTCATGTGGAGCATCCGGCATTACCACCCGTTTCCAGGAGCTATTCCGGTGCATGGGGCAGGTTGGTCACGCATTACTCACCCGTTCGCCACTCTCACCAACCAGCAAGCTGGTCGGATCCCGTTCGACTTGCATGTGTTAAGCACGCCGCCAGCGTTCATCCTGAGCCAGAATCGAACCCTCCACAAAAAA
>NZ_QXGK01000039.1 GCF_003952945.1 Bifidobacterium samirii
GGGGGTGTTCCTATGTTTTTGTCAACTCTGTAGGTGGTCGACGTGTCGGTTCACGGACCGGGCGTTATGGGCACGCTCCGCCCTGCCGGCGGCGTCCGGCGTGTTCGTCGTGGCGCTCAGGCCGCCAAGGCTTGTTCCTGGTAGAGGGTGCCGTTCTTGAGCATGCTGTAGATGACGTCGCAGCGGCGTCGGGCGAGGCAGATGACGGCGGCGTTGTGGTGCTTGCCCTGTTCGCGTTTGCGTCGGTAGTAGGCGATGGAGGGCGGATGCTTGGTGGACGCGACGAACGCGGATTGCCACAGCGCGTTCTTCAACCGCTTGTTGCCCCCGCGGGACGGATGCTCGCCTCTGATGCTGGTGCCCGACTGGCTGGTGACGGGGGCGATGCCGGCGTACGCGGCGAGGTGGGCCGCGCTCCTGAAACGGGTGACGTCGCCGCCGATGCCGAGGAGGATGACGCTCGCGGTCCTGACGCCCACCCCGGGCATCGACGTCAGGACCGTGAGAAGAGGGTGGTCCTCCAGCAGGTCCTCGACCTGCGCGGCGAGATCGCGTCGCCGGTCCTTGATGGCCCTGATGTCTCGGGCGATCGAGGGGATGATGCGTTCGGCCATGAGCGCGCCCGGCACGGTGACGGTCTGCTCGCCGATCGCCTCGAACATGTCGTCGATGATGCCCCCGGCGCGCAGTCCGCCGTCCCTGGCCCACGCTTTGACCCGGTCGATGCCGGCCTCCTTCATGCCCATGGGCCCGCCATAGCGTTCGAGCAGGGCGAGGGTCGCGTCGCGGGTGGCTCGGTCGCCCTTCAGGACTCGTTCGAACGCGGGGTGGGTCTGCAGCAGCAGGCTGCGCAGACGGTTGATGTGGCGGGTGGACTCGTGGGCGAGGTCCTCGTCGTGGCCGGCCAGCAGCTTCAGCGCGGCGAGGGTCTCGTCGTCGGGGCCCGCGTCCCTGAGGCTCTCGGGGATCTTGAGCGCGGCCCACGCGATCACGTACGCGTCCCTGCGGTCGGTCTTCGCGGTGCCGGGCAGGAGCTGGGCGGCCCGTCGCATCGCCGTGCCGGGAAGGTAGGCGACCGCGACGCCCATGTCCCGCGCCACGGCCAGCGGCAGGGAGCCGATGGTGTTGGGCTGGTCGACGACCAGCAGCACGCGGCCATGCCCGGAGAGGCGTTCCAGCATCGTGCGGATGTCCTTCTCGTCCTGTTTCAGCGGCTTGTCGTACAGGGTGTTCCCGTCGCGGTCGAGCGCACAGGCGTGATGGGCTCGCTTGCCCACGTCCAGGCCGATCCACACGTCGATGTCGTCAGGTCTCATCTTGGTCCTCCCGTCGTGGGGATGCTCCGTCGGCCGCCGCGACTCGGCTGGTGGGCGAGTCCGGACGTCCGTGCCGCATCCACATTACGGAGAGACCTGTCCCGCGCGTCCCGACGCGTCCATGCGGTCGGTCTGGTTCCTATCAGCGGTCAGCGGGCGTCCCCGTTCCCGGCGACGACACCCCCCGGATCATCAACGACAGGGCGAGAAAGTCATACCGGAACCGGCGACCCGGTCCCGACCATCGGGACCTACTAAACATGGTAATGG
>NZ_QXGK01000004.1 GCF_003952945.1 Bifidobacterium samirii
CAGTACCGCAAGGCCGCCACCCGGTACGACAGGCTCGACGAGACCTTCCTGTCCAACCTCATGCTCGTCCTCATTGCCATCTACCTCAAGGACACCACCAAAACCAGATTAGAGTAAACACACCCTAAACAAACTCGACGGATCATCGAATTTATGTTTCCATACGGAAAATTTCTCAAGAAAATCCAAGGGCCCAAGCTGCTTAATCGCAGAGGATAGACAACGCACCTCGCTTGCCCCAACAATAAATCCTCCATATACCGAACATAAAAACTCCCGTCCGTCAAGAGAAAGCATTACATCGACCCCTAGGACGCTCTCTATACGCTGGCTCAGAATCGATACAAAAGATTGAAGTGGCACAACCGACATATTCATGAGTTGAATATAGTCAATACCTTCCGGATATTTAAAACATATCCTCACATCTTCTTCTCTAAATGAAGGACGCCCCTCCTTCATCACCCCAGGAATCTCCACAGACGTACAGCGATCTTTAAAGACATACTCAAGCAAGCATTCATCATTCTGATCTTTTTTGTACCAAATTCTCCGTCGAGCTATAAAGCTTCTCAAATCAGAATGTTTATAAGTAAGAATCGACTGCGTTCCACATATACGCACTGAAGCCTTTTTAATTAGAATATTGTCACAATCTCTTAAATCAAGACCTACTTCTTCTTGCGATATAAAACATATTCTTGCTTGTACATTGCTAAACTTAATCACAGCATCTGGAATAAGCACCGTTCTGCCGTCGTCAAGCTTGCCGACAATATTTTTCCTCTCAGGGGACTCCGAAAAAGCGTTTCCCCACAAAAATGGATCATCAATGGTACCGCGAACCGACCCGCACGGTACTATATCGATAGTCCCGCTGCTCTGAATCACTGAATCTTGATTGTCGGAGAGGTTCCACGTAACATGCTGGTGCGCGAGTGAGAATCCAACCATAAGCCCACAACTCCTCTTTTTCACATTGGATTGCCAGTACCAATATATTCGCCATTGCAGCGGCTATGCTTATAACAATCTCAATCAGATGTTTCGAGATCTCGCATGTCGATTTCGCGGACTTCGTTGTAGATGGCGTCGACGTCGTTGAGGTTGATGCGGAACTGGCTGCGCGCGTGCGGGGTCCACTTACCATCAACGAGTGTGGCCTTGTCACCGGGATCGTAGACAGCCTTGCCGTCCCTGAACGCCTGGAGGAACATGCCGAAGCCGGTCGAGATGCCCAGAGTGATGAGCGGCCCGAACTCGATCGAGGTGCCGTCGCCTTTGCCGCTACGCATGTAGGGCACGTAGGCGGCGCGGTTGTGCTTGCGCTGCCAGTGGCCGAGCAGTTTCAGGAACGACCATCCCGCGGCCAAGTGCCTCGTGCCTTTCTCATACAGGGCGATCATGCCGTTGGGGTCGAAATGCCTAGCGTCGGTGAACCCTTCCAAGACCAGTTCGAGCTTCGCTCCCGGCTTGTCCTCGCCCTCGCGCTGGATATCACCGGACGTGAAATAGTAGCTCGTCGGCTCGCCGTTCTCGTCCGTGGTGTGCACGTGCCCGTATCGGAGCACGAAGTCCACCGTGGACAGGCGTCCCGTTTCTGGCAGATCAGGCTGCGGAGTGAAGAGCGTGACCTTGTGACCGTACCGGCGGTCGAGGGACTTCTGCTTGATGGCCTTGAGCTCCCAGATATCGAAGTCCGGTCCCGGAACGGCGTTCTCACCCACACCCAGCTCCGCCTCCAATGTGAGGCCAGGCGCGTTCGGCGCGATGTAAGGTCGCTCGACGGTGCCGTCAGTGCGCAGACGCCACGGCGTGATACTACGACCCACGACACCAGCAAGCGCGTTCTCCAGCATGTCGAACTCATCGGACCTGCGCGGCGACTGGTGCACGATCGGGCACAAATGCCCTGCCTCGAAGGTCTCCATGCCAAGCACGTACTGCGCTGCCGGGGACCCGGCTCCGACCACGAGCGCCACCACCCGGACAGTCTCGCCGGAGGAATTCTTCACCGGGCCGAGGAACAGGCAACGGTTCAGTTCGTGGCCTCGCTTAGTCTCGCTCAGCAGCTCGTTCGGGGCTTCCTTGCATCCGCGCAGGAAGCCGGAGAACCGCACCTCGGGATACTGCGGGTAGTAGCACAGCTTCGCCTCAGGGGCGTCGAACCGGCCGTTCGGCGTGACCCACTGCCATGTCACGGGAATCTGGATGACTGGATTGCCGGCCTTTCTCTTCTGCGATTTGGCCGGGGTGTACGATGGCTCGCCCAACGGCAGGAACGACAAGTCGGACGGGTCCGAAGCCAAGTACACCTGTTGTTTCGAGTTGTTGTTCGCGACGAGCCGCTTGACCCAGACGCTGCTCGCGCCGGCATCGGAGAGCAGCTTGGTGACGAGATCAATGTCGGCGGTGTCGTACCATTGTCGGGCTTCGTTGTCGTGGGTATCGCGCATGAGTCCACGATACCCACAGACAGCGAACAATCACCGGTACGACACCGGCCTTCCGAACTCAGTCTTCGCCGGCCCCCGCGACCGCCAGCTCACGGGCCTTCTGAATGTCATCCACGGACTTCCCCTTCTCATCCGCGATTGCACCTTGGTCGCCTTCAGCCATGACCTTGAGGATATGGGGGCGCATGATGCGCGCGATCTCGGCGATGGCGGGCACGACCACGCTGTTGCCGAACTGTCGGTAGGCCTGAGTGTCCGACACCGGGATACGCAGGTCGTCCGGGTATCCCATGAGTCGAGCGCATTCGCGCGGGGTGAGGCGGCGCGGTCGCTCCCCCTCTTGGGCGACGAGGATCTCGCTACCGTCCTTGTGGTAGCGGGCGGACAGGGTTCGCGACACCATGTCCGGGGTGACGAGCCCGTAGCCGAACCCGTTGCCCAAGGCCTCGTGTTTCTTGCGGTAGTCCTGGAGGTACTGCCACAAGCGCGGGGTGAGCGTGTACTTGTCCTGCACCTTGTTGTGCTCGAAGTCGAAGTACTTGTCCCCGTCCCACGGCAGGTACGGTTCGGTGCCGTCGGTCTTGTGCAGGATGTCGGCGAGCGTCGGCTGATGCTCCGGGAACTTCAGATCGTCCCAAGTGAAGTCGGTTTCGGAGCGGAAACCGACGATGTAGATGCGCTCCCGGTGCTGGGGCACAAAGTGCTGGCCATCCACGACCTTCCAGTGGACCTCGTAGCCCAGCTCGTTCTGCAACGCGTCCAAGATGACCTTGAACGTACGTCCGCGGTCGTGGCTGGTGAGGTTCTTCACATTCTCCAGGAGGAACGCCGCCGGTCGCTTGGCAGCGATGATGCGCGCCACATCGAAGAACAAGGTGCCCTGCGTCTTATCACGGAACCCGGTCTCACGCCCCAGACTGCGCTTCTTGGACACACCGGCCAAACTGAACGGCTGGCACGGGAACCCAGCAAGCACCACGTCACAGTCCGGAATGTCGTTCACGTCCACCTGCGTGATGTCCCCCGCCATGGCCTCGGCGAACCCGTAGTTGGTCCGGTAGGTGCGCGCGGAGAACTCGTTCCACTCGCTGGAGAACACGGCATGCCCACCCGCGGACGCGAAGCCGCGGCGGATGCCGCCGATGCCGGCGAACAGGTCGATGGTGCGGAAGTCCGTGCCGGTCTCGTGCGTGGTGCCGTAGTACAGCTCCTGCAAGGCGGGCACGTAGGCGGGCTTGCAACGGACCTTGCCAGTCTCCCAGCGCTCCACCGTGGACGTGGACAGACCGAGCGACTCGGCCAGCTGGCGGCGGGTCATGCCCTCGCGCAGCCGGGCGACCAGCTCGTCGGCGTCATCGATGGCGTTCGGTGTCATCATGCTATTCATAGGGATGAATGTAATTCATAATGATGACAAAAACTCCCTTTCGTGTCGAACATATGTTCCACCACTCTCCTCGTTGGCCATATAGAGGGATAAATATTGGATACTTGACGGATATATATCCGAAATATAGAATAGAGATATGGTCGAAACGAAGAACGAACGCTTTCGGCGGCTGGCTGAGAGTCGAGGGAATAGGCTGATTCGGGAAATCCAGATTCTGGGGAACCTGTCCAACAGGAAGAACTACGAGTACACACCCGAAGAGGTCTCAGCCCTGTTCGGCCCTATCGAGGATGAGCTGGCCAAGACGAGAGGTCTGTTCGACGAAAGTCGGATTGTAGGAAGAAAGGTAAGGTTGTCATGAGCGGCAACGACTACGGTTTTTTGTTCAAACCGAACGGAAACGAGAACCAGGGGCCGTCGAATTCCGGTGAGGAGATCTTCAGCGGCGACACCGCGGCGCAGTCTCTTGCCCGCGAACTGGGGCAGAACTCACTCGATGCGGTCGCCAAGGATGGCGCATGGCCGGTGACCATGGTTTTCGAGCTGCGTCGTATGAAGGTGTCAGACATCCCCGACGTGGACAATCTTAAGCGGCATCTGCGAGCCGCGCTGGAATGTTACCCCGGACACCCGAGGCTTCAGCAGGCCGTGGCCGCGATTGAAGCCGAATCCATCGACGTGCTGCGCGTGGGCGATTACGGCACAAAGGGCCTGTCCGGCAGTGAGTCGATCATGGACAGAGGATCCGCGCTCACCGCGTTGACCCGTGGTTCCGGCGTGAGCATCGGCAAAACCGATGCCGGCGGATCGTTCGGTATCGGCAAGTCGGTCGGCATTCGGTCCTCTCTCGTGCGCACTGAGTTCTGGACCACACGCACACCGGAATCCGATGAGACCGTGTTTGCTGGCTGCACGCAGCTGACAACCCACCAAGACCCCGAATCCAACGACCCACGGCGGCTTATGGGACCCATGGGAACATACACGCTCCTATCTGATACGCAGGATTACCACTACCTGCGTGACCCCGCACCTCTGGGCCCCTTCCCTCAGAGGTCCAAGCCCGGCACGGACGTGTACATCATTGGCTATTCGGCGGCGGCCGACGATCCCGAACTCGAACAAATCCGGATTGCAATGATTGACAACTTCATGGCGGCCATCATGCGGGGCCACCTTGTGGTCAAGGGCATAACGGACAAGAGCCACGCTTGGGTCCTTGACGCCGACGGACTCAAGCGCGCTATCGACGCGATATCGGACCCCGAGCGCAGGACCGCCATGCAGGCGTTCCACAATGCCCTCCGACAGCCTCCCGTTATCAAGACGGACGTCAGGTTGGGCGAGATGAAGCTGTACATCAACATCGATGATTCCCTGCCACGCAAGCTGAACACGATCGTAATGCGCAAGCCCCTGATGAAGGTACGCGCCTACACCAACACTTCCATCACAGCCAAATACGCGGCGGTACTTGAATGTTCCTCTCCGCAGGGCAACCGTATCCTCAGGAGCATGGAACCGGTGCGACACGACGACTGGCAGGCCGCCAGAGATAAAACGAACGGCAAAGCCGCACTCCGCGCCATCAAAAACTTCATCCTTGAGGAGCTGCGCAAGCGGGTGAAAATGGAACTCGGTGATGAGATTACCATTAAGGGGCTCAACACGCTTTTGCCATTAGAACTCCAAATCGACGGCAATCCCAACCGTCATGGTGTTCGTGCATCCAATGGCCCAGGCGTTGAACGAGAATCGGCATCCTTGCAAGGCCGAGAGACCGCACCCGAACCGGTTGCCAACACTGGCGGCAAGTCCGTGAGTATCACTCTGACGAGCCCCGCGGTAGCCGACGACAGCGGGGACAGTGTCTTCACCGGACGGAAACGCGGCGGAGACACCAAACGAGGCAAGCACGCCGCCGGTATCCCCGCTTCGGGAAAAGCCGGTGACGGTAGTTCCGTCATCGAGGGCGGCAACCTGTCCATGCGCTACTGGTTCGACACGAAAAGCGGCGACTACATCCTCGTACTGCGTTCAAGAACCGGTGAAACCGAGAAAGGCGTGTTGCGTCTCACTGCCGCACTTGACGGCACGTTCGGCAATTACACACCACCCGTCGAAGAGGCAACCGACATCAGTAGTTCCGAACCACGAAGGCTTGAGGTCAAGGAAGGAAGCATCTCCACCGTGAGAGTCACAGGTAAGCGTCCCACCAAGCTGCGGGTACATATCAAGGGCGGCATCAGGCTTCAACTGGGGGTGAAGTGACATGGCTATGGCATCGTTCCCCATCCCCGTTCTCGGCAATGGACAAGACAGCGAGCGTGACGTCGCCTCCGAATGGCGTGTCGGCAACTTCACTTTTGCCTCCGGTACCGAAGACGTCATCATCCGTTTCCGCGTGTTCCATGACGACCCTGATCTGCAACGGCTTCTCGACGAAGGGGCTGTGCAAATCATGGCGAGATGGAAATGCTCGTCCACGATCTCCTCGGGATACCTCGACCTAATCGAGGACGACAAACATGCGGACGGCTCCACCTACCGTTCGTCCATCGATCAGCGCACCGTACTCGGCTCCGTCACCGTCAGTGTATTCGCCGTCGCGGTCCGTCCCATACCGGATTTCCGCTGGTCTCGCCAGCACGAGGACTATGGCGACGAGACATTCGACATACGTACGGGAGATCTACTGAGCGCGCCGACGAACTTCACGTTCGATCCGGCCAAGCTCTACGACCCCCAGAGCCCTCCTTTGAATTCAATCTTCAAAATCGTCAAGAGCGATAAGCAGCGTATGAAGGGCATTGCGGTCAGCTACAGCGACAGCGAGCAGATCATCATCACCCTGTCCAAGACCCTGTTCGACCGGATGCAGCTGATTGACTCCGCGAACCTCAAACTCACGATCCTCGTCCTTCCCGCCTTGGTGGATACCATCGACTTCATCCGATCAAACGAAGCCCAAAGCGACGGCGAGGACCTGTCGGAGTTCCAATGGTACCGGACCATCAAAAAACTCATAAAGGCCAATGACCTGAATGACGACGAAAGGCCTCTTATTATCGCCCAGAGGTTGCTCGCCAACCCCATAGACGGATATTCGGACGACATCGCCGCCCAGCAGGAGAATGAGGAGGTACAGGTATGAACGACCTGACATGCGCCAAGCAGTTCACACGCGAAGCGGCGGCTCTGATTCTGACCAAACTAGAAGCTGCCGAAACCCCTGGCGACTTCCTTGCTCAAATCTACGACTTGTCCTCCAACCCCGATTGTCTCCTCCACAGGGAGTCCATCGATCTCGAGAAGCCTTTGTCCATCGGACGTCCGGACTCCAGCAATGCGGAGATCCTCTTCGAGGCAGTCGGTCAGATTGATCGCGACAACGCAGCGATGCCGGGCCTGTGGACTTATATGGCATTCAACACCTGCAGGCAATACATGAACGACCGATGGCCCCTCGACGGCGTACGCAACTGGAAAAACCGAGTGAAGGACCGATGGATCCTACCAGTCACTCCCAGTCGTGGACGTCTGATTCGGCATGGCATCGCCCGCCTGTGGTGGGCCTCCGAACTCACCTATGACGGATCGCTTGCCCACACATTGAGCAAAGCCAATAATGACCAGTACGCGTACACAAAATGGGTGTTCGGCGTCGAAAACCGACTAATACAATTATTCGACAGGTCAGTGGGTGAAAACTCAGATGTCTTGTGGGCCGTCATGGACTCCATGCAGCATGGAGACAATTCCGGATCATCCGACGCCATAGCCGATGTAGGGCGGGACGTGCTGTTGGAGATGTCCACCAGACAGTTGGGACTGCTCAGTGAAACGGAACTCATGTCTGTCGTTGACGCTATTTGCAAAGGAGTGCTTCAGTCATCGCATAAGACGAATGGCGGTAGTTGAACCCGACCGCCGCGACCGTGAATCATTTTTAGTGCGACAGAGCCCACTCCGTTAAAGGAGCGTTCCCTGAAGGCTTTGTGATTCTTTCTACGAGGCGGGGTATGGACGGCGACACCGCGCAAAGGGTCCGTGACGCATCCCCCAACAGGTGCATCACGGACCCTTTCGCCTGATATGGACGGCCGATCGACCCGCTCACTCGTGCAGCTGCGAGGCGCTGGGGGTCGTGTACCCCTCCGGCTCCAGCTGGAACGTGGTGTGCGGCACCGACACGGGGAAATGCTCGCGCAGGCAGTCCTGCAGTCCGGCCAGCACGTCGGCGGCCTGCTCCATCGTCAGCCCGCGTTCGACGACGACGTGCGCGGTGAGGATCGGCATGCCGGTCGACACGGTGCTCGCATGCAGGTCGTGCACGGCGACGACCTGCGGCACGCCCTCCAGATGCTCGCGCACCTCGTCGAGGTCGAGGCCCTCCGGCGTCTCCTCCAGCAGCACGCGGACTGCCGAACGCAGCAGGCCGATCGCGCGCGGGATCATCATCAGCGCGATCAGGCCGCCGGCGACGGCGTCGAAGCCGGCCCAGCCGGTCGACATCATGACCAGCGCGGAGATGACGACGGCGACCGAGCCGAGCGCGTCGTTCATCACCTCGAGAAACGCGGCGCGCATGTTCATGTTGTCGCCGTGCTGCGAGGCGAGGATGAAGATCGACCCGACGTTCGCGGCCAGGCCGAGGATGCCGAATCCGAGCAGCAGACGCACGTCGTGCACGCCGTCGCCGCTCTCGCCGAACAGGCGCATGCCCGCCTCGACGAGCGCGTACACGCCAACGATGAACAGGACGAGCGCGCCGCCGGCGGCGGTGAGCACCTCGAGGCGCGCCCACCCCCAGGTGCGCTGGCTGCTGGGCCGGCGCCGCATGAGCGCCGCCGTGACGGTCGCGGCGATGAGCACCGACATGTCAGTGAGCATGTGGCCGGCGTCGACGAGCAACGCGAGCGAGCCGGTGATCGCCGCGCCGGCGACCTCGGCGACGAACACCGTGCCGGTGAGCGCGAGCGTCATCATCAGGCGGCGCTGGTGGCCGGCCGCGTCCTGCGCGCCGGGCGCCATCGCGGCGCCGTGATCGTGGCTGTGGGCCATGATGTCCTTCCCGGTCGTGAGAACGCTTCTCACAACCATTCGCAATAGTCCCTGAAACGCAGAAAACCCCGGCTCATCGCCGGGGTTTTCCCATAACCGCCTCAGTATAGAGCGTCGAGGCGGACAAACGCGTCGGATCCCGTCAGGTCAGTCCCATGAGCCCCGACGGGGGTTCGGTCAGAAGCCGAACTGGGCGGCCGTCTCGCGCAGCGTCTCGGCGGAGCGCTTCAGAGCCGCGAGCTCCTTGTCGGAGACCGGGGTGTTGATGGCGGTGTTGACGCCCTGACGGTTGATCAGGGTCGGCACGGACATGCACACGTCGGAGATGCCGTGGAAGTCCTTGAGCATCGAGGAGACCGGCAGGATGCGGTTGGAGTCCTTGAGGACCGCCTCGATGATGTCGACGCCGGACATGCCGATCGCGTAGTTGGTCGCGCCCTTGCCGTTGATGATCTTGTAGGCGGCGTTCTTGACCTCCTGGTGGATCTGCTCGCGCACGGCGGCGTCCAGCGGGTCGTGGCCCGGCAGCGGGGTCCAGTCGCACATCGGCACGCCGCCGATGGTGGCGGACTCCCACAGCGGGACCTCGGAGTCGCCGTGCTCGCCGGCGATGTAGGCGTGCACGTTCTTGACGTTGACGCCGGTCTGCTGGGCGATCAGGAAGCGCAGACGCGCGGAGTCCAGGTTGGTGCCGGAGCCGAACACCTGGTTCTCCGGCAGGCCGGAGATCTTCTGGGCGACGTGGGTGGCGATGTCGACCGGGTTGGTGATGAGCATGTAGATCGCGTTCGGGGCGACCTTCACCAGGTTCGGCATGATGGACTTGAGGATGTTGATGGTCGCGCCCACGAGCTCGAGGCGGGACTGGCCCGGCTTCTGGCGCGGGCCGGCGGTGATGACGACCATGTCGGCGTCGCGGCAGATCTCCGGATCGTCGGAGCCGGCGATGCTCACGGTCGGGTAGAAGCTGGAGCCGTGCTGCATGTCGAGCACCTCGGCCTCGACGCGCTCCTTGGCGATGTCCTCGAGGACGATCTCGCGGGCGACGCCGCGCTGGGCGGCGGCGAAGGCGAGGGTGGAGCCGACGGCGCCGGCACCGATAACGGCGAGCTTGGTGGGCTTGGTGGAAATTTCAGCCATGTATCTGCGACCTCTCTTGATTGCTGCACGGAGGACCCGATCGTGTCGCTCCCCCGCGCTTCGACAACGTCTTCACACTACCCGCCCATCGTGACGTTTGCACCCGCTTCGCCGCGTCCGGCGTGCGTGATGTTGCTCACATTACGCACGCCGGCGCGCCGGGGAACGTCATCGGACACGCGTCAGCCGATCGACTGCTCGACGATCTGCGCGGCGAGATGGTCGTTCACCTCGGCCTCGACCATCATGCCGTCGTCGCGGTAGTCGACCGCGATCACATGGCCGTATTCGCGCACGCGCGACAGCAGCGCGCCGGCGCTGTACGGCAGCAGCGCCTCGACGTGCACGTTGGGCGCAGGCAGCATCGACTCGACCAGCGCGCGCAGTCCGTCGACGCCCTCGCCGCTGGCCGCGGACACGAGCCGCGCGTCCGGTTCGAGCGCGAGCAGACGGTCCCGGGTCGCCTCGTCGATGCGGTCGGCCTTGTTGAACACGAGCAGGCGCGGGATGTCGGCGGCGCCCTCGATGTCGGCGAGCACCTCGTTGACCGCGTCGATCTGCGAGAACGGGTCGGGGTGCGAGCCGTCGACGACGTGCACGATCAGGTCGGCGTCGGCGACCTCCTCCAGCGTCGACTTGAACGCCTCGACGAGCTGGGTGGGCAGCCGGCGCACGAATCCGACGGTGTCGACGTACGCGTACAGGCGGCCGTCCTTCGCGCGGGCGCGCCGCACGGCCGTGTCGAGCGTCGCGAACAGCGCGTTCTCGACCAGCTCGGCCGAGCCGGTCAGCCGGTTGGTCAGCGACGACTTGCCGGCGTTCGTATAGCCGACGACGGCGACGGTCGGCAGCCCGTAGCGGCGGCGCGATCCGCGCTTGACGTCGCGCGCGGGCGCCATCTCGGCGATCTGGCGGCGCAGACGGGCGATGCGGGTGCGGATGACGCGGCGGTCCATCTCGATCTTCGTCTCGCCGGGGCCTCGCGAGCCGATGCCGCCGTCGGCGCCCGCCGCACGACCGCCCGCCTGGCGTGACAGGGATCCGCCCCAGCCTCGCAGTCGCGGCAGCATGTACTGCAGCTGCGCGAGCTCGACCTGCGCCTTGCCCTCGCGGCTGGTCGCATGCTGGGCGAAGATGTCGAGGATGACGGCGGTGCGGTCCACGACCTTCACCTTGGTCGCGTCCTCCAGCGCGCGGCGCTGGCTGGGCGGCAGGTCCGCGTCGACGATGATCGTGTCGACCTCGTGTACGGCCACCGTGTCCGCGATCTCGCGCGCCTTGCCGGAGCCGACGTACGTGTTCGCGTCCGGGCGGGAGCGATGCTGGAGCAGACCGTCGCACACGACCGCACCCGCGGTCTCGGCGAGCGCCGCCAGCTCCCTGAGGGATTCCTCGGCCTGCGCCTGCGTGGTCTCGCGCGACGACCAGACGCCGACGAGCACGACGCGTTCCAGACGCACCTTGCGGTATTCGACCTCGGTGACGTCCTGGAGCTCGCCCAGGCCCTGCACGTGTCTGAGGGAGTTGCGCGACTCGCGCTCCTCCCACGCCTCGCTGGATTCGCCGTATCCGGCGCCGGCGGACGTCTCGTCGAGCAGCACGTCCGACTGGTCGGCCAGCACGCCGGTGAGCACCGGCGCCTCCGGGGCGATGGGCTGGTTGACGACGACGCCGTCGTCGGCTGGCTGCTGGCTCTGCTCGCTCAAGGGCACCTCTGCTTGTCCGTTGGTCCGTTACGTCACCAGTCGCCTGGTCCGTTGTCCGTTCAGGCGGGCCGCGACCGGCCCGCGCATCTCCCAACATGGTAATACACGGGCGAAATCGGACCCGCGCGCTCCGCCCGGAGCGCAAGCCATGCCCTTGGCTATGATGGTGGCGCAGTGGAATACGGGCGACCGGACGGGCCGGCATAAGGGAGCCGCCGCGCCGGCGACCCTACCGACGACCGCACCGACGACTTGTGGAGAGCAGAGGAGAGCGCATGGGCAAGAACCCCGCCAGGCAGGCCAACGAACAGTACTTTTCCGCCGAACCGACCTCCGAGGACGTGCGCCGCACGCTGGACGTGACCCTGCGCGGCGTGGACGCGACCGTGGAGACGTCGAACGGCGTGTTCTCCGGCTCGCGTCTCGACCTGGGCACGTCGGTGCTGCTGCGCGAGGCGCCCGAACCGCCGACCGCCGGCACGTTCCTCGACCTGGGCTGCGGCTGGGGGCCGGTGACGCTGTCGATGGCGCTCGCCTCGCCCGAGGCGGACGTGTGGGCGGTGGACGTGAACACGCGCGCACTGGAGCTGACGGCCGCCAACGCGCGCCGCAACGGCTGCGCGAACGTGCATGCGGCGCAGACGGACGAATCCGGCGTCCCGCTGGCCGAGCAGGCGGCGGCCGGCTGCGAGGCGATGCCGGAAGGCCTCATGTTCGACCTGATCTGGTCGAATCCGCCGATCCGCATCGGCAAGGAGGCGCTGCACACGCTGCTCATGGCGTGGCTGCCGCGGCTGAGGCCCGAGGGCGGCGCGGCGTATCTGGTGGTGCAGCGCAATCTCGGCGCCGATTCGCTGATCCCGTGGCTGGCCGGCGAGCTGGGCGGCGGGTATGAGGTGTCGAAGTACCATTCGGCGAAGGGGTACCGCGTCATCGAGGTCGTGCGCAACAGCTGAGCGTCCGGACGGCCGGCGGCGCCGGGCATATGAGATACAAGAGGAACGTAGTCAGGAACGTATGAGGTTCGAATATCCTTCCGTGCTGCCGGTGTCGGCGGCGCATGACGAGATCGCGGACGCCGTCCGCAGCAGCCAGGTCGTGATCGTGTCCGGCCAGACCGGTTCGGGCAAGACGACGCAGCTGCCGAAGATCCTGCTGGAGATGGGCCGCGGATCGCACGGCAGACAGATCGTGCACACGCAGCCGCGCCGTCTGGCCGCGCGCACCGTGGCCGAGCGCATCGCCGAGGAGATGGGCGTGCGTCTGGGCGACGAGGTCGGCTATCAGGTGCGCTTCACCGACGAGAGCTCGCCGAAGACGCGTCTGAGGGTCGTCACCGACGGCATCCTGCTGGCGCAGATCCAGCGCGACCCGATGCTCGGCAAGTACGACACGATCGTCATCGACGAGGCGCACGAGCGCAGCCTCAACATCGACTTCCTGCTCGGCTATCTGACGGCCCTGCTGCCCAAACGCCGCGACCTGAAGCTCGTGATCACGTCCGCGACGATCGATTCGGTGAAGTTCCAGGAGCATTTCGAACGCGCGCTCAAGTCGAAGGTGCCGGTCATCGAGGTGTCGGGACGCACGTATCCGGTGCAGGTCGTGTACGAGCCGCTCGGCTGCGCGCCGGCGCTCATGCGCCACGTGCCCGGCTTCGAGACGGGCGCGATGCCGGGCGAGGCCGCGTACGCGCAGCTGTCGGCCGCGCCGGGCGCCTCGGGGCGCGACGGCCGCTCCTCGCGCGAGCCGGACATGGACATGCCGACGGCGGTGGCGCGCGCCTGCGCCGAGCTGGTCATCCACTCGTCGCACGAGCGCGGCGCGCGCGACATCCTCGTGTTCGCGTCGGGCGAACGCGACATCCACGAGTTCGAGAACGCGCTGCGGCACCATTACGGGCCGCGCGCCGCCGACATGCGCCGGCCGGACGCCATCGAGATCATGCCGCTGTTCGCCCGCCTGTCCGCCAAGGACCAGCATCGGGTGTTCGAGCCGCACACGCACCAGCGCATCGTCATCGCCACGAACGTGGCCGAGACGTCGCTGACCGTGCCGGGCATCCGCTACGTGGTCGACCCGGGCACGGCGCGCATCTCGCGCTATTCGAAGACCGCGAAGGTGCAGCGTCTGCCGATCGAGCCGATCAGCCAGGCGAGCGCCGATCAGCGTTCCGGCCGATGCGGCCGCATCGCCGACGGCATCGCGATCCGCCTGTACTCGCGCGAGGACTACGAGACGCGGCCGCGCTTCACCGAACCGGAGATCCTGCGCACGTCGCTGGGCGCGGTCGTCCTGCACATGTTGTCGGTGGGCGTGGCGCGCACCGCGCAGGACGTGACGGACTTCGGCTTCATCGACCCGCCGGACATGAAGGCCGTGTCGGACGGCTTCAACGAGCTGACCGAGCTCAAGGCCGTGGCGCGCAAGCACGGCGAGGTGACGCTCACGCATATCGGACGCCAGCTGGCGCGCATCCCGATCGACGTCAGGCTCGGTCGCATGGTCATCGAGGCGGCCAAGTCGACCACGCCGGACACGCTGGCCGCGGTGCTGGTGATCGTCGCGTTCCTCAGCCTGCAGGATCCGCGCGAGCGCCCCGACGAGGCGCGCGACGAGGCCGACCGCATCCACAACCGCTACGCCGACCCGACCAGCGACTATCTGACCGCGCTCAACCTCTGGGACCTCGTGTTCCAGGCGGACGGCGAGCCGAGCAACTCGGCGCTGCGCCGCATCTGCAAGGCCGAGTATCTCAGCTGGCTGCGCATCCGCCAGTGGAAGGACCTCGTCTCGCAGCTCACGCAGATGTGCCGTGAGATGAAGTTCCATGTGGGCGTCCCCCAGCCGGCCAGCCGTCCCGACCTGGCCGTGCGGCAGCTGCCGATCGCCCAGCAGCCCGCGCATTCGCTGTGCTGCTCGTGGGACGACCGCGGCATCCACACGTCGATGCTCGCCGGCCTGCTGTCGATGATGGGCATGCAGGTGGTGCGCGAGCCCAAGGCGTCCGACTTCACCGGGTTGAAGGGCGCGGCGCGCGCCAAGGCGCTCAAGCGCGCGCAGAAGATGGCGAAGAACGACTATCAGGGCGCGCGCGGCACCCGGTTCGCGCTCTTCCCCGCGTCCAGCGTCGCCAAGTCGACCCCGGCGTGGGTGATGAGCACCGAGCTGGTGGAGACGAGCCGTCTATGGGCGCGCTATTCGGCGCAGATCGACCCGGCGTGGGCCGAGCCGCTCGCCGGGTCGCTGACGCGCACCACGTACGCGGAGCCGCACTGGTCGGGTTCGCGCGGTTCGGCGGTCGCCACCGCCAAGGTGCTGCTGTACGGTCTGCCGATCGTGCAGGACCGCACCGTGCAGTGGGGTCGCATCAACCCGCCCGAGGCGCGCGACTTCCTCATCCGCCAGGGTCTGGTCGAGGGCGACGTGCAGCAGCGGTTCCCCTACGACGCGTTCATCGCGCGCAACCGCGACGTGCTCGAGGAAGCGGCCGAGGACGCCAGCCGCACCCGCCAGCTGGCGCAGACCGTCAGCGACGAGGACCTGTTCGACTTCTACCAGTCCGTCATCCCCCAGGACGTGACCTGCGTGGCCGATCTGGCCAAATGGTGGAAGACGGAGCACGAGTCGAACCCGCATCTGCTCGACTTCGATCCGGAGAAGGTCGAACGCCTCGCCGCCAGCGAGTCGGTGAGCCTGGCCGACTATCCCGACCACTGGCATACGCTCGGCACGGACGGCCGCCCCGTGGACCTGCGGCTGAGCTACGTGTACGACCCGCACGACCCGGCCGACGGCGTCACCGTGCACGTGCCGCTCAAGGCGCTGTCGCGCATCACCCCGGAGCAGTTCTCGTGGAACGTGCCCGGTCTGCTCGACGAGCTGATCGTCGGCCTGATCAAGGCGCTGCCCAAGACGCTGCGCGTACAGTTCGTGCCCGCCCCGGACACGGCGCGCCGCATCCGCGCGTGGATCGACGAACGCTACCCCGACCTGCCCGGCTCCGGCGAACGCGGCAAGCCGAACCTGCCGCCGGCCGCCGCGGGCGGTGCCGCCGGCGCCGCCGCGTCGCAGGAGGAGGGCGCGCGCTGGCCCGACCTGCCGCACGTGTTCACCCAGGCGGCGATCGCCGTCGTCGGCGCGCAGATCCACCCGGAGGTGCTCACCGGCGACCTGTGGGACCGGCTCGCCGCGTATCTCAAGGTCACGTTCGCGGTCGAGCAGGAGCTGCCGCCGTCGCGCGGCCAGCGCGGCCGACGTGCGCGCGGCCCGGTCAAGACGCTCGGCACCGGCAAGTCGCTGGTCGAGCTGCAGCGCGAGTTCGCCAGGCAGGCCGAGGCGTCGGCGCGTCAGATGGTGCGACGGCAGGCCGACCGCGCCGCCGACGAGGGCAGGATCGTCGAACAGGCGGACCTGCTGCACAAGGCGGGCGCGACGACCGAATCGCGCGCCTCGATGCTGTGGAAGGGCGCGCTCGACGCGCTGCGGCTGCCGTCCGAGCGCATCTCGTCGCGCTGGCTGGGCGCCGAGGCGCTGATGCTCGCGTCCGCGCCGTACGCGTCGACCAAGGACCTGGTGGAGGACCTGCAGCTGGCTGCCGTCAAGCGGCTGCTGCCGCGCGCCGGCACGCTGGCCGACGACCGCGCGCTGGCCGACGCGGTCATGGACGTCTCCCAGGTGTACGAGGACACCGTGTACGCGGTCGCGCGCGACGTGATCGCCATCCTCAAGCGCTACGCGGAGGTCGACAAGGCGGTGTCCGGCAAGGCCGACCTGCCGATGCTGTCGGTCCTGCAGTCGGTGCGCGAGCACATCGCCACGCTCGTCTTCCCCGGGTTCGTCGGCGCCGCTCCCCCGGACGCGCTGCCGCACATCGGCCGCTATCTGGCCGCCGACGCGATGCGCCTGACCAAGGCGAAGGCCGACAAGAACCGCGACGTGCGCTGGGCGTGGGAGGCCGACGAGGCCCGTCAGCTGGTCGACAAGGCGCAGGCGGCCGCCAAGGCCGAGCCGGCCGGTCCGCGCCGCGACGAACTGGCCGCCAAGGCCGACGACGCGCGCTGGCTGCTCGAGGAGTTCTACGTGTCCCTGTGGGCGCAGGAGCTCGGCACCGCGCGACCGGTCAGCGTCACCCGCATCCGCAAGGCGCTGGCCTAGGAGGTCCGGAACATGACGTACCCGATCGGTCATGTTCCGGACCTGTGAGAATCCGGCATTGCAGCGCGATCCGACCGGCCGTCGCGCGCTACAATGCCGGACGATGACACGAGCGAAGCAACCATCGAAGCAGTCGAAAAGCCAGCCGAAACCGTCGAAGACCGGTAGGACCGGCAAGGCGGGCAGGACCGGCAAGTCCGCCCGCAAAGGCCGGCCCTTCACCGGGCGCATCCGCCGCTGGTGGGGCAAGGCGACCCCGCGGCAGCGTGCGAAGGCGGTCGTGACGACCGTCGTCGCGACGCTGTGCGTCGTGGCGCTGGCGGTGGGCGCGACGTGGCTCACGATTCGGCGCATCGAGATCGACCGGGCGCGGCAGCGTCAGGAGACCAGCATCCAGGTCTACGACTTCGATCCGGGCGACATCATCTCCGACGGCCAGTTCTTCAACGCGCGTGCGATGAGCGAGGACGAGGTGCAGGCGTTCCTCGACGAGCGGGGCGCCGCATGCAGCGGCGACCGGTGCCTGAGGAACGTCACGTTCGACACCGAGGACCGTCCCGCCGACGACTACTGCGAGGCGGCGTACGAGGGCGCCGACGGCGAGCGCGCGGCGGCGATCATCGACAAGTCGGCGCGCGCCTGCGGCATCAGCCAGAAAGTGCTGCTCACCGTATTGCAGAAGGAGCAGCATCTGGTCACCGCGACCGACATCGACGATTTCCAGTACAAGTCGGCGATGGGACTGAGCTGTCCGGACGACGCGAGCTGCGACCCCGAATATGAGGGGTTCTTCCGTCAGGTGTACGGCGCCGCGCACCGATACCGCTACTATCTGGCGCACGAGGACGACTACGGCTATCATGCCGGC
This sequence comes from Bifidobacterium samirii, assembly GCF_003952945.1. Classification (GTDB taxonomy): domain Bacteria; phylum Actinomycetota; class Actinomycetes; order Actinomycetales; family Bifidobacteriaceae; genus Bifidobacterium; species Bifidobacterium samirii. Next base: position 17,782 of record NZ_QXGK01000004.1, read on the forward strand.
GAGCTCAACTACGTCCGGTACAATCCCGTCGCCTCGTGCGGCGGCTCCGACGTGTACATCGAGAACCGGGCCACCGCGCTGCTGTACATCTACACGCCCTACCAGCCGAACGCGGCCGCGCTGGAGGCCGGCGTCGGCGAGGGCGACTCGTGCTCGAGCTACGGCAACCGCAACTTCTCGATCATCTACCAGAGCTGGTTCGGCTCGCCGCGGCGCTGACGGCCGGCGTCAGTCGCAGCGGCGCAGCGCCGTCGTCACGCCGACGGCGCCCAGCGCGAACAGGGCGCCGACCGGACCGAGCCACATCAGGCCGGCCGAGTCGTTGACGAAGCCGCCGACGGCCGAGCCGACGGCGATGCCGATGTTGAACGACATCGAGTTGAGCGAGGCGGCCAGGTTCATCGAACCGGGATGCGAGCGCGCGGCCACGTCCATGTACAGCACCTGCGACGACGCGTTGAACAGGTACATGAACATGCCGAGCACGACGAGCAGCGGCACGCCGAACCACGGCAGCGGCCGCACGAGCGCCAGCGAGCACAGCAGCACCGCGTGCACGAGGAACACCGGGCGCAGACGGGCCAGCGGCTCCACTCCCCTGCCGTGCTCGGCGAGACCGCCGGCGTACAGGTTGCTCCACAGGCAGGCGGCGCCGTACACGACGAGTCCGACGCTCAGCCAGCATTCGGGGATGTGCACCTCGTCGCGCATGATCGGCGTCAGATACGTGTAGAACACGTAGCTGGAGGCCGCGCCGCACACGACGGCGAGCACGCCCAGCTGGATGCGCCGGTCGAGGAAGAGACGGAACTGGGAGAGGAAGCCGACCTTCACCGGATGGCTGTTGCGCGGCAGCACCAGGACCATCATCGCGATGAGCGCCACGGTGAGCGCGTCGATCAGATGGAACGTCCAGCGCCAGCCGAACGTGTCGGCCACCCACGTGCCGGCCGGCACGCCCACGACGGACGCGATCGAGAATCCGGAGAACACCCAGGCGATGAACTTGGTGCGGTGGCGTTCCGTCGTCACGTCGGGCGCGTACGTCATCGCGATGGCCACGAGCGTGCCGGAGACGAGCGCGATCATCACGCGGGCGACGACCAGCACCGGATAGTTCGGGGCGAACGCGCACAGCACGTTGCCGGCGAGGAACACGCCGACGAGCGTCAGATGCGTCGCGAAGCGCGGGAAGCGGCCTGAGATGGCCGAGCCGAGCGGCGTGACCGGCGCGTACACGAACGCGAACAGCGACACGAGGTTGCCGACCGTCACCTCCGACACGGACAGGCCGCGCGCGATGTCGGGCAGGATGCCCACGACGATGAACTCGCTCATGCCCAGCATGAAGCTCAGCGCGACCAGCACGATCACCGGCGGCGTGAAGAACCGCTCCCTGCCGCCCGTCGCCGGCGCCGGCGTTGCCGATGCCGCCGTCTCCGGCTGCGTGCCCTTCGCGGCCTCCCCGGACGCGGATGTCCCGACCATATCCCCTGCCTCTCGTTAGCTTCCGTGCGGGTCGATCGTCCGGCCCGCCGACCGTGTGCCACGATAGCCCCACCCGCGCCCGGATGGTCCCGGACCCGCCGTCGCATGTCCGCAACGTGGAAGCGGGCAGCCGACGCCGCACATGCGACGGCGGCCCTCCCCGTACGGGAAGGGCCGCCGCATCGTCATGCCGGCGTCGCCGGTCTCACGCCGTCGCCGGCGTCACAGCTTCGGCAGGTACTTCTTGAGCTCGAACGGCGTCACCTGGTGGCGGTAGTCCTCCCACTCCTGGCGCTTGTTGCGGATGAAGTACTCGAACGCGTGCTCGCCGAGCACCTCGGCCACGAAGTCGGACTTCTCCATGATCTTGAGCGCCTCGTCGAGCGATTCGGGCAGCGGCTGGATGCCCATCGCCTGACGTTCGGCGTCGGTCAGCTCCCACACGTCGTCGCTGGTCGGCTCGCCGAGCGTCATCTGCTTGTCGATGCCGTCGAGGCCGGCGGCCAGCAGCACCGAGTACGCCAGATACGGGTTGGCGACCGGGTCGAGGGCGCGGAACTCCATGCGCGCCGAGTTGCCCTTGCCGGGCTTGTACTGCGGGATGCGCAGCAGCGCGGAGCGGTTGTTGTGGCCCCAGCAGATGTAGCTGGGGGCCTCGTTGCCGCCCCACAGGCGCTTGTACGAGTTGACGTACTGGTCGGTGACCGCGCAGATCTCGGCGGCGTGGTGCAGGATGCCGGCGGCGAACTGGCGGGCCGTCAGCGACATGTTGAACTCCTGGCCGGCCTCGTAGAACGCGTTCGCATCGCCTTCGAACAGGCTCAGATGCGTGTGCATGCCGGAGCCCGGCGCGTCGGCGAGGGGCTTGGGCATGAAGCTGGCGTGGATGCCGCGCTCCAGCGAGATCTCCTTGACGACGGTGCGGAACGTCATGATGTTGTCGGCCGTGGTGAGCGCGTCCGCGTAGCGCAGGTCGATCTCGTTCTGGCCGGGGCCGCCCTCGTGGTGCGAGTACTCCACCGAGATGCCCATCTGCTCGAGCATGTTCACGGTGGCGCGGCGGAAGTCCATGCCTGGGCTGCGCGGCACGTGGTCGAAGTAGCCGCCCTCGTCGATCGGCACCGGCGGCTTCGACCAGTCGTCCTGCGGCTCGAACAGGTAGAACTCGATCTCGGGATGCACGTAGAACGTGAACCCCTTCTCCTTGGCCTTGGCGAGCGCCCGCTTGAGCACGTGGCGCGGATCGCCCAGCGACGGCTCGCCTTCGGGGGTGAGGATGTCGCAGAACATGCGGGCGGTGCCCTGCGGGCCGCCGCGCCACGGGAGGATCTGGAACGTGGACGGGTCGGGCTGGACGATCATGTCGTCTTCGGTGACGCGCGTCATGCCTTCGATGGCGGAGCCGTCGAAGCCGAGGCCCTCCTCGAACGCGGCCTCCAGTTCGGCGGGCGCGATGGCCACGGACTTGAGGGTGCCCAGCACGTCGGTGAACCAGAGACGAATGAACCGCACGTCGCGTTCCTCGACCGTGCGCAGCGCAAACTCCTGCTGTTTATCCATAACCGCCTATCGTGTCATCCGCGTGTTACGAACGTCGTTAACAATCCGGCCGCGCCGCCGCAGACGCGGCCGGTCGCGCGGTAAGGTGGTGCGCGTGAGTGTAGAGAGCAACATCCTGCGGTCGGCCGACGCGGACCGTCCGATCATCGACATGACGTCATGGCATCAGGCCGCCACCCCGGCCGAGCGCGAGCAGGCCGGTCTGGACCGGCGTTTCCGGGTGCCGTTGGAGAGCCACGCGCTGTGGCAGGTGCGCGAGGGGCGGCGCGACGTAATCGGACTGCTCGAGGAGCAGTCGCGCAGCCGCGTGCCCGATCTGGTCCCGCTGCGCTACCGGCGCATGAGCGCGTCCGCGTTCACGTTCTACCGCGGTACGGCGCTCATCATGGCGAACGATCTGGCGCGCACGCCGGTCACGGGCATTCCGGTGCAGGCGGTGGGCGACGCGCATATCGGCAATTTCGGCATGTTCCGCTCCCCCACGCAGCGGCTCGTGTTCGACATCAACGACTTCGACGAGACCACGACCGGACCGTGGGAGTGGGACATCAAGCGGCTGGCCGTGTCGGTCGAGATCTGCGGGCGCGCGAACGGCATCCGCAAGCTGGAGCGGCGGGCGGCGGTCAAGCGCTGCGTGCATTCGTACCGCGACCATCTGCAGCAGTTCGCGACGATGGACTATCTGGACGTCTGGTACGACCATATCGACGTGGAGGCGGCGCTCGACCATTACGAGCGCACGGTGGGCGGCAAGCGCAACCGCACGCTGCGCGACGCGGCGGCCAAGGCGTCGGTCAAGGATTCCGACCGCGCGGCGGCCAAGCTCACGTACCGTGACGGCGACCGGCTGCGCTTCCGGTCGAAGCCGCCGGAGCTGACGCCGATCAACGAGCTGCACGACTACGCCGATCTGGAGGCGCTGCAGGGCCGTCTGGAGACGCTGTTCGACAGCTACCGTCATTCGCTGTACGAGGACCGTCGTCACGTGCTGGGCCATTACACGTACCATGACACGGCGCGCAAGGTGGTGGGCGTCGGTTCGGTGGGCACGCGCGCGTGGGTGTCGGTGCTCACCGGCCGCGACATCGACGACCCGCTGATGCTGCAGATGAAGGAGGCGAACGAGTCGGTGCTCGAACGCTTCGTGGGCCGCTCGCAGTACGCGACGCACGGCGAGCGCGTGGTGCAGGGCCAGAAGCTGATCCAGTCGACCGCCGACGTGCTGCTCGGATGGGCGAGCTTCATGGCCGAGGACGGCCACAAGCGCGACTACTACGTGCGTCAGTTCTGGAACGGCAAGGGGTCGATCGACATCGACCATCTCAACGATCTGGCCCTGTCCGATCTGGGCCGCATGTGCGCGCGCTGCCTCGCCCATGCGCATGCGCGTACCGGCGACCGCGTCGCGATCGCGGCGTACGTGGGCGAGGACGAGGCCTTCGATGAGTCGATCGCGTCGTTCGCGAGCGCCTACGCCGATCAGAACGACGCCGACTACGCGCTGTTCATGCGGCTCATCGAGTCCGGCGAGCTGCCCTGCGCCGAGTAGCCGGGCGCCCGTTCCGGCGTCTCTTCCCCGGAGCATGGAAAACGGCACCATGCGCTGGCATGGTGCCGGAATGCCGGGGTCGGACGTATCGCCCGGCAGCGTGCTCCCGGATGGGATCAGCGGGCGACCTCGAGCGCCTCTTCGAGGGTGAAGGCGCGCGCGTAGAGGGACTTGCCGAGGATGGCGGAGTCGACGCCGATGGATTCGAGCTCGCGGATGGCGCGCAGGTCGTCGAGTCGGGCGATGCCGCCGGATGCGGTGACCTTCGCGTCGGTGCGTTCGGCGACCTCGCGCAGCAGGTCGAGGTTCGGGCCGGACATCATGCCGTCGCGCGACACGTCGGTGACGACGTAGCGCGAGCAGCCGACCGAGTCGAGGAAGGCCATCGTCTCGAACAGGTCGCCGCCCTCCTTGACCCAGCCGCGGGCGGCGAGCGTGTGGCCGCGCACGTCGAGGCCGACGGCGACGCGGTCGCCGTGGCGGCGGATCACGTCGGCGGTCCAGTCGGGGTTCTCGAGAGCGGCGGTGCCGATGTTGACGCGCGCCGCGCCGGCCTCGAGCGCCGCTTCGAGGGAGGCGTCGTCGCGCACGCCGCCGCTCATCTCGATGTTGACCCGGTCGCCCAGCTCGTGCACGATCTCGCGCAGCTGGGCGCGGTTGTCGCCGGTGCCGAACGCGGCGTCGAGGTCGACGAGGTGGATCCACTGCGCGCCGGCCTCGACCCAGGTGCGGGCGGCGTCGAGCGGCGAGCCGTAGTCGGTTTCGGATCCGGATTCGCCTTGGCGCAGGCGCACGGCCTTGCCGTCGCGCACGTCGACTGCGGGAAGGAGCGTCAGGGACATGATGGGACCTTTCGTTGGGCATCGGCGGGGGCCGATGGTCGTGTGGCGGCGTCCGCCGGTGCGACGGCCGTCGATGTGGGGTTCGGGGGATCAGAACGTGTCGACCCAGTTGCGCAGCAGCCGTGCGCCGGCTTCGGCGGACTTCTCCGGGTGGAACTGGGTGGCGTACAGGGGGCCGCGCTCGTAGGCGGCGACGAAGCGGGTGCGGCCGTAGTCGCACCAGGTGACGCGTTCGGGCGCGTCGCCGAAGTCGATCCCGTAGTCGGACAGGTCGGCGGGCGCCACCTGCGTGGCGGCGTACGAGTGGACGAAGTAGAAGCGTTCGTCGGCGACGCCGTCAAGCAGGACCGAATCGGCGGGCGCGTCGACGGTGTCCCATCCCATGTGGGGCACGACGTCGGCGTCGAGCAGGTCGACGCTGCCGCCGATGAATCCCAGTCCGGGCGTGTCCTGCCCGTGTTCGCGGCCCAGCGAGAACATGATCTGCTCGCCCACGCACACACCGAGCACCGGGCGTCCGGCGCGCAGACGGTCGGCGATCACGCGGTCGCCGCGCACGCTGCCGAGTCCGGCCATGCACGCGCCGAACGCGCCGACGCCGGGGACGACCAGCCCGTCGGCGTCCATCGCCTGCAGATAGTCGGACGTGAGCGTCACGTCCAGGCCGAGGTTCGCCAGCGCGCGCACCATCGAGCGCACGTTGCCGAAGCCGTAGTCGAACACCACCACGGAGGTCATCTTCCCGTTCCTTTCCCGGCCGTCGGGGCGGATGCGCGGCGTTGCCGGCGCGTCCGCCCCGACGGCGTTCGTCTGTCTTCTGTTCCCCGCCGGTCCCGCGCCGGCGGCCGGCTATTCGATGCGGCCGGCCCCGCCGCGTCCGAAGCGCGTGTGCTCGGCGAGCACCTGCATCGCCTGCTCGCGGTCGAGGCTCGACGACGACACCGTCTCGACGCCCTGCGCCGTGACGTCGGCGACCTTGGCGATGCCGAGCAGCAGGTCCTCGACGAACGGCGGCGTCGTGCTGAACAGCACGGGCGGCACGAACGTCTGGCCGGCCTCGCCCTGCAGGTAGAGGGTCGCGTCGAGCCGGTCGGCGCGGTTGACGGCGAGCACGACCGTCATGCCGGACACGACGGTCGTGATGTCGCGGGCGGCGGCCTCCGGGCCGTCGCCGTCGAGGTTGCGCAGCACGGCGACCGCGCCGGACTGCGAGGCGAGGCAGTCGGCGGAGATGTCGGACAGCTGGCAGAACGCGGCGAGCAGGCGCGCGGAGGCGATGCGGGTGATGAGCACCGCGGCCTTGGCCTTGTCGCCGAGCAGTCCGGCCAGTTCGTCGTCGAATCCGGCGGCGAACGATTCGCCCGCATCCGGTTCGACGATGCCGGCGAGGTCGTCGTCAGCGCCGCCGGACGCACCGTCGGCGGGCATGCCGCCGGTCTGCGATGCCGGCGTCGCGTCGGCCGCGGGTTCGGTCGGCGCATCGTCGAGTCCGCCGGCGAGCAGCGCGTCGAAGTCGGCGTCGCTGAAGTGCAGGTCGTCGTCGTTCATGCCGTCCATCGCGTTGTCGTCGGAGCCGGCCATCACAGCGCCCCCTTCGTGCTGGGGATCAGTCCTTCGATGCGCGGGTCGGGTTCGATGGCGAAGCGCAGCGCGCGGGCGAGCGCCTTGAATTCGGCTTCGGCGATGTGGTGCGGGTCGCGGCCGGCGAGCACGTCGAGGTGCAGGCAGATGCCGGCGTGCAGGGCGATCGACTCCATGACGTGGCGCACGAGCGAACCGGTGAAGTGGCCGCCCATCATGCAGTATTCGTAGCCTTCGGGTTCGCCGGTGCACACCACGTAGGGGCGGCCGGAGATGTCGACGACGGCCTTGGCGAGCGCCTCGTCGAGCGGTACGGTGGCGTCGGCGAAGCGGCGGATGCCGCGCTTGTCGCCCAGCGCCTGGCGCAGGGCCTCGCCGAACACGATGGCGGTGTCCTCGACGGTGTGGTGCACGTCGATGTCGGTGTCGCCCCACGCCTTGATCTTCAGGTCGATGAGCGAGTGCTTGCCGAGCGCGGTCATCATGTGGTTGAAGAACGGCACGGACGTGTCGATGTCGGTGGTGCCGGTGCCGTCCAGGTCGAGTTCGAGTTCGATGTGCGATTCGCTGGTTTCGCGCACGATGCGCGCGGTGCGTGCCATGCTGGTCTGCTCCTTTGTTCGTGTCCCGATGTCGGGTTCACCTTGCCATCGTAGTCGGGTGCGAGGGGTGCGTCCGTCCGCCGCGCGGCGGATGCCGGCGCGGTCGGACGGATATGCCGCCGGGTTTCGGGGCGGCGTCAGCGTGCTTCGACGTCGCGCAGGGTCTCGACGAGCGCGTCGCGGAAATGGGCCATCTCCTCGTCGGTGCCCATGCATACACGCATCCAGCCGGCGGGGCCGACGGTGCGGATGAGCACGCCGCGCGCGAGCAGGCCGTCGAAGATCGCGTCGCGGTCGTCGAAGCGGCCGCCGAACAGCAGGAAGTTGGAGCCGGATTCGGCGACCTGCAGCGGCTCGCCCTGGTAGGTCTGGGTCTTCAGCCATGCGGCGGTGTCCTCGCGCACCTGCCGCAGGTGGTCGACGCGCGCCAGCTGTTCGTCGGTGTGCTCGAACGCGGCGAGGGCGGCGGCCTGCGTGACGGCGGACAGGTGGTAGGGCATGCGCACGATGCGCATGCAGTCGATGATGCCCTTGGATGCGGCGAGGTAGCCGACGCGTGCGCCGGCGAACGCGAACGCCTTGCTCATCGTGCGGCTGACGGCGAGGTTGGGGTGGCGTTCGATGAGTTCGACCGCGCTGGGCGTGCCGGGCGTGCGGAATTCGACGTACGCCTCGTCGATGACGACGATCGGGCGCACGCCGTCGGCCGCGCCGGCGACCTGGATGTCGCGGCATGCGTCGAGCACGCGTTCGACGTCCTCCAGCGGCAGCGGCGTGCCGGTGGGGTTGTTGGGGCTGGTGATCAGCACCATGCTGGGGCGGATGTCGCCGATCGCCGCGACGAGCGCGTCGAGGTCGAGCGTGAAGTCGGGGTTGCGGTGGGCGAGCCGCCAGCCGGTGAACGTGTCGCGCGCGTATTCGGGGTACATCGAGTACGTGGGGTCGGCGCCCAGCGCGGTGCGGCCGGGGCCGCCGAACGCCTGGAACAGCTGGAGCATGATCTCGTTGGATCCGTTGGCGCCCCACAGTTGGTCGACGTCGAGGCGCACGCCGGATTCGCGGGCGATGTAGTCGCTGAACGCCCGGCGCAGGGCGATGTGCTCGCGGTCCGGGTAGCGGTTGAGCGTGGGCGCGATCTCGAGCACGCGGCGTGCGATGGCCTCGCACACGGCCGGGTCGGGCGCGTACGGGTTCTCGTTGACGTTGAGGCAGACGGGCACGTCGAGCTGGGGCGCGCCGTACGGCTCCTCGCCGATCAGGTCGTTGCGCAGCGGCAGGTATGCGGGAATCGTATTGGCTGTTGCACTCATGTTCTCTTCTGGTTCTCCCCTATCGCGATGCCGTGCGCCGGCTCGTTGCCGGCGCACGGCCGCGGTCATAGTCTCTCCCGGCCGCGCGTTCAGCGCAGGCCGGCCTCGGTCTCCTGGTCGCGCAGCGTGGCCTTGTCGTACGGGTCGGCGACGAAGCGGGTCAGGACGCTCTCGCCGTGGGCGGGCAGGTCCTCGGAGACGGCGAACGCGTTGATGCGCGCGGCGATGGCCTTCAGGCCCTCCTCGTCGTATTCGATGACCTCGACGGGCTTCATGAACGTGTGCACGCCCAGGCCTGCGGCGAAGCGCGCGGTGCCGCCGGTGGGCAGCACGTGGTTGGAGCCGGACATGTAGTCGCCCAGCGGGACCGGCGAGTAGGGTCCGCGGAAGATCGCGCCGGCGTTCTTCACGCGCCTGACGACGGCGTCCGCGTCCCGGGTCTGGATCTCGAGGTGTTCGGCGGCGTACGCGTTGGCCGCGTCGATGGACTGGTCGAGGCCGTCGGTCAGCACGATCGCGGACTGGCTGCCGGACAGCGACGTGCGCACGCGCTCGGCGTGCTTGGTGCGCGGCACGCGCGCGTCCAGTTCGGCCTGGACGGCGTCGGCGACGGCGACGGAGTCGGTGAACAGGACGGATCCGGCGAGCTCGTCGTGCTCGGCCTGGCCGATCAGGTCGGCGGCGAGCAGACGCGGGTCGGCGGAATCGTCGGCGACGATGCCGATCTCGGTGGGGCCGGCGACCGCGTCGATGCCGACGAACGCGGACACGAGCGACTTGGCGGTGGCGACGAAGATGTTGCCCGGGCCGGTGATCTTGTCGACCGGATCGCACAGCACGTCGCCGTCCTGCGGCTCGCTGCCCTTGGCGCCGTAGGCGAACATGGCGATGGCCTGCGCGCCGCCGACCGCGTACACCTCGTCGACGCCCAGGATGGCGCAGGTGGCGAGGATCGTCTTGTTGGGCAGACCGTCCGGATCGCCCTTGCTGGGCGGGGTGGCGATGGCGAGCGATTCGACGCCGGCCGCCTGCGCGGGCACGGCGTTCATGATGACCGACGACGGGTAGACGGCCTTGCCGCCCGGCACGTACAGGCCGACGCGCTGGATCGGGATCCAGCGTTCGGACACGCGTGCCCCGTCGGCGAGGTCGGTGTGGAAGTCATGCGGCACCTGGCTGGCGGCCACGGCGCGGGCGCGGCGCACGGATTCCTCGATCGCGGCGCGCACTTCGGGGTCGAGGGTCTCGACGGCGGCCTGGAGGGCCTCGGCGGGCACGCGCAGGTTCGTCGGGCGCACGCCGTCGAACTTCTCGCCGAAGTCGCGCAGGGCGGCGGCGCCGCGTTCGCGCACGTCGTCGAGGATCGGGCGCACCAAGTCGGAGGCCTCGGAGGTGCCCATCGCGGCACGCGGCATCGCCGCCAGCAGCTCGGCACGGGACAGGTTCTTACCACGCAGGTCGATGGTTCGCATGATGTTCTCGCTCATACCGACTCATCGTATCAACGCGGCCGTTATCCGAACGAGCGATGTCCACCTTGCGGATTCCCGCCCCGGAACACGGATTCCGGGGCGCTGCCGGATCGACTCAGATCACGCCGTATTCGCGCAGGAGCGTGGCGATGTCGGTGCCGTCGAGCTTCTTCAGCGCCTTGGCGAGCACGGCCTTCTCCACGACGTTGAGCTTCATGTCGGTGACGGGTCTGCCGTCGCGCAGCTTGACGGTCGCGTTGAGCAGGTTGCGCACGTCGTAGACGCTGCCCCACACCTCCGGCACGCCGCGGTCCACGTCGAGCAGCGTGTAGACGGCCTCCATGCCGGTGCGCATCGAGTATTCGGTGGTGAAGATCGTGTCGCGCGGCGTTTCGGCGAACTGACCGAGGAACGCGAAGTTGACGGCGCCGTCGGGCACCACGTCGGGGCGGTCGCCGGCGGCGCGCGGCATGAAGAACGCGGTGATGTACGGCATCATCACCGGCACGGTGTTCGCGTGCTTCGACGCGAGCGCCTCGATCCGGTCGGCGGGCACGCCCATGTGGTAGAGCCATTCGGCGCAGATCTCCTCGCCGGTGCATTCGGTCATGGGCTTCCTCACGTAGTCGCCGGGGCGGTCGGGGAAGAGCCCGTACACCCATACGCACAGCTGGTCCCTGCTCTGGTCGCGGAACTGCTGCTGGCGGTTGAGGGTCCAGCTCATGAGCCAGCTGGAGTCGGTGACGGTGACGATGCCGCCGGTGACGACCCTGCCGGAGAAGGGGTCGCGCTTGCAGATGCGGCGGATGTAGGGCGGGATCTCGCCGTCGAGGGTGGTGACGGTGGCGCTCATCCACTTGGTGGCCTGCGGGTCGGCGCAGAACTTGTCGGGGTGGCCGAAGCTGGGGTCCTGGGCGGCGATGCGGCGCCACATGTCCCATCCGCCGCCGGGCTTGAGTTCGGGGCTCCATGCGGCGGGCGCGGTCTGCGAGCCCATCGTGGAGTTCTCGACGCAGCCGCCGTTGGTGATGAACACGAGGTCGTCGTCGGTCAGGTCGATGGCGCTCTTGACGCCGTCGTGGTCGATGTCGATGCGCACGGCGCGCTTGCTCACGGGGCTGGAGTACGGGTTGCGCGCGTACACGCCGGATTCGGCCTGGATCCTGAGGATGGTGTCCTGTCCGACGCCGGTGCGTTCGCGTCGGGGGCCGTCGCCGCCGCCGATGGCGAATTCGACGTTCTCGACCTTGGTGCCGTAGCGGAAGTCGACGCCGTGGGATTCGAGGTAGCGCACCATCGGCAGGATCATCGACTCGTACTGGTTGTAGCGGGTGAAGCGCAGCGCGGAGAAGTCGGGCAGGCCGCCGATGTGGTGGATGTAGCGGCGGATGTACAGCTTCATCTCGAGGGCGGAGTGCCAGTTCTCGAAGGCGAACATGGTGCGCCAGTACATCCAGAAGTTGGAGCCGAGGACGTCGTCGTCGAAGAAGTCGGTGATGGGCCGGTCGTAGAGCTCCTCGTCGGGGGTGAAGAAGAGGCGCATGATCTGCATGGCGGCCTTGTCGGAGAGGGCGAATTCGCCGTTGGTGCCGGCGTCATGACCCTGTTCTCGGGTGGCGCGGCACAGCGAGTAGTTGGGGTCGTCCTTGTTGAGCCAGTAGTATTCGTCGAGCACGGACACGCCGTCGGTCTCGATGGAGGGGATGGAGCGCAGCAGGTCCCACATGACCTCGAAGTGGTTGTCCATCTCGCGTCCGCCGCGCATCACGTAGCCGAGGCCGGGGATGTCGGCGCCGTCGCATGCGCCGCCGGGCACGGCATCCTTCTCGATGATGTGGATGTGCTCGCCGGGCATCTGCGCGTCGCGCACGAGGTAGCATGCGGCCGACAGGGCCGCCAGTCCGGTGCCGATGATGTACGCGTGCTTGCTCTCGACGCCTTCGGGCTTGCGCGGGCGGGCGAACGCCTCGTAGTTGCCGTTGGAATAGTACATGACCGCCTCCTTGCATCATGGTGCAACATGATTGTTGACATCTCGTCAACTCATTGATGGTCATCATGTCGCATTTCCGGCCGTTCCGCCATAGACAAACCGGCGGTGTTTCGTCCGGTTCCGGCTCATCGCCCCGCCCCGGTATCCTCGTACACGGCATAGCACGACAGGCGTGCGGCCGGGCGGCACGCGCCCGCGCCGCCACGCCGCCAACGGATACGAATACGAGAACCACGAGAAAACGAGGACATATGACTCTGACCAAGAAGCAGGTCAAGCAGCTGCGATCCATGGCCAACCAGCTCAAGCCGCTGATCCAGATCGGCAAGAACGAGGTGAACGAGGCGACCGTCAAGCAGGCCGACGAGACCATCGAGAAGCGCGAGCTCATCAAGTGCTCCGTGCTCGACGGCTGCGGCGTCGACGCCAAGGAGGCGTCCGAACTGCTGGCCGAGGCGCTGGGCGCCGAGGTGGTGCAGGTGATCGGCAACCGCTTCGTCATCTACCGCCGCTCCCACCGCGACGACGTGGAGAAGATCCGTCTCGTGCGCGAGTGACGCAACGGCCGGCCGCATCGCGGGCCGGCCATGACCGCGTCGGGCGGGCCGCCGGAACCACCGGCCGCCCGCCCGACGCATAACCGGACGGCCGATCCGGCGTCGACGCCCGAACCGCACGGACGGGGAACGGGCGCAGACACGGCGTCGGCATCATCGAAACGTCGGCATCGACGCCGGCGGAAAGGAACCATCATGCGAATCGAACACGAGGGGACGACCCTCATCATCGACGAGCGCACGCTCGCGGTCACGATGGCGCGCGACGGCGAGGCCTGGACCACGGCGTCCGGCTACGTGCCGACGCTGCAGCTGGCCGACGGGACGGCGCTGCCGTGGGCCGATGCGGCGCATGTCGGCCATCGGGTGCGCGATTTCGGCACCGGACGCGGCGTCGTCAGCGAATTCCGCGGCTTCGCCGGCACCGGCTACGCGTTCGAGACGTTCGTGTGGGTCGAATCGTCGAGCGGCGACGTGGTGTTCGAATGGATCCCGCTGGACGAGTCCGGGCTCGACGTGGCATGCGTGCGCTGGCCGGGCGAGCTCGCGTTCGACGAGCGCCGCGACGACTGGTGCACGCTGGTCACCCACTGCCAGGGCACGATGATCCCCAACACGTGGCCGGTCGCCGCCGCTCCCCTGCCGTTCGACGGCCGATTCGAGACCGAGGCCGGCTACATGCCGTGGTTCGCGCAGCTGCGCGGCCGCGCCGCCTGCCTGACGATCTGCGAGACGCCGTGGAACGCCGGCTATGCGCTCGACCATCCGACCGGCGGCCCGTACACGCACGTCGGCCTGTGGTTCGACGCGTCGCTGGGACGCATGGACTACCGTCGCACCGCTCGCGTGCGCCTCATGGCCGACGCGGACGTGACCGCCGTCGCCAAGGCGTACCGCGGCTGGGTCGACGGGCACGGCGCGCTGCGCACGCTTGCGGAGAAGGCCGTGCGCAACCCGTCCGTACGCGAGCTGACCGGCCGCATGTGGATGCACGTGGGCGCCAAGACCGCCGTGCAGCCCGACTCGCGCATGTACGACGCCGACCATCCCGAACGCAACGGCAACCTCGTCACGTTCGACCAGCGCGCCCGCCAGCTGCGCGACCTGCACGCGATGGGCGTGGACCGGCTCTTCATGCACCTCGACGGCTGGGGCCAGCCCGGCTACGACAACCAGCATCCCGACTACCTGCCCGCCTGCCGCGAGGCCGGCGGCTGGGAGGGGCTCAGGGCGCTGGCCGACACCGCGCACGACTGCGGGTTCATGTTCGGCCTGCACGACCAGTACCGCGACTACTACCGCGCCGCCGCCACGTTCGACCCCGACAACGCGGTGCGCCTGCCCGACGGCACGATGCCGGAGCACGCGGCATGGGCCGGCGGCCCGCAGACGTACCTGTGCGCGGCGCTCGCACCCGACTACGTGAAGCGCAACTACCGCGAGATCGCCGCGCGCGGCGTCGACATCGACTGCACGTACCTGGACGTGTTCACCTGCAACGAGGGCGACGAATGCGACGCGCCCGGGCATCGCATGACGCGCCGCGACTGCTACCGGAAGCGCGGCGAATGCTTCGCATGGCTGCTCGCGCACGGCGTCCTCACCTCGTCCGAGGAGGTCGCCGACTGGGCGGTGCCGAACCTCGTGTTCTGCCATTACGCGCCGTACGACTTCCAGATGCGCGATCCGAAGGCGCCGCGCGAGGGCGTGCCGGTGCCGCTGCAGAACCTCGTCTACCATGACTGCGTCATCGAACCGTGGATGATGGAGCGCATCGAGGGCGGCGACGACTACATGCTGTACGCGCTGCTCAACGGCGGCGCCCCGTATCTGATCCGCGACGCCGCGTACGCCGGCTTCGACGGCGACGCGGGCGACGCGGCCGCACGCCACCGTCTCGAACAGGACATCGAACGCTGCCGCACGGTCGCCGACCTGCACCGCCGCGTCGGCATGCTGGAGATGACCGGATTCGAGTTCGTCGACGGCGACTGGCGGCATCAGCGCACCACGTTCGCCGACGGCACGAGCGTCGACGTCGACTTCGACGCCGGCACCTGGCATATCGACGACGGCCGCATCCGCGGCTGACGCATCAGACGCCGCGCGGCTAGAATGGCTCCTGTCGGATTCCATGTCGCAGGATTCCATGTCGCAAAGGAGCACAGATGAGCGTCGACACCGCGAGCGTACTGATCATCGTCAACAACTGGGGCATCGAGGAGACGGAGATGACCCGTCCGCTGCGCGAGCTCGCGGCGGACGGGGCCCGCGTCACGCTGGCCGCCACCACCCTCGACCCGTGCGAGACGGTCCGCCACGACCGCTATCCGGGCGAGACGGTCGTCCCGGACCGGCTGCTGGCCGACGTGCGCGTCGAGGACTACGACCTGCTGGTCGTCCCCGGCGGCACCTGCAATGTGGACCGTCTGCGCATCAATCCGGAGGCGCTACGGCTCGCCCGCGACTTCGCCGCCGACGGCAAGCCGATCGCCGCGGTCTGCCACGGGCCGTGGCTGCTGGTCAACGCCGGACTGCTGCCCGGCAAGACGCTCACCGCGTGCCGGTACATCAAAGCCGATCTGGAGAACGCGGGCGGCGCGTACGTCGACGAGCCGGTGCATGTGTGCGACGCGGCTGGATGGACGCTCATCACCTCGCGCAAGCCGGACGATCTGGACGATTTCCTTGACGCCATCCGCCAAGCGCTCTGACGGGAGCGACGGCGGGACATCATGCGCACGTAAGAGGGGGCGGACGCCGAACGGCATCCGCCCCCTCTTTACGCCCTCACGTCTGCGGCGTCACACGGCCGGCAGGCAGCCGGGGCCGAACAGGATCTTGAGCTCGGCGAACAGGGCCGTGTCGCGCTGCACGCGGAAGCGGTCGCCGAACGTGAGCACCTGCGCGTTGCCGGCGTCGTCCACGATGGCCAGATGCACCTCGCAGTAGCCGGGGTGGGCCTGCAGCGACTGGGCGAGCCGCTGCATGTTGCCGCGTTCGAGCGCGACCTGCGGCAGCGTGATCACCAGCGGACGCTCGTCGGCGGCCACCAGCGACGGCTTCTGCATCTCGGTGGCGCGCAGGCTCACCGTCTCGTCGCGCACCTCGACCTGGCCGCGGATCTGCACGATCTCGTCCTGCACGAGCTCGGGCGCGGCCGCCTCGTACACCTTGCCGAAGAACATGCACTGGATCGAGCTCTCCATGTCCTCGATCGTCACGATCGCCCACGGGTTGCCCTTCTTCGACACGCGACGGTCGACGCTCGTGATCAGACCGGCGAGCGTGACCTGCTGGCCGTCCCCCATCGTCTTGGCCCGGTCGACCAGGTGCGCGATCGACATCTCGCGCAGGCCGGCGAGCACCGCCTGCATGCCGGAGAGCGGATGGTCGGACACGTACAGGCCGAGCATCTCGCGTTCGAGGTTGAGCTTGGTCTTCTTGTCCCAGTCGTCCATGTCGGGCACGGCCACGGTCGCGTCGCCCATCGCGTCCACGCCGCCGTCGTCCGCGTCGGAGAACAGGTCGAACTGGCCTTCGGCCTCCTTGCGTTTGACCGACACCACCGAGTCGATGGCGGCCTCGTGGATCGTGAACAGCGCGCGGCGGTTCGGGTCGATCGAGTCGAACGCGCCGGCATGGATCAGCGATTCGACCATGCGCCGGTTGAGCGCGCTGAGCGGCACGCGCCGGATGAAGTCCATGAAGTTGACGAACCTGCCGCGCGACCCTTCACGTTCGGCGATGATGTCCTTGACCGGCGCCTCGCCGACGTTGCGGATCGCGCCCAGGCCGAAGCGCACGACGTCGCCGACGGCGGAGTATTCGAACACCGACTCGTTGACGTCCGGCGACAGCACCTGGATGCCCATGCGGCGCGCCTCGCCCAGGTAGAGCGCGGTCTTGTCCTTGTTGGTGGACGCGCCCTGCAGCAGGGCGGCCATGAACTCGACCGGGTAGTGGGTCTTGAGGTAGGCGGTCCAGTACGAGATCAGGCCGTAGGCGGCCGAATGCGCCTTGTTGAACGCGTAGCCGGAGAACGGGACCAGGATCTCCCAGATCGCCTCGGCGGCCTCCTCGGAGTAGCCGTGCTCCTTCATGCCGGCGAAGAACGGGATCTTCTCCTTGGCCAGAACCTCGGGCTTCTTCTTGCCCATCGCGCGTCGCAGCACGTCGGCCTTGCCCAGCGAGTAGCCGGCGAGGATTCGCGCGGCGGACTGCACCTGCTCCTGGTAGATGATCAGGCCGTACGTCTCGTCGAGGACCTGCTTGAGCGGCTCGTCGAGCTCGGGGTGGATCGGGGTGATGCGCTGCAGGCCGTTCTTGCGCTTGGCGTAGTTGGTGTGCGACTCCATGCTCATCGGGCCCGGTCGGTACAGGGCGATGAGTGCGGAGATGTCGTTGAAGTTCGTGGGCTTGAGGGTTCTCAGCAGCGAGCGCATGCCGTCGCCATCGAGCTGGAAGACGCCGAGCGTGTCGCCGCGCGACAGCAGCTCGTACGTGGCCTTGTCGTCGAGCGGGATCTTCGTGTGGTCGATCTTCCCCTTGCCGTTGAGCTCCACGTTGCGCAGCGTGTCTCGGATGATCGTGAGGTTGGACAGGCCCAGGAAGTCCATCTTCACGAGGCCCAGCGTCTCGCACGTATGGTATTCGAACGTGGTGGTCACGGTGCCGTCGATGCGTTCCAGCAGCGGCGACGTGTCGGTGATGGGCGCCGATCCCATGATGGTCGCGCACGCGTGCACGCCGGTCTGGCGGATCAGGCCCTCGATGCCCTTGGCCTCCTCGGTGATGCGCTTGACGTCCGGGTTCGAATCGTACAGTTCGCGGTATTCGCGCGCCTCGGCGTAGCGTTTGGCGGCCGGGTCGAAGATGTCGTGCAGGCTGATGTCCTTGCCGCCGGTCTCCGACGGGGGCAGCGCCTTGGTGACGGTCTCGCCCATCGAGAAGTCGTAGCCCATGATGCGCGCCGAGTCCTTGAGCGCCTGCTTGGTCTTGATGGTGCCGTAGATCACGCATTGGGCGACCTTGTCGTGACCGTACAGGTCGGCCACGTAGTCGAGCACGCGCGAACGGCCTTCGGGGTCGAAGTCGACGTCGATATCGGGCAGGGAGACGCGTTCGGGGTTGAGGAAGCGTTCGAAGATCAGGCCGTGCTCGAGCGGGTCGAGTTCGGTGATGCCCATCGCGTAGGCGACCATCGCGCCTGCCGCGGAGCCTCGGCCGGGGCCGACGACGACGCCGTGCTCCTTGGCCCAGTTGATGTAGTCGGCGACGACGAGGAAGTAGCCGCAGAACTGCATCTGGCAGATGACGCCGCACTCGTAGTCGGCCTGCTTGAGCACGTGCAGTGGCACGTTGCCGTCGTAGCGCTTCTCGAGGCCCTCCTCGACCTTCTTGAGGAACAGCGACGTCTCATCCCAGCCTTCGGGGCAGGGGAACTGGGGCATGAACGCGCCGTCCTCGTTGTCGTCGAACATGACGTTGCAGCGTTCGGCGATCTCGAGCGTGTTGTCGCACGCCTCGGGCAGGTCGCGGAACAGGTCGCGCATCTCCTCGGCGGTCTTGATGTAGTAGCCGGAGCCGTCGAACTTGAAGCGGTCGGGGTTGTCGAGCGTGTCGCCCGAGTTGATGCACAGCATCGCGTCCTGCGCATCGCGGTCCTGTTCGAACACGTAGTGGGAGTCGTTGGTGGCCAGCAGCGGCGCGTTGAGCTTCTTGGCGATGAGCAGCAGGTCCTCGGTCACCTTCGTCTCGATCTCGAGGCCGTGGTCCATGAGCTCGATGTAGAAGTTGTCGCGCCCGTAGATGTCCTGCAGTTCGCCGGCGGCGCGCAGCGCCTCGTCGAACTGGCCGAGGCGCAGTCGCGTCTGGATGATGCCCGACGGGCATCCCGATCCGCAGATGATGCCCTTGGAGTAGGTGGAGAGCACTTCCTTGTCCATACGCGGGTAGCGCATGACGCGCCCTTCGAGGTTCGCCACCGACGAGGCCTTCATCAGGTTGACGAGGCCCTCGTTGTTCTCCGCCCACAGCGTCAGGTGGGTGATGACGCCGCCACCGGACACGTCGTCGGGGTTGCGGCGGCGGTGCTTCTCGTCGAGGTTCGGATCCCAGTTCGTGTCCCAGCTCACGCGCGTGGGGTCCTGGCGGGCCGTCTCGGGCGTCACGTACGCCTCGATGCCCAGGATCGGCTTGACGCCGGCCTTGACGGCCGTGCTCCACAGCTCGTACGCGCCATGCATGTTGCCGTGGTCGGCGATGCCGACGGCCGGCATGCCGAGGTCCTTGACGCGGTTGACGAGATTGGGGATCTTCGACGCGCCGTCCAGCAGCGAATAATGCGTGTGATTGTGCAGATGCACGAAGTTCTTACCCGGTTCAGCCATGCGTCCCACCTTACCGCATGCCCGTCCGGCCACGTCGCGGGCGGACGCCGGGCCGTTATCCACAACGCCCGTTCCGGCTTGCATGCGGGCCGACCTTCACTGATGATGGGAGGACACGCCGCGCGACCGACGCGCGCCGCACGACAGGAGGCATCATGGCCGACGCTCCCCCGTACCGGCATCCGCATACCGACGTCCCGCACCCGTCGACGTATCCTCCCGACCCGCGGACGCGTCCGCCGGGCGGCCGCATCACCGCGGACGGGCTGCGCCGCGCGGCGCGCATCCTCCACATCATCGGCAACATCCTGCTGGCGCTCGCGATAGCGTCGGCCGTGGCCGTGGCCGGCTGCATGTGGTTTCTGTCGCGCGGCGTCTACGATCCGGCGGATGTGCTGGTGCTGCTGGCGGAATGCCTCCTCATCGACGCATGCCGGTCGACGGCGATCGGCATGGTCCTGACGCACGCCGCCGGATTCGCCGTGTCGTTCGCCGCCGGCCGACGCGCTACTGCAGCCGCGGATGACGTTCCCGCATCAGGTCCAGCGCCCGCGCCAGATCCGTCGGGTAGCGGGAGGTGACGGTCGTCCAGACGCGCGTACGCGGGTGACGGAACTCCAGCTGGGTCGCATGCAGCCACTGGCGTTCCAGTCCCAGCGCCTCGGACAGCACCGGATTGGCGCCGTACATCGCGTCGCCGGCCAGAGGATGGCCGATCGACGAGAAGTGCACGCGGATCTGATGGGTGCGTCCCGTCTCCAAATTCACGGAGACGAACGTGGCCTCGCCGCCGAAGCGCTCGGTCACGTCCCAGTGCGTCACGGCGGGCTTGCCGGCGGGGGTCACGCAGAAGCGGAAGTCGGACACCTTCGCGCGTCCGATCGGCGCCTCGATGGTGGCGCGGTCCTCCTTGAGGCTGCCCTGGACGAGCGCATGGTAGGTCTTGACGACCTCGTGCTCGGCGAACTGGCGTCGCATCTCCACGTACGCCAGATCGGACTTGCACACGAGCATGAGCCCGGACGTGCCCACGTCGAGGCGGGAGACGATGCCCTGCCGTCCGGCGGCGCCGTACGACGTGATGTGCACGCCGCGGTCGAGCAGGCTGCCCAGCACGGTCGGGCCGGTCCAGCCGACCGACGCGTGCGCGGCGACGCCCACCGGCTTGTCCACGACGACGACGTCGTCGTCCTCGTAGACGATCGCCATGTCGGAGGCGACGGGTTCGGGTTCCGTCCGGGCCTCCACGAGGTCGAATTCGACGGTCTCCCCCGCCATCAGCGTGCCGGATTTGGCGATGTCGCGCCCCAGCACGCGCGCCTGACCGGATTCGATGAGGTCGGCGGCCTTGGCGCGCGAGATGCCGAGCATCTTGGCGACGGCCACGTCGAACCGCTTGCCCACGAGGGCGTCGGGGGCGGGTACGAGGCGGCTCATAGGGCACCGCCTTCCGCGGCGTCCTTCCCCGATGGACGCTCCATGTCCGCAAGGTCCTTCACGCCGAACGGCTCGCCTATCACGATCAGCACGACGATGCCGATGCCGGCGACCATCAGCGCGATGTCCGCGACGTTGCCGATCGACCACCCGTAGTCGAGGAAGTCGACGACGCGTCCGTTGAGGAACACGTCGGCGTAGGCGATGCGGTCGATCAGGTTGCCGACCGCGCCGGAGAACGCCAGTCCCAGCATCAGGCTCCACTTCGTCGACACGGTGCGCCAGGCGAGCACGAGCATCGCCACGCTGGCCACGACGGCCAGCAGGGAGATCATCCACGTGTTCGACGCGCCGAAGCCGAGCGAGGCGCCCGGATTGTGCACGAGCCGGAGCGACAGGAGCGGCGGGAGCACGTCGATCGTGCGCCCGTCGCCCAGTACGGCCTGCGCCCACATCTTGGTGGCCTGGTCGGCGACGAGCCCGAGCGCCGCCACGCATGCAAAGACGGCCACGCGGGCGCGCGGCCGTCCCTGTCGAATAGTCATATCCGATGTCCCCGAACGTCAGCGACCGGACTGCTCGGTCTGGTTGAAGCTGTTCGTGTCGGACACCTGGCCCATCAGGCCGGAGAGGAACTCCGTCAGGCGGGCGCGGTACGCGCTCTCGAACTGCTTGAGGCCCTGGATGTTGCCCTCGATGACCTTCGACTGCTCGGTCAGGGCGTCGCGCACCTGCTGCGCGTAGTCGTCGGCCGCGGTGCGGGTGTTCTGGTCGTACTCGCCGGCGCGGTGGTGGACCTCGGCCTCGTAGGCGTCCGCCGCCTGACGGGTCTTGCGCTCGTAGGCGTCGGCCTCCTGGCGGGTCTGCTGCTCGTAGGCGTCTCCCTCCTGCTGGCGTCCCTGCAGGTAGTCGTCGCCTTCCTTCTTCTTGGTCTGCAGGTAGGTGTCGCCCTCCTGCTTGCGGGTCGCCAGATAGGCGTCGCCGTCCTGCTTCTTGCCGGCCAGGTAGGCGTCGCCCTCCTGCTGGCGCGCCTGCAGGTAGGTGTCGCCGTCCTGCTGGCGGGCCTGCTCGTAGGCGTCGCCCTCCTGCTTCTTGGAGTCGAGGTACGAATCGGCGTCCTGATGCGTGTTCTGCATGTAGGTGTCGGCGTCCTGACGGGTCTTGATGGAGTAGCTGTCGGCGTCGGCGCGGGTGCGGTCCGAGTAGGCGTCGGCGTCCGCGTGGATGCGGTTGTTGTACTCGTCGGCCTCGGTGCGGGTGCGGCTCGAGTAGTCGTTGGCCTTGGTGACGAGGTCGTTGTACTTGGCCTGGCTGGCCTCGGTGATCTCCTTGGCCTTCGCCTTGCCCTTGTCGACGTACTGGTCGTGCAGCTGCATGGCCAGCGTCAGCATCGCGGTGGCGCGCTCCGGCTCGGTGCTGGCCGCGGCGGCGGCGCCGGCGATCTTCTGCAGGCTGCCGGTCTCGGTGCTCGGCTCGACCTTGGCGACCTGCTCGCGCAGCTGGTTCTCGCGCTGCTTGGCCTCATCGAGCTGGCGGGACAGCTCCTGCACCTGACGGGCGGCCTGGGCGCCCTGCTGGGCCTGCTGCTGCGCCAGCTGCAGCTGACGGGACAGGTCCTCGCTCGTGGCGCGGAACGTGTCGCGCTCGCGCTGGATGGCGGCGAGCTGCTCCTTGAGCACGTCGTTGTCGGACGCGGCGGCGGCCTGGGCGGTCAGCTGATCGATCTGGGCGTTGAGCTGGTCGACCTGGCCCTTGAGCTGCTCGTTCTGCGATGCCAGCGCACGGTTGCTCTCCTCGGCCTCGCCGAGCTTCGTGCGGGCCATCTGCGCGGCCTGGTCGGCGTCACCGGCGGCGCTGCCGGCGGCCTTGAGGCTCTCGTTCTCATCGGTCAGCTGCTGGACCTTGGCGCTCAGCTCGGAGATCTTCGCGTTGAGACCGGCGACGTCCGGGCCCAGAGACTGTGTGGCGGCGCCGGCGGCGACGGCCTGCTTGCCGAGCGCCTCGACGGTCTCCGTGACCTGATCGAGAAAATCGTCGACCTCGTCGACGTCATAACCTTCCTTGAATCGGACCGTCTGGAAGGTATGCTCCCGGATGTCCTTCGGAGTCAACAAAGCCATAAATCTTTACACCTCGCTTTGGGGCCATGCCTCGCTGTGTTGGTATCAAAATCAGATGCTAGCACGGCCCCCGCGCAAACATGCGTCTTTGGACCCCATACGGACCATGACACGCGGGGAATTCGTCGGTCGGGCGCTCCTCGCCCATGCCTATGCCGGCAGGGCCTGGGCATGGGCGCGAACCGCGTGGACGCAGACGGCGACGGGTCAGATCAGCACGCGCAGCACCACGAGCAGGAAGTAGAGCACGATGAAGCTCACGTCCAGATAGACGGGGCCCATCGGCAACGGGCGGATCCAACGGCGCAGCCAGCGCAGCGGCGGCTCGGTGAGCCGGTACACCACGTCGATCAGCGAGGCGACCACGCCGCGCGGATACCAGCGGGGCGCCAGCACGGCGACCCAGTCGAGGATCATGCGCACGAACAGCACGGTGATGTACGCGTCGATCAGCCAGTCGAGGATTCTTGCGATGACGAAAAACAGCATTCCCCCAGACTACCAACCGGTCTGGGGGAATGCTGGACGGATGCTGGAGGAATCGTCACGGGAGCGCGGCCTGGAGGCCGCTCCCGCGACGGTCAGTCCGCGAAGAGGTCGTGCGACGAGGAGGCCTGCGTCGGCTCCTCGACCTTGATGTTCACCTGGGCGGGGCTGAGCAGGAACACGCGCGGGGTGACGCGCTCGATCGAGCCGCGCACGCCGAACACGACGCCGGCGGAGAAGTCGACGATGCGGTAGGCGACGGCCTCGGCCACGCCGGTCAGGTTGAGCACCACCGGCACGCCGTCACGCAGGGCGCGCCCCACCAGCTGGGCGTCCTCATACGTCTTGGGATGGATCGTCGTGATGCGGTTCACCCGTCCCTGGAAGGGGTTCGACTCGCGCGCCGGGGCCGGCGAGGCGGCAGGCGCTCCGGCCGCGGGCTGGGACATCGGCGTGACGGAATGGTCGGAGTCGAACGAGGTCTCGTCCGCGACATCATCCTCGAACGGCTCCTCGTCCACCACGTCGCTCATGCCCAGATAGGACATCGCGCTTTTCATGAATCCAGCCATGACGGCTCCTTTCGATCAGCTCCGTCCCGCCGCTCAGCGCAGGAAGTCGGGAATGTCCAGGTCGCCCGGATCGTTGGCGGAGATCACGCTGTGCTCGCTGGTCGCGTCGAACGACGGCACCGACGGGGCGTACGTCGGCAGCGGCTGCGCCATCGGCTGGACCGGCTGCACCGGCTGGGCCTGCTGGATCGGCTGCACCGGCTGCTGGATCGGCTGCACCGGCTGCACCGGCTGCTGGGCCGGCACGCTCGGGGCGGCCGTCTGCTGCGTCGTCTGCGGCTGGTAGCTCGGCATGCCGGACAGCAGCGGGGAGCCCTGGCCCGGGGTCGGGCTGGTCACCGCGATGGCCGGGGACGCCGGACGCTGCGGGGTCTGGGAGACGGCCTGGCGGGTCGCGGTCTGGGCCGCCGGGAAGACCGGGGTCGCCGCCTCGGCGCGTTCGGCCGGTTCGGCGCTGGTCTTCGTGTCGAAGCCGGCGGCGATGACGGTGACGCGCACCTCGTCGCCGTACGCGTCGTTGAGGGCCAGACCCCAGATGATCTGCGCCTCCGGGTGGATGGCCTGACGCACCAGCTCGGTGGCGGCCGCGGCCTCGTGCAGGCCGAGGTCGGTCGGGCCGGCGATGTTGATGAGCACGCCGTGGGCGCCCTCGATGCTCTCCTCGAGCAGCGGCGAGCTGATCGCGATCTCGGCGGCTTGGGTGGCGCGGTCCTCGCCGCGCGCCGAGCCGATGCCGAACAGGGCGGTGCCCGCGCCGCGCAGGATCGAGTTGACGTCGGCGAAATCGACGTGGATGTAGGAGTTCATGGAGATCAGGTCGGTCACGCCCTGCACGCCGGCCAGCAGCGCGCTGTCGGCGTTCTTGAACGCGTCGACGATGCCGACGGTGCGGTCGGACATCTCGAGCAGTCGGTCGTTGGGGATGACGATGAGCGCATCGACCTCGTTGCGCAGCTTCTCGATGCCCAGGTTGGCGGACGCGGAGCGCTGCGGGCCCTCGAAGGAGAACGGGCGGGTGACGACGGCGATGGTCAGCGCGCCCTGCTGGTGCGCGGAACGGGCCACGATCGGGCTGGCTCCGGTGCCGGTGCCGCCGCCCTCGCCGCAGGTCACGAACACCATGTCGGCGCCCTTGAGGGCCTCCTCGATGTCGGACTGGTGGTCCTGGGCCGCCTTGGCGCCCTTCTCCGGGTCGGCGCCGGCGCCGAGGCCGCGGCTCATGTTGTCGGTAAGGGCGATCTTCACATCGGCGTCAGATCGAAGCAGATCCTTGGCGTCGGTGTTGACGGCGACGAATTCGACATCCTGCAGGCCTTCGACGATCATGCGGTTGACGGCATTGCCGCCAGCACCGCCGACGCCGACGACCTTGATGTTGATCCTGTCGTTGAACTGCTCGTTCTGGGCGATTTCGCTCACCATTGTCTCCTGTCACTCACGGTTACGCATAACTCTATCGCAGAACCCCTGATAACGGGTTCTATTCTCTCACCTTCCGCCCGTGTTTCGCACCGGCATTTCGCGCGGTGCCGGGGCCCGGCGGCGGCCCCGTCGTTCTCCGTCAGTAGGAGGCGTCCATCGGGTCGTCGCCGAACAGGGCCTCGCGCTCCTGCCGCGTGGTCTCACGCGAGTCGAGCCATCCGTAGGGCAGATGCACCTTCTTGGCGAAGCGCACACGGCCGCGCGGCTTGTCCTTGATGCGTTCGGGCAGACGCATCGACGGGTCCAGACGGCCGATCTCGCGGCGCACGTCGTCGAGCGACTCGCATTCCATGAACGCCCTGCGCGTGGATCCGCCCACGGCGAAACCCTTGAGATACCAGGCGACGTGCTTGCGCAGGTCGTGCACGGCCATGCGCTCGTCGCCGTCGTAGAACTCGGTGAGCAGCATCGCATGGCGTTCGATGACCGCGCACACCTCGCCCAGCGTCGGGTCGACGCGCTCGTCGCTGCCGGCGAACGCGTTGGCGATGTCGGCGAACAGCCACGGGCGCCCCTGGCAGCCGCGGCCGATGGCCACGCCGGCGCAGCCGGTCTCGCGCACCATCTCGAGCGCGTCCTCGGCGCCCCAGATGTCGCCGTTGCCGAACACCGGCACGTCGAGCGCCTCCACGAGCTCGCCGATGCGATCCCAGTCGGAGTGCCCGCCGTAGTATTCGGCGGTGGTGCGCGCGTGCAGCGTGACCGCCCTGCAGCCCTCCTCCTGCGCGATGCGGCCCGCCTCGAGGAACGTCTCGTGCTCGTGGTCGATGCCGACGCGGATCTTGGCGGTCACCGGGATGCCGGCCGGCTCGCACACCTTGACGACGCGGCGGATGATGTCGGTGAACAGGTCGGTCTTCCACGGCAGAGCCGAACCGCCGCCGCGGCGCGTCACCTTGGGCACCGGGCAGCCGAAGTTCAGGTCGACGTGGTCGGCCATGCCCTCGTCCACGACGATGCGCGCCGCCTGCTCGGTGATGGCCGGGTTGACGCCGTACAGCTGCAGGGAGCGCACCCGCTCCCCCGGCGCGAACCGGCACAGGCGCAGCGCCTTGGGATTGCGCGCCACGAGCGCGCGGGCGGTGATCATCTCGGCCACATACAGGCCGTCGGGCCCATACTCCTCGCACAGGACGCGGAACGGCCAGTTGGTCACGCCGGCCATCGGCGAAAGCACCACCGGGGTCGGCACCTCGATCGCGCCGAGCCGCACCGGCGGCATCGTCACCGGCGATCCGGGACGCGACGGCGCGTCCGTACGCGGGTCGAGGCGGTCGGTCTCGTGCGTTCCGTCGATCACGGTGTCTCGCATCGCGTCGGTCGCGGGGCGCTCGTCAATGGGTTCTGTCACGGATTCTTCCTCGATACGAATGGGATGATGAGGCCCCCTCGTCGGAGGGGGCCGTGATATGCCGGCGGCGTCACGCATCGCATGACGCCGCCGGCCGACGGTTCATCGGCGTCCGCCGATGCCGTCCGCCGGTCAGTACAGGCCGCCGGCCTCGCCGATGCGGACGGACTCCGGCCACGCCTCGCCGCCCATCGACACCGGCTTCTGCGGCACGTGGGCGCGCTTCTCGCCGATGCGCGCGGCGATGTAGTCGGACACCTTGTCGAGGCTGACGCGCTCCTGGGCCATCGTGTCGCGTTCGCGGATCGTGACGGCCTGGTCCTCGAGCGTGTCGAAGTCGACGGTGACGCACAGCGGGGTGCCGATCTCGTCCTCGCGGCGGTAGCGGCGGCCGATGGCGCCGGCCTCGTCGTAGTCGATCATCCACTCGTTCTGGCGCAGGTCGGCGGCCAGGTTCTGGGCGACGGTCTGCAGCTCCGGCTTCTTGCTCAGCGGCAGCACGGCGGCCTTGACCGGGGCCAGACGCGGGTCGAGGCGCAGGACGGTGCGCTTGTCGACGCCGCCCTTGGTGTTCGGCGCCTCGTCGACGTCGTAGGCGTCCACGAGGAAGGCCATCAGGGAGCGGGTCAGGCCGGCGGCCGGCTCGATGACGTACGGCACGTACTTCTCGCCGGTGGCCTGGTTGAAGTAGTTGAGGTCCTCGCCGGAGTGCTTCGCGTGCGCGGACAGGTCGAAGTCGGTGCGGTTGGCCACGCCTTCGAGCTCGCCCCAGTCGGAGCCCTGGAAGCCGAACTTGTACTCGATGTCGACGGTGCGCTTGGCGTAGTGGGCGAGCTTCTCCTTCGGATGCTCGTAGTGGCGCAGGTTCTCCGGCTTGATGCCCAGATCCAGATACCACTGGGTGCGCGCGTCGATCCAGTACTGGTGCCAGTCCTCGTCGGTGCCCGGCTCGACGAAGAACTCCATCTCCATCTGCTCGAACTCGCGGGTGCGGAAGATGAAGTTGCCCGGCGTGATCTCGTTACGGAAGGACTTGCCCATGTTGGCGATGCCGAACGGCGGCTTGGAGCGCGAGGAGGTCATCACGTTCTTGAAGTCCACGAAGATGCCCTGGGCGGTCTCCGGGCGCAGGTAGTGCAGGCTGTTCTCGTCCTCGACCGGGCCGAGGTGGGTGCGCAGCATCATGTTGAAGTCGCGCGGCTCGGTCCAGTTGCCGCGGGTGCCGCAGTCGGGGCACACGACGTCCTTGAGGCCGTTCTCGGGCAGCTTGTCGCCGTGCTTCTCGGCGTACGACTCCTCGAGCTTGTCGGCGCGGTTGCGCTTGTGGCAGTTGAGGCACTCGACGAGCGGGTCGTTGAACACGGACACGTGGCCGGAGGCGACCCACACGGCCGGCGGCAGGATGATGGACGTGTCCACGCCCACCACGTCGCCGCGGGTGACGACCATGGAGCGCCACCATTCGCGCTTGATGTTGTCCTTCAGCGCGACGCCGAGCGGACCGTAGTCCCACGCGGAGCGGGTGCCGCCGTAGATCTCGCCGGCGGGGAACACGAACCCGCGACGCTTCGCGAGGGATACGACTTCATCGAGTTTGGAAACAGCCACAATGCACCTTCTGGTTTGAACGGTTTGGGGTTTGCGCCCCCGAGTCTATCGAGTGCGCGTGACAGCGCGGCCCGCCGTCGATGCGGCGAGCGCGGGGCCGCATAGGCGAGGGGGCCGCGGACGAGGCTCCGGTGCGTTCGATGCGCACCGGAGCCTCGTCCGCGGCCCCCGTCGGATCAGGACCGCAGGCCGGAGGTCAGCCCCTGCGTCGGCGGGCGGCGGTCAGGGCGACGCCGGCGCCCAGCAGGGCGATGACCGCAGCCGCGAGCGCCGTCACGGATGCGCCGGTGGAGGACAGGCCGGGCTTGCGGCCGTCCGTTCCGGTGCCCGTGGTGCCGGTGCCGGAGCCGCCACCGTCGGCCTTGCCGTCGTCGCCCTTGCGGGCGAGGGCGTTGAATGCGGCGTCGAGTCCGGCGAGCGCCTGCTCGGCCGCGTCGGCGTCCTTCCGGTCGAGCACGTCGCGCGCGTGCTCGAGTGCGGCGGCGTACGCCTTCCAGGAGTCCTTCGTGTAGTTGGCCTCCTGCAGGCGCTTGCCCTCGTAGGTCGCCACCGCCTGGCTGAGCGCGTCGAGCGCCTTGTCGCCGTCGCCGGGCGTATCCGGGTCGGTCGGCTTGTCCGGATCGACCGGCTTATCCGGGTCGACCGGCTTGTCGGGGTCAACCGGCTTGTCCGGATCGACCGGCTTGTCCGGATCGACCGGCTTGTCGGGGTCAACCGGCTTGTCCGGATCGACCGGCTTGTCCGGATCGACCGGCTTGTCGGGGTCAACCGGCTTGTCCGGATCGACCGGCTTGTCCGGATCGACCGGCTTGTCGGGGTCGACCGGCTCGGGCTGCTTCGAGACGGTGATCTCGTAGGTGGTGTCGCATCCCTGGTAGGTGACCGTCACGGTCCGGTCGGACGTGCCGAGCGCGGTGCCCGGCGCCGGGTCGAACGTGAAGTCGCCGGCGGTGGCGTCGTCGTAGGCGACGGTCCGTTCGCTGCCGTCGTCGTAGGACAGCGTCAGCGTCAGTCCGGTCACGTCGAGCGCGTCGCCTTCGGCGTACTGCTGTCTGGGTGCGGTCTGCACGTAGATGCGTTCGAGCGTCGGCTGGGCCGGCGGTTCGGGGTCGGGGGTCTGGGCGACCGTGATGGCGAAGGACCGTTCGATGCTGCCGCGGTAGGCGTCGATGCCGCGGATCGTGACCGTGGCGGTGCCGGGAGCGGTGTTGTCGGCGTAGTCGAGCAGGTAGTCGATGCCGTAGCGCAGCGTCGTGCCGTCCACGACGACTTCGATGGCGTCCTCGTCGAACACGGCGGGCGTGTCGGCGTCGACCTTCTCCACGGTCAGCCCGTCGGGCATCGTGACCGTGGCGGCCGCGATGTCGGTCGTCTCCCGGGCCTGGCGCAGTCGGATCTCGGCGGCGGACATGAACTTGTCGTTGCCGGAGTCGCCCAGCGTGTGCACGCCGGTGAGCCGGACGTACCGTGCGGCCGCGGGCTCGTCGAATTCGGCGATCCTCCAGCCGTCGGCGTCATCGTCCCAGGTCCAGGCGCCGGTGGCGACGGTGCGCCATTCGGTGCCGTCGGAGGACACTTCGACCTTGTATTCGCCGACCTTGCCGTTGATGGAGCCGGAGCGCGGCAGGTAGCGCAGCGCGTCGATCGTCGTCTCGTCGGCCAGCTCGTAGGCGATCCAGAACTGGTCGGGCGTGGCGGCGGGGTTCGACCACCTGGTGTGCCACAGCGTGGAGGCGTCCGAGTCGAGCGTGTTGGAGGCGGGGCCTTCGACGCCGCTGGCGGACTGCTCGCTGCCGGCGGACGCGGTCAGGTCCGAGACCGGGTAGTCGCGCGCGTCGGAGTCGGCGGCGTCGGACTGCTCGCGGCCGAGGTTGACCGCGAAGACGCCTCGCGTGGCGTGGTCCTCGGATTCGGTGATCACGCGGATCACGCCCTCGTGGGCGGGCAGCACGGTCACGGACGCGTTGCCGGCGCCGACCGCCTCGACGTCGGCCCTGATGGCCGGCGTGTTCCACGATCCCGCTGCCAGCGCGGATGCGGGGACGTCGGTGCCGTTGACCGTGAGCGACGACAGGCCGGCGTCCGTGTTCGTGGTGAAGTCGGTGACGGCCAGCTTCAGTTCGATCTCGGAGATGCCGGTGCACGGCCTGCGTCCGGACAGGGCCTCGTCGCTGTTCGTGATGGCGAACCTGACGAAGGTCGCGGTCACGGGCGCGAAGTCGTAGGTGTACGGCGTGACGTTGTCCCTGGTCTCGCCCTTGGTGGCCGTCGTGGACAGCGTGGTCCAGTTGGCGCCGTCGTCGGAGACCTGGATGTCCACGTTCTTCGGCAGGCGCGCGCTGTAGCTGTCGGTGTAGAAGTGCATGACGAACCGGCCGAACTTCTGCTGGGTGGCGTATTCGAACGTGAGTTCGGACTTGTCGGATCCGTCACGCCCGGACTGGGCCCAGTTGTAGTTGGTCCACACCGACGGGTTGGCGCCGCCGCCCGTGTTCGGGTCGGCCGTGGCCGATCCGTCCTTGATGGCGTCGAGCGTGTCGGTCTGCAGGTCAGCGGGCACGCTCTGCGTCAGGTTCAGCGCGGAGCCGGACACGGAGTCGCCGATGGCGACGCTCTCCTGCTGCACGCGGATGGTCGCGCTCACGTCGACGGTCCTGTCGAAGACGGTCGCGGTGCCGGGCACCGTCACGGTGCCGGCCTCGGCGTAGGCGGAGTCGTCTGGCGTCGTCCAGGAGACGGCGAAGCCGGCGTTGGTCACCGTGCCGTCGGCCAGCACGAGCGGGCGCGATTCGGGCAGCGCCGGGGCGATGCCCACCGGCGTGGTGGCCGAGTAGTTGAGCAGCGCGCCGCCGTCGTCGATCATCGTGACGCGCACGGTGGCGGTCTGCTCGCCCACCGTACCGGTGACGGTGAAGGTGCCGGGCACGGCCGTCTGGTCGTCGCCCACCTCGTTCCAGGTCACGGCCTGCCGTTCGCTGGTGCCGTCGGTGTAGCGCACTTCGATCGTGTCGGGCAGACGGGGGCTGTTGCCGGTCTTCACGTAGTAGTTGCGCGCGTAGTACAGTCCGTCGACCGCCCGTTCCGTGGACGCTCCCGGCACGGCCGTCGTGGTGATGGTCGTGGTGGAGGACTTCAGCCCGTCCGCCGTGGCGGTGACGGTGATGTCGCCGGCCTTGTCCGTGGACTGGATGATGGCGACGAGCCTGCCGCTGAAGGCGCGGCGGTTGTTCGCCTGATAGGAGTCGTGGTCCGGCGAGCTGCCGTTGTCCACGCCGACGAGCCTGCCGGCGCCCTTGACGTCGAAGGTCACGCGATCGGCGGCGTCGGGCACGGTGTTGCCGTCCGCGTCGGTCACGTCGACGGTGACGTAGCTCAGGTCGGTGCCGTCCGCCTCGATCGTGGTGCGGTCGGCCTCGGCCGTGAGCGCGGAGGCCTCGCCGGTGGTGGTCACGCTGGAGCGGCCTTCGGTGTCGGCGATCACGGCGCCGGACTCGTCGTAGGCGACCGCGGTGATGGTGCCTTCGGCCCACGGGACGTTCCAGGTGAGGTACAGGTTCTTGTCCGCGGAGGACGACTTGCCTTCGCCTTCGTAGACCTGGTACCGGTATCCGGCGGCGGTGGTCTTCGTCGTGAACTGCCTGCGGCCGAGGGAGGTGCGCTCGCCGCCCTTGGGGGTGAAGAACAGTTCGACGGCGGCCGCGTCGGAGTAGACGACGACCGGCACCTTGCCCTGGGAGTCCTTGGCCACGACGTTCTCGTTCCATGCGGGCAGGACGTGCAGCGTGTGCACGTCGTCGTTCCATTGGCTCTGGTAGAAGTAGTAGCTGTCCTTGGGCAGGCCGGCGGTGTCGACGATGCCGAAGTAGGAGCTCTTCGGCGACGGCCATGCGCCCTGCGCGCCCGATCCGGTGCCGTTCCACGGGGTGGGTTCGCCCAGATAGTCGAAGCCGGTCCACACGTATTCGCCGGCGACGAAGTCGCGGGTGATCACGTCGTACCATGCGCTCGACGCGGTGGCGCCCCAGCCCACGGCCGACGCGTCGTAGGAGGTCAGCTGCTTGTCGGCGGTCTGGGAGCCGCCGGTGGTGCGGTCGTAGATGCCGCGGCTGTTGATGGCCGACGCGGTCTCGGAGCCGTAGAGGCGCCAGTCGGGGTGCGCGGCGTGCACGCTGTCGTAGTTGCCGCCTGATGAGTAGTTGGTGCCGACCACGCCGTCGGAGTCGGTCAGCGCGTCGGCCATCGCGGTCGATTCGGACCATCCGGCCTTGATCTTGTTGTCGCCCAGCGTGGCCGGACGGGTCGGGTCGGCCTCGTTCGTCCATGCGATGAGCCGGCGGGCGACGTCCGGATACTCGCTCACGGAGCCGCTGATGCCCTCCATCATCTCGTTGCCGAGCGACCACATGATGACCGACGGGTCGTTGGCGTCGCGGCGGATCATCGCGGTCAGGTCGAACAGCGCCCAGGTGCCGGACGCGTCGCCGCCTTCGATGGCGTTGCCGTCGCCGACCTCGACGGAGAACCACTTGCCGTAGTCCTCGCTGTTGCCGTTCTTCGCCTTGATCCAGGTGTCGAACGCCTCCTCGACGACGAGGACGCCCTGCTCGTTGCAGACGTCGATGAGCGTGCGGGCCGCGGTGTTGTGCGTGGTGCGGATCGAGTTGACGCCCATGCCCTTGAGGATCTCCACCTGACGTTCGATCGCACGGCGGTTGGCGACGGCGCCGAGCGCGCCCTGGTCATGGTGCATCGAGACGCCCTTGATCTTGGTCGGCGTCCCGTTGAGGGAGAATCCGCCGTCCGCGTCGAAGGAGGTCCAGCGGAAGCCGTAGTCGGTGTCGTAGGTGTCGAGCACCGTGTCGCCGCTCATCACCTCGGTGCGCACGGTGTAGAGGTTCGGGTTCTGCGTGCTCCACAGCTTCGGCGATGACGCCGTGAGGGTCGAGTCGATATGCGCCGATGCTCCCGCCGCGATGGTGGTCGGCTCGCCGACGGACGTTCCGATCGCCCGCTCGGTCCCCTCTCCCTTGGCGAACACGCTCTGGCGCAGCGTGACCTCGACGGGGGCGCCGGAGTCGTTGGCGATGTCGGCGCCCAGGTTCACCGTGACGTCGCCGCCGTGCTGTGCGGCGAGGTCGGGCGTCGTGACCCGCACGCCGCCCGTGTCGACGTGCACGGCGTCGGTGACGTTCAGGGTGACGGAGCGGTAGATGCCGCTGCCGGAGTACCAGCGGCTGGAGGGCGTTTTGTTCTCGACCTTGACGACGATGGTGTTCTCGCCGCCGAACACCGCATGGTCGGTCAGGTCGAACGAGAACGGGGAGTAGCCGTAGGGGTGCGTGCCGAGCTTATGCCCGTTGATCCACACCGTGGCGTTCATGTACACGCCGTCGAAGCCGATCGAGACGCGCTTGCCGGCCAGGTCGCGCGACAGGGTGAACTGCTTGCGGTACCAGCCGGTGCCGCCCGGCAGATAGGCGCTTTCGGCCTCGCCGGACGTCGAGTAGTCCTGTTCGATGCTGTAGTCGTGCGGCAGCGAGATCTGACGCCACTGCGAGTCGTCGAAGCCCGGATCCTGGGCGGAGACGGAATCGGAGAGCAGGAATCGCCAGTTCGCGTCGAAGTTCATGCTCCGTTCCGCGGTGCCGGTGACGGCGTTCGCGTACACGACCTCGGGGTCGGAGCTCATCTGGGTGGTGGAGTCGGCGCGGGACAGGATGTCGTCAGCCCACGCCGGCAGCCCGCACGTCAGGCCTATCGGCACTGACAGCGCGAGCACGGCGGCCGATGCGACGATGCGGCCCGCCAAAGTTCTGGTATTGGTCATACCGGTGCTCTTTTCTTTTTGTAAATAACGTAGGCAACGCCTATGTCGCCCACGATGCGACTATATCATGGCCGCAGAACCGCAACGATACGAACGTTTTCAACGCGATTGCAGCAGTCAGCACCCATACCGGAAGGATGAACAGCCCATTCGGAAATCATCTTCAAATCAACTGTCTTTACATGGACCGCTCCGACCACCGGCGAACACGACGGAACGCCGCGGCCGCACGCCGGGCGCAGCCTCGGACGACCGAACGCATCCTCGTTGTCCGCGCGGGGGCCTAGCGTCGATGGCGTAATGCAGGGGAACCCGCGACGCGGGTTGAGAAAGGCTTCGGGCCTGACCCTTAGAACCTGTTGGTTGACACCTACGTAGGGAGCAGTGATATGAGCGAACTCTCGCATATTGCCTCGCATGTCCAGTCCGTCGCATCCGCCGTCGCCGCCGACGACCCGATCCGAGAATCCATCGCGCAGGCCGTGCGCGACGTCAAGGCGACCACGCCGCTGGCCGCATCGTTCACGAACTTCGTGACCATCAACCTCGTCGCCAACGCGCAGCTCGCCTCCGGCGGCACCGCGGCCATGAGCTTCCTGGCCGACGACGTGATCGCCACGTCCGCCATCTCAGGCGCCGACTACGTCAACGTCGGCACGCTGCTGCCGTTCTACCGCGAGGCGCTCGACCGGATCGCCCACGCGTTCCACGAGTCGGGCCACAAGTGGGTGCTCGACCCGGTGGCGGCCGGCATCGGCACGGAGCGCACCGCCATCCTCACCGCCTTCCGCGACGTGCCGCCCACCGTCATCCGCGGCAACGCGTCGGAGATCATCGCCCTCGACGCGATGTGGGGCCTCGCCGACGCGGCCGACGACGATGCGGCCGTCACCCGTCCCGCCGGCGTCGAATCCGTCGACGAGGTCGACTCGGCGCTCGACGCCGCCGTCCGCCTCGCCCGCCACATGGCGTCGCACCGCGCCGACGGCACGGCCGCGGTCGCCGTCTCCGGCGCCGTCGACCTCGTCACCGACGGCCGCGACGTGTACCGGCTGCCCGGCGGCAGCGCGCTCATGACCAAGATCACCGGCGCCGGATGCTCGCTCGGCGGCGTCACCGCCACCTATCTGGCCGTCGCCGACCCGATGACCGCCGCGCTCGCCGCGTCGCTGCTGTACAACCGCGCCGGCGAGGCCGCCGAGGCGCGCGCCGAGGGACCCGGATCCTTCCAGACGCATCTGCTCGACGCGCTGTGGACCACGACGCCCGAGCAGGTCGCCGGCTCCCCCATCGACCGCACGTCCGTCCGCTGACCGGCGCATCGAGACGCCGCATACCAAGGGAGGCATCATGAACCGCCATCCGTACGCATCGATGCGCGCAAGCTTCGACCTGTCCGCCTATCTCGTGCTCGGCCCGCAGGACACGCACGGCCGCCCCGTCGAGGACGTCGTCGCCGCGGCGCTGGCCGGCGGCGTCACGTTCGTGCAGCTGCGCGCCAAGCCCGGCGACGCCGGCGACATCGTGGCGATGGCCCGCCGCATCGCGGACGCGATCGCCGCGGCGGGCGCCTCGGAGCGCGTGCCGCTCGTCATCGACGACCGCGTCGACGCCGCATGGCAGTGCCGGCGCGAGGGCATCAAGGTCGACGGCGTGCACATCGGCCAGAGCGACATGGACCCGGTCGCCGCGCGCGAGCTGCTCGGCGACGACGCGATCATCGGCCTGTCCGCCGACCTGCCGGAGCACATCGACGCGGCGAACGCGCTGCCCGAGGGCACGATCGACTACATCGGCGCCGGACCGCTGCACCTGACCGCCACCAAGCCCGACTGCGCGATCGTGGGCGAGGACGGCATCCCCGGCACGCTCGACGGGCCGCGGATCGACGCACTGTGCCGCGCCAGCCGCTTCCCGATCGTCGTCGGCGGCGGCGTGCACGAGGAGGACGTGCCGATGCTGGCGCGCTCCCTCGCCGACGGCTGGTTCGTCGTCTCGGCGATCGCCGGGGCCGACGACCCCGCGGACGCCGCCCGCCGCCTCGTCGAGGCGTGGCGCGCCAACCGCGACGACGCGACCCGGCTGATCCCCGTGCTCGCGGTCTCCGGCTCGGATTCGTCCGGCGGCGCGGGCATGCAGGCCGACCTGAAGACCATGACCGCCAACGGGGTGTTCGCGATGAGCGCCCTGACCGCCATCACCGCGCAGAACACGATGGGCGTCACCGGCGTGGAGAACGTCTCCCCCGCGATGATCGCCGCGCAGATCGACGCCGTCTGGGCCGACATCCCGCCGGCGGCCGTCAAGATCGGCATGGTCTCCTCCGCCGACGCGATCGCGGCGATCGCCGACCGGCTCGAGGCGCACGGCGCGCGCAACATCGTCCTCGACCCGGTGATGGTCGCCACGTCGGGGGCCAAGCTCATCGACGACGACGCGCTCGACGCGCTCACCGGACGGCTGTTCCCGCTCGCCGCGGTCATCACGCCCAACATCCCCGAAACGCAGGTGCTGCTCGACCTGATCGCCCGCCGTGACCACGACGGCGCGCCGACGCTGGACGCCGGCCGGTGGGCGCAGGACGCCGCCCTGCCCGAGGAGATCACGTCGCGCGAGGCGATGGAGACCGCAGGACGGATCATCGCCGACCGGTTCGGCTGCGCGGTGCTCGTCAAGGGCGGCCACGGCGTCGCCGACGCGGACGACCTGCTGGTCGCCGACGGCGAGGCGACGTGGATCCATGGACGGCGCGTCGACAATCCGAACACGCACGGCACCGGCTGCACGCTCTCGAGCGCCATCGCGGCGAACCTCGCCAAGGGCGACGCGCTGGCGGACGCGGTGCGCCACGCCAAGGCGTACCTGACCGGCGCGCTCGACGCGCAACTCGACCTGGGCCACGGGTCCGGGCCGATGGACCACGCGTGGGCGTGGCACGGCAATCCCGCCGACTGACATCGTGGCGGCGACCGCCGCCATCCGCACAACCCAACATTCAAGTTCAAGGAGCGCATCATGGCGATCGATCCCAACGCCGTCCGTCAGGAGGTCCCCGTCGACCCGCAGACCGGACGTCCGTACATCAACACCGTGGCCGCCGTGGCCATCGCACCCAGCGGCGTCGGCGCGGAGCTGAGCGAATACGTGGCGCAGTCGATCGCCGTGATCCGCGATTCGGGGCTGCCCAACGAGACGAACGCGATGTTCACCAACATCGAGGGCGACCTCGACGACGTGCTGCGCGTCGTGCGCGACGCGACGATGAAGCTCGCCGAACAGGGCTACCGCACCGGCGTGTCGCTCAAGCTCGACATCCGCCCCGGATTCGAGGGGCAGATCAGCCGCAAGGCGGCGCTCGTCGACGAGATCATCGCCGCGCGCGAGGCCTGACCTCGGATCCGTGCCGACGGCGCGGCTTGCAGGTACGGGTCCGAGGCGGCCCGGCGAGCCGCGCCGCCGGCACGGGTGTATCGTTTGACGGTATGACGACGATGAAGGAGATCGCGCAGCGCACCGGCGTGTCCGTGTCGACCGTGTCGCTGGTGCTCAACGGGCGCGACGAAGGCAGGGTGAAGAGCGAGGTCGCCGCCGAGGTCCGCCGCACCGCCAAGGAGCTCGGATACACGTCCAATCCGCTGGCCCGCTCGCTGCGCACCGGCAAGACCCGCATCCTCGGGTTCGTGAGCGAGGAGGTCGCCACCACCCCGTACGCCGGCGGCATCATCCTGGGCGCGCAGGACGCCGCCAGCCGGCTCGGCTACATGCTGCTGACCGTCAACACCGACGGCCGGGCGAACGAGGACGAGGAGATCGCCACGCTCAAACGCTACGGCGTGGACGGGTTCATGTACGCGAAGATGTCGAACCGCTACGTCGACGTGCCGGCCGTCCTCGACGACTATCCGCTGGTGCTGGTCGATGCGACCGACCGTGCCGGCCGCATCCCCAGCATCGAGCCGGACGAGTTCCGCATCGCCTACGATGCGACCATGCGGCTGGTCGACGCCGGCTGCGAGCGCATCGCCTACGTCGGATGCGACGAGCCGATGGTCGCCCAGGAGGGCCGTCTGGCCGGCTACCGCAGCGCGCTCGAGGATGCGGGCCGTGTCTTCGACGAGGCGCTGGTGGCGAACGTGCTCAACAACGGTCCGGCACTGCGCGCCGTGGACGCGCTGTTCGACCGCGAGTCCCCCGACGGCTTCTTCTGCTTCAACGACGCGCGCGCCTGGTACGTGTACGAGTGCGCGGCCCGCCGCGGACTGACGGTCGGCCGCGACGTGTCGGTGGTGGGCGTGGACAACCATCGCATCTTCGCCGAGACGCTCGAACCACAGCTGACGACCGTGGAGCTGCCCCACTACGAGATGGGCTACTGGGCGGCGTGCAAGCTCGTGTCGCTGATCGAAGACCGCGACCCGTCCGGCTTCGACGTGCCGGACACGACGGCGCCGCTGCCGCCCTACGACGGATGCAACCCGGCGAAGGTACACTGCACGCTGGTGGAGAAGGCGTCGGTGCGCGGATCGGCTCAGTCCGACGCCCTCTCCCCCGCCTGATCTTCCGGCCGGCGACGGCGGTCGTCCGGCTCGTGCCCTCCTTCGCGGTTCCACCCGCTCGGCTTCGCGGCGGCGGCCGCCATCCCCATACCCGCGGGACGGCGGCCGTCGCCGTATCCGTTTCCCCGACTCCCCCATGAATGCCGCGGCAGCGACGCCGCCTCCGGACGCACTCCGGTCATCCATGTTCCCACAGCAATACGTCAAACGATTGACGCGACACGCCCGAATCGACGTAAATCGTTTGACGTAAATCGTTTGACGACTTAGACTGAAGCCACGATTTCTCGCAACGGCGCGGCAGCCGGGAGAGGAACCCTACAAAACCAATCATGGAACATCGCACGCGTGTGGACGCGTGTGCGAGAGAGTGAAAAGGGAACGCAATGGCAGCAACCAAGAGCGCGGCGTGGAGGAACCCCTCCTACCTGCAAAGCTCGTTCGGCATCTTCATG
This sequence comes from Bifidobacterium samirii, assembly GCF_003952945.1. Taxonomy (GTDB): domain Bacteria; phylum Actinomycetota; class Actinomycetes; order Actinomycetales; family Bifidobacteriaceae; genus Bifidobacterium; species Bifidobacterium samirii. The sequence continues at coordinate 57,022 of NZ_QXGK01000004.1, forward strand.
TTCTTCTGCTCGTGGGGCGTGTGGTGGTCGTTCTTCCGCATCTGGCTGGAATCGCTCCAGCTGAGCGATGCCGAGATCGGCACCATCTACTCCATCAACTCCGCGGCGACCATGGTCATCATGTTCGCCTACGGCGCCATCCAGGACCAGCTCGGCATCAAGCGCACGCTCGTGATCGCGATCTCCGTGATCGCCGCGCTCGTCGGCCCGTTCGTCCAGTTCATCTACCACCCGATGCTCGCCGCCGGCGGCACCATGCGCTGGATCGGCGCCCTGATCGGCTCCATCGTCCTGTCGGCCGGCTTCATGGCCGCCTGCTCGCTGCTCGAGGCCGTCACCGAACGCTACTCGCGCAAGTTCAACTTCGAATACGGCCAGTCCCGCGCCTGGGGCTCCTTCGGCTACGCCATCGTCGCCCTGTGCGCCGGCTTCATGTTCAACATCAACCCGATGATCAACTTCTGGGTCGGCTCCGCGTGCGGTCTGGCCATGCTGGGCATCTACCTGATGTGGGTTCCGGCCGAGCAGAAGGACGAGCTGAAGAAGGCCGCCGACCCGAAGGCCGAGAAGTCCGGCCCGACGTTCAAGGAGATGGTGGGTGTGCTCGGCATGCCGACCCTGTGGGTCCTCATCGTCTTCATGCTGTTCACCAACACCTTCTACGTCGTGTTCGACCAGCAGATGTTCCCGGTCTACTACGCCGGCCTGTTCCCCACCGCCGAGATCGGCAACGCCACCTACGGCACCCTCAACGGCTTCCAGGTCTTCCTCGAGTCCGCGATGATGGGCGTCGTGCCGATCATCATGAGGAAGATCGGCGTGCGCAACTCGCTGCTGCTGGGCGCCACCGTCATGTTCCTGCGCATCGGCCTGTGCGGCGTGTTCCACGACCCGATCATGGTCTCCGTCGTCAAGCTGTTCCACTCCATCGAGGTGCCGCTGTTCTGCCTGCCGGCGTTCCGCTACTTCACCCTGCACTTCGACACCAAGCTGTCGGCCACCCTGTACATGGTCGGCTTCCAGATCGCCTCGCAGGTCGGCCAGATCATCTTCTCCACCCCGCTGGGCGCATTCCACGGCTACATGAAGGGCATCCTGCCGGACAACGACATGGGTTCGCGCGTCACCTTCTGGCTGATCTCCGCCATCGTGCTCGCGGCGCTGATCTACGGCTTCTTCATCATCAAGCACGACGATCAGGAGGTCGGCGGCGACCCGTTCTACACTGACAAGCAGCTGCGTCAGATGGAAGCGGCCAAGGCCTGATCCACCCCATCCCGGCCGTAAGGCCGGAACACCGACTCCGGCGCCCCGCAAGGGGCGCCGCCCATAACCGAAAACCGAACAATCCGAAACCGAAACCCTCCGGAACCACCGAAAGGAACTCAACGATGAGCGATTTCACCCCCACCCTCACCCCCATCGCCGACCACGCCGAGAAGCTTGCCAAGGCCGAGGCCGGCGTCGCAGCCCTCGCCGCGACCCGCAACGACCGTTGGTACCCCAAGTTCCACATCGCCTCCAACGGCGGCTGGATCAACGACCCGAACGGCACCTGCTACTACAAGGGCCGCTGGCACGTCTTCTACCAGCTGCATCCGTACGGCACCCAGTGGGGTCCGATGCACTGGGGCCACGTCTCCTCCACCGACATGGTCACCTGGAAGCGCGAGCCCATCATGTTCGCCCCGTCGCTCGAGCAGGAGAAGCACGGCGTGTTCTCCGGCTCCGCCGTCATCGACGACAACGGCGAACTGAAGTTCTACTACACCGGCCACCGCTGGTGGAACGGCGTCGACAACACCGGCGGCGACTGGCAGGCCCAGATGTTCGCCACCCCGGACAACGACGAGCTGACCTCCGCCACCAAGCACGGCATGATCATCGACTGCCCGACCGACAAGGTCGACCACCACTTCCGCGACCCCAAGGTGTGGAAGACCGAAGGCGTGTGGTACATGACCTTCGGCGTCTCCTCCGCCGACAAGCGCGGCCAGATGTGGCTGTACACCTCCGAGGACATGGTCGAATGGACGTTCAAGACCGTCCTGTTCGAGCATCCGGATCCGGACGTGTTCATGCTCGAATGCCCCGACTTCTTCCCGATCAAGGACAAGGACGGCAACGAGAAGTGGGTCATCGGCTTCTCCGCCATGGGCGCCAAGAAGCACGGCTTCATGAACCGCAACGTCAACAACGCCGGCTACATGATCGGCACCTGGACGCCGGGCGAGGCGTTCGTGCCGGAGACCGAGTTCCGCCCGTGGGACTGCGGCCACAACTACTACGCGCCGCAGTCGTTCAACGCCGGCGGCGAGGACGGCCGCCAGATCATCCACGCGTGGATGAGCCCGTTCGTCGAGCCGGTCCCGATGCAGCAGGACGGCTGGTGCGGCCAGATGACCCTGCCGCGCGAGATCACGCTGGGCGAGGACGGTGACGTCGTCACCGCTCCGGTGGCCGAGGTCGAGGCGCTGCGCGAGGACACCGTCGACTTCGGCACGGTCGAGTTCGCGCTCGACGGCGAAAAGACGCTGCTCGACGACGCCGAGGCCGTGGAGATCGAGATGACGATCGACCTGGCCGCCTCCACCGCGGAGCGCTCCGGCATCAAGGTCCACGCCACCGAGGACGGCGCCTACACGTACGTCGCCTACGACGATCAGATCGGCCGCGTCGTGCTCGACCGTCAGGCCGTCAAGTACGGCGACAAGGGCTACCGCACCGCCCCGCTGACCGACGCCGAGCTCGCCTCCGGCAAGCTGGACCTGCGCGTGTTCGTCGACCGCGGCTCCGTCGAGGTGTACGTCAACGGCGGCCATCAGGTGCTCAGCTCCTACAGCTACGCCGCCGAAGGCCCGCGCGCCGTCAAGCTCGTCGCCGAGTCCGGCTCGCTTAAGGTCGAGAACCTCAAGATCCACCACCTGAAGTCCATCGGCCTCGAGTAAGGTCCGGGATTCCCTGAGCCGGGACTTTCCCGGCCTCCCCTACCGCTGAAGCGGCCTCTCCTTGGAGAGGCCGCTTCGTTTTTCCACGTATAATCACAGAGAGCTCTGATTACCGTTCCAAGGAAGGGAGCGCCGCTCATGTCGATACCGACGAACAACATCCAGACAACGGACGGCATCGCCCGTCTCGGAGTGGAAAACGGGTTCACCGTATTCGAATACGACGGGGAACGCATCCGCTTCCGGGCTCCGTATTCACTGGAACGGTACACGAACGTCAAGGAATGGGATCACGGCTATCTCGTCGTCGACGCACAATACCGGCATAACACCGAACCGGAAGAGGAGTACATCGATCTGGAACCCGTACTCCACGACCTATACATCAACGCCGACCGTTTCCTCGATCCCATTCGGAAAGTAGAGGTGTCCCATGCCTGATGTGGAATCCATCGCCCGCGCCGCCGGAATGATCGTGAACGGTTACTCGTTCACCCACACATCCTGCGGTCGCGCTTAGATGCTCAATCTCCTCGTGCTGCGAACAATTTCGAGGCCTTTGCCTGTTCAAATTTTTGATTCAAATTTGCCAGTTTCTTCAAGCGCTCCTCTTGTTGATAGAGATCTTCTATCAACAGATCCATGAAGCCCAGAATATAAGCCGCTTCATCCTTGCTGACTTCCTCGAAGATATTATGAGTCGCTCCGTTACCGATGTCCTTGATCGCTTTGGCAAGATCGCTTAAACGCCGATCGATGATGCCAGCGTCAGCTGCATCTTTCAATTTCACAGTCAGCGTCTTGTCTTTGCCTTGCTGATTGGCCGGATGCGAAATCTTCTCAGTAATGATGGCCTCAAGCACGCTACGTGCCATGATGACCACAGCCCGATAGGCACCTATGTTGAAGCACTTGTAGCATTCGGATGCAGCTTGGGCAACATCAGCAGGAACATCTGAGTACTGTTTGCCGGTAGCAGAAGCCGGAATCCACTCAAATGGCTCGAAGGGCTCATACGGATCATCAGAGGTCGGTTCAGCGTAATGTGCGATATTCGGATAGCCACATCGATCACATTTGTATATCACGAAATAGGTCCCATCATTCTCTTGACGATCCTCCTGCCTCGGGAACGTACAATCCATGAGATCAGTACCCCTGTCATAAGGCGTCTGTCCCCAAAATCGAGGCAGACTCATATTCGCATAAGTATGGCAATTCCAACATTCACGCGCTGATACCATGCTGCTTCTCCTTATTTCTTCCATGCGGTCGGCCAGTTGGGGGTTTGGGGAAGTTCTTCTAGGGCGGGAAGGGATTCCACTATGTCGAGGGTTTCCATGCTGACTCGGATGACCTTTTCCACGAGATCTACGATGTAGCGGGGATCGTCGCTGTAGTCGTTCGGGTCGTTGGTGATGCCGCTCTTCTTGTCGGTGGTGACCTTATAGCGGTCGATGAGCCAGCCGATGGCGCTCTTCCCGTTGACCACGTACTCGTAGGCGCGCAGCGGGATGCCCTCGATGGTCAGGTTCTCCGCCACTTTGAGCACCGTCAGGTCTGGCACCTTCCTGCCGGTCTCCGGATCCTTGATCTTCTTCGGGTAGGTCATCTTCTCGGTGCGTCCGGGGTTCGCCTTGTCGCCGACCTCCATGACCGGCCACGGGTCCAGCGACTCGTAGTCCAAGTGCAGGTGCGCGAGGGCGCGGCCTGCCTTCATGAACGCCTTGAAGTCTTTGGCCAGCGGGATGCGCGGCAGTTCCTTCTTGAGGTTGTTGGCGAAGCGTCGACGGTATTCGGGGCTGTGCAGCACGCCGTACACGTAGTAGAAGATATCCTCCTTGCTGATGCGCAGGTTCGGGTACGCTTCACGGAACACCTTGAGGCCAGTGTCGGTAATCACGTCATGGCGAATATAGCCTCGTTCATCCGCACCAGACGTATCTGACGCGGTGAACAAATCACGGTCATCCGAAGATTCGACCTTCTCATACCAATAGAGCGGGAGACATTGCGAATCTCCACAAAAATGAAGATCAGGAATCAGCTCTGCAATAAGCGCATCCCCATTGGAAACACATATTTCTCGCGTATTGCCACCCTCAACATGCAGTAATTTGATTTGAGAACTTGGACGCTCGATCAGCTGACCTGACGCATAGAGGTACTGCTTACAAAATGGACGATACGAAGCAATTCTTATTTCCTGATCCACAAAGGAAAAAACCCTCTTCTGATTAAACTTACGTTTTAAGCCGTCTGTCCATTTCAAAATATGAGACTCAGTTATAAAACCTGTTGATACACTCTGATTAAACAAATCAACACTACGGATAGCGGATGTATTCACAAAATCACGAGAGTAGTTCCAAACCCAAGCATCACGATTCGTCGAAACACCAAGCGACGAAATACTGAATAAACTATCAACAGGAATAAATTCGTTGAATGAGCCATCTCTCTTATCGAGCCAATCACCATGTGCATCAGGTTCAATACCGTCCCATTCCGGACTGAAGTTTACTACATCTTTGAGGATATTCAACTTCTCCTGTCGGGAAAGATAATCACCAATATCCCGATAGTAAACGACACCATGCTCATTGGATGATGGATTTTTAATAAGAAGAGTAATAGCAATAGTCGCGCGTGACCCAGAATCAAAAATTTTACCTCCTTCCTTCCTTGACTCCTCACCAACAGTACGCTGATTGCCACGCAGATTATATACGTAAATGGAATTAAATTCTTTGGTAAAGCATTTACGTACGCCAGCAGTTGATTCACCAGTAAGCCATCCACCATTAGTGACAAAGCAGATGACACCCGATTCCCCGATACGATCAGACGCCCATCGGAAGGCGCGAATATAGTGATCATACAGCTTACTATTCAAAGTAGCGTTCGATTCGGCCACATAGGTCTCTTCGATTCGCTTGTCGAGGGTCGGGTACTTGGTATTTTGATTGCCGGTGTTCTCGCTGTCACCGGCCCTATACGGCGGATTGCCGACGATGACCTTGATGGGCAGGCTCTTCTGTTCTTTAATGCGTTCGGTGTTCTCGGTGAACACGGTGTCGTCGAGTGTATCGCCGTCCTCGTGCATCTGGAATGTGTCCGTCAGCAGCGCACCCGGGAACGCCTGATACCCCCCCCCGATACGCTTGTGGTAGGACTGTTCGATGTTGATGTCCATGATGGTCGCGGCCAACGGCACGATTTCGTTGGAATGCAAATCATGCTCGTACTTGTACGGCAGATCCTCCGCGGCAATCAGCGACTCGTCCTCGATGAGTCGGCACATGTACGTGCCAGTGCCGGCGAATCCGTCGAGCACGTGCACGCCGCACGAACCGAGCGACTGGCCGAACTCGCGTTCCAGCGCGCGCTGGACCATGTGCAGCTGCGCGTCCACGACCTCGACGGGCGTGTACACGATGCCCAGCGAGTCGGCGGTGTCCTTGAACGCCTTGGTGAAGAACTCGTTGTAGATCTCCTTGATGAGGTTCTGCTTGGCGACGTCCGTTTCCAGCTGGCTTGCGGACAGCTGCACCGACGCGTACAGGTCACGCAGCGTGGGATTGTCGGTCGTTGCGGACAGTCCGGCCTCGTATAGGGCCGTCATCGTGCGGTCGAGTCCTCGGACGATGGGATTGTGGTCGATGACTTCCTTGTTGGTGAACAGGGTCTGGAAAATCGGCTTGGTGACCTCGTGTTGGGCGAGCACGGCGATGGCGTCCACTTCCGTGTAGCCCGGATTGAGGCTGTCCTTCAGACCGTCCACGAACTCGAGGAAGCTGTCGCGCGCACTACCGGGCTGGCTCACGAGCCGGTAGATAGCTTCGGCACGGCCGCGGGTGATGGCGGCGATGTCGTCGGTCCATTCGCCCCAGTAGATCTTCGTGCCACACTTGCGTACAATCTGCGCGTTGATGGCCTTCGCCATCTCGCCCACGCTCCAATCCAGTTCCACATCCGACCAGTTATCGGCCGTCAAAGCAGCAGTCTCGGGATCATCCTGCAAATCGTCGGACGGCTCCGAAGACTGCCCATTGCCACCGACACCGGACTTCTTCGTCTCGGCTCGCTTATGCTTGCGCAGCTTCGACTCGTCCAATACTTCAATCTCGATGATGCGCTTCAGCGACTCCTCGTCACCCAATGAGGCAGCGTTGATGATCGCGTCCAGGCGCTCGTCGTGGCTGCGCAGCGCCCGCACCACCTGCCATACGGTCTCGTAGGCGCCCGAGGAAAGCACCGCATCCGGGTCGGCGCCCAACGGAATGACCACAGGGATGATGATGTACCCGTACTCCTTGCCCGGAGCCGTGCGCATCACACGGCCGACGGACTGGATGATGTCCACCCTGCTACGCCGGGCGTTCAGATACATGACCGCGTCCAGAGCCGGCACGTCGATGCCTTCGGCAAGACAGCGCGCGTTCGAGAGAATGTGGCATTCGTTGTCGTCGGTTTCGGCGGCGAGCCATTCGAGCTTGCCCGCGCGGGTGGCGGCGTCCATGCCGCCGTCCACATGGTCGATCTCCACGTGCACTTCATGGTTCGCGGCGATCATCACCCGGTTCTGGTCCGTGTCCTCCAAGTTGCGCGTGTAGTCGTCGATGACGGTGCGGAACTTCGCGCTCAGCGCCTTCGAGTCCTTAATGGACGCGGCGAATGCAATGGCATGGTGCAGCACACGCTTGGAATCGTCCGGCGCGGTCTCAGCGGCATGCTTGCCACGGGATACGAGTTCGTCCACGCTCTTGGAGTGGCGGCGGTCGAACAATGCCTTCCAGCAGCCCACGAATTTGGCCGCGTCATCCAGCGGAATCTCGGAGTCCTTCGCACCGTACTGCCTCTGCATGACCGAACCCATCATGCTTTCCGCGACCTGCATGACCACGATCTTGTAGTCGGTGAGCAATCCCAGATCCACGGCCCTGCCGAAGCTCAGCCGGTATGCGATGCGCCCGTAGACGGTCTCGTCGTCCATGCTCGCGATTTCGATGGCGCCTTCCTTGGCCTTGTTCTTCGCCCCCTCGCCGAAGATGCGCGGCGTGGCCGTCATGTACACGCGCTTGCGTGACCGGATGAAATCAGCGTCGTGGATCTTCTGGAACGCGGCCTCCCCGTCCATCACGCCCGTGGTGCGATGCGCCTCGTCGCAGATGGTCATGTCGAATGCCGGAAGTCCCATGTCCTGCGCGTCATGGATGACCTGAATCGACTGGTAGGTGGAGAACACGACGTTCAACGCATCCGGACGGGGCTGGAAGCGATGCGCGACTGTCTCCGGATTCGTGGTCGCCGGGAACGGGATGTCCGTCAGCTGGCCGTAGGATTCCTGATCGGCCTTGCGCAGTTTGCTGGCCTTGCCGTCGGAGCACACCACGTACACGTTGATGCGGCTTCGGGTCTGGTTCACCCAGTCGCGCATCGACTGGGATACCAGTGAAATCGACGGGGCGAGGAACAACACCGTGCCACCATCGCCGACCTGCTCTTCGGCCAGACGCAGTGAGGTCAGCGTCTTGCCGGTGCCGCAGGCCATCACCAGCGAGCACCGGTCATGGCCGGCCAGTTCCGTCTTCACCGCATCGATGGCCTCACGCTGATGCGGACGGGGATCATAGGTCACACGGTCGGCGGATTCGGTGCCGTCGATGAACGCGCCCCAGTCGAGATTCGACCGTCGCATCGTATCCAAATCCAAACGCACCATATCTAGATTGGGATGCGACAGCATGTACTCCTCCAACACGGAGGTGTAGCCGGAAACCGTATCCGCGATCATGTAATGCTGGTATCGGTCGTCGGCGAGCGCATTCATGAAGAACGTCGACACGTCGCCCGCCGCGAGCTTGGGCTTGGCGTAGCATTTCGCCTGCACCGCCCAATACGAGCCGTCCGTATCCTGCGCGACCAGATCGATGCCGGTGTCCTGCTTGCCGTCGTTCGTCGGCGCCTCGTCCCACAGCCATACCTGACTGACCCGTTCCAGCCAAGCCGGATCCTGTTCAAGGAAGAACTTCACCGCACGCTCGAAGCGCGTCCCCTGTTCGCGTTTATCGACCGACTCCGACACGATGCGCGAAAAGATCTCGTCAATGCCCATTCCGGCTCCCTCGTCTATGTACACACCCACTGGGAACCAGAGTACATCGTCAGATGAGCTTTGACACGTAGATAAGCGGGCCGACACATGTCGAATCATCGAGTGAATTCAGTGGGAACCCACCCCGTCATGTCCCGGCAGCCTCACAATGCGCGCGCGATCGACGTGTCTGCGTGAGCATTGTGAGGGAACGAAGGCCCGAAACCTCACAATGCTCGCGCAGGCCTCGTGATTGCGCGTGCATTGTGACGAATTCCCGTGGAGAAAGCCGTTCTCGACACCGCAGAGGTCCGCATATGCGAACGGCCCCTCGTCGGAGGGGCCGTTGTCGGCGCGAATCGGCGCTACTTGACGCCGCCGAAGCGGCGGTCGCGGTGGATGTAGTGGTCGATGGAGCGCCACAGGACGTCGCGGCCGCAGTCGGGGAACAGTTCAGGCACGAAGTCGAGTTCGGCGTAGGCGGCCTGCCAGGGCAGGAAGTTCGACGTGCGCTGCTCGCCGGACGTGCGGATCACCAGATCGCAGTCGGGCACGTCGGGCAGGTAGAGGTGGTCGGCGATCATCTTCTCGGTGACGCGGTCGCCGCTGATCCGGCCGTCGCGCACGTCGCGCGCGATCGCGGCGCACGCGTCGGCGATCTCGGCGCGGCCGCCGTAGTTGATGCAGAACACCACGTCGATGACCTTGTTGTGCCTGGTCTTCTCCTGCGCGACCTCGAGCTCGTCGATGACGGACTTCCACAGCTTGGGCCGGCGGCCGGACCAGCGCACGCGCACGCCCCACTCGTTCATCTGGTCGACGCGGCGGTGGATGATCTCACGCGAGAAGCCCATGAGGAAGCGCACCTCCTGGGGGCTTCGCTTCCAGTTCTCGGTGGAGAACGTGTAGAGCGACAGGTAGCGCACGCCCGCCTCGATGGCGCCGGCGATCGTGTCGAAGACGACCGGTTCGGCGGCCTGATGGCCGTTGGTGCGGACCATGCCGCGCTCCTTGGCCCAACGGCCGTTGCCGTCCATGATCACGCCCACGTGGCGCGGCACGGCGCCTTTGGGGAAGTCGGGGATGCGGGACGGATCGGAAAAGGGCGCCGCGGGAATGTCCAGCGACGTGTAGTCGACGTTCTCAAAAGCCATGGTTACGAATCTAGCAACCGCAGTGAACGAATCGGGCGTTCCAGATAGTACTCGCTCCACTCCTCCACCAGCCGTCGGGTCGCCGCGTCCAGAGGCGCGGCGTCGAGTGTCGCCCAGTCGCCGTGCAGCAGCGCGCGCAGCCGATTCAGCGTGGCCGTTTCGACCCGGTGCGCGTCGCGCGTGCGGTCGGCCTGGCACATGACGCCGCCGGCCGCGACCGACAGGTACGCGGGGTCGCCGGCCGGCCGGCCGCATACGACGCATGCGTCCAGCCTCGGCGACCAGCCGGCCAGCGCGAGGGCGCGCATCACGTACGAGTCGGCGATGGCGGCCGGTTCGTGCGCGTGCGACGCGAGCGCGTGCAGCGCGCCGATGAGCAGCCGGTACTGGGCGTCGACGCGCTCATGTTCGGTGGTGACGATCCGTTCGACGGTTTCGACGATGACGCCGGCGGCCACGTACGCGTCGTAGTCGGCGCTGATGGGCGCGGCGTACGCGGCGACCGATTCGGCCTGGGAGACGCTGTCGAGCGTGCGTCCCTGCGCGACGAGCACGTCGACGCGCATGAACGGTTCGAGCCGTCCGCCGAAGCGCGAGCGCACCTTGCGCACGCCCTTGGCGACGGCCCGGATCTTGCCGTGGGAGCGGGTCAGCATCGTGATGATGCGGTCGGCCTCGCCGAGTTTGGCGGTGCGCAGCACGACCGCCTCGTCACGGTACAGCGGCATCAGGCGGCGTGGCCGGCGTGCGCGGCCGTGTGCGTGACGGGCACGACGACCGGACCGGTGGAACCGGCCGGGACGAGGCCGTCGGCCTCCATCTGCGCGGCGATCTCGTTGGCCTTCTCGAGCAGCGTGTCGACGATGCGGTCCTCGGGCACGGTCTCGATGACCTTGCCCTTGATGAAGATCTGGCCCTTGCCGTTGCCGGAGGCGACGCCCAGGTCGGCCTCGCGCGCCTCGCCCGGGCCGTTGACGATGCAGCCCATGACGGCCACGCGGATCGGCGCGGTCACGTCCTTGAGGCCTTCGGTGACGGCGGTGGCGAGCTGAATCACGTCGACCTGCGCGCGCCCGCAGCTCGGGCAGGAGATGATGTCGAACTTGCGCGGGCGCAGTCCCATGTATTCGAGCAGCTTGCAGCCGACCTTGACCTCCTCGACGGGCGGCGCGGACAGGGACACGCGGATCGTGTCGCCGATGCCCTCGGCCAGGAGCGCGCCGAACGCGAGGCACGACTTGATGGTGCCCTGCCAGGCGGGGCCGGCCTCGGTGACGCCCAGATGCAGCGGCCAGTCGCCCTTGGAGGCGAGCAGGCGGTACGTCTCGACCATGGTGATCACGTCGTGGTGCTTGACGGAGATCTTGAAGTCGTGGAAGCCGACGTCCTCGAACATGCGCGCCTCCTTGAGCGCGCTGGCGACGAGCGCCTCGGGGGTCGGGCCGCCGTACTTGGCGTACAGGTCCTTGTCGAGCGAGCCGGCGTTGACGCCGATGCGCAGGGAGATGCCCGCATCGGTGGCGGCCTTGCAGATGGCGGGGCCGACCTCGTCGAACTTGCGGATGTTGCCCGGGTTGACGCGCACGGCCGCACAGCCGGCGTCGATCGCCTGGAACACGTACTTCGACTGGAAGTGGATGTCGGCGATGACCGGGATCGGCGACTTGCGCACGATCTCGGGCAGCGCGTCGGCGTCGTCCTGGCTGGGCACGGCGACGCGCACGATGTCGCAGCCGGCGGCGGTCAGTTCGGCGATCTGCTGGAGCGTGGCGGGCACGTCGGCGGTGAGCGTGTTGGTCATCGACTGCACGCTCACGGGCGCTCCCCCGCCGACCGGCACCGGTCCGACCATGATGCGGCGGGATGCACGGCGCGGGTGCAGCGGCGACTCGCTGGTCAGGTCGACCGGATCCCCGGTCTTGCGGAACGGCTTGATGGCGGGGATGTTGTCGGTCAACTCGTGCTACCTCCGGGTATGCGTCTGGTTTCGGATCACTGCCTGTTTATCAGATCGTCGGCGCGGCGACGTGCCTCGTGTTCGATCCGGCTCATTTCCTCCACGGATTCGAACAGCGGCCTGCCGCGCAGTTCGCCGTCCATCTCGTCGAGCACGGCCTTGACGGTGTCGACGATGCCCAGATAGGGCAGACGGTGGTCGAGGAACGCGTGCACGGCCTGCTCGTTGGCCGCGTTGAGCACGGCCGTGTGCTTCTCGGATGCGCCCAGGCAGTGGCGGGCGAGCGAGACGGCGGGGAACGCGACGTCGTCGAGCGGCTCGAACGTCCAGGTCGCGGCCGTCGTCCAGTCGCATGCGGCGGACACGTCGCCCAGCCGCTCCGGCGCGGACAGGCCGAGCGCGATCGGCAGGCGCATGTCGGGCGGGGACGCCTGGCAGATCGTGGCGCCGTCGCGGAACTCGACCATCGAATGCACGACGGACTGCGGGTGCACGGTCACGTCGATGCGTTCGGGCGGCACGTCGAACAGGCGGCTCGCCTCGATGACCTCCAGTCCCTTGTTCATGAGCGTGGACGAGTTGATGGTGACGACCGGACCCATGTTCCAGGTCGGATGGTCGAGCGCCTGCTCGGGGGTCACGTCGCGCATCTGCTCGCGCGTGCGGCCGCGGAACGGGCCGCCGGACGCGGTGACGACGAGCTTGGATACCTCGCCGTGCGTGCCGGAGCGCAGCGACTGCCAGATGGCGGAATGCTCCGAGTCGACCGGGTTGATCTGATGCGCGCGCACCTGCGCGTCGAACAGCAGGTGGCCGCCGGCGACGACGGACTCCTTGTTCGCCAGCGCGAGCTGGGAGCCGGCGCGCAGCGCGGCGATGGACGGCTCCAGTCCGATCGAGCCGGTGATGCCGTTGAGCACGACGTCGGCGCCGGCGCCGGCCATCGCGTTGACGGCGTCCGGGCCGGCGTGCACCTGCACGTGATCGGCGCCGGCGGCGTGCAGCGCCTCACGCAGCGGGGCCGCGGCGGCCTTGTCGAACACGGCGACCTGCGGCACGCGGAAGCGCACGGCCTGCTGCGCGAGCAGCGCGACGTGCGCGCCGCCGGCGGCCAGGCCGGTCACGGTGAAACGGTCGGGATGCCGGGCGATGACGTCGAGGCCCTGCGTGCCGATCGAGCCGGTCGATCCGAGGATGATGACGGTTGCGGAGGTCATGCCGTCACTTCCTTTCGCCGTTGCCGTACAGGGGCGGGAACGACAGGTCGGGGATGTCGGTGTCGACCGACTCGTCGAGCTGCGGGAACATCGACGGACGGGTCGCCTGATCGATGCGGGCCGGCTGGTCGACGCCGGACGTCGGCGGCGTCGGGACCGCCGACTGGGCCACACGGCCCTGCGGCACCGTGCGTTCGGGCCTGCGCTCCGGCGCGTAGGACGCCGGCATCGAAGCCGGAGGCTCCGACAGCGCGGAGTCCGACGAGGTCCCCAGATCGGGAACGACGGGCGCGATGGCCGAAGGAAGGTCCGGGATGTGCGGACGGAACGCCTGGGGTGCGGTCTCGGCGGCCTGCTCCTGGGTCTTCTCGGCCAGCTGGGCCAGCTGCGCCAGCGACGAGTCGGCGCCCGGCATGGTCGGCGCGGCGAGCGGGGAATCCCCGGCGGGCGCGAGCGACGGGACGGACGACGGTTCGGCGTCCATCCCGGCCGTGGATTCCGCCACGGTGGGAGCCACGGGAGCCGGAGCGGCCGGGGCTGCCGGGGCTGCCGGAACGACCGGCTTCGGCGGCGCGAACGACGGGATGGTCTCCGGGAGCACGGAGGCGGCCGGCGTCGTCGGCGTCGATGCGACGGCCGGCGTCGCGGGCGCGGCCGGCGCGGCCGGAGCGACCGGCACCGGCGGCACCGGGACGGAGACCTTCGTCATCGCCGCGGTCGCCTCGACGGCGCTTGGCGCGAAGATCGCCCGTTCGGCCTCGTGCACCGCGTCGAAGGAGTCGTCGGCGGCGGGGAACAGCGGACGGGCCGTCGCATGCGGCTCCCCGTCGCCGTCATGCTGCATCATCTCGGACACGCGGGCGAAGGATTCGATGCGCGTGAGCAGCTGCACGCACGCGTTGAGGAAGAAGTCGACCTGACGCTCGTCGTAGCCGCGGGCGCCCTTGCGCTGGGTGAACACGCGGGCGGTCACGCCCGCCGCGGTCAGCTCGCCGCTGCGGTCGCGCGCGGCCGGGGCGACCGGCGCGTCCATGCCCAGTTCGTCGGCGGCCTTGGCGACGATGCCGTCGATCAGCCGGTCCACCTGCTTGCGGTCGTAGGAGGGCTGGCGCTTCCTGCCGTCACGGAAACGGGTGCGCGGCGCGCGTTCGGCGTGCGCGGCGACGCTCCGGTACAGCTCCTCGGTCTGGGCCCGCCATGCGACGCGGCCATGCTCGCCGATCTGCGCGGCGGTCTGGCGGTCCACCACGGCCTTCTCCAGCCGCGACAGGGCGGCGTCGACCTGGGCGATGTCGTAGCCGCCCTTGGCCAGGTCGAAGGAGACGTTCTGGATGTCCTGCTGGGTCAGCGACGCCTCGTCGTCCTCATACAAGGCGTGCGCCCGCTCGAGGAAGGCGTCCACCTGGCCGACGTCGTATCCCATCTTGCGCTTGCCTGCGCGGGCAATGGAACCGCGTTCGGTTTGGGCTTCCTTCGCCATCGTATTGACCTCCTACGGATAGTTCTGACGCATCAACCTTACGTTGCGCTTGCGACGCACGGGGTCCGCCGCGCCCCGGAACCGCCGCCGGGGCGCGGCGGACCGCGCGACGCGCGTGTGGCGCGCCGCCGTCGGGGCATGCGCTACAGTAGTGCCCTGCGGGCGATTAGCTCAGTCGGCTAGAGCGCCACCTTTACACGGTGGATGTCGGGGGTTCGAGCCCCTCATCGCCCACCTGCAACGAAAGGGGGATCCCACACCGGTGGGATCCCCCTTTCGTCATGTTCAGCGCCCCTTGCCGAAGGCGCGCAGCCGCACGCCGTTCCAGTCCGCGCTGACGGTCAGCGGGGTGGCGGCGTTCATGCCGGCGGTCTTGGCCGCCGACTGCACGGTGTTCGGATTGGCCGCGCCCGGACGTCCCGGCTTGGGGGTGAGCACCCACAGCGGGCCGTCCTGTCCCAGCACGGCGTAGGCGTCGACGATCACGTCGGACAGTTCGTCCTCGTCGTCCCCGTCACGCCACCAGATGATCACGCCGTCGACGGCGGACCCGTAGTCCTCGTCGACGAGGTCCTCCCCCGTCAGCTCCTCGATGCCGGCGCGGATGCCGTCATCCACGTCGTCGTCCCACAACCATTCCTGAACGAGGTCGCCCTCGTGGAATCCGAATTCCTCAGCGTTAGCAGTAGCCGTTTGATTCACGCGTCCCACATTACCAACATGAGGCGAACTGCCCCGCTCTCGCGTCCGATTCGTGGGAGCGCGTGTCGCGCGCCCCACACGTCGGTTCAGGCCGCGCAGTGCGGCAGGTCGTCGCCCTTGCCCTGTCCGATCGCCACGAGCGCCCGATACGCGTCGTCCAGCGTGCTCACCTTCACGTCGCGCAGACCGTCGGGCACGTGGCCGACGACCTCGTCGCAGTTCGATTCGGGGGCGAGGAACCAGGTGGCGCCGTCGCGTTTCGCGCCGATCATCTTGAGCCGGATGCCGCCGATTGCGCCGACGTCGCCGTCGTCGTCCATCGTGCCGGTGCCGGCGATCGTCAGCCCGCCGGTCTCCGATTCGGGCGTGAGCTTGTCGATCAGGCCCAGCGCGTACATCATGCCGGCGGACGGGCCGCCGATGTCGTCGACGTGCATCGTCACCTCCACGCCGTCCGTGTCGACGCCCAGCGTGCGCGCGTAGGCGAGCGCCGCCGTGGTGGCGGAGTCCTGCGAGCCGGTCATGTCGGCCTCGCTCTCCTCGACGTATTCCTCGGCGCTCTGGCCGACGGGGAAGACGGCCTCGCTGGGGGTGACGGTGTGGCCGGGGGCGAGCCACGCCCACAGGGCGACGAGGTTGGATACGGGGTAGCCGGGCACGCCGGACGCGTTGACGGTGACGAGGCGCAGCTGGCCGTCGTCGTCGTACGTGTCGGCGCCGGTGACGGTGATGATGGGCTTGCCGGAGTCGTCGCCGAGTACGTCCGCGGTGGGGCCTGGCCCTTCGACGGTGTAGGGGCTGGGCAGGCTGAGGGCGAGGGCGGACAGGAGCACGGCGAGCGTGGCTGCGGTGCGCCGGCGGGTGCCGAGCAGCGCGCGGTGCACCCGTGCCGCGTGGACGCGGACCGGGCCCGGCGCGCGTTCGGCCGCTTCGTTCGTCTCGTCTATGCCCTCGGCGTGAGTTCGGCGTTTCAGGTGCATTTTCGGCATACCTCCCATACTATGGAACCGACCGACGTTAACACATGAGTCAGGGAACGTGATATGGACGACAACACGCTGCGCCAATGGCTGATCGAATGCTTCGGACCGATCCAGGGCGAGATGGCCTTCCGGCAGATCGACGACCTGCCCGACATGATCAAGGACCAGCTGATGAGCCAGGATCCGTCGAAGCTGCCCAAGCCGGACGAGGTGCGTGCGATGATGCAGGCGTTCACCGCAGGAGGCCTGAACTCCCCGGCGGACATGCAGCGCACGGTGGCCGAGGGGCCGATCAACGTGAAGCTGGCCAAGTCGCTGGCGCTGCAGCGCGCCGGCGGCGAGGGGTCGCAGTCCTCGGTGAGCGCGGAGACGGCCGAGGCGGCGCGGCGGGCGATGAGCGAGGCGAGCCTGTGGCTGGATACGGCGTGCGAGCTGGATCCGCCGTCGGGCGAGCCGCAGGTGCTGACGCGCACCGGCTGGGTCGAGGGCACGATCGACGCGTGGGCGAAGTTCGCGGCGCCGGTGGCCGAGTCGATGAACAACGCGCTGGCGTCGGTGATCGCGGACCGTCTGGGCGACGCGTTCGGCGGGGAGATCACGGGCGTGTTCGCCGGCCCGGTGCCGATTCCGATCCCGGAGGGGATGAACAGCCCGGCGCAGATGATGAAGCTGCTGGGCAACACGTCGTTCGCGATGCAGCTGGGCCAGGCGGCGGGCGCGCTGTCGCGCGAGGTGCACGGCGGCTTCGATCAGGGCGTGGCGCTGCTGTCGAATCCGGCGGGCGCGCTGATCGCGCAGAACGTGGAGGAGTATGCGGCGTCGCTGGACATGCCGGTGGGCGAGGTCATGTCGTTCCTGGCGCTGCGCGAGATGGCGCATGCGCGCCTGTTCGCGTCGGTGCCGTGGCTGATGCCGCGCTTCGAGGCGCTGATCGGCAAGTACGCGCGCGGCGTCGACATCGATCTGGATGCGATGGAGGAGCAGCTGCGTGAGGCGAGCGCGATGGATCCGGAGTCGATCTCGGGTGCGGTGAACCTGACGAAGGTGGGCATCGCGGACACGCCGGAGCAGCGTGCGGCCAAGGAGTCGCTGGAGACGATGCTGGCGCTCGTGGAGGGCTGGGTGGACTGCGTGACGTGGCGTGCGGGCATCTCGCACCTGCCGCATCTTGACCAGCTGCGCGAGATGATGCGCCGCGAGCGTGCGACCGGCGGTCCGGCCGAGCGCACGTTCGAGTCGCTGCTGGGTCTGGAGCTGCGTCCGCGCCGCATGCGCGAGGCGACGGCCCTGTGGGAGCGCATCGGCGCGACGGAGGGTTCCGAGGCGCGCGACGCGAAGTGGGGCCATCCGGACCTGCTGCCCGTCCTGCCCGCCGACGACGCGGCCGGCACGGCCGGTGCCGCCGGTGCGATCGATGCAGCCCCGTCAGGCGCGGCTTCCGCTGACGGCTCCGAGGCCGCCGCGACGCCGGCCTCCGGCGCGGACGCCCTGTCCGCGGGCGCGGGCGACGGCATGACCGTCGACTGGGACGCCGAGCTGAGCCGTCTGCTCGACGCCGAATCCGGCGACGACGATGCCGATGACGGTGCCGCCCCCGCCGACGGCACCCCGCAGGACTGACCGTCCCGACGGCCGCGGATACGACCGCCGACATGACGAAGCCCCCTCAACCGCGAGGGGGCTTCGTCGTATCCGTCACAGGAACCGGCTGGGCGTGCGCCCGCGGCCCATGTCGAGGCCTTCTCGCGAGCGCGCGTACGACAGGTGCAGCGTGTCCTCGGCGCGGGTGATGCCCACGTACAGCAGGCGGCGCTCCTCCTCGAGCGCGTCGCCGTCCGGCGGCGAACCGTACGGGATGAGTCCTTCGGAGCATCCGACGAGGAACACGTGCGGGAATTCGAGGCCCTTGGACGCATGGATCGTCGATATCGTCACCTCGCCGCGCGCGGCCGAAACCGCGTCGCCCGCGCCGTTCGTCATGCCCGCCGACGCGCCGTCCACCGGCAGGCCGACGGTCGCCAGCGTGGCCGCCGTGCCGCCCGACCATCCGGCGTCGCGGCGCACGCGGCTGCGCAGACCGGCCTCGTGCAATGCGGCGCGCAGCATCGGCTGCTGCGCGTTGACGCGGGTCAGGACCGCGCAGTCGGCGGGGTCGACGCCGCCGGCGACCATGCGCGCGATCCGGCCGGCCACGCCGCGCGCCTCGTCCCGGTCGGTCGCGTACACGGTGTGCGCGACGCGAGCGCCCGGTTCGCGCGCGGACGTGAGCTTGAGATAGTCGGCGCGTTCGGGCGAGCGCGACAGCACCCGGTTGGCGTAATCGACGACCTGCGGGGTGGAACGGTAGTCGGTGTTCAGTGCGATGTCGGCGCGCAGCGGGCCGAACTGGCCGGCGAACGACAGCAGGTCGTAGCTGCTCGCGCCGGCGAACGAGTAGATCGTCTGCGCCGGGTCGCCCACCACGCACACATCGCGGCCGCCGTCGAGCCACAGCGTCATCAGCCGGTGCTGCAGCGGCGAAACGTCCTGGTATTCGTCGACGGTCAGCCAGCGGATCGACGAGCGGATGCGCGCGGCCGCCTCGTCGAAGCCCTCCATCACATGGCAGCAGACGAGCAGGATGTCATCGAAGTCGATGAGCCCGTGCGCGGTCTTCTCCCGTTCGTAGCCCTCGTATACGTCGGCGAAGCGGTCCGGGTCGAGGCCGGCGGGCGGGCGTCGACCCGTCGCCGCGCATGCGCGCACGTAGTCGCCGGGGGCGATCAGCGACACCTTCGCCCAATTGATCTCGGCCAGCACGTCGCGCACCGCGATCCGGTCGGGTTCGTCGCCGCCGACCGTGCGCCGCAGCGCGACCGCGACGAGACGGCCCGTGTCACCGTCGTCGACGACATGCGGGAACGGCGCGTCGCACACGTCGTCCCAGACGCGTCGCAGCTGGCGCAGCGCGGCGGAATGGAACGTCGCCGCGCGCACGCCGTCCACGCCCAGCGTCGCCAGACGCGAGCGCATCTCGGCGGCCGCCTTCACCGAGAACGTGACCGCGAGCACGCCCGTCGGATCCCACTCCCCCGACGCGCACGCGTACGCGATGCGGCGGGTCACGGTGCGCGTCTTGCCGGCGCCCGCGCCCGCGACGATGCGCACCGCGCCGTCCAATGCGACGGCCGCGGCGCGCTGCGCGTCGTCCAGTCCTTCGAGGATCCCTTCGGCTGATGCTCCCATGCCGACCATTGTGGCAGTCGGCCGGCGGCGCGTCCATTCCGGCGCGGCCCGGCCCGGTCGCGCCACGCCATGTATTAGGGTGGAGAGCGTGAGTGAACGAAGCAGATTCATGTTGGCGGCCCTCGCCTCGGCGGCCATGCCGAACGTCACCGTGACCGGCGTGCGCCCGGCTCCCGCATACGTCGCCGCGGACGAGGCGTGCGGCATCGACCATGCCGTCGTGCAGGATGCGTCGGGCCGATCGTACGACGTGTTCGTCTCGGACGCCGAGAACGGACGCAGGAGGCTCGCCGAACGGGTGCGCGCCGCCCAGGCGCTGGCCCTGTCGCGCGAGATCGCGGGACTGGGCGTGGGCATCGACCGGATCGTCGCGTTCGAGAAGGGCGACGACGCGCACGGGCCGACCGGGCGCACCGCGGTCCTCGTCGCCGCGCATCACGACGGCGAGCCGCGCAACCTCGACCTGCTCACGTTGGACGACTGCGCGGCGATCGGCACGGCGATCGGCGCGATCCACCGCCTGTCGCCGGCCACGGTCCGCCAGTCCGGCTACCCCGAGTATGCGACCGCGCAGATCCACGCGCAGCTGACCGCGTGGATCGCGCGCCTGCGCACCGCCGGGCACGTCCCGCCGGAGATCACCGCCAGCTGGGAGCGCATCATCGAGACCGAGGGCCTGTGGGCGTTCGCGACGTGCTTCGTGCACGGCGGCTTCGAGGACGGCGACGTGCTGTTCGCCGGCTCCACGATCACCGCGATCGGCAACTGGCAGAACATGCAGGTCAACGACCCGGCGCGCGATCTGGCGTGGATCTTCGCCAAGCTCAACGAGGAGCATCGCAACGCCGTGCTCGCCGCCTACGGGCGGATCATGGGCTCCAGGCTCGACGACCTGATCATGCTGCGCGCCAACCTGTGGCTGCAGATGGAGCAGGTGGGCGAGTTCATCCAGGCGCTCAACCACGCCGACAACGCGCGCATCATGCAGTTCAAGGCGCAGGTCGACCGGCTCGCCCACCAGCTGGACGTCGCCGCGCAGCGTTCCGCGTCCACGGGCGGCGCGAACCGCACCCCGGGCGCCAAGCCGCCGTCGACGATCACCGTCGGCACGCTGCTGCGCGAGGGCGAGCGCCGTCGTGCGGCCGCGCAGGCCGCCGCGGCGACGCAGGCCGGCGGCGCCGTGTCGGATTCGACCGGCGAGAGCGTCGTCGCGAACGATGCGACCGGCGACATGGACGCGACCGGCTCGGCGGGTCTGCGCGTGCACGACACGACCGGCAGCGCGCCGCGCATCGCGGCCCAGGCGGGCGGCTATCCGTCGTCGGCGGCGACGCAGGCCGCGCCGCGGCCGTCCACGTCGCCCACGATCGTCGTGGACCGCATGCATTTCGAGCTGGGCGGACCGTCCTCCTCCGACGCGGCCGTGTACAGCGAACCGTACGACCGCACCGGCGAGTCGGCGATGCAGCAGGCGTACGACGCGCATCCGCCGCTCGACCCGGCGCAGGCGAACGCCTCGTACGAGGCGCAGACGATGCTGATCCCGCTGCTCGAGCAGGAGGAGCGGGCGCTGCGCGACGCGCAGGCCGGACTCGAGGCGGCGCGGTTCCACGCGGCGGGCATGCCGGCGACCGGATCGAGCGTCGCATACGGTGGAGCCGACGCGGCCGGCGCCGCCGGCTCCACCGGCGCAACGGTCGCCGTCGAGCAGACGCCGGCCGCGTCCGGCACGGTCCCGGCGTACGACGGGCAGGCGGGCACGCCGACGGCGTAACGTGTCGGCCGGCACGGCCATCATGACGTCCATACGCAGCCGTCACCGAAACGGCTGCAACGGTTAAGGAGAGTCGAATGAACATCGAACTGGGCATCCAGAACGTGGCGCGCGCCGTCACCTTCAGCACCGAGCAGAACGCCGACGAGGTGTCCGCGGCCATCGCGGACGCGCTCGCCAAGCAGGGGCCGATCGAGCTGACCGACGACAAGGGCCGTCGCATCATCGTGCCGGCCGGCGCGCTCGGCTATGCGATCGTCGGTTCGGAGACGAAGCACGCCGTCGGATTCGGCGCGCTCTGATCCGGTGTCGCCGTCCCCGGACGGCGACGGTGCGGAACGGATATGAACGGGCGGCGGACCTCACGTAGGTCCGCCGCCCGTTCACGTATCCGCCGAAGCCGACTGGTGCGTTTCGCCGCCGGTCAGCGCCACAGCGGGATCGCGCCGCGGCGCACGATCTCGGCGACCGTCGCCTCGTCGGTGAGGTTCTCCCCCAGCGCGTTCGGCTTGCCGCGGCCATGCCAGTCGGACCCGCCGGTCACCAGCAGCCCGTACCGGTCCGCCAGCGCCAGCAGCCGTTCGCGCTGTTCGGGCGGATTGCCCCGATGCCACACCTCCAGACCGTCCAGGCCGGCCTGGGCGAGCTCGCCGATCTGCCCGTCGGTCAGCAGGCCCGTGTTGCGGCCGATGTCGCCGCCATGGGCGAGCACCGACACGCCGCCGGCCTCGGCGACGGCCTTCACCACCGTGACCGTGTCCGGCGACGGGGTCGGCACATAGTATCTGCTGCGCGTGTTCACCGCGCCGGCGAACGCGTCCGAACGCGTCTCGTACACGCCGGCGGCCACGAGCGCGTCGGCCACGTGCGGGCGGCCGATCGTGGTGCGCTCCCCCTCCCTGACCTGGTCCAGCACGCTCTGCCATGTGATCGGGAAGTCCTCGGCCAGCAGCTCCACCATGCGGCGGATGCGCCGCAGGCGCGACGCGCGCGTCGAGGCGAACAGCTCGCAGATGTGCCGGTTGCGCGGATCGTACTGGAAGGCGAGCATGTGCACCGACACGTGGCCGGTCTGCGCGGTGATCTCCGTGCCGCGCAGCAGCGGCATGCCGGCCGCCGTCGCGGCGTCCTGCGCCTCCTGCCAGCCGGCGGTCGTGTCGTGGTCGGCGACGCCCACGCCGGCCAGCCCCAGCGTCTTCGCCCGGGCGAGCAGCGTGGCGGGGCTTTCGGTCCCGTCGGAGAACACGGTATGGCAGTGGATGTCCCACCCCGAACGCGGCGGTGCGGAAGGAATGTCAACACGAGTCATACGACCATCGTAATCTGAAACCCGGCAACGACCAACCGAACCGGCCGGGACGCCGGCGTCCGACGCGACGCGCCATGATCCGCCACGATCCGATGGATCGGACGCGGCGCGGCGCGCGACGGCGCCGACGGCATGCGGCCGCCTACGCAAAGGAACGACGATGACCAACGACGCACCCATCACCGACGAACCCGACGGCATCGCGGACGCCATCCCCGCATGGCGGCTGCGCGCACGGCACCGCGCCACGTGGACGTATCTCGTCATGCTGATCGCGTCGGCGGTCGCCCTGCTCGTCTCGTTCATCCTGTCCGCGGAAACGCTCCAATTGGCCCGCAACCCCGACCAGATCCTCGACTGCGACTTCAACAGCACGCTCTCCTGCTCCGCCGTCGCCCAATCCTGGCAGGCCGAGATCGTGAAGTTCAACGGGCTGAGCTACCCGAACGCGTTCTTCGGCATCGCCGCCGAAAGCGTGTTCGTGACCGTCGCCGTCATCGGCCTGTGCCGCGTGGCCGTGCCCCGCTGGTTCGCCGCCTGCACGTGGCTCGGCGGACTCGCCGCGCTCGCCTACTCGTACTGGCTGACCTCCCAGTCGCTGTTCGTCATCAACGCGCTGTGCCCCTGGTGCCTGGCGCTCATGTTCTCCACGACCATCCAGTTCATGGCGCTCAGCCACGCCACCGTCACCGTCCAGGACCTGCCCGCGCGCGGCGACGGCCTGCGCACCTACTACCGGCTCAACTACGACCTGATGGTCGACGCGCTGTGGATCGTCGCCATCGTCGTGCTGATTCTGGTCAAGGATGGCCCGGCACTGTTTGCGTGAACGGCGCTGACGGCGTCAGCGCCGTTCACGGGTCGGACGATGATGCGGATTTTCCTATAGATCGATACGAGCCACAACAGTGGCGGAGCCGGTGAGTTTCACATCGTCGTCGGTGACGTCGACGCGCAGGACGCCGCCGCGCACGGTGATGTCCCAATGGCCGACGCCGGTCTTGGCACGCAGCGTGATCGCGGTGGCGCACAGGCCGGTGCCGCACGAGAGCGTCTCGCCGCAGCCGCGCTCGTGCACGCGCATCGTGGCCTCGCCCACGCCGCGCGCGGCGTCGATGCGGTCGATGCGCACGAATTCGACGTTCTGATCGGATTCGAGGACCGGGGCGACGACCGGCTTGACGTTCAGGTCGAGCGCCTCGACGGCGGGCAGTGTCGCCTCGCCGTCCTCGAGCACGGCGACGACATGCGGATTGCCCATGTCGACGTACGTGCCGCGCGCCGACCCGTCCGCGCCGGGCAGGGTCACCGTGAACGTGTCGGTCTCGCCGCGGCGCCAGCCGCCCATGTCCACGCGGAACACGTCACGGCCGAACGGCTCCAGATCGCCCAGCGAGGTGAGGATCTTCACGCCGGCGCGCGTGGCAAGGCGGAACGGGGCGCCGCCGGGCCTGTCGGCGTAGCCCATGCGCTGGGCGAACAGGGCAGTGGCGCGCGTGCCGTTGCCGCACATCTCGGCCAGCGTGCCGTCGGCGTTGCGGTAGTCCATGCACCATGCGGCGCCCGCCTCCTCGGCGGCGGCGACCTGCGCGGCGGTCAGGTCGGACACGTCGCGCGGATGGGCGAGACGGATGAGCCCGTCGCCGCCGATGCCGAAGTGGCGGTCGCACAGGAAGCGCACCTCGTCGGCGGTCGGCTCGTAGATGCCGTCGGGGTCGGCGTAGACGACGAAGTCGTTGCCGGTGGCATGGGTCTTGAACACGGTCTGGGGAATACTCATGTCCTTCACTGTACCGGCACAGGGGCGGAGTACTCTGGGGAACGTCCACAACCCGTCGTCCGTCTGGAGGATCCATGGCTTCCACTGCTCCCATCGGCGTGTTCGACTCCGGCCTGGGCGGCGTGTCCGTGGCCCGGCGGATCATGCGCGACCTGCCGCATGAGCGCGTCCTGTACTTCGGCGACTCCGCGAACGCGCCCTACGGCACGAAGACGCCGGCGCAGGTGCGCGACCTGAGCTTCGCCATCGTGGAACGCTTCGTGCAGCAGGGAGCCAAGGCGGTCGTCATCGCCTGCAACACGGCCACGTCAGCGGCGGTCAACGACCTGCGCGACGCGTACGACATCCCGATCATCGGCATGGAGCCGGCGCTCAAGGTCGCCTGCGACCGCGGCGACCGGCCGCACGACGGCCACGACGGCGGCGACGGCGAGCCGCCGGCCGACCACATCCCGCAGCGCGTCATCGTCGCGGCGACGCCGCTGACGCTGCGCGAACACAAGTTCGCCGCGCTCATGGCCCGCTTCGAGGCGGACAACACGATCCTCCCCCAGCCGTGCCCGGAGCTCGTCGAGATCGTCGAACAGGGGCGTCTCGCCGACCGCGAACTGGTGATGCGCACCCTGCACGGCTATTTCGACCGCTACGATCTGACGGGCGTCGATGCGGTCGTGCTCGGCTGCACGCATTTCGTGTTCTACCGTGACTACTTCCGCGAGCTGCTGCCCTCCTCGACGGCCATCGTCGACGGGCACGCCGGCACGGTGCGCCATCTGGCGGTCGTGCTCGAATCGTTGGGCGCGCTCGCGTCGGATGATGCCATCGGCGGCGTCGAGATCGCCAATTCGGATCCGTCGGCGCGCATCGCGACGCTGGCGCGCGACCTGCTGGCCGGCTGACCTTCCGCACCCGAACCGCATCGGCGAAACCGGACATCCTCGCCGCACCCGTCCGGTTTCCGGTTCGCCGCGGCCGAACGGACGCCGGTTGTCCCGACAACGCGAGTAGGGTCGATTCCGCGCAGGCGCCGCGCGACGGCGCCGGACGGGGACGACACGGCACGGGAGGACGGCATGGACACGCAACAGACGACGCACGCGACGGACACGGCGGATCGGGCGGACGCCACGGGGACGGCGACGAACGCGAACGGAACCGAGAACGTAACGGCGTCGCAGCCGCGCCCGCGCACGGCGCTCATCGACGTGGGCGGCGGCTTCCGCGCGATCTTCGGGTGCGGCGTCATGGACCGCATGCTCGAGGACGGCATCCTCGTGGACCACTGCTACGGCGTCTCGGCCGGCAGCGCGAACATGGTCTCGTACATCGCCGGCCAGCACGGCCGCAACCACACGTTCTACACCCAGTACGCGTTCCGCAAGGAGTACGCGAGCTTCGACAGCTACATCCGCAACCACAACTTCGCGAACCTCGACTACGTGTACAGCACGCTGAGCAACCACGACGGCGAGAACCCGGTCGACTACGCGGCGTTCGAGGCCAGCCCCATCGGGTTCACCGTCGTCGCCTGCGACGCGCGCGACGGTTCGGCCAGGTACTTCGACAAGTCGGACGTGCACTACGACGACTACGACATCATGAAGGCGTCGAGCGCCGTGCCGGTGGCGTGCGAACCGTATGTGATCGACGGCGTGCCCTATTTCGACGGCGGCATCGCCGACCCGGTCCCGGTGCAGCGGGCCATCGACGACGGATGCGAGCGCATCGTGCTGATCCTGAGCCGCCGACGCGACGAGCGGCGCGAGCAGCGGCGCGACCTGGCGCCGGCGCGCATCCTGCGGCGTTCGTGGCCGGCCGCGGCCGAACGGCTGCGCGAACGCTACCGCACGTACAACGACGAGCTGGACCTGGCCGAGGAGTATGCGCGCGACGGCCGCGTGCTCATCCTCGCCCCCGACGACCTGTGCGGGCTCAACACGCTGTCCAAGTCGTTCGAGGGACTGGAGCGCATGTACCGCAAGGGGTATGCGGCTGCCGAGGCGATCGGCGCGTTCCTCGCCGGCTGACCGGAAAACCGGCCGAGGGACGGCTGGACGCCGCCGGCATCCCGGCAGCGTCCGTGCAGGAGGCGCCGGCTAGCGTCGCACGTTCGTCAGCGGCTCGCCGGCCACGTAGCGGCGCGTGTTCTCGAGCGCGATCGCGATGATGCGCCCCTCGGTGACGGCCAGATGGTTGCCGCCGGCCACGTGCGGGGTGATCAGGCAGTGCGGTTCGGCCCACAGCGGGCTGTCGGCGGGCAGCGGTTCGGGTTCGGTCACGTCGAGGCCGGCGCCGTGCAGCTGGTCCTCGGCCAGTGCGCGGGACAGTGCGACCGGGTCGACGGCGTCGCCGCGGCCGGCGTTGAGCAGCACGGCCGTGGATTTGAGCATGACGAGCCGACGTCCGTCGATGAGGTGACGGGTCTGCGGCGTGGACGGCACGGCGAGCGCCACGACGTCCGCGTCGGGCAGGAGCGTGTCGAGGTCGGCGAAGCCGTGCATGTCGTCGATGCCGTCGGCCGGCGTGGCCGGGTCGCGGCGCACGCCGACCGTGTGCGCGCCGACGGCCTTGCACAGGCGGGCGAAATGCGAGCCTATGTCGCCGGTGCCGATGACGAGCACGGTGGCGCCGCTCGGGGTGAGGGCGGGGCCGAGGTCGTGCCAGCGGCGGTCTTGCTGCTGGCGCGCGTACGCGGGGATGTTCTTCATGAGCGCCATCATCATCGCGAACAGGTGTTCGGCGACGCTCTGCCCGTAGGCGCCGGTCGCGTTGGTGAGGGTGACGCCGTCGGGCAGGATGCCGGGCGCCAGATAGCGGTCGACGCCGGCGCTCCATGTCTGGAGCCATTCGAGCCGCGGGTATTGCGCGCACTCCCCCGGCGCGATGTTGCCGATGACGGCGGTCGCGTCGGCGCGCAGCGGTTCGGGGACGCTCGCCTTCCATCCCATCATGCCGCGCTGGCGCGGGTCGCCGGCGAATTCGAGGTGGATGTCGTCGCCGGGGCGGCGCACGTCGGCTATGGCCAGCATGAAGTCGCGTTTCTCGGCGTCGGTCAACGGCAGGCAGTTCACGATCGTCTTGCTCATGCGTCCCATTCTAGGCGTGTCACGCCTTGGTCTCGTTGGCGGTGACCATCGCCTTGGTGATCTGCTGGTAGAGGTCCTCGTAGCCGCCGGGCGTGGACGTGGGCAGCACGACGGTCTTCGCGTTGTCGGATTCGGCGAGGGAGCGCATCACGTCGAGGTACTGGTTGAACAGGACGACGTTGTTGACGTCGTTGATGTTCATGCCCACGGCCTGCAGGCTCTTGATCTGGTCGACGATGCCGCTGGCGATCTCGCGACGGTAGTTGGCCTGGCCTTCGCCCTGCAGGCGGGTCTTCTCCGCTTCCGCGGCGGCCTGGGTCTCGATCTGGATGCGCTGGGCCTCGGCGCGCTGGCGGGTGGCCTCCTTCTCGCGCTGGGCGGCGTTGATGGAGTCCATCGCGTTCTTAACCTGCGGCGACGGGTCGATGGCGGTGATGAGCGTCTTGACGACGGTGAAGCCGAAGCGGGCCATCTCGTTGCCGACGGTCTTCTGCACGTCGAAGGCGACGTCGTCCTTGCGGGCGAACGCGTCGTCGAGGGTCAGGGCGGGGATGGCGGAGCGCAGCGCGTCCTCCATGTAGCTGCGCAGCTGGCCGGCGGGGTCGCGCAGCTCGTAGTAGGCGGTGGCGACGTTCTCCGGGTTGACGCGGAACTGGGTGGAGGCGACGACGGTGACGAACACGTTGTCGAGCGTCTTGGTCTCCAGCTGCACGTTGAGCTGGCTGACGCGCATGTTGGTCTTGGTGGCGATGTGGTCGACGACCGGGATCCTCACGTGGATGCCGGCGAACTGGACCGTGCTGAACTTGCCGAAGCGTTCGATGATGTACGCCTGCTGCTGCGGGACGACGAAGACCGCGCCGCCCAATACGGCGGCGACGATGACGATGAGCACGACGAAGGCTATGAATCCCGGCATGACTGCCCCTTTCCTCGGTCGGCGCCGCCATGGCGCCGTCCTGCCGCCCATCGTAGCAGCGTGTTGACGCAAACGCCCGTCCCGTACACGTTTGCGTACAGGACGGGCGCAATCGCCGACGCCGAGACCGCGGCCAGGCGGCTACTCGGTGCGCAGCGCGGTCGCCGGGTCCTGGCGGGACGCCTTCTTCGACGGGATGAGGCCGCCGATGAGCGTGAGCACGATGCTCAGGACCACGAGGATCGCGGCGGCGGCCGGCGGCAGCACCGCGTTGACGCCGTCGTCGCCGATGAAGTGGTGCAGCACCGCGTTGATCGGCACGTTGAGCGCGACGGTGATCGCCACGCCGAGCACGCCGGAGCACAGGCCGATGATGCCGGTCTCCGCGTTGAACACCTGCGACACGTTGCGCTTGGACGCGCCCATCGCGCGCAGGATGCCGATCTCCTTGGTGCGTTCCAGCACGGAGATGTACGTGATGATGCCGATCATGATCGACGAGACGATCAGCGAGACGGACACGAACGCGATGAGCACGTAGGAGATGACGTTGATGATCGTGGTGACGGAGCTCATCATCAGGCCCACGTAGTCGGTGTACGTGATCCTGTCGTTCTCGTCGTCGACGGTCTCGTTGTAGTGGGCGATCGCGTCGGACACCTTGTCCTTGTCCTCGAAGCTGTCGGTGTAGATGTTGATCGACGAGGGCGCGTCGCGGCTGACGACGCCGAACGCGGCGAGGTTGTCGTCGTAGCTGCCGGTGGACACGTAGCGGTCGTAGATGGCGACGAGCGTCTCCTGCGGGGCGGTGGCGATGTACTGGTCGAAGCTGGCGGCGAGCTGCTGCTCGTCCATCTGCGCCATCGCGGCCGCCTGCGTCGGATCGGCGGCCTGCCCGGCCTGGGCGCTCTGGCCCATCATCGTCTTGGCCATCGTGGCCTTCTGGGTCACGCCGAGCGTGGCGACGTAGGCGCGCGCGTCGTCGGCCTTGGTCGCGTCGTCGTCGGGCGAGAACGTCATGCCGTTGAGCACGTTGTGCGTCGCGTCGGCCTTCTGGTCGGCGACGATGGCGCTGGAGTCGGCGCGGTCGATGAGCTCGTCGGTCAGGGCGCGCGTGTAGCCGACGCCGGTGGGCAGCGGCGTCGCGTTCGCGTCCTTCTTCGCCTTGACGACGCCGACGACCTTGAGCTTCGTCGCGTCGGCGAGGCGGGATTCGATCTCGTCCGCGTCGTCGCCGATGTACGTGTAGCGGCCGTCGTCGCCCTTGACGTACTGGTCGGAGGCGGGCAGGAGGTAGAGCTCGTGGTCGAGCGCCTCGGCGTAGTCGAGCTTGTCCTGCGGGGTGTCGAGTTCGTCGCCGGCGTCGAGCGCGGACATCATCTCGTTGTAGTCGGCGGCGGGCAGCATGCCCAGCTCGTAGAGCGTGGTCAGCGGGATCGAGTTGTTCTCGTCGAGCACGAGCACGACCTCGTCGGCGGCCTTGGGCCAGGAGCCTTCGACCACGCGGTAGTTGTCGGTGACGACCGTGCTGACGAGCTGCGAGTCGTCGGCGCCGGGCATGATCTCGTTGAACGAGTCCGGGGCGGCGTTCTCGTCGGTCTTGCCGGTGAGCATCGAGATGCGGCTGGACGTGAACGACGAGGCGGACATGCCGCTGTTGGTGCTGGTCGCCATCGCGGACGCCATCGACGAGGTGCCGGTGTCGCCCACGTTGACGCCGTCGGCGTTCACGAGCGTGCCGTCCTCGTCGTGGGAGAAGACGGAGAACCTCACGTCGTACGTGTATTGGATGCCGGTGTCGCCCACGTACTGGTGGATCTCGCTGCTTTCGTCGTCCAGGTAGCGTTTGAAGTCGGTGAGGTTGTTCTCGGTGATGGAGCTGGTGAGCGTGGACGTGGCCTTGAGGCTGCGGTCGTCCGGGTAGATGCCGTCGGCCTTGTGCGCCGTGCCTTCGCCGGCGTCGGCGGACTGGCCGGTCATCATCTCGGTCAGATCGAAGGTCTCGGCGTCGATGGTGATCGGGTAGGCGGTCATCGTGCTGCGCTGGATGTCGTCGATGTACGTGTTCACGCCGGTGGAGACGGACAGGATGAGCGCGATGCCGATGATGCCGATCGAGCCGGCGAACGACGTGAGGAACGTGCGCGCCTTCTTGGTGCGCAGGTTGTTGAAGCTCAATGCCAGCGACGTGGCGAACGACATCGAGGCGCGGCCCATCGTGCGGTGCTCGGCCTCGCCGGCCGCGGCCGTGTCGGGCTCGTACGGGTCGGAGTCGGAGCGGATGACGCCGTCGCGCAGGTTGACGATGCGCGTGGCGTACTCCTCGGCCAGTTCGGGGTTGTGCGTGACCATGACGACGAGCCGGTCGCGCGCCACCTCCTTGAGCAGTTCCATGATCTGCACGGACGTGTCGGAGTCGAGCGCGCCGGTGGGCTCGTCGGCCAGCACGATGTCGGGG
The DNA here is from genome assembly GCF_003952945.1 of Bifidobacterium samirii. Classification (GTDB taxonomy): domain Bacteria; phylum Actinomycetota; class Actinomycetes; order Actinomycetales; family Bifidobacteriaceae; genus Bifidobacterium; species Bifidobacterium samirii. The sequence continues at coordinate 88,111 of NZ_QXGK01000004.1, forward strand.
TCGTTGACGAGCGCGCGGGCGATGGCGACGCGCTGCATCTGGCCTCCGGACAGCTGGTTGGGGCGCTTGTCGACGTGGTCGCCCAGGCCGACGCGTTCGAGCGCGCGGCGGGCGCGTTCGCGCCGGTCGGCCTTGGTGACGCCGGAGATGGTGAGCGCCAGCTCCACGTTGGACAGGATGCTCTGGTGCGGGATGAGGTTGTAGCTCTGGAACACGAAGCCGATCGTGTGGTTGCGGTACGAGTCCCAGTCGCGGTCCTTGTAGCGTCGGGTGGAGATGCCGTTGATGACCAGATCGCCCGAATCGTAGCGGTCGAGGCCGCCGATGATGTTGAGGAGCGTGGTCTTGCCCGAGCCGGACGGTCCTAGGATCGCGACGAATTCGCTGTCGCGCAGGTTGAGGCTGACGTCGTCGAGCGCCTTCTGGGTGAATCCTCCGGTCGTGTACTGCTTGGATATCGACTTGATCTGGAGCATGGGTGCCTATTCGTCTCGTGCCAACACGTATCCAGTCCACTCTATCGCCGCCCCGTCTCACCCGGACGGGACGGCGAGCGCCGTGTTCGCTCTCAGCGAGCGCCGCGGCGCCGATTGCGGCGGGTCAGGCCGATGCGTCGGGCGCATGTCCCGTCGCATCGGCCGCGTATCAGTCCTCCCCCCTGCCGGATCAGTAGGCGCCGGCGATGGCCTGGTCGAGGTCGGCGATCAGGTCGTCCGGATCCTCCAGTCCGATGGACAGGCGGATGAGATTGTCGGTGACGCCGGCGGCCAGACGGTATGCGGCGGGCACTTCGCGGTGGGTGATGCGCGCCGGGTCGACGATCAGCGAGCGCGCGTCGCCGATGTTGGGGATGTAGGAGAAGAGCCGCACGCCGTCGAGGATGCGCCGCACGTTGCTGTCGTCGCCGTCCACGGTGAAGGAGAGGATCTGGCCGACGCCCTGCGGGAAGTCGCGGCGCACCAGGTCACGCTGGCCGGTCAGGCCGAGGGCGGAGTGGTTGACGCGGGTCACGTGGGGCACGTCGAGCAGGTGCGCGGCGATGCGTTGCGCGCTGGCGGCCTGGCGGGCGACGCGCTGGGGCAATGTTTCAAGGCCGACGAGCGACAGGTAGGCGTTGAAGGGGCTGGGGACCGCGCCGAACGTGCGCAGGTATTTGATGCGCACGCGGCGGATGAACGCCTCGTTGCCGTAGCGGCTGGCGAAGCTGTGTTCGATGCCGGCGCGTTCGTCGCTGACGACGAGTTCGGGCGTGGTGAACTGGGGGAAGCGTCCGTTGGTCCAGTCGAAGCGTCCGGCGTCGACGACGACGCCGCCGACCGCGTTGCCGTGCCCGGTGATGCCCTTGGTGGTCGAGTGGACGACGATGTCGGCGCCGTGTTCGATGGGCCGGAACAGGTAGGGGGTGGGCACGGTGTTGTCGACGATGAGCGGGATGCCGTGCCGGTGGGCGAGGTCGGCGAGCGCGTCCACGTCGGTGACGTCCGTGGACGGGTTGGCGACGGTTTCGGCGTAGATGGCGCGCGTGTCCGGCCCGATGCGCGCTTCGACCTGCGCCAGGTCGTTGATGTCGGCCACGAAGTCGGTGTGGATGCCGAAGGCGGGGAAGAAGCTCTCCATCGCGTCGACGGACGCGCCGTACAGGTTGGTCGGCGAGATGATGCGCCCGCCTCCTTCGGCGGCGCACAGGAGCGCGAACGAGACGGCGGCCATGCCGGAGGCGACGGCCACGGCCGCGACGCCGCCTTCGAGCGCGGCGATGCGCCTCTCCAGCGCGTCGACGGTGGGGTTGGCGACGCGCGAGTAGGAGAATCCCTCGGCGGTGCCGGCGGACAGGGCGTCGCCGTGTTCGGCGCTTTCCATGTCGAAGGCGGCGGACGCGTAGATGGGCACGGTGGCGGCGCGCGCGTTGGCGGCGCGGTCGTATCCGGCGTGGACGGCTGCGGTACAGAAGTCGATGGTCATCGGATCGTTCCTTGCGTGATGGGGGTGGCGGTCGGGGCGGTACATCGTGCGGCGGCCGGCGGGATGGGAGGGATGGACGCGGCGGCCGGAAGGACCGCCGACGTCCGTGCCGCAGGCGGCAGGGCCGGCGGCACGGACGGGATGGACGGCGTGGCTCTCATCGGGCCGCACCGCCGAGGTAGGCCTCGCGCACCTGGTCGTTGCCGAGCAGGTCCGCCGCCTCGCCGTGCAGTCGGATGCGGCCGTTCTGCAGCACGTAGCCGTAGTCGGCGACCGACAGGGCGAGTTCGGCCTGCTGTTCGACCATGAGGACGGACACGCCCAGTTCGTCGCGCAGGCGGACGATCTGGTCGAGGACGTCCTCGACGAGTCGGGGCGACAGGCCCATCGTAGGCTCGTCCATGCAGATGAGCTTCGGATGGCTCATCAGCGCGCGGGCGAACGCGAGCATCTGCTGCTCGCCGCCGGACATCGTGCCGGCGAGCTGGCCGCGGCGCGCGCCCAGCCTCGGGAAGCGCTCGTACATGCGTTCCACGTCGTCGCGCACGCCGGCGCGGTCGGTGCGCGTGTACGCGCCGGCGAGCAGATTCTCGCGCACGGTCATGTCGGGGAAGATGCGGCGCGCCTCGGGCACGGCGGCGATGCCCCGGGCGACGCGGCGGCGGGTCGGCGTCGCCGTGATGTCGTCGCCCTCGTAGCGCAGCACGCCGCTCGCGGGACGGTTGAGCCCCAGGATCGTCTTCATCGTCGTGGACTTGCCGGACGCGTTGCCGCCCAGCAGGCACACGATCGCGCCCTGCGGCACGGCGATCGACACGTTCTGGAGCGCATGCACCTGCCCGTAGAACACGTTCACGTCCTCCAGGGCGAGCAGCGGCGTCTCCCCCGCCGTCGCCGGCGCCTGCGCGGCCGGGGCGGGCGACGAGACGCGCGCGACGCCGACGGCGGGCCGCGCCGCGGAACCGGCCGCGGCCTCGTCCGGCGCGCCCGCGGCGTCCGCACCGGCCTCGCCGATCGCGTTCTGCATCGCGAGCACGCCGCTCTGGCCGGCGGCGCGCGGCGAGACGCCCTCACGGCCGAGCCGCTTGCCCAGATACGCCTCGACCACCTGCGGCGCATGCCGCACGTCGTCCGGCGCGCCCTCCGCGATGACGCGGCCGCCGTCCATCGCCAGCACCCGGTCGGACACGGCCGTCACCAGGTCCATCTTGTGCTCGACGAGCAGGATCGTATGCCCCTGCGCCTTGAGATACTGCAGCTGCCGGGTCACCTCCGCCGTCTCGGACTGGTTCATGCCGGCCGTCGGCTCGTCCAGCAGCAGGATGCGCGGCTCGCTGATATGGGCGCGCGCGATCTCGGTGCGCCGCCGGTTCGCATACGACAGCGTGTACGTCGCGTTGCCGCGACGGTCGCCCAGGCGCTCGCGGAAGCGCATGATCTCGCGTTCCACGCGGATGTCGACCTCGGCGGATTCGCGTCGGGCGGCCGGTCCGGGGACGAGCGCGAGCGCGGTCTCACCCAGCAGCGACGCCCATCTGACGACCGGGTAGCGCTGCAGTCCCTTGGCGGGGCGCAGCGCGCGCAGGCGGCGATGGTAGCCGAGGGCGACGTTGTCGTCGACGCTGAGCGCGCCGAACACGCGGCCGTTCTGGAACGTGCGCGACAGGCCGCGTTCGGCCACGTCGACCGCGCCGCGGCCGGCCACCGGCTCGTCGTCGATGTCGACCAGGCCCGAATCGGGGGCGAGGAACCCGCTGATCAGGTTGATCAGCGTCGACTTGCCCGAGCCGTTGGGGCCGATGATCGAGATCACCTCGCCCTGATGCAGGTCGAACGAGACGTGGTCGACCGCGTGCAGTCCGGCGAACGACTTGTCGAGGTCGCGCACGCGCAGGATGGCCGGCGCGTCGAGGACGGCCCGGCGGTGGCGTTCGGCGTACGCGGCGAAGTCGCGCGCGTCGGTGAGCCGCTCGTTGTCGAGGTCGATGCCGGTGACGGCGTCGACGAGCGGCCAGGCGGGTTCGCCGGCCGTCGCGCCGGACGCGCCGGCGGGCACGGCGGCGGTCGCGGTCTCGTCGGTGGCGGTGTCGGGTTCGTGATGACGTTCGCTCATGGTTCACGCCTTCCTTGAGAACAGGCCCTGCGGGCGGAACAGGATGATGACGACCAGCAGCGCGCCGTAGATCAGCACACGCGCGTCGGTGGCGAAGCGCAAGGCCTCGGGCGCGCCGATCAGCACGATCGAGCCGAGCACCGCGCCCAGCGGCGACGACATGCCGCCCAGCACGACGACGGTCAGGATCAGCGTGGATACGGTGGACGTGAAGATCGTCGGGTCGATGTACGTGTACTGGTGGGCCAGCAGCGAGCCGGCGACTCCGGAGAGGAACGCGGCCAGCGCGTATGCGAGCGCCTTGTACGCGCCGGAGCGGATGCCGAGCGCCTCGGAGGCGCGTTCGTCGGAGCCGACGGCCTCGAACACATGGCCGAGATGGGATCGGCGCAGCCGGGTGACGGCGGCGAGCGCAATGAGCAGCACGATCACGTCGAGCAGGTACTGCATCTGCTGGGTGTAGAGCACCTGGCCGAACACGGTGGGCAGCGGGATGCCCTGAATGCCGAGCGAGCCGTTGGTCAGCGGCTGCGCCAGTCGGATCGCGGCGACCATGACGGCGCCCACGCCAATCGTGGCGATGGCCACGTAGTGGCCGCTGAGCTTCCAGACGGGGAACGTGAGCACGCAGGCGGCGATCGCGGCGATGACGCCGGCGGCAGGCAGGGCGGCGAGGAACGGCCATCCGGCGCGGGTGACGAGCAGTGCGGACGCGTAGGCGCCGACGGCGAACGGTCCGGCCATGCCGAGGATCGTCTGCCCGGCCGAACCGGAGATGAGGGTGAGGCCGACGGCGGCGATCGCGTAGATGGCGACCTGCGTGCCGATGCCGGCCAGATAGTCGGAGAACACGAACGGGGTGGCGACGAGCAGTGCGGCGAGCGCCCAGTTCGCCCATCGGGGCAGTTCGATCGGGCGGCCGGCGTCGAGGAACGTGCCGGTCATCGGCTCGGACTGCACGCCGGCGGCGCCGAACAGGCCCTGCGGGCGGACGATGAGGATGATGAGCAGCGCGCCGAACGTGATCAGGTCGTGCGCGCCGTCGCCGATCAGCGACACGCCGACCGATTCGACGAGGCCGAGCACGATGCCGCCGGCGAGCGCGCCGGGGATGGAGCCGAGTCCGCCGATGGTGGCGGCGACGAACGCGGTCATGCCGATCGAGCCGCCGTTGGTGGGGTTGACGTTCGCGTTGAACAGGCCGACGAAGATGCCGGACACGCCGGCGAGGACCGCTCCGATCGCGAACGACACGTTGCGCACCGTGCCCACGGGGATGCCCATCTGCTGGGCGGCCTGCGGGTCCTGCGAGGTGGCGCGGATCGCCTGGCCGACCTTGCCGAAGGTGAGGAACGCCCACAGGGCGGCCATCGAGGCGACGGCGAGGAGCGCCATCGTCACGTCGGAGGTGCCGAAGCGCACGCCGGCGAACTGCAGGTCGTGGGTGGGCAGCAGCTGCGGGAAGGCGCGCGTGCGCGTGCCGAACGTCAGCTGCAGGCCGCTGTCGATGATCTGGCCGACGCCGATCGTGGCGAGGAGCGCGGCGATCGGGCGGCGTCCTTCGAGCGGGGCGATGACGGCCGTGTTGATGAGCAGGCCGAGCACGCCGGTGGCGAGGGCGACGGCGAGGGTCACGGGGACGATGCCCCAGCCGAGCGTGCCGCCGAGCCACCAGGCGAGCATCATGCCCGCGGCGACGATGGAGCCCTGGGCGAAGTTGGCGACGTTGGTGACGCCGAAGATCAGCGACATGCCGACCGCGACGAGCGCGTAGACGCCGCCGTGGACGAGTCCGGAGAAGATGATGTCGATCATGGTCGATGCCTTCCTGTGCCGTGTGCGCGGCCGCGGCCGTCAGTCCTCGACCTGGACGAACCGGCCGTCCTCGACGCGCAGCAGGATCGGGGCGATGCCGTCGGCGCGGCGGGTCTTGACGTCGAAGCCGAACGTGCCGCCCTCGCCCTGGTAGAGCGGGAAGTCGTCGACGGTCTCGAGCGCCTTCTGGATGCCGTCGCGCGTCGCGTCGGTCTTGTTGGCCGCGTAGGCGAGGTCGATGATCGCCTGGTAGGCGGTCACTTCGAAGTTGCCCGGGTCGTTGCCGTACTCCTTGTTGAATTCCTTGACGAACGTCTTGGCCTTCTCGTCGGTGGTGCCGGTGGCGGAGAAGCAGCCGGTGATGGTGGTGCCTTCGGCGTTGTCGCCGGCGAGGTCGAGGAACTCCTGGGTCTCCTGGCCGCCGTAGAACGGGCCGTCGTAGTCGAGCTTGTCGCGCAGCGTGTTGAGCACGAGCGCGCCGTCGGGGCCGTAGCCGATGTTCACGACCGCGTCGGGCTGCGCGTCGCGGGCGGGGATGAGGATCGGCGACAGGTCGGTGGAGTCGGGCAGGTAGGAGGATTCGTAGACGATCTCGGTGCCGTTGCGTTCGGCCTCCTGCTTGAAGTACTCGTACGCCTGCTTGCCCCAGTCGTTCTCGATGTAGACGACCGAGACGCGCTTGGCGACCTTGGCGACCGCGTCGGCGTTCGCCTTCTGGTAGATGTCCTGGCCGATCTGCGGCGTCCACACGTGGTCGCCGGTGTCGGTGAACGTGGGCGCGGAGTTGTTGAAGCCGTAGTGGACGAGTCCGGCCTGCTGGAAGGTGGGCGACGCGGCGGCGGACGCCGGCGACGTGTAGTCGCCCACGACGGCGATGACCGACTGGTCGGAGGCGATCTTCGGTGCCACGGACGCGTCCTGTTTGGCGTCGGACTGCGTGTCGAAGTATGTGATCGCGAGCTTGCGGCCCTGCACGCCGCCGTCCGCGTTCACGTCCTTGACGGCCAGGTCGAAGCCCTGCTTGAACAGGCGGCCATATTCGGCGTACTGGCCGGTCTGCGGGTAGATCGCCGCGAAGTACACGGTGTCGGACGAGCCGCCCGCCGCGTTCGCCGCGTCGCCGCCCAGTCCGCAGGCGCCCGCGCCCAGCAGCGTGCCGGCCGCGATCGCGGCCGCGGCGGCGGTTCGTATCGTTCGTGCGATGGATGTACGGATGGTCATGATGTTGTTCCCTCTCTTGGTCGGCGGCCCGTCTGCCCGACGGGCCGCCCTCGTCTGTCTCTGTGTGCGCCGGCCGCCGGCGGACGTTCCCCCCGGCGCCGGCGGATGCCGTCTCAGGCGCGCGCCTCGCTCAGCAGTCGCAGCGCCTCGTCGGAGGCCGGCGTGGGCACGGTGCAGCTGGGCGCCAGCAGGAACGGGCGTCCGGCGGCCAGGGCGATCGTGTCGTCGATCTCGCCGCGGATGCGCGCCGTGTCGCCGTCGGACGCGAACAGCGTGTAGTTGGCGCCGGCGACCGGCACGGCCTTCAGCGCGGCGTCGGCCTTGGGGTTGCCGGGCAGGTACTGGTCCCAGTGGACCAGGTCGACGCCGAGGCGGTCGAACCATTCCGGGTGGGAGTCGGCGCGGCACGTGTGCAGCAGGACCGCCGCGTCCGGGTTCGCCTTGCGGATCGCGTCGATGACGATGCGGTCGTACGGTTCGGAGAACTCGCGGTAGCGCGCGTCGTCGAAGTAGCCTTCGCTGACGGTGCCGGTGACCGCGTAGAAGATGCCGTCGAGGCCGGCGCCACCCTCCGATTCGGGGCGCACGAGCGCGGCCGCGTAGTCGGCGAGCGTCTCGGCGATGTTCGCCAGCGCGCGCTTGGCGTCGTCGGGACGGGAGAGGATCACGTCGTCGATGGTCAGGTCGGGCGTCGCGTAGTCGTCGCCCGGGTACAGCGGCAGGTCGGCCAGCTGCAGCAGCACCGACAGCGGGGAGAAGATCGTCTGCACGACGGCGCGGTCGGGCAGGTTGCGGCGGATGATCGCCGCCGCGTCGTACGCCTCGCGCAGGAATTCATTGGCGGCCGGGTCGAGCCGTTCGATGCCGGCGACGTCCTCGGGGCGTCCGATCGCGGCGCGGACCTTGCGCGGGATCACGAAGCCGTTGTAGTCGTCGCGGTCGTAGACGCCGCCCCACGCCTCCGAGTAGTAGACGGCGCGCGGGTTGATCTTCACCCACTGCCAGTCCCAGCGGCGCACGAACTCGGTGTATGCGGCGGCGAACTCCTCGGCCCCGTACTCGTGGCCGATGAGATGCTGCCAGGCGCTCACCAGATAGGGCTTCTCGGCGTCGCCGGCGAGGATGTCGTGGAAGATGGTGCGAAGGTCGGACATGATGATGCTCCTTATGAGGATAGGTACGTGAATGGGTATCGGATGATCCGGGGTATGGAACGGATGAGGATAGGAACCGTCGATCGGCGCGCAGGCCGGCATCGAGCATGGCTCGCGCAGGGCATGCGCGTCGCATGAGGATGCGACGACGGATGGAAACGGTGATGGAACGGCGGCTGCGGCCGTCGTCGGACGGGCGCCGCGCCGTCAGGCGACGGCGGCGACTTCCGCGGAATCCGCCGCGGAATCGGCGTCGGCGTGCGCGCCGGATGCGAGGGCGAACGCATGGGCGAGGTCGTCGATCAGATCGGCCTTGTCCTCGATGCCGACGGCGAGTCGGATCAGCCCGTCGGTGATGCCCACCTTGAGCCGCTCCTCGCGCGGCAGTTCGAAATGCGTCATGCGCGACGGCAGTTCGGCGAGGCTCTCCACCGCGCCCAGGCTCACGGCCAGACGGAACACGTGCAGCGAGTCGAGCAGGACCTCCGGGTCCACCCCGTCGGCGACCTCGAAGCTCAGCACGCCGCCGAAGCCGCGCAGGCCGTTGTCGGCGAGCAGACGGTCGCGGTCGGCGGACACGCCCGGATAGTGGACGGCGACGACGAGCGGGCTGGCGGCCAGGTATTCGGCGATGGCCTGCGCGTTCTCCTGCTGGCGTTCGAGGCGCAGGGCGAGCGTCTGGATGCCGCGGCGCACGTCGTTGCATTCAGCCGGGGCGAGCACGCCGCCGAAGCGGTTCTGCGCGAAGTAGACCGCCTGGGCGAGCACGTCGTCGCGCACGACGACGAGGCCCGCGGTCACCTCGGAATGCCCGGCCAGATACTTGGTGGCCGAATGGATGACGACGTCCACGCCCAGATCGAGCGGCTGCTGCAGGTAGGGGGTGACGAACGTGTTGTCGACGATCGACAGCGCCCCGTAGCGGTGGGCGACGGCGCTGATGCGCGCCGCGTCGTTGACCTTGAGCAGCGGGTTGGTGAGTACCTCGAAGTAGACGGCGCGGGCGGGGGCGCGGCGCACGCCGTGCGGGCCGCGGCCGCTCACCGCCTGTTCGAGCGCCTCGAAGTCGGACGTGTCGACGGTGTCGAATTCGATGCCGCGTTCGGCGAAGTACTCGTTGAACAGCGAGTAGGTGCCGCCGTAGATGTTGTCGCCCACGACGATGCGGTCGCCGGGCGAGAACACCGACAGGACGGCGTGGATCGCGGCCAGGCCGGAGGCGAACGCGAATCCGCGGGTGCCGTGCTCGAGCTGGGCGATCTGGCGCTCGAGGAACTCGCGGGTCGGGTTGCCGCTGCGCGCATAGTCCCAGCGGGGCATCTCGCGCACCGACCCGAACGTGTACGTGGAAGAATTGTAGATGGGCGGGTTCACGGCGCCGGTGGCGTTGTCGCCGACCGGAAGCCCGTGGACCAGCTGGGTGTTGAACCTCGTCATGTGCGCACCTCCTCGGATGTCTGCTGTCTGCGTGTGGCCGATGCGGCCGTATGTGGCCTGGTATGGCCGCGAGGGGTCGTCCCTCTCGCTGATGCATCAACCTACACGCCGCTTCCGTGGTGCGCACCGGCGTGGCTATAGGGGCTGCTTATGGGCCGCTACCGCCGATCGCCGCAGGCGTGCGATCGTGCGGGTTCTATGGCCCGTCATAGATTTTCACGATGGGCGCTTTCGGGCCGTTCCGGCCGCCTACGGGCGCCGGGAGGAGCTTACGATGTCCGGAATGTGGACGGATCGGGGTCGGATCGGCATCGTCAGTAGGTCTTGAGCGCCAGGTCGGCGGCGAGGACGACGCCGGCGACGACCGCCGCGGCGCGCATCGCCCTGGCGGGGATGCGGCGCGTGATCGGCGGGGCGATGTAGCCGCCGATGAAGCATCCGACGCACAGCATGATCGCCGCCGGCCAGTCGACGACGCCCTTGGCGATGAAGATCACCGACGCGCTGATGTTCGCGCCCATGCCCACGAGCGTCTTGAGCGCGTTGATCTTGTGGAACGGGCCGATGCGGGCCGCGTCGAGCATCGCCAGACCCAGCGTGCCGGCGCCGGCGCCGAAGTAGCCGCTGTAGACGGCGACCGAGCACACGCCCAGCCACACCCACCACGCGTCGTCGCGCATCGGCTGCACCGGCCGGTCGATCGCGGGCGCGACGCCGTCCAATTGGGAGCGCACGTCCGCGCAGGCGCGGCGGGCCTGCATGCGGCCGCGCGGGTTGACGCCGATCAGCACGGCGCTGAACAGAATCAGCGCGGGCGCCAGATATTCGAACACGGTCGGATCGAGGCCCAGCAGCAGGAACGCGCCGGCGACGCCGCCGGACGCGCCGATCGCGATGTAGGCGACGACGCGGCCCGTCTGCCCGGCGAGCTCCCTGCGCGCGCCGAGCATGCCGCCCACGCCGGTGCCGATCACGCCGACCGTGTTGCTGGCGTTGGCCATGACCGGCGGGATGCCGAGCGCCAGCAGCGCCGGATACGAGACGAGCGACGAGGCGCCCACCGCGTATCCGACGAATCCGGCGCCGATGCCGGCCAGCAGGATCAGCAGCAGCGTGGTCAACGACAGTCCGGCGATCATGGGCGGGGTCCTCCTTCGGATTCATGCGACCCGAGCGAGGATACCCCGCTTCGCCCGTCCCGTCACCCGCCGCGCTGCCATGTGGACGGGCGGCGTTCCCGCGCCCGGCTACGCGAACTGGGAGTTGTAGAGGGAGGCGTACTTGCCGCCGCGCTCCAGCAGCGTGTGGTGGTCGCCCATCTCGATGATGTCGCCGTGCTCCATGTACAGGATCAGGTCGGCGTCGCGGATCGTGGACAGGCGGTGCGCGATCACGAAGCTCGTGCGTCCGGCCATCAGCTTCGCCATCGCCTTGCCGATCTCCGCCTCGGTGCGCGTGTCGACCGAGCTGGTCGCCTCGTCGAGGATGAGGATCGGCGGGTCGGCGAGGAACACGCGCGCGATGGTCAGCAGCTGGCGCTGGCCGACCGACAGGTTGCCGGCCTCGTTGTCGAGCGGCGTGTCGTATCCCTGCGGCAGCGTGCGGATGAAGTAGTCGGCGCGCGCCGCCTTCGCGGCCTCGACGATCTGCTCGCGCGTCGCGTCGGGACGCCCGTACGCGAGGTTCTCCGCGACGGTGCCGCCGAACAGCCACGTGTCCTGCAGTACCATGCCGAACTCGCGGCGCAGATCGCCGCGCGTCATCGCCGCGGTCGGCACGCCGTCGAGCGTGATCGAACCGCCGTCGATCTCGTAGAAGCGCATGAGCAGGTTGATGAGCGTGGTCTTGCCGGCGCCGGTCGTGCCGACGATCGCGATCTTCTTCCCCGGCTCGGCGGTGAACGACACGTCCTTCATCAGCGGACGGCCCGGCTCGTAGCCGAAGCGCACATGGTCGAACACGACGCGGCCGCGCACCGGTTCGGGCACCGCGGCGGCCTCGCCGGCCGACGGGTCGGGGCGTTCCTCCTCCTCGTCGAGCAGTTCGAACGTGCGTTCCGCGGAGGCGAGCGCCGACTGCAGCGAGTTGATCATGTAGCTGGCTTCGGTGAGCGGTTCGGACACCTGGTTGATGTACTGGTAGAACGCCTGGGCGACGCCGACGGTCATGCGGCCGCCGACGACCATCCAGCCGGCCATGAGCATGACGGCCATCTGGGAGAAGCGGGCGATCATGCGGATGAGCGGGTTGACGGACATCGTGATGAAGTCGGCGAGCTGGGCGGCGCGGCGGGTGCGTTCGGCGGCGTCGGCGACCGCGGCGACGCTGTCGTCCTCGCGGTTGTACGCCTTGATGATGTTGCGTCCCTTGTAGTACTCCTCGGTCAGGCCGGTCAGGTCGCCGATGGTCTCCTGGCGCAGGGATGCGACCTCGAGGTTCTTCCTGGCGACGAGCTTGGTGACCCACATGCTCAGGGCCATGAACGCGAGGAACACGGCGGTCAGCAGCCACGAGTACCAGATCATGATGATCAGCGAGCCGGTGATGGTGGTGATCGCGGTGATCAGGCGCAGCAGGCCGGTCTGCATGACCTCGCTGATGCGGTCGAGGTCGTTGGTGACCTTGCTGAGCACCTCGCCGGGCTTGTTGCGGTCGAAGAAGCGCAGCGGGAGCCGCTGGATCTTGGCGCTGATCTGCCGGCGCAGCGTCAGGTTGAGGTTCTCGGCGACGGAGGCCATCAGGTACGCCTGGAGGTAGTAGAATCCCCACTCCCCCACGTACAGAATCGCGAGGATCGCGATGGGCCGGCCGACGCCGTCGGCGTCCCAGCCGATCGCGAACGGCTCGCCGGCGTCCCATGCGGTCTGCACGGCGTTCCAGATCGCGTCGACGACGATGGCGCTGTACATGGGCGCGCCGATGTGGAAGAACGTGTACAGCACGATCGAGGCGACGACGATGGCGAGACGCACGCGCTGGTTCTTCAGTTGGGCGAAGAGCCGGCGGGCGGTGGCGGCCGCGTTCTTGGGGGCCTCGAGTTCGACGTCGTCCGTGTTCTGCTTGTTCTGCGCGGTTTCGGTGTTCTGCGTGGTCTCGCTCATGTCAGGCCTCCTCTCCCATCTGCGGCTCCCTGGTCTGCGATTCGACGATCTCCCGGTAGACGGGGCATCCGGCCATGAGCTCGTCGTGACGGCCGATGCCGGCGACCTCGCCGTCGGCGAGCACGACGATCTGGTCGGCGTGCTGGATGGTGCTCACGCGCTGGGCGATGATGAGCACGGCCTTGTCGCCCATGTTCTCGTCGAGAGCGCGGCGCAGCGCGGCGTCGGTGCGGAAGTCGAGCGCGGAGAAGCTGTCGTCGAAGATGATGAGCTGGCTGTCGCCCACGAGGGCGCGCGCGATCGACAGGCGCTGCTTCTGGCCGCCGGAGAAGTTCGTGCCGCCCTGGGCGACGCGCGAGTCGAGGCCGTCGGCCAGCGAGTCGACGAATTCGTCGGCCTGGGCGATCTCGACGGCGCGCCACAGGGCCTTCTCGCCCGCCTCGCGGTCGCCGTAGCGCAGGTTGTCGGCGATGGTGCCGGAGAACAGCCATGCCTGCTGCTGCACGTAGGCGATGCGTTCGCGCAGGTCGTGCTGGGTCATGTCCTTGACGTCGACGCCGTCGAGGCGCACGCTGCCCCAGGTGGCGTCGTGCAGGCGCAGGGCGAGCGTGGCGATCGTGGACTTGCCCGAGCCGGTGCCGCCGATGATGGCGGTCGTCTGGCCACGCCGGCAGGTGAACGTGACGTGGCGCAGCGCGTCCTCCTGGGCGTCGGCGAAGCGGAACGTCACGTCGCGGAAGGCGAGCACCTCGCCGTCGTCGAGCGGACCGCGGGCGGTCATGTCGACGGCCTTGCCGGGCTCGGGGTCGGCGATCTGCGGGTCGTGGTCGAGGACGAGGCGCACGCGGTCGCAGCATTCGAGGGCGCGCGGCAGCGTCATGATGACCATCTGGGCCATCATCAGGTAGAACAGCGCCATGATCGCGTATTCGACGATCGCGGTGATGTCGCCGATCTGGAAGCCGCCCGCGTGGATGCGTCCGCCGGCGAGCGCGTAGACGACGACGATGAACGCGTTCATACCGAAGTACGACAGGCCGTCGAGGTTGGCGAACAGGCGGTTCGCCTTGATGGACGTGATCGCGTAGTCGGCGAACGTGGCGTCCATGCGCTCCTGCTCGTGGCGCTCCTTGCCGAACGCGCGGATGACGCGCACGCCGGTGAGGTTCTCGAGTAGCACGGCGCCGATGCGGTCGAGCAGCTTCTGCAGGCGGCGGAACAGCGGCGACGCGGTGCGCATGATGAACCAGGCGACGACGCTGACGAACGCGATCGCGGCCAGCAGCCACAGCGACATCGTCAGGTCGAGGCGGAACGAGAGCGCCAGCGCGATCGCGAAGATCACCGGGACCGGCAGCAGCACGCCCATCACGTTCGTCATGGCCATCTGGATGTTGACCACGTCGTTGATGGTGCGGGTGGTGATCGACGCGGTGCCGAAGTTGCGGAAGTCGTAGATCGACAGGTCGAGCGACTTGCGGTAGAGGGCGACGCGCATGTCCTTGCCGACCTTGGACGTCAGCTGCGAGCAGCACCATCCGCCAGCCACGGCCGCCGCACCGGACAGCAGCGCGGCGACGCCCATCTTGACCGCGGTGACGGTCATCGCGTCGAACGACATGCCGTTCGCGCTCTCGTTGAGCAGCTCCGCGGCGAAGGTGGGGATGACGAGCGCGCCGATCACGTCGGCGAACATGAGGATCGTCGTGATGATGAACAGTGCCCAGTAGGGTCTGAGGAAACGGATGACCAGCCGCATGCTTCTCCTTCGCTCTCGGTCGCGCGTATCGTCTCTTCGTTGCGATGGGACGGCCGGGGCGGGCGGGTGAATCGTCTGCATCGTCAGCATCGTCTGCATCGTCAATCGTTGACGCAATCGCCGTATCCGACAGTCCACCATCCACCCTACGGCATGACGGGGTCCGGCGTTTCGCTCCGCGACGGCGTTTCGCTCCGGGATGAACCGGGGGCGGCCGGGCCGGCTGTTACCGGGAGGTCGCTGAATCGGACGCCGCGACCGGATGCGACGCATCGGCGGTGCGCGTCATGCCGGAGGCGCGGTACAGGCCGTCGCGGATCGTGTCCGGATCGCGGGCCACGTCGCCCAGCGCCCGGTGCAGGGTCAGGCCTTCGACGGTCGCGTCGATGAGCACGGCGGTGCGCGCGTCGAAGAACCGCTCGTAGTGGGCGCGCGACGCCGTCATCCACCTGCGCGAGATGTCCCGGTACGCGGGGTCGCGCGCGGCGAGCGTGTAGAACTCCAGACTGACGGTCAGGTCGCGCGCCGAATCCGACAGGTCGCCCTCGATGTGCCGCGCGATCGCCTCCAGCGCCTCGTCGGGCGTGGACGCACCGGCCATGCATGTATTGAACCGGTCGATCATGCGCTGCGCGAACCGGTCGAACGCCTGATGCAGCAGGTCGGCCATGCCGTCGAAATGGTAGGTCATCGACCCCAGCGGCACGCCCGCGGCCGCCGCGACGACACGATGCGACATGCCGGCGACGCCGCGTTCGGCGATCACGTCGAGGCATGCCTCGATGATGCGGTCCTTGCGTTCCGGGTCGAAACGACGGTCGGCCATGTCCCCTCCTTACGCGTCGGCGCACATTGCACGGTCTGCCGTCGCCGCGCGTCCACGCGGCGCGCCCGCATCATGCGCCCGCGCACGACGATACCATCCGCGACTCCCGCACGGGGGCCGTGCCGTCCGCACGGGAGCCGAGGTCATCATGGCCGTGGACCGACGGGCCTGCAACGCACGGAAGCGTCGCGGAACCGGTTTCCCGATTCCGTGACGCATCACATCGATCGTGACGGCCGTAAACCCGATGCCGCTCGGCAGGGTCACAGGCCGAGCATCGCGCGGATGTCGGCTGCGATGCCGTCGACGGTGATGCCGTTGGCGGCGAGCAGTTCGGCCGGATCGTAGCGGTCGGGCATCGACTTGGCGATGCCGTAGTTGCGCACGCGCATGCCGGTCGGACCGTAGTGGGAGGCGATCTTCTCTCCGAATCCGCCCTCCAGCTGGCCGTCCTCCAACGTGACGACGACGCGATGGTCGGCGGTCAGCGAGTCGAGCAGGTCGAGGTCGAGTCCGGTGATGAACTTCGGGTTGATGAGCGTCGCCTCGATGCCGTCGGTCTCGCGCAGCATGTCGGCGACGGCGGCGCCCATCGGCTGGAAGTCGCCCAGCGCCACGATCGCCACATCGCGGCCGGAGCGCACCGTCTCGTAGCGGTCCAGCTGCGAGTAGTCGGTCGTATCGGCCTTGCCGGTGGAGACGACGCCCATCGCGGGCACTCGGATGGCGACCGGACGCTCGCGCTGCGCGATCGCCCAGTCGAGCATCGCGAAGTACTCCTCCTTGCCGGACGGCGCCAGGTAGACGAGGTTGGGGATGTTGCCCATCATCGCGATGTCATAGAAGCCGAGGTGGGTCACGTCGTTCATGCCGTGCACGCCGGACGCGAAGTCGAGCAGCACCGCCGGATTGCCGTTCACGCACAGGTCCTGCATGAGCTGGTCGTAGGTGCGCTGGATGAACGTGCCGTAGAAGCCGTACACGGGGATGCCGCCGCCACGCGCGATGCCGGACGCCATCGCCACGGCCTGCTCCTCGGCGATGCCCACGTCGACCAGCTGGTCGCCGGCCTCGCGGCGCAGTTCCGGCGTGAAGCCCATCACCGTGGGCGTGCCGGACGTGATGGCCACGATGCGGCGGTCCTCCTTCATGCGGCGCAGCAGATATTCGCCAGTGAGCGTGGAATAGTCCTCCACAGCGGGCCTGTCCGCGAACTCGCCGGTCTGCGGGTCGAACCAGCCGTTCCAGTGCCAGGTCTCCTTGTCGGTTTCGGCCGGCTTGAATCCCTTGCCCTTGAGCGTGTGGATGTGCAGCACGATCGGATGGTCGATGTCCTTGACGTCGCGCAGCGCGTCGACGAGCACGGCCACGTCGTTGCCGTCCTCGATGTAGCGGTAGTCGAAGCCGAGCGCGGTGAAGTAGTTCGTGGACGCGCGCCCGTTCGTCTCACGCAGTTCGCGCAGATTCTTGTACAGGCCGCCGTGGTTCTCCGCGATGGACATCTCGTTGTCGTTGACGATGGCGATGAAGTTGGTGCCCATCTCCCCCACCGTGTCGAAGCCCTCGAACGCCTCGCCGCCGGAGAGCGAGCCGTCGCCGATGACCGCGACCACGTTGTTGTCGCCGTCCATGAGGTCGCGCGCCTTGGCCAGACCGGAGGCAAGCGAGATGGACGTGGACGTGTGGCCCACGTTGAACCAGTCGTGCTCGCTTTCGTTCGGGTTCGTGAAGCCGGAGTCGTCATCGTACTTCGCCGGGTCGGTGAACGCCTCGCGGCGGCCGGTGAGAATCTTGTGCGTGTAGCTCTGGTGGCTCACATCGAACACGAAGCGGTCGTGCGGCGAGTCGAACACGTAGTGCATGGCGATCTCCAGCTCCACCGCGCCCAGATTCGGGCCGACATGGCCGCCGTGCGCGGCGAGCTTGGCGATGAGCGCTTCGCGGATCTCCTGCGCGAGCGCCGGCAGTTCGCCGACGGCCAGCTTCTTGAGGTCGGCCGGCGAGTCGATGCGTTCCAGATACATTGGCGTTCCTTTACTGATATGTGTTGTTACCCACGCGCCGTACCGTTCCCCGTCATGTCCGGACGGACTCTTTGAACGGAACCTACGCGTGCGTGCTTCTTCGTACGCTTGACGATTCTGCTGACTTCAAGCGCTTGAGGTCAATCGCGGAAGGCCGGTCGTTCGCCCGGGGCGAACGCCTTCGACGCCCGATCGCGGCACGCGCCGCCATCCCCGACCAAATCACTATCATGGATGAAGAGGACCAGAAAACCGGGAAACCAGCTGACCAGCTGACCAGCTGAAACATCGACGACCAAGGGGGAATCATGGAGTCAGAGAACACCTTCACCATGATGGGAGTCACCACGCAATGGGACGACGACACCATCACCATCACTGAAGTCGGCTATCCGCATACCGCGGTCCTGGACGACAGCGGCAAGATCCTGTCCTCCACGTTCGGAGCCGAGGGCGAATCGTTCGTGCACCACTGGTTCGACCGCGTCAAGCCCACCGTGGACGGTCTGCGCGCCATCGACCGGGAATACGCCGATGCCTGAAATCTTCAGCTTCGCCGGATACTCCATCTACTTCACCGCGCTAGACCGGGACCACGGCGTGCACGTCCACATCGCGCAGGGGTCACGTCACGATCTCGCACGGTTCATGCTCGCCGAAGACGGAGCTGTCATACTCGCCCACAACAAAGGCGGCCTGCCATCGAAGGCGCTGCGACGACTCCAGTTCTTCCTGACCGCGAACTACTCGGACGTGCTCGCCGCGTGGCGCATGTTCTTCGGAGACGACTACCATTTCGACCGCTGAGCCCATCTCAACGGCGACGTCGGACGATGTGAAAGGACATCATGGTCGAGTTCTTTGAATTGGAGCAGCTGGTGGCGTTCGCCGATCACGGGACATTGTCGCGTGCGGCGGAACAGCTGCATCTGTCGCAGCCGTCGCTGACACGCACCATCAAACGGTTGGAGGCGGAGCTGCGCGTGCCGCTCGTGGACCGTGAACGCAACCGCGTCACGTTGAACGCGAACGGCGAGATGGCGGTGCGGCATGCGCGCCGCATCCTGGAGGCGCGCGACGGGCTGGTCGAGCAGGTGCGCGAGTTCGACCGGGCGAACCGCACCATCGCCATCGCATCGTGCGCGCCGGCGCCGTTGTGGGATATGGCGCCGTTGCTCTCGTCCCTGTATCCGGACACGTCGATCGCCACCACGTTGACCGAGACTGAGGATTTCACCAGTGACCTGATCGCCGGCCGTATCCAGCTGGCGATCGGCACGTCCGCTGCGTCTGAGGCCGGAGGGCTGCTGTCCATTCCTTTCATGCGCGAGCATCTGCATCTGGTGGTGCCGCGCTCGCACATGCTCGCCCGGCTCAACACCATCCGGTTCCGCGATTTCAACGGGCTGGACCTGCTGCTGCGTCCGGACATCGGGTTCTGGGCGCGCGTATGCCGCGAACTCCTGCCGGCCTCACGGCTCATGTTCCAGACCGGAGCGGACACGTTCCAGGCGCTGGTGCGGCGCACCGACCTGCCGTATTTCGCCACCGACGTGTCGTTGCGGTCCGTGAACCGCATTCCCGAAGACCGTGTGGCAATCCCCATCGCGGACGAGGAGGCTTCGGCGGTGTTCCACCTGCTGTGCCGCAAGACGGATGCGGAGCGTTTCGCCATGTTCCTGCGGAAGGTCGCGGACATGGGCCGGTCCGCGGGGTTGCTCGCCGCGGACCGGCCGTAGATGTCCGAAGCTCGTCACTTACTCGCGGCCGGCGCGCTCCTTGATGAGCCCCACCATGAAGTCGACGGTTTCCGGCGTGCGATGGTCGAAGAACAGGCTCGTCTCATCGTCCATGCCGGCGATCGTGGCCATGTCGGCGTCGGTGAGAGAGAAGTCGAACACGTCGAGGTTCTCGATCATGCGCTCGCGGTGCGTGGACTTCGCGAGCGCGACCACGCCGCGCTGCACGAGCCAGCGCATGATGACCTGCGCGACGGACTTGCCGTATTTCGCGCCGATCGCGGTGAGCGTCTCGTTGACGAACATGCCGTTGCGGCCTTCGCCGAACGGCGCCCACGCCTCGTGCACGACGCCGCGAGCGACCATGTGCTCGTGCGCGGCGACCTGCTGGTGGAACGGGTTCGTCTCGACCTGATTGACCATCGGCGCGATCTCGTTGAACGCGCACAGGTCGGCGAGACGGTCCGGGTAGAAGTTGCTCACGCCGATCGAACGCACCACGCCGTCGCGGTACAGCTTCTCCAGCGCGTGCCACGAACCGTACACGTCGGAGAACGGCTGGTGGAGCAGCAGCAGGTCGATGTAGCCGGTGCCGAGCCTGCACAGCGACTCGTCGACCGACTTGAGCGTCTCCTCGTAGCCGTAGCGGTCGATCCACACCTTGGTGGTGACGAACAGGTCGGCACGGTCGATGCCGCTCGCCTTGATGCCCTCGCCCACCTCCTGCTCGTTGTAGTACGCCTGCGCGGTGTCGATATGACGGTAGCCGACCTCGATCGCGTCGGCGACGCAGCGCGCCGCGTCCTCCTTGGCGACCTGGTACACGCCGTAGCCGACGATCGGCATCTCCACACCGTTGCGCAGCGTGACGGTCGGCGTGGTGGTCGTTTCCATGATGGTCATGATGGGTTTCCCTTTCGTTGATGGATGTTGTCGAAATCAGTGGAAGCCGTCCGAAAATCTCGGACGCCTTGGAGGAGACGGTCCGCATCCGGGGCAGCGGATGCGGGCCTTCGGGAGGAGAGTCAGTCGAGGGCCGCAGCCGATGCCTTGCGGCGGGCGGCGAACCTGCGGATGGTCAGGATCTCGAGTCCGATGGCCAGTGCCGCGGCCACGCCGGCGACGATCCAGGTGATGGTCTGCCACAGCGGGGTGGCGATTCTGGGCTCGCCGTCCGCGTAGTGGTAGCTGTTGACCGTCGTGTACAGGATGTTGTGCACGGCCTCACGCATCGCCTTCACCGAGGTAGCGGAACGGTCGGCGATGTGGTTCGTCCCGTCGATGGTGGAGAGCATCACGTCGTTGCCGTTGCGGATCATCTGGTCGCCGTTCTGGTATCCGAATCCGGCGAAGTAGTCGGACAGAACCATGCCGCGGAAGCCCCATTCGTCACGCAGCACGGTGTTCTGCAGTGGCGAATACGCGGCGGCGTAGGTGGGGCCGATGTAGTTGTAGGAGCTCATCACGGCCTGGGCGCCGCCGTCCTTGACGCTCATCTCGAACGGCTTGAGGTAGATCTCGCGGATCGACTGCTCGGTGGCCCACGTGGTGAGCATGGCCCAGCGGTTGGTCTCCTGGTCGTTGAGCGCGAAATGCTTCATGAACGCGTACACGCCCTTGGCCTTCGCTCCGGCGATCTCACGCGACGCCATCGCGCCGGAGAGCAGGCCGTCCTCGGAGAAGTATTCGAAGTTGCGGCCGGCGAATGGGCTGCGGTGGATGTTCATCGACGGCGCGTACCAGCCGGATGCGTCCATGTCGTGCGCCATGTCGGCGATGACGGAGCCGAACTCCTCGGCCAGGTCCGTGTTCCAGGTCGCGGCGAACGCGCTGGACGAGGGGAATCCGATGGAGCCGACGACGGTGAAGTTGTTGTTGAGCGAGGCGGGTCCGTCGAGGTCGCTCATGGCGATCTTGCCGATGGAGCGTACGGCCTGGGTGCCGTAGCCGCCCATCGCGATGAGGTTGTCCATCTCGTCGACGGTCAGCTCATCGAGCAGGTCGTCCCAGCGCGGGTCGTCCCAGTCGGCGCCGTACAGGTCGGCCAGTCGGACGTCGTTCTTCGCGCCGGTGGCCGGCATCTCGTCGGAGGCGTCGTCGTAGACGGTCGGATCGTAGTTGCCGTTGTTGACGAACAGCGCCTTGGACGCGTCGCCCATCGCGTAGTCGGCGGGGGCGGCGGTCGCCTTGTCGTAGTTGGCGAAGTGGCCGGCGCGGCTCAGGTAGGTCACGTCTCCACGGGCCTGGTCGAACTGGTTGGTGGCGACGGTCAGGTCGCCGTCGTGCGTGTCGTCGGCGGTGTTCCAGACGATGTCGTCGGCTACGGTGACGGTCTTCTCGTCGATGACGGTGTGCGCGTCGGAGCGGATGGAGATGCCGTAGTCGCCGGCTTCCAGCACATACGCCTTGGCATCGGTGTCGTCGTAGGAGGCCATGTCGTCAT
Source organism: Bifidobacterium samirii (assembly GCF_003952945.1). Lineage (GTDB taxonomy): Bacteria > Actinomycetota > Actinomycetes > Actinomycetales > Bifidobacteriaceae > Bifidobacterium > Bifidobacterium samirii. Next base: position 109,705 of record NZ_QXGK01000004.1, read on the forward strand.
CGTCGAACGTGACGGTCAGCGTCTGCGATGTGCCCGGTTCCAGCAGGTCGGTCTTGTCGAAGGCGACGAGGTTGACGCTCGCCTTCTCGATGCCGCCGTCTGTGTACGGCGGGTTGTAGTAGACCTCGACCACTTCCTTGCCGGCACGGTCGCCCGTGTTGGTGACGGTCACGTCGAACGTGATCTTGCCGTCCGCGTAGGTCACGTCGCCCATCGTCTGCGAGAACGTGGTGTACGACAGGCCATGGCCGAACGGGTAGGCGACCGCCTCGTCATAGTCGATGAGTCCTTCCTCGGCGGCGGTCTCGTAGAAGCGGTAGCCCACGTAGATGCCTTCGACGTAGTGCACGAAGGTGGGCGTCTGGCCGGGCATGTACGGGTCGTCGTCGGGGACGGCGTACTCGTCCATGTTGTCGTAGGTGAAGCTGCCGATGTTGTTCCACCAGGGGCTGGCCTTGAGGTCGGTGACGAACGTGTCGGCGGTGCGGCCGGACGGGTTCGTCTCGCCGGTCAGGACCTCGCCGAGCGCGGTGAAGCCGTTCTGTCCGGCCGGCGGCACCCAGAGCACGGAATCGATGCCCGGATAGTCGGCGAGGAAGTCGAACTGCAGCGCGTTGGCGCCGTTGTAGATGAAGGTGACGTTGTCGAAGTTCGCAGTGACCAGGTCGAGCAGGTCGCGTTCGCTGCGGCTCAGTTCGAGGATGCTCTGACCCTGTTCGTAGTCGGCGTAGTCGTCGGAGTTGTCGGTGTAGGCGACGCCGTCGGCCGTCATGTCGGTCGGCAGGTCGATGTGCTCGCCGCCGGTGCGGGACACCACGACGACGGCGTTGTCGGAGAAGTTCTTCGCGTCGGCGATCAGATCGGACGGATAGTCGGCGGCGGGCACTTCGGGCAGCGTCCAGTCCTGCTCCCGCATGCCCACGACGGGACGGTCGGCGCGGTATGACGTGTACAGATCGCTCAGCTCGTCGTTGGTCGCCAGTCCGGCGTTGTGCAGGCCGTCGAGCAGCGACACGGTGGGATAGGTGTCGGACAGCGAGCCCGATCCGGTGCCGCCGTAGACAGGGTTGACGGAAGCCCAGCCGAACACGTTGACGTTGCGGTCGCCTTCGGCGTACGGCAGGCTGCCGTCGTCGTTCTTAAGCAGGGTGACGGCCTCGCGTTCGATTTCGGTGCCAAGCTCGTTGGCGGTGGCGACCGTCTCGTCGGTCAGCATGCGGCGCTCGGCGGTCGCGTTGGTCAGAATCGTGGCGAGCGGACCGTATGCCATCATCATCACGGAGACGACGATGGCGACGAACGCGACAATCCACGTCTGCGCGTGCGTGAACTTGCGGACCGCCGTGTCCGCGACCGTCCTGCGGTTGACGGCGAACGCGACGACGATCGCGACCGCGAGGGCGACGCCGATGGCGACCAGGTACGGGGTGAGCGTGCCGAGTATGTTGACGACATCGCTCCAGTTGATGCCCAGCATGGGACTCTCTCCTTCGATCTTCGTTGACTGTGTGGCGGGATGCCTTGCGTCGGAATCATGTCCGCCGCGCATCCGATGTCTTTCATCCTATGGAGTGATTCGCTGGAATATCAGTGAAATCAACGTTTCAGCGATATCGTGAACGTATCACTGTATACGCTCCACGCATAACAGAACATGCACGGTTTTCGACAGGACATGCATGCGCCGGCGACGCGCAGCCTTCTTCCGCCTGCGTACGTAAAGAAGAACCGGCCCTCGGGATTCCGAGAACCGGTTCCGTGCACGGCTGCGCCAGTCCGTCCAGCCGCGGCTCGGACGGCAACGGCGTGCAGCCCGCGGTCAGTGCACCGCGTGGCCGCCGAATACGGCGGACATGTCGACGCCGTCGAGCACCGCGTCTATGGACGCGACCTCGTCGGGTGACAGGCACAGGTCGGCGGCCCCGGCGTTCTCCGCCAGCCGCGTCTCGTTGCGGGTGCCGGGGATCGGCACGATCCACGGGCGTTTGTCGATCATCCACGCCATCGACAGCTGGGCGGGCGTCGCATCGTGCGCTGCGGCGAGGTCGCGCAGCAGGGCGAGGAGCGCGCGGTTGCGTTCGTCGCTGCCGGCGGCGTACTGGGGCATCGTGTTGCGAAAGTCGCCGTCGGCGAACCGCTGGCCGGCGTGGAACGCGGTGGACAGGAAGCCGTTCGCCATCGGCGAGAACGCGACGAATCCGACGCCCAGTTCGTCGCATACGTCGAACAGCGGCTCGTGCCAGCGGGCCATCATCGAATAGCGGTTCTGGATCGCGGTGACCGGGCAGACGGCGTGCGCGCGCCGCAGGTACGTCTCGTCGGTTTCGGAGATGCCCCAGTGGCGGATTTTGCCGGCGGCGATCAGCTCGCCCATCACGCCGGCCACGGTCTCCGGTTCGACGCGCGGGTCGATGCGATGCTGGTAGTAGAGGTCAATCGTTTCGACGCCGAGCCGGCGCAGACTGCCGTCGACGGACCGGCGGATCGTCTCGGGCGACGAGTCGACCGTGAGCGTCGTCCCGTGGTGGGCGACGCCGAATTTGGTGGCGATGACGACCTGGTCGCGCACCGGGGCGAGCGCCTCCCCCACGATGCGTTCGTTGTTCGACTCGGTGCCGTCGGCGAACGTGCCGGTGTAGCATTCGGCGGTGTCGAACAGCGTGTACCCGAGTTCGACGGCCCTGCGGATGATGCGGACCGCCTCGTCTTCCGGTATGGCCGGACCATACGCGTGGGACAGGCCCATGCACCCGTATCCGACCGCCGACACCGTCAAATCCCGGCCCAGCACTCTCGTTCGCATGTTTTGCAATTTCCTTCTTCGATACGTGTTCTACGCCGTTCAGCGTAGTGGAGCGGACACCATCGAAGAACGATTCGAGGGAAGAATCCCATAGCCGTTCGTCATATAGCCATGCACGGTACGCATGACCTTGAGCGCGAATTCTCCGAAGGAGTCCGGGATCCATCGCCCCGACATCGGGAAGGCTCCGTTCCCGACCGTACGGAAACGGAGCCTTCGGGCAGCCACTGCCGGCCGACGGTTGCGACTAGAAGCGGATCAGGGCCTTGATGACGCGACGGGCGTCCATGTCCTCGTAGGCGGACTGGACGTCGTCGAGCGCATACTCCTTGGTGAACACGCGGCCCGGGTCGATTCGCCACCACATGCACTTCATCATCCCAAACCATCCGCTCAGCGTAGGCCCGGCCGCACGTCGGAGGGACGGCCGCCGTACACTGGAGGCACCGGCGACGATGCCGGATTGATTGCAAGGGAAGGTGCGTCATCATGTGGTTTCCATTCGATGCGATGTTCTCGATGTTCTCGATCGTGTCCGCGATCATCACACTGGTAATCATCGGCATGCTGATCGCCATTCCGGTGCACCTGTCGCGCGAGCGCCGCGAGATCCGTCAGGCGTGGCATGACGGGTACGCGCATGCGATGGCCGTCCATCAGGCCACGCCCGGCGCATCCGCCGCATCCGTCGTCTCCGCCGGCTCCGACGCACCGTCCTCCGGCGGCTCGCGCGATCCGGGTTCCGGGTTCCGGTCGCGCAGCGACGCGTGGGCGGCCGGCTACCGGCAGGCGGTCGGCGAGCATGGCTGGCGATGGTCGGAGCGTGATTCGCAGGAGCTGTGGCACAATCCGCATGCCACGGGCGATGCGGCGCGCATCATCGCCCGCAGTCAGCCGCCGATGGCGTAGAACGTCCATCATCATTCCAACATTTCCACCGGTACCGGCGGCATGATCACCTGACGGTCGTGTCGGATATCATCGAATCGACGGCGACGTCACGAATGACGGTCAATGAGGAACGGTCTTCCGCGACGTCGCACCGATCGGTTCCATCAGGAGAGGAAGTCATGGGATTCAGATTCCGCAAGACCATTTCGCTCGGCAAGGGCGTTCGGCTGAACGTCGGCAGCAAGGGCGTGTCCAGCATCACCTTCGGCAAGCGCGGCGCGCCGCATGTGACCGTCGGGCGGAACGGGACACGCGTGGGCGCATCCATCCCCGGCACGGGCATCAGCTACAGCACCAAGATCGCCGGGACGGCCAAGCCAGCAGGTGCGACACGCAAGGAGAAGCGCAAGGAGGACCGCAGCATGCGACGCATGGGCAAGAAGACCGTCTCCCCCGGCACCGACGTGCAGGTCATCGACACCGTCAGCCTGCCGGTCATCGACGCCACGGAGATTCCGCCGACCGATCCCCCGGCGATGGCGCCGGACGGGTCCCGCTCTCCGTCCGGGAAGCGCAAGGGAGGATGGAAGCCCGTCGCGGCGCTGGCCGTGGCGTTCGTGCTGGGCGTCGGCGCGGGAGGCATGACCGCGAACCCGACCGACAGCACCCAGTACAAGGAGCTGCAGACGCAACTCGTCGAAGAGCAGTCGAGATCCGCCGAGATCCAGCAGCGGCTGGACGACCTGTCCGATCAGGTCGACGGTCTCGACGAGCAACGCACCCAGATCGAACAGCAGCAGGCTGAGCTGGACAAGAAGCAGACCGAACTCGAGAAGCAGCAATCCGAACTCGACAAGCAGAAGACCCAGCAGGAGCAGACGCAGAAGGATCAGGACAAACGCCAGTCCGACCTCGACGCGAGGGAGGCCAACATCGCCCAACGCGAGCAGGAGAAGCAGCGCAAGCAGCAGGAGGCCATCCAGGCGGCCCAGCAACAGCAGTCGCAGGCCGTGGCGCCCCAGCAGCCCCAGCAGAACGTCTACTTCAAGAACTGTTCGGAGGCCCGTGCCGCCGGCGCGGCGCCCATCTACCGCGGCCAGCCCGGCTACTCGAGCAAGCTCGACCGCGACGGCGACGGCATCGCCTGCGAATAAAAGCGAATAAGCCGATTCCCGCCATGGAGACCACATCATGGTTTCGGCGACCTTCACTTGGAGATGCCGGAACCATGGTGTCCGTATATCTGGCGTCATATATTCCGCAGCCGCGAAGCATGCTCGCGGTCGGATGAATGATGTCCGAAGCAGACGCTCTTCTTCGCTCCGACGACTCCCCTACATCATGAATCGCAGCGAATCCGTGGCCACATGGTCAATGACATTCTTTCGGATAGTTCATTACCTCTATTTTCGGGCATATCCTTGAACACTGCATTTCATCTATATATTGATTTTTACCATTTTCGACATATAGAAGGCTAGACTGAATACATAAAACATAGATATGCCCGAAATCAAGGTGATCGGTAAATGCAGTACAAGAGCATCAGGCAGACCATCGGCATGTCCAGGTCGACGGAGCCGCCGTCGGAGCTGGCGCAACGCGAATACGAGTCGCGACTGAACGGGTGGTCGACGTTCCGTTCCGGGATCACGTTCGACGGGCATGAGATGTTCGTCGTATGCTTCCGGGAGCTGAGCACGGCGCTCGATGCCGTCAGAGAGCTCGAGGTGCGCGTCGAATCCCTGTGGAACGGGCTGCCGACCATCGCGAGGCGCGCCTATCTGTTCGACCTCATCGGCGCCGAAGTGCAGAGCACCAACACGATCGAAGGCGTCCATACCACTCGTAGGGAGGTCACGGACGCATTGGAGGCGGCGAGCGGAGAAGGATCGCACAAACGGCTGGTGGAATTCGCCAAGCTGTTCCTCGGCCTGTCCGGCGAGGGAGAGCAACGGCTTGACCTGCCGCGAGAACTGCAGGACATCCGCGGCATTTACGATCAGGTGACCGCCGGCGAGATCGCGGACAAGAACCGCCCGGACGGTGACCTGTTCCGTCAGGGGAAGGTCGCCGTATGGGATGCGAACGGCCGCAGGCTCCACGACGGCGCATACCCCGAATCCGAGATCAAGGTGCAGCTGACCAAATGGATCGCTTTGCTCTCCGACGAGGGCATCCCCCCGGTGCTGAGGGCGGCGATGTGCCATTACGCCTTCGAATGCATCCATCCGTTCTATGACGGGAACGGCCGGACCGGCAGGTTCCTGATGGCGCTGCAACTGAGCAAGCATCTGAGCGTGCCCACCGCGATATCGCTCAGTCCGGTCATCGCCGACGCCAAAAGCCAGTACTACAAGGCGTTCGACGACGCTCAATTCCCGCTCAACTGTTCGGATGCGTCGCTGTTCTGCCATCGGATGGTCCGATTCATCATCACGGCGCAGCGGAACATCATCGACGATCTGGATGGCAGGCGCACCGCGCTGACGGCGGCTCAGGACCAGCTTGGCCGCTACGTCGAGCAGGAGGGCCTGACGTCGAACCAGCGGGAGATCCTGTTCCACCTGCTGCAGGTGGAGCTGTTCGACGGCGACCCGCAGCCGGTGTCGCGCAAGAGCCTGCGCGCCCATCTGGACGTCGGCAACACCAGACTGATGACCTCCATCGAACGTCTGCTCGCGCTGGGACTGCTGCAGGAGCATGGCATGCGCCCGATCCGGTACTCGCTGTCCGAAGCCGCCCGGGAACGCTTCCTGCGACTGCGGTAGCGGCCGCGATAGAGGCCGACTCCGGACGTATCAGTCATGTACATCAGCGAAAAGCCCCGACCGCTCATCTACGAGCGCCGGGGCTTTGGTCAGCCGTCTGTGGTCGGCCGGTATTCGATGCGGTCGATGCGGTGGATGGCGCTGCCAGGCTTCATGGCTTTCTCGTAGGATTTGCGGACGAGTGACTGCGGGTAGTAATAGTCGTGTTCACGGTCGTAGCCGACGCCGATGCACCATACGGTGTTGCCGGTATAGAAGAGGATACGGCTGTTGCCTGATTCCACGATGACTTCGGCTTTGTCGAGATGGAAGGCCCCGGTGATGGCTTCGGCCTTGTATGGGAGCCATCTGGGGTCTCCGTTGGGGGCGAGTTGACGTTCGGAAATACGTTTGCCGGCGGCTATATGTTCGTAGAGTTTGACGTACGGGTATCGTCTGGTGCGGGTGCCGTCGGTGTAGTAGTCGAGGCCGCACAGATGAGCGAAGTTCGAAGCCTCCCACCGGACGGGCAGGGCAAATCCGTCCTCGCAGATGAACGTGGTGGTCATGCCGACCAGTCTGGAGTATGCGGGGATGGCGGCTCTCGCCGATGCGAGCATGAGGCTCTTGGCCTTGGTTATGTTCATGCGCACCCCCGTGAAGTCAAAAAAATTAGAGGGGCATCCGGCGAAGATGCCCCTCCGAAGCCGCGTGACCGTCTTTTTACAGTCTTCTGCATGACTAAACCCGAAGGTCTGTTGTGGCATCGGTCCGTCCAAACCGTCTGGCCCTGCCAGTGGGCGGTGACATCCAGCTCTCGCGGGTGGCGTTCATGATTGCGCCATCGGATGCCTGCGGCAGCCGGTCATGCGGCCTCAAGCCGGAAATCCCGCCCCACCAGCAAGGCGGACTCAGGCTTTCAAGCTCGCCTCACAGCCTAACATCCTCATCGACGAAAAGCCAACTCCTGTGCCGTCAGCGAGACGCGACAGGAACACTGCCGCCCCTCAAAGGGGATCCCATCGTGATTCCATCCGCACGGGAAACACCGGTTTCCCGATAATCGAAAAGCGGCGTGGTACCCGCGTTCCAGAACTCCGAAACGCGGGCACCACGCCGTTTTCGGCAACCGGCTTACTTGCCCTTGGACACGTTGAACTTGAACTCGACGATGTCGCCGTCCTGCATCACGTAGTCCTTGCCTTCGAGGCGCAGGCGGCCCTCCTCCTTGATCTTGGCGATCGAGCCGGAGGCGGCCACGAAGTCGTCGTAGGAGACGACCTCGGCCTTGATGAAGCCGCGTTCGAAGTCGGTGTGGATCACGCCGGCGGCCTGCGGGGCGGTGTAGCCCTTGTGGATCTGCCAGGCACGCACCTCCTTCTCGCCGGCCGTCAGGAACGTGGACAGGCCGAGGATGTCGAATCCGACGCGGGCCAGCTGATCGAGGCCCGACTCGTCGAGGCCGGCGTCGGCGAGCATCTCGCGCGCGTCCTCCTCGTCGAGGTCGGTCAGGTCGGCTTCGAACTGGGCGTTGAGGAAGATCGCCTTGGCGGGGGCGACGGATGCGGCCAGACGCTCCTTGAGCTCGTCGTTGGCGAGTTCGGCGTCGTCGACGTTGAACACGTAGATGAACGGCTTGGCGGTCAGCAGGTGCAGGTCGACCACGTCGGCCTTGTCGATGCGGCCTTCGGAGGCGGCGTGGTCGATGGTCTCGCCCGCTTCGAGGATCTCCTTGGCCTTCCTGACGGCGGCCACGTATTCGGGGGTGACCTTCTTGCCGCGCAGGTCCTTCTCGAGCTTCGGCAGCGCGTTCTCGATGGTCTGCATGTCGGCGAGGATCAGTTCGGTGTTGATCGTGTCGATGTCGTCGGCCGGGTCGACCTTGCCGTTGACGTGCACGATGTCGTCGTTCTCGAACGCGCGCACGACCTCGCAGATCGCGTCGGCCTCGCGGATGTTGGCGAGGAACTTGTTGCCCAGGCCTTCGCCTTCGGAGGCGCCCTTGACGATGCCGGCGATGTCGACGAACGTGACGGTCGCGGGCACGATCTTCTCGGTGTGCACGAGTTCGGCGAGCACGGGCAGGCGCTTGTCGGGCAGCGGCACGATGCCGGTGTTCGGTTCGATGGTGGCGAACGGATAGTTCTCCGCAAGCACGTTGTTGCGCGTCAGCGCGTTGAACATGGTGGACTTGCCGACGTTCGGCAGACCTACGATTCCAATGGTAAGAGACATGCCTTCCAGTCTAAGGCCACGCTGGACGTCGGCGCGGGCCGTCAGCCGAGCGACGCCGCGCGGTCGCGCCATGCGTCGCCGACCGGCACGAGCGTGACGGTGCGCACGCCGTCGCCGGTCAGTTCACCGTCGGCGGACGTCGCCGCGCCGGCGCGCACGGAGCGGTCGATGTGGATCTCGAGCCGTTCCGGTGCGAGCGCGGCGGCCATCTGCTCGCCCCATTCCATCAGCACGACCGTGCCGGCGCCGGGCGATTCGAGCTCCTCGTCGAGGCCGAGCGATTCGAGCTCGTCCAGGAGACGGCCGATCGCGTCCTGGCCGGGCGCGTACGCATTGCCGCCCAGCCGGTACGCGTCGACGTGCACGAGGTGTGCGGGCGAGCCGTCGGCGAGACGACCGTCGAGTTCGCGCGCGATGGTGAACGTGGGCGACACGATCGGCTCGTCGATGCCCAGTCCCCGTCCGAAGCCCTGTGCGAGCGTGGTCTTGCCGGCGCCGAGCGGGCCGGACAGGAGCAGCACGTCGCCGCCGCGCACGATGCGCGCGAGGCGTTCGCCCAGCGCGCGCATGTCGTCGCCGGTGGGCACGTCGATGGTGATTGCGGTCATGGTCGTGGGTCCTCCCCTGTTCCGTGTCGTCTGATAGGTGCGGGTCCGATGCGGCCGGATGCCGGCGGTCGCGCCCGTGGTTCCGTGGCGGTCGCGGCCGTCAGCGTCCCTTGTGGCTGATCGCCTCGATGCAGCGTTCGAGCGCGTACACCGGGTCGCCGCCGTTCGTCTTGCTCTGTTCGTCGGCCCATGCGAGCAGCTGCACGCAGCGGGCCATGCCGGCGGACGTCCATCCGCCCAGCTGGCGCATCGAGTTCTTGAGCACCCACGGGTTCATCTTCGCCTCGGCCGTGCTCAGCGTGCCGGATTTGACGGCGGACGCCTTGGCGAGGCCGCGCAGTTTCATCGCGAGCGCGCCGATGAGCGCGATCGGGTCGGTGCCCTGTTCGACGGCGGCGCGCATCTGCACGATCGCGTCGGCGGTGCGTCCGGCGATGGCCGCGTCGGCGACGGCGAATCCGGTGACCTGCGGGTTGGCGGTCATGTACTGGTTGACGCGTTCGATGCCGATCGGGTCGTCGTCGAAGTCGAAGCACAGCTGGTCGCACATGGCGGCGAGTTCGCCGGTGCGTTCGCCGAGCACGGCGACGAGCTGCTGGGCGGCGAGCGGGTCGACGCGGCGCCCCTGCCGTTCGAAGCGTTGGATGGTGAAGTTGAGTTTCGCGTCGGCCTTCTTGAGGTCGGGGACGGTCTCCTTGCGCGCGCCGGCCTTCTCGAGCCGGTCGACGAGCCGTTTGCCCTTCACTCCGCCGTCGTGGCGGCAGATGACGACGCTGGCGTCCGTCGGATCGTCGGCGGCCTGTCCGCAGTAGTCGACGATCGCGTCGCCGAGTTTCTCGTCGGCGTTCTGCAGGTTGGTGACGACGACGATGGCCGCGTCGCTGAGCAGCGACGGGCTGACGGCCTCGTCGAACGCGTAGCGTCCGGCGACGGTCGCGTCGAGTTCGACGGTTTCGGCGTCGGGGCGCCGGTGTTCGGCCTGGATGCGCAGGTCCCGTGCCGTCTGCTCGTTGAGGTACGGGTCGCCGCCGTATACGATGCGTACCGGCGCGCCCGCCCCTGCCTTTTTCGCCATGCCCACCAATCTGACCGTATCGCTGGACAACGCCGTCCGCGCGCGGGGCCGTGCATGGGTCCGATCGTAGGTCCCGGTCATGGTCCGGCCTCCCGTCCGGGCGGGTCCGCCCAGTCGGTGCCGAACGCGTCCGCGGTGCGCTCCCACCATAGGGCGATCCGGTCGCGGATGCGCGGGCGGAACGACTGGCCGGGCAGGCCGGGCACGTCCGTGCGCAGCCGTCGCGCGAGCCGTCGCCCGGCGACGACCAGCAGGGCGAGCGCCGTTTCGGCGGCGAGCATCAACACCGCGCCGGCGATGCCGTCGACCCATGGGAGGGTCGCGTGTTCGCCGGCGGCGAGTCGGGAGGCGACGGCTTCCATGACGCGCGTGCCGCATGCGGCGAGCCGGGCGGGCGGGTAGCCGAGGACGGGGCTGATCCAGGAGAGGGCGAGCGAGGCGAGGCCGGCCATCGTGGCGAGGTCGACGAACGGCGAGACGAGCAGGTTGGCGGGGATGGAGGCGAGCGGCAGTTCGGGGCTCATGATGATCTGGATGGGCAGGGTGAGGCTCTGCGCGGCGACGGTCATGGCGAGCGGCGCGGCGAGGAAGGCGGGCAGCAGCATGCCGAGCCATGCGCCGATCGGCCCGGCGAGGAGCACGATGCCGAGTACGGCGGCGCCGGAGAGCGCGAACCCGTAGCTGCGCGCCATGGTCGGGTCGACGGCGAGGACGATGAGGACGGTCCAGCTCAGCGCGCTGACGGATTGGCTGCGGCGGCCGAGCCAGTGGGCGCCGGCGCCGATGAGTCCCATGACGAGCGCGCGGCGCACCGAATCGGACGGGTACATGCCGGCGGCGAGCAGCAGGTATGCGCCGGCCACGCATGCGGCGGTGATGCGCCGCGGCGTGAGGAACCGGGCGCACAGGCGGCGGATCAGGCCGGCGACGAGCATGAAATGGCCGCCGGATACGGCCATGAGATGCATGATGCCGGATCGTCGGAAGTCGTCCTCGACGCGCTGCGCGTACGTGCCGTCGATGCGGGAGACGGTGCCGTCCGCGGCGACATGGTCCTGGCCGAGCATGCCGAGCGTGAGCCCGGGCACGAGGATACGGCCCTGGTCGGGCAGCCGGTCGGCGACGGCGAAGAACGCGTCGTGCATGCGGGCGATGACGCGCTTGTGCAGGCAGGGTGCGCGGATCGTCTCGATGCCGGACGATCCGCCGGCGGTCTCGCTGCCGGCGGTCAGCCACAATGGCTGCCGCCCGTAACGCGCCTCCGTCAGCACGCCGCGCACGCGTACCGTCGCGCCGTCGGCGAGCGCCGCGCAGTCGCGGCCGGACGCGTACAGTCGCGCCGGCATCGCGGACGCGCGTTCGACGAGCGCGTCGGCCGCGGCGGGGTCGGCGGCACTGACGACGGCGGTGTTCTCCCCCGTTCGTTCCGTCATGCCGGTCGTGCCGAGGACGTCAGCCGGCGCGGCGACGGCGTCGATGATGACGTCGGCCTGGCAGTCGGTGTCGCGCGTGTCGGCGACGGCGGCGGGCGTGCGGATGCGCACGCGGACGGTGACCGTCGTGTCGCCGGCGCGGACGGCCGTGGCCGCCGGGTCGGCCCATTGCCGCAGGTCGACGGCGAGCGTGGCGACGCCGATGGTCAGCGCGGCGGCGCAGGCGACCGTCATGATGCCGTGCGTTATGCGCATGCCGCGCGCCACGGGAGGTGCGAATATCCGGTGGACCGGCAGGACGGTCAGGATGACCAGTATGGCGGTGATGGCGACCGGCGCAATCGCGATGAGGACTCCGGCCACGATCGAATCCGGACCGGCTGCCGTTGCCGTGGCCGTATCCAATGTCGGTATCGGAGTCGTGGATGGCATCGCGTCTGACGCTGCGGAGGCAGTGGTCGAAGCCGACGATGCGGGCGGACCTTCCATGATGGTCGTGAATCCGTGGTGGACGGCGAGGCCGGACGCCCATGCGAACAGGGCTGCGGGCAGCATCCGCCAGTCGCGGCTCCCCTGTTCTCGATCCTTCCACCGCCGGTCCCGTTCGTGTCGGACGCTCATCGGACCGTCACCTGATCCCTGATCTTGGCGAGGGTCTTCGCGCCGATGCCTTTGACGTCGAGCAGCTGGTCGACGCTGTCGAACCGCCCGTGCTGCGTGCGGTAGTCGATGATGCGCCCGGCGGTGACCGGCCCGATGCCGTTGATGGTCTGCAGTTCGTCCGACGTGGCCGTGTTGAGGTCGATGCGCCCGTCGTCGGGGGCGGCGGCCTCGGCGGACGGCCGATTCCCATCGTTCGCGCTCGACTCGCCGACGCCGGGATTCCCGCCGTCGTCCGTCGGCCCGACGCCATCGGCGGCTGTACCGTCACCCTCCGATGTCGTACCAGCGGAATCGTCGGAGGATGATGCACCGGCACCGTCCGGGGATGTCCGCTCCCCCGTCGCAACGTCCGACTGCCCGCCGCCGACCCCGCCGTTCCCACTACCGTCATCGTCGCCGACGGCGCCACCGTGGTCGCCGGCGACGCGCGTCGCGGCGTTCGCGGCGGACAGGGCGGTCTCGTAGCGGATCGCCTGACTGAGAAGCATGGTCAGGCTGGCCGACAGTGCTGCGGCGAGCAGCAGGATCGCGCCCAGCGCGTGCGTCGGCGTGAACGCGAGTCGCGGACGGTCGCGTCGGACGCGGCCGCGTTCCGTCTCGCCGTCCGACGATCGCACGCCGGTCAGGTCAGCCAGCGACGCACGTTCCGCAGCGACGGCGCGGACATCGGCGTGGCGCCCTGCAGCGGCCGACTTGCGACAATCCGACGCATGACGGCCGTTCGACTGCGCCACCGTCGGTATCGGCGACGGCGGTGGCGGCGGAGGACCGACCGCCGCAACCATCGGAGCCGACGATGCCGGCCTGTCAGCCAACCCGCGCAGCCGCGAACCAGCCGCACCGGCGGCGGACACGGCGTGGCCGGCCGCACCGACCGCTCCGAGGCCGGCGTCACCGGTGCCGGCCGTCGATCCGGCCGGGAGTATGCGAAAGGCGCCCATGCATGCCACGATGGGTCATGCATGGGCGCCTTGTCCAGCGCGACCGGGTCATGTGGTCGAACGCTCGGGTTATCCACAACAGGTTATCCACACGAGCGCCGGGCCTCCCGCACCGGCGTCGTTATGACGGCATGAGGCCGAATCCACGCCCTGCCTCAGCAGATAGGTAGTGCGACTTCACCATCCACATCGCATCGGGCTGGGAATCATACGATCAGGGACAGTCCAAGCACCGACACGAGTCCCGTCACCGACATCACCGTGGTGGCGGCCGTCCAGGACATGAAGGTCTCCTTGAGGGTGAGGCCGAAGTATTCCTTGATCATCCAGAATCCCGCGTCGTTGACGTGGTCGGCGATCACGGAACCGGCTCCCACCGCCAGCACCATCAGGGCCGGATTGACCGGGGACAGCGCCATCAGCGGAGCCACCAGTCCGGCCGCGGTCAACGATGCGACGGTGGCCGATCCCAGACATAGACGCAGCACAGCGGCCACCAGCCACGCCGCGATGAGCGGAGGCATGTTGATATCGGCGAACAGGTTGGAGACGTAGTCGGAGATGCCGCCGTCCACGAGCACCTGCTTGAATGCGCCGCCACCGCCGATGATGAGCAGCATCATGGCTATCTGCTTGACGGACGCGGTCATCGAACCGGCGATCTCGGTCATGGTCCTGCCCCGGGCGAATCCCATGGACCAGACCGCGAACAGCATGGACAGCAGCATCGCCGCATCGGGAGCGCCGACGAACTGGATGACCTGGTTGATCGCATTGCCTTCCGGGAGCGCGAACGAGCAGATCGTGGCGACGGAGATCAGCAGCACCGGCATCATGGAGGTGAGTACGGAGATGGCGAAACCGGGGGTCTCGTCCTCGTCGAACTCGTGGAATTCGCCCAGCACCGCGATGTCGACGTTCCTGCGGTACAGCCCCGGCTTGATTCGATGCAGCAGCATGTTGAACAACGGACCGGCTACGATGACCGTTGGAACGGCGACGATGACGCCGTAGAGCAGAACATGCCCCATGTTCGCACCGAGGGTCTCGGTGATGGCGGTCGGCGCCGGATGCGGCGGCAGGAATGCATGCGCCACATTAAGGGTGATGGCCATCGGAATGCCGAGATACATGAGCGGCAGGTCAAGTTCGCGGGCGATCACGAAGATGATCGGCAGCAGGACCACAAGACCCACTTCGAAGAACAGGGCGAAGCCCACGATGAACGCCGCGAGCACCACGGCGATCTGGATATGACGCTGGCCGAATCGCCGGATCAGCGTCATGGCGATGCGATGCCCGCCGCCGGAGTCCGAGACGAGCTTGCCGAGCATGGATCCGAATCCGAAGATGACGGCCAGATGGCCGAGCTGACCTCCGATGCCGGTTTCGATGGTGCTTGGAATGTCACCGACCGGAATCCTGAGTACGAGCGCAGTCAGGAAGGAGACGACGATCAGCGAGACGAAGGTGTTGAGCTTGCATTTGACGATCAGGACGATGAGCACTGCCACGGCGCAGGCCACGATGAGCAAAGGCATGATGTTCTCCACTCAGAGGACCGTCGATGCTAGCGCAGCAGGTAGCCGCCGTCGACGGGCAGCATGACGCCGGTGACGTAGTCGGATGCGTCGGAGCACAGGAACACCATGGCACCCATGAGCTCATGGGGTTCTCCCCAGTGGCCGGCGGGAATATGCTCGCGGATTTCGACGCTGCGCACCGGATCCTCCTGCAGCGCCTTGGTCATCGGAGTGTTGATGTAGCCGGGGGCCAGTCCGTTGACCTGGACGTTGTATGGCGCCAGCGCGTCGGCGTAGGCACGGGTCAGGCCCATGACCGCATGCTTGCTGGCGGCGTAGGGGAAGATGAACTTGCCGGCCCGGTAGGACTGCATCGAGCCGATGTTGACGATCTTGCCGCTCCGCTGTTCGATCATCACCTTCGCCACTTCATGGGACAGATAGTACAGGGCGTTGAGGTTCAGTTCGATGACCGCCTTCCAGTCCTCGTCCGGGAAGTCGACGAGTTCGTGGCGGCGCTGCATGCCGGCATTGTTGATGAGCACGTCGATGCGGCCGAATTCGGACATCGCCGCGTCCACGATCTTCTTCGCCGCGCCGGGTTCGGTGATGTCCTGTTCGAGGAACACCACCTTGCGGCCGTTGGCTTCGACGGCGGCACGGGTCTCCTCCCAGCCGGTCCGGTCGTAGGATACGACGAATACATCGGCGCCGACCTTGCTTACGGCCTGGGTGTAGTACTGCCCCAGTCCGCTGGCTCCGCCGGTGATGAGCACGACCTTATCGGTCAGTTCAAAGCTGTGAATAGAAAACTCCGCCATTGTGGTTCTCCTCGTTGATTGCACCTTTGCAGGCCGCCAATGCTCGTTCACCGCCGGCCCGTTTCGGGATCATTATTGGTGTATCGTTATCATCACTCATAAAAACCCTGTTGTTTTCTGTGTGGTGTATCGATACCCCCAAAATATATCATCGCCACCAGAGTGCGTCAATTTGCATGGTGTATCCTTTTCCCAAGGAGGTGGAGAACGGCCCATTTCCAAGCATCCGCCGGCGTGTCGCCGCATGCCGTCACGCTGATCGGCACCCGGCGCGGGCCCCTCCATCACGGAGCTTGATACAAGGAGGTTCCATGGCCAAGGTGACCATCGCCGATATCGCCCGCGAGGCACAGGTATCGGTGACCACGGTGTCCAGGTTCATCAACGGCAATTACGGCAAGATGAGCGACGCCACCAGAACCCGCATCCAGGAGACCGTGGATCGTCTGCAATACCGGCCCAGCGCATCCGCCCAACGCATGCGCCAGCAGGACACCCACGTCATCGGCGTGGTCGTGGCGGACATCTCGAACGTGTTCTCGTCACTGATGTTCAAAGGCATCTACACCAAACTGCAGCCCATCGGCTATGACGTGATGCTCATGAATGCGAACAACTCGCTGCAGGAGGAGCATGATGCGATAGACCGTCTGCTCTCCCAGCAGGTGGACGGGCTGATCGTACAGCCCAGCGCCCGTCTTTTCTCCGCCTATGAATCCATCATCGATGCGCGTAAGCCGCTGGTGCTGATCGACAGGGAACCGGACGACCGTCCCGACGACATCGCCCAGGTCACGGCCGACAATACGGATTCCTGCCGTCTTCTCGCACGCCATCTGGCGGACAAGGGGTACGGCAACATCATCGCGCTCACCCGTGTACGCAGCGAGATCTCGGCGCAGAACAAACGTGTGGAGGGGCTGCTGTCCGGAGCGGAGGACAGCAATGCGCTGCTGCTGCATTTCGAAGCCGGCGAGGAGGACGTCGACTGGCTGGCGCGCAAGATCGCCGTCACGCTCGACCATGTGCATGGCCGGACCGCAATCGTCTCGCTGATGGGGCCACTGCTGTTCGACACCCTTGCCGCGCTGCGCCGTCTGCATATCACGTTTCCGAAGGATGTGGGGCTGGTCAGCTTCGACGACTGGCAGTGGTCGCAGTATGTGCAGGACGGCATCCATCTGCTGCAGCAGGACCCCCAGAAGCTGGGACAGGCCGCCGCGCACAATCTGCTCGAGCAGATCCGCTCCCGGGCCGGGGGGAACGACCCGTACGCCGCAAGCCGTATCGTCACATTGCCCGTCGAAGTGGTGGAGGCACCCTCGATATAGCGCAACCGCTCGCGGAGGCGCATGACCCGGCCGGAATACCGTGGCGCCCGTGAACCCCATCAGGTTCACGGGCGCCACGGTATCGGAAGATTCATGCCTTCAATCCCCGCTCAGGGCGGGGACGGCGAACGTCACTCGGCCGGGACGATCGACACGATCTTCGGGGCCTTGACGATCACCTTGCGCGGGGCCTTGCCGCCCAGACGCTCGGCGACGGCCTCCAGTGCAAGCCTCTCCAGCTCGGCCGGGTCGATGTCGGCGGCGACTTCGAGCTTGGCGCGCACCTTGCCCTTGATCTGCACGACCGCGGTGACCGTGTCCTGACCGACGTAACGCTCGTCGGCGACCGGCCACGGCTCGTGGGCCAGCGACTCGGCGTGGCCCAGACGCGCCCACAGCTCCTCGCAGATGTGCGGGGCGATCGGCGAGAGCATGAGGATCAGCGGCTCGACGGCGGCGCACGGCACGGCGTCCAGCGTCGTCAGATGGTTGTTGAGCACGATGAGCTTGGAGATCGCGGTGTTCGGGCGCATGCCCTCCATCTCCTCGGTCACCTCGGCGATCGTGTTGTTGAGCAGCTTGAGCGTCTTGGCGTCGAGCTCGCCGTCGGTCACGCGCACCTCGCCCGTGGCCTCGTCGAGCACGTTGCGCCACAGGCGCTGCAGGAAGCGCATGCCGCCGACCACGTTGCGCGTGTTCCACGGGCGCGAGTCGGCCAGCGGGCCCATGCTCATCTCGTACAGGCGGAACGTGTCGGCGCCGTAGTTCACGTACATGTCGTCCGGGGTGACGATGTTCTTGAGGCTCTTGCCCATCTTGCCGAACTCGCGGTTGACGTGCTCGCCGTTCCAGGTGAACGTCGGCTCGCCGCTCGCGTCCGGCTCGCCCTCCTCGACCTCGGCGGCCGGCACGTACTGGCCGCGGTCGTCGGTGTAGGCGAACGCCTGGATCATGCCCTGGTTGAACAGCTTGTGGAACGGCTCGGCCGAATCCACGTAGCCCAGGTCGAACAGGACCTTGTGCCAGAAGCGCGAGTACAGCAGGTGCAGCACCGCATGTTCGACGCCGCCGATGTACAGGTCGACGCCGCCGGCCTCGCCCGCGGTCTCGTTGTGGTTCGGGCCCATCCAGTAGTCGAATTCGGCGCGGTCGACCATGTGCTCGGCGTCGGTCGGGTCCAGGTAGCGCATGTAGTACCAGCAGGAGCCGGCCCAGTTGGGCATCGTGTTCGTGTCGCGCCAGTACGTCTTCACGCCGTCGCCCAGGTCGAGCTCGACCTTCACCCAGTCCTCGTTGCGGCTCAGCGGCGCCTCCGGGTTGGATTCGGCGTCCATCGGGTCGAAGGTGCGCGGCTGGTAGTCGGGCACGTCGGGCAGGTTGATCGGCAGCGACGAATCCGGCAGCAGGTGCGGCACGCCGTCCTCGTCGTAGACGATCGGGAACGGCTCGCCCCAGTAGCGCTGGCGGGAGAACAGCCAGTCGCGCAGACGGTAGCTGACCGTGCCGCGGCCGACGCCGGCCTCCTCAAGCCACGCGTTGACCTTCGCGATCGCGTCGTCGACGCGCAGGCCGTCCAGCGACAGCGCGTCGCCCTTGGCGTGGGTCGCCTCGACGGACGAGTTGATGACGATGCCGTCGTGCGAGACGAACGGCGCCCTGCCCTCGTAGGCGGACAGGTCGTCGCCGGATTCGGGCAGCGGCTGCACGGTGTAGATGACCGGCAGACCGTACTTGGCGGCGAAGTCGTAGTCGCGCTGGTCGCCGCCCGGCACGGCCATGATCGCGCCGGTGCCGTAGTCCATGAGGACGTAGTCGGCGGTGAACAGCGGCAGCTGCGCGCCGGTGATCGGGTTCGTCGCGTACAGGCCGGTGAACAGGCCGGTCTTCTCGCCGGCCTCCTCGACGCGGTCCTTCGCGGTCTTCGACTCGGCGGCCTTGCGGTAGGCGGCGACGGCCTCGACCGGGGTCGCGTAGCCGCCGGTCCACGCCTCGGGCGTGCCTTCGGGCCATTCGGCCGGCACGTGATGCAGCAGGGCGTGCTCCGGGGAGACGACCGCGAACGTGGTGCCGAACAGGGTGTCGGGGCGGGTGGTGTAGATCTCCATGTCCTGCACACCGTCGGCCGTGGCGACCTCGAAGTGCACGGACGCGCCGTGGGATTCGCCGATCCAGTTGCGCTGCATCAGCTTGACCTTCTCCGGCCAGTCGATGCCGTCGAGGTCGGCGATCAGACGGTGGCCGTATTCGGTGATGCGCATCGACCACTGGCGCAGCTCGCGCTGGAACACCGGGAAGTTGCCGCGCTCGGACTTGCCTTCGGCGGTGACCTCCTCGTTGGCGAGCACGGTGCCCAGGCCCGGGCACCAGTTCACCGGCGACTTGGAGATGTAGGCCAGACGGAAGTCGTTGAGCACGTCCGCCTGCTCGGCGCGGGTCAGGTCGGCCCACGCGCGGCCCTCGAAGCCGGGGATGGCGCGCTCGCCGGATTCGAATTCGGCCACGAGGTCGGCGATCGGACGGGCGCAGCCCTTGGTGCCGCTCGGGTTGACGGCCTCGGGATCGTACCAGGCGTCGTAGATGCGCGAGAAGATCCACTGGGTCCAGCGCACGTAGCCGGGGTCGATCGTGGCGAACGAGCGGCGGTCGTCGAACGACAGGCCCATGCGGTGCAGCTGGCGGCGCATGTTGGCGATGTTCTGCTCGGTGGTGATGCGCGGATGCTGGCCGGTCTGCACCGCGTACTGCTCGGCCGGCAGGCCGAAGGCGTCGTAGCCCATCGCGTGCAGCACGTTCTCGCCCTTCATGCGGTGGTAGCGGCTGACCACGTCGGTCGCCAGGTAGCCGAGCGGGTGGCCCACGTGCAGGCCCTTGCCCGACGGGTAGGGGAACATGTCCATCGCGAAGAAGGAGGGGCGGCCCTCGGCGTTGCGGCCCTTGCCGTCCTTGAGGTCGCCGTTGACGTTGGCGGCCCAGAACGTGCCTTCGTCATCCCACTTCTTCTGCCACTTCGTCTCGATGTCCTGCGCGAGCGTCGCGTTGTAGCGGAAAGCCGGTTCGGCGGGCACGCCGGCGGTCTCCGCGGGGTTCTTCTCATTAGCCATAAGCCGCATTATTGCCGTGTTGCCGGACATGCGCGAGCGCCCGCGCGCATAGTGGGACGGCGGCGGAGCGCCGGCGGGAAGGGCCGTCGCGGCGTAGGCGCGGGCGCCCGCGGGAACGGGTCCCACGGACGCTCCCCGCGCATCGCGCATCGTCGCGCCGATCGCGTTACTTGAACATGCGCGAGCGGGTGAGGAACCAGGTGACCACGGCGGACATGGCCACGGAGATGAGGATGATGACCGCGAACCCCCACGGCTTGTCGCTGAGCGGCATGCCGAGCATGCCCTCCTGGAAGTTCATGCCGTACATGGAGAAGATGAGCGTGGGGATCGACAGCGTGATGGAGATGATCGTGAAGATGCGCATCACGTTGTTGAGGTTGTTGGACACGATCGAGGCGAACGCGTCGGTCATGTTCGCGAGGACGCCACTGTAGATGTTGGCCATCTCGATGGCCTGCTTGTTCTCGGTGATGACGTCGTCGAGCAGGTCCTCGTCGTCCGGGTACTGGCGGAAGCGGCCGAGCGTGGTGAGCTTCTCCATCACGATCTCGTTCGACTTGAGCGACGTGGTGAAGTAGACGAGGGTCTTGCTCAGCTCCATGAGCATCACGATCTCGCGGTTCTGCATGGAGTGGCGCAGCTTGAGTTCCAGCTTGTCGCTTTCGCGGTCGATGATGCGCAGGTAGCGCAGGTACATGGTGGCGTTGCGGTACAGGATCTGCAGGATGAACCGCGAGCGCATGAACGTGTTGAATCCGCGGATCGTGCCTTCCATGAACGGGTGGAGCACGGGTGTGTCCTGCATGCATACGGTGATGATCATGTTCTTGGTCAGGATGATCGACAGAGGGATCGTCTCGTACCAGTCGCGTCCGCCGCGCTCCTCGACGGTGGGGATGTCGACGATGATCATCGTGTAGTCGTCCTCGACGTCGACGCGCGAGCGTTCCTCGTCATCCAGGGGGGCGCGCAGGTCGGCGAGGTCGATGCCGGTCTCCTGGGCGACGGTGGTCAGCTCCACGTCGGTGGGTTTGCTGAGCGATATCCACGACCCGTTCTCGGGTTTCTCGATCTGTTCCGTCTGTCCGTTGATGGTGCTGAAGATGCGCAGCATGATCGTCTCACCCGCCTTCCGTTCGCGATGTCGTTCCGTCACGGCCGGGCCGACGGATGCGCCGGCACGGCCTCGACAAGGATAGTCCCGCCTGTGGGACAGCCGCGGCGTGGCCGGAGCATCGGTGATGCCGCGGTTCCGATGCCCGGGTCACGCGAACCGTACGTTTCGCGTGACCCGGGCATCGGCATCCGGGATTCCCTCGTGTCCGGGTCACGCGGACGGCCGTGCCCCGGGTCGCGTCACTCCGATTCCGGACGGTCCTGCCAACGGAAGTCGGCGTCGGCCGCGCCGAGTTCGAAGTGGAGCCGGGCGATGCCCAGTCCGATGGCCGGCTGCACGCCGTCGAGCATGTCGGCGCGCACGGTGCGGCCGTCCTCCAGCAGCGTGAACCGGTACGGCTGCTTGCCGAGCGCGCTCGGCGCCAGCTGCACCGCCTCCAGCGCGCGCACGAACCAGTCGGGCGCGCCCGCCAGACCATCCGTCGCGTCCGTAGCCGCCGATGCATCCGCCGCCGATGCACCTGCGTCGACCGCATCCGTCACGCCCGCCGGCCGTTCGACCGCGCCGAGCTCGTCGACCGGCTTGCTGCGATGCGGCCGGCCCGGTCGCGCGCCGTGGCCGACGGCGATCGCCGCGGCCATGCGCTCGCCGGGCGCGATGTCCCATGATCCGTCGTGCTCCTGCGTCTCGTGCAGCACGACCCAGCCGGTGTCGAGGCCCAGCCGCACCGCCTCGAGTGCGAGGCGTTCGCCGTAGTAGCCGATGCGCTCGTCCAGGTCGTCGGATTCGGCGCCGATGAGCGCGATGCAGTGGCGCACGCCCTTGAACCGCCCGTAGTGGGTCGGGCAGCCGCCGAACGCGTCCGCGTCGTCGTGCACGAGCTGGATGTGCAGCCCGCCGTCCCGGTTCGCCTCCCCGATGGCGGCCGTCAGCGCCGATTCGACGTCGCCTCCGATCGGCTCGTCCGTATAGTCGCGCACCGCGTGGCGCGCCGCCATCGCCTCCATGATGTCCATGATCCCGTCCTCTCCCTTGGATCCATTCGGCCCATTCGGCCCGTCCGGTGCGTCCGGCCCGGCCGTCCAGCCCCACCTTCCTATCAGCCCGGGACCTCCCGTGAGATTGTTCACAGCGAAACGCGCGGCGTGCCGCATCCGTCGCGGCGTACGCTGGAATGACGCACGTTGGAAAGGACGTACCATGGCAGCACTCACCGCCGAGATGAAGGACTTCATCGCACACAACCTCGCCTGGATCACCACGGTCTCCAAGGATGGCGAGCTCGACCTTGGCCCGAAGATGTCGATGTTCGTGGTCGACGACACCCATATCGCCTATCACGAGCGCACCGCCGGCCAGCACTACCGCAACCTGCAGGACGGTTCGCCGCTGGTCATCGCCGTCGCGAACCTGGCCGAGAAGAAGGGCTACCGCTTCCGCGGCCCGGTCACCCTGCACACCGAGGGCGCGCTGTACGACGAGCAGGTGCGCATCGCCGAGGAGAAGGGCACGAAGAAGCCGGCCGCGATCCCGGTGATGGAGATCGCCGAGATCCAGGACCTCGCCTCCGGACCGACCGCCGGCAAGACGATCGTCAAGGACTGACGTCCGCGCAGCGTCGGACCGCGACCGGCCGCGACCGGGCGTAACGCACCGGGGCGGGCCGCCGGTCCGCCGCATACGTCATCATCCGAAGGGCGCCTCCGTACGCGGGGCGCCCTTTTCCATGCGCGGATCGGCTCCGGTGCGCGCCGGATCCGCCGCGGATGGGTCCGAAGAGAGGAAGACGAGAGGAGAGAGGGAATCATGGGGTATCTGGCGTATTTCTCGCGCCCGTTCCTGCTGGCGGTGGCGTTGTGGCCGTTCGTGTCGGCCATGCTGACCGTGCCGGTGCTGGCGCTGCTCTATCATCGCGACAACCGGCTGCGGTTCACGCAGGTGGTCGTCGCCTACGGGTCGGTGCTGTACGCGATCGGCCTGATGTGCTTCACGATGTATCCGATGCCGGACGATCCGGTCGCCTACTGCGCGGCGCATCATCTGCACCCGCAGCTCAACCCGCTGCAGTTCGTCGCCGACATCCGCTCCGACGGCACGTCCGCGATCATGCAGCTGGCGCTCAACGTGCTGTTCTTCATCCCGCTGGGATTCATCGCCGGCCGCGTGTTCCGCTGGCGTCTGCGTGCGGCGCTGCCGTTCGGCTTCCTGGTGAGCCTGCTCATCGAGACGATGCAGCTGACCGGCATGTTCGGCCTGTACCCGTGCTCGTACCGTCTGTTCGACGTGGACGACCTGGCGACGAACACGCTCGGCACGCTGGCCGGCTTCGGCATCGCGATGCTGCTCAACCGTCTGTTCCCGATCCGCGAGGCCGACAGGACGACGGTCACCAGCCCCGGTTTCGTGCGCCGTCTGATCGCCTACGCACTCGACTGCGCGGCGATCTCCCTGTCGGCGGGCACCGTCACCGCCATCGCCACGCTCGTCTACAACGATCTGATCCTGCCGCCCGACGCGCCCTGGCAGTCGATTCCGTCCGCCGGCCGTTTCAGCTTCGCCGACCTGATGTTCGGCGTCGCGTTCGCCGCGTTCGAGATCGTGGTGCCGGTGATGCGCGGCGGCCGTACGCTCGGCGGCAGCTTCACCCACATGACGTGCGAGACGCGCCCGCGTTCCGGCTGGCGTCGTCTCCTCTTCTACGTCGTGCGTTCCGCCGTGATGTTCGTCGCCGTGTTCTCCGGCCGCATCCCGTGGTCCGGTCTGCTCATGATCGCGCTCGCCGTCTTCTACGCCGTGCGCCACCAAATGCCGTACGACCTGCTGCCTGCCTCGCCGTCGGCGGCCGCGGCGGATGATACTGCACATACGACTTCGTCTGACAGCTGCTCCCCTGCAGACCCGTCATCGACCTTGGCGTAATTACATCGTTAACACTGTTATATCGTCGTTGCGCGCGATGATGGTCCATACGCGCGTAACGACGATATACCTCGACTAAGCCGTCTTTTACAGTCGGCACGGTGTCCGGCCTCAGCGAACTATACGAACATCTGCTGAAGCAAACCCTTCTTCAGCTCTCGCCACTTGGCAAGCTCGTCCTTCGCCTTAGCGATGACTTCATCGAGTGAGGATAAGCAGTCGGCAATCTTGCGCTGTTCGGAGAGAGAAGGAATGATGATGCTCGTAAGCGCGATATTTGTCTTGCTTATCGAAGTCACCTTGATACCCTGCATAAATGGGCGCAGCTGATCATGAAAAGCATCAGAGTTCAAATAATAGCCAAGGAAGTGACGCGAAAATTCTCGTTGCGGACGGCAAGCAATCGTATGCAGCCCCGACACTACATTCAAATCTCCGACACACTCAACCTCCACCGCCTTGCCGACTGTATCATCTTCAGCGGTATCAGCAATCACGACATCGCCATCTTGCAGCTTGTCATACTTGTCCCAAGCCGCATCATCATTGACAAATGGGACGTCAGCATTACGCACGTCCACGCAGGCTCCATACTTAACCAAAACGTCACCGTAATGGATGTTCTTTGCCGGTCCGCCTTCGTAGTTCAAATAGTCACGTGAGAATGTATTGTTATTAAGACCGACAAATGTATCAGCATATGACATTTTCTCCCACGCCGGATACTCTGATCCGTCGTCGTCCTTGAACCGCACTTCTTGGCTGAACAGCTTCTGCATCACGCCCTTCTTGCGCTCTTCCCACGCAGCGACTTCCGCCGTCTGAGCAGCAATGACATCATCAACCGAAGAAAGCAGCGCGACAATCTTTCGCTGCTCAGGGAGAGAGGGAACGACTATTCCCCTCCCACTAATGTCATTCCTACTTATGGCAGTAAAAGTGCCTCCTTGTGCAACTGAATCCCATGTCCGCTCAATCCTCTGAAACAGCTGATATAGGAACTCTTGATCATAACCTGGCTTAACTCTTACTGCAGCAACACCACGACCACAGCAGATATCTCTATCTGCGCGACCAACTAAACCAACAGGAGCTCGTACCGATATAATGATGTCTCCCTCGTAGGCCAGTTTAGTTACTTGACGCGTAAAACGAGTCGGGCATGTTTTACGCTCACACATATCAGCATTACCCTGTACTAACGGTTTTCCCTCACCAACAGTATTATAGGAACTTGATTCCGGCGATTGCCCCATGGTAATAAATGCCACGCTACCAAGTTCCCCGTTCGACCATTCCGGATACTCTGACCCATCATCGGCTTTGAATCGCAATGTCGGCTTAATCATGTTCACCCCTCCTTCAACACCAGTCGGGTATACATCTCAAAAACTGACAGCAAGAACAAATCCTCCATCGTTTCGATAGACTCCCCTGCATAACAACCCGGCGAACCATAGTTCTTATCTGACTCCATATCACCATACCCATAAACGGCAATATATTGAGCAAGCGTTGTCGCAAACTGACATGCTTCAATTTCTTGAACATTTCGGAATTGATATGCATCCTTAAGTTCTTCAATCGGATTATCAAATGAATTCAGGTCGCGAAAAACTTCACTTAGAACATCAGTAATGCATTCCTCGTAAACCGTAGTTCCATCAAATTTTGCCCCCATCATCAATCCTGCTTCCCTGTCCATATAAGCAGGTCGATACGAAATTTTTTGCAATGGAATCTTTTCACTGGAGTAACGTTCTAAACTACGCAAAACATATTTTCCACCGTCATAGAACGGCGACCTATCTTGCGGAAAATTATCGTGAATAACCTTTTCAACAGCATCAATACAGCGGTAAAACATTCTTTCCGTATGCACAACACGTAAATCAAGTTCGCAGTATTCAAGGATGCGATTCTGTACTTCAAGCGTCAAGCAGCAGAATTCTCGATACATCTCACGCGAATAATAAAACAGGTCATTCTGCATAGCAGCGATAGCACATAACGGAATCAATCCCCTGTCTGGATAATACTTTGATATGAACGCCACAGCCTGTGCTTTAACTTCTTGCTTATGACGACGCTCATCGCGTTCATCCTGCCATTTTTCGAAGGCTGCGATCTGCTTACTCTGTCTGTACTGGACCACGGCAATGACAATCGCCAGAATCAGCGACAATCCACCGCTAATAATCGAAATCCAGTCGGAGATGCTTAAACAGCACACCCTCACACCCCCAGTTCCTTCAGCATGCTTTCGACTTTGGCGATAGCCTCTACTTTTTCGACTTCGATGCGCTTGAGGTCGCGGCGTACCGATTCGAGGTCCACCGGTTCCTCTTCCTCGAAGGTGTCCACGTAGCGCGGGATGTTCAGGTTCCAGCCGTTGGCTTCGATTTCGTCCATGAACGCCACGTGGGCGAACTTGTCCACGTCCACACGGTTGACGTAGGCGTCGACGATCTTCCGGATGTGTTCGTCTTCCAGCGTGTTCTGGTTCTTGCCCGGCTTGAACTCCTTGCTCGCGTCGATGAACAGCACGTTCTCGCTGTTGCCGTTGCGCTGGGATTTGAGCACCAGCAGGCATACGGGGATGCTCGTGCCGTGGAACAGGTTCGGAGCCAATCCGATGACCGCGTCCAGACGGTTCAGGTCCTTGACGATGTACTTGCGGATGACCTCCTCGGCGCCGCCGCGGAACAGCACGCCATGGGGCAGGAGCACGGCCACGCGTCCGTCGTCCTCGTCCATGTGGTAGATCATGTGTTCCACGAACGCGTAGTCCGC
The DNA here is from genome assembly GCF_003952945.1 of Bifidobacterium samirii. Classification (GTDB taxonomy): domain Bacteria; phylum Actinomycetota; class Actinomycetes; order Actinomycetales; family Bifidobacteriaceae; genus Bifidobacterium; species Bifidobacterium samirii. The sequence continues at coordinate 136,712 of NZ_QXGK01000004.1, forward strand.
ATGGGATTTCGGCGGCAGCTTGCCCGCGCCCGAATACCTCGGATCGTCCAGGAGCGCCGGATTGGCGTCGTACTTGAGCGAATACGGCGGGTTGCACACCTGCACCGTCATCTTCACGTCGCCGTACTTGTCCTCGCGCAGCGTATCGCCCTTGTAGATGTCGAAGTGCTGATAGTCGACGCCGTGCATCAGCATGTTCATGCGTGCGAGGTTGTATGTGGTGGCGTTGTTCTCCTGACCGTAGAAGTGGCCCACGCGTCCGGTCGTCAGGTGCTTCTGCACTTCGAGCAGCATGGAGGCCGAACCGCACGTGCAGTCGCCCACGGTCTTCGCCTCGTCCAATCCGGCGGTCGCGAGCATCGCCACCAGTTTCGACGGCGCCGCCGGCGTGAAGAACTCGCCGCTCTTCTTGCCCGCGTCCGATGCGAACAGTCCGATGAGGATCATGTACGCGGTGCCGAGCACGTCGAACTGGGAGTCGGCGAAGCTGAAGTCGATCTCGCTGATTTTCACGATGACCTTCGCGATCAGCGTCGTACGGTCGGCGACCGTGTCGCCCAGATCCGGATCTTGCAGCTTCATGTCGTTGAACAGGCCGGAGAACGCCGCCTCCGACGCCTGCCCCATCGTGGAGCCGGTCAGCTCGTTCACGGCGCGCTCGTAATCCTCGACGCTGAACCGGTCGGCGTCGGACTCCGGGCGGACGATCCTGCGCACCAGTTCGCGGAACAGGTTCTCCGGCCTGATGATGTAGCCCAGATGTTCGATGGACCATTGTTCGACCACGGGACGGTACGCCGCGTCGGCGAACGCCTCCTCATAGGTGAGGCCGTCCTCCTTCAGGATCTCCTGCATGTAGTCCTCGGTGCGCTCCGACAGGTAGCTGTAGAAGATCGTGCCGAGAATGTAGTTGCGGAACTTCACGGAGTCCATGTTGCCGCGCAGGTCGTTTGCGATGGCCCACAGCTTCTGGGACAACGCGCCGGCCTGCGCCTGGTATTTCGCCGAATCGATCATCATCCTCATTCTCCTTCCGCCTTGTAGCGGTCATACATGTCCGTTACGAACTGTTTGATGTCGCCTGTCGTCTTCGTGATCTTCAGCAGTCCCATATGGTACGCCGCCAGCTTTCTGCGGATCGCCTCTTCGAGGACGCTGCCGTTGAACGTGTACTCCGAGAAGACCTCCGACACATCCTTCGCCTCCAGCCCATGCTCGTAGGCGAACGATTCGATCTCCGACTGCAGGCTGTCGCGTTCGAACTGCTCGTAGGCCTGCTGCACGTCCGCCCCTTCGGGCAGGTCGTAGAACCGCGTGCGGATGAAGGCTTCCAGAACATCCTTCTTCGCGCGCAGCGAATCATTGTCGGAGCGTTCGATCTCGCGCATCACCAGATCGATGTCGCGGGCGCGCTCCTCCTCGCTTTTGCCGCCGTCATGCGTGGACTTCAGCAGGCTCAGGATGTACATCACGTTGATGCGATCGGTGCGGACCAGTTCCACGTCGAAGTCCACGTCGACGGGGACGGGGACCTTCGGGTCGGCCTTCTTCGCTTCATCATGATAGTAGAGGTACCAGCTCTTATAGCCTTCGTACTCCTCATCACCCAACGCCACGGACAGGTCGGCCCAATCGAACTTGCCGAAGGTCTTCAACGTGGCGAGCGTCCCGGACAGCGATCTGAACGCGACGACGAACCGACGGATGTCATCCTCGCTCTGCAGCTGCCCCGCATCGTCCACGGTCTGCGCCGCCCGACGCAGCACGTCGACCTGATCCATCCACCTGCCCACGTAGTACTCGTAGCTTTCCAGCAGATACTCGTTCGGGTCGCCGTCGCCGGAGAACAGTCGCAGCGCATCGTCCTGGGCCTTCTTGATGTTGCGGTAGGAGACGATCTGCCCGAACTGCTTGGTGACCTTGTCGACGCGGTTCGTGCGGCTGTACGCCTGCACCAGTGTATGCCAGATGAGGTTCTTGTCGAGGTACAGCGTGTTCAGCGGCTTCGCGTCGAATCCCGTCAGCATCATGTTGACCACCAGCAGGATGTCCACCTGCGGCAGGTCCTTCTGCTTCATGCGGCGCGCGATGTCCTTGCGGTAGGCGTCGAACGAGTCCGGGGAGAACGCCGTGCCGAACATGCCGTTGTAGTCGCCCATGCAGCGCGACAGTAGTTCCGCGGAATGCTCGTCGCCGCCCTCATCCATGTCCTCGTTGGCCTGATAGGTGAAGATCGCCGCCACCCTGTACCGTTCGCGCTCGGGCCGCGCCTCGTTCAACGCCTTGAACGCGTCATAGTAGCGACCCAGCGTCCTGATGGAGTCCACGGCGAACAGCGCCGTGTACACGTCCTTGCCCTGCGGGCGGACGTGCTGCTCGTGATGCGCGAAGATGTCCTCGGCGATCACACGGATGCGTTCGTCATCGTGGTACAGGGATTCCAGGTCGAGATTGTGACGCCGGCAGTAGTCCGGATCGTCCAGCTGTTCCGGATCGATGCCCTGCGCCGCGATCTTCTTCGCGAAGATCGTGCGCTGGTATTCGACGGAGAACCGCAGCACGTTGCCATCCGCGATCGCATCCTTGATCATGTAGCGGTGCAGGCATGCGTCCAGCTTCGTCCCCGCATGGAAGACGTCGGCGGTCGTACGGCCGTCGCCTCCCTTGTTCGCTTCGAAGATCGGCGTTCCGGTGAATCCGATGTAGTTCGCGTTATTGAAATGCCGTTGGATGTCGCCGTGCATCTTGCCGAACTGGCTGCGATGGCATTCGTCGATGATGAACACAACCTTCCGGTCCCGGTACGAGTCCATCAGCTTCTCGTAACGCTTAGATTTGACGGCGTTCGCCATCTTCTGGATGGTCGTCACGATGAGCTTGCGGTCGCTCTGCCTCAGCTGTTCGACCAGCACGGCGGTGGAATCCGACCCGTCCACGCAGTCCTTTTCGAACGAGTTGTACTCGTCGACCGTCTGGTCGTCCAGATCCTTGCGGTCGATCAGGAATACGACCTTGTCGACCCGCGGCTCGTCACGGAGCAGCTGCGCCAGTTTGAACGAGGTCAGCGTCTTGCCCGACCCGGTGCAGGCGAAGACGTACCCGTTCTGGTTCGACTCCAGAATGCGGCGCTTCGCCGCCTTGACCGCGTAGATCTGATACGGGCGCATGACCATCAGGACGGGTTCGGTCGTCTTGATGACCATGTACTTGTCGAGCATCTCCGTGATCGCGGAACGGCGCAGGAACTCCGCCGAGAACTCGTCCAGCTTGTTGATGCGCGTGTTGTTCGCGTCCGTCCAGAAGAACACGAGGCTCTTCAGAATCGGACTGTATACGCCGTTCTCCATCTCGTTCTCGTTGCAGAAGTACTTCGTCTGCACGGAGTTCGACACCACGAACAGCTGCAGGTACCGGAACAGCCCCTTGAACGAGAACTTCCGGTAACGGTTGATCTGGTTGATCGCCTCATTGATTTCGACGCCCGGGCGTTTCAGCTCGACCTGCACGACCGGCAGTCCGTTGATGAGAATCGTCACGTCGTAACGGTTCGTGTAGACCACGTCGTCCTTGTGCGCGGCGTCCATCGTGACCTGATGCGTCACCTGATAGATGTTGCGGTCGAGATCGGAGCTGAAGAAATCCAGATACGCGGTCTTCCCGTTATCCAAGGTCAGCACGTACTTGTCGCGCAGGGTCTTCGCGGACTCGTACACGCTGTGGTTGTCCACATGGATCATCACACGGTCGAACTCGGCGTCGGTGAACGACGCCTCCCCCTTCGCGTCGATCAGCTTGCTCGCGTTGAACGCCGCCAGCTGCGTCCTGAAGTTCGCGACGACATCATCGTAATCACGGAGAGCCACGAACCGATATCCGAGGCTTTCCAGCCGGTCGATGAAGAGACTCTCCACCTCATACTCGGAAACATGCGCCATGCCCCACACCTCCCTTACCATTCATGGTTCGCAATATACTTCATTCCGACCCATAATCCGAACGCAACGATGCCGACGGAACCGAAACCTGAATTCAGTACCAATTTACCCGTTCACGCCGCTCTGAGCCGGAACCGTGCCGTAGCGTGAGTCCCGTAGTACACTATGCCGCCTCTTCCAAGGAGCAGGATATGCGGAGTAAGTCACACAGAAAATGGGGAGCCAAGAAGATAGGCAGCGCCATAGTCGCCGTGGTAGCTACCGGCCTAATCGTGGCCGTGGTCCCGTGCGGCACGGCTCACGCACCTGCGGTGAGCAGCTGCACGACGTGCGAGGTGCCGGATCCGACGGTATCGGCAACCTCCCCGACGGCCACGACCGACCGACTGTCGAATGCTCGCCGGCGGTCGTGAATACGAAAAAAGCCGGTCATTGCTGACCGGCTGTCTGTGGAGCTAAGGGGATTCGAACCCCTGACCCTCTCCATGCCATGGAGATGCGCTACCAGCTGCGCCATAGCCCCGTGTTCCTTGCGAACTTTTGATAGGTTACGGCAGATTCGCAAGGAACGCAACCGTCGGCGTGTCGCCCCGGTTCCGGCGGGATTCGTACCACTGACCGATGACCCTATTCGCCATCGGATGCGGCATCATATTCGGCCGACTTCATTCACCGTCGGATTGCGAGGACGTACCGTCCGATGTGCCGGCGTCCGTCGAACCGGTGGTGCCAGGCGTCGTGCCGGTGGTGGAACCGGAGCCGCTGCCGCCGGTCGTGTCGGACGAGGAGCCGCCGGTCGTGGTGCCGCCGCCCGTAGTCGTGCCGGAGCCGGTCGAGTCGCCGGTGCCGCCCGTCGTCGTGCCGGAAGTCGTACCCGACGTGGAGCCGGACGTGCCGCCGGTCGTGTCGGAGCCTCCGGTGGATCCGGAGGTGCCGCTTGTGCCGCTGCCGCCGGTCGTGGTGCCGGTCGATCCGCCCGTGCCGCTGTCGGCGCCGTCGGACGTACCGTCCTTGCCGGTGGTGCCGGCCGTGTCGTCGGCGTCGTCCTTGGTCGTATCGCCACTGGTCGTGCCGTCGGTCGTCGCATCGTCGCCGGTCTCCCCGTCGATGACGTCGGGGCGTTCCGGATGGCGTGCGGGCGCGTTCTGGCCGACCCAGTCACGCACGACGGTGTCGGTGCCCTGCCCCTGGGTGACGAGCATGACGATGCCGGCGGAGACGCCCACCGCGACGAGCGCGCTGACGACCGCCACGATGATCGCGGCGCGCTTCTGCCGGCGCTCGTCGAGCAGCCGGCTTGCGGTCAGCTTCGTCGTGCCGGACGCGCCGGCACGACCGGACACGCTGCGGCCGGACGCCACGCGACGGCCGCCTGTCGTCGCACCGGCGGACGTGCCCGCGGCCGCACCGCCCGCCGGCAGTCCGCCGATGACGGTCGTGGCATCGCCGGGGCGCAGGACGGTCGTCACATCGTCGGCGGCCATCGCCGTGCCGACGATCGCGGTGGCGTCGAGCGCACGCGTCGCGTCGACGGCGTCCATCGCGACCGTTTCGCCGGCCGCGGCGGCGTCGGCGCCCGACTTGCCCGCGACGGAACCGGCGTCGGACGACGCCTCGGCCGTGCCCGACGCAGCAACAGCATCATCGGACGACGACGTGCCGTCGTCCTTGCCGACGCCGGCGGCGCTCTGCAGCTTCTCCCCCGACGCCTGCAGCATGTTCTTGTAGACCTGCGATGCGACGGCCGACACGACCGAACCCGCGGCGACGCCGATGACGGAGCCGGCGATGCCGATCTTGGCCGACAGCAGGAACGACGTGACCGCGGCGAGCGCACCGGCGGTCAGCGACGTCAGCGATATTCCCTTGAAAACGTTTCTCACGCCTCGCAACCCTAGCGGGGTTTCCCGGCAACGCGCTGGGGAACGGCCGGAAACGACCACATCCTTACATTTGCCTCACCAACAGCCACACGGCAACGTCAGATGGACGTTTTCCAAGGAAGTTCCGTCAGCGATGATGAATCACGGCCAAGCCGAGGATTGCTCTCACTGACGAATCCTCAGTGAGAACAACCCGGGAGCTAGCCGGCGATCATACTCGCTGGCGGTGCCTCAGTGAGGAAAATACATGACCGAGCCGGGTAATCTTCTCACTGACGGCCCCTCAGCGAGGAAAGCGCTCGACCAAACCCGGTAATCATCTCGCTGGCGGCCCTTTCAACGAGCGGACCGTACGAGCAGGCCGGGGATTTCTCTCGCTGACGCTACGCCTCCGACGACGACGGCACAGCCGCGGTCACCGCCGGCTCCGCATCGCCGTGACGGCGGCGCCACCATGCCTGCACGTAGTACAGGGCGTAGCAGGCGATGACGAACACGATTTCGGCCACGAGGGCGAAGCGCTGCTCGACGTCGAACACGACGAGCACGAACGACGCGGTACACAGGATGAACGCGGCCCACGAGACGCACGGGTAGCCGGGCGTGCGGTACTTGAGCTCGTCGACGGTGTGTCCGGAGGCGATCCAGCGGCGGCGGAACACGATCTGGCAGTAGGCGATCGCGATCCACACCACCACGGCGGACAGGCCGGAGAGCGCGACGAGCACCAGGTACACGGTGGACGCGGCGATCACCGAGGAGAGCAGGGCGAGCAGGCCGCCGGCCATCGCCGCGCACAGGGCGAGCATCGGCACGCCGCGGCGGTTCGTCTTGGCGAACCAGCGCGGGATGAGCCCCTCGTGGCCCATCGACCACACCATGCGGGTCGAGGCGTACAGGCCGGAGTTCGACGCGGACAGCACGGCGGTGAGCACCACGAAGTTCATGATGTCGGCCGCGTACGGGATGCCGATCGAGTTGAACACGAGCACGAACGGGCTTTCGCCCACGCCGGCCTCGCGCCACGGGATCAGCGCGCACATCACCACGATCGAGCCGATGAAGAACAGGACGAGACGCCACAGGGTCGTGTGGATCGCCTTGGGGACGGCGGTTTCGGGGTCGCGCGTCTCGCCGGCGGTCACGCCGATCAGCTCGGTGCCGGAGAACGCGAAGTTGACGGTGAGGATCGTGGCGAACACGGGCATGAACCCGTTGGGGAACACGCCGTCCTTGAGGAGGTTGTCGAACATCGGCGCATGCGTGTAGCCGGCGACGGGCAGGATGCCGAAGATGGCGAGCAGGCCGATGCCGATGAACGCGATGATCGCGATCACCTTGACCGACGCGAACAGGAACTCCGCTTCGGCGAAGAAGCGCACCGACAGCGCGTTGGCGAGGAAGATCAGCACGATGCACGCGGCGCTCCACACCCAGGTGGGCGTGTCGGGGAACCAGCGCTGCATGAGCAGGCCGGCCGCGGTGAATTCGGAGCCGAGCGCCACCGTCCATGTCAGCCAGTACTGGATCGCGATGACGAAGCCGCTGGCCGGGCCGATGAACCGCTGCGCGTACACGTGGAACGAGCCGGTGACCGGCATCGCCACCGACAGTTCGCCCAGCGTGAGCATCACCAGGTAGACGATGAGCGCGCCGATCGCGTACGCGAGGATCGTGCCCATCGGGCCGGCCTGCGCGATCGTGTAGCCGGAGCTGAGGAACAGGCCGGTGCCGATGACGCCGCCCAGCGAGATCATCTGCAGATGGCGCGATTCCATGCCGCGCTTGAGTTCGGTGTGTGCGCCCTTGATGTTCGCGCGCGGTGCGTCGGATGCGGGTGCCGTCTGCGGATGCGCCGGCTGCATCGATTGCGGCGTCGGTGATGACGATGATGACGGTGATGATGACGCGGTGGCGTCGGTGGTGCTCATGCTTCTGCCTTTCGACGGATGCCATGACGGATGATACGGAAAAGACGATGGCGGGCGGTGCGCCCGATGGCGGACGAAGCGCGCCCGATGGACGCCCGTCGGCGCCCGGAACAGTATACGCGGCGCGGTGACGCCGGCGGCCGGCTGCGGTCGTTCGCGCCCGGGCTGCCCGGGCCGTCCGGCCGTTCTCCGGACCGCCCGGGCATGGCGACGCCCCCGGCCGCGTATGTCGCATACGCGGCCGGGGGCGTCGTGACGGGCGCACACTACGGGGATCGGCGGTCGGCTCAGCCGAGCGTCGGATGCTCCCATTCGTACGTGTCGGCGAGCGCCGGCCCGTGATTGTAGTCGGCGAGGCGCCAGCGGACGGTGCCGTCGGCGAGGTCGGCGGGGATGAGGCGCGCCCAGTGGGCGTTGCGCGGGCCGAGGATGTCGCCGAAGCCGCTGGCGGCGGTGTCCATGTGGAGGAGGGTCTGGAGGGTCTGGCTGATCCAGGCGCCGTGGGAGAAGACGAACAGGTCGGTGTCGTCGCCGGCGCGGCGCGCCCAGTCCTCGACGGCCTGGGCGCCGCGTGCGCCCACGACCTCCTTGGGTTCGGCGCCGTGGTTGAGCTCGCCGCCTTTGAAGTCCTCCCAGAGGCGCCAGTCCTCGGGCCAGCGTTGCGCGAGTTCGTCGACGTTGAGGCCTTCCCATTCGCCGAAGCTGCGTTCGCGGACGCGCTCGTCGGGGTGGACGGTCAGGCCGAGCGGGTCGGCGAAGGCGTGGGCGGTGGCCATGGCGCGGCCGAGGTCGGAGGCGACGACGAGCTGGCGTCGTTCGTCCTGGTGCGGGTCCACGTACAGTTCGCGCAGCGCTTCGCCGGTGCGTGCCACCTGCCAGGCGCCGATCTCGTCGAGGGGGATGTCGATCTGGCCCTGGAGCCGGCGTGCGGCGTTGTAGGCGGTGCGTCCGTGGCGGACGAGCGTGATGGAGTGCACGTGGACGTCGCTCATGGCTGTTCCTTACTCCTCGGGGTGGGCCAGGTCGAGCTCGACGGCCGGGCAGTCGCGCCACAGGCGTTCGAGGCGGTAGAATTCGCGGGCCTCCTCGTGCATGACGTGGATGACGAAGTCGCCGTAGTCGAGCAGGAGCCACTGGGCTTCCTCGAGGCCTTCGCGCGAGCGCGGCTGGCGCTTGTCGGCCTTGAGGTAGAGGTCCTTTTCGATCTCCTCGGCCACGGCGAGGACCTGGCGTTCGTTGGCGGCGGTGGCGACGAGCATGATGTCGGTGATGCCGAGCAGGTCGCTCACGTCGTAGGCGACGATGTCGCGGGCCTTGAGGCGGTCGGCCGCTTCGGCGGCGATGCGGATGTCGTCGATGGAGTTCTGGACTGCGGTCACGGTCGGTGGGCTCCTTCTTTCGGTTTGGTGTTCGGTTGGTTGGATCGGTTGGGTCGGCGGGCGCGTTCAGCGCTCCCAGGCGGGTTTCCAGTCTTCGACGGCGTGCTGCGTGTTCTCGGAGTACACCATCGCGTCGGAGGGCACGTCGTGGCGGATGACGGATCCGGCGCCGGAGGTGACGTTGTCGCCGACGGTGACGGGCGCGACGAGCAGGTTGCCGGCGCCGATGTGCGCGCCGGAGCCGATCTCGGTGTGGTGCTTGTGCACGCCGTCGTAGTTGGCGGTGATGGTGCCGCCGCCGATGTTGGTGTGGTCGCCGAGGGTGGCGTCGCCGACGTAGCTCAGGTGCGGCACCTTGGTGCCGTCGCCGATGTGCGCCTTCTTCATCTCGACGTAGGCGCCGGCCTTGGAGCCTTCGCCCAGCTCGTTGCCGGGGCGCAGGTAGGTCCAGGGGCCGATGTTGGCGGCGCGGCCGATGTGCGACTCCTGCACGCGGGAGCGTTCCACGACGGCTTCGGCGTCGACGGTCGCGTCGATGAGCGTCGTGTACGGGCCGACGGTCGCGCCTTCGCCGACGACGGTGTGCCCCTGCAGGAACGTGCCGGGCAGGACGGTCACGTCGCGGGCGAGCTGCACGTCGTCCTCGATCCACGTGGTGGCGGGGTCGAGGATGGTCACGCCGGCGCGCATCCACGCCTCGCAGACGCGGCGGTTGTGCTCCTTGGAGAGCGCGGCGAGCTGGACGCGGTCGTTGACGCCTTCGACGCTCAGCGGGTCGGGGGCGGCGAACGCGCCGACGTTGCCCTGCTTCTGGGCGGTCTCGAGCGCGTCGGTCAGGTAGAACTCGCCTTGGGAGTTGTTGTTGTCGAGGCCGGCGATGGCGGCGGCGAGGACCTTCGCGTCGAACACGTACACGGACGTGTTGACCTCCTGGACGGCCAGTTCGCTGCGGTTGGCGTCGCGCTGTTCGACGATGCGCAGGACGTGGCCCTCGCGGTCGCGGATGATGCGGCCGTAGCCGGTCGGATCGTCGAGGATGGTGGTGAGCACGGTCGCGCCGTTGCCGCTCTCCTCGTGGAAGGCGAGGAGGCTCCTCAGCGTTCCGGCGTCGAGCAGCGGCATGTCGGAGGCGGCGATGAGCACGTAGCCGTCGAGCTTGCCTTCGGCGTCGAGCTGGGACATCGCGCACTGGACGGCGCGGCCGGTGCCGGGGATGTCGTCCTGGTTGACGATCTCGACGTCCGGATGGTAGGAGCGGGCGGCGGCGGCCACGCGTTCGGCCTGGTAGTGGACGACGACGGCCAGCGTGTCCGGGTCGAGCGCGGCCACGGAGTCCATCACGCGGTTGAGGAACGTCTTGCCGGCGAAGGTGTGCAGCACCTTCGGCATGGCCGAGCGCATGCGGGTGCCTTCGCCTGCGGCGAGGATGATTGCTGCCGATAATGCCATTGTGGCCTCCTGTTGGTGTCGCCGACGCCCCGAGTGCCGGCCGACTGTCGAAACGGAAAACGCCCGGCCGCGGCCACGGCCATGCCGCGACTCGCCGCCAGGCGTTCCATGCGCTCCCCCACCTGGACTCGAACCAAGACAAAGGGTTCCAAAGACCCGTGTGCTGCCATTACACCATGGGGGAACGGCGAGAGCTGACTCCCGCCAAGTGTTCATTATGCCATAGCCCCAGACAACGTCAAATCGTGCCGATCGTCCGGGCGTCCGGCTTCCCGGCGCGTGCCGGGCGTCAGACGTCGGGCGTCAGGCGAAGAGGAAGCCCTTGCCGTGGTGCTCCGGGTACGTGTCGAACAGTTCGGCGACCGAACCGTCCTCGAACACGGCGCGCACCGCGCTGGCGAGCAGCGGCGCGATGGACAGCACGGTCAGGCCGTCCCAGCGCTTCTCCTCGGGGATCGGCACGGTGTCGGTGAGCACGACCTCGCGGGCGCCGCAGTTCTTGAGGCGTTCGACGGCCGGGCCGGAGAGCACGCCGTGCGTGGCGACGACGGTCACCGACTTCGCGCCGGCATCGGCCAGCACGTGGCAGGCGCCGGCGATCGTGCCGGCGGTGTCGATGAGGTCGTCGACGAGCACGCAGTCCTTGCCTTCGACGTCGCCGACGATGCGGTTGGCGACGGCCTGGTTCGGACGGGTGATGTCGCGGGTCTTGTGCACGAAGGCGAGCGGGCCGCCGCCCAGGCGCTGCGCCCACTGCTCGGCCACGCGGATGCGGCCGGCGTCCGGGGAGACGACGGTGACGTTGTCGAGCTGGCCGGCGAAGCGGTCGCGGATGTAGTCGACGAGCACCGGCATGGCGATGAGATGGTCGACCGGGCCGTCGAAGAAGCCCTGGGACTGCGAGGCGTGCAGATCGACGCTCATGATGCGGTCGGCGCCGGCGGTGCGCAGCAGGTCGAACACCAGACGGCAGGAGATGGGCTCGCGGCCCAGGTGCTTCTTGTCCTGGCGCGAGTAGCCCAGCAGCGGGCAGACGGCGGTGACGGAGCGGGCGGAGGCGCGCTTGAGCGCGTCGATCATGATCAGCTGCTCCATGATCGCCTTGTTCACGGGCTTGGCGTGCGACTGCAGGACGAACACGTCCGCGCCGCGCACCGACTCGGTGTAGCGCACGTACATCTCGCCGTTCGCGAAGTCGTACGCCGTGGTCTCCAGCACGTCGATGCCAAGTTGTTCGGCGACGTCGGCCGCCAGTTTCGGGTGCGACCGGCCGGTCACGAGAATGAGATTCTTATCGGGCTTTCCTTCAAGGATGGCGCTCACCATGTCTCCAGACGTTCGGCTTCGTTGAAGTGACGGATTTCATAGTAACCGTGCGCGCCGACCCGCGACACGCCCCGACGGCGCGGGCGCGTCCGGGCGTGTCGATGGTGGGCCGGCGGAGTGCCGGCGGGTGTGCGCCCCGCTCCCCCGCTACGTGTACAGCCCGTGCTTGCCGATGTACTGCACGACGCCGTCGGGCACGAGGTACCACACCGGTTCGCCGTGGGCGGCGCGGCGGCGCACGTCGGTCGACGAGATCGCCAGCGCGGGGATCTCGAGCGTGTCGACGCTGCCGGCGGGCGGCTGCACGCCGTCGGGCGACGAGTAGCCGGGGCGGGTGACGGCGACGAAGTGCGCCAGCTCCCACATGCTCTCGGCGTCCTTCCACTGCATGATCTCGGCGACCGCGTCGGCGCCGGTGATGAAGAACAGCTCGGCGTCCGGGTGGCGTTCGCGGATGTCGCGCAGCGTGTCGATCGTGTACGTGACGCCGGGTCGGTCGATGTCGACGCGCGAGACGGTGAACTTGGGGTTCGACGCGGTGGCGATGACCGTCATCAGGTAGCGGTCCTCGGCGTTCGTGACCTTCTTGTCGAGCTTGAACACGGGACGTCCGGTGGGCACGAAGATGACCTCGTCGAGGTCGTACACCCAGGCGACCTCGGATGCGGCGACCAGATGGCCGTTGTGGATCGGGTCGAAGGTGCCGCCCATGATGCCGATGCGCGGCCGGTCGTGCCGGTTGCCGCGCGTGGACAGCCGCCAGGGGCGGGTCGCGACGGTCGTGTTGCCCGGGGACGGCTCGGCCGACAGGTCGGACATGCGGCGTTCGTCCTCAGCCACGCGGTCCCTCCCCCGTCACGTCGGATGCGGCGGGCGCGGCGGCCGGCGCGGCGTCGTCGACGGCCGCGTCGACGCCGGATTCGTGCGGGTCGATCTTGCCCATGTCCTCGTCCCACTCCTCCTGCACGACGCGCCGGATCTCGGCGAAGGTCGGCAGCGCGAAGTCGGGCTGGTACAGGTCGCGGACCACGGCCACGTGCTCGGTGACGCGGATCAGCGTCTGCGTCATGCCGTCGATGTCGCCGGCGCGCTCCTGCGCGGTGAAGCGGCGCACCTGCTCCTCCATGGCCTCCATGTGGCGGCGGACCGTGGCCAGCTGGGCCTCGTCGAGGTCGGCGACCCGGTCGCCGTGTTCGTCGGGCCAGTCGATGAGCACCGCGTCGGCGTATTCGAGCGAGGCGCGCTGCTCGGCGGTGGCGATGCCGTCCTCGATCTGCACGAGGAACACGTAGCGTACGATGCTCAGCCGTTCCGCGGCGAGCTTCATGCCCAGCCGGGGGTCGTCCACATCGATGTCGGGGCGCAGCGGCTCCCCTTCCCTGACGTCGAGATCGCTCATGATCTCCTCCCTGTCTCGTTGCTCTGCGTTGCCTGCGCACCGCCCCGCGGCGGCGTCACCGTCCGGTCGGCCCTCCGGGCGGTCCGTCCGGCCCGACCGCCCGTGCGTTCAGGCGCGGATCTGGCCGGTGCCGTAGCCGACCCACTGGGTCGTGGTCATCTCGCGCAGCCCCATCGGGCCGCGCGCGTGCATCTTCTGCGTGGAGATGCCCAGTTCGGCGCCGAAGCCGAACACGCCGCCGTCGGTGAACCGCGTGGACGCGTTGACCATCACCACGGCCGAGTCGATGCGCCCGGTGAAGCGTTCGACCGCCGAATAGTCCTCGGCGACGATCGACTCGGTGTGGCCGGTCGAATGCGCGTTGATGTGGTCGATGGCCTCGTCGAGCGATCCGACGACCTTCACGCCGATCGTCAGCGCCAGGTATTCGGTATCCCAATCCTCGCCCGTGGCGGCGACGACGCGCGCGCCGTCGATGCCGGCCGCGTCGATGATGGCCCGAGCCTCGTCGTCGGCGTGCATCTCGACGCCCGCGTCGGCGAGCGCCTGCGCGGCGAGCGGGAGGAAGGATGCGGCGACGTCGCGGTGGACGAGCAGCTTCTCGGCGGCGTTGCACACGCCGATGCGCTGCGTCTTGGCGTTGATGAGGATGGGGATGGCCTTGGCGGGGTCTCCGGAGCGGTCCATGTAGATGTGCACGTTGCCGGCGCCGGTTTCGATGACGGGGACCTTGGAGTCGCGCACGACGGCCTGGATGAGGCCGCGGCCGCCGCGCGGCACGAGCAGGTCGACGTGGCCGCGCGCCTCCATCATGGCGGTGGCGCCGTCGCGCCCGTACGGGTCGACGGTGTCGACGAGCGCGGGGTCGAGGCCGTGCGCGCCGATGGTGGCGCGGATGACGTCGATGGTGGCGCGGTTGGTGGCTTCGGCGGCGTGGCCGCCGCGCAGGATCGCCGCGTTGCCGGATTTGAGGCAGAGGGCGGCGACGTCGACGGTGACGTTGGGGCGCGCCTCGTAGATCATGCCGATGACGCCGATGGGGACGCGCCGCTGCTGGAGGCGCAGGCCGTTGGGCAGGCTGTAGCCGCGCACGATCTCGCCGACGGGGTCGGGCAGGGAGGCGACGTGGCGCATGCCGTCGGCGGCGGCGCGGATGCGCGGCTCGTCGAACAGGAGGCGGTCGAGCTTGCCGTCGTCCATGTGTTCGGCGCGGGCGCGGGCCATGTCGTCGGCGTTGGCGGCGGCGATGGCGACGGCGTTCGCGTCGAGCGCGTCGGCGATGGCGCCAAGCAGCGTGTTCTTGGCTTCGGTGGAGGTCTGGGCGAGTTCGCGCTGGGCGCGTGAAGCCGCGTCGGCCATGGCGCATACCGCGGCGAATGTCTCTTCGGTCATAGGCACACGATAGCGCACGCGGCGGCGGCCGCCGGCTCCCGCGCCAGCATGCGGAACCGGGCGCCAGGGCTGCCCACGTGTGCCGATAGACTCGAAGACGGCAAGCATCGTCCCGATCGTGAGGGGTTCCATTCCATGACGACGTTCCATTCCACGCGTTCCACCACCGATTCGCTCACCGCCAAGCAGGCGATCCGCAAGGGCATCGCCGACGACGGCGGCCTGTTCGTCACCGATGCGCTCGGCCAGTCGAAGGTCGACATCGCGAACCTGGCCGGCCGCCCCTATCAGGACATCGCGTTCGACGTGCTGCACGCGCTGCTGCCGGACTTCGGCGACGAGGAGCTGAAGGGCTGCATCGCCGCCGCGTACGGCGACCAGTGGTCGGACGAGCGCATCACCCCGCTCGAGGAGGTGGGCGACGACTACGTGCTCGAACTGTTCCGCGGCCCCACCTCCGCATTCAAGGACGTGGCGCTGCAGATCCTGCCGCGCTTCATGGCGCGCACCACGCCCGAGGGCGGCGACGCTGACGAGAAGATCATGATCCTGACGGCCACGTCGGGCGACACCGGCAAGGCGGCGCTGGCCGGCTTCGCCGACGCCCCGGGCACGGCGATCACCGTGTTCTACCCGCAGGGCAAGGTCAGCCAGGTGCAGGAGCTGCAGATGACCACGCAGACGGGCGCGAACGTGAACGTGTGCGCGGTGGAGGGCAACTTCGACGACGCGCAGACCGCCGTGAAGACCATCTTCGCCGACCATGAGCTGGCCGAGCGTCTGGCTGGACAGCACCACGTGGCGCTGTCCAGCGCGAACTCGATCAACGTGGGCCGTCTGGTGCCGCAGGTCGTCTACTACTTCTCCGCGTACGCGCAGCTGCTGGAGCGGCAGGTCATCAACGTGGGCGACGAGGTCGAGTTCGTCGTGCCGACCGGCAACTTCGGCGACATCCTCGCCGGCTACTATGCGAAGATGCTGGGCCTGCCGGTCAAGCATCTCATCGTCGCGTCCGACCGCAACAACGTGCTGTTCGACTTCCTGACCACCGGCACGTACAACCGCCAGCGCCCGTTCTTCCAGACGATCTCCCCGTCGATGGACATCCTCGTCTCCTCGAACCTGGAGCGCATGCTCTACTACATGTCCGACGGCGACACGCGTCTGATCACGATGCTCATGAACGACCTCAAGCAGTGGGGCGCGTACGAGGTTCCCGAGACGCTGCTGGCGCGCATCCGCCACCTGTTCGGCTGCGGCTGGGCCGACGAGGACCAGGTGCGCCAGATGATCGCCGACTGCTGGGAGAGGAACCGCTACGTGATCGACCCGCACACCGCGTGCGCGTGGTACGTGGCGCAGCAGATGCCGCGCGACCCGCTGACCCCGCGCGTCGTGCTGGCCACCGCCAGCCCGTACAAGTTCCCGCGCGTCGTCAACGAGGCGCTGGGCCTGGACGCGACCGGCACCGACTTCGCGTGCATGGACGTGCTCGCCGAGGCGACCGGCACGGTGCCGCCGGCCGCCCTGCGCGGTCTGGAGACCGCCCAGGTGCGCTTCGACGCCGTCTCGTCCGTCGCCGGCATGACCGACGTGGTCGAGTCCGCCGCCGCGGCGCTCTGATCCGCCCGTCGCGCGGGCATCGGGCCCGCGCATGACATGAGTGGGGTCCTCCGGAACGAACCGGAGGACCCCACTCGCATATGGACCGTCGCGGTCATCGGCCCTCCGGGCGACGCCGGATCACAGATTCCTGGCGAGGTTGAACCGGCGCGACAGCAGGAACGAGAGCTCGTAGGCGGCCGCGCAGACCAGCGCGAACACGAGCGTCGCGCCCAGCGGGGAGGCGTCGGCGGCGTCGGCGATCGCACCCATCGCCTTCGTCAGGGCGTCCATCGCCGATGCGGGCAGCAGCTTGGGCGCTCCCCATGCGATGAGCGCGCCGCCCGCGATGCAGCAGACGATCGCGATGCCGATGATCTGCCACACTTTGGTGAGCGGGTAGCGGTACAGCAGCGGTATGACGAGCGCATCCATGAGCAGGATGACCAGCGTCGGCATGACGGCGCCGGATATGATGTCCCAGCCCAGCGAGCCGAGGTCTCCGGACGCTTCGACGCCTCCCGACAGCATCGCGCCGCCCCAGGCGAGCACGCGCACCGCCACCAGGTCGAGCAGGATGACCAGCAGCCATGCGAGGACGAACAGGTAGCGTCCGGCGACCTGGCGGGCGCGTCCGATGGGGATGAGCCCGTTGATGCGGCGATGTTCGCCCTGTTCCTCGTAGAGGAACGGGTAGATCGTCAGCATGAATCCGACGCCGCTGACCATGCCGGGCAGTCCGCCGCCGGTCACGCCGTTGATGCCGCCGGTGACGAGCGGAACGATGAACGCGAGCGTCGGGGCAAGAATGAAGAAGAACCATACGGCGCCGCCTTGGGAGAAGGCGCGCATCGTGTCAAGGCGCATCTGCGCGGCCAGTCGTCTCATCGCAGCACCTCCTCTCGCGCGTTGGTCAGGCGGATGACGTCGTCGATGGACGCGCGTTCGACGAGCAGCCCGGGCGTGCGCGCGGCGACGGTGCGGCCGTCGCCGGCGTGGATGAGCGCGTCGAAGCCGGTCCCGTAGCGGTGGATGCCGATGGCGCGGGCCCGGAGGTCGGCGTCGAGGTCGTCGGGACCGCCCTTGACGATGAGGAACGATTCGGCGAATTCGTCCTTGGGGCCGGTGAAGAAGAGGCGGCCGTCGGTGATGTAGGTGATGAAGTCGGAGGCGCGTTCCAGGTCCGCGGTGATGTGGGTGGAGAACAGGACGCTGCGCTCGCCGTCGGCGATGGTGTTCTGGAGGATGTCCATGAGTTCGTCGCGGGCGAGCACGTCGAGGCCGCTGGTGGGCTCGTCGAGGATGAGGAGGCGGGCGTCGTGGCTGAGGGCGACGGCGAGCATGAGCTTCATCTGCATGCCTCGCGAGAGTTCCTTGACCTTCTTCTTCCGGTCGAGGCCGAAGCGGTTGAGGTAGCTCTCGAACACGGCCCGGTCCCACGTGCGGTACATGGGGGCCATGGCCTGCTCGACCTTGGCGACGGTCCACACGTCGATGAGGTAGCTGACGTCGAAGACGACGCCGAGGCGTTCCTTGACGGCCTCCTCGTCGCGGATGTTGTCGAGGCCGAGGACGCGGATGTCGCCCTCGTCGCGGCGGATCATGTTGAGGATGAGTTTGATGAGCGTGGACTTGCCGGCGCCGTTGGGGCCGATGAGGCCCATGATGTAGCCGGCGGGCAGGTCGAAGGTGATGTGGTCGAGGGTGAATCCGGAGTCGTAGCTCCGGGTGGCGTCCGTGACGGACAGCGCCATGGGTGCGGCGTCGATGGCGGTCATCGCCATGCTCCTTTGCTGGTTGCCTACTGACGGTAGGCGTCGTCGAGCATGTCATGCAGACGTTCGGCCGGGATGCCGGCCGCTTGGGCGGCGGTGGCGGCTTCGGCGAGACAGTTGCGGACCCGGGTTTCGAGCTGTCGTTTCATCAGCTCGTTGCCGCGTTCCATGACGAACGTGCCCTTGCCCTGGATGTTGCGCACCACGCCTTCGTCGGCCAGTTCGTTGTACGCCCTGGTGACGGTGAGAACGGAGATGCGCAGCTCCCTGGCCAGGGTGCGCAGGGAGGGCAGGGCCTCCCCCGCGGCCAGTTCACCGGACAGCACCGCCGAACGGATCTGCGTCTTGATCTGCTCGTAGATGGGTTCTCCGGACACGGATGAGATGATCAGCTTCACCTGCGTCCCCTTTCGATATTGAGTTGTCGGCCCTGCGGCCGTTCAGCTGTTATATAGAACTGTATAACTGTTATCGACGACTGTCAAGGTGTGTTGCATAACAGTACAACAGTCGGCGCGTCGCGCGCGGCCGGCAGCGTCGCCGCGCGGCCGTCGCGCACCCGCACGCCCGCAGTACGCCCGCCGCACGCCCGCGAATCGAACAACCGTTCGGACATCTCACGCGAATCGACTACGATGGGGCGCATTGGTGTTTCTTCTTCCAAGGGGGATGCGATGGCCGGCGTACGTCATGCCGTGGTGGTGACCCACACCCGTCTGCGCGAGAGCGGCACGGTGGTGGCCGAGGCGGTGGAGCAGCTGCGCGCCGCCGGATTCGACGTGTCCATCATCGACAACGCCGAGGCGCCCGACTTCGGCGCGCGGCCGCCGGTCGTGCGCGACGACACCGAGATCGTCGTCGTGCTCGGCGGCGACGGCACCATCCTGCGCGCCGCCGAACTCGTGCACTGCACCCGCGTGCCGATCCTCGGCGTCAACCTCGGCCACGTCGGCTTCCTCGCCGAATTCGAAAGCTTCCAGATGGCCGACGCGATCCGCCGCGTCGCCACCCACGACTACTCGATCGACGAGCGCATGATCGCGCACGTCGACGTGTGGTTGCCAGGCGCCGCCGAGCCGATCGAGGACTGGGCGCTCAACGACATCGCCCTCGAGCACGCCGACCGCGGCAAGATGGTCGAGCTGTCCATCCGCGTCGACGACGTCGAGATGAGCTCGTTCGGCTGCGACGGCGTCATCGTCTCCACGCCCACCGGCTCGACCGCGTACGCGTTCTCCGCCGGCGGCCCCGTCATCTGGCCGGACGTGCAGGCGCTCCAGCTCGTGCCGCTCGCCGCGCACGCCCTGTTCGCCCGTCCGCTCGTCATCGGCTCCGGATCCACGTTCGCGATCGACATCCTCGACGATTCGATGTCCGACGGATGGATCTGCTGCGACGGCCGTCGACAGCGCGCCCTGCCCGTCGGCACGCGCGTCGAGATCCGCCAGTCGAAGGACACGCTGCGTCTGGCGCGGCTGTCGGGCGTGCCGTTCACGAACCGGCTCGTCACCAAGTTCGACCTGCCCGTCGTGAGCCTGCGCGAACAGGCGCGCGGCAACGCGGCCGCACCGCACCACGGCCATGTCTTCCCCGACGGCATCGGCACGCTGCACAGCGCGCATAAGGCCGATGCGCCGGCGAGCGCAGCGACCGCCGACGGCGAGGCGGCCGGCCGCTGATGCTCGAAGAACTCGAAATCCGCGGGCTCGGACCGATCCGTCACGCCCTGCTCACCCCCGCCGCCGGCATGACCGCCATCACCGGCGAGACCGGCGCCGGCAAATCCATGCTGCTGAGCGCCATCCGGCTCATCTCCGGCGGGCCCGCCGACGCCGGCCGCATCTCCCCCGACGCGCAGGAGGCGTGGACGCAGGGCGTGTTCGCCGTCGGCGACGGCGAGGCGGCCGCCATCGCCCGCGACGCCGGCATCGAACCCGAGGACGGCGAACTGTTCCTGTCGCGCACCGTACGCGCCACCGGCCGCTCGCGCGCCGTCGCCAACGGACGCGGCGTGCCGCGCGCCCTCCTCGACGCATTGTCAGGCGCGCTCGTCACCATCCACGGCCAGGCCGACCAGCTGCGCATCGCCTCCCCCGCACGCCAGCGCGAATTCCTCGACGCCGTCGCCGGCGACGAGCGCGAACTGGCCGACTACCATACGGCGTTCGACGCGCTCGCCGCGATGGACGAACGGCTCGAACGGCTGCGCAACCAGGAGGCGACCGCCCGCCAGCAGGCCGACTACCTGCGCGAATCCATCGAACGCATCAACCGCGTCGACCCGCAGGACGGCGAGGACGACGAGCTCAAGGCGCGGCGTTCGCGCATCGAGAACGCGGCCGACATCATCCAGGGCGTCAGCGCCGCCATCGGCGCGCTCGACGCCTCCCAGATCGACACCGACGGCGAGACGGTCGGCGCCGGCGAGCTCATCACGCGCGCCGCCCAGTCGCTGCGCGCCATCCGCGCCGACGGCGACTTCCCGGAACTCGCCGACCGGCTCGACTCCATCAACGCCGACCTGTCCGACGTCGTCTACTCGCTCAGCCGCGACCTCGACGTGGACGGCGACGTGGCCGACCTCGACGAAATCAACACGCGCATCCACGAGCTCGGCGAGCTCACGCGCCGCTGGGGCCCCACGCTCGCCGACGTGATCGCCTGGCGAGACAAGGCCGTGTTCGACGTGGAGGACCTCGACGCGTCCCCCGAGAAGGTCGCCGAACTCGAAACGGAACGACGCCGGCTCTTCGACGCGGCGATGGACGCGGCCGTGCGCCTCAGCGAGGCGCGTGCGGCGGCCGCCGGCGAACTCGCGGCGACCGTCACCGGCGAACTGTCGAGCCTCGCGATGGACGGCGCGCGCCTCGACATCCGCGTCACGCGGCGCGACGGCCACGGGCGCACGCCCACGTGGCCGCTCGACGCGAACGGCGTCGACGACATCGCGTTCCTGTTCACCCCCTACGAGGGCGCGCCCCAGCTGCCGATGGGCAAAAGCGCGTCCGGCGGCGAGCTGAGCCGACTCATGCTCGCGATGGAGCTGGCGGCCGCCTCCAAGCGCACCGACGGCGACGGCGCGCCGATGACGTTCATCTTCGACGAGGTCGACGCGGGCGTCGGCGGCAAGACCGCCGTCGAACTCGGCCGACGGCTCGCCCGGCTCGCCGGCAGCGCGCAGGTGATCGTCGTCACGCATCTGGCGCAGGTGGCCAGCTGGGCCGACGCCCAGTTCGTCGTCACCAAGGAGCCGCCGGATTCGCCCGACGACGAGCCGGGCGTCGTCACGTTCGTCGACGAAGTGCGCGACGAGGACCGCGTGCGCGAGATCGCGCGCATGCTCTCCGGCACCGAATCCGAGGCGTCGCTCGACCACGCGCGCGAACTGCTCGACTCGTCGCGCCGCGCCGCGGACTGACGGACCGGCATGTCGGATCGGCATATCAGAGAAGGGACGATGGGAATCATGACGATGGACGACAACGTCACGGCCGTCACGGGCGCGGCGGACGCGACCGCCGCGCCGACCGGCGTCGTCAACGCCGGCAAGGCCGCGATCTTCGACCTGGACGGCACGCTGCTCGACTCGATGGGCGTGTGGGACCAGGTCGACGAGGACTTCCTGTCCAAGCGCGGCATCCCCGTGCCCGCCGACTATGCGACGACGATCGCGGCGATGCAGTTCCGGCAGATCGCCGAATACACGATCGCCCGCTTCGGCCTGAGCGAGACGCCCGAGCAGATCATGGCCGAATGGGACGAGATGGGACGGCGCATGTACGAGACCTCCGTCGAGGCCAAGCTGGGCGCGCTCGACTATCTGACCGACCTGAAGGCGTCGGGCGCCCGGCTCGCGGTCGCCACGTCGCTGCCGCCGGCCCTGCGCGAGCCGGCGATGCGGCATGTGGGCATCCTCGACCTCTTCGACACGACCGTCAGCGTCGACGACGTGGGCGACGTCGGCAAGGACCGTCCCGACGTGTACCTGCTGGCCGCGCAGCGGCTCGGCGTGGACCCGCATGACTGCACGGTGTTCGAGGACCTGCTCGTCGCCATGCGCTCCGCCCGGTCGGCCGGCATGCGCGTGTGGGCGATGCACGACGATTCGTCCGCCGCCGACTGGCCCGCCATCTGCGACCTGGCCGACGGCGTCCTCTTCGACTTCACCAACGCCCCCCGCATCCTCTGAGCGGGCGCATCCTGCAGCCATCCGAAGTCACGATTCCGTGGATTTGTATGCGTCCACCTCGTTCCGACGCGAACAAATCCACAGGTTCCGGCCCCAGAAGACGACAAGCGGAGCCCACGGATTTCTCGCGTACGGACATTTGCCGTACAATCGAATCATGAGTACGACAATCACCAAGGAAAGCCGCTTCGAGATGCGGATGACCAGCGAGCAGCGCGACCGGATCGCCCAGGCCGCGGAATCCAAGGGGATGACGGCGTCGCAGTGGGCGCTGTCCAACCTGCTGGAGGCCGCCGCGCGCGACATCCAGGCATCGCGGGTGGTCGCGCTCTCCGACGTGGCGTGGAACGACTTCGTCGTCGCGCTGGACGAGCCGATGCCCGACGCCGCGGCCGAGCTGCTGGGCAGGGAGCCGATCTGGGCATGAGCGAGCATCCAAGGCCGACCAGACCACGACGGCTCACACCGCAGGATCCGGTATCCGGATTCGACTGCGGCAATCCCGTGGTCAACGACTGGCTGACCCGCCACTGGACCATGTCGCAGCGGCAGCATACCGCGGTGGCGTACGGCACGTTCGTCGGGGACGATCTGGTGGGGTTCTACACGCTCAGCGCCCGCAGCGTGACGCACGGGGAGGCGACGGGCTGGCTGCGGCGCAACTCCCCCGACCCGATCCCCGTGATCCTGCTCGGGATGCTCGGCGTCGACATCCGATGGCAGACGCTGCACATCGGCGGTCAACTGCTGCGCGACGCGATCCTGCGCGCGCTCGGCGCGGCGGAGATCGTCGGCGCGAGGGCGCTGCTCGTGGAGCCGGCCGGGGACCGTGCCGTGCTCTTCTACGAGCACTACGGCTTCCGCCACATCCGGGATTCCGAGATGATGTTCCTCCCCCTCGACCGGGACAAGCACTAGGTACCGCGTCAGCGCAAACGAACACTGGCCCATGGCATACCAGCCGCCCGGTGTCGTCGGGCGCGGCACCTCCGTCCGACCGTTCCCGGCTGCGGTTCCGCCGGTTCCGGCTGCTCCCCCCGCCTCCGAACCGCGACGAAGTAGGCGTTCGGGACGAGTGGGCTTACAATGGCCTGTTGGAATCGAAGCAACGACGGAAACGCGGAAAGAGAAGGGGCGCTCATGTCGAACCTCGTCTTTGACGAGTCCTCCTCCAATCGCGAGGCCTCGCGCGGCTACGCATGGTGGTTCTCGGGAGACACGTTCGAGAAGGCCGCGGCCGACGAGCGCCGCCCGCGCAAGCGCACGATCAGCCAGCATCTGACCTCCCAGCCGGGCCGGCTGACCATCATCTACTTCATGGCGCTCGTCACCGCGGCCACGACGATGCTGCTCCTGCCCGAATCCACGCCCGAAGGCGAGACGACGACGTTCTCGACCGCCCTGTTCACCGCCGTGTCGGCGCTCAGCACCTGCGGCATCTCGATCGTCAACTCGACGACCCACTGGACCATGTTCGGCCAGGGCGTGCTGCTCGTGTCGGTGCAGATGGGCGGCCTGGGCGTCATGACGTTCGCCTCGCTCATCACGCTGGCGATCAACCACCACATGAAGGCCACGCAGCGGCTGCTGACCGCGAGCGAACTGGGCACCACCAAGCTCAGCGAGGTGCGCGGCGTCCTGCGCGTCGTGCTAGGCACGTCGCTCATCATCGAGGCGACGACGTTCCTGGCGCTGTTCCCCGGCCTGCTGCGCGTCACCGGAGGAGACTGGGGGAAGACCGCGTGGGAGGCGCTGTTCTTCGCGGTCATGTCGTACAACAACGCCGGGTTCACGCCCGACGGCGCCGGCCTGCACGTCAACAGCTGGGCGGTGGGCCTGCCGATCATGACGTCCGCGTTCTGCGGCACGCTCGGCTTCCCGGTGCTGCTCAACCTGCTGCGGTGCACGCGCGACCATACGCCGCCGCGCCGCTGGAGCCTGCACACGAAGGTGACGCTGACGATGACGTTTCTGATCGTCGCCGCGTCGCTCATATGGTTCCTCGCCGTCGAATGGGACAATCCGGCGCTGTTCGCCGACGCGGACGTCGAGACGCGCATGCGGCATGCGATGGTCGCCGCGGTCATGCCGCGCAGCTCCGGCTTCGACCTGTCGTGGGTGCCGCAGGTGAGCGAGCCGACCAAGGTGTTCATGAGCATGGTGATGTTCGTGGGCGGCGGCAGCACGTCCACGGCGGGCGGCATCCGCGTGACCACGCTCGCGGTGATCCTCATCGTGTGCCGCGCGTCGTTCACCGGACACAAGGACATCACCGTGTTCCGCCGCCGCATCCACACCGACGTGGCGATGACGGCCGTCAGCATCACCACCACCTGCCTGCTGCTCGTCATGTGCGCGTCGCTGGCGTTGATGATCGTCTCGGGCTGCACGTTCAGCGACGGCCTGTTCGACGCGTGCTCCGCGTTCGGCCTGGGCGGCTACACGGTGGGCGTGGCGCGCGAGGACAATCCGGCGGCATTGGCGATCCTCGCGTTCACGATGGTGGTCGGCCGTCTCGGCCCGATGACCATCGCGTATTCGATCAGCAAGCCGCGCGCACTCGAATCGCTGCGCTACCCGACCGAGCCGATGGTCGTCGGCTGACGTACGGCAGCGGGCGACCGGCGCGGATCGACAACGGTTTTCACGGAAAGTCACGGAAAGGAACCACAATGGCGCATACCAACAGAAGCGTGCTCGTCGTCGGCCTGGGCCGATTCGGCAGCGCCGTGGCCACGACGCTCGACGCGATGGGCCAGGACGTGCTCGCCGTCGACCGCGATCTGGAGCTCGTCAACCGGTGGTCGTCGCAGATCCCGACCGTCCAGGCCGACATGACCGACGTGCTGGCGATCGAACAGCTCAACGCGTCCGATTTCGACACGGCGATCGTGGCGATCGGCGACAGCGTCGAGGCGTCCGTCATCGCCACCGGCAACCTGCTCGACGCGGGCATTTCGGACATCTGGGCGAAGTCGGTGTCGAAGGAGCATGCGCGCATCCTGCAGCGCATCGGCGCGCGGCACATCATCAACGCGGAGACGGACGCGGGCAAGCGCGTGGGCCATCTGGTCAGCGGCAACTACCTCGACTACATCGAGATCGAGGGCGCGCACACGGTCGTGAAGATCCACACGCCCCAGCATGTGGTCGGCTATTCGATCGAGGACGCGAAGGTGCACGAACGCTACGGCATCACCGTGGTCGGCATCAAGACGCCGGGCACCGAATTCCAGTACGGCTCCAAGGAGCTGGTGATGCACCGCAACGACGAGCTGGTCATCATGGGCCGTGAGGATCAGATCGACAAGTTCATCCGCGGCTGAGAGGCGCCTGGTGCAGTGACGGCCGGTTCCGGCGGCATATCCGTCGGAACCGGCCGTCGTCGTATATGCAGGCCGTGCGCAGGCGACGGTGCGGCCCGGTGCCGCCCGTCGTCGTCCGTCACGCCGCCGCGTACAGCAGGTATTCGGCGTTGCCGTGCGTGCCCTCGATCGGCGAGGGCGCGGCGGACAGGACGCGCAGTCCGTGCGCGCGTGCGCAGGCGACGACGTCGGCCAGCGCGCGCTCGCGCAGCGCCGGGTCGGCGACGACGCCGCCGCGGCCCAGCCCCTCGCGTCCCACCTCGAACTGGGGTTTGACGAGCAGCACGATGCGCGCGCCGGGCGCGGCGATGCGTGCGATCACGGGGATCACGTACGTCAGGGAGATGAACGACACGTCG
Organism: Bifidobacterium samirii; assembly: GCF_003952945.1. Taxonomy (GTDB): domain Bacteria; phylum Actinomycetota; class Actinomycetes; order Actinomycetales; family Bifidobacteriaceae; genus Bifidobacterium; species Bifidobacterium samirii. The sequence continues at coordinate 162,696 of NZ_QXGK01000004.1, forward strand.
GAGACGATCATCTGCGGCCGCCACGGCAGCGTGTCGGCGGTCACGTCGCGGATGTTGACGCCGTCCATGCGGATGACGCGCGCGTCGGCGTCGACGCGCGCGTCGAGCTGGTCGTGGCCGACGTCGAGCGCGACGACCTGCGCGGCGCCGCGGCGCAGCAGCACCTGGGTGAAGCCGCCGGTGGACGCGCCGATGTCGAGGCAATGCAGGCCGGCCGGTTCGGGCAGCGGCTCGAACAGCGCGTCGAACGCGACGCCGGCCGCTCCCCTATCGGCGTCTTCGTGACCGCCGTCGGGGCCGTTGCCGGTGTCGGCATCGGGGCCGACGGCGCGCGCGCCGAACACGTCGAACGCGCCGACGAGCTTGTACGCGCCGCGCGACACGTAGTCGTCGCCCTTGTCGACCGCGATCGCGGCGTCCGGGGCGACGGGCATGGACGGTTTGGCCGCGGTCCGCCCGTCGACGGTCACGTGGCCGTCGCGGATGAGCCGCTGCGCCTTGGAACGGCTGTCGACCAGCCCGCGGGCGACGATCAGCGCGTCGAGTCGTTGCGTCATGCGTTGCCGCCTTTCCCTAAGCCCGTCAGCGGGCGTCGTCGAGGTCGCCGGTCAGCTGGTCGAGCACGGATTGGAGCGCTTCGATGCGCCGCGCGTCGTCGGCCTCGTCGAAGCCGGCGAGCTGGGGGAAGCGTCGGATGAGTTCTTCCGGCATGATGGTCCTTTCGTCACTGTCTTGCCGTCGTATGGTGCGGCCGTATGCGGGCGGCCGTCGCCCGACATGCGTGCGCCCGGCCCGCGTCCCGCGATCGGCGGGCGCGGACCGGGCGCAGGGGCCGGCTAGAGTCGGAAGTCGGGCAGGTCGAGCGCGGCCGGGTCGCCGCCATGGTCGGCGTACGACCATGCGGCGCAGCAGGCGGCGCGCAGCGCGTCGACCGACGTCGCGTCGTCGACGCCCAGCGTCGCAGCCGCCTCGTCGAGCGTGGCGTGCGCGTCGCGGCAGCGCCAGACGCCGCCGTCGAGGCGTTCGACCGGCGGCTGCGCTTCGAGCAGGCCGCGCAGGTCGGGCACGATGTAGCTGGGGCGCAGGTGCGCGGGCGCGAGCATGAGTTCGCGCGGGTTCGTCACGCCGGTGAGCACGGCCAGCGCGTCGTAGCCGCCGCGCGTGCCCGCCTCGATGTCGGTGTCGAGACGGTCGCCGATGGCCAGGCACAGCGTCTTGTCGACCGGCTGCGCGTCGTCGCCGGCGGCGAGCAGACGCGCCTCGTCGTACATCGCCGACTCGGGCTTGCCGGCCGAGGCGACCGGTTCGACGCCGGTCGCGTTCATCACGGCCTGGATCATCGACCCGCAGCCGGGCGCGATGCCCATCTCGCGCGGGATCGTCAGGTCGCGGTTGGTCACGAAGTACGTCGCGCCGTGTTCGACCGCGTACGCGACCTCGGCCATCTGGCTCCACGTCATGTCGGGATACCAGCCCTGGATCACGGCGGCCGGCTCGTCGGCGGCCGATTCGACGACCGTCAGTCCGGCGGCGGCGACCTCCTCGCGCAGGTGCGCGGCGCCCAGGACGAGCACCTTCGCGCCGGCGGGCACGTGGCGGGCGACCATGCGCGCGGCCACGACCGACGACGTGATCACCTGCCGCGGTTCGACGTCCAGGTCGAAACCGCGCAGCTGCTCGGCGACGACGCGCTGGAACCGCGACGAGTTGTTGGTCGTGTATTCGATCGTCATGCCGGCCGCCTCGGCCGCGCGGATCGACTCGGCCGCGTGCTCCACCGGGTTCTTGCCCCGGTAGACCACGCCGTCGAGGTCGAGCAGCGCGAGCCGGTAGGTTTCGGCGACCGGCCTGTCGGTGTGCTTGAGCATCGCGTGCGTCACTCGGCGTCCGCCGCGTCGTCGATGCCGGTGCCCGGCTCGACGTCGGACTCCACACCGGCCTCGGCGGCCTGCGCGTCCAGCTCGGTCTCGTCGTCGCCGGCAGCGGTCTCGTCCGCGTCGGCGGCCTCGCCCATGCCGGCGATCTCCTCGACGGACTCGCCGTCGCCCTCGCCGTCCTCGGCGTCCTCGGACTCGGCCTCATCGGACTCGGCCTCGTCGCCCTCGCCCGGCTCCATGCCGAAGTCGGCCGGCGCGTACTGCGCGTCCGCCTCGCTGATGCCCAGCATGTCGAGCTCGTCGTCGGTGAAGCCCTCCAGATCATGGTCGATGATCAGATCGTCCATGTCCTCGTCGTCGTCCGCGTACTGCGTCTCCAGACGGTCCAGCAGCGGTTCGAGCGCCGCCGCGTCGTCGGTGCGGCCGCACTCCTCGAGGAAGTACTGCTCGGCCTGGATGGCGCGCATGCGGTACTCGCCCGGCAGGCCCTTGGAACGGCCCAGCGTGTGCACGATCTCGATGGCCTTGTCCATCTGGTTCATGTCGGACAGCGCGCCCGCGTACACCAGGAACATCTCGGCCTTCGCCTCGCCGCGCAGATACTTCGCGTCGTCGCTCGTCGCGACCTCGATCGCCTTCTTCGGGTTGCCGGTGCCGCGCTCGCAGTCGGCGATGAACGGCAGGTAGTCGAGGAAGCCGTTCATGCGGTACGCGGTGCGCAGCTCGCGCAGCGCCAGCTTGTAGTCGCCCTGACGGTACGCGATGAAGCCGAGCGTCTCACGCGCGAAGTCGATGCGGGACGCCTGACGGGCCACCCACTTGGCGTGCTCGAGCGCCAGCTGCGGGTCCTTCTCCTCCAGCGCGTACGCGGCCAGGATGTGCAGGCCGATGTTCTCCGCATGCTCCTTCGCCAGACCGCGCAGACGGTCGCGCTCGTCCGACGACAGCATCGACCACTCCATGCCCTTGGGCATGCGCGGCTCGTTGGGGCGACGGTCCGTGTACGGGTTCTGCGACGGGAAGCTCATCGTGCCGTCGGAGTTGCGGCGCGGACCGCGCTGCATGTACTCGCGGCGCTTCTCCTCACGGTATTCGCGCTTCTCCTCGGTCGTGAACTCGCGGCGCTCCTCACCCTGCGGACGGCCCTTGCGCTCGTCGCGGCGGTCGTCACGCTTGAAATCACGACGGTCGTCACGCTGGTAGCGCGGGTTGTCGCCGCCACGGCGGTCGTCACGCTTGAAATCACGGCGCTCGCCGCGCTGCTCGCCGTCACGGCGGAAGTCACGACGGTCGTCGCGCTTGAAGTCGCGACGGTCGTTGCGGCGGTCGTCACGACGGAACTCGCGACGCTCGCCCTCGCCCTGGCCGTCGCGGCGGAAACCGCCGTCGCGACGCTCGCCGTCCTTACGGAAGCCGTCGTTCTTGCGGAAGCCGCCGGACTTGCCGCCCTTGTGGAAGCCGCCCTTGCCGCCGTTGCCGCGGTAGCCGCCGCGCTCGCCGTCCTTGCGGAAGCCCTCGCCGTCACGGCGGAACTCACGACGCTCGCCGTCGCGGTGGAAGTCGCGGCGCTCGCCGCGCTGCTCGCCGTCGCGCTCGCGGCGGAAACCGCCGTCGCGGCGCTCGCCGTCCTTACGGAAGCCGTCATGCTTGCGGAAGCCGCCGGACTTGCCGCCCTTGTGGAAGCCGCCCTTGCCGCCGTTGCCGTGGCCGCCGGGACGCGACGAGCCGTAGGACTTGCGGTTGCCGTACGATTTGCCGCCCGAGCGGCGCTGTTCTTCTGCCATGGATGTCCTTTGACTAGATTCCTGATCCCCGTCCGGGGAACGACTGATGAGACGGACCGGGCGACGCCGGCGGGCTCCCCCGCCGACACTCCCCGGTCGGCTGTGATGATGGCTCCCCGAGTGGGGAGCCGGATGAAACGATGCGGATCGCGCTACGCCGCGACATTATGACGGCCGGCCATGCCGGCGCGTCCCGTCCGCGGCCGTGCGCGGGTCAGTGGCGTTCAACGACGCCGAGGGCCTTCTTGCCGCGGCGGATCAGCGCGAAGCGGCCGTGCAGGAAGTCGGCGGACTGAAGCGGCTGGTCCTCGGATTCGACGCGCGCGTTGTTCAGGTAGACGCCGCCGGCCTTGATGGTCTTGCGGGCCTCGGAGACGGACTTGAACAGGCCGGCGCGCACGCCCGCCTCGGCGATGCGCTCGCCGTCGGACGCCGGGGCGAACTCCTTGCCGCCGTCCTCGGTCTCGATCTTCAGACCGTCGATCGCGGCCTCGAGCGTCGCCTCGTCGATGCCGGCCAGGTCGCCGCCGCGGCCGAACAGCGCGGCCGACGCGTCGATCGCGGCCTGCGTGGCGGCCTCGCCGTGCACGAAGCTGGTGACCTCCCACGCGAGCGTGCGCTGGGCCTCGCGCGCGCCCGGATTGGTCTTCGACTCCTCCACCAGACGCTCGATCTCGGCCTTCGGCAGGAAGGTGAACACCTTGAGCAGGTTCTCCATCTCCACGTCGGGGCGGTTGAACCAGAACTGGTAGAACTTGTACGGGCTGAGCATCGTGCCGTCGAGCCACACGGCGTTGCCTTCGGACTTGCCGAACTTCTTGCCGGTCGCGTCGGTGATGATCGGGCTGGTGAACACGTGCACGGACTCGCCCTTCACCTTGCGGATCAGGTCCATGCCGCTGGTGAGGTTGCCCCACTGGTCGTTGCCGCCGATCTGCAGCGTGCAGCCGAACTCCTCGAACAGGTGCAGGTAGTCGTTGCCCTGGAGCACCTGGTAGCTGAACTCGGTGAACGAGATGCCTTCCTCGGAGTTGAGGCGGCGGGCGACCGTGTCCTTGGCGAGCATGGTGCCCAGGCGGAAGTTCTTGCCGACGTCGCGCAGGAAGTCGATGACGTTCATCTGCGCGGTCCAGTCGTAGTTCGACACGAAGCGCACCGGGTTGGCGCCTTCGGTCTCCAGGATGCCGCCGATCTGGCGGCGCAGGCGGTCGGCCCAGCCGGCCACGACGTCCTTCGGGTTCAGGGTGCGCTCGCCGGACTGGCGCGGGTCGCCGATCAGGCCGGTCGCGCCGCCCACGAGGGCGATCGGATGATGGCCGGCGGCCTGCAGGTGGCGCATGTTGATCAGAGCGACGAGGTTGCCGATGTGCAGCGACGCGGCGGTCGGGTCGAAGCCGCAGTAATAGGTGATCGGCTCCCCGTTCAGCGCTTCGGCGAGCTGATCGCGGTCGGTGGACTGCGAGATCAGCCCGCGCCATTCCAGTTCTTCGAGGACCGAATCGAATCCGGCCTCCTTGAAGTCGATGACGTGAGCCATAACCGTGGTTTCTCCCTATGCAATTCGCGGGTTTTGTGCGCCTATCAGTCTCTCAGAACAGGCCGACAGGCCCGCCCGGCGAGGCGGGCGAAGCCACGGCGGCATGGCGTCGTCTACCGAGGTATGCCGAAGTCGACGTGCGTGCGTTCGCGGCCGAGCGTGGCCGCCTTGGTGAACGCCTCGTAGTCGTCGCATTCGGCGAGCGCCATGTCCTTGACGACGTGCCGGTCGTCGAGGATGACGGGGAACACGCATTTGAGCCGGCACCAGCTCCAATAGGAGCGGCCGGGCTGCATGTACAGGTCGAACAGTCCGTCCCGGAAATCCTGATACAGGATGGACACCATCACCGAGCAGGACGAGCAGATGAAATACGGTCCGAAATAGACCGCCCACGTGAACGGGTCCAGCATGCCGCTACCGCCGGCGATCATCTCCACGAACACCGCGGTGATCAGGACGGCGAGGACCATGCCCCAGTTCTTGAACGATTGGAGGAACGCCTTGCAGTCACGAAAACAGAATCGCCTTCACGATTCGCCCCCTTGATATATCCAATCGTGGTTCTCCACGGGGGGTGTTCCTATGTTTTTGTCAACTCTGTAGGTGGTCGACGTGTCGGTTCACGGACCGGGCGTTATGGGCACGCTCCGCCCTGCCGGCGGCGTCCGGCGTGTTCGTCGTGGCGCTCAGGCCGCCA
>NZ_QXGK01000040.1 GCF_003952945.1 Bifidobacterium samirii
GGCTCTTCGCATTTTGGTGTGTAGGGGTGGTGGTTAGAGGTGAGTTTGGATGGCGTGTTTGAATCCGCCGGTGTGGAGCAGGCTTCTGGTGATGTAGTTGTCGAGGTTGCGGAAGCCGAGTGCGATGCCTCGGAGGGTTTCGAGACGTCCGTTGATGGCTTCGGTGGGCCCGTTCGCCCCGTTGGGGTGGTCGAAGAACGCGAGGACATCCGCCATGCGGCGTTTGAGGGTACGACCGAGCGTGGCGAGTTCGGGGCATCCGGGCGCCGCGCCTTTGGCGGCGAGGGACTCGATGAGTTCGGCCATCATGCCCCGTCCTTTCCGGCGGTCTTTCTGCGCGTAGCAGGTGATGATCCTCTGGTAGGCGCCGTGCGCGAGGGCGAGCGGCCGGTTGTCCGGGTCGGCGAGCAGCGCGTCGATGCGGGCCTGCTGCCTGTCGGTTCTCAGGACGGCGGTTTTTAACAGGATCCTGCGTCCTCTGTAGAGCGGGTCCGTCGTGGTGCCGCGTCGCCCCGTGGCCTCGTGCTGGAGCCGGCAGCGCACGGCGGTGAGCCTGTCACCGGCGAGCTTGACGACGTGGAACGGGTCGAGGATCTCCACGGCGTGGGGCACCTGGCGGGCGGCGGCTTTCCTGTATCCCGCGAACGCGTCCATCGCGACCGCCCTGACCTGGTCGCGGAACGGTTGCGGGCGGGCGGCCAGCCACCGGGCGAACGCCTTCTCGCTCCTGCCCTCGACCATGTCGAGCAGACGGGCCGGCTGCCCGTGTTCGCGCGGGGTGAGGTCCACGATGACGGTCACGTACCGGCTGCCCGTGCGGGTGTGCCGCCATACGTGCTCGTCCACGCCGATCGATTCCACGCCGTCCAACCGGTGCGGATCGGCGACCAACACGTCCACGCCCTTTTCCAATACGGCCCGGTTCAACGCGCCCCACGAGCAGTGCAGGTCACGGGCGCACGCGAGCACGCTCTTCGATTTGAGCACGACCTCGGCCGCGGCCCACCATACCGCCGCGTCCGTCAGACGTCTGCCCTCGTCGGCTATGCGGGTCAGATCGTCGGTCCACGAGCGTGCGCACGCCGCGCACTCGTATCGCCTGACCCGCACCATCAGATGCACCGCGTGCTGGCCGACGGGCGTGTGCGCGAACCGACGCCGCCACGAGGAACGCACACGCCCCATGGCGCCGCAATCGCGGCAGTAACGGGCCGCGTCGCCCGCCGGCTCGCAGCCGATCAGCCACACGCCGGCACGAGAGCCCGCGGTCACGTGTCTCTGCGAGACGGGGTTCAGACCCAGCCTGTCCAGGCCGAGCAGGACCCGGCCGTCGAACGCGCTAGACTCAATACCAAGCCGCGCGGTTTCATTCATTTTTTCAATCACACACCGAATCAAACCGCACGGCCCTTACACACCAAAATGCGAAGAGCC
>NZ_QXGK01000041.1 GCF_003952945.1 Bifidobacterium samirii
CGGTCAGCGGGCGTCCCCGTTCCCGGCGACGACACCCCCCGGATCATCAACGACAGGGCGAGAAAGTCATACCGGAACCGGCGACCCGGTCCCGACCATCGGGACCTACTAAACATGGTAATGGGTGATGCGAAGTGGGGAACGCCGAAAGATTCCGGGACTCGACGGACGGGGCGCTGGTCCTGATCGATTTCGACGGTGTGATCAACCAGTTCCCGGATGAGAAGGTGCGATGCCGTCAGAATTCGACGTCATGGATGAAGCCCGGCGATCCGCGCATCGCCCGCTACGCGCCCGGGAACTGGTTCGTACCGGACCGCCGGCACCGGGTCTGGGCCGGTCGAAGTCATGGCCACATCAACGTCACCTGGTCGAGTGAATTGGTGGAGCGTCTGTGCGCGCTCGACGCGGACGTCCTGTGGCTGAGCACCTGGCAGCCGTACACGCAGGCATTGAATCTCGCGCTTGGCGTGGATTGGGAGACGATCGCTTGGTACGATTCGGTCACGCAGGAGGGTCGGCGGACCGGCAAGCGACGTGCGGTCCTGTCGCATCTCAAGGCCGGTCGGCCGATCGTGTGGATCGACGACGAGGAGACCACCTACGATGCGGGACTCGCCATCCAGTCCAGCGAACCGTCCGCGCCGGTGCTGGGTGTCGGCCCGCATTCGGACATCGGCATCAGCCGGCCGCAGATGGCGCTGATCGAACGGTTCGTCGCCGATCCGCCGGACGAGCCTACCGTACGTTTCGAGGTCATCGGCGACAGCCACGAAGGCCACTGGGGTTTCTGACCGCCGGATGCCCGAAAAACCAGTCAATGCACTCGGATGGACGACTGTTCCATGCGTGAGGCGGGACCACCATCACGCCAGCCGGGCGGCCCCGCGTACGAGCGGCAGATGATGGGGGGCGAGGCGTTACGTCAATGAGGTAACGTTCAACCAGATTACGCAGGGCGATCCGATTGAATCGCGTACACATGATTCAGCTAGCGGCCCAGCCTGCACGGGCGAGTGCCGTGAGTTTGTGTTTCATGGTGTTTCGCGGGATGATTGGAGGGCGCGGGGTTCCGGGCGCTACCTTCGCTCGGAACCCCGTCGCCTACCTCTCGCGTTTGGCCGAGCGAAGTCCGTCCCACTTGCACTGGGAAGATGACGGGGCCGACGATTCCATGGTTCTCGGTCTCGCTCTCCATACGTTCCACGTCCCGTTCGACCTGCTCCTCGCTTAGGCCGAACATCGCCAACAGCTCTTGCCCGTTCATCTCAGCCTCTCCTTTCATGGTATTAATCTGGCTCTTCGCATTTTGGTGTGTAGGGGTGGTGGTTAGAGGTGAGTTTGGATGGCGTGTTTGAATCCGCCGGTGTGGAGCAGGCTTCTGGTGATGTAGTTGTCGAGGTTGCGGAAGCCGAGTGCGA
>NZ_QXGK01000042.1 GCF_003952945.1 Bifidobacterium samirii
GGGCCGCCGGCGGCCCTGTCCGCCTCGTCGAACTCCTTGAGCCGCTCCCACGGGGTGCGTGGTGCGTCGTAGACGCGGCGGGGACGGCCGTCCCGGGTGCTTTCGCGCGCGACCGGCTTCTTGGACGGGGTGAACAGGTTGGCCTTGACGCGCACCAGCTCCCATAGCTCGTTGAGCAGGCCGAGCTCATCGACGGTGTACCGGTAGTAGAACGCGTGGCGGCGCACGACGTGGTTGTTGCGGGACTCGACGGTGGCCTGGTCGTTCTTCCTGTAGGGGCGGGAGCGGGTCTGCTCGATGTCGCGCTCCTGCAGCCAGGCGATCAGGTCGCGGTTGATGAACTCGCTGCCGTTGTCCGTGTCGTAGGAGCGGATGCGGAACGGCAGACGGGCCTCGACCAGCGCCTCGGCCTTGGAGAGGTTCGCGAACGCGTTGTTGCGGCACGACGCGTTCTCGGTCCATCCGGTGGCGACGTCGACCACGGTCAGGGTGCGGCAGAACTCGCCCCTGACGCTCGGCCCGCAGTGGGCCACGGTGTCGGCCTCGACGTTGCCGGGCAGGCCGTCCAGCTCGTCGCCGGCCTTCCTGATCGTGATCGAGTTGCGCAGCAGCTCCCCGGCGGGCCGGGTAGTGGAGATGCCTCTGGGCCGTGCCGCGTCGCGCGTCTTTTTGAGGTACCGGTCCATCGTGGCCGCGCTCATCCGCTCCAGCTCGCGGAACGCGAAACCGTCCCAGTCGGCGAGCTCGCCGTGCGCGCGCAGCATGGGCATCCACAGGGGCAGCATCGCCTTGAGGTACTTCGCGCACGGCGCATCCATCATCAGCCACACCTGGACCAGCAGCTCGCGCGACTGCTCCGAATACCGCTTCGGCCGCTCCGCGGGCGACATCGACGGCCTGCCGCGCCCGGCTTCCGTGAGTCTGCGTCTCGCGGTGCTCCTGCCGATTCCCAGCACGGAGCACATCTCATCGAGGATGCGTCCCTTGTCCTTCTTCGACGCCTTCATGTATTCATCCCTGAATCTCAGGGTGACCTGCCGCTTCGTCGCCATGCTGATCCTGTCTTCCATAAGACAAGCCAAACAGGACCGATACCGTTCGCGCTCATTCCCGATGAGGCACCACCACACCCTACGCGCTCAAAAAACGTGAGGCACGTCG
>NZ_QXGK01000005.1 GCF_003952945.1 Bifidobacterium samirii
CAGCGGTCAGCGGGCGTCCCCGTTCCCGGCGACGACACCCCCCGGATCATCAACGACAGGGCGAGAAAGTCATACCGGAACCGGCGACCCGGTCCCGACCATCGGGACCTACTAAACATGGTAATGGCGTAAACGAACGACGACGCAAACGAACAGGCCGGCGTCGCAATCCGTTAAGAAACGGAGGAATCCATACGAATGACGACGCAAACCGGGTCACTAGCGTCGTAATCCACATGCCAATTCAGATTGGTAAACGAACAACGACGCAAATCCTCCGCTCCGCGTCGCAACCTGCATACCCACGACAAGTCATATAGAAACAACGACACGACTAGACGGAACAGCGTCCGCATACGGATACAATCATGATTCCGTAATCGGACCATCATCATGAAAAGGCGACGATCATACTTGTGGAATATGACCGCCGCCTCCTTCAATCCTGTGACTGTTTCATGTCAGTCATGACGAATGTCATACAGCGTGAACAGGCAGAAAACCACATATACGATCATGAAGAACGTTACGGAGCCGGAAAAGAACTTGTCATCCGTGTATATGGTCAAATACAGGCAATACAAAGCACCCAAGATAGCCAATGCCGTTTCCGCGCCGAAGGCGGCGAACAACATCCTGCGCTTTCGTCCGTCATCATAATCGGACGACGACCACAGCAACGCCAAGCCGACCATCAGCGAGACGATGGCGATTATGGCTGCCTGCACGGATTGGCCATCATGCAGAGACCGGATCAGACCCGTTACGGAACTTACCGCCGTCCACGCTCCGACGACCATTCCTCGGCGGAAGACTTTCATGATGCCTCCTAACCCCAGGGAAACGAATTGCCCAGTTTCCATTGTGTGCCGGAAAATATCCCGGCACGCGACCGCATTGCGTTACGGGAGGATCAATCGCCTGGCACACGATATCGATCAATGCGAGCACCAGACAGTAAATTAATGTTCATGCCGACCATCTGCATATGCCGCATCATATTCCTCGCGCATGCGTCCTCTTCACACCGCAATTTGCGTGGGGAACGACGCGATTCATGCGAATGGCGACACCAAACGGACAAGACATCGTATGCCGACTCGGATTTACAGACGAATAACGACGCAAACCGACATCCCAGCGTCGCAATCTGTTCGGGGGGCGGCGGAATCCATACGAACAGCGACGCAAACCGACCCCTTAGCGTCGCAATCCGCATGCCAATTCAGATTTGCACACGAACGGCGACGCGAACCGGAGTTCGCGTCGCCGGATGGGCCGGGACAGGAAGCCGAATCAGCGCTTGGCGGGCTTGGCGGCGACCACGGCGGGACGCTCGTAGCCCTCGTGTTCGGTCAGCCAGGTGATGTCGGCCTTCACGGTGGCGGCGGTCGAGCCGATCGCGTCCGCGATGCGCGTGTTCGCCCACCCCTGGTCGGCGAGCCGGCGCACTTCGGCGCGGCGTTCGGCGCGCTTCGCCTCGACGGCGCTCGTCTTCGACGCGGCACCGGACTTGGAACCACCCTTGGCGGTGCCCTTCGCCGACTTGCCCGCCGCGGTCTTACCGGCGGCCTTGCCGCCCGCCTTCGCACCGCGGCCGCGCTTGGCGGTCGGACCCATCGCGCGCTTCTCGGCGAGGATGCGGTACGCGTCGGCCGGTTCGATCGTGGCCGGATCGTACTGGCGCGGCAGCGTGCGGTTCGTCTCGCCGTCCGTCAGGTACATGCCGAAGCGGCCTTCCTTGATGACGACGGGCTTGCCGCTCTCCGGATCCGTGCCCAGCTCACGCACGGGCGGCTTGGCGGCGCCGCGCCCGCGTCCGCGACCGTACTTGGGCTGTGCGAACAGGTCCTTCGCCTGATCGACGGTCACGGTGAAGATCTCGTCCTCCGAGCCGAGCGAGCGCGTCTCGCTCTTGCCGTCGGCCGCGGTCTTGGTCAGGTACGGGCCGTAGCGGCCGTTGTTCGCTTCGACGCGCGCCTCGCTGATCTCGCCGGTTTCGGCGTTCGTCTCCTCGTACGTGCCGACGAACCGCGGCAGGCTGAGCAGTCGCAGCGCGTCCTCCAGGGTCAGCGATTCGGGCGTCATCGTCTTGAACAGGGACGCCATCTTCGGCTTGGGGGCGTCGGTCTTCTTCGCGCCCTTCTTCGCCGTCGTCGTGGTCGCAGCAGCGGCGGTCGTCGCAGCAGCCGCACCACCGTCACCCGCAGCCGCACCGTCACCCGCAGCCGCCGGCACGAGCGCCACGTACGGTCCGAATCGTCCGCTGCGCACTTCGACGGTGCCGCCGGTCGCCGGGTCGACGCCGAGCACGCGCGGTCCGCCCGCGTTGCTGGCGATCAGCTCGTGGCCGACTTCGACGGTCAGCTCGTCGGGGGCGAGCGTGTCGGGCAGGGACGCGTGCTTGGGATTGCCTTCCGCGTCGAGCTGCGTTGCGTCCTCCAGATACGGGCCGTAGCGGCCGACGCGCACGCTCAGCCCGTCGCCGATCGCGATCGTGTTGATCGCGCGCGCGTCGATCTCGCCCAGCTGTGCGACGTGGCGCTGCAGGCCGGCGTGCGCCGCGTCGGCCGACTGCGCCGCATCGTCGCCGGAGCCGAAGTAGAAGCGGGTGAGCCATTCGCGGCTGGTCTCCTGGCCGTGCGCGATGCGGTCGAGGCCGTTCTCCATGTCGGCGGTGAACTCGTAGTCGACGTACGTGGGGAACTTGGTCTCCAGCAGCTTGATCACGGAGAACGCGAGCCACGACGGGATCAGCGCGCGCCCGCGCTCGTACACGTAGCCGCGGTCGATGATCGTCGAGATGATGCTCGCGTACGTGGACGGGCGACCGATCTCCTTGGCCTCCAGCGTCTTGACGAGCGACGCTTCGGTGTAGCGCGCCGGCGGCTGCGTCTCGTGGCCGCCGGCCTTGACGCCGCGCGCGTCGACGCGCTGGCCGGTCGTCATCGGCGGCAGCGACGCGTCGGCCTCGCCGGCCTTCGCCGCGCGGCCGTCGCCCATCGCCTTGAGGAAGCCGGGGAATTCGATCACGGTGCCGGACGCCTGGAACACGGCCTCGCCGTCGGCGCCGGCCGGCGCGGACAGGCGCACGGTCGCGGTCGATCCGGTCGCGTCGGCCATCTGCGAGGCGAGCGTGCGCTGCCAGATCAGCGTGTACAGCTTGAGCTGGTCGGCCGGCACCTTCGTCGCGAGTTCGGCCGGGTCACGGAAGCGCGAGCCGGCGGGGCGGATGCATTCGTGCGCCTCCTGCGCGCCGGCGGTCTTCGTCGCGTACTGCTTGGGCGCGTCCGACAGGAACGCCGCGCCGTAATGCGTTTCGACCGCGCTGCGGGCCGCCGCGATCGCCTCCTGCGACAGCGTCACCGAATCGGTACGCATGTAGGTGATGTAGCCGTTCTCGTACAGGCCCTGCGCGGCGCGCATCGTCTGACGCGAGCTCATCGACAGCCGGTTGCCGGCGGCCTGCTGCAGCGTCGACGTGGTGAACGGCGGCACCGGACGGCGGCGGTACGGCTTGGATTCCATCGAGATGACGGTGAACGGCGCGTGCGCGAGCGCCGATGCGAGCGCGGTCGCGGCCGTCTCGTCGAGCTGGCGGACGCCGTCGGCGACGCCGGCTGCGGTGAGCCGGCCGTCGGCGCCGAAGTCCTTCGATCCGGCGAGCCGGTGGCCGCCGAGGGCGATCATGCGCGCTTCGAATTCGGCGGGTGCACCTTCCGCATCGGGGGCGGCGAGCGTGGCGGCGACGTCCCAGTAGGCGGCGCGGGTGAACGCCATGCGTTCGCGTTCGCGTTCGACGATGAGGCGGGTGGCGACGGATTGCACGCGGCCGGCGGACAGGCCGGGGCCGATCTTGCGCCACAGGACCGGGGAGAGTTCGTAGCCGTAGAGGCGGTCGAGGATGCGGCGGGTCTCCTGCGCGTCGACCATCGCGCCGTCGACGTCGCGCGTGCGGTCGAGGGAGGCGCGGATCGCTTCGGGGGTGATTTCGTGGAACACCATGCGTTTGACGGGCACCTTGGGTTTGAGGGTCTGCACGAGGTGCCATGCGATGGCTTCTCCTTCGCGGTCCTCATCGGTGGCGAGGTAGAGTTCGTCGGCGTTCTTCAGCGCGCTTTTGAGTTCGGCGACGGTGCGCTTCTTGTCGGCGTCGACGATGTAGTAGGGCTTGAAGCCATCGTCGATGTCGACGCCGAATCGGCCGTATTTCGCCTTGTCGGCGGCGGGGACCTGGCTGGGCTGCGCGAGGTCGCGGATGTGGCCCACCGACGCCATGACGGTGTAGCCGTCGCCCAGGTATCCCCCGATTTTCCTGGCCTTGGTGGGAGACTCCACGATGACGAGCTTGCTGCCGGTTGCCATATTCTCTCCTTGACTATGGTGCCTACGGAACGTCATATTACCCATGTGCCGTCGTCAAACCGCAAATCGACGGCCCGCGCGGCATGGCCGGCTGCGGCCCTGCCGGCGTACGTCGCGTCGTCATCCGTATGAGTCGGGGACTTTGCATGCGGATTGCGACGCTACCGGCGCCCGTTGCGTCGCAATCCGTACGGAATCGGAGAATCGTATGCAAGTTGCGACGCCTGAGTCGCGTGTTGCGTCGGGATTCGTATTGGGCGGCCCTGTCATATGCAGAAAACGACGCTACGGGTGCGTGTTGCGTCGTCGTTCGTATGAATCGGGGATGTCGTATGCGGATTGCGACGCTGACGGCGCGCGTTGCGTCGCAATCCGTATGGAATCGGGAATCGGGTACGGATTACGAGGCGGACGGCGGGGCCGGGGGCGCGCCGATGAGGCCGAGTCGGGTGAGCGGGGCGGCGGTCAGCTGGCGCAGCGCCACGACGAGGCCGCAGGTGAGCGTCGCCGCGCCGCCGACGCCGACGATCGCGGCCAGGTGCGCGCCGGACGCCGCCCATGCGGCGGAGATTGTCAGGCCGGGCAGGATCTGCCAGATCACGTACGCCGCGTACGCGCAGGCGAGCGTGCCGGCGGTGATCATCATCGTGCCGACGATCTGCACGCCGGTCGACGAGGCGCGGCGGCCCGGATCGTCCATGCCGCTGGCGCGCGTGCATGCGAGCGCCAGCATCGCCAGTCCGCCGACGATGAGGATCGACATGACCGCGTCGGTGGGCCGGTGCCAGGTGCCGGCGATCACCGACCAGCCGACCAGCGACGCGAATGCGGCGGCGACGATCGCGGCCGCGGCGCGCCATGCGCGTGGCACGGCGAGGATGAGCAGGACTCCGGCCGCGGCGGCGGCGATCGTATGGCCGGACGGGGCGGAGTTGACGTACGGGGTTTCCGTGTAGATGAGCATCGGGCGCGGCAGGACGCGTTTGAGCAGCGACGCCGCGTAGCAGGCGGCGATGAGCGCGCCGGATTGGCCGAGCAGCCACCAGCGGCGGCGCACGGCGGCGACGGCGAGTGCCGCGATGCCGAGAATCAGGGCGATGACGATGGTGGGGTTGAGCGTGAGGAACGGCAGGTGGATGCCCTGCCAGAGGAACGGGGTGAGCAGCGCCGACATCCAGTCGGGGAGGGCCGAGTCGAAGCCGGTGATGACCATTTCGTCGTACGATTGGCCGGCCAGGGTGCGTACGCCCAGCCACCAGACGCCGGCTGCGGCGGCGAGCCACAGCAGGCCGAGGATGACGCACAGAATGCGGCTCGACGTGCGCGGCCGGACGGCGAGCGGATCGAGTGCGGCGAGGCCGCGTTCGACGGCGGCGTCGGCCGTGCTGGGGTTGCCGATCGAGGCGGGCCGGTCGGATGGTGCGGTCGAACCGGAGAACCTCGGGAGACCGGACGAACCGGCGGGGCCGCCGGATGCGGTCTGTGCGGCGGCTGTGAAGCGGAAGTCGGACGGCGGGGCCGGGATGTCGGATGCCGGTCCGGGCGTGGCCGCGAAGGGGATGTCGGAGGCGGCGGTATGGTTCTGGGTGGGTCGAGACGCGTGCAATGGGGTGAACGTCACCGTGTCGGCGGCCGGGACGGGGGCCTGGGAATCGCGGGAGCGCTGTTCGTCGGTCATACGCCCGACTCTACACATCGGATCGCGGGAGAAATCGGGGAGAATCTGGAGATAATGAAAAACCTCCGCGTACCCGGCAGAGGCCACTTACCCTTGCTGCATTCCTGCCCTGGGGGAGTTGGGTGACGTACCGCCACGCGGAGGCTCCCCCTAGTGTACATCATCCCCGGACACCGCGCGTCGCAGCGGCGTTGGTCAAGGCCGGGGCCGTCTGTGGGCGAATCCGCCATCCGACCGGGCTGAGATTACGCCGCAAATCAATCACAGCCCACCTATCTCGCACAGTGAGGGCAGATTTTCGGTTGCGCACAGTGCTATACGGCAAACTGAGGGCAGGTTCACTTCCCCTACACCTGCCATACCCCTTAGCCCTTGGCCAAATGTTGCGCCGTATGTGACGATTGCGGAGAGTGCACCTGCCCTCAGTTCGCCGTATAGCATCTTGCAAACCCCGGAATCTGCCCTCAGTTCGCCAGTTAGCGCCCCGCCAGACCGCATCGGCATCCCGGCCGGCGAAGTCCGGCCTCCTGCCGGCCGGTAATGTGATGATTCGGGGGACGTTGTCGGGTTTTTCGGACGCTGACAGTACGGTGGACATCATGAGTTCACAGGCATACAGCAGTTCCCATGCCGGTCGCGCCACCAGCAGCGCCTCGCATGGCGCATCCCGCGGAGGCCGCGGCACGGGCTCGACGGCGCGCCGGTCCCGCACCTCCACGGCCAAACGCGCCGCAGGCCGTCATGCCGGTCCGTCGCGTCATTCGCGCCGACCGCAGCGGCGCAAGGGCCGTCATCTCATACTCAAATGGATCATCGGCATCATCGCCGCCGGCCTGCTCGCCGGCGTCGGTGCGTTCGCATACTTCTACATCACCACCGACATCCCGCCGGCGGAGAAGATCGCACTGGCCGAGAAGACGACCGTCTACTATGCGGACGGCACCACCAAGATCGGCTCGTTCGCGGAGCAGAACCGCGAGATCATCGAATGCGGCGACCTGCCCGACTATGTGGGCAAGGCGATCGTCGCGTCCGAGGACCGCACGTTCTACACGAACCGCGGCATCGACTTCAAGGGCATCGCCCGCGCGCTGGTCAACAACATCACCAAGGGCACGCGCCAGGGCGGTTCGACCATCACCCAGCAGTACGCGGAGCGCTACTATCTGGGCGAGACGACCTCCTATATCGGCAAGATCCGCGAGGCGATGCTCGCGCTCAAGATCGCCCAGTCGCAGGACAAGGACCAGGTCCTGTGCAACTACATGAACACGATCTACCTGGGCCGCGGATCGTACGGCATCCAGGCGGCCGCGCAGGCGTACTTCGGCAAGGACGCGAAGGACCTGTCGCTCGCCGAGGCGGCGACGATCGCCGGCATCATCCCCTCCCCCGGCAACTGGGATCCGGCCGTCGACGCGGACACGGCGCAGCAGCGCCTGACGCGCGTCCTGCGCATCATGAAGGAGGACGGCTACATCACCGCCGAGCAGCAGAGCGAGGCGAAGGACCTGCCGGCGACCGTCGAATACGCGGCGAACAACATGTACGAGGGCATGAACGGCTACCTGCTCACCACGGTCGAGAACGAGCTGGTCGCGTCCGGCTCGTTCACTGCCGACGAGCTGGAAACCGGCGGCTACCGGATCGTCACGACGCTCGACAAGGCGATGCAGGACGAGATCCAGTCCACCGGCGACACGCGCCCGGACGGCATGCCGGAGAGCATCCAGATCGGCGGTCTGGCCGCCGATCCGCGCGACGGGTCCGTCAAGGCCATGTACGCCGGATCGGACTATCTGACCCAGCAGCTCAACAACGCCACCCAGTCGCAGTTCCAGCCCGGCTCCACGATGAAGCCGTTCGCGCTGCTGGGCGCCGCGCAGGAGGGCGTGAGCTTCGACACGACGTTCAACGGCAACTCCCACCAGCATTTCGACGGCATCGAGAACGAGGTCAACAACGCGCTCGAGATCAACTGGGGCAACATCAACCTGTATCAGGCGACCGCCAACTCGGTGAACACCGTGTTCATGGACGTCAACGAGCATCTGACGCCGCAGCGCACCGCCCAGATCGCGCATGAGGCCGGCATCGAGTCCGACATCGACGAGACGTCGCCGTACAACGTGCTCGGCATCAACGCGACGACCGTGTGGGACCTGACGCAGGGCCATGCCACGATCGCGGCGGACGGCGTGAAGAACACGCTGCACATCGTCGACAACGTCACCGACAGCGACGGCAAGGAGATGTACAAGACCGTCACCGAGAACCAGAAGGTGTTCGACGCGAACGACTGCGCGCTCGTGCAGAAGGCGATGCAGGGCACCACCACGTCGGGCACGGCGGCCGGCACCGCGGCGGCGCTCGGCCGCGCCGTGGCCGGCAAGTCCGGCACGGCCAACGACGAGACGGCCGCGTCGTTCGTCGGCTACGTGCCGCAGCTGATCAACGTGTGGGCGATCTGGAATCCGGACGAGAACGGCAGCCCGCAGGTCGTGCCCGAGTTCGCCGGCTACGGCGTCTCCTCGACCGGCTACCCGGCGCACCTGTTCACCGAGTTCATGAAGCAGGCGCTGGCCGGCACCGAGGTCGTCGACTTCCCCACCGCCACCGACAAGGGCAAGGTCGGTGGCCCCGACGGCACGTGGGGTCTGGGCGCGGCGTACGAGCAGCAGAAGAAGGCCGAGGAGGAGGCCCGCAAGCAGGCCGAGCAGGAAGCGCAGTCCGAGGAGGAGTCCGCCGGCCGGACCGGCGTCACCGGCGGGTCGGGCGACGGCGGGACCGGTGACGGGGCCGGCGATGCGTCCGGCGACGGCGGCACGACCGGCGGCACGACCGACGGTTCCGGCGGCACGACCGGGGGCGATGCATCCGGTGACGGATCCGGCGGGACTTCCGGCGACGCCGGGACCGGCGACGGATCCGGCGCGACGACGCCGAACGGCGAAGCCCAGTAGCCGGCAGATTACCGGATTGCCGGATTACCGGATTACCGGCCGGCAGCCCCGGCACCCCGGTTGCATCCCGCGAATACATGACAGGGGGCGGCGTGCGATGTGCACGCCGTCCCCTGTCGTATGTCGCCGGAATACGGGCCCATCCCCTACCGCTCACCTTCGATCCCGCACCTTCGCGCGGTCCGAAGACGACCGAAGATGACCGGAGCCGGAGGCGCGGACGGAAGGCTGAGCGCGTCGCCCGCGGTGACGGGCGACGCGCCTACGCCGTCACCGCAGACCGTGTCCGCGACGACGCCGGACGATCATGAGGCCGGCCGCGAGCGCCGCCGCCGTCAGCGCGGCGATTGCGACGGGCGTGGTCGCGGAGCCGGTATTGCTCATCTTGCCGGAGCCGTCGCCTTTCCCGGAGCCGGAACCGTTGCCGGTGCCGCCGGGCTTCTGATCGCCGGCGCCGGGCCGGTCCGTGCCGCCTTCACCGGTGCCGGGCTTGTCCGTGCCGCCTTCACCCTCACCGGTTCCGGGCTTGTCCGAACCGCCTTCGCCCTCGCCGGGGCCGGGCTTGTCGCCTTCGTCGCCGCCGCCGTGCGACCGGCGTTCCAGCCCGTCGCGCGCAGCCGCGAGCGCGCCGCATGCCTCGTCCAGTGCCTGCTGGGTCGTGGAGATGCGGTCGCGTGCCTCGATGGCGGCGGCAAGCGCATCGGCGAACGGCTTCCAGGATGCCGCGGTGTAGTCGCCTTCCTGCAGGGCCTGCGCCGAGGCGATGGCCGTGGCGAGCACGGTCCGGTCGAGTCGGGCGTCGGCCAGCGCGTCGATCGCGGCGGCGAGCCGCTGCGCGAGGTCGTCGACGGTGGACTGCGGCACCTGGGTCAGGTCGACGTCGCGGGCCGCGTCCAGAGCGGCGGCCATCGCCGCCCATGCCTGGCTGTCGTAGTCGCGTTCCGTCAGCGCGTCGGCGGCGGCGATCGCGGCGGTGAGCGCCGTCGCATCGATGTGCACGACGGACCGTCCGAAGGCGTCGATGGCGTCGCGCAGTGCGGCGCTCGCCGCGTCGATGGCTGCGGCGTCGGCTGCGGCGGCGCGTGCGGCCGCGGCCGTGTCGATGGCTGCGGCGAGCGTGTCGGCTGCGGTCTGCGGGTACTGGCCTTCGTGGTCGCCGATGACGGCGTCGGCGAGCCGCTGGCGGGCCGTGTCGAGCACGATCTGGTAGCGGGTGTCGGCGTCGTCCACGCCGGCGAGCGCGTCGGCGACGGCCTGTCCGAGCGTGTCGGCCGCGTCGTCGATGTCGCGTTGGGTGACGGTGCCGTACGCGTCGGCGACGGCCTTGGCGTCGGCGAGCGGCGTGTCGAGCGTTGCGGCGAGGCCGGTCAGGCCGTGGCCGCGCAGCGCGTCGCGGGTCGCCGTGGCGTCGTCGATGGCCACGTACAGGGCGTTGCGGTCGATGGAGACGTAGCCGGTGCGGTAGAACTCTCCGACGGCGGTTTCGACGCGCGTGGTCCATGCGGCGCTGTCACGCGAGTTCATCGTGTCGAGTGCGGCCTGGTCGGCTGCGTCGAGCACCGTTTCGAGCGTGTCGCGCGCGTCGGCGCGGTAGTCGCCGGCGTGGTCGCCGAAGGTGAGGCGGGACAGGGCGGCGCGTACCGAAGCGAGGGTGCTGCGTAGCGATGCGGCCATGTCGGTGACGTACAGGTACGTCTCGTTCAGGGTCACGTCGCCGTCGTTGAGGATGGTGAGCCGCACCGCGTCGGTGTACACCGGGGCGGCGAGCCGGGCGAGGAGTTCGTCGCTCAGGCGCGTGTTGCCGGAGTAGTCGGCGAGCGTGGCCCACGTGTCGGCGTCCGCATCGTCCGCGGGCACGCGGTATTCGGCCTTGAACCGCAGCGATTCGCCCTTCATCGAGGACAGGATGCCGAGGATGCCGATGTCGTACGGGCGGTCCAGTGCGAACGTGAGCGTCTTGTCGGCGCCGTCGGTGAGCGTCACCGTGCTGTCGCGGTCGCCGTCGGTGAGTGCGGCGAGCGCGCCGGCGTCGAGCGTCGAGCCGTCGCCTGCGGTGACGGTGGCGGTTCCGGCGGCGTTGCGCGGGGTCGAGTACACCTCGATCTCGCTGACCAGCGGCCATGCGGCGCCGCCGGATGACGGGATCCTCGCGTCGGTGATGTCCATGCGAATCGTCTTGACCGCCTCTCCCACCGGCACGTCGATGGTGATGCCCTGCTGCTCGGACAGGTCGTCCGCGGTCCGTTCGTGGACGACGCGGGTCGTGCCGTCGTCGTCGGTCACGGTGAGGGTGAACTGCATGCTGCGGTCGGGCTGGCCGTCCTCGAAGCGCAGTCGGATCGAGTCGACGTCGCGTGCGCTCGGATAGTCGAGTTGGAACCAGGCGGGCTTGGCGCCGTCGCGGGACACCCATGCGGTCGCCTTGCCGTCGACGAGCGCACCGGCGTTCTCGGGCGCGTCCTTGGTCGGCGACGAGGTGATCGTCGCTTCGGCGGCGATGTTGACGCCTTCGATCGTGTCGGCGCTTTCGGCGAGCAGTTCGAGTTCGGCGAGCGCCGGCCATGCGGTGCCGCCGACCGAACCGGTGAATTCGACGGTGACGTGGGTGATCCGCTCGCCGATGTCGGCGGTGTAGACGCGGTCAAGTGCGCCCTGGTTGCCGGTCTGGTCGATGAGGGTGCGTTCGCTGCCGTCCTCGAGGCCGGCGACGATGCGGAACCGGAATTCACGGCCGGCCTGTTCGAAGACGAGTCGGGCGCGGTCCACGCGGGTCGGTTCGGCCAGGTCGATCCGGTACCAGTTGGGTTCCGACCCGTTGCCGACCCAGAGCGTGCCTTCGTTGCCGTCGATGCCGGCGGAGGTGGAGCGGCCGGGTTCGGTGGAGCCGGCTGTGGCGGTGGTGCCGAGGGCGATGTTGTCGTAGGTGGTCTGCGGCTGCGATGCGCCCCAGATGGTCAGTTCGTGGATGCCGGTCAGCTGGCGTCCGTCGGTGGAGTGCAGTCGGTAGCGCACCTTGGATCCGAGGATGTCGCAGTCGACATCGTTTTTGGAGCTGACGACGTCGGCTTCGGACCGTCCGATCTCGACCCATTTTTCACCGTTCCACACCTCGATTTCGTAGCGCAGCGGGAAGTCGGCGGCGATCTGCTGGAGCGTGATGCCTGCGCCGGTGATCGCGTACGTGCCTTCGAGGTCGATGTCGAGGGTGGCGTCGGTGCGGCCTTGGGCGGTCCAGCCGGTGTCGGTGCTGCCGTCGGTCGGCAGGGTCGTGTTTTCGCCGGTGTCCGCGTCGGTGACGGTGCGGCCGAGGGCGAGGTTGGTGCGTTCGTCGGCGCTGCCGCCGCCGGTGTACTCGTCCATGACGCCCACCGTGTAGCGGGTCATGATGTCCTCGGCGAGCCGTTTCCGGTCGTCGTCGGACGCGGTGACGGCGAAGCCGTATCCGGTTTCGTCGCTTTTGCGGTTGGCCCATTCCCACCCGTAGTCGAACCAGTCGGGGTCGGTGAAGTCGGTGCCGTCGGTGAGTTTGGCGAGCCGGTTCTCCACGTAGGTGGCCCAGCGCGTGTAGTAGTAGTCGCCGGTCAGGCCCGCCCACTGGCGGTTCGAGTAGTCGATGAGCGACCCGTTCTTGGCGAGGCCCCAGGTGGTGACCAGCGCTCTGGCGTTGAGCTCGAACAGGTCGGCGGTCCAGTCGTCGGCGTCGTCGAGCATGGTGCGCGCGTCGTCGATCCAGGTGCCGAGCAGGAAGCTGTCGCTGGTGGCGAGCAGCTGATCCTGCGCCTTGATGATGCCCAGCATCTGTTCGCCGAGTACGGCGAACAGGTCGGCGTCGCCGGAGCGGTAGGCCTGGCCTGCGAGCGGCTGGTATTCCTGGAACGCGTTGGCGAGCACCTGGCGCATCACGTCGACGAAGTCGTAGCGGAATCCTTCGGAGTCCCGGTATTCGTCGTAGGCGTCGATGAACAGCTGTGCGGCCTGCTCGAAACGTTCCTTGTCGTAGTCGATGTCGCTGTGGCCCCAGGTGGAGGCCGAGCCGATCGCGTTGTCGGAGGGGCGGGCGTTGATGATCGACTCGCTGGCGCCCTGATAGTATTCGCCGTCGGTGTGCGCGTAGGCGGTGTCGAGCAGGATGTCCCACGCCTGCTCGATGGTCGTGTCGGTGCCGCCGTAGCGGCGTTCGGCGTAGTCGCGCGTCCACGCGCGGTAGTCGATCGGATCCTGCTGCCAGGTCATGTCGAACAGCAGCTCGTAGACGATCGGCGAGTTGTCGATCGCTTCGGGCGTGATGCCGATGCCCCGCATGTACGAGTTCGCGTTGTACGCGTCGGTGATGTTCTGCGAGAGCACTTCGGGCACGCCGTCGAGGCCCATGCGGCCGCCGAAGTTGTGCAGCATGTTCCACACCCACGGCACGCCCTGGTTCTCCATCGGGCTGGCCTGGGAGCGCAGGTCGCTCTGCAGGTCGAGCACGAGCGCCTGTGACTTGTCGGCCAGACCGGACAGCTTGTTCTCGTCGATGCCGGACTGCCACTGCTGCATCACCCAGATGGCGTCCGGGTCGTGTTCGAGCATCTTGGACTGCACGGTGCGGTAGATGTCGACGATGTCGAACCCGTCGGGGATGGTGCCGCCCTCGTGGAACGGGTCGACGGCGTAGTAGTGCGACACGTCGCCGAACACGCGCTCCTGTTCGGTGTAGAACGTGTCGCCGACCTTCTGGAAGTAGTCCTCCTTGCCGGCGGCGCGGTCGTCGTCGGTCAGGTAGGTCTTGATCATGTACGGGCGGTCGTAGCCGGACCAGCTGCCGGAGGATGCGGCCACGGAGTCGGGGTTGCGTTCCTGGAAGTCGGTGGGTACCTGGCCGCCGAAGCCCTGGATGACGGGCGTGATGCCGAACGTCTGCATGCGGTCGTGGATGCGGCGGCCCAGTTCGACGCGCTGCGGGAACCAGTTCGCGGGCAGCGGGCCGCCGGTCGAGTACAGGTTCTGCATGTAGAACCACGCGTAGTAGGCGGGGCCGGACAGGTATTCGCGCACGTCGTCGTCGCTGTAGCCGTACTGGGTGAGCGTCCGGCGCAGCACCTCCTCCTGGCCGACGATGTCGAGCATGAGGTTGACGCCGTTCATCGCGGCCCAGTCGAGGAACGCCTCGTATTCGTCCCATGCCCAGAACGACATCGTGTACGAGTAGGTGCAGAAGTTGAGCGCGTAGCGGTACTCGTAGTTCGTGTACTTGAGGATCTTGGAGCCGACGGCGGGCAGCGTGTCGGGCATGTCGAGCTGCGAGCCGAACAGCGGATTGTAGTCGACCTTGCACCAGTTGCGCAGATAGTAGTTGAGGCCGGAGGCGAGGGAGACGCCGTCGTTGCCGCGGATGAGGATGCGCCCGTCGCCGGCGTCGGAGATCTCGAAGACGTCCTTGCCGTCCGACTGGCCGCGCAGCGCGAAGTCGAACGAGTCTACCCAGCGCTCGCCGATGACGCGGGAGACGAGGTCGCGCACCCCTGCGATGGTCTTGGCCTCGGCGTACTCGGGATCGGTCTCGACCTTCTCCCATTCGGCGCCCCAGCTGCTCGACGCGAAGTCCTCCACGGCGATGGGCGCCGGTTCGGGGCTGTCGTCGGAGATCTTGACGCCGTGGAAGGCGACTTCGGCCAGGTCGACCTGCTGATGGGCCGAATCGTAGCTCACGTTGATGCGCGCGTACGCGGCCCGGGTCGGGTCGATCCGATAGGTGTCCGCGGTGCCGTCCGACGCCGCGTCGTCGCTCTTGTAGGCGACTTTGTCGTAGCGTTCGCCATCCTCGGACAGGTAGATCTCGTAATGATGGTAGGCGCCGTCGCCCGGATTGGCCACGTCGATCCGGGAGACGTCCCACGTGCCGCCCAGGTCGAAGTCGAGGAAGCGCCGGTAGTCCTGCATCGAGGAGTCGGCCGGGGACTGCCAGTAGGTGGCGGGGTCGCCGTCCACGGCGGCGGACGGGTCGTGGCCTGCTGCGGACGCGCCCGAGGCGGTCACGCCGTCGATGGCCGGGTCGTCCGCGGCGAGCGCCGTGGCGGTCAGGCCGCATGATCCGGCGAGCGTGGCCAGCGCGACGGTCAGAGCGGTCAGGGAGCGTGCCGCGCGGCGTCGCAGCGCGGGCGGACTGGCCCATGTGGGCAGGGTCGGATGGAACGGGGTCATGAAGACGGCTCGCTTTCGATGGGCCGCCCGTTCGGCGTGACGCGTCCGTGCGTCGTATGGCTGGCGGCCGTGGTGATGCGGTCCGCACGGCCTGCGGCTCCATCGTCGGGGCCGGCGCCTTCGCGCGGATCGGTATGGTCGCGCTCCATCGTATGGCATGAGTCGGACCCGGCCGATCGGCGGCGCCGGGCATGGAAAAGGCCGCCGCCGGAGGGGTCCGGCGGCGGCCTGTGGAGGAGAACAGGAGAGAGCGGCAGGGGTTTACTTCATGCCGGTCATCGCGATGCCTTCGACGAAGCGCTTCTGCACGAGGAAGAACACGATGAGCAGCGGCAGGGCGGAGATCAGGGCGCCGGCCATCACCACGCCGTACGGGGTGACGGAGGAGCCGTGGCCGGTCAGCATCGCAAGGCCCGCGGTGATGGTGCGGGTCTCCGGCTTGGAGGTCATGATCAACGGCCAGAGCAGGTCGTTCCAGTTGCCCATGAAGTTGAACATGCCCACGGTCAGGATCGCCGGCACGGCGTTCGGCAGGATGATCTGCGCGAAGATGCGCAGCTCGCCTGCACCGTCGATGCGGGCCGCGTTGTCGAGGTCCTTCGGGATGGAGATGAAGAACTGGCGCAGCAGGAAGATGCCGCCGACATCGGCCATACGCGGGATGATGATGCCGAGGTAGCTGTTGATCAGGCCCATGGAGGCGAGCAGCTTGTAGACCGGGATGAGCAGGGCCATGCCCGGGATCATCATCGTGGCGATGAGCACGCCCAGCAGCAGGCCGCGGCCCTTGAAGTCCACGCGGGACAGGCCGTACGCGGCGAGTGCGTCGAAGGTGACGGAGATGAGCGTGACTGCGCCGGCGAACACGACGGTGTTCAGCAGCTCGCGGCCGATTGGCAGACGGGAGAACAGGTCAGTGTAGTTGCCCAGCGTGAAGGCGCTCGGGATGACCTTCGGCGGCCAGGTTTGCGTGACCTCGTTGGGGGTGAACGAGACCAGCACGACGATCAGCAGCGGGAAGATCATCAGGAAGGTCACGAGGATGAGTGCGAAGTAGCTCAGCCCAAGGCTGATACGGCGCTTGGTGCGGGCGGCCTTGCGCAGGCGTTCGTTCTCGTCGTTGATACGGCGGTTCTCGGCCTCCTGCGCGGCGGACAGGGTCACGGAGGTGGCGGTACTCATGCGATCTCCTCCTTCTCATGCTTGTTGTTGGTGTACAGCTGGATGAGGCCGACGATGAGCGTCATGATCAGCAGCACGTACGACAGGGCGGACGCGTAGCCGAGCTTGCCGTTGCCGAATGCCTCGGTGTAGATGCGGTACACGATGGTCTCGGTGGCGCGGGCGGGGCCGCCGGAAGTCAGGATGAACACCTGATCGAACACCTGGAAGGAGCCGATCAGACCGAAGATGACCACGTAGTTGAAGGTCGGGCGCAGGGCCGGCAGGGTGATGTAGCGGAACTTCTGCCAAGCGCTGGCGCCGTCGAGGGACGCGGCCTCGTACAGTTCGGCGGAGATGCCCTGCAGGCCGGCCAAGAAGATGACCATGAAGTAGCCGAAGTTCTTCCACACGGTGATGAAGACGATGGTGGCCATGGCCGTCTCTCGGGTGCCGAGCAGGTCGAGGTGGGCCGGGCCTCCCAGGCAGGAGATCCAGTACGGGATCAGGCCCAGCGACGGGGAGAGGATGAACTGCCAGGCGATGGCGGCGACGGTCAGGGAGATGACGAACGGCAGGAACATGCAGGTGCGGAAGAATCCGACGAACTTGAGGTCCTTGCGGTTGAGCAGCAGTGCGAACGCGAGTGCGACGATCACGACGATCGGGGCGTAGAGCACTGCGTAGACGAGGGTGTTCTTGACGTCGGTGCGGAAGTCGGCGCTCATGAACAGGTCGATGTAGTTCTTGAGTCCGATGAACTTGGCCGGGCGTCGGGAGTTCGAGGTGATGCGGCCGTTGGTCAGCGACGTGATGAACGTCTGGATGGCCGGGTAGAAGACGAAGATCGCGAGGACGATGAGCGCGGGCGCCGTGAACAGGAGGCCGGTGCGCAGGTTGCGCGCCTGGATGGCCTTCTTGTTCTCCTTGGCGACCTGATGCGAACCGTCCTTGGCGGGTGTTGCGTTGGTCATGTGCTCCTCCAATGGAATGACGAGTGGTCGATGACCCTGCGGCCGGGCGCGGGTCATGAAAGACGACAGGCGACCGGGCGGCCACGATCGGGCGGCCCGGTCGCCTGTCATCGCGCGTCAGGCCCCATCACCGGGGACCGACGGTGGTTACGGTTACTCGGCGTACTCGTCGAGGTAGCCCTGGATCGCGGTCTCGGCGTCGTCGAGCAGCGACTGGATGTCGTCGTCGGTACGGGTCGTGTTGGAGGTCAGGGTGTCGAGGGTGGCGGAGATGTCGCCGAAGCCGCCCTTGAGGCCGGCGATGCCGATGAAGGACTTGTCGGTGTTCTCGGCGATCTTGGCGATCAGCGGACGCTCGGAGAGCTCGTCGGCGGTGACGGTGGTGTTGTTCGGCGGGTAGGCGGAGCCGAGGGACCACTTCACCTGGTTGTCGTGGTTGTTGTAGAACTTGAAGAACTCGTAGATGCCGGGCAGCTTCTCGGAGTCGCCGACCTGCGAGGTGACCCACCAGTACAGGCCGGTGGAGCCGGTGTTGGAGCCGGAGGTGCCATCCGGGTAGACGTAGGTGCCGTCACCGGACGGAACCGGGAACAGGTCATGGTCGATGCCCTTGTCGGTGGCCGCCTGGTCCTCCCACGGGCCGACGATCACCATCGCGGACTGGCCGGACTCGAAGGATTCGCGGGCCGCGGTCTCGTCCATGCCGGACACGGTGTAGCCGCCCTTGTAGAAGTCGCGCATCTTCTCGAGGAAGGCCTTGTTCTCCGGGGTGTTGATGGAGACCTTGCCGTCGGTGGTGTACAGGCCGGTGCCGTTGCCCTTCATGAACGGGGCCCAGCCCAGATCCGGGAGGGCGATGCCGTACTGGGAGCCGTCGGACTTGGTCAGCTTCTTGGCGACTTCGAGCAGCTCGTCCCACGTGGTCGGGTAGTCGGCCTCGGTCAGGCCGGCGGCCTTCCACATCTCGGTGTTGTACCACACGGCGGTCGGGGCGTAGCCCATCGGGACGGCGCACTTCTCCTCGGTGCCGTCGATGTCGAAGGTGATCTGGTCGACCACGTTCTGGATGTAGTTCTCGGTCTCGTACTGGGAATCCTCGTAGAAGTCGGTCACGCACTGGAAAGTGCCGTCGAGGGACCAGCCCTGGCCGTTGTCGGCGCCGGTGGTCACGAAGTCCGGGCCGTCACCGGTGGAGACCTTGGTCACCATCGTCTCGCCGATGGTGCTCCACGGCTGCAGCTGGGCGTCGATCTCGTACTTGTCCTGGGACTTGTTGAACTCGTCGGCGATGGACTCCAGCGTCTTGCCGTCGGCCTCGGAGAAGCCGTGCCACATGACGATCTTGATCTTGCCGTCGGCGGTCTTCTCGGCCTCGCCGCCGCCGTTGTCGGCGCCGCAGCCGGACAGGGCCAGACCGGCGGACAGCACCAGAGCCGTCGCGGCGACCATGCGCTTCTTCATTTCCATTTGGATTCCTCCTTGGTTCCTTGGTTTCCCAAGTTTGGCCCCGAAGCCGGGAGTCGGTCAGCCGCGTCCGTCTTCGCCTTGCCGTTCAGGGCTTGGACAAGACGCCCGCGCGTCACACCGTTGTTCTCGACCGTCCACTCGGGACCGTTGCTTTCTTTGCAACGTTGTAATTATGATTATACAGCGTTTTCTATCGTTGTACAAATCCGATGACACGCCTAGAATGCCGCCGTTTTGCGGACCTTCGCCGCTAAAACGGCGCCGGCCGGGGCGCAGTGCGCTCCGGCCGGCGGGCGGGTGGACGGGTCACGACGGACGGCTCCGGCGCAGCCCGGGGGCGCTCCCCTATCGGGCCTCGACCGGGGTGCCGGCGAGCGGGCCGCCGTCGGCCGGCAGCACGTTGGTGGTCGTCGGGGACCACACGACGTCCGGCTCCGGGACGCCGAAGTCGGGGCCGGACTCGGTCCAGCGCACGACGCCGACGCGGGCGTGGCGGTTCGGGTCGAACAGCGGGTCGCCCTCGATCTCGGTGTAGTTGCGCGCGTGGTAGATCATCAGGTCGTCGGCGTCGTCCTCGGACTTGACGAACGAGTTGTGGCCGGGGCCGTACTGGCCGTTCTCGGCGCAGGTGCGGAACACCGGCACCGGGCTCTTGGTCCAGCTCTTCGGGTCGAGCAGGTCGGCGCCGCGCTCGGCGGTCAGCAGACCCACCGCGTACGGCACGCCGGTGCCGGAGGCCGAGTACGTGATGTAGATCTTGTCGTCGTGGAACAGGAACGCCGGGCCCTCGTTGACGAGGAAGTCGATGCACTCCCAGTCGTATTCGGGCTTGGTGAGCATGACCGGGTCGGCGGCCAGCGTCCACGGGTTCGCCATCGGGGCGATGTACAGGTTGGAGTTGCCCGGGATGTCGTAGTCCTTCTGCGCCCACACCAGGTACTGCACGCCGTCGATCACCTCGGTGGTGGCGTCGAGCGAGAACGAGTCCATCGGGGTGACGATGCGGCCCTTCTCCACCCAGTTGTCGGTGGTGGGATCCTCGTCGGTGTTCTCGAGCACGAACATGCGGTGGGTCGGCATGCCGTTGGGTTCGAACTCGTGCTCGGCGCCGGCGAAGTAGATGTACCACGCGCCGTTGATGCGGTGCAGCTCGGGGGCCCAGATGTACTTGCTGCACTCGCCGGACTCGTGCTTGCGCCACACGACGGTCTCGGGCGCCTTCTGCAGCTCGTTGATCGTCTTCGCGTGACGGATGGCGATGCAGTCGTAGTTCGGATCGGATGCGGTGAACCAGTACTCGCCGTCGACCTTGATGACCCACGGATCGGCGCGCTGGAGCACGATCGGATTGTTGTAAACAGCCATTGTTCGTCCTTTGCAATCCACACAACACAGTGATTTACAACGTTGAATATACCAGCTTTACAACGTTGGAACAAATCGGCCGCACATACCGGCGCGCCCCGACGGCGGCATGACCATCGGGGCGCAATAATCATTAGTAAACTGTAGATTATCCAAGTTAATCAATATTATGACGATGATTGGCGGAGGTACCCATCATGAAATACGTCCCCACCAAGGTGCGGCGCGACCTGCGCACGGTCGGCGAACGGTTCTCCCAGCAACGCAGGCTGCTGTCGCTGACCATCGCCGATGTCGCACAGCGCTCGGGCGTCAGCCCGACCACCGTATCCAATCTCGAGCAGGGCAAGGCCGTCCGGACGGATTCCCTGCTGAGCATCGCCCGCGTTCTACAGCTCGCCGACGCCATCGTCACCGCATGCGACCCGTACCTGACCGACCTCGGACGGCTCAGAGCGGACGAGCAGCTCCCCCAACGGGTCCGCCATAAGTGGTGAGAGGAAAAAGCCGCACGACAATGCGGTATCTGCGCTACGCGGCGCGCAGATACCGCAGCCGGCTAGTTGAGCGGGCGGGTGGACTCGCGCACGACGAGCGTGGAGGCGACCTTGCGGAACACATGCGCGCCGTCGGCCACACCCAGCGGCAGCCGGCCGTCGATGCGGTCGTTGAGCACGCGCACGCTCAGGCGCGCCACCGCCTCCAGACCGGGGGCGATCGACGTGAGCGACGGCGACAGGTACTGCGAATCGTCGGAGTTGTCGAAGCCGATCACCGCGATGTCGTCCGGCACGTTCATGCCGCGCATCTGGATCGCGTGCATCACGCCGGAGGCGAGCATGTCGTTGAGCGCGACGACGCCGTCGGGCACGACGCCGGCGTCCAGCAGGTCGT
Organism: Bifidobacterium samirii; assembly: GCF_003952945.1. Lineage (GTDB taxonomy): Bacteria > Actinomycetota > Actinomycetes > Actinomycetales > Bifidobacteriaceae > Bifidobacterium > Bifidobacterium samirii. The sequence goes on from NZ_QXGK01000005.1 coordinate 21,051, forward strand.
TCATCGCCCGCTCGCCGTCGCTGCGGTGCCACATGACCGACGGCACCACCAGAGCCGGATCGAACTCGACGCCGGACTCCTCCAGCGCCTCCCGGTACCCCTGGAATCGCAGCGCCGCCGAACCGACCGTCTCGCCCGGGTGCACGCCCACGACGGCCACGCGCCGGCAGCCGGTCTGCAGCAGATACGACGTGGCGCGCTTGGCGCCCTCCACGTTCTCCGTGGCGATGTGGTCGACCCGGTCGGTGAAGATGCGCTCGCCGATGAGCACCAGCGGGCATTCCACGTCCAGCTCGGCCACGTCGTCCTGACCGAGCTCCAGCGGGCTGTAGATGATGCCGTCCACCATGCCGGTCTGCGTGCCGTGCAGCGCGTTCAGCTCGCCCTCGCGCGAGTAGAGGGTCGGCTCGACGATGACGCGCAGCCCCAGCTTCTTCGCCTCGGTGATGACCAGCGACGACAGCTGCGCGAAGTACGGCATCTGCAGGTCCGGCACGACCAGCGCGATGATGCCCGAGCGCCCCTTGCGCAGGTTCCTCGCCGACACGTTGACGCTGTAGCCGAGCTCGTCGATCGCCCGGCTCACGCGCTTGCGCGTCGCGTCGGACACGAATTCGTAGTCGTTGACGACGTTCGACACGGTCTTGATCGACACGCCCGCGGCCTTCGCCACGTCGCGCATCGTCACGCCGCGCTCGGCGCCGGATGCCGCTGTTCTACCCATTGCTGTGCTCCATGTTCTGTTCTCGGACAAAAGGACCGCCCACGGCCCGCACCCCGACCGGAAGGCGCATCCCCGTCCGCGAGAGCGGCTCGCGGACGGGGGTCGGTGCGATTCACCGCACCGTAACGTACATCGTCATACCAGCATAGGCCGGATCGAGCTCCTCATCGGCCTGCATGTCAAGCACGGGCATGCCCTCGGCGGACCAGTGGACGCGGCGCACCTGGGCGTCGCGGCCGCCGTAACGACCCTCCTCGTACTCGGCGTTGTGGAACACGTAGATGAGGTTGCCGTCCTCGTCGTGCGACCACATGCCATGGCCGGTGCCCAGCTGCCATTCGCCGTTGTACACGCCGGACTTCTGCAGCGGGTAGTCGAGCTTGGTCCACGAGGCCGGATCGGTCAGGTCGACGCCGCGGCCGGCCGGCGCGGTCACCAGACCGGTCGTGTAGTCGATGCCGACGAGCGAACCGGAGTAGATCAGGTAGATGGTCCCCTCGTGCACGAACGCGTTCGGCCCCTCCGCGATGAGGTTGTCCCACGCGAATTCGGGCACGACGATCTGCGTCGGCTCGCCGGTCAGCTGCGCCGGCGAGGCCGGGTCGAACGGCGCGATCCACACGCTGCCGACCTGCTGCCACGCGTAGTACCAGCGTCCGGAGTCGTTGATGACGGTCATGTCCAGGGAGATGCGCTGCACCGGGTTGAGGATCGCGCCGCCCAAGCCCAGGATCGGCTCGGGCACGCTCCAGTTGGCCGGATCGCGCGGGTCGAGGTCGCGGCCGTCGGCATCCTTCCGAAGCTGCATGATGTGGCAGCGCCCCGTCCACATGTCCGGCTTGCCGGCGCGGTCGTTGGGCGTGCCGTCCGGATTCTCGGCCCCGCCGTCGAAGCAGGGCATGAACAGCACCGACAGGCGTCCGCCGATGACGTGCAGCTCGGGCGCCCAGAAGCAGCCGGTCATCGCACGGCCTTCCGAGTTGAGATCGCCGCAGGTCAGCAGGTCGATCTCGCGGTCCCGGCCTCCGGCCGCGTCCGAAAGCTCGGCGATCGACGAGGCGACGCGCAGCGGCATGTGCGTGCGGCCGCCGTTCGGGTCGACGCAGTTGCCGTCGGTGTCGTCGGTGGCGATGAACAGGAACATCGGCTCGCCGTTGAACTTCCAGGCGAACACCGACGGGTCGGCGCGTTCGACGGCGAACGGGACCGGATACACGCTCTGGCGCACGCGGCCGGGCACCGCGACCGTGCGGCCCGGCTCCAGACGGCCGGCCGCCGCGTCCTCGGCCAGCGCGTCGAGCGCGGCACGGTCCCAGTCGACGGCGCGCACCGCGGTGGAGCCGTCGCTGTACGACAGGTCGGCGCACGCCTTGCCGAGCGCGGCGACCGCCGCACGCGCGTCGTCGCCGCGCAGCGATCCGTCGAGCGAATAGGGGCGCACCGACGCGCCCGTGTTGTAGATGCGCCCGAATCGGGAGGTCAGCACGGCCGCCTCCTTGGCGCTGACCGTGATCACGTTGCCGGCGACGGCGTCGGCGATGCCGTACGCGCCGACGGCCGGACGCTCCGGTTCGCGCTCCGGCGCGTCCGGGTCGGCCTCGACCGGCAGGACGCGGCCGACGGCTGCGGTGATGTCGTCGCACAGGGCGCGCATCGGACGGCCCTCGTCGTCGCGCCAGCGGATGACGTAGCGGGCCGCCGCGTCGTCGTAGGCGACCTGCGGACGGCGCACGCCGGCGGCGGTGTCGAGCACGACCATGCCGAGACGGTCGTAGGCGGTCAGGTCGCGGCTGACGGCCAGCAGGAACGCGCTGCGCTCGCTGCCGTCGGCGTCGCCGCCGCGCGCGACGCGGGTCGCGGCCACGCCGAAGCGGCCGTCGGCGAGACGGAACAGGTGGGGGTCGGTCAGGCTTTTGAGCGTCACGTCGACGCCGGGCATCACCGCGCCGTACGCGACCGCCTCGCTGACGGGGCGGTCCCCGTCGAAGCGGTCGGCGTCGGCGAAGCGGGCCGCCGCGGGGCAGGCGCGGCGGCAGCCGGTCGGGGCGGAGGAGTCGTAGGTGCCCGATACCGGCACGGCGGCGGCGAAGAAGATGCCATAGTTCTCGTTGAGCGGCTCCCACGCACCGGTGAGCGGGGATCGCAGTGCCAGATGCATGCTCAGCGCGATGTCGTCGTTGTTCGCCTCCTCGCGGCGGGTGGCGACGCGGGTATAGCACAGCAGGGAACGGGTTTTCGGCATCATGACTCGCCTTCGTGTCGACAGATGATTTACAACGATGTAGAGTGTACACCGGATTACATCGTTGTACAACATGCGCGGCCCGGTCGCACCGATCCGACGGCCGCCGCCGACAGCAAGGAGAACCCATGACACTGGCCAGCACGGCGCGCAGGGCGGCCGCCGGAATCATCGCCATCACGCTCGCCCTCGGCACCCTCGGCACCCTCGCGGGATGCTCCTCCGACAACGCCGCCGGCACCCGTCAGACCACCGACACGCAGAGCGCCGAGACGACGTCCATCAAGCGCGGCGAATCGCACGACCCGTCGATCGTCAAGGCGAACGGCAAGTACTACATCTTCGGATCCCACCGCGCCTGGCTCAAGAGCGACGACCTGATCAACTGGGACACGTTCACCAACAACCTCAGCACCGATTACAACGATGTGCTGGGCGACATCTGGACCGACTGGGCCAAGCAGTCGTCCAACCCCGAACTCGAAGGCAACATGTGGGCGCCCGACGTCGTGTGGAACGAGACGATGGGCAAGTGGTGCATGTACATGTCCGTCAACGGCGCCAACTACCGCTCCGTGATCGTGCTGCTCACCGCCGACGACATCGAGGGCGACTGGACCTACGTCGGCCCGGTCGTCTACTCCGGATTCGAGAAGGTCAACGCCGGCAAGACCGACGTGTGGAAGGTCCTGGGCGAAGGCGCCGACCTGACCCGCTACGCCTCGCAGACCGACACCGGCATCAACGCCATCGACCCGTGCGTCAAGTCCGACGAGAACGGCGACATGTGGATGACCTTCGGCTCGTGGTTCGGCGGCATGTGGATGTTCAAGCTCGACCCGGCCACCGGCCTGCGCGACTACACGACCACCTACGAGACGGTCCCCAACCAGTCCGACGCCTACTACGGCGTCAAGCTCGGCGGCGGCTTCGGCAACTCCGGCGAAGGCTCCTACCTGCTGCACTCCGGCGACTACTGGTACCTGTTCGCCTCCTACGGCAACCTCCAGCAGACCGGCGGCTATCAGATCCGCATGTTCCGCTCCGACAAGATCACCGGCCCGTACGTCGACGAATCCGGCAACACCGCCGTCAGCACCCGCGCCATCGGCAACAACTGGCAGAGCGAGGTCGGCGTGCGCCTGATGAGCTCCATCCAGTGGAGCGGCAACGACAACGGCAACATCGAGGTCGCGCAGGGCCACAACTCCGCCTTCACCGACGACGACGGCACCACCTACCTCGTCTACCACACCCGCTTCTCCGGCTCCGGCGAGAAGCACGAGGTGCGCGTCCACGAACTGCTCACCACCTCCGACGGCTGGCTCGTCGCCGCCCCGTACGAGTACACCGGCACCAAGGCGGCCGACACCGAATACTCCGCCGAAAACGTGGCCGGCGACTACGAGTTCGTGATCCACCAGCAGAACACCTCGTTCAAGGGCCCCAAGAAGGTCAACGAGAAGAACAGCACCAACTACCGCGGCGTCAACAAGCCCGTCGACATCACCCTCGCCGAGGACGGCACCATCACCGGCGACGCCACCGGCATCTGGAAGCTCGATGCCTCCGACGGCACCGGCACCGCCACGTTCGTCATCGACGGCGTCACCTACACCGGCGCGTTCGACAAGCTGCCGCGCGACAAGGACGGCAAGGACGTCATGACGTTCAGCGCCATCGGCGGCAACATCTGCGTGTGGGGCTCCCAGAAGTAGCGAAGGCCGCCATGGACGAACGATTCATCGAACACCCGCTCGACGACGGGCGCATCGCGATCCACGATCCGGCGATCGTCGAGGACCACGGCACGTACTACATCTTCGGCACGCACCGCCGCTGCGCACGCAGCACCGACCTGGTGCACTGGGAGCGCTTCGAGAACAACCTCACCCGCGACCCGTACGGCGTGCTCGCCGGCATCTGGGAGGCGTGGCCCAAGCAGCCGGAGAACCCCGACCTGCTCGGCAACACCTGGGCTCCCGACGTGATCTGGAACCCCACGATGGGCAAGTGGTGCATGTATCTGTCGGTCAACGGCCACGAGTTCCGCTCCGTGATCGCGCTCCTGACCGCCGACCGGCTCGACGGCGACTGGACCTACGCGGGTCCCGTCGTCTACTCCGGATTCTCCCCCGAGAACGTGGAGCGCACCGACGTGCCGCGCGTGCTCGCCGACGCCCCGTCCGAGGCGCGCGACCTGACCCGGTACCGCTCCCTCAAGGACACGCGCATCAACGCGATCGACGCGGCCCCCATCCGCTGCGAGCACGGCGAGCTGTGGATGAGCGTCGGATCATGGTTCGGCGGCATCTGGATGTTCCGTCTCGACCCCGCCACCGGACTGCGCGACTACACCGCCCGCTACCCGCTCGTGCACGACGCCTCCGACCCGTACTACGGCGTCAAGATCGCCGGCGGCTACTGGAACTCCGGCGAAGGCTCGTACTTCGTGCGCCGCGACGGCTGGTGGTACCTGTTCATGGCGTACGGCTGGCTCGGACGCACCGGCGGCTACCAGATCCGCCTGTTCCGGTCGCGCCACCTGCTCGGCCCGTACGTCGACCAGAACGGCAACCCCGCCATCGCCAACGGCGAGATCCCCGACAACCACGAGAAGGACACCGGCATCCGGCTCACCTCGTCGGTCATGTGGGAGGGCGGGCCGGACCGCGACGCCACGGTCGAAGTGTCGCAGGGCCACAACTCCGTGCTGACGCGCGGCGCCGACGGGCGGCTCTTCCTCGTCTACCACACGCGGTTCCTCGACCGTCCGCACGGCGCCGACGACGAGGACTACGAGACGCACATCCGCGAACTGCTGCCCACCGCCGACGGCTGGCTCGCCGCGGCGCCGTACGAGTACCGCGGCGCCGACGCCGTCCCGCCGCGCCTCGACGCCGCCGACCCGGCGGACGCCGGCGCCCATCCCGCGTCGCTGGCCGGCACGTACGACCTGGTGCGCCACGATCCGCACACGTTCTTCGACGGACGCCGCGACGACGACGGCTCATGGCACGGCGTGAACGTGCCGGAGCGCATCGAGCTGCACGCCGACGGACGCGTCACCTCCGGCGGCGTCGTCGACTTCTTCGACACGCCGGAAGCGAACCTGCCGCGCGCGACCGATGGACCGGTATCGCGCGGATCGTGGCGGCTGACCGGCGCGACGCCCGCCGGCGTGCGCTGCTGCGCATCCGACATGGAGATCGTCATCGACGGCGTCTCCCACACCGGTGTGTTCGCCGTCCTGCCGCGCGAGACCGACGGCTCGCCGACGCTGACGTTCAGCGCCATCGGCGGCAACCGGGCCATCTGGGGCGCCAGAAGGTAACCATCCCAGTCCCGACATCCGCTGTCCCCCTGTTTCGTGGATTGGTATGCGTCCCGACGACGTCATCGCATACCAATCCACGAAACGGCGGCACGAAACGTGGATTGGTATGCGGCGTCCCCATCGGGACGCATACCAATCCACGGAAACGAACGAAAGCGGCCTCCTCCCGATCGGGAGGAGGCCGCTTGTCGTATCTCTTACGGCGGTGGCGCCGGACGCACCGCCGTCAGACGGTTCAGCGCTCGGAGCGGTTCACCGCGGAGATGATCGCCTTGAGCGAGCTGGTGATGATCGACGAGTCGATACCCACGCCCCAGATGATCTGGCTCTCCGCGTCCTCGCCGACCTGGCATTCGACGTAGGATGCCGCCATGGCGTCCGTGCCGACCGACATGGTGTGCTCCACGTAGTCGAGCACCGACACTTCGACGCCCAGATTGGAGATCGCGTTGATGAACGCGGCGATCGGGCCGTTGCCCATGCCGCTGACCTCGCGGATCTTCGGCTCGGCGCCGGCGGTCACGCCGCGGTCGAGCACGCGCGCCTTGAGCACGGTGTCGGAGCCGTCCTCGCCGGACGAGACGGACACCTTGAGGAGCTTGAGGCGGCCCCACTGCTCGAGCGTCGCGTCGTGCGTGTCGCCGACGATGACGCCCGCGGCGGTCGCGCCGGTCTCCTCGACCGGCAGGTACTCGTCCTTGAACAGGCGCCAGATGTCCTCGTCCTTGACTTCCTTCTTGGTGTCGTCCGCGTACTTCTGCACGATGCGGTCGAACTCGATCTGCAGGCGCTTGGGCAGGTCGAGGTTGTGGTTCGTCTTGAGCAGGTACGCCATGCCGCCCTTGCCGGACTGCGAGTTGACGCGGATGATCGCCTCGTACGTCGAGCCGATGTCCTTCGGGTCGATCGGCAGGTACGGGACGAGCCACACGAAGCTGTCGAGGTCGGCGCCGGCGCGGTCGGCCGCGATCTGACGCGCCTCCAGGCCCTTCTTGATCGCGTCCTGATGCGAGCCGGAGAACGCGGTGAACACGAAGTTGCCCGCGTACGGGTGACGCTCCGAGATCTTGATCTGGTTGCAGTACTCGACGGTCTTGCGGATCTCCGGCACGTTCGAGTAGTCGATCTGCGGGTCGATGCCCTGCGTGAGCAGGTTGAGGCCCAGCGTCACCAGGTCGACGTTGCCGGTGCGCTCGCCGTTGCCCAGCAGGCAGCCCTCGACGCGGTCGGCGCCGGCCAGCAGCGCCAGCTCGGTGGCGGCCACGCCCATGCCCTCGTCGTTGTGCGGGTGGAGCGACAGGACGACCGAGTCGCGGTCGTCGAGGTTGTTGGACACGTATTCGACCTGGTCGGCGAACACGTTCGGCGTGGTCATCTCGACCGTGGCCGGCAGGTTGACGATCATCTTGTGCTCCGGCGTCGGCTTGATGACGCCGATGACCGCGTTGCACACCTCGACCGCGTACTCGGGTTCGGTGCCGGTGAACGATTCGGGGCTGTACTCGTAGTACAGGTCGATGCCCTTGGCCTCGCCCTCCAGCTCCTTGCACAGCTTGGCGGCGTCGATGGCGAGCTGCTTGATCTCCTCGCGGTTCTTCTTGAACACGACTTCGCGCTGCAGCACGGACACCGAGTTGTAGAAGTGCACGACGGCGCGCTTGGCGCCCTTGAGGCACTCGTAGGTCTTGCGGATCAGGTGCTCGCGGCACTGGGTGAGCACGGCGATGGTCACGTCGTCCGGGATCAGCTCACGCTCGATGAGCATGCGGATGAAGTCGTAGTCGGTCTCCGAGGCGGACGGGAAGCCGACCTCGATCTCCTTGAAGCCCATCGACACGAGCAGGTTCCAGAAGCGCAGCTTGCGCTCGGAGTCCATCGGGTTGACGAGCGCCTGGTTGCCGTCGCGCAGGTCGACGGAGCACCAGCGGGGCGCGCGCTGCAGGCGCTTGCCCGGCCACGTGCGGTCCGGGTAGTCGAACGGCACCTGCTGGCTGTAGGACGCGTACTTGTTGTAGGGCATGCGGCTCGGCTTCTGCGGGTCGCCGATGAAGCGCGCCGGAGGCAGCAGCGGGTCGTTGTTCCCTCCGTTGGACGCCGCGGCCACCGCCGCCAGATCGAATACCGATGATTGATCCTGACCCATCACTCCTCCTTTTCCTTGGAATAGCCGCCGTCGCGCCGTGGGCCGATTCGTTCCCCGACGCCGGCGGATGCGTGCGCGTACGTCACATACGCAAAATTTCATTCTACCGACGTTCCGACCCGTAAACGCCGCCATTCCGCCATTCGGGACCCGCCGGCAGGTCGTCCGGTCGTCCGGTCGGCCGGGACCCGCCGGCCGCGTCCGTCAGTGGACGAGGAACACCATGACGATGATCATCGCGAAGCCGATCAGGTCGGTCGGCGCGAACACGGCGCCGGTGAACAGCACCGCGGTCACGGTCGCGGCGATCGGCTCGCTGGTGCCGAGCATCGTCGCGCGCATCGCGCCGACGCGCATCACGCCGGCCATGAACAGGCCGTACGCGCCGAACGTGCCGAACACGACCGTGTACGTCATCAATGCGAAGCCGAACGCGTCGAATGCGGGCGCGCCGGACCACGGCCGTACGATCGGCAGCAGCACGAGACCGGAGATCAGGAACATCAGGCCGCTGACGGTCATGTTGCCCCACTTGGCGATGAGCTTCGCCGGCAGGATCGACAGGAAGCCGGTCGCGGTCGCGTTGATCAGGCCCCAGAACAGGCCCATCATCGGCAGTTTCAGCGTGGTCAGGTCGCCGCCGGTGGCGATGAGCACCGTGCCGACGAACGCGAGCGCCACGCCCGCGGATTCGCGCCGGCCGGGCAGCCGGCGGTCGTGGATGCACACGTAGAGGAGCACGACGAGCAGGTTGAGGGTCTGCAGCACGGTCGCGGTGCCGGCGTTGGTCCAGTTGATCGACGACAGGTAGGCGACCTGGCCGGCGAGGACGCAGCCGATCGCGCACAGCACGAACCACGGCCAGGAGCGGCGTTCGCGCACGGCTCCGGCGAGCTGGCGGGGCGAGCGCGTGCCGGCGACGAGGAGGAACAGCATGCCGGCGAACAGTTCGCGGATGCAGGCGATCCACATCGGCTGCGCGCCGTAGTGCTCCATGAGGATCTTCGACACGGTCGCGTTCGATCCCCACATGATGCCGCCCACCAGCACGAGGATCGCGCCGACGAGCACGTTGCGTGCGGACTGGTCGATGGCCGGCGAGATGCGTCGGCGCCTGCCGCCGTCCGTGCGTCCCGTCGTCGCCGATGACGTCGCCGCCGTCGCCGCCGCGACCGGCTCCCCCGCCGGCGTCGACGTGACGACGTCGCCTTCGATCGTTGTGGTCTCCGTGGTCCCGCGTGCGCTCATCGCCGCATCCACCCTCTCTCCGTTCAGCTTCCGTGCCTATGCCGACGGCGATTGTAGCGTGGTGCGGGGTGCGACGCGCGGATGGCGGACGGACGTGTCGGCGACCGCCGGCGGGGGATGCCGACGGGCCGCTGCGGCAGCCGTCAGCGGATGGTGACGATGTCGGCGCCGAACGGCCAGAGCGCGAGCTTGGCCATCTTGAACGACTGGATGCCGAACGGGATGCCGATGATCGTGATGCAGTTGGCGAAGCCGGCGAGCACGTAGCCGATCGCCATCCACACGCCGACGAACACGAGCCAGACGAGGTTGACGAGCGTCGAGCCGACGCCGCCGCGGTAGACGACGGTGCGCCCGAACGGGCTGAGGGTGAGTTCGGCCATCTTGAACGCCTGGAGGCCCAGCGGGATGCCGATGATCGACACGCACAGGACCAGTCCGACGATCGCCCAGCCGACGGACAGGACGAGTCCGCCGAGGATCAGCCACAGGATATTGCCCAGAAGTCTCATGGCTCCATCATGCCTCATGCCGCACGCCGGCGGACTCAGTGGTCCACCTGATTCTTCCCTGATTGCCGTGCTATCGTCCCTCCCCGCGTCGAGGCCCGCATACGACGGATGCCGGTGCGGGAGCGTCGTCCCGCACCGGCATCCGGTCATCCGCGGCCGCGGATCATGCCGCGGTCATGCATGCGCGTCGGCTTACAGCTGGCCGCCCTCCACGACGATGTCGTCCGGGTCGACCTCGTCGCCGTAGACCGGCTTGAGGGTCTCCTCGAAGTCCTTGTGGAAGAACTGCTCGTCGGCGAGCTTGTCGATCTCGTCGTTGACGAAGTCGAGCAGCGTCGTGTTGCCCTTCTGCACGGCCGGCGCGATGGTGTCCTCGTCGCCGAGCTTGGTGATGCCGACGGTGAAGCCCTTGTTGGACTTGGCCCAGGCGAGCACCTCGGTGTTGTCGGTGGAGAACGCGTCGCCGCGGCCGTCGAGCAGCGCGTTGTACGCGTCGGCGTACTGGTCGTACTTCTGGAGCTTGACGTTCGGGTAGTTGTTCTCGAAGTAGGTTTCGGCGGTGGTGCCCTTGGCGATGATCAGGGTCTTGCCGTCGAGCTGGCTGACGTCGGTGATCGTCGCGTCGTCGGGCGAGACGACGCCGAGCGCGACCTTCATGTACGGCTTGGCGAAGTCGACCTTCTCCTTGCGTTCGTCGGTGACGGTGAAGTTGGCGAGCACCAGGTCGACCTTGTTGGAGGTGAGCACGTCGACGCGCGCCGACGGGTCGACGGACGTGTATTCGACCTTCACGCCCAGGTCCTTGGCGAGGCGTTCGGCGAAGTAGACGTCGTAGCCCTGGTAGTTGCCGTCCTTGTCGACGTAGCCGAACGGCGCCTTGTCGGAGAACACGGCGACCTTGATGGTGCCGGACTCCTTGATCTCGTCGAGGGTGCGCGCGGTCGCCGACGTGGCTGCGCCCGTGTTGCCGTTGGCGGTCGTGCCGGCGTCGCTCGGCGTCGCCGCGGACGGGCCGCAGGCGGCGATCGACGCGGCCATGATGAGCGCCGCGCCGGCGGCGAGCACGTTGCGGGCGGCCTTGACGAGGCCGGTTCGGGTGATGGTTGCGTTGGTCATGTCGATCCTCTCTTCCTGTAGTGGATATGACCGTTGGATGGGGATGGGTACGTCTGTTTGGTGTGGGTATGGGCCGTCGGATACGGGTGCGTCCGGGCGCGGCGGCCGGGTATGGCGGGCCGCCCGTCCGATGCGGGTACGACGGGGTCGCGGCCGTTGCGACGAAGCGGCCGGTCGGACGCGCCGGGGCCGTCCTGCGCGTGGCGCGGGATCGGCGGCGTGCGCTCAGCGGTGACGGTCGAATTCGAACGTGTGCAGGAACCGCTGCGCGCGCTCGGTCTCGGGATGCGTGAAGAAGCGTTCCGCGTCGTCGGATTCCTCGACGATGCCGCCGTCCTCCAGCAGGATCACCTTGTCGGCGATGGCGCGGGCGAACTGCATCTCGTGCGTGACGATCATCATCGTCTGGCCCTGGTCGGCCAGTTCGATCATCACGTCGAGCACCTCGCGCACCATCTCGGGGTCGAGCGCGGCGGTGACCTCGTCGAACAGCAGGACCTCCGGGTGGAGGATCAGCGCGCGGCAGATCGCGACGCGCTGGCGCTGTCCGCCGGACAGCTCGTGCGGCCAGGCGTCCCTGCGGTCGGCCAGGCCGACGCGTTCCAGCAGGGCGAGCGCCTCCTGCTCGACTTCGGCGCGGTCGCGCTTCTGCACGAGGATCGGCGACATCGTGATGTTGCCGAGCACGGTCCGGTTGGGGAACAGGTCGTAGCTCTGGAACACCATGCCGATGCGGGTGCGCAGTGCGGTGGAGCGCTTCGAGCGGCCGGCCTTCTCGGTGCCCGGGCGGCCGGTTTCGATGACCTGCCCGTTGATCGAGATCGTGCCGCCCTGGATGGGTTCGAGGCCGGCGACCGTGCGCAGCAGCGTCGACTTGCCGGAGCCGGACGGGCCGACGACGACGAGCACCTTGCCGTGCGGCAGCGTGAACGAGATGTCGTTGAGGACCGGGCGGTCGGCGTTCGCGTAGCGCTTCGTCAGGTGCGCGATCTCGAAGCCGGAGCATTCGACGGTACAGGAGGTGGCGGTCGCCTTGTCGCTTGCGGCGACGGCGGCGGTGGAACGCTGGGTCGAGCCGGTCGCGGCGGGTGCCGCGGTGCGGTCGACGATGGTGTTCTCGTCAGTCATGCGACCACCTCTTTTCGAGTCGGCGGGCCACGATGGACAGCGGCCAGCACACGATGAAGTACATGAGGAAGATCACGCCGTAGATCCACAGCGTGCCGTTGGGATAGTCGAATCGGTTCGCGTCGATGATCTGCTGGCCGACCTTGATGACCTCGACCACGCCGAGCAGCACAGCCAGGGAGGTCGTCTTGACGATGCGGGTCGCCAGGTTGACGGATGCGGGCAGCATGCGGCGCAGCGCCTGCGGCAGGATCACGCGGGTGAACGTCTGCCAGGGGGTGAAGCCGAGCACGTACGCGGACTCGTACTGGGCGCGCGGGATCGATTCGAGCGCGCCGCGCACCAGGTCGCCGAGTTCGGCGCCGCCCCACAGGACGAACACGAGCACGCACGCGCCGGTCGCGTCGAGGTTGAGGTTCCACATGCGCGCGAACCCGTAGAACGCGATGAACAGGAGCGCCAGCTGCGGCATGATGCGGATGAAGTCGAGGTAGACGCGCATCAGGAAGCGCACGACGCGGCTGCGCACCGTCATCAGCCAGCCGACGAGCAGGCCGACGGGCACGCTCAGCGCCACGGAGACGCCGGCGATCCACACCGTCACCCACAGGCCCTGCAGCAGGCGCGGAAAGACGCCCGGCTGGAGCAGGATCTCAGCGCCGCTCATAGTCGAACCGCCTTTCGAGCCACGTGCCGGCCAACGAGATCGGCAGCAGGATGATCAGATACGCGACGATCAGCAGGAACAGCGACTCGTACGTGCTGTAGTACATGCCGATCAGGTCCTTCGCCATGTACATGACGTCGGCGAGCGCGATCGCGGACACGACCGACGACTCCTTGACCAGGAAGATCACGTTCGCGACGACGCCGGGGACGGCGGTGCCGACGGCCTGCGGCAGGACGACGCGCGTGAGCGTCTGCCAGCCGTTCAGGCCGAGCACGTACGCGGATTCGCGCTGCACGGCCGGGATCGTCTCGACGCCGGCGCGCATCGCCTCGGCCATGTACGACCCGCCCAGGAAGCCGAGGCCGACGATCGCGCAGGTCTGCGCGGACCAGACGACGCCCAGCTTGGGCAGGCCGAAGTACAGGAAGTACAGCTGCACGAGCAGCGGCGTATTGCGGCTGATCTCGATGTACACGCGCGCCAGCTGGCGGGCGACGGGAATGCGCGCCGTCTCGATGCCGGCGCATACGAGGCCGACCGCGACGGCCAGCAGAATGCCGAACACGGAGATGAACAGCGTCATGATGGCGCCGTTGACGAAGAAGGGCGCGTACTGCGCGACGAACTGCCAGTCGAACTGCATGCGGCGGCCCTTCCTTCCCGGTCTTGTCCGTGTTCTCTCGATGGTTCCCTATCGCGCGCGGGCGGCCGAAAGCGGGCCGGGCGGCGCGTGAATGGTCCTATCGTAAAGGGTCGCCGATGGTTGGGGAAGCCTTCCTCTCACATTTCGCTATATGAAAAATGGATAGTCGGCTCCCGAAGCGCGGTCCGTGGCCGTGGACGGCCGGCGACGGACGTCGCGTCGCGGCCGGACGCGGGCCACGGAACGGCGTTCCGTCACGCCGACGGCATCATCACACGATGACGAGCTGCGGCGACCCGTAGAAGTCGAGGATGCGCCCGACATAGTCGCCCAGCGTCGCGTTGGGCATGCTGAAGATCTCGTGGACGGCGTCGTCGTAGCGCACGCGTTCGATGTCGGCGCCGCCGTCGCGCACGCGCGCGACGAAGCGGTCCTGCGGCTCGTTGAGCACCCACACGTCGCGGCCGGACTGGAACAGCAGGATCGGCGTCTCGATCCGGTCGCATGCGGACGTCTTCTGCACGGCGCGCGACAGGCGCAGCGCCTGCCGCACCCACGAGAACGCGGCCGCATTGGTCCGGTGATGCGGGTCGGCGAGCCGCTGTTCGTGATACCAGCGCACGCGCGCCTGCGACGCCCCCTCATGCTCCTCGGGTTTGAACTCGGGGTCCATCGGCCCTTGGCCGAACACGGCGCGGCGGCCCATCCCGCACGCACACAGGATCTCGGCGGCGAGCGAGGCGACCCAGTTCGGCACGCCGGTCGCGGGCGCGATCATCGGCGACGACAGCACGGCCTTGTCGAACAGGGTGGGATGCTGCTCCAGGACGGCCGCGCCGATGCCGCCGCCCATCGAATGGCAGTACAGGTGCATCGGCTGGCCGTCCGAGTAGGCGCGGCCGACGGTCTCGGCGAACTTGGCGAGGTCGGCCACGTAGCGACGCCAGTCATCGATGTACACGATGTGGTCCTCGTCGACGTCGCGTGCGGAATGGCCGTGGCCGCGGTGCTCCATCATGCACACCGAATAGCCGGCGAGCAGGAAGTACCAGATCATCTCCGCGTATTTCGCGGCGAATTCGGTGAAGCCGTGCGAGATGACGACCGCACCGTGGAAGACACCGGTCGCGCCCTCCTCGCGCAGGTCGTCGAACTTCGCCGCGTCGTAGCACACGTAGTGCAGACGGCCGTCGACCGGCGGCAGGCCCGGCTCCTCGGCCGGGTCCATCCATCCTTCGACGCGGCACGCCTCCAGCGCGGGCAGCACCCGCTCCCCCATCTGCCGCGCGTACCGTTCCTCATCGATCAGCCTGAAGTCCATGACGACCACTCTAACGGCAGTCCCGCCCCGCCGCACCGCGCCACGCGTGCAAGCGTGCCGATACAAAGGCGATTCCAACGAACTTCATCGGGATGGATATGATGCTCGGCACGACCATCGGCTCATCATCATCGGACAGTGTCTCGCCGAGCACGATACCCATCGCTGTCCTCGGTCATATCGCTGAAGAATCATGACGCCTTACTAGGTAAAAATGTCCTCCATCGATATCGACCCTTCGGAAGCCCATCCACCGCATGGCCGACAGACATCCGATGCCGATCAGCACTCCCATGACATTGGTGCAGATATCCAGAACGTCCAGGACGCCCAGATGGAACACGAACTCCAGACTTTCCACCAGGATGCTTCCCGAAACCCCTATTATCACGGCGAATCGGGCTCCCCTGCATGAGGCGAGAAAGAAACCCACAGGAATCAGCAGGACGATGTTCAGCACTGGCGTGATGGATCCGGCCATCAGTTCATCAAGGAACCCGGCGATGTCGAGATTGATCCCCCAAGCCGTCACATTATTCCAGGATTTCAATACCATGCAGAGCATAAGCCCGACCGAATAGGCAATGCCTCCGCACAAATACATCGCAAAGGAAATTCGGTGGAATGCAAGGCCGCATATCATATATGCACACCATATCGCAGGCAAGACCACCCCGATCGCATATGCCAGAACGAACACCTGCATCGAATTTTCAATCAATCCGGATGTCAGGAGCATCACATACTGCCAGAGTAAACGAAAGTATATATGGTTGAAGCAATACCAACATGCACCGGCCGACAATCCCCACAATGCCAGTGAGCCATAGCGTCTCATAGCGGAAATGATACCTCCGCAGAGAAGCGATAGCGACCGGCCCGGAAATACCGGCCTCCGCACCGGCAAATTGAGGAACGACGGGACCGGACCATCATAGGGGCCAAGGATCGTCCGGGAAGCTCGCTTGTACGGAAAACATGACAGCGGAATCGTCTTCAGTACCGGACCACGGCCCCCTCAGAAACGTCGCAACGGACACGCAATCATCATGTATGCGTGCCAGTTGTGAGGAAACGAAGCCCTCAAACTTCGCAACGGACACGCAGACCCTGCGATCGCGTGTCCATTGCGAAGGAACGGGCCGAAGATGTGACACATGGACGCGGAACGCCCGCCGCCCACCGTCACATGACCTTGGTGCTCTCCAGGTTGTGGATGATCCAGTTGTTGAGGCGGATGACCGGCTTGCGCAGGACGAGGCCGAGCAGCAGCGACGGGATGAGGAACAGCGCCAGCTTGCCCATCGCGATCCAGTACTCGTTGCCGTAGGAGCCTGCCATCGCCGCGTGCATCGCGTCGACGCCGTACGGGAACATCAGGAACTTCGCGACCGCCTGGAAGTACCACGGGAGCGTCTCGATCGGGAACGTGCCGCCCGAGCCGGCCACCTGCATCACCAGCAGCACCACGGCGATCGCCTTGCCGATGTCGCCGAACGAGACGGTCAGCGTGTACATGATGTTCGAGAACACGATCGCCGCCAGCCAGCCGGCCAGCAGGAACCGCCACAGGCTCTCGCACTGTGCGCCCAGGTAGAACACGTCGCCCAGGCATACGAGCGTAGCCTGCAGCAGCGCGAACACGGCGAAGATCAGGTAGCGGCCGAAGTACTCGTGGTGGAGCTTGAGGCCGAACTGCCGCGCGTTGCCGGGCGTCTCGGCGCGCGGCTTCATCAGCACGTCGAGCGCGGCGGCCGGTCCGGCGACGCGGCCGGCGACCATCGCGTCGCGCAGTCCGGTGCGCGCGCCGAGCGGCAGGTCGTTGCCGAGGCCGAGGATCTTCGCCTTCTCGTGGTCGGAGACGGCGACCTTGAGCATCGCGACGAGGATGATCGACCCGACCCAGATGGACAGGATCGTGTAGAACGGGGTCATCGCCGAACCGTAGTTCTCGACCGGGTACACGGCGACGCGGTCGACGCGCACGGGTGCGGAGATGAGTGTCGCGATCGTGTCCGCGTCGGTGCCGGACACGAGTGCGGACAGGTTCTCGCCGCCGTCGTCGAGCGTGGACGTCAGCTTGCCGCTGAGCCTGTCGAGCTTGTCGGCGGAGTCCGTCAGCGACGAGGCCGCGTCCGCCATCGCCTTGCGCGCGGTGTCGATCTGCGAGCCCAGGTCGCCGGTGAGGCCGTCGACGCCGTCCAGTGCGGACGACAGGCCGTCGATCACGGTCCCGACCTGCGAGGACAGGTCGTCCAGCGACGACGCGAGCGCCTCGACCTGGGGTTCGAGCGTCGAACGGTACGAGGAGCGGACGTCGTCGATCTGCTGTTTCGCCGCGTCGAGCTTGTCGGCCAGCTGGGCGCGCGTCTGCTGCGCGTCGGCCTTGCCGTCGGCCACCTGCTGCGCCGCTTCGCCGAGGCCGTCCGCGGTCTCGCGCAGCCGCTTGGCGGCCGCCGACGCCTGGTCGGCGGCCGCGTTCAGCGCGGCGCGCAGCGTGTCCAGGGCCGTCTGGTCCGAGCCGGCTTCCGACGATCCGCCCAGCGAGTCGGCCATCCTGCGGAGCGAATCGGCGTACTCGTCGAGCGCCTTGGCCTGGTCGTTGACGGACGTCTGCATGTCGGTCAGCGCGTCGTGCAGCTGGTCGCTTTGGTCGCCGATCGCGTCGAACGACTTGCCGAGCTGGGTCTTGACGTCGTCGTAGGCGCCGGACGCCTTGTCGAGCGAGTCGCCGACCGAGTCCATCGCGCCGGACAGCGCGTCGCCCAGGCTCGTCATGCCGTCGCGGCCCTGTCCGAGGGCGGTCTTCGCGTCGGCGGCGGTGGATCCGGTGGTGCCGAGCAGCTCGTCGGTGGAGTCGATGATGCCGCCGATCGACCCCATCAGGCCGGCGTACGCGTCCATCTGCGCGGCGGCCGAACGCAGGTTCGATGCCAGCGATCCGATGTGTTCGGTGGCGTTGTTCACGTACTGCGCCATCTGCGGGCTCTGCGTGTAGTCCACCATGTTGGAGGCGAGGTCGAGCGCCACTTCGCCGATCGTCTTGACGAACGTCTGGTCGATGGTCGTGGCGACGGTGCTGGCGCCCTTGTCGGTGATGTGCGGGGCGATCGGGTTGATCTCCTCGTTGAGGTAGTACTCGAGCTTCGCGTGCTCGATGTTCGGCGAGAACACGGTCATCATGTCGGCGCTGAACGTCTTGGGGATGATGAGCGCCGCGTAGTAGTCGCCGGAGTTGACGCCGTCGAGCGCCTCGTCCTTGCCGACGAACTGCCAGTCGAGGGCGTCGTTGGCGCGCAGCGCGCTGATGACGGTCTCGCCCACGTTGATCTCGACGGGCATGAGGTCGGACTTGTAGCCTTCGTCGACGTTCGCGACGGCGACCTTGAGCGCCTTGGTGTTGCCGTACGGGTCCCAGCTGGCGGCGATGTTGTACCACGCGTACAGCGACGGCACCACGATGAGGCCGAGGGCCACGATGAGCGCGATCACGTTGCGGGTGGCCTGGCGCACGTCGCGTACGAAGATGCGTCGGATGTTCCTCATCGTTCGTCTCCTTCGATGGTGTCGGTGGCGGTCGTCGTCGCGGCGGGCGGGAACGACGGCGGCATGGCCGTCGGCGTGCCGGCGTCGCCGTCGGAAGCCGTCGGCGGCGTCGCGCCGGCCTTGTGCTGCGGATGCGGGCGTCGCGCGGTCGTCATGACGCCGCCGTGGAGCATCGCGGCGCGGAATTCGTCGGCGGTCATCGCGCTCACGCCGATCTGCCGCGCGTAGCTGTCGCGCACGAATTCGACGACGATCAGATACGCGTCGATGAGCACGATCGACGCGATCCACGCGGTGAGCATCGCGATCTTCGACTGGATGACGAACAGGAGCACGAGGAACACGAACGGCAGCACGAGCAGCGCGGCGAGGCCGGCGCGCACGAGCCGCGGATAGCGGGCGAAGTAGCGGTGGGCGCGGCGCGTGACCACGGAGCGCAGGTCGTCGGAGTCGCCCAGGTCGCGCAGCAGCGCGCTGAGGCTGACGCGTTCGTCGACCATGCTGTGATGCTCGGTGATCATGAGGTCGGTGTCGCCCAGCCGGCGGTCGAACAGCGCGTTGAGGTTCATCGCGTAGCGTCGCACGATCAGGCCGACGAACAGCGCGACCGGCACGTACCAGCACAGGCTGAGCATGTTCGACGTGTAGTGGTCGCCGTAGATGCCGGCGATGGTGCCGCGCATCGCGTTGATGCCGTACGTGAACGGCAGCCACGGGTGGATGCGGCGGAAGAAGTCGGGCATCAGCTCGATCGGGTACAGGCCGGACGCGCCGGGGATCTGGATGATGACGAGCACCACGGCGAGCGCCTTGCCGATGTGCCGGAACGCGACGCCCAGCGAGTAGATGATGTTGATGTACGTGAACGAGCACAGGATGCCGGCGAGGACGAACAGGACGGGATGGTCGCATTGGATGCCGAGCGCCAGATCGCCGACGGTCGCGATGACGGCCTGCAGCACGCCGATGACGACGAGCAGCAGCCAGCGGCCCATGTACGCGTGCGCGGCGGATACGTGCAGCCCTTCGAGTCCGTCGCGGTCGACCTCGAGCTTGTAGATCGCGATGAGCACGAAGCCGCCGACCCACAGCGCGAGGTTCGTGTAGAACGGCGTGACGGCCGACCCGTAGTTCTCGACCGGGTACACGGTCTTGGTGGACAGCTGCACGGGGCTGCCCATGAACTCGCCGATGCCTTCCGCGTCGAGGTCGAGCGCGTCGGCGATGCGCTGGTAGGCGGCGGAGCTGTCGATCGCGCCGACGTCGTCGCGTACGCCGGTGATCTCCTCGTGCAGCGTGCCGAGCGACGTGTCGGTCTTTCCGATCGTGTCGGACGCCTGCTTGGCGGTGTCGGCCAGCTGGTCGAGCAGCGAGGTCGCCTGCGCGACCGTGCCCTTGAGCGAGGCGAGCGTGCCGCCCAGCGTGGAGGTGAGCGTCTGGAAACTGCCCAGTCCCGAGTCGAGGCTCGGCATGACGGTGCCGGTGAGGGTGCCGCGCATCGTGGTGAGCGTGTCCACGCCGGTGTTCGTGGCCGTGGTGGCCGCCGATGCGAGCGCCGACGCGGCGTCTTTGCCGGAGGAGGCGAACTGCGTGCCGTGGGTGCGGAACCCGTCGACGGCGCTCTTCTGTCCGGCGACGAGCGCGTCGAGCGCGTCGAGGCTCGCCCACACCTGTTTGACGGTCTCGTCCGTGGAATCCTCGCCGTAGCCGGCGTCGCGCAGCGCGTCGCGGACCGTGTCGAGGGTGGAGTCCACCGCGTCGAGGGCGGTGTCCGCCTTGCCGGCGATCGATTCGACGGATTCCTGCGCGCCGGTGAAGCCGTTGATCAGCGTGCCGGCCGCCGTGTTGACGTCGACGCCGAATCCGGCCAGTCCGACGGCGCCCTTGTCCATCGCGTCGGCGGCGGACGACGCGAATTCGCCGGAGCTTTTCCGCGCTTCGGCCAGCAGCGGCGACGTCTGTTCGAGCGAACGCTGCGCGGTGTCGATCTGCGTGGATGCGGTCGCCAGGTTCCGTTTCGCGTCGGCGGTCAGGTCGATCGTGGAGGACAGCGAGTCCTGCATGTCGGCGAGGGACGCGCGTACGTCGGCGATGCCGTCGAGCACGCGGTTGAGGTCCGTGACGATCTCGCCGCTCGCCGTCGTGGTCGTGTCGCCGAGCTTGCCGCCCGTGTCGGCGATCGCGTCGGCCACCGCGCGGCTCACGGTCTGCACGAACTGCGAGTTGATCTGCTCGTCGATGGTGGTCGCGCCGGTGTCGGTGATCTTGGGCGCGATCGCGTTCTTCTTCTCGTTGACGTAGTACTTGAGGCTGGGCTGCCTGCCGCCGTCGGTGACGGATTCGACGAGGCTTGCGCTGAAGTCGCGCGGCAGTACGATCGCCGCGTAGTA
Organism: Bifidobacterium samirii; assembly: GCF_003952945.1. Taxonomy (GTDB): domain Bacteria; phylum Actinomycetota; class Actinomycetes; order Actinomycetales; family Bifidobacteriaceae; genus Bifidobacterium; species Bifidobacterium samirii. The sequence goes on from NZ_QXGK01000005.1 coordinate 42,071, forward strand.
TTCGCCGGATTTGACGCCTTCGACGGCCGCGTCCTCGTCGACGAACCGCCAGCCGAGCGAGTCGTTCTCCTTGAGTTTGGCGACGACCTCGCTGCCGGCGTCCAGATGGCCGGTCAGGTCGCTGTCGGTGCCGCGGTCCTCGTTGGCGACGGCGACCTGCAGGTTGCCGGTCGCCGAGTACGGGTCCCAGTTGGCGAGGATGTTGAACCACGCGTACAGCGAGGGGATGATCGCCACGCCGATGGTGACGACGAGCGCCACCGGGTTGCGCACGATCCGCATGATGTCGCGGGTGAAGATACGCCAGACCGTCCGCATCCGTGTCCTCCGTCCGATTCGTTCCGTTATGTGCCGTTATGTGCCGTGTGTTGCGTCTGTTCCAGTCCGACCGGTCGTGCGCGGCGGTCCCCCGCCGCCGCGGATCGCACGGTCCGCTGGACGAGTATAGGCGCGGGGATGCGCAAGCCGTCCCGCAGGCGAACAAAACCCGACACACGCCCTGCGTATGCCGGGTTCGCCGGTGAGCGGCCGTCCGGGACCGCGTGGCGTAGTATCGGACCCTATGAGCGAATACACCGATATCAATGAGGCAATCAGGGAATTCCCCCGCCGCAAGGCCCGGACGCTGCGGTTCGGCTCGGGCGCGCCGCGTTCGGCCCGCGTGGTCGGCGACGGCTCGCGCGCGCTGTTCCTGCGCTCCGACGGTCCGGAGGACATCGTCACCGCACTGTGGATGAGCGGCTTCGACGCGGCCGGCGAGCCGTGCGAGGTCGTGCTCGCCGACCCGCGCGCGCTGCTGGCCGACGCGGACGACGAGGACGTGCCCGCCGAGGAGAAGGCGCGTCGCGAGCGCGCCCGTGAAGGCGGCTCCGGCATCGTGTCGTACAGCGTCGACGCGGCCGGCGAACGCGTCGTGTTCACGATCAACGGACGCCTGTTCCTCACCCCGATCCCCGCATCCGTCGACGCCGCCGACGATGCGGCCGCCGCCACGCGCCAGCTGGCCGCCGCGGCGATCGACGCCGACCAGTCGGCGTTCACGCCGGTCCTCAACCCGCGCATCTCGCCCGACGGACGCCACGTCATGTACACGACCGGCACGCGCCTCGTCGTCGTCGACATCGCCGACGACGGCGCCGACGACCATATCGCCGCGATCGCCGACGTGGACGCGCGCAACGCGGCCGCCGCCGACGCGCCGTGGCGCATCGGCCTGGCCGAGTTCGCCGCCGGCGAGGAGATGGACCGCTACGACGGCTTCTGGTGGGCGCCCGACTCGCGCGGCGTGCTCTACGAGACGTACGACACGACCCCCGAACCGATGTGGTACATCGCCGACCCGGCCAACCCCGACCATCCGGTGCCCGGCACCCGCTATCCGCGCGCGCTCACCCGCAACGTCGACGCGTACCTGACCCGTGCCGCGCTCGCGTTCGACGAGGACGGCCGTTGCACCGGCGTCGCCGCGTCCGCCGACGTCGCGTGGGACCGCGAGGCGTACGAGTATGTCGCCGCCGTCAGCTGGACCGGCGGCCACGAGCCGCTCGTGCTCGTGCAGAACCGCCGCCAGACGCGCGACCAGGTGCTCGCCGTCGCCGCCGACGGCACCGTGCGCGTGCTCGAGGAGCATGCCAACGACCAGTGGCTCGACCTCGTCGGCGGCACGCCCGCCTACACGCCCGACGGCCGCCTCGTGTGCGCGCTCAACGACATGGACGCCGACACGAACCGTCTGACCGTGGACGGCCGCGCGTTCACGCCCGTCGGCCTCAACGTGCGCGGCGTGCTCGACGTGACCGACGACGACGTGCTGTGCGTCGTACAGCGCGACCCCGCCCTCCTGCCCGACGTGCCGGCCGTGTGGGCCGACACCGCCGACGGCCACGACGCGCGCAGCTTCGACGTGGTCGCCATCGCCTACGACGGCGCCTGGTCGCCGGAGACGGCCGAGCCGGGCGTGTGGACGATGTCGCGCGGCGAGCGCGGCAACGTCGTCTCCGGACGCATGATGGCCTCGCCGCGCACGCGCGTCTCGCACTGCGTCGACGTCACCGACACGGTCGCCGCCGACGGCGAGCCGGTCGAACAGAGCTGGGCCGTCGCCGTCCTCTCGGACGACTCCGCCGAACCCGGCTTCGCGCCGAATGTGACGTTCACCCGCATGGGCGAGCATGCGCTGCACACGGCGATCATCGCGCCGAGCGAGTCCAGCCCGTACGCGCACGCCGCAAGCCTGCCGGTGCTCATGAAGCCGTACGGCGGCCCGGGCGCGCAGCAGGTCGTCGCCTCCCAGGCCTACTACTGGGACGCCCAGTGGTGGGCCGACCAGGGCTTCCTCGTCGTCACCGCCGACGGCCGCGGCACCACCGGCCGCGGACCGAAGTGGGACCGTGAGATCTTCGAAGCCATGAAGGACGTGACCCTCGCCGACCAGGTCGAGGCCGTGCACGCGTTGAGCGACGCAATCGCCTCGCTCAACGACGCGTTCGCCGCGCTCGGCGAGACGCGCCGCATCCCCGCGCCCGACCTCGATCGCGTGTGCATGATCGGCTGGTCGTACGGCGGCTTCCTGTCGGCGCTGGCCGTGCTCGACGCGCCCGACGTGTTCCACGCGGCCTGCGCCGGCGCCCCGCCGACCGACTGGACGCTGTACGACACGCACTACACCGAGCGCTATCTGGGTCTCGACCCGGAGACGTACCGCCGCAACAGCATCGTCGAGGACGCGCCGAACCTGCGCCGCCCGCTCATGCTGATCCACGGCTTCGCCGACGACAACGTCACGATCGCGCATTCGCTGCGTCTGTCGCAGGCGCTGATGGCCGCCGGCCGCCAGCACACGTTCCTGCCGCTGACGGGCATCACGCACATGACCAACGACGAGACGGTCGCCGAGAACCTGCTCATCCTCCAGCGCGACTTCCTGTACGACGCGCTGGGCATGCGCTGATCCCATCCGCCGCCGGCGGAATCCTCTGACTGCGGTTTGTTCGCGTCCCAACGAAGGCGGCGCACACAAACCGCAGTCATGGCCCCTTGAAACTGCGGTTTGCATGCGTGCCGACGGGGCGGCGGCCCCGGTCGGGACGGTCTTCACATTTGGCCTGTTCCCGCCACGCGCGTAGGATGGGGTATCGATATGCAAGAAAGGGACTACCATGAGCGTTCTCGACCGTTTTGAGAAAAGTGTGGAAGGCGCGGTCAATGGCGTGTTCGCCAAGTTCGGGTCGAAGGACCTGCAGCCCGTCGACCTGTCCAGCGCCCTCGAGCGCGAAATCGACGCCGAGGCCATGCCCGTCGGCCGCGACCGCACGGTGGCCCCGAACGAGTACCGCTTCAAGCTGAGCACCCCGGATTTCGACCGCATCGAGCAGTGGGGGTCCGAGACCCTCGCCAACGAGCTGGCCGACAATCTCACCCAGTACGCGAAGAGCCAGCACTACGCCTTCGTCGGACCGGTCGTGGTCATCTTCGAGGAGGACCTCGACCTGACCCGCGGCAACTTCACGCTCAGCTCCGAATCGGTGCAGGGCAACGCCGTCCCGGTCACCACCGCATCCCAGTCGCAGGACGACCCGATGCTGGAGATCAACGGCAACCAGTATCTGATCACCAAGGAGAAGACCGTCATCGGCCGCGGCTCCGGCTGCGACATCATCATCGACGATCCGGGTATCTCCCGACGCCACATGGAGATCGACATCACCGACAACGGCGTCATCGCCCGCGACCTGGGATCCACCAACCATATGTACATCGAAGGCCATCAGGTGCCGATAGCAACGCTGCTGGACGGCAACACCATCACGATCGGCCGCACCCGAATCCTCTACTGGGCCTCTTCGCAGGAACAGGAGTAGTCGGCGAGGAGTCCCCTTCATGATCACCGAACTCACCTTCGCGATCCTCAAATACGGTTTCCTGATCCTGCTGTGGGCGTTCGTATGGCTCGCCGTACGTTCGCTGCGCCGCGATCTGGAGACGTTCAGCCCGAAGCAGTCGCGCACGCACCGTCGCAAGGAGCGCCGCGCGCGCAAGGCCGCCGAGGCGCCCGCGCCCGTCGCCACGTCGACGGCGGTGCCGGCGCGCCCCGCCGCGCATGAGACGCCGCGCGCCGACGCCGGACTGTCGCTGCTCGTCGTCATCGACGGGCCGCTCGCCGGCGCGAGCGTGCCCCTCGCGTCCGGGCCGATCTCGCTGGGCCGCGCCGCGTCGAACACCGTCGTGCTCGACGACGAGTTCGTATCCTCGCATCATGCGCGCGTCTACCAGGATCCGCTCACCGGCGACTGGGCCATCGAGGACCTGTCGAGCACGAACGGCACCGTCGTCAACGGCCAGCGCATCGCCGCGCCCACGATCCTCTCCGCCCGCGTGCCGGTGCGGATCGGCGCGACGACGTTCGAACTGAGGTGAGCGCCCTCATGCCGAACTCAGCAGCCTCGCAGAACCTGTTCCTCTACTCCACCACCGTCTCCGACGTGGGCACCGTCCGCTCCAACAACCAGGATTCGTCGTTCGCCGGCGGCCATCTGGCCGCGATCTGCGACGGCATGGGCGGCCATGCGGGAGGCGACACCGCGTCCACGATCGCGATCCGCTCGCTCGCCCACCTCGAAAGCGACGACGTCGACGGCGACATCCAGGCCGTCGCCCGCATGCTCGAATCATCGGTCATCGCCGCGCACGACGCGATCGTCGGCAAGGCGAAGCGCGAACGCAAGCTGTCGGGCATGGGCACGACCGTCACCGCCGTCGTGCTCGTCGCCGGCTACTGGGTGCTCGCCCACATCGGCGACTCGCGCGCCTACCTGCTGCGCGACGGCAAGCTCACGCGCATGACCCACGACCACAGCTACGTGCAGCATCTCATCGACATGGGGCGCATCAGCGAGACCGAGGCGAAGAGCCACCCGCAGCGCAACGTCGTGATGCGCGTGCTGGGCGACTTCGACATCGACCCGCGCCCCGACATCGCGATCCGCAAGGCCCACCCGGCCGACCGGTGGATGCTGTGCTCCGACGGTCTGACCGGCGTGCTCGCCGACTCCACGATCGAACAGGTGATGGCCGACTGCACCGACCAGGAGGAGTGCGCCCAGCAGCTCGTGGGCATGGCCCTCAAGGCCGGCAGCACCGACAACGTGAGCGTCGTCATCGCCGACGCGACCCTCGCGCTCGACGCCGACGCGTTCGAACTGCCCCATCAGACGCTGCTCGTCGGCGGCGCCGCCAGCGGCAGCCTCGAACCGATCGCCGACATCGTCAACGAGCCCGTCGCCACCGCGCCCGCCCTGCGCGCGCAGACGTCGCCGGCCCAGAAGGCCGCAGCGCTCTCCCACGGCGACGGCCGCCACACCGACGCGACGATGCGCGTCGTGCAGCCCTCCACCGTCCGCGAGGAGACCGGCGAACGCGAGATGCCCGACACCGGCGAGATCCCCGTCGTGCAGAAGGCCGACGGGCGCATCACCGCCGACCCGCACGACCCGGAGGTCGTGCGCGCGATCCGCCGCGAACAGGACAAGCAGCGCAAGGCCACCAGCACGAAGCGCCGCCACGGCCGCCTCGCCACGATCCTGAGCGTCATCCTGGCGATCGCGCTCGCCGCCGGAGCCGCGGCCGGCGCGTACGCGTGGAGCCAGACCCGCTACTATCTGGGCGCCGGCGACGGCGTCATCGCCATCTACCAAGGCGTCAACACCGACCTGTTCGGCTTCAAGCTGTCGCACGAGGTCGAACAGACCGACATCGCCGTGGACAGCCTGCCGCAGTCGTGGCAGGAGCAGCTCGCCCAGGGCATCGCCGTCGACAGCCTCGACGAGGCGCGCACGCACGCCGCATACATCCGCGACGAACGCGACAAGGCCGCCGACGACACCAAGGCCGACGAGCCCGTCGTCGGAGCCGCGGACGACGCGGCCGGCGAGCAGGCCAGCACCAGGAAGGACGCCGGCTCGGACGACGCGAAGACCGACGGCTCCTCCGACGGATCCGACGCGAAATCAGACACCAAGACCGATACGAAGACCGGCACGACCGACACGGGGAAGGAGGCCGACACGCAATGATCCGCACCCGCCTGCGCCAGGTCGCGCTCATCCTGTTCGCCATGCTCGTCGGCTTCATCGGCCTGTTCCAGATGTTCGAACGCACCACCGGCACATTCCCCGCCAACTACGCCGTCCTGCTCGGCGTCGTCGCGCTCATGGCCCTCGGATCGTGGGCGCTCGTGCTCAGATTCCAGCCGTACGCCAGCCAGACCGTCATGGCGTGCGTGCTGCTCCTCAACGCCGTCGGCGTCACGATGATCGCCCGCATCGACCAGTCGATGGGCACCGCCATCGCATTCCGCCAGCTGCTATGGCAGGCGCTCGCGATCGTGCTCGCCACACTGCTCATCGTGTTCCTCAAGGACTACCGCGTGCTGCGCCGATTCTCCTACGTGAGCATGGTCACCGGCCTCGTACTGCTGCTCAGCCCGATGCTGCCGTTCATCGGCGCCGACATCAACGGCGCGCGCGTGTGGATCGTCATCCCGTTCACCAACAGCACGATCCAGCCCGGCGAATTCGCCAAACTGTTCCTCGCGTTCTTCTTCGCCGCCTACCTGTTCGACCACCGCGACCAGCTGGCCGTCGGCGGCAAGAAGTTCCTCGGCCTGCAATTGCCGCGCATCAAGGACATGGGCCCGATCATCATCGTCTGGTTCGCGTCCATGGGCGTGCTCATCCTCCAGCACGACCTAGGCACGTCGCTCATGTTCTTCGCGATGTTCGTCTCCATGCTCTACGTCGCCACCGGGCGCCGCAGCTGGATCGTCATCGGCCTTCTCGCGTTCGCCGCCGGCGCCGTCGCCGCGGCCGGCATCTTCAGCCACGTCGGCTCGCGCGTCGACGCCTGGCTCGAACCGTTCAGCGCCGAACAGTACAACAAGGAGATCGGCGGCTCCTGGCAGATCGTCACCGGCATCTTCGGCCTCGCCTCCGGCGGCATCCTCGGCACCGGACTGGGCGAAGGCTACCCGTCGCTCACCACGTACGGCAACTCCGACTTCATCTACACGTCGCTCGGCGAGGAGCTCGGCCTGACCGGCCTCATGGCCATCCTCATGATCTACCTGACGATCATCGCCTCCGGGTTCATCACCGCGATGAAGATCAAGGACGGCTTCGGCAAGCTCCTCGCCTCCGGACTCGTGTTCACGATGGCGTTCCAGGTGTTCACCGTCGTGGGCGGCACCACGCTCGTCATCCCCCTGACCGGCATGACCCTGCCCTACATGGCCGCCGGCGGCTCGTCGCTCATCGCCAACTACATCCTCGCCGCGCTCCTCGTCGTCATCTCCAACGCGGCCAACAAGCCCGAACCCGACCACGACCTGTCCGAAACGTTCCAATACGAGGCCTTGGCCGCCCTGCGCGACCACGAGCTCAAGGAGAGGAGCGCCCGATGAACAAGTCCCTGCGCCAGCTCTTCACCGCCGTCCTCGTCCTGTTCGTCATCCTCGGCATCTCCACGACCATCCTGTCGGCCATCCGATCCGACGAACTCAACGCCGACCCGCGCAACGCGCGCGCCATCTACCACACGTACGGCACGCCCCGCGGCCAGATCCTCACCTCCGACGGCACCGTCATGGCCCGCTCCGACGCCTCCAACGACGCGTTCAAATACCAGCGCGTCTACGAGAACGGCGCCGTCTACGCGCCCGTCACCGGCTACTTCTCGATCACGCAGGGCACCGACCGCGGCATCGAGGACTCGCGCGACAGCCTCCTGTCCGGCGAATCCGACGCGCTGTTCTGGGAGCGCGTCAAGGCCGTGCTCACCGGCACCCAGAACACCGGCGCCACGATCGAAACGTCCATCGACGCCAGGCTCCAGACCCTCGCCTACCAGCTCATGGACGGCAAGGACGGCGCCGTCGTCGTCACCCAGCCCAAGACCGGCCGCATCCTCGCCATGGTGAGCACCCCCAGCTACGACCCCAACCAGCTCGCGAACCACGACACCCAGTCGGCCAACCTCGCCTACCAGCAGCTCGTCGCCGACGGGAACAACCCGATGCTCAACCGCGCCACCAGCGAGCTCTACCCGCCGGGATCCACGTTCAAGACCGTAGTCGCGGCCGCCGCGATCGACAGCGGCGACTACACCATCGACTCGCAGATCCCCGCCGGCGCGTCCTACACGCTGCCCGGCACCAACGTGCAGCTCACCAACGCGTCCGCGCAGGGCGCCGGCAGCAACGGCACCATCTCGCTCGAGGACGCGCTCGCCTACTCGTCCAACACCGCGTTCGCCCAACTCGGCGTCGCCGTCGGCCAGCAGAAGCTCGACGACATGGCCTCCAAGCTCGGCTACGGCACGTCCATCACCATCGACGGCACCACGTCCACCGGCAGCCCGATGAAGACCGTCGCCGCCAAGCTCCCGACCGACATGGGCGACGACCGGCTGGCGCTCGCCTCGATCGGCCAGGGCGACAACCTGACCACCCCGCTGCAGAACGCGCTCATCGCGTCCGCCATCGCCAACGACGGCACGCTGATGCGTCCGACGCTCGTCGACCGCGTGCGCTCCAGCGACCTGTCCGTGCTGTCCGAAACGAAGCCGCAGGTCATGTCGCAGGCGTTCGGCAAGGACACCGCCGACCAGCTCACCAAGGGCATGCAGTCGGTCATCACCAAGGAATACCCGACCCTGGCCATCGACGGCGTCGCCGTGGCGGCCAAGACCGGCACCGCGCAGATCGGCGAGAACAACGAGCGCATCGACGGATGGATCATCGGATTCGCACCCGCCGACGACCCGCAGATCGCGATCTCCGTCGTCGTGCACAACACCGACCTGTACGGCTCGCTGACCGCCGGCCCGATCATGAAGTCGTTGATGGAGGAGGCGCTGAAGCAATGAGACTCATCGAAGGACAGCTGATCCACCGACGATACCGCCTCGACGCCCGCCTCGCGCAGGGCGGCATGGGCGAGGTCTGGCGCGCCTGGGACATCCAGCTGGGCCGCCCCGTCGCCATCAAGGCGCTGCGCTCCGACCAGGCCGACGTGGAGGCCAAGCTGCACCGTCTGCGCGCCGAGGCGCACAACTCCGCCAACCTCGCGCACCCGAACATCGCCGCGCTGTTCGAATACTACGAGCATGACGGCATCGGCTTCCTCATCATGGAATACGTGCCCAGCAAGTCGCTCGCCGACCTGTACCACGAGCGCGGCGCGATGGACCCGACCGAACTGCTGCCGATCCTCATCCAGACCGCGCGCGGCCTGTTCGTCGCGCACAGCCACGGCGTCATCCACCGCGACGTCAAGCCGGCCAACATCATGGTGTCCGACAGCAACGAGGTGAAGATTACCGACTTCGGCGTCAGCTACTCCACCAACCAGGAGCAGATCACGCAGGACGGCATGGTCGTGGGCACCGCCCAGTACATCTCCCCCGAGCAGGCGCAGGGCCATCAGGCCACGCCCCAGTCCGACATCTACTCGCTGGGCGTCGTCGCCTACGAGGGCCTGTGCGGCCACCGCCCGTTCACCGGCGCCACGCCCGTGGACATCGCCGCCGCGCACGTCAACGACCCGGTGCCGCCGCTGCCCGACACGGTCGACCTGCAGCTCAGCCAGTTCGTCATGTCGATGCTCGCCAAGGACCCGCTCGACCGTCCCGCCGACGCGCTCGTCGTCTCGCGCACGCTCGCGCGCATCGAACGCCGTCTCCTCGACCAGGCGACCGCGCAGAGCGACGACACGACCGTCAACCCGTCCGGCCGCGTGCCGCGCCGCGTGCGCAGCCGGCCGCACGCCGTCAACACGCTGCTGCGCGCCGTCGACCCGGAGCATCTGACCGCACGCCGGCCCGACCGGCCGATCCGCGTGCCGACGCCGCCGGTCCCCGGCGCGGCGTCCGCCGACGCGCCCGACGTACCGGGTGCCGGCATGCCGTCGTCCGACGGCCCCACGATGCCGCCCGTCGTCACGCCGTCGATCGCCGGCACGGCGCTGCCCGACCTGCCCAGCCTGCCCGACCTGCCGGCCTCCGTCAGCGCGACGATCGGCGAGGTCACACTCGCCGCGGGCGACACGACCACCGCCGCGGCCGGACTCGCCGACGCACCGTCCGGCATCGCGACGGCCATCCCCCTTGACCATCAGCACACCGCCGCATCGCATGCGGACCTGCGGAACCTTTGGAAGGAACAGCAATGAGCAACATGCCCAATTCGCTTGCCGACGGCCGCTACCAGCTCGGCCAGGCGATCGGCCACGGCGGCATGGCCGAGGTGCGCGTGGCCCTCGATACGAGGCTCGGACGCACCGTCGCGATCAAGATCATGCGCGCCGACCTGGCCAACGACCAGATCTTCCTGTCGCGCTTCCGCCGCGAGGCGCACGCCGTCGCGCAGATGAACAACGCCAACATCGTCAACATCTACGATTCGGGCGAGGAGACCGTCACCGACGAGAACGGCATGACCGAACGGCTGCCGTACCTCGTCATGGAGTACGTCAAGGGACAGACCCTGCGCGACATCATCAAGGCGAACGGCCCGATCTCCCAGCGCGACGCCGAACAGGTCATGCTCGGCGTGCTCGGCGCGCTCGAATACTCGCATCGCATGGGCATCATCCACCGCGACATCAAGCCCGGCAACATCATGATCAGCGAGCAGGGCGTCGTCAAGGTCATGGACTTCGGCATCGCCCGCGCGCTCGACGACTCCGCCGCCACGATGACCCAGTCGCAGGGCGTCGTCGGCACCGCCCAGTACCTCTCCCCCGAGCAGGCGCGCGGCGAGACCGTCGACATGCGCTCCGACCTGTACTCCGCCGGCTGCGTGCTCTACGAGATGCTCACCGGCCGCGCGCCGTTCACCGGCGACTCGGCCGTCGCCATCGCCTACCAGCACGTCTCCGAGGTTGCCACGCCGCCCAGCTCGCTCGTGCCCGGTCTGCCGGCCATGTGGGATTCGATCTGCGCCAAGGCCATGGCCAAGGACCGTCAGAACCGCTACGCGACCGCCAACGAGTTCAAGAACGACATCCTCACCTACATGAACGGCGGCATGCCCGTCGCGGCCGCGTTCAACCCGCTCACCGACCTGTCGAACATGAAGGCCCGCAAGCAGGCCGAACAGGACGCGGCCACGCAGGCCCTCGGCCAGACCCAGGCGATGGGACAGACCGCCGCAATGGGCACGATGCCGATGCCGGCCGCCATGCCCGCGGCCGCGATGGGCGGCGAGACCACCGCCACGCAGGCGTTCAACCCCGTCACCGGCCAGTTCGAGGCCGTGCCCTCGCTCCAGCCCGCCGGCGTCGCCGTCAAGTCGCGCGCCGAACAGCGCGCCGAAGCCGACCGGGCCAAGCGCAAGAAGATCATCATCGGATCGGTGGTCGGCGTGATCGTCGTCATCGCCGCGCTCCTCGCCGTGTTCTTCATGATGCAGGGCCGCGGCGGCACCGACGAGCAGAAGGTCGACGTGCCCGACTTCACCACGATGTCGAACATCACGTCGGAGAAGATCACCTCCCAGCTCGAGGACCTCGGACTCGTCGCCGACATCGTCGACGACGACGATTCGACCGAACCCGAAGGCACCGTCACCAAGCAGGATCCCAAGGGCGGCGCGAGCGTGGCCAAGGGCAGCACCGTCAAGGTGTGGATCTCCACCGGCCCGCAGTCCGCCAAGGTCCCCGACGTGAGCGACATGACCCAGGACGCGGCCCGCGCCGCGCTCAAGAAGGCCGGATTCGAGGTCGCCTCGTCCACGCGCAGCGAGGACAGCGCCAAGATCGAGAAGGACAAGGTCGTGGGCACCGACCCGGCCGCCGGCACCAGTGAACCCAAGGGCACGCAGATCACGCTCATCGTGTCCACCGGCCGCGCCACCGTGCCCGACCTGGCCGGGCAGGCCAAGGACGCGGCGATCCAGACGCTCAAGAGCATGGGCTTCGAATCGACCAGCATCAGCGAGGACTACAGCGCCACCGTCGCCGAAGGCGCCGTGATCGGCACCACGCCGGAGGCCGGCGCATCCGTCGAACGCGGCACGACGATCTCGATCGTCATCTCGCGCGGCCCGCAGCCGGTGACGGTCCCCTACCTGATCGGCCAGAAGTACGCCGACGCCAAGAGCCAGCTCGAAGCGCTCGGCCTCACCGTCGCCCTCACCAACGGCTCGTCCACCAGCGACACGGCGATCGTGACCGCCTCCAATCCGGCCAACGGCAACACCGCCAAGCCCGGAGACACCGTCACCCTCACCACCGCCGACCCCGTCACCCCCACCCCGGATCCGACCGATCCGACCACGCCGGGCACCGACGACAACGGCAACAGCAGCGGCACGACCACCGGCCAGTGAGCCGCACGGACCGCCCGCACCAGGCGTGAAGACACGAGAAGGCCCCTCCCTGGAGGGGCCTTCTCGTATGTCGATCGCCGCTGGACCGTCAGCGGGTCAGCGGGCGACCTTCGGCCGCAGGCCGGCCGAACGGGCGACCGCATCCGTCTGGCCGCACGCGGCCAGCCAGTTCGCGAACAGACGGTAGCCGTCCTGCGTCATCACCGACTCGGGGTGGAACTGGACCGCCTCCAACGGCAGATCGCGGTGACGGACCGCCTGGATCGTGCCATCATCCGACGCGCGCGCCGACACGACCAGCTCGTCCGGCATCGACGCCGGGTCGATCGCCAGCGAATGGTAGCGGGTCGCCGTCATCGGCTCGGCCACGCCCGCGAACACGCCCGCGCCGTCATGCTCGATCAGGCTCGTCCTGCCGTGCATGATCGTCGGCGCATGGGCCACCGTGCAGCCGAACACCTCCGCCAGCGCCTGCAATCCCAGGCACACGCCGAACATCGGCTTGCGCTCCGCCGCGCACCGGCGGATCACATCCTCGCTCGCGCCCGATTCGGCCGGTGCACCCGGGCCCGGCGAGATCAGCACGCCGTCATAGTCGTCCAGCAATCCCGGTGCGGCCGCGTCGATCGCATCGTTGCGCACGACCGTCACGCTCGCGCCCAACGTCTTCAGATATCCGACGATCGTATAGACGAACGAATCATAGTTGTCGACCACCAGAATGCGCGCCGAATCCGTCATAACTCCTCCTGCCGGGCCGCAACCGGGCCGCCGGTCCGGCCTCCCCTGCGAAGGCCGCGTCATCGCCCCCAGTGTATCCGCGGCCGGCACGACGGCGGCGGGAATGACCGGAATACAGCACGGCTGACGGCGGCGAACGCACGCCGCCGTCAGCCGGCCATCATCGCCACGACACCCGCCGGGCCGCCATCGGACAACCGCCGCCGACCGCCGGACGGCACCCCGGCATCAGCCGGCGGTGAAATTCGACATCTGCTGCAGATACGGAATGTTCGACGCCGCCCACGGGAAGCCCCACTCGAACAGCGCCGCGGCCGCCGCGAACAGCAGCAACAGCACCAGCAGCAGGCGAATCGGCAGCACACCCGGCTGATGACGCATCAGCCAGCCGTACAGGCTCGCATCCGGGCGACGGCGCTCGCCCGCGCGGATCGCACGCAGCAGCGGGAACCGCCAGGCGACCAGCGCCGCGACGAATACGATCGCGTACGCGACCAGCGCGACCGCGACCACCGGGGCCAGCGAGTCGAGCCGCGCGACCGGCGACACGGCCTCCGTCGCGTTGTTCGTGAACGTCACGCCGCCCTTCGCGTCGCTCGTCGCCAGCTCCTGCGGCCAGCCGTCCGCGACCTTCGCCCAGTACTTGAGCTTGCCGTAGCTGATCCACCGGTGGGTGGGCGTCGAATACTTCGGTTCGCACGTCGTCATCGTGATCATGCGCTCGGTCGGTTCGGCACCGGGATTCAGCGGATTCGAGCCGATCACACGGATGTCGTCCGGCAGCACGATCTCACTCGACGTGTACTCGTACACATACCAGTAGTCCTGCGTACGCACCACGATCACATCGCCCGGCTGCAGCTTGTCCACGTCGCCCAACGGCTGCCCGTAGCCGTTGCGATGGCCGGCTATCGCGAAATTGCCCACCTGACCAGGCCACTGCGACTCCGTGTAATGGCCCAGGCCATGCTTGTTGAGCTGCACCAGCGACGTGCCCTGCACCAGATTGCGCTCCCACTGGTCGCCGAACCGCGGTATGTAGACGGTGGCGATCAGCTCTCCCTCCGCCGCCGACTCCGGCTGGACCGGCGGATCGCCCTCCTGCGCCGGCGCGACCGCATCCGTGCTGCCCGACCCCGGCGACGTCCAGTTGACCGACTGCCGCATCTCGACCTGCGCGTGCTCCGACTGCACGCCCGTCCACCACATCTGCCACACGACGTACAGCGCGCACACGGCCGCCATCGTCAGCAGCAGCTCCGCGACGATGCCCAGAATCGACCACAGCAGTCCCTGACGGTGACCTCCACCGCGGGCGTCGTCGTATCCGCCACCGGCGCCGACGCTATCGCCGTCACGACCGCTGCCGCCGTGCGACGCGCGGCGACGGTCGCGGCGTGACATAACGGCGTCGGCGTCACCGGATCCCGAACGACCGTCGGCGCCGACGTGACGGTCGGGATGGACGGTCACCAGACGCAACGATTCGCCCGGATCGGCGACATCCTGCATGCGCAGCAGCAGGTCGGCGGTCGTCTCCCCGTCAAGGCTGCGGCCGACCGCGCGACGGGCGGCCGGGCGCGACGACGGCGGCTGTGCCGAGGGCGGCGTTCCCGGCGCCGACGCCGACGCCGACGACATTCCCTCCGATGCGGACTCCTCCGATGCGGTCATACGGTTCATTGCGCGTTCTCTCCCTCGTCGTCGATTACGCTCGAATATTGCAGCGACTGCAGCAGCGCCGCGGATTCCGGGAACTCCAGCCGGTCGTTCTCCTCGACCTTCCATCCCAAGCCGAACGCGCTCACATACTCGCGGTAGATACGCACGTCCTTGGAATCGTCGAGCGCCTGCTTCATCCCGTCGATCGGGCCGATCGCCTTGATCGTGTACGGCGGCGAATACTTGCGGCCCTGCAGCAGCAGCACGTTGCCCTGGCAGATCACCGCCGAATTGAACAGGACACGCTGGTCCTGGATCATCATCGACTCCGCGCCGCCCGCCCACAGCGCGTTCACCACCGCTTCGACGTCCTGCTGATGCACAACGTAGTCGTTGATATTCGCCGCCGAACCGGAGCCGTCGACCTTGCTCTCCCACAGCGGGGAATCGTCGAGCGTGACCGTCAGACCGGGGCCTTCGACCGCGGGCAACGTCGTACCGGAACCCGCGTCCTCGCCGCCGGACGGGTCGGACACGTCGCTCGCCAGATCCTTGAGCGTGTTGACCTGCGCGCCGAGCCGGCCGATCTCATCCTGCAGCTGCGTCACACGGTTGACGCGCTGCTCGACCAGATCGGCAGTGTCCGACGAGACGACCGCGGTACGGTTGAGCCGGGCGTTCGTCGCCAACAGGAAACCGGTGAATGCGACGAGCAGGAACACGGCGACGCCATTGAACAGCGAACGCTTCGCCGCGTGCCTGCCGGTTCGTCGTGCCATGATCCCCTCCTGCCGGCGAGTATGCGAGTATGCGGCCATATGCAGGCCCGACGCCGCGCCACGGGCCGATTCGCAGACGATGTCTTCGCCAATTCGAGTCTAACCACTATTATGACTTCTAGCCTATATACAAGGAGACTACGCTCATGGCAGAGACACAGCCGAACGAAACCGATACGGAGGCCCAGAAGGACTGGGCGGAAGCGACGAAGCCCGAGGCCGAGGCTGCGGCCGACACCGCCGCGACTGAGACCGCCGCCGAGGACGCCGCCGAAACCAAGGCCGCCGAAACCAAGGCCGCCGAAACCAAGGCCGCCGAGACCGAGACCGCCGACGAAGACGACGAGGACTTCGGTGTGCCGATGGACCAGGTCGAGGCCGTACTCAACGCGACCGCCGACAAGAACGACCTCACCCCGCAGATGCGCCGCATGATGGCCCGTCAGGCCGAGAACACCAAGCGCGTCGAGGAGGCCATCAAGGGCACCAAGTCGAATCCGCGCTGGTTCGTGCCGCTGTTCTGCACGCTGATGGTCATCGGCCTGATCTGGTGCGTCGCCTACTACCTGACCGGCAACTACCCGATTCCGAACATCGGCGCCTGGAACCTGGCCATCGGCTTCGCGATCATCATGGTCGGCTTCCTCATGACGATGGGCTGGCGTTAGTCCGTCGCGCCGTTCCCCTGTCTTTCGGCCCCTTCGCCGGCTTCACCGGCAAGGGGCCTTGCCGTATCCGGGCATCAGTCCCCCGGCCCCCGGTCCCCCGTGTACGGATTGCGACGCAAACTCCCTCTCCAGCGTCGCAATCCGTAAGAAATCCAGTCCTCCCATGCAGGTTGCGACGCAAACCAGCCCGTCAGCGTCGCAATCCGCACAGGATCCCCCGTTCATGTACAGATCGCGACGCAGCGCAGCCCCGTGTACCCGCCGATCACAGCATCCCAGACCGGTCGTCATCATCGGACATCCCACTTTGCGTCGCAATCCGCATACTAACCCCCATTCCCATACGGTTTGCGACGCTAACTGGGCCTTCCGCGTCGCAATCCGTAAGGAATCCGGTCCTCCCATGCAGATTGCGACGCAAACCAGCCCCTCAGCGTCGCAATCCGTAAGGGATTCGGCCCCCGTGTACAGACTGCGACTCAACCGGCCGGTTGAGAGTCACGCTCAGTCGGTCGAACGAGCGGTGGACAGGCGCCGCGTGCGGATCAGGACGTGACGCGAGCCGGCGAGCGTCGTGGCGAACAGGTAGAGGTCGCCGCCGTCGCCCAGCCGCAGCTTCTTGCGCAGCTGTGCGACGCTCATCGGAAAATTGCGCACCGCGACGTTCGCCTTCGTCGCACCGGCGAGCAGCGACTTCACGTCCTTCTTCCCGAGTCCGCCGACCGCCTCGATGGCGAACTCGCGTCCGGGGAACCCGTCAACCCGCTGAGTACTTACGAATAGGTGACTGTTCGGCCCGACCTGCCGCATCGGATAGCGGTCCTCGATCAGCGCGAAGCATCCGGCCTTCATGATCGACGCATTCGGCTCGTATAGATATCTTGCTTCCGAGTTGCCGTCGACATCGACTTTAACATCGGTCCCGGCGACGTCATCGGCGGTATCGTACCAACCGTCGGCGAGCAGTCCGGCGGCGGTCGTGCCGGTCATGCGGTCGACCGACGGCGCCGACGGATTATAGTCGTACGCGAGTTCGTCACCGTCGTTGACGCAGACCACGCGGACCGGCATTCCCTCACAGGCGTCGGTCGTCACGTCCGCAGCCGATGCCCCGGCAGCCGTCCCGCCCGTCGGCGGCCCGCCCGCAGCCGGCCGCCCCGTCGCACGCCGACGGTCGAGGACGAGCAGCAGCTCCTTGCATTCGTTGCCGGTCGAGACGATGTGTACCTCGCCGACCGCGCCGCGGAAGTCGGCGACGGTCTTGCGCCAGTCGAGCATCGGCGACAGCTTGACCATGACGAGCGGGGCGGCGGCGAACAGCCGGTCCGCCAGCGCGAGCACGTCCGGCGTGCAGTCGGCGATGGCGACGGCGCGGCCGCCGTGGTCGTCGCGGCGGGCCGGGTCGACGAAGATCATCGTCGCCGTGCCGCCGTCCGCAAGCCACGTCTCGGCGTCCGCGTTGACGACGCGCGCGTGGTCGAGGCCCAGCGCACGCAGGTTGTGTTCGGCGATCGCGCACAGGTGCGGCTGCCGTTCGACGTACGTCGCCCGGTCGAATCCGCGCGCCAGATACGAGAAGTCGACGCCGAAGCCGCCGGTCAGGTCGGCGAGCGCCGTCCCGTCGGCCGGGCTCGCCGTCGTGGCGGCCGTTGCTGATGTCGGCGCGGTCGGCGATTCGGGTGCCGATGATGCCGTCGTTCCCGCCGATGCCGGGGTCTCCGGCTCCGGCGCCGATGCCGCCATCGTCGCCGACGGTTCCGGCGTATCCGCGGCATCCGATTCGCCCGATGCGACCGACGCAGCCGATGCGACCGATGCAGCCGACCCGGCCGATGCGTCGGCCGCGAGATACGCGTCGACGATCCGGCGGGCGACGCGCGCCTTGTATTGGGCGGTGAACTGCGACGAGCACTGTTCCATCGACAGGTGCGGCGGGTAGATGATGCCGTCGCTGGCGGCCCATTGCGGGAGTTTGGTGCGCGCGGTCTGCCATCCGGCGATCTGGTCCAGGGCGAACGGCAGGTCGAGGCCGTCCTCCCGTCTGGCCTTGAGCGCCAGGTCGCGCACGTTTTCGAGTCGGTGCGCGGCGATGAATCCGCGGGTCTGCGACGAAACAAGCATGACGCCCATCGTATCGTCCCGTCGCCACCGCCCGTCGCGCGGCAACGGCCGCGTCAGGCTCGACGCGGATGAGCGCGAGGGCGCACTGCATGCCGGGATGAACTAGTTTGCAACGGATTGTAGACTGGGGAACGGTTTTATTAGCAATATAAGGAGTCCCGATGCTGCTGTCCGATCGCGACATTCTGGCCGCCAAGGCCGACGGTCATATCTCGCTCGACCCTTGGACGCCCGAAATGGTGCAGCCGGCGTCGATCGACGTGCGACTCGACCGCTTCTTCCGTCTGTTCAACAACCATGCGTACACGTACGTCGACCCGGCCGAGAACCAGGGCGCGCTGACCGAGCAGTTCGAGGTCGCCCCCGACGAGCCGTGGATCCTGCATCCGGGCGAGTTCGCGCTCGGCTCCACGTGGGAGTACGTCAAGCTCGACGCGACGGTCGCCGCGCGTCTGGAGGGCAAGAGCTCGCTGGGCCGTCTGGGCATCCTCACCCATTCGACCGCCGGCTTCATCGACCCGGGTTTCGAGGGCCATATCACGCTGGAGCTGAGCAACGTCTCCACGCTGCCGGTCAAGCTGTGGCCGGGCATGAAGATCGGCCAGATGTGCTTCTTCCAGCTGAGTTCGCCGGCCGAGCATCCGTACGGTTCGTCCGGGACCGGCTCGCATTATCAGGGCCAGCGAGGCCCGACCCCGAGCCGCTCCTACGAGCGTTTCTACCGCGCCGAGATCCGCGACTGAGCCGACGCCGGTCGTCGCGGCGGCATCATCGCCGCACACCGCCGCATATCGCCGCGCACCATCGCGTATACGACTGAGGGGCGGTCGCGGGAATCCGATTCAGGATTCCCGCGACCGCCCCTCAGTCATGCGTCAGGACGTGACGCCGCCGGCGACGCTCACGCGTTCACGCCGCGGCGCGCGTCGATCGCACGCATGATCGCCTTGTAGATCTCCGAGGCGACGAGCACGATCGCGGCGAGGCCGATGCACTCCAGCCACGCCGTGAGGCCCAGCGGCGTGGTGCCGAACGCGCCGTTGAGGAACGGCACGTAGATCACCACGACCTGCAGCACGACCGACAGGCCGATCGCACCCCACAGCCACTTGTTGGAGAACAGGCCCACGAACGCGCTCTGGCGCGACGAGCGCGAGGCGAGCGCGTTGAACAGCTGGGCGAACACGAGGATCGTGAAGCCCATCGTGCGGGCTTCGGTCATCTGCGCGTCGTGGCCGAGCGCGTCGACGGAACGGTCGGTGAACAGGCCGCCGGCGAGGTGCATGTCCATGCCGATCAGCGTCACGGCCGCCATGACGAAGCCGATGAACACGATGTCGAACCACATGTCCTTGTCGATCACGCGGTCGGTGAGGCGGCGCGGACGGCGGGCCATCACGTCGTCGGTCTGCGGGTCGACGCCCATCGCCAGCGCGGGCGCGGCGTCGGTGAGCAGGTTGATCCACAGCAGCTGCGTGGCCAGCAGCGGCACGGTCACGCCCTGCGAACCGGGCTGGGTGATGCCGAGCACGCCGGCGAACAGGACGCCGCCGAACACGGTGAGCACCTCGCCCACGTTCGAGCTGAGCAGGTAGCGCAGGAACTTGCGGATGTTGTCGAAGATGACGCGGCCTTCGCGCACGGCGGCCACGATGGTGGAGAAGTTGTCGTCCGCGAGGATCATCTTCGCGGATTCCTTCGTCACCTCGGTGCCGGTGATGCCCATCGCCACGCCGATGTCGGCGGATTTGACCGCCGGCGCGTCGTTGACGCCGTCGCCGGTCATCGCGGCGATGTTGCCCTGGCGCTGCAGCGATTCGACGATCTTCAGCTTGTGTTCCGGTGCGACGCGCGCGTACACGGACACTTCGCTCGTGGCCTTGTCGAACGCGGCCTGGTCGTCGCCGAACGCGTCTAGCTGGTCGCCGGTGAGCGCCTTGCCGCCGCGTTCGATGATGCCCAGGTCGGAGGCGATGCGTGCCGCGGTCAGCGGATGGTCGCCGGTGATCATGACGGTGCGGATGCCGGCGCGGTGCGCTTCGGCGACCGAGTCGCGCACTTCGGTGCGCGGCGGGTCGATGATGCCGACCATGCCGGCCCAGATCAGGTCGGTTTCGATGACGTCGCTCTGTTCGGCGATGTCGGTCACCTGGCCGGCGGCGTTCGCCACGACGCCCGGCACCGCGGCGAGCGACGCCGTGCCCAGCGGACGGTACGCCTGGCCGAGCGTGCGGTACGCTTCGCCCGACAGCTTCTCGACGGTCGCCAGGATCGTCTGACGGTCGCCTTCGGTGAGCGGCCGCACCGCGCCGCCGACGGCGATGCGCGTGCAGTAGCCGAGCAGCACGTCCGGCGCGCCCTTGGCGAACACGGTCAGGTTGCCGGCGTCGGCGTTGTCCTTCGCGACGACGGCCATGCGCTTGCGTTCGGACGTGAACGGCACTTCGGCGACACGTTCGAAGTTCGCGAAGCGGCGGTCGGCGTGGACCTTGCGCGCGGCGACGATCAGCGACACTTCGGTCGGATCGCCCACGGCCTCCCATGCGCCCGGCTTGGCGGTGCTTTCGCGCAGGTCGCCGTCGTTGGCCAGCGTGCCGGCGCCGAGCGTCATCATCACTTCGGCGTTCACGTCGGCCGGGACGGCCAGATCGTCGCCGCCGACCATCACCATGCGGCCTTCCGGCGCGTAGCCGGTGCCGGTCACCTGCACTTCGCCCGACGGCGTGACGATGCGTTCGACGGTCATCTCGTTGCGGGTGAGCGTGCCGGTCTTGTCGGAGCAGATCACGGACGCGGAACCGAGCGTCTCCACGGAGCTGAGCTTCTTGACGATCGCGTTGTGCTTGGCCATGCGCTGCACGCCGAGCGCGAGCACGACGGTCAGGATCGCGGCCAGGCCCTCCGGCACGGCGGCGACGGCCAGCGAGACGGCCAGCAGCAGCGAGTCGATGATGTCGTGCACGGAGTGGAAGCCCTGCGTGAACGCGAGCGCCGCGAGCACGATCACGGCGATCACGCACACGGCGAGGCCGAGGATCTTGGAGACGTGGGCCATCTCCTTCTGCAGCGGCGTGGCTTCGTCGTCGGTGGCGGCGAGCATGTCGGCGATCTTGCCGACCTGCGTGTTCATGCCGGTGCCGGTGACGATGGCGCGGCCGGTGCCCTGCGTGACGGACGTGCCGTTGAAGATCATGTTGGCGCGGTCGCCGAGCGCCTTGGCTTCGGTGAGCGTGTCGGGCTTCTTGCCGACGGGCACGGATTCGCCGGTGAGGCTCGCTTCGGCGATGCGCAGGGATGCGGCGGCGAAGAGGCGGCCGTCGGCGGAGACGGTGTCGCCTTCGCCGAGGACGACGATGTCGCCGGGGACCACGTCGGTGGTGGCGACGTGGACGACCTTGCCGTCGCGCAGGACGGCGGTCTGCGGCGCGGTCATCTGCGCGAGCGCTTCGACGGCCTGTTCGGCGCGCGCCTCCTGGATGTAGCCGAGGACGGCGTTGACGATGAGGATGAGCACGATGACGAGCGCGTCGAACGGCAGCGGTTCGCCGCCTTCCGCGCCGGGTGCGGTGTTGGCCTTCTCGATGAACCATGCGACGACCGAGATGGCGGTGGCAACGAGCAGCAGGTAGACGAGCGGGTCCTGGAACTGCTGGAGGAACTTCTTCCACTTGGGCACGGGGGGTGCGCTGGCCAGCTGGTTGGGGCCGAACCGTTCGAGACGGCGCTTCGCCTCGGCCTCGCTCAGGCCGACGGCGGGGTCGACGTCGAGGGCCTTGGCGACGGCCTGTGCGTCGGTGAGGCTCGGGTCGACGTCGTTGAGGAGGGCCTGCTGGGCCCGTACTTCTTCCGTTTGGGCGGCGTCCGCACCGTTCGCGGTGGCGGCGGCCCCGATGGTTTGATCCTTGGTGCGATCAACCATGATGATCTCCTTGATATAGCCGCGGAGTAGTCAGCCCTCGTAACCTGCCGGACGCCTGCCGGGGCGCCGGCCGGACGCGATAAAGCTGCGCGGTTATGGGCACCGGGGCGTCTGCCTCCGGCGCATACCCTGCCATTATTCCATACGTCGTTCCGCCGCGGGGCGAACGGTGCGGCGGGGTGTTGTCGCATTTCGGGGCCCGGCGTTTGCGTCGGGATCCGTATGGGAGGAGCCGATTCCTTACAGATTCCGACTCCGAGCCGCCGTTTTGCGTCGCAATCCGTACAGGAGAACCGGATTCCTTACGATTCACGACCCGAAACGACCCGCCGGCGTCGCAATTTGTAGGGAAGGAACCGATTCCTTACGAATTACGACGCGGAAGCCCCAGTTTGCGTCGCAATCCGTATGAGAACAAGGAATCGTATGCAGATCACGGCGCAAAGAGATACGGTTCGCAAGCATTGTGGATAACTCGGGAGCTTTCGACCACATACCCCGGTTCGGCTTGCACGCATCCGACGGGCCGGGATACCGTCGAATCATCCGGCCCGGCGGGAATTGTACAGGCCGGTTCGGCGGAAACACCGGACACAGATTGGGGGACGTCATGGACGGCATGATTGCGACGGCACTACCACCTCACAGTAAGGATATACTTGGTATATCCGACTGGGGAGGCGATATGGTCAAGGCGACGATCAGCAAATGGGGCAACAGCGAAGGCATCCGCATCCCCAAGGAAATCCGCGATACGACGGGTCTGCATGAGGGCAGCAGCGTCTACGTCGAAGCGAATGGCGACCGCATCATCATCACACCGGTCCAACCGAACGGCACACGGATCGGCCGATACCGAGTCCCCGACCTGACCGACCTGTTCGACGGCTACGACAACGGCTACATCCCGCGCGAAGACGGCTTCGTCGCACCGGCAGGCAGGGAGGAGCTATGAACGGCTACCGACGAGGCGACATCGTCGCCGCCGACCCCGACCCGGCACTGGGGCACGAACAACGCAAACGGCGCTACCTGCTCGTCGTCGGCAACGAGAACTTCAACCAGCTCTGCAACCTCACCTGGGTGTGCCCGATCACGTCGACCGACAACGGATACCCGCTGCACCGGGCCATACACCCGATATCAACGCAGGACATCGAAGGATTCGTCGAGGTGGAGCAGCTCAAATCCCTCGACCTGGAGGCCCGCAACGCCCGGATCGTCGGCTATCTGCCTCAACACGAAACCGACGCCGTCGTGGAGATGCTGCTCGCCTGTCTGATCTGATATCGGCGCATTGCGCCCGACGGAATCGGCCGTATTCCGACACAGATTCGGGAAAGCGACGCTCTGCGTGACCTGAGTCCGACTATCTCCTGCCTTCCGGCACTCAGGTCACGCAACGGACCCCGCTTACGTGACCGCAGTCCGAGTATCCCCGGTCTTCTCGGAGTCCGGTCACGCGACACAAGCCTTTTGCGTGACCGGACTCCGACTACTTTTTCTTTCTCGGACTGAGGTCACGCAACCCCACTCTCCTGCGTGACCTCAGTCCGACTACCGCCCGGGTTCTGGCACTCGGGTCACGCAAAATGCCGGTTTTGCGTGACCCGAGTCCGATTGCCGTGCGGGTTCCGGTAATCCGGTCACGCGGAGCCGCCGGCCCACCAAACCCCGCACCGTCACGCCATGGCGGCGGCGAGGTTGCGGGCGACGGCGCGCTCGCGGGCGCCCTTGGTCACGTACAGGCCGATCGCGACGAGGATGAACATCGCTGTGCACGCGGTCCACAAGGTCTGCGCGCCCCATCCGGCGATGATCCAGCCGCCGACCAGCGGCGCCACACCCTGCGACAGCGACCATACGAGGTTGTAGACGCCCTGATAGGTACCGCGGCAGTCGGCCGGCGCGAGGTTGGCGACGGTCGTCGCGGCGATCGGGAACGTGCCCAGCTCGCCCAGCGACCACATCACGGTGGAGAACGCGAACGCGAGGAACACGCCCGAGTGGATCTGGCACGCGTAGCCGACGGCCGTCACGAGCATGCCGAGCACGAGCACGCGCGTGTTGCTCATGCGGTTGAACAGCGCGATCGCGGGGATCTGCAGCAGGCACATGATGCCACCGTTGATGGTCAGCAGATGCGAGTATTCGTCGGTGCCCATGCCCAGCTGCGTCATCGCAATCGGCAGACCGCTGGTCGACTGGAAGTAGGCGATCGTGTAGCCGAACATCAGCAGCACCATCGACATGAGCGGCCAGTCGGTCAGCGCGCGACGGTAGTTGGCGATCATCGACACCGGCTTGCCGCCCGTCGCGCCGGCCGGCTGCGCGGCGGCGTCGACGGTCGCATCGGCGGCGATGATGGCGACATCCGGCGACGACGCATCCGTCGACGCGCACGTTGCGGCCGACACGACGACGGCGGCGGCGCGGCGCATCGCGCGGAAGAAGCAGACGAGCATCACGGTCACGCCGATCAGGATGGCAGCTTCGGCGTAGAACATCAGCGAATACGAGACCTTCACCAGATGGTTGGCGATGATCGGGCCGGTCGCGTAGCCGAAGTTGACCGCCCACGTCTGCAGCGTGTACGCGCGCTTCTGGTCGCGCAACGGCACCACGTCGGCGATGTACGCGGCGATCGCGGGCGTCGGCACCGATGCGATCGCGCCGTATATCAGCAATGCCGCGCCCATGACGGTCGGGTCGTCGATGAACGACAGCAGCACCAGCATGACGGCCGCGCCGGATTCGCCGATGATGATCATCGACTGCCGGCCGAAGCGGTCGGACAGCGCGCCGCCGAACAGGCAGCCGAAGATGCCGCCGAAGCCGAACATCGACACGACCGTGCCGGCGGTTCCGGCGTCGACGTGCATGTCCGAGACGAGGTACATCGACATGAACGAAATGACGAAACGGCCCATCCACAGGAACAGGATGGCCAGCCACAGGCCCCAGTAGAGGACGGGAAGCCCGAAGATCCTACGCTCTTTTCTCACGCGAACACCTTACCCGAAACGGCAGGGAGAAACGGCGGGGCGCGACGCTCCGACCGAGTCGTCAACATCCGTAACGTTTCACGTGAAACCAAACGGAACCTCGTCCCGCACATCATCCCCATCGGCACTGTTTCACGTGAAACGGAAGTGGAATACCATCGTGCAGATACCCCCCCCCCACCGCCCAAGGATTCCGCCACCGTGTCACCGCGCATTACATCACCGTGCACCGCATATCGCGCATTGCGCTACCGCACTGCTACGCATCACATCACCGCACCACACGCCCCACAGCCGTCCCGCTCCCCCGCATTTCGCCGGCGACGGGATTTGCCTCGGGGTGTTGAGACAATGAACCCTATGGCTATCAAGAAAGGACCGACCAAGGGGTCGGGTGGAAAGCATCGCAACAAGCTTCGTGGGCACGGGCCGACGCCCAAGGCCGAGGACCGCGTGTATCACAAGGCATACAAGGAGAAGAAGGTCGCCGAACGCCGTAAGATGGCGGATCCGCGGCTCGCGGCCCGCCGCCGCGTGGCCAAGTTCACGTCGGACTCCGACGATTTGGTCATCGGCCGCAACGCCGTACTCGAGGCGCTGCGCGTGGGCGTGCCCAGCACGCAGCTGTACATCGCCGCGCGCATCGAACACGACGACCGCACGCGCGAGATCGTCAAGCTCGCCGGCGCCAACGGCCTGAGCCTCATGGAGGCCGACCGTCTGGAGATGGACCGCATCGCGCGATCCTCCAACCATCAGGGCGTCGTACTCAAGGTGCAGCCGTACCAGTATTCGTCGCTGGCGGAGCTGGTCGAGCGCGCCGAGAAGAAGTCCCGCGCGATGGAGGCCGCCAACTCGGCCGAAGCGCGCATCAACGCCCGCCCGCTGTTCATCGCGCTCGACGGCGTGACCGACCCGCAGAACCTGGGCGCGGTCATCCGCTCCGCCGCCGCGTTCGGCGCGAACGGCGTCATCCTGCCGGAGCGCCGCTCCGCGTCGGTGACCGCCGCCGCGTGGAAGGTGTCGGCCGGCGCCGCCGCGCACATGCCGGTCGCGCGCGTCGTCAACCTGACCAAGGCGATCGAGAGCCTGCGCGAGCGCGGCTTCTACACGGTCGGCCTCGACGGCGGCGGCGACAAGCTCGTCGGCGAGACCGGCTTCGAGACCGATCCGCTGGTCGTCGTGCTCGGGTCGGAAGGCAAGGGCCTGAGCCGTCTCGTGCGCGAGGCGTGCGACTCGATCGCCGGCATCCCGATCTCCAGCATGGTCGAATCGCTCAACGCGTCCGTCGCCGCCGGCATCAGCCTGTACGCGGTGGCGCGCGCCCGCCGCGAGGCGGCCGCCGCACAGCAGTGACCGTCGCAGCGGCCGCATGACCGCGCGGTAGGACCGCAACCAACGACAAACGTCACTTTGCTCGCGCAATCGCATGACTTGCGCTGGCAAAGTGACGTTTCGCATATCGTAAGGCTCACATTGCTCGCGCACGCCTTGCGATTGCGCGAGTGAACGTCCTCTGACGCCGGGAAAACAGCCGTTTCGTATGCCGTGACCTTCGCATTGGTCACGCAACGACGACGTGTGCGTGCCCGTTGCGAAGTTTCAGGCACCCCAAACGTCGCAATGGGCACGCAACCTGTGAGATTGCGTGCCCATTGTGAAGCGTTGTCGTGATATCACCCGTGGCTGCGGCCGACCGACGGCCATCAGCTGTCAGGCCGTCAACCCGACGGGCCGGACGGCGGCCAAAGACCGACAGCCGCCCGTCAGCCCCGTCAGGCCTCGCGGTAGCCGTTCGGGTTCTGGGTCTGCCAGTGCATCGAGGACGCGGCCATGTCGTCGATGCCGAGTTCGGCCTTCCAGCCCAGCTCGCGCTCGGCCTTGGACGAGTCGGCGTAGCAGGCGGCGATGTCGCCGGGGCGGCGCGGCTTCATCTCGGACGGGATCGCGTGGCCGGCGGCCTTCTCGTACGCCTTGATGACCTCGAGCACGGAGTAGCCGTGGCCGGTGCCCAGGTTGTACGTGTACACGCCGGAACCTTCGACGTGGTCGATGACGGCAACGTGGCCCTTGGCGAGGTCGACGACGTGGATGTAGTCGCGCACGCCGGTGCCGTCCGGGGTGTCGTAGTCGGTGCCGAACACCTGCACGGCGGCCAGCTCTCCGAGGGCGACCTTGGCGATGTACGGGGTCAGGTTGGCCGGGATGCCCTTCGGATCCTCGCCGATGAGGCCGGATTCGTGCGCGCCGACCGGGTTGAAGTAGCGCAGGATGACGACGGTCCAGTCGTTGTCGGCGACGTGCACGTCGCGCAGGATCTGCTCCTCGAACAGCTTGGTGCTGCCGTACGGGTTGGTGGTGCCGCCGGTGCGGCTCTCCTCGGTGAGCGGCAGCTCCTCCGGGGTGCCGTACACGGTGGCGGACGACGAGAAGATGACCTTCTTGACGTCATGCGCGCGCATCGCCTTGAGCAGGACGATGGTGCTGTTGAGGTTGTTGTCGTAGTATTCGATCGGCTTGGCGACGGATTCGCCGACGGACTTGAGCGACGCGAAGTGGATGACCCAGTCGATCGGGTTCTCGTCGAAGATGCGGTTCATCAGCGCTTCGTCGCACACGTCGCCTTCGTAGCGCTTGATGGTCTTGCCGGTGATCTGCTCGACGCGGTCGAGCGCCTTGGGGGACGAGTTGGAGTAGTTGTCGACGCACACGACGTCGTAGCCCTTGTTCAGCAGTTCCACGTCGGTGTGCGAACCGATGTAGCCGGCGCCGCCGGTGACCAGGATGGTCGTCATGAAGTTCTCCTTGATCGTGATCCATGGGATGCGGCGGCGCGTCGAGGCCGGCGGCCGCCGCGTTCCCTTGATACAACAGCGATTGTATCACAATTAAACATGTTCAACCAAAATCGAACATAATCTACCAATAGTGCGGCCGCCCCGCCCGGCGAGTCGACCGCGACCCGCCCGACGGTCCGACCGCGGAATCCCGCCCCGCGCTCAGTCGATGATAGCGGGCGTGCAGCCGAGCGGCATGAGGAACGCCTTCGTCTGCTCCTTGGTCTTGAACACGGCCGTGTTGACGAGGATGCGGCGGCAGATGTCGCCCAGCTCGTCCTCGATGGCCTTGTGGATCGTCTCGCGGTCGCGCGAACCGTTGAGCAGGAACCCGAGTTCGGCCCATTCGAGCGAGAACTCGGACACCGCATCCGGCAACGGACGGCCCTCGGCGAGCGCGTCCTCGATCAGCGCCAGCTGGTCGATCAGGCGTCCCGGCAGGATGAACAGGCCCTGCGCCTCGATCAGGCCGATCGGCTCCTGCTTGACCGGCCAGAATTCGGGGTGCGCGTGGAACACGCCCTCCGGGTACAGGTCGCTGACCGCGTTGTTGCGCAGGATCAGGCTCATCTCGTAGCCGCGGTCGGTGACGATCGCGCTCGGCGAGACGGCCGATTGGCGGTTGCCGTCGGCGTCGTGGCTGGCGATGCCGGCCGCCTCGTCGTCGTAGCGCTCCCACGCGAGGCGGATCATGTCGCTCACGTCGATGATGGAGCGGCGCGACGGGGACACGACGCGCACGGCGGTGCCCGGCCAGTCGAGGATCTCGACGGTCGTGTCGGCGTAGCCGTCGACGGTCAGCGTCGCCCACGCTGCGGCGCGGTGCATCGGCAGCAGCTCGCCGCCGCCCTGGTAGTGGTCGTGGGCGAGCACGGAGCCGCCGATGCGAGGCAGCGCGGCGTTGCAGCCGAGGAAGTATCCGGGGAAGCGGTCGACGAAGTCGAGCAGCTGGCCGAACGTGTCGCGGTCGACGTGCATCGGCGTGTGCTCGTCGTTCACGCAGATGCCGTGCTGGTCGAAGTAGCCGTACGGGGAGAACTGCCAGAACCAGGATTCGTCGCCCAGCTGCACGGGGATCGTGCGCAGCGTGCGCTTGTCGCGCCCGGCGAAGCCCTCGTTCTCATGGCAGATCGTGCACGACGGGTAGCCGCCGGACACGGCGTTGCCGGCCGCGGCCTTCTTCATGTTCTTGAACTCCGGCTTGGCCATGTTGATGGTGATGGTCAGGCCGTGCGAGTCGAAGCGCGGGTTGCGGTCGAGGACGGCGCGCTTGACGTACGTGTTGGCGACGCAGTAGTCGTAGAACCAGCGCATCGCGTCCATGCCGCCGTTGTCGGGCGCGTCGCTCTCGCCGCCGTCGCCGGCGCGTTCGATCGCCGCGAACCGGCGCAGGATGGCCGACGGCGGCTGGGACAGGATGCCCATGACCACGTCGGCCACGGACGGCCCCTCCTCGTCGTGGAACAGTCCGGCCGCGACGCCGGCGGCACGGAAGTCGGCGACGAGGTCGTCGACGGGCCGGCCGTCGCTGGTCGTGCCGGTCGGACGGTACGAGTCGAGGGAGAACAGCGCGAAGATGCGGTTGCGGGTCCAGTCGGCGTCGCGCGCGTCGAGGTCGAGTCGCAGCCGCGCGTGGTCGACGAGCGCGTCGATCGTCGCGTACACGGCGTTCAGGGTTTCCGGAGTGGTGTGGTGGGTCATGATATGTCCCGTCGTTGGGTTCGTTCTGTCGGTTGCGGTTCGGATGTAGGTTCGACCGGCGCCGGATGGGCGCCGTATGACGAGAGGCGTCGGCCACGCCGCCGCAGCGGCCGACCGACGCCGGGTCGGGGATGGGGATGGGCGGAGGTCAGCCGGCCATGATCGCGTCGACGATGGCGGCGGTCTCGTCGGCCTTGGCCTCCATCTCCTGCACGAGCTTGATCTGGGTGCGGGCGCGCACCAGATTGTGCTCGGGGTACTTGGTCGCGAAGTACGTGTCGCCGGCGAGGTAGTCGGCGAGGAAGCGCATGCCGCACTCCATCGTCATCATCTTCGCGCCCATCGGCAGCAGCTGCGCCTCGCGTTCGGTGATGCTGTCGCGCAGCGCGCCGACGAATCCTTCGGCGTACGCGCGGAACAGGTCGGTGCTGAAGTGCACCTTGTCGAGGTCCTGCTCGTCCTCGAGGGCGGTCGAGGCGCCGAAGCGGATCGAATCGCCGAAGTCGTAGAGCATGGAGCCGGGCATGATCGTGTCGAGGTCGATGATCGCGCGCGCCTTGCCGGTCTCGGCGTCCATGAGGATGTTGTTGAGCTTGGTGTCGTTGTGGGTGACGCGCAGCGGGATGGAGCCGTCGGCCAGCGCGTCGGTGATCGTCGCGTACTCGTCGGCGTGGTCGAGGAAGAAGGCGATCTCGTCGCGGCAGGTTTCGGCGCGGCCCTTCACGTCGGCGGCGAGCGCCGCCTTGAAGTCCTCGAAGCGGTGCGGGGTGTCGTGGAAGTGGGCGATGGTCTCGGTGAGCTGGGAGGCGTCGAAGCCGGCGAGGTCGTTCTGGAATTCGCCGAACGCGGCGCCGGATTCGCGGAAGACGTCGGCGTCGGGGACGAGGTTGTAGGAGACGGTGTTCTCGATGAAGCGGTAGACGCGCCATTCGCCGGTGTCGTCGCTCAGGTAGGTGCGGCCGTCGCGGGTGGGGACGATGTCGAGGGTCTCCTTGCCCTTGCCGCGCAGGTAGGCGGTGACGAGTTCGACGTTGCGCATGAGGTGCTCGGTGTCGGGGAAGATGTCGGTGTTCATCCGCTGCAGGATGTAGCGGGTGTCGTCGGCGGTGGCGAGGTAGGTGTGGTTGATGTGGCCGTCGCCGTAGGGGGCGATGTCGCGCACGTCGGCTCCCAGATCGAACTGGGCGGCAATCTCGAACAATTTAGTGATATCGATCGTCGGCATTGGCCGCGTCCTTCCATAGTGAAACAGCGTTGTTGATTCCACAGTAAGGTCAGGCGCGCGCAATCCTCGGCACTTGTCGCCATCTTTGCAATTTCGATGAGCGATAGAACAATTTTTTGATAGAATGGGGCGCGGTAAGGGGGAATTCCAATGAAACCGATCGAACATCATGTGGACAAGGACGCGTCCGACTACTACATCTACGCACCGAGCCAGGTGGCGAAGCGCACCTACCTGTATCCCACGCTGATCGGCCGCTACCGGTATCTGGAGGGCTACCATCTGACGCGCAGCACGTTCGACAGCTTCAATCTGATGGTGGTGCAGCGTGGCGAGTTCCGGTTCGCGACCGCGCAGGGCGAGGCGGTCGCGCGCGACGGCGACATCGTACTGCTGGACTGCCGCGCCGACGCGTATCAGGCGACGGCGGTGACCGACAGCGACGTCATCTGGCTGCATTTCGACGGCATCGCGGCCAAGCCGTACTACGACGTGATCCACCGCCGATTCGGCACGGTGATCGGCGTGCGTCGGTCCGCGTACGTGCTCAGCCGCATGACGATGCTGGTGGATGCGTTCGCGCAGGGCCGCGCGGTCAGCGAGGCGCGCATGTCGCTGACGATCACCGAGATCCTCACCGAGTGCATGGCGGCGGCCGACGAGCAGGGCGGCCGGCCGCGCAACGAGGACGCGATCGAGGAGGTGCTCGCGTACATCGCGGCGCATCTGGGCGATCCGCTGCCGCTGTCGCAGCTCGCGTCGATCGCGTTGATGAGCGAATACCATTTCATCCGCATGTTCTCGCGCGCCACGGGCACGACGCCGCACGCGTACATCGTCAACGCGCGCATGGACGCGGCGACGTACATGCTGGCGAACGGCTACGCGTCGCTCAAGGAGATCTGCGCCGAATGCGGGTTCAACAGCACCAGCGCGTTCTGTTCCGCGTTCAAGACGCGCTACGGCTGCTCCCCCATGGCATACCGCGCCAAGATGGCCGAGAACCGCTGACGACGGCCGTCGCGTCGGCGACGGCATCGCCGCGGTAGCGTCGGCAAGACGGCGGCATAGACGACGGAGGCCGCGCGTAGCGTCGTACGCGCGGCCTCCGTCATGATGAGGGACGGTCCGACCGGCCCGACGTGCGGACCGGAGCGCGGGTCAGTGCGCCCAGACGGCGGCGTCCGGATCGTCGTCCGGATTGTAGCCGTCGTCGTCATCGTCGTCGTAGCGCTCGTTGTACGTGTATTCGTCGTCGACGACGCCGGAGTCGGCTTCGGCGTTGAGCGCCTCCACGTCCTTCTTGTCGAGCTTGTACTGCGGCAGGACGTTCTCGATGTAGCTCTTGACCGCCTCGCGCATCGGCACGTCGTGGCCGAGCTTCTCGGCGAGGAACCAGCGGTGGGTGAGCACCTCGTGGAAGAACTGCGCCGGCTCGATCTGGGAGCGGTAGTCGCGCGGGATCATGCGCGTGGTCGGCTCGAACACCTCGCGCATCCAGTCGGTGGCGACGATCTCCAGCTCCTCGCCCTCACGCCAGGTGGACGCACGGTAGGCGTCCAGGTCGTTGAGCAGGCGGCGGGCCTGGTTCTCCTGCACGTCGAGGCCGGTCAGGCGCAGCAGCTTGCGCGACGCGTAGCCGGCGTCGACGACGCGCGGACGCACCAGCACGCGCTTGCCGCCCTCCTCGGTCTTCATCTCCAGCTCGTCCACGTCGAAGCCGAGCTCGTTGAGATGGTTGATGCGGTCCTCGATCTTCCACATCTCGTCGGGGCCGAACTTGTCGGTGCCGGTGAGCGCGTCCCACAGCGAATGGTAGCGTTCGGCCAGACGGTTGCCGGTCTCGATCTCGTCCACGTCGCCCGGCAGCAGTCGGCCGGAGCTCAGATCCATGAGCTCGCCGATGATGTTCGTGCGAGCCAGGTCGATGTCGTACTCGCGCTGGCCTTCGGTCAGGTTGACGTGCAGGTCGCCGGTCTCGGCGTCCACCAGGAACGCGGAGAACGCGTCGGCGTCGCGCAGGAACAGGACGTTCGACAGCGACACGTCGCCCCAGTAGAAGCCGGCCAGATGCAGACGCACCATGAGCACGGCCAGCGCGTCGATGAGGCGCTCGGCGGTGTCTGGACGCAGGTTGCGGGCGAACAGCGCGCGGTACGGCAGCGAGAACTTGAGGTGCTTGGTCACCAGGATCGCCTCGAGCGGCTCGCCGTCGCGGTCGTGGCGGCCGGTCACCACGGCGATCGGCTGCACGGTGGGCAGGTCGAGCTTCTGCAGTCGGCGCAGCAGCTCGTACTCGCGTTCGGCGACCTTGCGGGTGATCTCCTTCATCGCGTACACCTCGTCGCCCACGTGCACGAAGCGCACGACGTGGCGGGAGATGCCTCGCGGCAGGTTGGCGAGCAGGTCCTCGGGCCAGGTGGCGAGCGGCTTGTGCCACGGCAGGGTGAACATCTTCGGGTTCGAGCTCGCGGCGGTGATCTTCAGCGCCTCGGGCTCCGGCGCGTCGGCCGACGCATCCTCTGCCTTGACGGATGTGGCCTTGAGCGCACGCGGATCCAGCTGTGCAGATTCGTTGAGTTCCATACCCCTCATCGTACCGGGGAGCCGGAACGTCAACCCGCCGTCCGCGCCGCGTGAAGGCGGGTTGACGTTCCGACGAACCGGCGTCATTCCCGGTACGTGCACAACGGCAGACCGGCCGATTCCGGATCGTCGTACGGTACGCGGTCGGGAGACTGTGGCCGCCATGGCAGCACGGCTGTGGCGGAGCCGTCATCCTGCCTGACGGCGGTCGGCTCACCGCCATACCGTGCGTCGGCTTGGACGATTTCGCCGGCACGCCAGCGCCATGCTCGGACCCGCCCGTCATGGTCGTAGCTGATGTCCACGCCGCCGTCCTCCGTGGCCCGCGCCCACGGGTTCGACTCGTACGGGTCATACCACAGCGTCGTCGCCGTGATCCCGTCGTCGTCGGTCACGTACTGGAAGGTCGCGGTCCGTTTCTCCTTCACGGCGTCGAGGAACGCCGTGACCTCGTCGCCGCAGACGGCATCCCGGCCGGTCATGTCCGTGAATCCGGCGTCGACCAGCTGCCGGACGGTGCTGTACGCAGGCAGCGAAGAGAGTTCCCGTTCGATACGCAGTGCGCTCGGCGACGCCAGATACGCATACAGCCACGACGCCGCAACGAAGACGATCAGCACCACGGCCGCCAGCACCGGCTCCCACGCCGGCACCTTTGCCTTGCCCCCAGTCATCACATCCTCCTTGATGCCATATTCCGGTGCCGGCTCAGGTTGGCAGGGTGTTCCGAATACCTGATCGTAGACATCCTTGGCGCCCCCATCGGCGGGATTCCGCATCGAATCCGCTTTGCCGCCGAACCGGTACGACCATTATAATCGGCCGGCATCACGCTGGATGGTGACGTTTCCTCAGATTTTGGCGACTTTCGAGCTCAACACCGTGGCTGTCAACATCCGTAGGGCGATGCTCTTGAACCCGCGGTTCGTATGCGCCCCGACGCATACATTCCGCAGATTCGAGGGGGCCGGTTCTGCGATTGGTATGCGGCGGGCTCGTCCCGACGCGCGCAAACCGCAACGGTGCCGGATGACGGTATGCGGCGGGGGCCTGGGCCGATGGCAGACGGCCGACTCGGCGCCGGATCCGGTCCGCTTCCGGGCAAAAGAAAAGCCCCGCTGCGACGCGGGGCTTTTCCAACGAGGCCTAAGAGAGGAAGAGAATGCCTCGTTTAATTATCTGGCACAATCGTACGACCATGCCAAGTATCTACTAGTTCAGACGCAGCTCGGTCGACGGGGCGAACAGGTGCATCTTGGCCGGATCGATCTTGATCTTGACGACCTCGCCGATCTTCGGCAGAGCACGCGGGTTCACACGGATCGTGGTGAGCTTGTTCTGATCGGACATCAGCTGGCCCTCGTCACCGGTGGAGCCCTCGGTGATGATGTTGCCGTAGATGTAGCCGTCGGAGCCCAAATCCTCGACGTTGACGACCTTCAGCGAGAACGCGTTCGGATCGTCCGGGGTCGCCAGGCCGGCGTCCTCCGGGCGGAAGCCGACGACGATCTGGCCGTTGTCCTCGGCGGTCAGCTTGGCCACGGCCTCCTTCGGCAGAGCGACGGAGTCCTCGCCGATCTTCGCGCTGCCGTTCACCACCGGGTGGGTGTTGATGTTCATCGACGGGGAGCCGATGAAGCCGGCGACGAAGACGTTGGCCGGGCGATCGTACAGCTCGGTCGGAGCACCGACCTGCTGCAGGATGCCGAGCTTGATGACGGCGATGCGGTCGCCCATGGTCAGAGCCTCGGTCTGATCGTGGGTCACGTACAGGGTGGTGACGCCCAGCTGACGCTGCAGAGCGGCGATCTGGGTACGGGTCTGGACACGGAGCTTCGCGTCGAGGTTCGACAGCGGCTCATCCATGAGGAAGACCTTCGGCTCGCGGACGATTGCACGGCCCATGGCCACACGCTGACGCTGACCACCGGACAGAGCCTTCGGCTTGCGGTCCAGGTACTCGGTCAGGTCGAGGATCTCGGCGGCCTTCTCGACGCGCTTGCGGATCTCCTCCTTCGGAGTGCCGGCGATCTTCAGGGCGAAGCCCATGTTGTCGGCGACGGTCATGTGCGGGTACAGCGCGTAGTTCTGGAACACCATGGCGATGTCGCGGTCCTTCGGCTGCATCGTGGTGACGTCCTTGCCACCGATGAGGATGCGGCCCTTGTTGACCTCCTCCAGGCCAGCGAGCATGCGCAGGGTGGTCGACTTGCCGCAGCCGGACGGGCCGACCAGGACGAGGAACTCGCCGTCCTTGATATCCAGATTCAGGTCATCCACAGAGGGCTTGTCGTTGCCCGGGTAGATACGGGTGACATGGTCGAAAATGACTTCTGCCATAATGTGTTCATCCTTTCAGAGGCAGGTACGTGCCTCACGATCCGTGGTAAAGGGATTACTGCGCTTCCATTCTAGGTCCCCAGCACTGGCGAACTTCAAACGTCGGCGTTTAAATTGTTCTGTTTTTCGGTTCTTCGGTCCATTGAAAATCTCTTCGCCGAGCCACGTTCCACTATACACGCCCGACGCGGTCCGTCAACGGCGTGTCCCGGCGCGTCCGGCGCGTCGCGGGCACGACGCAGGCGCGACGCGGCCCGAATCCGACGCCACGCTAGAATCGGGGAAGCAACGCAGAGCAAGGAGGTATCGGCATATGCGTGACATCCGAATCGGCGTGGTCGAGGACGACCCGGCCGCCTGCCAGCGCACGCTCGACTATCTCAACCAGTACCAGAGCGAGACCGGCGTGCGGTTCACCGTCTCCGTCTTCGACGACGGCGAGGCGGTCGTCGAACGCTACACGCCCGTCTACGACATCCTCCTGCTCGACATCGAGATGCAGCGCATGGACGGCATGGCCGCGGCCCGCCGCATCCGCGAACGCGACGATTCGGTCGTCATCATCTTCATCACCGCCGCGCCGCAGTACGCAATCAATGGGTATGAGGTGCAGGCGCTGTCGTATCTGCTCAAGCCGGTGCCGTACTTCGCGTTCCGGCAGGAGCTGGGCCGCTCGATCGACATGGTGCGCCGCCGCGCCGAGGCGTCGATGCTCATCGACGCGGGCGGACGCCAGCAGCGGCTGGAGCTCGCCGACGTCGTCTACATCGAGTCGATCCGCCACACGATCGTCATCCACACGCTCGGCGGCAAGCTGTCGGTCTCCGGCACGCTCAAGGACTTCGAGACACGGCTCGCCAACCATGATTTTTACCGCTCCAATTCATGCTATCTGGTCAACCTGCGCCACGTCGTCGGCGTCGAGGACCAGGACTGCGTGATGTCCAACGGCGAACGCCTGCGCGTCAGCCGTCCGCGCAAGAAGGCGTTCCTGACCGCGTTGGCCGACTATATGGGCGCGACCGGCCCGCTGGGCGGGCGCGCCGCCGCGACGGGTGGTTCGTCGGCGACGACGGGGGCGGCCGCGACTGATGTTCCGGCCGGACCAACCGCATGATCGGAGCCGTCATGCCGACGATGATCGCCAACGCGCTGCCGGACATCCCGCGCCTGTACACGGCCATCTGCGAATGGCTCGCCTGCCTCACGTACATCGCCGTCATCCACCGCCGCGTACCGCTGCAGCGGACGGTCGGCGTCGGCGCGGTCGGCCTCGTCGCGATGATCGCGATCCAGTATCTCGACGGCGCGATGCCGATCTGGTTCTGGGTGGGCGGCATGCTGCTCGCGTTCGCCGGCATGTACGCGATCGTGGGGTTCGGCGCGGGGACGGGCAAGCGCGAGGGCCTGTACATCGCGGCGCGCGCGTTCGTGCTCGCCGAGCTCGTCGCCTCATTGCACTGGCAGATCGTCACGTTCCTGCACGTGCAGACCGACCCGTTGGACGCGATGCGGTTCCAATGGGAGTCGTGGACCGCGCTCGTCGTGATCTACGGCGCATGCTTCGGTCTGGCGTGGCTGGCCGAACGCGACAACTTCGACTCGACCGCGCCCACGACCACGACCACGACCATCCAACTGGCGGTGGGCACCACGGCGATCACGCTCGTCACGTTCGCGATGAGCAATCTGAGCTTCCTGTCGACCAACACGCCGTTCTCGGGGACGGTCGGCCAGGAGGTGTTCTACATCCGCACGCTCGTCGACTTCTGCGGGTTCGCGATCCTGTACGCGCAGCAGCAGCAGGCGCGGCGGCTGGAGGCGAGCGCCGAGCTCACGTCCATCAACGCGCAGCTGGAGAGCCAGCATCAGGAGTATCTGGCGTCCAAGGAGAACCTCGAATCGATCGGACGGCTCGCGCACGACCTCAAGCATCAGATCGCGGCGTTGCGCGCCGAGGTCGACCCGCAGCATGCGGCCGCTGGATTCGAGCAGCTGGAACGGTCCGTCGCCGAGTACAGCGTGCAGCAGCATTCCGGCAATCCGGTGCTCGACGTGATCCTGACCACGAAGACGCGCACGTGCACGGAGCGCGGCATCACGCTGACGGCGGTCGCCGACGGCAAGCTGCTGGACGGCATGTCGTCGATGGACATCGCCTCGCTGTTCGGCAATGCGCTCGACAACGCGATCGAGGCGACGTCGCGGCTGCCCGACCGCCAGCAGCGGCTGATCCGGCTGGCCCTGTACCGGCAGGGCGGGTTCGTGGTGATCCGCGTGGAGAACTACTTCGATTCGACGCTGCGCAAGGATGCGGCCGGCAATCTGCGCACGACGAAGCGCGATTCGACCCGGCATGGGTTCGGCGTCAAGTCGATCCGTCACATCGCCGCGCAGTACGGCGGCGAGGTCACTATCCGCACCGACGACCACTGGTTCGTGCTCACGGTCCTCCTCCCCCGCTGACTACCCCCGACCAATTCCCAACGCCGGAGCCACGCAGCAGAATCCACTGGCTTATGCGTATAATCGTGACTATAATAGTCGCAGCTATTATAGTCACGACTATATAAACAAGACATCGGGGAAAACCCGAGACGGCTCAGGGGAAGGCGGCAGATCATGACGTTCATCGGCAGAGCGGACGACCTCGCGTTCCTGCAGGACTGCTACGAGGATCCCAAAGCGCAGCTCGTAGTCCTGTACGGACGTCGGCGCATCGGCAAAACGGAGACGCTGTCGCACTTCACACAAGGCAAACCATGCCTGTTCTTCTCCGCGCAGATGGCCACCAAGGAGGAGCAGCTGGCGGAATTCTCCCGTCGCATGTTCGAGGAGGGCGCGCCGGCCGCCGCTTATCTGGACCGGTACGCCGACTGGCGGACCGCGCTTGTGGAGCTGACGAAGCTCCCGCCCCCCGCCGACGGGGGACGGCGCCTCGTCGTCATCGACGAATTCCCCTACCTCGTCAAATCGGACCCGTCACTCCCGTCCGTATTGCAGAACCTCTGGGATCACACCCTACGGCATGCGAACCTCATGATCGTCCTGTGCGGCAGCGCGATGAGCTTCATCGAAAAGGAGATCCTCTCGGAGAAGGCACCGCTGTACGGCCGTGCCACGGGAGTGCTGAAGATGCTTCCCATGCCGTATTGGGACGCGGTCCGCTTCTTCCCGGACTATTCCCCCGAGGAGAAGGCCATCGCATACGCCGTCCTCGGCGGCGTCCCCCAATACCTCGCCACATTCGATCCCGACCGTCCGCTCGACTGGAACATCAAACGCCATATCCTGCGCAGGGGCGCCGCATTGTATTCGGAACCGGAATTCCTCATGCGCGAGGAGTTCCGCGAAACCGCCAAATACAACACCGTCATCCGCGCCATCGCCCTAGGCGACACCAAGATCAACGACATCGCCACGCACACGCTGATTCCGGCCACCGCGCTGGGATTCTACCTGTCCGGACTCATGGAGACCGGCATCGTGGAACGCGAGTTCCCCGTCACCGCGGCGGTCGGCGAACAGGCGAAGGGCACGCGCGGCCTGTATCGTCTTCGCGACGACTTCTTCGCGTTCTGGTATTCGTTCGTCTATCCGAACCGTTCGGAATTGGAGTCCGGCGACGTCGACGGCGTGTATGAGGAGGTGGTGAGGCCGAATCTGCATGCGTTCGCCGCGCACGCATTCGAACGCATCAGCGCGGACTGGCTGATGCTGCAGAGCCGAAGCAAGGCGCTGCCCTACCGTTTGAACCGATGCGGACGATGGTGGGACCGGACCGACGAGATGGACGTGGTCGCGTTGGACCGCACGTCACGCAAGACCGTGGTCGGGGAATGCAAGTTCCGATCCGCCCCGATGGACGTTCCCGTGCTGGATCGGCTGCACATGCGCGCGATGAAGCTCGATGCGGACGAGCGCATGTATGTCCTGTTCTCACTCAACGGCTTCACCGCGCGGTTGGAGCGTATGGCCGACGCCGACGACACCGTACGGCTGGTGGACATCGACGAGCTGATGACCGCACAAGGATGATCCGCCGCCGACTCTCGGCCCCGAGTCACGCAACAGACCGGATTCCTGCGTGAACGGAGCAGCGGAGCATCCCCGGCTCCCGTGCTTCGATCACGAGAACGGGTGCGCCGGATAATCCGGCAGTCATGGAAAGGGCCTCCCTTTGCGGGGAGGCCCGGATATCCATGGATTCGCCGGGCGGGCGGGGGTGGGGAGGGTCCTCCGCCGCCCGGGCGACGTCATCACTTGCTCTTCGGCATGATCCAGAACTTGAGGATCGGGTAGCTGACGAGCACGGCCAGCAGCGTGTTGACCACGGACGCGATCGTGGTGGCGATCTGGCCGCCCAGGCCCAGGCTCACGCACAGCGAGGTCACGTAGCCCGGCAGCACCAGGTTCACGACGACGATCACCACGGCGAGGATCGCGTACTTCCACGCGGCGTCCTTGAAGCTGGAGTCGGACTTGAACACCCACTTGATCTGGACGATGAAGTTCACGATCTGGGCGATCACCTCGGCCAGCAGGAACGTCAGGAAGCCGCCCAGGCCGTTGCTCGTGTCGCTCGTGTAGTTGAAGATCAGGAAGCTGAACGGCTCGGTCAGGCCCATCGCGGTCACGAACACGGCGGTGCCGATCCACGCGACCACGAAGCGGGAGATCGTGGAGATGTTCGACAGCAGGTTGAACAGGATGAACTCCCAGATGTTCGGATGGTCCTTGATCCACTGGCGGATCGGGCCGAGCTTGGCGGCGTTGTTAGGCTCAGTCATGGTTCAGCTCCTTCTCGGTGTGCTTGTTGGCGGACTGGTTGCGGAAGAATCCTGCGATGACCCCTCCGAGGCCACGGAACGTGTGGCCGTTGGCGATCTTGACGATCGCGTCGACCATGGCCGAATCGACCATGCCCTGCGTCATCTTGCTCATCGCGCGCGGCGGCATGTTGAGGATGAACAGCGTGTTCAGATCCGGCGCGCCGGTCTTCTCACGCACCTTCGCCTCGCGGCTGATGAGCGTGCGGGCGACCGTGCGGGCGGTGAAGCCGCGCGAATCGGCCCAGCTGGAGATCGGGTCGTTGACCCCGAGCACGGTCGGCTTGCCGGGGGCGATGACCTCATGGCCGAACAGGGTGGCCATCTCGGCGTCGGTGACGTGCTTGACGTCGCCGGTCAGGTAGTGTCCGAGCGCCGGGTCGGCCGGCTTGGCGTCCACGTCGCCGGCGACGGCGAACGGGGTCGCCAGCGGCAAATCGGCGGCGTTGTCGCCCACGGCGAGCGTCCAGATGCCCGATTCGACGGCCCACTTGTTCGCGGCCATGTCGAAATGACGGAACGTGTAACGGTCGAATTCGATGCGGACCGTCTTCGACTCGTGCGCGTCGAGCCACACCTTCGTGAAGCCCTTGAGCTCGCGCGCCGGGCGCAGCACGCCGTCGGACGGGCCGGAGACGTACAGCTGGGCCACGGTCGCGCCGGCCACGTCGGAGTCGTTGGTGACGGTGAACGAGACGCCGGTCTCGTCGGCGACGAGGTTCGTGTAGGAGAACGCGCTGTAGCTCAGGCCGTAGCCGAACGGGAAGCGCACGTCCACGCCCGCGGTGCCGTAGTAGCGGTAGCCGACGAACGGGCCCTCGCGATAGATCGCGTCGCGGCCGATCGCCGGATACCAGCCGGCGGACGGGCAGTCGTCGTAGCGCATCGGCCACGTCTCGGCGAGATGGCCGGACGGGTTGACCTCGCCGGTCAGCGCGCGCACGGTCGCGGACGCGCCGGCCTGGCCGGACAGGCCCACGTACAGCACGGCGGCCACGTCGTCGAACCACGGCAGCTCCACCGGGGAGCCGGCGACGAGCACGACGACGACCGGCTTGCCGGTCGCGGCGAGCGCGGCGACCAGATCGTTCTGCACCTGCGGAATCGCCATCGTGGAACGGTCGAGGCCCTCGGATTCGCTGCGCTCGTCGAGGCCGACGACCGCGAGCACGGCGTCGACATCGCCCTGCGCGGCGAGCGCGACGGCCGCGTCGGACAGCGCGCGGTTCTCGGCGCCCTGACGGTCGTAGCCCTGCTGGTAGCCGGCGACGGTCAC
The DNA here is from genome assembly GCF_003952945.1 of Bifidobacterium samirii. Taxonomy (GTDB): domain Bacteria; phylum Actinomycetota; class Actinomycetes; order Actinomycetales; family Bifidobacteriaceae; genus Bifidobacterium; species Bifidobacterium samirii. The sequence continues at coordinate 84,142 of NZ_QXGK01000005.1, forward strand.
GCCGGTGCGCCCGGCGGCTGCGGTCAGCTCGTCGACGATGTTCTCCTCGCGGGTCGCGTTGACCTTGGACGAGCCGGAACCCTGGAATCGGGGCGTCTGAGCCATGTCGCCGACGACGGCGACGCGCATGCCGGCACGCAGCGGCAGGGCCGCGCCGGCGGCGGTCGCGGCGTTCTTCAGCAGCACCGACGATCCTTCGGCGACGCGGCGCGCCACCTCATGGTGGGCGGCGGCGTCCGCATCCGACAGCAGGTCGTCGCGGCCGACGCCGGTCAGCTTGGTGACGGCGGCGATGCGGGCGACCTCGGCGGCGCGCGCGTTCAGATCGGCTTCGGAGAGCGTGCCCGCCTCGACGGCGCCGACCAGCTCGCGCACGGACGTGTAGCCCGGCGACGGCATTTCAAGCGAACCGCCGGCCTTGACGGCGGCGACAGCGGAGTTGGAGCCGCCCCAGTCGGAGACGACCATGCCGTCGAAGCCCCACTCGTCGCGCAGGATGTCCTGCAGCAGATGCTTGTTCTCGTGCGCGTACACGCCATTGATCTCGTTGTAGGAGGTCATGATGGTCAGCGGGGCGGCCTCGCGCACGGCGATCTCGAAACCGGTCAGGTAGATCTCGCGCATCGTGCGCTCGTCGATGACCGAGTTGGACGCCTGGCGGCGCAGCTCCTGGCTGTTGACCGCGAAATGCTTCGGGCAGGCGGACACGCCGTTGGACTGGATGCCGCGGATCAGGCCGGCGGCCATGCGGCCGGCGACGATCGGATCCTCGGAATAGTACTCGAAGTTGCGGCCGCACAGCGGGTTGCGCTTGATGTTCAGGCCCGGGCCGAGCAGCACGTTCACGTCGAGGTCGTGCGCCTCCTTGCCCAGCGCCTTGCCCATCGTCTCGGCCAGCGCCGGATCCCACGAGTTGGCGACCGTGCCGGCCGTCGGGAAGCAGGTGGCGGGCTTGGACGCGCCCAGACCCAGATGGTCGCCCTCGCCCAGCTGACGGCGCACGCCGTGGGGGCCGTCGCTCATCACGAAGCTGGGGATGCCGGCGCGCTCGTTGCCGCGCGAATCCCATTCGGAGCCGCCGGACAGCATCGCCGCCTTCTCGACCACGGAGAGTTCTTCGAGTTCCATATCGTTCTCCCTTGCCTGTGCCCGCTCCAGTGCCTGCGCACCGTCGCGGGCGGCCGTCGCGCCGCGCCCTCACTGCTCTCGGCTTTCGCCTTCGCGCCACGCCACGGCCGTCTTGCCGTTCTCCGACGAACCTGCCGTGCCACATCGCGGGCACCGCTTCCGTGCCATGCCCATGCCGCGCGCCATTCCGCCGCTGACTTCGATTGAACCAGCCCGCGCCGGGGCATGCGCGGCCCATTACACAACCTGTCGTTTCCCGCGCACGATTGGTCGGGAGTAAAACCGCGCCGCTGCCGAGTGCCGGACAGTGACCCGGCGTTCGGCTTCTCGACATCGTCAAGGAGTCTGCACCGTAACTTCCCGATCATTTCGGGAAGCTACGGTTCCAGCAGATCTTCGATGCGGCAGCCGAGCGTACGGGCCAAAGCGAGCACGGTGGAGACGGAGGCCTTGGCGAGGTCCTTGCGGCGCTGCTCGTACATTTGGATGGAGCGCAGGGTGACGCCGGAGCGACGGGACAGTTCGGATTGGCTGAGTCCGGCACGCACGCGGATCGTATGCAGCCGGGAGTCGTCCTCGATGCGATTGCAGGCGGCCCGCCCGTCGTACACGTCGACGAATCGGCTTTCGTCGGCTTCATGCAGAGTCGGGTACAGTCGCACGATATCGTCGAACGGCAGCACGTCGAGAATATCCGCGAACCGCACCCCCCTGGCCCATTGGCAGTATGCGAGCGCCCATCCGGCCCAGTATTCGGGGGTCGAGCCGGCACGCGGCGCGGCGGGCGGCATATCGATGATGCGCACCCAGCCGGTCTGCCGCATGATTTCGGCCACCAGTTCTTCGCCGGACATGCCGCACACGTATTTGGGTGTGCCCCGTCCGAAGAGCTCGGCCGCCTCGGAGGCGGCGAAGAAGTCCGCGAACAGGCCGGCCGGCAATCCGCAATCGTTCAGCGCGTAGTCGAATGCGCCGGCCAAGTTGGCCATGGCGTCCGGCAGGTATGTCTCATCGTATGCGGGGATCATCGTTGGTCACCTTCTCGCGGATGATGTCGCGCATGAACAGGCCGTCGAGATCGGTTTCCGCGCTGTTGCGGCGGTAGGCGTCACGGGCCGTGCGGTCGCGCTCGTTGCGCAATACGTGGTAGGTCGATGCGCGTGCGATTTCGCAGCCTTGGAAGCGCAGCGCCGCGAACGCCCGGGGACTGATGAGTACGATCTGCTTGCCGAGCTCGCCCAGTCGCATCGCCTCGGCGAGCTGATCGAGGGAAATCGCGTTATTGACGAAAGCGCGGGCGAAGGAGAAATACGAATCGTCGGCACGATATCCGACGATGACGTCGGCCTGACTGATATCCGGCAGAAACACTTGCTTCAGGTACTCGATGCCTTGCGTGGCGACGGCGGTGGTCGGTTGGAAGCGACGGTTCTCGACCAACAGGGCCAGCCAGTTGAGGATGGTGTAGGGCGGCCGGGACAGGTCCAGGAAGGCGAGACCGTCGGTGGCCAACGTGTATCGATTCGCAAACCCGTCATCCAGTCCCGCGCACGCCCATTCCTTGGCCAGCTCGATGCTGCGCGTGCAATAGAATCCGCGGCCGTAGTCGTTGTTCGGCTTGCCCAGCCCGTATTCGGGCTGCCTGATGACGTGCGAGGAGCCGTGCCACAGCTCGATCGAGGAGGTCTCCATTGGCCGACTCCTTATCTCCGTCTCCCGCCTTACATACCCATGATCATATCACCACAGTGATAGTCATAAGGTCATGGAACCGCTCAGACTCAGGTCACGCATTCCGCCGCATCCCGCGCCGAATCCGCACCCCGACCCGGCCGGAGAGCCTAGGCGGCGGTGATGTAGTCGGCGACGGCCTGCAGCAGGGCCGGCCGGCGACGGCGCGACACGGCCAGGCGCGTATCGTCGCGCATTAGGCATGTGGCGCGGTCCACCGCGGCCACATAGCGCAGGTTGACCAGATAGCAGGAGTTGGCCACGGCGAATCCGCGCGGCTCCAGCTGCGGGATGAAGCTTTTGAGCGTTCCGGTGAACTCGTAGGCGCCGCCCACCGCATGCACGATGATCTTGTGCCGCACGCATTCCAGGTACGTCACGTCGCGCACCGGCACGCGGGCCACACCGGCGGCGGTCGTGAACGTGAGCGTCTCCTCCACGCCGCGCGCGAGACGGCGGGCCACGCAGCGGTCCATCTCGCGGGCGAACGCGTGGTAGTTGACCGGCTTGAGCAGGTAGCTGAGCGCATCCACCTCGTAGCCGCGGATCGCGTACTGGGCCATGTTGGTCACGAACAGCAGCGACACGTCGGCATCGCGTTCGCGGATCGTGCGCGCCGTGTCGAAGCCGTCCATGTCGCCCATCTCCACGTCGAGCATCACCACGTCCACGTCGCTGCGGTAGGCGGCGAGCAGCGCCTCGCCGGATTCGTATTCGCGGATCGTGAATCGCACATGGCCTTCATGCTCCGATTCGTAGCGCTCCAAGGCCGCGCGCAGGTCGCGCCGCGCGGTCGCGTCGTCGTCGGCCACCGCCACCGTCATCATCTCGCACATCGTCGTCCGCCTCCCCGGTCGTCTCTCGTCTTCGCGCCGTCGCGTCTCCGCGGCTCCGCTTCGATGCGACGCTTCGATGCGACCAGTGAACGACCTTGCACTTGGTTCAAGGCAACCGACGATCGCGGTTCACTGCATGTTCTGTCGTTTTCGGCGCATGTTCTGCACCGTGTCGATCATCGCCGTCTCGTTGAGGATGCGGAACGTCTCGTCGTCGACGCCGTCGGCGAGCGCCTGCCGGCATCGGGCGCGGCTTTCGTCGAGGATGGCGAGCGCGTCGGTCAGTTCGCCGATGCGCCGGCGCACCTGCTCATAGTGGTCGTCAAACGCGTCGAGCCGTTCCCGGATGCTGCCGCCGTCGCCGTCGCACCAGTCGGCGAACCGTCGGATCGTGCGTACGGGCATGTCGGCGAGGCGCATGTAATCGACGATGTACAGTTCGCGGACGGCCGCGTCGTCGAAGACGCGGTAGCCGTGTTCGTCACGTTGGCCGGCGGGCAGCAGGCCGTGGCGGTCGTAGAAACGGATCGCGGATGCGGGGATGCCGGTCTCCTCCGACACCTGTTTGATCGTGCGCAGCATGACGTCTCCCTTCGCCGCCCGTCGGCGACCGTCGCCGTCGACATGACCATCGTAGCGTGCGGTCGCATGCGAAACGGGGCCGCCGTCCGCGATCGTATGCGGACGACGGCCCCGTCATCTCGGGATCGTCGGCGATGATGCCGGCTGCCTGACGACCGTCATCGGACGGCCGTCGGGCGGTCTGCCGCCGTCAGCCGACGGCAGGCCGGGGGGAGGTCACTTGCCGGCGGCGACGGTCACGACCGTCTTGCGGCGGGCGAGGTAGCGGCGGATCGCGAGGGCCTCCAGGGCGAGGACCAGCACGACGGTCACACCCCAGGCGACGTGCATCGCGGTCTGCCACATCGGGGTGTCGACCTCGGGCTCGCCGTTCTCGTACATCCAGCTGTTGGCGGCGGTGTACAGGATGTTATGGCAGGCCTGGCGCATCGCCTTGACGGACGCGGCGCTGTGGTCGGTGATGTGGTTGGTGGTCTCGGTGGTGGCGAGCATCGCGTCGTTGCCGTTGCGGATCGCCTGGTCGCCGTACATGTAGCCGGCGCCCTCGAAGTAGTCGGTGAGGACGAAGCCGCGGAAGCCCCACTCGTCACGCAGGACGGTCTGCAGCAGGCTGGAGTTGCCGCCGGCCCAGGTGGCGCCCACGTAGTTGAAGGAGCTCATGACCGCGCCCGCGCCGCCTTCCTTGACGCTCATCTCGAACGGCTTGAGGTAGATCTCGCGGATGGCCTGTTCGTTGGCCCACGTGCACAGCATGCTGGCGCGGTTGGTCTCCTGGTCGTTGAGGGCGAAGTGCTTCATGAACGAGTACACGCCCTTCTCCTTGGCGCCGGCGATCTGCTGGGACGCCATCACGCCGGACAGGAGCGAATCCTCGGAGAAGTACTCGAAGGTACGGCCGGAGAACGCGTTGCGGTGGATGTTCATGGCCGGCGCGTACCAGCCGGACACGTGCATGTCGCGGGCCATCTGGCCGATCATCTCGCCGAAGCGCTTGGCCAGGTCCTTGTTCCATGTGCAGGCGAACGAGGTGGAGGCCGGGAAGCCGATGGAGCCGACGCCGGTGAAGTTGTTGTTCAGCGCGGCGGGGCCGTCGGCGTCGGTGAGCTGCACCTTGCCGATGGAGCTGATGGCCTGGGTGCCGTAGCCGGCGTTCGCGATGAGGCTGTCCATCTCGTCGAAGGTGAGTTCGTCGAGCAGGTCGTCCCACTGGGCGTCGTCGTAGTCCTTGCCGGTCAGGTCGGCGAGGCGGACGCCGTTCTTCGCGCCGGTGGTGGGCATCTCGTCGGAGTCGTCGTTGTGGGCTTCGAGGTCGTAGTTGGAGATGTTGGTGAACATCGCCTTGAGGTCGTCGCTCATGGTCAGGCTGGCCGGGGCGGCGGTGGCCTCGTCGTAGTTGGCGAAGTGGTCGGCGCGGCTCAGGTAGGTCACGTCGCCTTCGGCGTCGTCGAACTGGTTGGTGGCCACGACGGCGTCACCGTTGTGCGTGTTGTCGTCGGAGTCGTAGGTGATCGTCTTATCGACGCTGATGGTCTGCTCGGCGATCGTGGTGTGCGAGTCGGACTGGATGGAGATCTCGTAGTCGCCCTGCTCCAGCACGTACGCCTTGGCCTTCTGATAGTCGTAGGATGCCATGTCGTCGTCATCGAACTCGATGCTGACGGTCTGCGATGCGCCCGGCTCCAGCAGGTCGGTCTTCTCGAAAGCGACCAGGTTGGCGGAGGCCTTCTCGATGCCGCCGTTGGTGTACGGCGGGTTGTAGTATGCCTCCACGACGTCCTTGCCGGCCACGCCGCCCGTGTTGGTGACGGTCACGTCGAAGCTGACCTTGCCGTCCTTATAGGTGACGTCGCCCATCTCCTGCTTGAACGTCGTGTAGGACAGGCCGTAGCCGAACGGGAACGCGACCATGTCGTCGTAGTCGATCAGACCCTCGTCGGCGGCGGTCTCGTAGAAGCGGTAGCCGACGTAGATGCCTTCGACGTAGTCCACGAAGCTCGGCTGGCGCACATCGCCGCGGTTGTCGGTGTTGAACTCGGACATGTTGTCGTAGATGAACGAGCCGAAGTTGTTGTAGGTCGGGGTCTTCGTCAGGTCGGTCACGAACGTGTCGGAGGTCTTGCCGGACGGGTTGGTCTCACCGGCGAGGATGTCGCCCAGGGCGGAGAAGCCGGTCTGACCGGCCGGCGGGCACCACAGCACGGACTGGATCTGCGGATAGTCGTCCAGGAAGTCGAACTGGAGCGTGTTGGCGCCGTTGTAGACGAGCGTCACCTTGCTGAAGTTCTCGGTGACCAGGTCGAGCATGTCGCGCTCGGTCTGGCTGAGCTCGAGGAAGCTCTCGCCCTTCTGGAAGTCCTTGTACTCGGTGGAGTTGTCGGTGTAGGTGATGCCGTCGGCGGTCATGTCCATCGGCAGGTCGGCGCCTTCGCCGCCGACGCGGGTGAGCACCACGACGGCCTCGTCGGAGAACGCCTTCGCGTCGGCGATCAGATCATCGGAATACTGGGCGGCCGGCACTTCCGGCAGCGTCCAGTCCTGCGCCCACATGCCCACTTCCGGACGGTCGGCGCGGTAGTCGGTGTACAGCTTGGTCAGGTCGGCGTTGGTCTCGATGCCGGCCTCCTTGAGGCCGTCGAGCAGCGACGTGGTCGCGTACTGGTCGGACATCGAGCCGGAGCCGGTGCCGCCGTAGACCGGGTTGGTGGAGCCCCAGCCGAACACGTTGACCTTCTTGTTCGCCAGCGGCAGGTTGCCGTTCTCGTTCTTCAGCAGCGTGATGGCCTCGGATTCGACCTCCTTGGCGAGGTCGTTCGCCGCGGACACGGTCGAGTCCGACAGCTCGTACTTGGTGATGGTCGCGTTGTTGAGCAGCGTGGCCAGCGGGCCGGACAGCATCATCGACACGCTCACGACCGCGGCCACGAGCATGACGATCCACGATTCGCTGTGGATGAGCTTGCGTGCGGCGACGTCGGCGACCGTCTTGCGGTTGACGGCGAACGTCGCGATCAGCGCCAGCACGAGCACGACGCCGATGGCGATCAGATACGGCGTCACCGAACCGAGCACGGTGATGACGTCGGCCATGTTGATCTGCAGCATGGTCTTGCCTCCTCCTTGATGTCCCTACGGGGTTGCGGCGTTCGTGCCGACGTCTGGCCTTCTGCCCAAGGCACGTCGTCATGCCGCCGAGTCCATTCCATCAGGGGAAGGGCCGGCCGATGCCGGGCGTTACTTTTTCGGTACGGCTCGCGTCTTTTTCGGTCGGGTTCGCGGGAGGGTGGCTCTTCGCGTTTCGGCGTGTAGGGCCGTATGGCCCCGCATGCCGATCGGCTTGTGTGAACTTCCGATCTGAGGGGAAGAATCGGGGCCTTGCATGCTTCTTTCTTCCAACTGAGGGGAAAGAATCCCCGATGCCGAAGACCAGATTCCAGGGGTTTCCGGCCGAAAGGGCCCGACGGGACCGGAGTTCTCCCGCCAAGCCGTCCCCTCAGATCGCCGAAAGAAGCATGCAAGGCCCCGATTCTTCCCCTCACTTGGCCGATTGCGCGAACTCGGCCCGGGCATCGCGAATGCATTCGGACTCGGGTCGCGCAAACGCTGCCGGCCCCGAAACCGGAAGCATCGGAATCGGTGGATTCGGCATCCGACGGGCCGTCGCGCCGGCTCATCGTGCGATGGAATCCTTTGTCGCTTTTAGAATCCTTTAGAACTTTTTAGATTCTTTTAGAACTTTTTAGATTCTTTTAGATTTCACGGGCGGCGAGCGTCTCCTGTACGAGCTCGTCGTCGGCGAAGGCCATGCCGGGGCGGTATTCGGTCAGGTCGCGCTCGCCGATCTCGCGCAGCACGCGGCACGGCACGCCCACGGCGACCGTGTGCGCGGGGATGTCGTGCGTGACCACGCTGCCCGCGCCGATCGTCACGCCGTCACCGATCGTCACACCGGGGCAGATCGTCACGTTCGCGCCGATCCAGCAGTCGTCGCCGATGACGACCGGGTCGGCGAACATGAACTCGCGCATCGCCGGGTTGATCGGGTGACTGACGGTCGCGATGTTGACCGACGGGCCGAACATGACGCGCCGGCCGATCGTGATGCGGCCGTCGTCGATGAACGAGCAGTTGACGTTCACGTACGTGCCGTCGCCGATCGTGATGTTCGTGCCGTAGCAGAAGTAGAACGGCGGTTCGATCCACGCGGCCGCCGGCCGGTCCGGCGTGCCGAGGATCTCGCCGATGAGCTGCGCGCGGCCTTCCGTGTCGGCCGGGTCGAGCTCGTTGAAGCGCTTCATCCGCCGCTTGGCGGCGAGACGGTCCTCCGGCAGTCCTTCGCAGTAGTCGGTGAACAGGCGTCCGTCGGCGATGCGTTGGCGCATGGTGTCGTGCATGATGATGGTCCTTTCCGTGAGGCCGCGGCCGGTCGCGCGTCGGCGCGCGGCGATGGTTTCTTTTGGGGAGTGAGGTTGATGGGCGGGGCGGCCGACCGCCGTCAGCGCGTCAGGTCGCGCAGCCAGCGGTACGTGCGGTAGTGCGCGAACACGGCGGGCAGTTTGATCATCTCGTCGAGGTTGAGCAGCACGTATACGGCCATCACCGGCCAATGCCAGACGAACGCGGCGAGCAGGCCGAACGGGATCACGATCGCCCAGATCGTCACCATGTCGCACGCCAGGCCGAACCGCGAGTCGCCGCCGGCGGGGAACAGGCCGCCGACCGTCGTCGAATTGATCGACTTGCCGACCACGTAGTACGCGCACACGAGCAGCATCCCCGACAGGTAGCCGGTCGCCTCCGCGTCCAGCGTCGTCACGCGCAGGACGAACGGCCGCAATGCGACGATGACGCCGCCGATCGCCACGCCCAGCACGATCGCGGTGCGGCAGAACATGCCGCCGGCGCGGCGCGCGCGGTCCAGTTCGCCGCGGCCCATCATGCCGCCGATCAGGATGCCGCCGCCGCTGCCGAGGCCGGCGCACAGGCACACCAGCAGGTCCTTGACGATGTTCGCCATCGAATTCGCCGCCACCGCGGCCGACCCGAGATGGCCGAGGATGATCGTGTACGTCGCGAATCCACCGCCCCACGCGATCTCGTTGCCGAGGACCGGCAGCGTGTACCGCCAGTAGTCGCGTTCCAGCCGCCGGTCCGCGCGGCGCATGTGACGCCATCGCGGCGCGACGGATGCGACACGGCGGGCGGCGACGCACGACCATGCGCATTCGACGCCGCGCGATATGACGGTCGACACGGCCGCGCCGGTCACGCCCAGCCGCGGCAGGCCGAACGCGCCGAAGATCAGCAGCCCGCTGACGACGATGTGCACGGCGACGCCGACCATGCTGATCGCCGTGCCCGTGGCGGCCCGGCCGGTGTTCTTGAACAGGCACAGGTTGATCTGACTGACGCCGATCATCACGAACGCGACGGCCGTGACCGACAGATACCGGGCGCCCGGTCCGACCAGCGCCGTGTCGCCGGCGAGCAGGCGCATCAGCGGGCGCGGGAACGCGACGGCCACGGCGGCGAACGCCGCGGACAGTGCGATCGTGTGCGCCAGGACGAACGAGATGATGCGGCTGACCGCGTCCGCGTCGCCCTTGCCCCAGTACTGTGCGATCAGCGTGCTCGCGCCGATCGTGAACGCGAGCACGAACAGTTCGAACACGAACTGCACCTGCGTGGCGAGCGACACCGCCGACAGCGCATCCTGGTCCACGGCGGCGAGCATCACCACATCGAACGCATTCGACAGCACCAGCACGAACTGCTGGAACGCGATCGGCAGCGCCAACGGCCGCAGCGCGCGCAGGAAGCCGCGGTAGGTCAGCGGGGCGGGCTGGGCGGCGGATTCGACGGCCACGGCAGGACCGACTGGGGTCATGGGCTTCGACTGCGGCATCGCATCTCCTTTCGTCTCGCATCGGCCGGCGCCAGCGAACGCGCCCGCGACCTCATCCATTACATCGCCGCCGGCCGCCGCACACGGCGTCGGCGGTTGTACAATGCGCATCAGTTTGTGCACTATCTACCAAAACGGAGGTGCAGCCATGCAACGAGACACGGACCGCGACATCGACCGTGACGCCGCCCGCACGCCTCATGTCGACGAACCCGCCGTCCGCGATGCCGCCGGCCCCATGGTGGTGCGCGCGGACGGCTCGGAGCGCGTACGCTACGACTATCCGCTGTTCTTCTCGTACATGCGACGTGGCTCGCTCGCACGATATCCCACCATGCGCGCCGACTGCCATTGGCACGACGACTGGGAGTTCCTGATCGCCGAACGCGGCCATCTCACCTACTTCGTCGACGGCGAACGCGTGCGCATCGACGAAGGCCAGGCGATCTTCGTGAACGCGCGCCGGCTCCACTACGGCTACTCCGCCGACGGCACCGATTGCGAATTCCTGTGCGCGCTGCTCAACCCGATGCGCGCCGGCACGCCCCGCGACGTGCTCGAACGGCACATCCTGCCCCTCGGCGACGACGCGCGGCCACCGTACCTGCTGCTCTCCCCCGCCACCGGTGCGGTCGGCGATGCGCCCGGGAACGCGGCCGACGGCACGCCCGACGCCGCCGCCATCATCAGTACGCTGCATACGATGGCCGACGCCGTCGGATCGCCGACCACGTCGCTGACGACGCTCGCCGGCTTCTACACGATCGCGGAACGCCTGACGCGGCTGATGGACACGGCCGACGGACGCTGCGGCACGGACCGTTCGCCGTCGTCATCGGCGGTGCCGGCAACGGCGACGGCAACCGGGATGTCGGGCCGGTCGGCCCGGCAACCGCGGCTGCAATCGTTGACCGCGATGGTCGACTTCATCCAGGCGAACTACGCGCATACGATCACGCTCGCGCAGATCGCGGCCGCCGGCGCGGTCGGCCGCAGCACCTGCGCGACGCTGTTCCGCCGGCATCTCAACCAGTCGCCGATCGAATACGTGAACGACGTGCGCGTGCGCGCCGCCGCCGAACTGCTCGCCGGTACGGATCTGCCGGTCGGCGCGATCGCACCCCGATGCGGGTTCAACTCGCCGAACTTCCTCGCGCGCACCTTCCGCGTCGTCACCGGTGAAACGCCTCTCGCCTACCGCCACCGCACCCGGTTCCCGGGATGATGCACTCAGCCCCCCCCCGGCCTGATTGCGTGAGCTGAATACCAGTAATGCACCGATTCTCGGGCACAGGTCACGCAGAAAAGGCACATTGCGTGGCTGTAGTCCGAGAATCCCGGAACTCCTCGGACGCAGGTCACGCGGCAATCGGCGAGCACCGGCCGGCGGATAGCAAAACCGGTTGATAAAGGCGATAAAGCGGACAACAAACGGAGCGAATCAGGGGATCCAGCGGAAACGGGCCATGTCGACGCATCCGTCGGCGCGGAAGCCCACACCTTCGGCCTCCAGCAGGGCACGCTGGGCGATCCAGCCGGGCACCAGCCGACCCGACGCGGTCACGACCCGATGGCACGGGTAGGCGATGCGGCAGGCGGCGGCCGACCCGTCACCGGCATCACGATCGGAGCAGTCGGAGCGGCCGGCATCGCCGCCGGCGTACATGTCGACCCCGGCGAGCACGCGGCCGACCAGCCGCGCATTGCGCGGGCGGCCGATCAGCGCCGCGATCTGGCCGTACGAGGCCACCCGGCCGGGCGGGATATCCGACACGACCTCCAGCACGTCGCGCGCGAAACCATCCATCGTCATGCCGCCATCCTATCCGGCGACCGTCCACCGACGTACGCCCACCCCCACACATACGACGAACCGGCCGCGGCGCCAGTGATGCTGGCGGCCGCGGCCGGTCGCTTCTCTCTCCGGATGGTCCCGTCATGGCGACGGAACCGGGTCGTGTGCGGGGCGGGCGCCGGAGACGCCCGACCCTACCCGTTGGCCGTGTGGTGACCGGCCGTCGGTCCGCGGGACCGCGGCCGTCCGGCCGGACTCAGCCCTTGCGGCGGGCGAGGTAGCGCTTGATGGTCAGCGCCTCGAGGCCGACGACCAGCAGCGCGGCGACGCCCCAGACCACGTAGGTGATGGTCTTCCACATCGGGGTCTCGACCTCCGGCTCGCCATCCGCGTACAGCCAGCTGTTGGCGGCCGTGTACAGGATGTTGTGGCAGGCGGTGCGCATCGCCAGCAGCGACGTCGCGGACTTGTCCTCGATGTGGTTGGTGATGTCGGTGGTGGCCAGCATCACGTCGGAGCCGCCGCGGATCGCGCGGTCCGCGTCCATGTAGCCGTAGCCGCCGAAGTAATCGGTCAGGACCATGCCGCGGAAGCCCCACTCGTCACGCAGGACGGTGTTGAGCAGACCGGAGTGCGAGCCGGCCCATTCGGTGCCGATGTAGTTGAAGGAGCTCATGACCGCACCGGAGCCGCCCTCCTTGACGCTCATCTCGAACGGCTTGAGGTAGATCTCGCGGATCGACTGCTCGGTCGCCCAGGTGTTGAGCTCGCTGAGTCGGTTGGTCTCCTGGTCGTTCAGCGCGAAGTGCTTCATGAACGCGTACACGCCCTTGGCCTGCGCGCCGGCGATCTGCTCGGAGGCCATCACGCCGGACAGGTAGCTGTCCTCGGAGAAGTACTCGAAGGTACGGCCGGCGAAGGCGTTGCGGTGGATGTTCATGGCGGGGGCGTACCAGCCGGCGACGTGCATGTCGTGGGCCATGTCGCCGATGCCGTCGCCGAACTGGCGGGCCAGGTCCTTGTTCCACGTGCAGGCCACGGAGGTGGACGACGGGAAGCCGATGGAGCCGACGCCGGTGAAGTTGTTGTTCAGCGAGGCCGGGCCGTCGACGTCGGTCAGGGCGATCTTGCCGACGGAGTCGGCAGCCTGGGTGCCGTAGCCGCCGAACGCGATCAGGTTGTCCATCTCATCGAAGGTCATCTGGTCGAGCAGCTGGTCCCACAGCTCGTCGTCGTAGTCCTTGCCGGTCAGCTGGTACAGCTTGACGCCGTTCTTGGCGCCGGTGGTCGGCATCTCGTCGTCGGCGTTGTCGTACGCGGTCGGATCGTAGTCGGAGTTGTTGAAGAACGTCTCCTTGAGCTCGTCGGCCAGCGTGTAGTTGGTCGGGGCGGCGAGCGCCTTGTCGGCGTTGGCGAAGTGGTCGGCGCGGGACAGGTAGGTGATGCCCTGGGCCTCGCCGAGCGCGTCGTCGAACACGTTGGTGGCCACGACGGCGTCGCCGTTGTGCGTGTTGTCCTCGGTGTTGTAGGTGATCGTCTTATCGACGGTCACGGTCTCCTCGTCGATCGTGGTGTGCGAGTCGGACTGGATGGAGATCTCGTAGTCGCCCTGCTCCAGCACGTACGCCTTGGCGTCGTTCGCGTCGTAGGAGGCCATGTCGTCGTCGTCGAACTCGACGGACACGGTCTGGGATGCGCCCGGCTCAAGCAGGTCGGTCTTCTCGAAGGCGACCAGGTTGGCGGAGGCCTTCTCGATGCCGCCGTTGGTGTACGGCGGGTTGTAGTAGACCTCGACGATGTCCTTGCCGGCCTTCTCGCCGGTGTTGGTGACGGTCACGTCGAACGTGATCTTGCCGTCGGAGTAGGTGACGTCGCCCATCTCCTGCTTGAAGGAGGTGTAGGACAGGCCGTAGCCGAACGGGTACTGGACGTACTCGTCGTAGTTCACGGCGCCTTCGTCGGCGGCGGTCTCCCAGTACTTGTAGCCGACGTAGATGTTCTCGACGTAGTTGACGAACGCCGGGGTGGTCTCGCCTTCCTCGAAGTTCTCGGTGCCGTACTCGCTCATGTTGTCGTACTTGAAGTCGCCGGCGTTGTTGTAGGACGGCTGCTGGGTCAGGTCGTACACGAACGTGTCGGAGGTCTTGCCGGACGGGTTGGTCTCGCCGGCGAGGATGTCGCCCAGGGCGGAGAAGCCGGTCTGGCCGGCCGGCGGGCACCACAGGACGGACTTGATCTGCGGGTAGTCCTTGACGAAGCCGAGTTCGAAGGTGTTGGCGCCGTTGTAGACGAGGGTGACCTTGTCGAAGTTCTTGGTGACGAGGTCGATCATGTCCTTCTCGGTCTGGCTGAGCTCGAGGAAGCTCTCGCCCTTCTGGAAGTCCTTGTATTCGGTGGAGTTGTCGTTGTAGGTGATGCCGTCGGCGGTCATGTCCTTCGGCAGGTCGGCGCCTTCGCCGCCGACGCGGGCGATGACGATCATCGCCTCATCGGAGTATTCCTTGGCGGATTCGATCACGTCGGACGGGTAGTCGGCGGCCGGGAGCTCCGGCAGGGTCCAGTCCTGCTCGGCCATGGCCACGACCGGACGGTCGGCGCGGTAGTCGGTGTACAGCTTGCTCAGGTCGGCGTTGGTCTCGATGCCGGCCTCCTTGAGGCCGTCGAGGATGGAGGTGGTCTCGTAGGACTGGTTCATCGAGCCGGAGCCGGTGCCGCCGTAGACGGGGTTGGTGGAGCCCCAGCCGAAGACGTTGAGCTTCTTGTTGGCCAGCGGCAGGTTGTCGTCGTCGTTCTGCAGCAGGGTGATGGCTTCGGACTAGATCTCCTTGGCGAGCTTGTTCGCGTTGGAGATGGTGGTCTCGCTCAGCTCGTACTTGGTCGCGGTCGCGCTGTTGAGCAGCGAGGCGAGCGGACCGTACATCATCATGGACACCGACACGACGACGGCGACCAGGAACACGATCCACGATTCGGAATGGATGAGCTTGCGGGTGCCGGCGTTCTGCACGGTCTTCTTGTTCACGCCGAAGGTCAGCGCCAGCGCCAGAACCAGCACGACCGCGATCGCGATCAGCTGCGGCGCGAGGGATGCGACGACGTTCCAGACGTCGCTCCAGTTGATGCTCAGCATCGTTCTCCTCCTTGATTGTCTGTCGCCGGGATGCGAGCCGATACCGTTATCGGCCCGTACAGGGGATTCGGGCACTGCCCTGCACCGTCCTCCCTTGCGGTGCGTCCGCTCGCTCTCCGTTGGGTCGCTGCGCGGACGCCCCTCATACCGGGGTCCGTTCCAGACTCGCAGATTCGCCGCCGCGTCGCGGCCCGGCTCCCCCATCCTGTCGTTTCGGGCGCATAATCTGCTACCACGATGCGCCCGGCCGCGCCACCGGTTTTGCGTAAACGGCGTTTTCGCGTACGCGAACGGCATGCCCGCGCGCGTCGCGATCGGCGGCGGCCGGCAGCCGGCGACGGCCGTCCGATGAACTCCCGACGGATTCCCGACAGACTCCCGATGGGCGTGTCAGCGGCGCAATTCCGCCGGTTTCGGCACGCTTGGCTAGGATGGGGCCACATGAGCGATCTGAACGCATTGAATCTGGAACCGGGGGCCCTGATCGGCGGGTACACGCTGGTGTCGCGCCTCGGCGCGGGCGCGATGGGATCCGTCTGGCGCGTCAACGACGGCGGCGGCCAGGAGTATGCGATGAAGATCCTGCGCGATTCGCTGTCGGAGGACGGCGTCGACGACGGTGACGACGACGCGCTGCGCGAACGCCTGACGGCCCGCGAGCGCCTGCGCCGCGAGGCGATGGCGTTGAAGCGGGTGAATCATCCGGGTGTATGCGGCATCGTGGATATGGAGTTGGATGATTCGGTCGCGTTCATCGTGACGGAGCTGATCGAGGGCCGTAATCTGCGTGACGACGTGAAGGCGAACGGCCGCTATACGGGTGATGATCTGGAACGGCTGGCGCGCAAGCTGATCGAGGCGGTGAAGGCGGTGCACGCGGCGGGGATCGTGCATCGCGATCTGAAGCCGACGAATGTGATGGTGGCGGCATCGGGGCCGATCATCGTGGATTTCGGCATCGCGATGTCGGGCGGGGAGAGCCATGTGACGCGCACCGGTCTGGTGATGGGCACGCCGGGGTTCATCGCGCCGGAGATCATCGACGGCGCGGAGTCGGATGAGATGACGGACTGGTGGTCGCTGGCGTCGGTGCTGGCGTTCGCGGCGACGGGTGCGCCGGTGTTCGGCACGAAGCCGATGATGGCGGTGCTGGAGCGTGCGGCCGCGGGCAATGCGAATCTGACGGGTCTACCGGCGGGCACGATGAACGCGTTCCGCGCCGCGTTGCATCCGGACCGGCGTCGCCGCTGCACGCCGGACCAGCTGCTGCATGCGATCATGATGGACGCGCTCGACCCGTTCGCGTGGCGGGATGCGGCGCTGGAAAGCGGCGAGATGGGGGTGGTGCACCCTTTTGACGGTTCCGGCGCGGATAATCCGCGTCTGCTGTGGCGTCGCGCGCAGCGTCGTGCGGCCGGCGCGGGCGGGCGTATGGCCCGCGGGATCGCCGGCGGAGTCGGGACTTCCATATCTGAGGCCGGCGCGGGCATGCCGCCGGCGCCCCCGTCGCCGATCGCCACGGCGGGTGGCGATCCGTCAGCGTTCGTTGCGCCGTCTTCGATGCCGCCGATGCCGCCGACCGTCGACCGGTCGGCACCGCCCGTCCCACCGGCGCCGTCGACCGCGTCGGCCGCGGTCGAGCTGCCGACGGATGCGCCGTCGCAGGTGATGGAGATGCTGCCGATGGACGTGCTGTCCGGCGGCGCGCCTGCGTTGGACGATACGTCCGCGGATGCGACGCCAGAGACGCCGGCCGACGCGACCGACGCGACCGACGCGACCGACGGGCGTTCGGCGGACCAGCCGTCGGACCCGTCGGGAGCCGTGCCGCCGGTTCCGCCGGACGAGTCCACGACCGTGCTTTCTCCGGCGGGTTCCGCTGCCGCCGTACCGTCCGCGGAGTCCACGACCATGCCGTCGCCGGGCGAATCGACGACCGTCCTGCCGCCGGCTGCCATGCCGGCAGATGCGCCTGCCGCCGACAGCGGCGGACGCATCGTACGCAATTCGCGCAATGTGCCCGCCGCGGATCGTGCGCCCGGCATGCCGGCGGCACCTACGTCGTCGCCGTCGGACGGCACGACCGTGATCGCCGCGCCGGTCACGCCGCCGGGCCGCGTACCGTCGTTCCTCGCCGGAGCGTATGGATCGGAGACCGCCGCGCGCGGCGAGGCGGCACCGACGTCGGGCGAGTGGACGCAGTCGTCGCTGTTCGACCAGCCGTCCGCGGACGGCCGCCCGCCGGCGTTCCTGATGGACGGCGACGAACGCTCCGACGACGTCCCCGACGACGACGCATTGACGGAGATCGGCGGCGAGCCGGTGGATGACGGACCGTCCGGACGCGCGGTCCGGCGCGCGACAGGCACGGCGGCGTCCGGCCCGGCCGGCGACGCGGCGGGCGACGACCGCACCCGGCCCCGTCGCGGCTGGTTCGGCCGGCGTCTCGACGACGACGCTGACGACACCTACGGTGCGCACGATTCCTACGACCCGTACGGCGACGCCGACGACGCGGATGCGGCGACGCGGCGCGCCCGCTACCTGTCGGCCGGGTCGGGCGTCGTGACGCTGCTGCTCATCCCGCTCGCGCTGGTCGCGGCGAGCATCCCGCTCGCGGCGGTGCTGGCGGCAGGCGCGCTGCTGTGGGCGCTGTTCACGTTCGGTTTTTCGGTGGACGCGCGACTGTCGCGCGAGGAGCGCCGCGGCGGCCGCACGTCGACCGACGGGCTCGTGCAGGCGGCGAGTCTGCCGTGGCATCTGCTGCGCGCGGCCGGCGCCGCCGCCGCGTGCACGCTCGCATTGGGCGTGTTCATGGTCGTCGTATCGGCGTTGGCGGCGCTGATCTTCGACCTGCCGACGTCGAACGTCACGTTCGGCCCGTCGTGGCTGACGCTGCCGATGGCCGCCGACGCGCCGCTGTCGGCCGGCGGCGTCGTGTCGGCCGCGGCGATGGCGGTGGGATGGCTGACGGCGACGTTCTCGCATCGCACGTCGGCCGTACGGCTGGGCGCGGGCGCGCTCGCCGGTTCCGCCCGCGGCGGTTCGGAGGACGGGTCGCCGACGTCGACGCGCACGATGATCCTGGCGGCTGTCTGGCTGACGGTCACGCTGGCCGCGCTCACCGCGATGGGCCTCGGTTCGCCGATCGACTGGTGGCCGTTCGCCGGCGAATCCTGGTGACGTCCGCCCCGGCTTCACCCGTGGGCGATACTCACGCGCGTCCGTTATGATGGGCGCGATCGCAAGGCCGTATCGTCGGTCGCGCAGCCGGGCCGGCGGCGGGAACCGTCGGCCGCGCGCGGGCCGCAGTGGGAAGGATCATCATGGCCAAGGGCAACAGGGACAAGAGCCGGGCGGCGAGGCGCGCCGCCGAGGCGCGGGCCGAGCAGGCCGCGCGCGAGCAGGCGGAGCGCGAGCGCCGGCAGCAGACGGTGATCGGCGCGATCGTGGTGACGCTGATCGTGGCGCTGCTGGCGGTGGGCGGCGTGATGTTCTGGCGTTCGACGCATCAGGCGGCGCAGGAGGCCGCCGAGGAGGTCAGCGTCGACGATGCGTACCAGGCGGTGCAGGCCGTCTCCGGCAAGCCGGCGCGCGCCGACGACAAGGGCGGCATCATGATCTCGAAGGACGGCTACGGCACGACGGTGGACGGCGCGCCGACGATCGCGATCTACATGGATTTCATGTGCCCGGGATGCGGCAGCGTGAACCGTCAGCTCGACCCGACGCTGGTGAAGCTGGTCGATGCCGGGCAGATCAATCTGGAGCTGCACTTCCTGTCGTTCATGGACCGCTATTCGACGGACGAGTATTCGAGCCGCGCCGCGAACGCCGCGCTGTACATCGCCGACCATGACGACGATCCGGCGCATCTGCTCGATTTCATCGCCAACATGTACGCCGATGATTTCCAGCCGGAGGAGGGCAGCGGCTACGAGCCGGTCGGCGACGCCGAGATCCGTCAGCAGGCGATCGACGCGGGCGTCGCGGACGACGTGGCGCAGGCGGCGATGACGCGCGACTACGATGATTGGCTCGCCGCGGTCAACGCGTATACGCCGAAGCGTCCGGAGCTGTTCAACACGTCCGGCAACTTCGAGGGCACGTTCACGACGCCGGCGCTGACGATCAACGGCACGCGCTGGAACCTGTCGGAGGTGAGCGCCGCCGGCATGACGGTCAAGGACGCGTTCCTGGAGTCGATCGGTCTGCCCGCCGACAAGCTGGGCGACGGGGCGACGCTGCCGTCGATCGGCGCCGACGGCAAGCCGATCGACGTGATGACCGGCCAGAGCGAGTGATTCCGCCGGGCCGTCCCGGATCGGAGCCGGTCCGGGACGGCCTGCCCGCCGAAACGTCACAACGCGCGCGCAATCGGACGGTCTGCGTGTCCGTTGCGAAGCAACGACTGTCCGAAACTTCGCAACGGGCACGCGCGCATCCCGATTGCGCGTCCATAGTGAAGGTCCGATACCCACGGCATCGGACGGCCGGTCACGATACGGGACCATCATCCGGACAGCGGATTTCCCCGGCGGCGTAAAAACGGACGCGACACGCACAACAGCGACATTATTAGGAAATTCGTCAAACAAAAAAGCGTGGCCGTTCCGCACCGACCCACGGCGCGACATTGAACATTCCGAAAGTGCTGGTATGCTTGTCATTCGTCGCATCCGAGGCATTCGGACGCGGTAAGCCTCCTTAGCTCAGATGGCCAGAGCGGCCGCCTTGTAAGCGGCAGGTCGTCGGTTCGATCCCGACAGGGGGCTCGTCACGCAGAAAAACGGCGTATAGTAGGCACTAGCGTGGTTTTCTGCGCGGAGTTCTTACCCTGAGTAAGCAACCCAGAAGCTTTCCCCCAACTTGTAGCTTCTGGTGAGTGGGCAGAGCGTTCCCCCAACCGGCTCTGCCCTTGTAGTGGGGGCGGGTACTTCCCCTTCTCTCCCGCCCCCACTTTTTCTTTATCTCCTCCCGTCTCTCCTCCCCGACCCAGCCGCCGTTCGGGTTCGGCCGGTACAATGCACCCTTGTGCGCATCGCGTCGTCGCGCACGTCATCCCCCTGGACCAGATAGACCGTCCGCAACGTCAGGAAACGAGGTGCACCGCATGGCCAGACGATGGACCCCGCAACGATTCGCCCGTCTGCGCCGCATCCGAGTCGCCGCATGCGCGCTCAGCGTGACCGCGATGATGGTCGGCACGTTCGCAGTCGGCGCGCGCAAGACCGTCGCCGTGACCGTCAACGGGGAGACGACGACCGTCGTCACGTATGCGATGAGCGCCCAGCGCCTGCTCGCCCGGATGGGCGTCGACGTGAAGACGCACGACCTGGTCGAGTCGAGCGCCGGCGGCGACCGGCTCACCGACCATGCGGTCGTGACCGTGCAGAGCGCCTACCAGACCACCATCACGATCGACGGCCAGCGCGTCCCGTTCTGGACGACCGCGACCAGCGCCGCCCAGCTGCTCGGCTTCTTCGAGGCGAACGAGCATGCGGCCGCGAAGATCACCGTCGACATCGGCAACATCTACAACAAGCTCACCGGCGGCATGGTCATCGACGCGGACGGCCCGGTCACGGTCATCGCGGACGGCAAGACCTCGGTCGCGCCGAACGGCAAGCTGCCGGCCGCGTCGATCCTGGACGCGAAGGGCATCACCGTCGGCAAGGACGACCGCGTCAGCGTCGAACGCGACGGCGACGAGACGATCCTGCGCGTGCAGCGCGTCACGGTCGGCCAGGAGACACGGATGACGACGGTGACGCACGGCACGCAGACGGTCGTCGACCCGTCGCTGGCGCCGGGCGAATCCGTCGTCCGCCAGCAGGGCGAGGACGGCCGGATCCGGCAGGTCTACGACGTCACATACGTCGACGGCGAGGTCGAGTCGGAGACGCTCGCCTCCGAAACCGTCGTCAAGCTGGCGCTCGACACGATCATCGCCGTCGGCCCGTCGAGCGGGTCGAATGGGTCCGATGATGCGGCCGGTTCCGGTGGCACACCCGGTTCGTCCGGCGGTTCGATGTCCGGCGGCAGCGGCGCGACCGGCGGATCGTCCGGCGCGACCGGCGGCGGCTCATCCGATTCCGGCACGTCAGGCGGCACGACCGGCGGCGACGGCGGTTCCAATGATTCCGGCGACGGCGGTTCCGGTACGACCGGCGGCTCGACCGACGACGCCGGCAACGGCGGCGGAACGTCGGGCGGAGGCTCCAATGATTCCGGCAATTCCGGCGGTAGCGGCGACGACTCGGGCGGATCGTCCAACGGAGGATCGTCGTCCGGCGGTTCCGATGATGCCGGCAATTCCGGTGGGAACTCCGGCGGCTCATCCAGCGGCGGTTCCAGCGACTCCGGCTCATCGTCCGGCGGTTCCGGCGGCTCGTCCGACGGCAGCTCGACCGCACGGCTGTGGCATCCGACGCCGGCGCAGGCGCAGGCCTATGCGGCGGGCGCGGCGGCCCAGCGCGGCTGGACCGGCGACGACTGGGACTGCCTCGTCAAGCTGTGGAACCGCGAGTCGAACTGGCGTTGGGATGCGGAGAACGCATCATCCGGCGCGTACGGCATCCCGCAGGCGCTCCCCGCCGACAAGATGGCGGTGTTCGGCGCGGACTGGCGCGACGACGCCGCGATCCAGATCGACTGGGGTCTGGCCTATATCGCGGAACGCTACGGCTCACCGTCCAAGGCGTGGCAGCATTCCGAAGAGGTCGGCTGGTACTGATCCGGCACGGCCGCCCCGATCGTGCGGCAGACTGGCGGGCCACCGACCGGCGAGGGCATCCGTCCGCAGCCAAGCACGACGACACGGGGCCTACCGGACGCTGCAAGACCATACGAAACACGCGAGAATACAGAGAAGACCGACGAAAGGCATGAGATGAACGAAGAGCAGGGCAGGCTGCTGGGCGCGGCGGACATCCGTCGCATCGCGGCGGACGCGGGCATCAGCCCCACCAAGAAGTTCGGCCAGAACTTCGTGATCGACCCGGGCACGGTGCGCCGCATCGTGCGCGAGGCCGACGTGACGGCCGACACGCATGTGATGGAGGTCGGCCCGGGCCTCGGGTCGCTCACGCTGGCGATCCTGGAGACCGGCGCGACGATGACGGCCGTCGAGATCGACCCGCCGGTCGCCGAACGCCTGCCGCGCACGATCGGCGAATACATGCCGGACGCGGTCGACCGCTTCCGCGTCGTCAACCGCGACGCGCTGACCGTCGCTCCCGCGAACCTGCCGGATTTCAACGACGACGACCGTTTCACGCTCGTCGCGAACCTCCCGTACAACGTGGCCACGCCGATCATCCTGACGCTGCTGGAACGCTTCGCCAACCTCGACTCGTTCCTCGTCATGGTGCAGAAGGAGGTCGCCGACCGTCTCGCCGCCGAACCGGGCAGCAAGATCTACGGCACGCCCAGCGTCAAGCTCGCTTGGTACGGCACCGCACGCCGCGTCGGCAACATCGGCCGCAACGTGTTCTGGCCGGCCCCGAACGTGGATTCGGCGCTCGTGCGCTTCGACCGTCATAATCCGGCCGCGCAGGCCGCGCTCGTCGGCGACGCCGACCGCAAGGCCACGTTCGCGCTCATCGACGCCGCGTTCGGCCAGCGTCGCAAGACGCTGCACGCCGCGCTCAAGAAGACCGTGCCCGCCGGCGCGTTCGAGGCGGCCGGCATCGACCCGACCCGCCGCGGCGAGACGCTGACGATCGGCGAATTCGCCGCGCTCGCACGCGCGTGCGCCGCCGTCGCCGACACGTACGCCGATACGGCCGCAGCCGCCGACGATGCCGATTCCTCCGACTCCCAGCCGACCACCGACGCCGAGTAGTCCTCCGCCGGTCCGGCCGACGCCGACCCGCCGACGACCGGACCGCACCAGCAGAACCGTTGTGAATCCCCGGAAGGAGCCCATCGTGACGAACCAGCAGCAGCCGTCCGCCGTCAGCGTCGACGTGCCCGCCAAGACGAACCTGACCCTGCACGTGGGCGAGCCGCGCGCCGAATGGGGCGGCCGCCACGCGCTCGACACGATCTACTGCGGCGTCGGCGTCTACGACACCGTCGCCGTGTCCCGCCGCGCGCCCGGCTCCGGATTCACGTTCGCGCTGGCCGGCGACCATCTGGGCGACCTCGCCGCACCGGCCGCCGACGCCCTGTCCGACGAGGACGCGCGCCGCAACCACGCCGTCAAGGCGCTGCTCGCCCTCGCGCAGGCCGCCGGCCGAGAGCCCGACGTCGCGATCCGCCTGACCAAGCGCATCCCGGTCGCGGCCGGTCTGGGCGGCGGATCCGCCGACGCGGCCGGCGCACTGCTCGCATTGAACATCCTGTGGGCACTCGACTGGCCGATCGACCGGCTGCGCGCGGTCGCCGCCACGCTCGGCGCCGACATGCCGTTCTGCCTGACCGGCGGCGTCGCGCACGGCACCGGCTTCGGCGAGCGAATCGACGACATCCCCGCCGATTCGCCGCGCGGCCGCGACCTCGCCGCGCGCGGGTTCGCCGGCCGTCTGCTCGTCGGCGCGTACGACGACGCGCTGTCCACGCCGGCCGTGTACGCCGCGTTCGACCGGCTCGGCGCCGGCGACGGCGGCGAGAACCATCTGCAGCATGCGGCCGTCACGCTGCACCCGCGCAGCGGCCTCGCGATCGACGCGGCGAGGGCGGCGGGCGCGACGCAGGCGTTCGTCTCCGGTTCCGGCCCGTCGGTCGTCGCGTTCACGCCGACGGCCACCGTCGAGGATGCGGTGCGCCGCGCATGGGAGTCGGCCGGCTGCGTCGACCGCATCATCGCCGCCGACGCCCCGGCTACGCCGCGCATCACCGTCGCCTGACCACCGGCGTCGGCGTCACGTAGTGCCGCTACTCTTGAACCAGTCTCGTGGGAATGGGAAGGACAAGGAATGACTGAGCAATACGACGAGAGGCAAGCCCGTAAGGCGTACATGCGACGCCGTCAGCGCAAGGTGTTCGCCGTCGCCGGGTCCCTGCTGGTCGTGCTGCTGGTGGTCGCGCTCATGTTCTACTTCCACCTGTTCGGGCTGGGCGTGGTGAAGACGTCCGCGACGCAGCCCAACTACGGCGTGACCGCGCCGTGCGTGCCGAAGGCCGAGGACGGTTCGACGCGCAAGTACGTGGACAACCGCGACGTCAACGTGACGGTGTTCAACGGCACCGCGCACGTCGGCTTCGCGAAGGCGGTGCGCAACGCGCTCGTCCAGCGCGGCTTCCCGATGAACGACCCGCAGACCTACTACGTGGACGGCGCGCAGAACACCGACCTGGAGCGCACGATGATTCGCTTCGGCAAGAACGCGATCGCCGAGGCGTACACGCTCAACGCGAACTTCACCGACGCGGTGCTCGTCATGGACGACCGCGAGGACACGAGCGTCGACGTCGTGCTGGGCGCCACGTTCAACGACCTCGTGCCGGTCGCGGACGTGCCGGGCGCCGACAAGGACATCGCCGACATCGAGGGCTGCGTTGCCGCCGACCAGATGACCGGCCTGCCGCACTACGAGGTCGTCGCCGACCCCACCGAGGAGGATGCGCAGGCCGACCAGTCCGCCGACCAGCAGGCCGAAACCGCCCAGTAACCGCCGCTTCCCCGCCCCCGTAACTTCGCAACGGACACGCGACGACTATGTCTGCGTGTCCGTTGTGAGGTTACGGACCGTCCAACCTTCGCAATGCGCACGCAGACCATGCGATCGCGCGTCCGCCGCGAGTTCCGGAGAACTATGTTGCATAGTGAGGGCAGATTCCGGGGTTTGCAAGATGCTATACGGCAAACTGAGGGCACCCGTACTCTCCCTGCACCTGTCATGCCCCTTAGACCTTGGCCGAATGTTGCGCCACATGTGACGGTTGCGGAGAGTACAAGTGCCCTCAGTTTGCCGTATAGCGCTGCGCACAGTCCGGAATCTGCCCTCAGTGCACGAGATAGCGCGTCCGAGAAGAGGATACCGACGGCTATGCGCCCGCGGTCTCTCTCTCGTACCAGCGGCGCAGCTCAGCGACGGCCGTCTCGTGGTCGACGGGACCGTTGTCGAGTCGGTAATCAAGCATGTGCCGGTACGCGCGGCCGACCATCGGGCCGGGTTCGAGTCCCAGCAGTTCCATGATCTCGTTGCCGTCCACGTCGGGGCGGATCGCGTCGAGGTCCTCCTGCTCCTTGAGCGCGATGACGCGCTGCTCCATCTCGTCCATCGCGGACGAGAACACCATCGCCTTGCGTCGGTTCTGCGTGGTCGCGTCGGCGCGGGTGAGACGGTTGAGCCGGTGGTAGAGCGCGCCCGCGTCCTTCACGTAGCGGCGCACGGCCGCGTCGGTCCACGGCTCGTCCACGTAGCCGTGGAAGCGCAGGTGCAGGTTCACCAGTTCGCTCACGTCGTCGACGATGTGGTTGTCGAAGTGCAGCACGCGCAGGCGCTTGCGGGTCATCTTCGCGCCGACCGCGTCGTGATGGTGGAAGCTGACCTTGCCGCCCGCCTCGAAGCGGCGGGTGCGCGGCTTGCCGATGTCGTGCATGAGCGCGGCCAGTCGCAGCGTCAGGTCGGGGCCGGGCACGGGGCCGTCCGGGCCGGTCTCGAGCGCGACGGCGCGTTCGATGACGATCATCGTGTGCTCGAACACGTCCTTGTGGCGGTGGTGCTCGTCGATCTCCAGCTGCAGGGCGGGGATCTCGGGGAACACGATGTCGGCGAGGCCGGATTCGACGAGCGCCTCGATGCCGGCGCGCGGACGGTCCGACATGAGCATCTTGACGAGTTCGTCGCGCACGCGTTCGGCCGACACGATGCCGATGCGGTCGACCATGTCGGTGATCGCCTCGGCGGTCTCCGGTTCGATGCGGAAGCCCAGCTGGGCGACGAAGCGCACGGCGCGCATCATGCGCAGCGGGTCGTCGTCGAACGAACGATGCGGGTCGATCGGGGTGCGCAGCACGCCCTTGGCGAGGTCGTTGGCGCCTCCGAACGGGTCGACGAACTCGAGCTGCGGCACGCGCAGCGCCATCGCGTTGACGGTGAAGTCGCGGCGCGACAGGTCGCCGTCGAGCGTGTCGCCGTAGTCGACCTCCGGCTTGCGCGACTCGGGATCGTACGAGTCGGTGCGGTACGTGGTGATTTCGACCTGCACTTCGGTGCCGTCGTCGCGCCGGCGCATCGCGCCCAGCGTGCCGAACTTGCGGCCCATGTCCCAGAATCCGTCGCGCCCCCAGCGGCGCAGGATCGGCTCGAACTCCTCCGGTCGCGCCGACGTGCAGAAATCCAGGTCGTGAGACGGGCGGTGGAGCAGCAGGTCGCGCACCGGACCGCCCACCAACGCCAGCTCATACCCCTGTTCGGCGAACAGACGTCCCAGTTCAATGGCTTCCGGCCATACTTCGAAATTCACGCGCACCCTTTCGCGACCAAAAAACTTGTACCTTATCAGCATAGCGTCACCCGTCCTGCACAAGAGTTGGGTAAGGTGGGAACCATGATTACGCCAGCGGACCTCGCACGCATGCTCGACCATGCGTCGCCTCGTCATGCCCTGGACCCGCTGGCGCCCGACCGACTCATGTACACGTCGCAGACCGCGCCCGCCGAGCAGGAGCCGTCGCCGACGCGCGCCCGCGTCACGCCGTCCGACGTGTTCGGCCGCGCGCGCCGCTGCGGCCAGCGCGACGACGCGCCGTGCGCCGCCGACCTGCCCGGCGTCGCCGACGACGCCGCAGCGGACGCCCCGACCAAGCCGGAAGGACCGTCCGATCCGACGGTTCCGACCGCGCGGACGGTTCCGGCCGTCCCGACCGCACCGGTCGCCGGCGATGCCGCCGACACGACCGTCATCTCTGAAGCCGCCATCTGCGCCGGCGGCCCGGACGCCGCCCTTATCGTCGCCGATGACGATGCGACCGTCGCCGACGTCGCCGAAGACGCCGCGATATCCGCCGACGCGCAGCAGACGGCGGACGAGACCGCGACGCAGGTCGCGACGACCGCGCTCGCGGCCGCGGTCGCCTCCGACCGCACCATCATCGCCGCGACGATCGTCACCGCGTCACGACGCCCGTCGCCGGCGAACATGCCGCAGCGGCGCACGTCGGACGGGCCGACCACGTTCGCGTCGCTCGACGCGCAGGAACTGCCGGTCGTACGCGAATACTCGGCGGGCGGACTCGTGTTCGACGAGCACGGCCGGGTCGCGATCATCGCCCGGCATTCACGCAGCGGGCACCTGGAATGGTGCCTGCCGAAGGGGCACATCGAGAAGGGGGAGACGCCGCAGCAGACGGCCGTGCGCGAAGTGCACGAGGAGACCGGGATCCTCGGCGAGGTGGTCGACTCGATCGCCACGATCGACTACTGGTTCACCGGCACCACGCAGCGCGTCCACAAGCTCGTGCACCACTACGCGCTGAGGCAGATCGGCGGCCATCTGACCGTCGAAGGGGACCCCGACCACGAGGCCGAGGACGCCATCTGGGTCGACTTCGCCGACCTCGACGGCGTGCTCAGCTATCCTAATGAACGCAAGATCGCATGGCTTTACGCCAGGAAACTGAACAGGCAGGCATGACGTGACCACTCCCCCGACGAACCGCGCGCGACGCATCGCGCAACGCGCGTGGGCGGCGATGGCGGCGGCGGCGCTGGTGCTGGGCGCGGGGGCGGGCATGACGCTCCTTGCGCCGCGGGCGCTCGCCGACGACGCCGACCGGCAATCATCCCTCAGCGGCGACGGCGGCACCGGTGCGACCGGCGGCGGCACGGCCGACGCCGCCGATACGGCCGACGGCGATCAGTCGGGTGGCCAGTCGGCCGAGCAGCCGGCGAGCGCCGACGAGCCGACGCTGACGATCGACGAGGCGACGGCGGTCGTCACCGCGTCGTCGGGCTGGCGCATCCGGGTGACCGTCGCGAACGGCACCGACCGTACGATGCCGTCGGGCACGCTGACCGCGTTGGTGAACGCGGCGCATGTCTTCGCATCCCGCACCGATATCCAGGACTGGTCGCAGGGCGAGGTGCCGATTCCCACGCCCGATGTGCTTGGCGCCGTGGATGTGCCCGAGCTGAAGCCGGGTGCGAGCGCCACGGTCACGGTCGATGCGAGCGCCGACGTGCTGGCGTCGATCGCCGTGTGGGGGCCCAAGCCGGTGCTGCTCGACTATGCGGCGGGCGACCCGTCAGCGCAGAGCGCGCAGGATGCGCAGAACGGTACGGGCGCCGGCTCGGACGCCGCCGCGGGCGCGCATGTCCAGGTCCACACGTTCCTGACGCGCTCGTCGGACGGCATGGCGTCCGGTCAGACGCCGGCGATGGATATGACGGTCGCACTGCCGATCGCGTCGGACGGCTGGGATGCGGATGCGGATGCGATCTCGTCGCTGGTCGAGGACGGCGACACGGACGCCGAGGATGCGGCGGGCGTCGTCGTGGACGATGCGGACGCGCAGCAGGAGCGGCGGCTGCAGCAGCTGTCGGTCGCGCATCCGGCGCTGCAGATCGTCGCCGATCCGGCGACGTTGAAGGCGGCGGGCATGCCCGCGCAGGTGACGGCGCTGATGCAGCCGTCCGGGTTCGACATCACCGCGTACGCCGCGTACGGCGACGCGGACGCGTATGCGGCGGCCGGCGTCGATGACGCGGATTGGAGCGCGCAGACCGCGCTCGACGACTATCGAGACGCGATCGGCGACCAGAATGCGTCCGGCAGCGTCGTCGCATGGCAGGGGGATGCCGCGTGGTCGCTCGATTCGTTGACGACGGCGAAGCGGCAGGGGTATGACGTGGTCGTCGCCGACCATGAGTTCGACGACAGCGATGATTCGACCGTGCATACCGGCACGGTCGTGGTGCCCACCGATGCGGGCGATGTGACGGTGCTGACCCAGCAGCGTGAGCTGAGCCGTCTGGCCCAGGGGCAGGCGACGAGCGACGCGTCGGACGGCGAGACGAGCGTGGCGGGCCGTCTGGCGCGCTTCGTCGCGCAGAGCGCGTTCTATCAGATGGAACAGCCGTACACGTCGCGCAATCTGCTGGTGTGCTTCGGCCAGAACGCGGACATGACGATGGTGGATACGCTGATGGCCGCACTGGAGCAGGCGCCGTGGCTGCATCTGACCGACCTGTCGACGCTCGAGCAGGCGGAGCCGCTCGCGTCGGGCGACAACGCGCTGTCGATGGTCGCCGACTCCGCCCAGCTGGACGATACGGAGTCCGCCGAGGTCGCATCGACGCTCTCCGCGTTGCAGGGCAGCCGCGACGACATCACGCGCATCACGCGCGATGTCGTCGATGCCGGCGACGGCAAGGTGTCCGGCCGGGCCGCATCATGGTCGGACGCGCTGCTCGCCGCGCAGTCGGCGTGCGCGCGCACGGCGCTGGGCGGCGACGCGGACGTCGCGCAGCGCATGACGCAGGGCGCCGCCGCGATCGCGTCGTGGCTGACCGACGGCATCGTCATCACGCCGACCGAGTCGGTGAGTGTGGTCAGCGAGACCGCGCAGATGCCGGTGACGGTCAGCAACACGCTCCCCTACCCCGTGCACGTCCAGGTGCGCTCGTCGACCGGGTCGATGGAGATCGTCACGTCGCGTAGCGCCGACGTGGACGTGCCGGCGCACGGCGACGCGCAGGTGACGTTCAAGATCCGCGTCTCCGCGTCCGGTTCGGCCCGTGCGACGCTCACGCTGCACGACCGTGACGGCCGCCAGTTCGGCTCGTCGCGCACGACCGACATCACGAGCGTGCTGCGCATCAGCGACATGAGCGGCTTCGTGATCATCGGCCTGGCCGTGCTGCTCGGCCTGCTGGGCCTGTGGCGTCAGTTCCATCGCGAGAAGGATCCCGACGAATGAGTTCATCCCTGGGCCGCAATTCCCTGATCATGGCCTCCGGTACGGCCGCGAGCCGCGTCACCGGGCAGATCCGCACGATCCTGCTGGCCGCCGCGCTCGGTACGACGGGCCTGGCCGCGAACGCCTACCAGGCGGGGTCGATGATCCCGCAGGCGCTGTTCACGCTCGTCTCGGGCGGCATCTTCAACGCGGTGCTGGTCCCGCAGATCGTGCGCGCGCTGGAGCAGGAGGACGCCGAGGACCGGCTCAACAAGCTGATCACGCTCGCCGTCTCCCTGCTGGCCGGGGTGACGCTGCTCATGGCCGTCGCCACGCCGCTGCTGACCCGCCTGTACGTGTCCGCCGACGACCCCGACCTGACGGCCCTGACGAACGCGTTCACGCTGTGGTGCATGCCGCAGATCTTCTTCTACGGCCTGTACACGGTGATCGGCCAGATCCTCGCCGCCAAGGACCGGTTCGGCATGTACGCGTGGAGTTCGGTGGGCGCGAACGTGATCAGCTGCGCCGGCTTCACGATGTTCCTCGTCCTGTTCGGCCGTGCCAGCGAGCAGCCGCTTGATTTCTGGACCGCCGACCGCCTGCTGCTGACGGCCGGCACGTGGACGCTGGGCGTCGCGTTCCAGGCGCTCATCCTGTTCGTGCCGCTGACCCGCTGCGGCATCCGCTACCGGCCTAAGTTCGGCGTGGACGGCATCGGCCTGCGTTCGATGGGCGCGGTGGCCGGCTGGAGCCTCGGCATCGTGGTCATCGACCAGCTGGCCAACATCGTCACGACCCGCATCGCCACGTCGGCGCCCGCGCGCGCGGAGGCGCTGCTGGGCCTGCCGAAGGTGGACGTGGCCGGCAACGCGACGTATCAGAACGCGTTCACGCTGTACATGCTGCCGTATTCGCTGATCGCCGTGTCGGTGGCGACGGCCCTGTTCCCGCGCATCTCGCGCGCGATCGCGGACGGGCGCATCGGCGAGGCGCGCGAGGCGTTGAGCGCGTCGCTGCGCAACGTGGGCGTGCTCATGATGTTCTTCTCGGTCGCGTTCGTCGTGATGCCCACGCCGATCATCCTCGCGCTGCTGCCGTCGGTGAGCGTGCATGAGGCGGCGCTGATCGCCGCGCCGCTCACCCTGCTGGGTCTCGGCCTGCCGATCACCAGCATGTATCTGATCATCCAGCGCACGTTCTACGCGTTCGAGGACGGCCGCACGCCGTTCCTGTTCATGGTGCTGTTCAACGCGATCTTCGTCGTGATGATCCTCGCCGGCGAGGCGACGCTGATGCCGACCACCTGGGTCACGCTCATCGGCCTGGCCGCCTCGCTCGGCCATCTGGTCGCGTTCCCGTTCCTGATCCCGCCGCTGCGGCGCCGCTTCGACGGCTCGTTCGACGGCCGTCGCATCGCCGGATCGCTCGCCCGCGCGCTCGTCGCCGCGGTCGTCGCCGCGATCGGCGGTCTGCTGATGCGCGTCCCCGCGTACGCGCTCGTCGGCGCGGACCTCGTGCCGGCGGGCGCCCTCGACAGGCCGGACGACGGGCGGACCGCGGCCGGCGGATTCCCGTCCGTCGGACCGGATGCCGCCATGATGAACTGGCCGCAGGCGATCGGCGTGTGCGTCATCCTCACCATCGTCATCACCGTGCTGTACGTGAGCGCGCTGTGGGTGCTGCGCTCGCGCGAGCTGATGGACGTCGTCGCGATGGTCTCGTCGCGGCTGGGCCGTCGTACGCCGGCCGCCGAGGGCGCCGCCGCCGATGCGGTGCCGTCGACGTCGGCGTCGTCGTCGGAGACGGCATCGGCGACGCCGGACGATGCCGCGACCGACGACGACGCGACCATCGCGATGCCGGTCCGCACCGCGGCCGAGGCCGCCGCGTCGGCCGCCGACACCGTCCCGGTCGCCCCCAACGACCCCGACGCGACGATCATGCTCGACGCCATCCCGGCGGTCGGACAGGCGGCCGCCCGCCCGGCCGTCACCGCGTCGCAGCCGCCGTTCCACCCGTCGACGGAGGAGGTCCCCTCGACCACACCGACGGTTAGAATGTCACCCGAATCATCGCAACAGTCTTTGCATTACGGAGTCCGCATGAAGCCTCGTCTGGGAGATACGATCATCAACCGCTATACGCTGGTGTCACCGCTGCGCGAGGAACCCGGATTGCAGGCGTGGCGCGCCAGCGACCGCGTGCTCACCCGCGACTGCCAGCTGTTCCTCGTCACCGACCGCAAGGCGATCCCCGCCGTCAACGCCGTCGCCTCGACCGTGTCGCTGATGGCCGACCGCCGCTTCACGCCGGTGCTGGGACTGCATCAGGCCGAGGACGTGCTCGTGCTCGTCACCGCCGAGGACGCCGGCCTGTCCCTCACCGACTATCTGCAGGGCCGTACCGGCCGCGTCCTCAGCTACGAGGCGATCCGCGCGATCGTCGGCGAGACGCTCGACGCGGTCCAGCTGCTGCTCGCGCGCGGCGTCGAGCATCCGGCGCTGGGCACCGACACGATCCGCGTGAGCGCCGCCGGCATCCAGATCGCCGACCTGCCCGTCGCCTCGATGCTCGCCCCGGTCGCCCTGGACGCCTCGTCTCGCGCCGGCACCGGCGAGACGCGCTCCATCCGCCAGCTGTCGGCGCTCCTGTACGCGCTGCTCACGCACACGCCGTCCCGCACCGGCGACGACGCCTCCTACGACATCGCCGCCCTGCCGGCGGACACCCCCGAGGAGTTCCGTCTGATCTGCCGCCGCGGCCTCGGCCTCGCCGCCACGCCGATGTCGTCGCTCGCGGAGGTCGACGCGCTGCTCGGCGCGTGGACGCCGCTCAACAAGCTCAACGAACGCGACATCGCATTGCCGTCCGTCGCCGGCCGCGGCTCCGTCGCCGCCGTGACGCTGCTGCCGACCGACCCGCAGGACGTCATCGACGTGCCCGCGTCGATCGTCAACTCGACGCCGATGCCGTCGCTGGCGCTCGCCACGCCGCGCTTCTCCAGCGCGCTCGACTCGGAGGACGTCATGGACGTCACCCCGCTCAAGGGCGACCTGTTCTCCGGATTCAACGACACGCAGGCCACGTCGTCGATCAACCGCAGCACGCTCGGCCTGGACGTGTCGCAGGTCCGCCATGACGAGGGTGCGGCGACGACCGCCAGCCCGCGCGGCGACGCCGGCATGTACGTCGCCTCCGCCGCGTCCCCCGCCGCGGGCGCGTACGCGGCGGCCGACGGCATGGCGACGAGCGTCATCCCCACCGGTGCGACGGGCGCCGCCGGCACGGCGGGGGCGGCCGCCACGCCGTCGTCCGCCCCCGCCGACGACCAGGGCGCCGGCGAGCGCACGCAGGTCATCCCGCCGATCCAGCCGGGCCAGATGCCGTCGTTCGCGCCCGACGCCACCGGCGCGAAGGCCGCGGGCGCGGACGTCAAGACGCCGTACGTCGTGCGCGCGTACCGCAACGAGGAGGAGGACTTCTCCGACCAGACGCTGTTCGCGAACCTGCCGACCAAGATCATCACCGTGATCGTCGGTCTCCTCGTCGTCGTCGCGGCCGGCTTCGGCGCCGTGTACGCGCTCAATCTCAGCACCGCGCCGAACATCGGCGGCGCGGACGCCTCCGACCCGTGGTCCACGGAGAACCTCGACGACGTGCCGTTCGGTGCCTCCGACAACGCGTCCGCGTCCAAGGACGACGACAAGGACAAGCAGGACGACGCCGCCAAGGACGATCAGACCGACGACCAATCCAAGGACGACGACAAGGACAAGGACGAGAACTACGAGAACAACACGCCGCTGACGATCACGTCGCAGGACTTCGTCGAGAACCCGGGCGGCCAGTCCGGCTACGCGTACCACCTGCACCTCGACCAGAAGCAGAAGGTGTACCGTCTGAGCATCACGATCCGCTCCTCCGGCGGCCACGGCTACCTGCGCACCGACACGACCGGCGACCCGACCCAGGGCACGCAGGTCGCCGATTTCACGTTCGACGAGTCCGGCACCACCGAGGTCAAGTTCGACAAGGTGACCGAGACGCAGGACGTGATCGTGTGGGTGCCGCTCGACAGCCTGCCCGGCAACCAGTTCTACATCGACAAGGTCCAGCTGTTCTGACGGACCGCCCCGACTCTCCGGTTATGAAGAAGCCTCCCCGACGGGAGGCTTCTTCCGTATTACGGTCGGATGGTCACCGGATTGGCCGCGGTCACTCGCCGGCGAGGTACGCCTGCGCGTCGAGCGCGGCGCGGCAGCCCATACCGGCGGCGCTGATCGCCTGACGGTACGTGCGGTCGACGACGTCGCCGGCCGCGAACACGCCGGCGGCCGACGTGCGCGTCGACGCGCCGTCTACGACGATGTACCCGTCGTCGTCCAGCTCCACCGCGCCGTCGAGGAATCCGGTGGACGGCGTGTGGCCGATGGCGACGAACACGCCCTCGGCCGGCAGGTCAGTCGTCTCGCCGGTGACGACGTCGCGCAGCGTCAGCGACGTCGCGCCGGAATCGTCGCCGTTGACGCGTTCGACGACCGCGTTCGTAGCGAACGCGATCTTCTCGTTCTGCCGCGCGCGTTCGACCATGATCGCCGACGCGCGGAACTCGCCGCGCCGGTGCACGATCGTCACCGACGAGCCGAAACGGGACAGGAACAGCGCCTCCTCGAACGCGCTGTCGCCGCCGCCGACGACCGCGATCGGCCGGCCGCGGAAGAAGAAGCCGTCGCAGGTGGCGCAGTAGGAGACGCCGCGGCCGGAGAACTCCTCCTCGCCGGGCACGCCCAGCTTGCGGTAGCGCGAGCCGGTCGTGACGACCACGGCGCGCGCGTGCAGCACGTCGCCGCCGTCGAGCGTGAGGGTCTTGACGTCGCCGGTCAGGTCGGCGGACACGACGTCGTCGTAGACGAGCCGCGCGCCGAAGCGTTCGGCCTGGCGCTGCATCGCGTCCATCAGGTCGGGTCCCATGATGCCGTCCGGGAAGCCGGGGAAGTTCTCGACCTCGGTGGTGTTGACGAGCTGGCCGCCAGGCGTCAGCGCCCCGGCCACGACCAGCGGCCGGTAGCCGGCGCGCCCCAGGTAGATGGCCGCCGTATAGCCGGCCGGACCGGATCCGATGATGACGACGTCCTGCACGTCGTCCTGCGTTGCGTGCTGCGATGCCGCGACGGGCGCGACGGCGGCGGCATCGCCGTTCGCCGCTCCGCCCAGCGTGATCTTCATGGCTGTGTTCATGCGCTCCACTGTACCAACCCGCCGCCGCCCGCCCGCGCGCCTTCGCGCAGAGCGGGCAAGCCGGCTCTTCGCACGGTGCGGAAGGGGCATACGGTCCCATCGCCGGCTGAATCCGTATGAACTTCCGATCTGAGGGGAAGAATCGGGCCCTCGCATGCTTCTTTCCGCCAACTGAGGGGAAAGATTCCTCCGATTCGAAGGTCGATTCCCAAGGGTTTCCAGATGGAAAAGGACTGATGGGCCGAAGTTCTCCGGCCGGCCCGTCCCCTCAGATCGCCGAAAGAAGCGTGCAAGGGCCCGATTCTTCCCCTCACTAGGCCGATTGCCTCACAGCCTTGCCCCCGGAGGTATTGCGCCACCGCGGTATCCGTTGCGAAGCCGGAACCCAACAGCTGGGATCTCCGCACATTGAATGAAACCGCGACCTTCACATGTCACCAATCGGAGTATCCGGGAATACGAAAAGGCTTGTCGGCACGGGGTTATCCCGTGCCGACAAGCCTCGTTTCCGATTCGCTCCGGCCTATCCGAACGTCCGGCGGCTACTTCCAGCCATCGTCCGAACCGGCGGCGTCCGCGCCGTCGCCGGCGGCGGGCATGAGCAGGTCGAGGATGCGGTCCATGTCCTCCGGCGAGGAGAACACGATCTCGATGCGGCCGTGCTGCTTCGAGCCCTTGATCGACACCTTGGTGTCGAAGCGGTTCTCGAGATGCTGCTGCACGGTCGAGCCGGCCCACGGGTTGTTCTTGTTGGTGCGGGCCTTGCGCGGCTGCTCGCCGGCGGCGATCATCATCGACACGATCTCCTCGGTCGAACGCACCGACAGCCCCTCGGCGATGATGCGCGTGGCGAGCTTGTCCATCTCGGCCTCGTCGCTGAGCGCCAGCAGGGCGCGCGCGTGGCCCGCGGACAGCACGCCCGCGGCGACGCGCTTCTGCACGGCGGCCGGCAGGTTGAGCAGTCGCAGCGTGTTCGCGATCTGCGGACGCGACTTCGACACGGACTTCGACAGCTGCGCCTGGGTGAGACCGAACTCCTCGATCATCTGCTGGTAGGCGGCGGCCTCTTCGAGCGGGTTGAGCGCGACCCTGTGCAGGTTCTCCAGCAGCGCGTCGCGCAGCATGTCGGTGTCGGCGGTGGTCTTCACGATCGCCGGGATCGTGTCCATGCCGGCCTTCTGCGAGGCGCGCCAGCGGCGCTCGCCCATGATCAGCTCGTACGGGCTGTCCATGCGGCCGGGTGCGGCGTTCTGCGCGGCGTCATCGCCGTCCGTGCCGGCTGCCGCGGTTTCGGCCATGCGGCGGCGGTATTCCTCGATCTGGGAGACGGGTCGGCGGCGCACGACGATCGGCTGCAGCACGCCCACCTCGTTGATGGAGGCGGCGAGTTCGGCCAGTTCGTCCTCGTCGAAGATGGTACGCGGCTGGTGCGCGTTGGGGCCGATGTCGCCGATGCGCAGTTCGGCGAGGTAGCCGCCGGCGACCGGCTTGAGTTCCGGTTCGGCGGAGGCGTCGTCGGCGGCGGACGATGCGGCGGCGTTCTTCGCCGACCGTGCGCCCGATGCGGCGGTCTTGGCTGCGGCCTTCGCGCCGCGGCCGCCCTTGCCGCCCTTCTTCGCGGCGGGCGCGCCCGATGCGGCGTCGTCGGTCGGCGCGGCGGCTGCGGCGGTGCCGGCGGATGCCGGAGCGGCGGTCGTCACCGTCTCGCCGAAGAACAGGTCGGCGGGGTGGGCGATGTCGTCGAGTCCGGGCATCGTCGCGCGCTTGCCGGCGCGCAGTGTCACCTTGTTCTCCATCGACGGACGCTTGCGGTCCATGCCGGGTTCGGCGGCGGCCGCGGCGTCGACGGGATCGACGGCCGGCGTCGGTGCGGCGGCCGGCGTCGCGGCGGCCGGCACGACCGGCGCGACGGCCGGAGCGGCCGCGGGCATGCCTATCAGGCCCGGCATCGCCGGCAGGCCGGCGGCCGGCTCGTCGTGCGTGTCGCCCGGCAGGTCGGGGAACAGCGCGCCCAAGCCCTTGCCCAAACGTGACTTCGCCATATCAGTGCTCTCCTCGCTTGATCGCAATCGCTTCCAGTGCCTGCGGGGACCGCTTCGCGATCTCCAGCGCCGCCTCCCGGTAGGCCGTCGAGCCCAGGCAGCGGCGATCGTAGGCGATCACGCTCTGGCTGAAGCTCGGCGCCTCGGAGATCTTCACCGTGCGCGGGATGGTGGTGTTGAGCACGATGGACGGGTAGTGGCGCTTGACTTCGTCGTACACCTCGCGGCTGAGCAGGGTACGGCGGTCGAACATCGTGACCAGCATCGTCGAGACGAGCAGGGTCGGGTTGTAGTGCTTCTGGATGAGGCCGATGGTGTTGATGAGCTGGCCGAGGCCTTCGAGCGCATAGTATTCGGCCTGGATCGGGATGAGCATCTCGTTGACGGCGCACATCGAGTTGATGACGAGCAGGCCCAGGCTCGGCGGGCAGTCGATGAACACGTAGTCGTAGTGGTCGGGCGACGAGGCGAGGAACGTGTTGACGGCGTCGCGCAGCAGGCCGTTGCGGTTGGGCGAGTCGGCGACCTCGAGTTCGGCGCCGCTCAGGTCGATGGACGAGGGCACGACGTCGAGGGTCGGGAAGTCGGGGCAGGTCTGCTTGATGCCGGCGATGGTGGCGCGGCCTTCGAGCACGTCGTAGACGGACGGCATGCCGGAGCCGTGTTCGATGCCGAGCGCGGTCGACGCGTTGCCCTGCGGGTCCATGTCGATGACGAGGATGCGCGCGCCGGCGAGCGCGAGCGCCGCGGCGATGTTGACGGTCGTCGTGGTCTTGCCGACGCCGCCCTTCTGGTTGGCGACGGCGATGAGGCGCGTCTGGGACGGCTTGGGGAATTCGACGCCTTCGAGCGCGGCGTAGCGGGCGCGCTCCTGGGCGACCTGTACGCCGAGCGAGGGTTCGGATCCCCCGAAGATACGTTCGATCGTCTGCGTCACGGATTCTGGTTCGGGCATCATTCCGGCGGATCGTGCGTCTGCGGTGGACACGGCCCCTCCTTTACAAGACAGTATGTTCCAGTGTTGTGGTGTGCATGGACATGGTCGCAGCTGCGATCACGGGTGGTTGCGGTGCGTGGGCGGCTGGTTCGCCGCGCGGTTGCGGGTCGGATTGCGGCCTGGTTGCGGCGCGGTTGCGGACGTCTGTGTGGATGCGGTCATACCGGTTGTGGACGATCATCCGAGTTATCCACAAGGTTATCCACATGTCTGTGGATAACTGTGGACAATGCACATCATTCCGCTTCGCGGCCGGCCGCTCCGACACCGCCAATGCGTTGCGACACTTGGGTTTCGACGAGGCTGCACCGACGTTATCGGCGATGTGGATAACTCGCTCGCGTTATCCACATACCGCCCGCATGACGTTGTGGACAACGCGGTTATCCACAATCGTCCGTCCGTGGTTGCACCCGCGCGGACGACCGGCTAGCGTCGTTCCACGATGACCACGCGCGTGGGTTCCAGCCCCGGTGCGACCGGCGCTTCGACCACGCGCGGGTTCGCTCCCCCGCGCTTGGCGATCTCCTTGGCGGCCTTGTCGATCTCGGCCTGGGCGGAGCGCCCCTTGAGGGCGATCAGCCGGCCGTGCGGCTTGAGCAGCGGCAGGGTCCAGCCCGACAGCTTGGTCATTGGCGCGACGGCACGGCAGGTCACGACGGCGTACGGATGCACGTCGCGGCGGCGGATGTCAGCGATGACCTCTTCGGAACGGGCGCGACGGATCGTCACGTTGTCCAATCCCATCAGGTCGACGCATTCGGCCAGCCATTCGACGCGGCGTTCCATCGGCTCGATGAGCGTGAACCGATGGTCGGGCAGGCAGGCGGCCGCGACGAGGCCGGGGAATCCGCCGCCGGAGCCGACGTCGGCGACGGTCTTGAACCGTTCGCCGTCGGTCGCCTCGCGGATGAACGGCACGACCGCGGCCGAATTGAGGATGTGGCGCTCCCACACGATCGGCACGTCGCGCGGACCGATCAGACCGCGCGGCTCGCCTTCGTCCATCAGCTTGCCGTGGAAGCGTTCCAGCTTGTCCAGCGCGTCGCCGAGCACCTCGCCCAACAGCGGAGAGCCGTCCAACTCGTCGACCACCGGACCGGCCGGGGCTTCGACCGGCGCGGAGGCCTTTGCGGACACATCGGACGGAGCGGATGTTTCATGTGAAACATCGCGGATTTCCTCACCCATGACCATCACTTTCCCATGATTGCAATGCACACTATCTGCCGCAACAATACCAAAGAAGCCCCCTCGACTCACTCCGCCCACACTGCCGACCCCCATTTTCCATCAGAAAATGTTTCACGTGAAACATATCTACAGGCACAACGGCACCCCCCCCCCGGCATCGTCGCAATCCGCACAGAATCAGGCACCGTCATACAGATTGCGACGCCGACAGGCCCGCCATCGCCACAATTCCGCAAACAAGAAGACGCCGTCATACCGATTGCGACGCAAACCACCCCAACAGCGTCGCAATCCGCAAACCAATCGGACGGATGTACGGATTGCGTCACAGCCTACGACTCATCATGTCTTTTGCCGGAATGAACTACACATTCGTTACATTTTTTGCACCATAAAGATAATTCATCATCATGTTTTTTGCATAGAAGAGCGGTCATGTCGTCGGAATTTTTGTACAACAAGGTCATAGCCATCTATACTGGGCATGGGAAAGAGGCTCTGCAACAGATCTCGGGAAAGGGGAAGCTACAATGAAACGTGATGTCATGACCAAACTGGAGCAATGGAGTCGTTCACGGCATCGTCGCCCTCTGGTGCTGTGCGGCGCACGGCAGGTCGGCAAAACCTATGCGCTACAGGAACTCGGACGGCTTCACTACAATTCGTGTGCCTACGTCAATCTCATGGACCCATCGGCACGGTCGGTGTTCGCGTCCTCCGGATACGACGCCCGGCAGGCATTGGAAAACATCAGCGTGTTCACGGGAATCCGCATCGTCCCCGATCGCACGCTCGTCGTCATCGATGAGATCCAGGAGGAACCATCGGCGCTGACGCTGATGAAGGCGTTCGCGGAACAGACTCCGGGACACCACATCGCCGCGGCCGGATCATATCTCGGATTGTCCTACCATGCCGGACGATCATTCCCGGTCGGCAAGATCGACTCGATCGACATGTACCCACTGACGTTCCTGGAGTTCCTGCACGCCCACGGACAGACGGATCTGGCCGATATCGTGCGCTCTCTTGACTTCGGGCGTGCGGCGATGTTCGCCGACCGTCTCGAACGGATGCTTCGCCGATACTATTTCGTCGGCGGCATGCCGCAAGTCGTCAACGAATTCATCGAAGGCGATAACGACTATGCCGCGGCTCGCGCCCGGCAACTCGCATTGCTGTCCGACTATGACAATGATTTCTCCAAGCACAAGGGCGATGTTCCGGAGATCGACGTGGAGCGCGTCCGTCTGGCGTTCCGTTCCATTCCAGCCCATCTGGGCAGGGAGAACCACAAGTTCATGTTCGGACACATCGCACCGGGGGCACGCCGCACGCAATACGAGACGGCCATACAGTTCATCGTCGACTCGGGGTTAGCCCACCGCATACACCGCATCGGTAAGGTGCAGCTGCCGCTACGTGATTACGAGGATCTGTCCGCGTTCAAACTGTACATGCACGACGTCGGTCTCCTGGGGGCCGCGATGGGAGTCGACGCGCGCGACGTGCTGCTGTCGAACACGGTATTCGAGGAGTATAAGGGTGCCATGACCGAGCAGTACGTCTGCCAGCAGCTCGCCGCGGTCGGCCGGCAACCGTACTACTGGACTTCCGGAAAAGGCACCGCGGAAGTCGATTTCGTACTGCAGTACGATGGCCGTCCGGCTCCGGTGGAGGTCAAGGCCGAGGAGAACGTGCACGCCAAGAGCCTGCGCTTGCTCTGCAACGAGACCGGATTGCGCGGATACCGCACGTCGATGCGGGGATACCGGGAGCAGGACTGGCTGACCAATCTGCCGCTATGGTCGGTAGGCGCGTATTTCGATCCGGTCAACGACCCCGCCAACATCATTCCGCCCGAGGCGCTCGACTGAATGAGCGACGCCGATATGACGTAATCCAGTGTGATTCGTATGGAAGGACCACCATCGTACGAATCACGATGCAAAGCAGATCCCCGGCGTCGCAATCCGTACAGAATCCGGCACTGTCTTACAGGTTGCGACGCAAACCGGCCTGACAGCGTCGCAATCGGCAAGGGAATGGGACACTGTTTACGATTTGCGACGCAAACGGGAGCGACAGCGTCGTAACCCGTACAGAATCAGGCACCGTTTTGCAAGTTGCGACGCCAACAGACCTGCCAGCGTCGCAAGCCGTAGAGAGTCCGATATCTACTTACAAGTTGCGACGCAAATAGGGGCGGCAGCGTCGCAATCGGTATGGGAATGGGACGTCGGATACGGGTTACGACACACACCCCGGATACGACGACGGCCGCATACCTGAGGTATGCGGCCGGAAAGTCAGAGGCGGGGCCGGGACCGGAATCATCACGGACCG
Source organism: Bifidobacterium samirii (assembly GCF_003952945.1). Lineage (GTDB taxonomy): Bacteria > Actinomycetota > Actinomycetes > Actinomycetales > Bifidobacteriaceae > Bifidobacterium > Bifidobacterium samirii. The sequence continues at coordinate 125,917 of NZ_QXGK01000005.1, forward strand.
CCGGCAGTCCAGTCGGATGAACCGGACCTCGGCATCGGCGGCGGACGCCGGACGGATCAGTCCTCGTCGTCGGCGGCGGACGCCGGACGGATCAGTCCTCGTCGTCGGCGGCGGACGCCGGACGGATCAGTCCTCGTCGTCGGCGGAGGACGCCTTGAGGTAGACGGTCACGTAGCGGCGCGGCTCCTCGCCGTGCGAGCGGGACTTCATGCCCTCCTCGCGCACGACGTCGTGCACCACCTTGCGTTCGAACGAGTTCATCGGCTTGAGGTCGACGGCCTCGCCGGTCTCGCGCACCTCGTCGATCGCGTCGAGCGCGATGTCGCGCAGGCGCTGGCGCTTGCGCTTGAGGAAGCCGTCGACGTCCACGATGAGGTGCGAGCGTTCGCCGGTCTTCTGCTGGACGGCGAGCCGGGTCAGCTGCTGGAGCGCGTCCACGACCTCGCCGTTGCGTCCGATGAGATGCTTGATGTCGGCGTCGTCGTCGGCGACGATCTGCACCATCGGACGGCCGTTGCGGATGCCCATCTCGATGTCGCCGTCGTAGTCGGCGATGTCGAGCAGCTCCTCCAGATAGTCGGCGGCGATGTCGGCTTCCTCATTGAGCTGGTCGATCGTTTTCTCTTCTTCCTGCGCCATGGCACAACTCCTTATTCAGCAGGCGTTCTTTCGAGTCTAAGGTCAGTCTAAACCAAAGGTCCCGCCCGGACGAATCGGATTCCGTTCCGGCGGGACCTCACGGTCGGGTCCGAAGAGGGGCCGCTCAGCCCTTCTTCCTGCGGTTCTTGCGCTGGGGCTGCACGCGCTGGTAGCCCTGGGTGAGCTTGCGCTCGGCCTCCTCCTTGGCGCGGGCGAGCTCCTCCTCCTCGATGGAGATCTGCCCGGCCTTGGCGCGGCGGGCGTTCTCGCGGTCGTGGTCGCGCTTCTTCTTCGCCTCGGCGGCCGGCGTGCCCGGGGTCGGGAACTCGTAGACCTGCCACATCATGCGCAGCAGGTTGCAGATGTTGTTGGTGAGCCAGTAGACGAGCACGGCGAACGGCATCAGGATGCCGGAGAAGATGTACATGATCGGGAAGATCCACAGCATGGCCTTCTGCGTGCCGGCGGCGGGGCCGGCGAGCGCCTCGGGCGACATGTTGTGCTTCATGCTGTAGTGCTGCTGGAACCACAGGCCGCCGCACATGAGCGCCACGAACACGCCCATGATGATCTTGCCGTGCGTGCCGGAGCCGCTGAACGTGTCGGTGAAGCCGACGCCGATGATGTTGGACTGGGCGAACTGCTTGGCCTCCTCGACGCCGAACAGGCCGGCGGATCCGAACAGGGTGATCGGCTCGCGCACGCCGCGGGCGATGTAGGGGATGGCGGACAGGATGTAGAACATGCACATGAACACCGGGCTCTGGATGAGCAGCGGCAGGCAGGAGCCGGCCGGGTTCGCGTCGTTGTCCTGGTACAGCTTCATCGTCTCGCGCTGCATGGCCTCTTTGCTGGCCTGGTCGTTCTTGCCCTTGTACTTGTTCTGGATGCGCTGCAGCTTGGGCTGGAGGGCCTGCATCTTGCGCATCGACTTCATCTGCTTGATGTAGATCGGCAGGATGCAGCTGTGCACGACGAGCACGAGGAAGATGATCGACAGCACCCACGAGAAGCCGACCGGCGACATGCCGATCAGCGTCAGCAGGCGGTGCAGCAGGCCCATCACCTGCATCATCAGCCATTCGACCGGGGTCAGCAGCTTGTACAGCCACCCCCAGAATCCGCTGTCCATCAGAAATTGATCGGAGTTGATCATGGTTGGGACTTCTCCTTAGGTCCGGCATGGTCGTCTTGCCAAGCCAGTGGTGTCAGTCGCGGTTCCTCATGGGCCTTCGACCAGGAACATCGGTAAAACACGGAGTACCGCTGCGGAACGTCGTCGATGCCGCCGCGGCTCCACGGCCTGCAGCGCAGCAGACGCAGTACGGCCAGCACTCCCCCACGAAACGCGCCGTACCGCTCCAACGCCTCGATGGCGTAGTTCGAGCAGCTGGGATAGTAGCGGCAGCAGGGCGGACGGTTCGCCGATATGGTGCGCTGATACCAGCGCACCGCGCGAACCATCCACCGGCGTGCCTGCATCAGCGGTCGCGTTTCGCCGTCTTGCGGGAAACGGCCGCGAACAACGACGCGACCTGATGGTCCAATGATGCGAAGTCGGCGTGCGCCGCGCTCGGTTTGGCGCGCATCACCACGTCGCATGATTCGGGAAGCGAGGATTCGTACCGGCGGGCCAGTACACGGAACCGTCGCTTCACCGCGTTACGGGTCACCGCATGGCCCACCGATTTGGAGACGGCAAGGCCGATGCGCCGGCCCAGGCCGTCCGCTTCGCCCATAACCAAGGAATCGCCGCGCACCAGATAGTGCACGACGATATCCTTGTCAGAGACCTTGCGGCGGCGCTTGAGCACGGTGACGAAGTCACGGTGGCTCTTCAGCCGCTCCACGTCGCTTACGCCGCTATAGGGTTCAGGCGGACAGGGACTTGCGGCCCTTGGCGCGACGGCGGTTGATCACGGCGCGGCCGGAACGAGTGCGCATGCGCAGGCGGAAGCCGTGCTTCATGTGACGGCGGCGGTTGTTCGGCTGGAATGTCCTCTTCATAGTTAACGCTCCCGGTTATTTTCAGCCGCGCGCGAGCACGGCTCCTCATGAGTCAAGCTCTACCAAGGTACTCGCACCCCTACCCACAAGTCAAAACGGTGGATGTTCTTTCACATTGCGGACGCCGCGGCCCGTTTCCCGACACGCCGCCGACTTGACGAAAACCGTTGCAATCCTAGGCGTGGGACGCCGAAAGTTATCCACAAACTACACACATGTTATTCACATTCCAATGATTGCAACACGCGAGCCTGTGGATAACTTCTATGATTCGGAGTAAAAATTGACTGTTGGTACTATTTTTCGGTTTGCCTGAGTGGAGGAGGTCCCTTATGGCGCAGACGCTGCAGGACCCCGTGGCACAGGCGGTCCGCATCTGGGGCGAGGCCCTTGACCTGCTCAAGCACGACCCGAAGCTCTCCGCCCGCGACAAGGGCTGGCTCGAAGGGGTCATCCCGGAGGCGATGTTCGGCACGACGATCGTGCTGTGCGTGGAGAACCAGCCCACGCAGCAGGCGCTGCAGAACGAGCTGTACCAGCCGCTGCTCAAGGCGCTCAACACCGCGTCCGGCACGAGCATGTTCCCGGCCATCAAGGTCGCGCCGCGCACCGAGACGCCGCACGTCGACGACGCCCCCAAGCCGTCCGCCCGTCCCGGCAAGCCGGCTTCGGCCGCGGGAACGGCCGCAGGCGCGGCATCGTCCCGCGCCGCGTCCAAGCCGGCGTCCACATCCGCGGCCTCGAGCGCCGAATACGAGGTGCGCTCCCAGCCGACCGTCGCCGATCTGGGACGCGAGGCGTACCAGCAGACCTTCGATTCGATCAACGATCCGGCCGCAGGCCCCGCGCCCGCGCCGGGCCCCTTCCCCACCGGCCGCCCGCCGGTGCGGCTCGACCCCCAGACGCATCTGAACAAGAACGCGACCTTCGACACGTTCGTCCCGGGCGACTCCAACCGCTTCGTCTGGACCGTCGCGCAGGCGGTGGCCGAGGGAGCCGGCCACGACTACAACCCGCTGTGCATCTACGGCGGCTCCGGTCTGGGCAAGACGCATCTGCTCAACGCGATCGGCAACTACGCGTTGACCAAGGACCCCGATCTCAAGGTGCGCTACGTCACCTCGGAGGAGTTCACGAACGAGTTCATCGAGGCGCTGCAGAACACGAACCAGAGCCAGGGGCAGATCAGCGAGTTCAACCGCCGCTACCGCGAGGTGGACGTCCTGCTCATCGACGACATCCAGTTCCTCGGCGGCAAGGAATCGACGCTCGAGCAATTTTTCCATACTTTCAATACGTTGTACCAGGCGAACAAGCGCATCGTCATCGCCTCCGACGTGCCGCCGAAGAACCTCAAGGGCTTCGAGGCGAGGCTCATCTCCCGCTTCGAGTCCGGTCTGCCGGTCGACGTCAAGCCGCCGAGCCTGGAGACGCGCATCGCCATCCTGCGCATGATGTCCGCGGCGTACCCGGTGGAGGTCCCCAACGACGTGCTCGACCTGATCGCCGAGCGGTTCACCGAGAACATCCGCGAGCTCGAAGGCGCCCTGACCCGCGTCACGGCCCTCGCGTCGCTGAACAAGCAGCCGGTCACCAGGGCTTTGGCCGAACGCACGCTGCAGGACTTCTTCACCACCGACGTGGAGATTAAGCCGACCGACATCATCAGCCAGGTCGCCGCGTACTTCCACCTGACCTTCGAGGACCTGATCGGCCGCGGCCGCACCAAGAACGTCTCGACGGCCCGCCAGATCGCGATGTATCTGGCACGCGAGAACACCGGCATGAGCCTCGTCGACATCGGCGAGGTGTTCAACGGCCGCGACCACACGACGGTCATGCACGCCTGCCAGCAGGTCACCGAGAAGATGAAGAAAAAGCAGGAAATCTACACGTATGTGATGGAGCTGACGCTGCGGCTCAAGCAGCATCCGGCCGGCAAGTAGCCGGTCGGCCCGGTTCGCGCGGCCGACGTGCCCGATTGGCGGGCCAGTCGGCCGCCGCCGGGGTTTTACCCAACTGGATGCATGCATGTGGATTGACATGGGAAACGTTTCGTAACGGTAGGGACTGCATTGAGGTGCAGCGACATGCATCGGCGGCCGTAGGCCGGCGGTACGTACGTTTTCGGACGACTTTCCACCGTCCACAGCCCATGTGGACAACTGCGCGTGAACCGCGCGAAAAATCCACGACACGCCCGGACTATTGTGGATAATCGAAAAAATTTATCCACACAGTTATCCACAAATGTGGGTAAAGGCTCGGGACAACCGGTGGACAACCGCCTGTTTTCCGGTGGATAACCGGTGGGCAACTCTCCACGAAATGTGGATAACTCGGCAGCGCTTGGAAGGCTGTGGATAACCGGCCGACTTATCCACCGGCTATCCCGAGGTTATCCACATTTATCCACCCTCGACCGGCCTTACTGCGCATTGGCTTTCCACCCACTTATCCACAGTATCCACAGCCCTTATTATTACGACTACTTACCCACTTACGTAGTGTCATCGCCGTCACAATAATCGCGGCAATCCCCTCGACTTCCAGCCCGGCCGGGCCCGGATAGAATGTCACTCAGAACCGCCATCCGAAAGTAGGAAGCAATGAGAATCGAAGTCAATTCCGGTGCATTGTCCGACGCAGTCGCGTGGACGACCCGAGTCATCGACTCGCGACCGGCCAACCCCATCCTCGCCGGCGTCAAGCTCGAAGCGGTCGACGGCACGCTGCAGCTGTCGGCGTTCAACTACGAGATCTCCGCCCGCCATCACATCGAGGCCGGCATCGACGAACCGGGCAGCACGCTCGTGCTCGGCAAGCTGCTCGCCGACATCACCCGCATGCTGCCCGCCGAGAAGACCTATCTCGAGACCGACGATTCGACGCTGACCATCACGTCGGGCAAGTCGACGTTCACCCTGCAGCTCATGCCCGATTCCGAATATCCGGATCTGCCGGTCGTGCCGGCGAAGATCGGCCAGGTCGACGCGCCGACGTTCGCGCAGGCCGTGTCACAGGCGTGCGTCGCGGTGTCCCGCGAGGAGAACCGCCCGGTGCTGACCGGCGTCCAGATCCAGTTCGCCGGCGACAAGGTGACGATGACGTCGACCGACCGCTACCGTCTGGCCCGCGCGACGTTCACTTGGACGCCGCAGAATCCGGACGTCGAGACGACGACGCTGGTGCGTGGCTCGCTGCTGCGCGACATCGCCCGTTCGCTCGACGAGCATCAGAACGTGACCGTCGACTTCGATGCGGATTCCGCGTCGCTGCTCGGTTTCGAGAACGCCGGCCGCGTCTCGACGTCGCAGCTCATCGACGGCGAGTTCCCGCAGGTCGATCGTCTGTTCGCCGACGAGTATGCAATCCAGGCGGTCATCGACAAGGCGCAGCTCATCGGCGCGATCAAGCGCGTGTCGCTGGTGGCCGAACGCAACGCCCCGATCCGCATGGCCTTCTCCGGTTCCGAGGTGACGCTGTCCGCCGGCGCCGAGGACGAGGCCCAGGCGCGTGAGATCCTCGACATCGACATGGATGGCGACGACATCACCGTCGCGTTCAACCCGTCCTACCTGGTGGAGGGTCTGGCCGCGATCAGCGAACCGTTCGTCCGCATGAAGATGACGACCGCAGTCCGCCCGGTCGAGTTCAACGGCCAGCAGGAGGCGGACTCCGACGAGTCGATGGACTACCGCTACCTGCTCGTGCCGATGCGCATGAACGCTTGATTTCATTGGGTTTTCGCACGTTTTTCTCTTGCGAAAACAGTGCGAAAACCCGTGAGAAACGATTTTTCACTATGTTTCGCGCGGGCCGGTTTCGTTTCCTTTTGGGAGACCGGCCCGCACCCCGGATGGAAGGAACCCACGGTGTTCGTCTCACGGCTCGCCCTCGACCACTACCGCTCATGGGAGCACTGCATGGTCGACCTGAGCGACGGGGTGAACATCCTCCTCGGTGCCAACGGCCTGGGCAAGACCAACATCGTAGAGGCGATCGAAGTGCTCTCGACCGGATCGAGCCACCGCACCAGCGGCTCGCTGCCGCTCGTCCAGCGCGGCCAGCGCAGCGCCGTCATCAGGGCGAACGTATCCACGGCGCCGAACGGCGATGACGGTGCTGCCATCGCCGCCGTTCCGGCCGAGTCGGCCGGCGAGCCGGGGACCGTCACCTACGAGCTGACCATCGCGGCCCGCGGCGCCAACCGCGCGCGCGTCAACGGCGGTCCCTCGTCGTACATGCGCGACGTCGTCGGCCGCGTGCCCAGCGTCTCGTTCACGCCCGACGACCAGCGTCTCGTCGCCGGCGACCCCGCCTCCCGACGCGGCTTCCTCGACCAGGCCGGCTCGCTGCTCATCCCCGGCTACGCGATGCGGCTGCAGTCGCTCGCCAAGATCGCACGCCAGCGCGCGGCCCTGCTCAAGCAGCTCGCCGACGCCGGCTACGCGGACGCGAAGGCTGCCGCACTCAGCGGCCTGGAGGTGTGGACCGGGCAGTTCATCGAACTCGGTGTGCAGGTCTCGCGCGACCGCAGGGCGATCGTCGACCGGCTCGACGGGCCGTTCCGCCGCATCCACGCCGCGCTCGCCGGCGAGGACGAATCGGCGTGCATCGTCTACGAGCCGTCGTTCGACGAGATCCTCGACGACGGCGACCCGAGGCCGGCCATCAGCGCCCACTTCCAGCGCATCTACCCGGGCGAGGTGGCGCGCGGACAGAACCTGATCGGCCCGCACCGCGACGACCTGTCGGTGCTGCTCGACGGGATGCCGGCACGCGAGTTCGCGTCGAACGGCGAGATGTGGACGATGGCGCTGGCGTTGCGCATGGCCCTGTTCGAGACGATCGCCGCCGAACGCGGCGAGAAGCCCATCGTGATCCTCGACGACGTGTTCGCCCAGCTCGATGAATCCCGCCGCGCGCAGATCCTCGACTTCGCCTCGCGGCAGGACCAGGTGCTCATCACCGTCGCCGCCGCCAGCGACATCCCCGGCACGCTCGCCGACGGCCGCGCCAACGTCATCGACGTGGCCGCGCTCAAACGTGCCCAGGATGACTGGCTCACCCCCGACCCGGCCGCGTTCGGACTGACGGCCGTCGCCGCGCCGGCGGACGGCACCGCCGACGTCGTGGACGGAGACGTGCGATGAAGCCGCCGATCGCCGTCACACTCGGTCTCGACCCTCGCCGGCTGCCCGCCGAAACGTTCGAACGGCTCGCCGAACACGGCGGCTATGTCATGCGCGACCGCGCCTCACGCGAGGAACGCAGCCGCAAGGCGTGGGAGAGCTTCGGCGCGCCCGGCCGCGACCCGTCGGCGTTCGGCAGCGTGCTCGGCGCGCTCGCCGACCGCGGCCGATGGACGCCGCACCTCAAGACCGCGCAGCTGCGCAACCACTGGGACGAGATCGTCGGCCCCGCCATCGCCGCGAACACCGTTGTCGCCGACTTCCGCGACGGCGTGCTCGCCATCCGCGCCGCCTCCCCCGTCTGGGCCGACCAGCTGCGATGGCTGCTGCCCGAACTGAGCGCGACGATCCGAGAACGGCTCGACGGACTCGACATCAGGGAGATTCGCGTCACCGGCCCCGGAACCGGATATGACCGCTACCGACGAGGCCGGCGGAACGGCTTCTGACGGGGGAACATCGGGTGAAACCGTGAATTTTGCCGCTACGCGAGGTGTCGGCGTAGACGAGTAGACTTACCTGCGGTATAGGTAAACGGCTGTATGGCCCCATATTTTGCGTTTTAGGGCATAATGGCCGCGCGCAATCCCCCTGAACCGGGGGGTGAAAACGCAGGAAAGGAATCTTGTGGCAGACGAAGCAGATTCGCTCGAACGCACAGACGAACTGAACGAAGGGGGCGAACTGGTCGACGCGCAGCTTGACGATTCCATGGCCCCCGAACACTACGACGCCAGCGACCTCAAGGTACTCGAAGGCCTCGAAGCGGTGCGCATCCGCCCCGGCATGTACATCGGCTCGACCGGACCGCGCGGCCTGCACCACCTCGTGTACGAAATCGTCGACAACTCCGTCGACGAGGCGCTCGCCGGCTACGCGAGCCATATCGAAGTGACCATCCTGCCGGACAACGGCATCCGCGTCGTCGACGACGGCCGCGGCATCCCCGTCGACGAAGTGCCCGGCGAGGGCGTCTCCGGCGTCGAGACCGTCATGACCAAGCTGCACGCCGGCGGCAAGTTCGGCGGCGGCGGCTACGCCGTCTCCGGCGGCCTGCACGGCGTGGGCATCTCCGTCGTCAACGCGCTCTCCACGCGCGTCGACATCGAGGTGCGCCGCCAGGGCTTCCACTGGACGCAGACGTACATCGACCAGCATCCGACCGCGCGCCTCGCCAAGGGCGCCGCGATGGCCGACGGCGAATCCACCGGCACGTCCGTCACCTTCTGGCCCGACGCCGCGATCTTCGAGACGACCGTCTACGACTTCGAGACGCTGCGCGCCCGCTTCCAGCAGATGGCGTTCCTCAACAAGGGCCTCAAGATCAGCCTCACCGACCTGCGCGAACCCGACCAGGCCGGCGACGAGGTCGCGGGCGAGGAGGACGGCGCCGACGGCGAGGTGAAGCACCAGAGCGCCACCTACCAGTACATGAACGGCATCAAGGACTACGTCGACTACCTGGTCAAGAGCCGCAAGGCCACGCCGGTCGAACCCGACGTGATCGACTTCGAGGCCGAGGACCTCAAGATCGGCATCTCCGCCGAGATCGCGATGCAGTGGACCACCGCCTACTCCGAGGCCGTGCACACGTTCGCCAACACGATCTCCACCACCGAGGGCGGCACCCACGAGGAGGGCTTCCGCGCCGCGCTCACCGGCCTCGTCAACCGCTACGCGCGCGAGAAGAACATCCTCAAGGACAAGGACGACAACCTCTCCGGCGACGACGTGCGCGAAGGCCTGACCGCGGTCGTGTCCGTCAAGCTCACCACCCCGCAGTTCGAAGGCCAGACCAAGACCAAGCTCGGCAACTCCGAGGCGAAGACCTTCGTCCAGCGCGTCATGACCGAACGTCTCGGCGACTGGTTCGACGCGCACCCCAGCGAGGCCAAGAACATCATCCAGAAGGCCATCGAGGCGTCCCGCGCCCGCATCGCCGCCAAGAAGGCACGCGAGAACACGCGACGCAAGTCGATCTTCGAATCGGCCGGCATGCCCGACAAGCTCAAGGACTGCCAGTCGAACAACCCGGAGGAGTGCGAGCTGTTCATCGTCGAGGGCGACTCGGCAGGCGGCTCCGCGATCCAGGGCCGCAACCCGGAGACGCAGGCCATCCTGCCGCTGCGAGGCAAGATCCTCAACACCGAGCGCGCGTCCATCGACCGCATGATGAAGTCCGACACGATCGAATCGCTCATCACCGCGATCGGCGGCGGCTACGGCGAGGACTTCGACGTGAGCAAGGTGCGCTACCACAAGGTCATCATCATGGCCGACGCCGACGTGGACGGCGCGCACATCGCCACGCTGAACCTGACGCTGTTCTTCCGCTACATGCGTCCGATGATCACCGCCGGCTACGTGTACGTCGCGATGCCGCCGCTGTACCGCCTCAAGTGGACGCGCGGCGACCACGACTACGTGTACACCGACCGCGAACGCGACGAGAAGCTCGCCATCGGCCGCGCCGCCGGACGCCAGCTGCCCAAGGGCGAAGGCATCCAGCGCTACAAGGGTCTGGGCGAGATGACCTACCAGGAGCTGTGGGAGACGACCATGGACCCGCAGCGGCGCATCCTCAAGCAGATCCACATCGAGGACGCGGCCGCCGCCGACGAGACCTTCTCCATGCTCATGGGCGACGACGTCGAACCGCGCCGCCTGTTCATCCAGCGCAACGCGAAGGACGTCCGCTTCATCGACGCGTAGCGGAGATGAAGAATCAGCACTGTATCGACGCGTGAGCGGAGATGAAGAGACAGCGGCGTATCGACGCGTGATTGACGCGTAGCGGAACTCCCTCCCCACATGACCTGACCGGTGGCCCGCTCCCCCGAGCGGACCACCGGATCCACACAGCAAAGGAACATAAGTGGCAGACGAATACGGCACCGGCGGCGGCGAACCGCCGGAGCAGAACGACGAACGCGCGGAGCGCTCGATGGAACCCACCAGCCCGCAGGCAGGCGAGCAGCTGGTCCTCGACGAGCACCGCGTGCAGCACACCGACATCCAGAAGGAGATGCGCCAGTCGTACCTCGACTACGCGATCTCCGTCATCGTCGAACGCGCCCTCCCGGACGTGCGCGACGGCATGAAGCCCGTCCACCGCCGCATCGTGTACGCGATGTACGACGGCGGCTACCGCCCCGACCGCGGCTACTCCAAGTGCGCCCGACCCGTCGCCGACGTCATGGGCAACTACCATCCGCACGGCGACGCCGCCATCTACGACTCGCTCGTGCGCATGGCCCAGCCGTGGGCGATGCGCTACACGCTCGTCGACGGCCAGGGCAACTTCGGCTCCGCCGGCGACGATCCGCCCGCGGCCATGCGATACACCGAATGCCGCATGATGCCGCTCGCCATGGAGATGGTGCGCGACATCGACAAGGACACCGTCGACTTCGCCCCCAACTACGACGGCCGCACCCAGGAGCCCGTCGTGCTGCCCGCACGATTCCCGAACCTGCTGGCCAACGGCTCGTCCGGCATCGCCGTCGGCATGGCCACCAACATCCCGCCGCACAACATGCGCGAACTCGGCCAGGCCGTCCACTGGGCGCTCGACCACCCCGACGCAAGCCGCGAGGAACTGCTCGACGCGCTCATCGGCATCATCAAGGGCCCCGACTTCCCCACCGGCGCGACGATCCTCGGCCACAAGGGCATCGAACAGGCGTACCGCACCGGCCGCGGCCTCATCACCATGCGCGCCGTCGTCAACACGGAGGAGATCAAGGGGCGCATGTGCCTCGTGGTCACCGAACTGCCCTACCAGGTCAACCCCGACCGCCTCGCCGCATCCATCCGCGAAGGCGTGCGCGACGGCAAGATCCAGGGCATCGCCGACATGCGCGACGAGACGTCCGGCCGCACCGGCCAGCGACTCGTGCTCGTCCTCAAGCGCGACGCCGTGCCCAAGGTCGTCCTCAACAACCTGTACAAGCACTCCCAGCTGCAGCAGACCTTCGGCGCCAACATGCTCGCGCTCGTCGACGGCGTGCCGCGCACCCTCAGCCTCGACGCGTTCATCCGCCACTGGGTCAACCACCAGCTCGACGTCATCGAACGCCGCACCCGCTACCTCAAGCGCGAAGCCGAGGAACGCGACCACATCCTCCAGGGCCTGCTCAAGGCCATGGACGCGATCGACGAGGTCATCCGCCTCATCCGCTCCAGCCAGGGCCGCGAGGACGCCCGGCCGCGCCTCATGGACTTCCTCGACATCGACCAGGTGCAGGCCGACGCGATCCTGTCCATGCAGCTCGTGCGCCTCGCCAACATGGAACGCCAGAAGATCGTCGACGAACACGACGAACTCATGCGCAAGATCGCCGACTACAACGACATCCTCGCCAAGCCGGAACGCCAGCGCGCCATCGTCGGCGACGAGCTCGACGAGATCGTCGCCAAGTACGGCGACGAACGCCGCACCAAGATCCTGCCGTACTCGGGCGAAATGAACGTCGAGGACCTGATCGCCGAGGAGAACGTCGTCGTCACCGTCACGCACTCCGGCTTCATCAAGCGCACCAAGGCCGACGAATACCGTGCCCAGCACCGCGGTGGCAAGGGCATCAAGGGCGCCCGCCTGCGCGAGGACGACGTGGTCGACCACTTCTTCCTCACCTCCACGCACAACTGGCTGCTGTTCTTCACGAACAAGGGCCGCGTGTACCGCATCAAGGCATACGAACTGCCCGAAGGCTCGCGCGACTCCAAGGGCCAGCACGTCGCCAACCTGCTGCAGCTGCAGCCCGGCGAGGCGATCCAGACCGTGCTGTCCATCCCGAACTACGAGGTCGCCAAATACCTCGTGCTCGCCACCCGCTCCGGCAAGGTCAAGAAGACGGCGCTCGCCGAATACGATTCGCCGCGCCAGGGCGGCCTCATCGCCGTGCGCCTCAACGCCGACGAGAACGGCGAGAACGCGGACGAGCTGATCGGCGCCGCGCTGTGCAACGCGACCGACGACATCATCCTCGTCTCCAAGCAGGGCATGAGCCTCAAGTTCCAGGCCGACGACGATCAGCTGCGCCCGATGGGCCGCCAGACCGCCGGCGTGCAGGGCATGAAGTTCCGCGACGGCGACGAGCTGCTCGCGATGGACGTCGTGTGGGGCGACACCGACAAGGACCTGCTGGTCGTCACCAACGAGGGCTTCGCCAAGCGCACCGCGGTCAGCGAATACCGCCTCCAGGGCCGCAACGGCTTCGGCGTCAAGGCGCTGCAGCTGGCTGAGGGCCGCGGTTCGCTGGTCGGCGCGGTCATCGTGGCCGAGGACGACCAGGTCATGGCGATCATGAAGTCCGGCAAGGTGATCCGCTCCGACGTGGCCGAGGTCAAGCGCACCGGCCGCAACACCCAGGGCGTCACGCTCGCCAAGCCCGACAAGGGCGACGAGATCATCTCCATCGCGCGCAACGAGGAGAAGGACGACCCGGAGGACGACGCGACGACCGGCACCGAGGCGACCGCCTCCGAAGGCGTGGCCGAGACGGCTGCCGAAGCCCCCGCCGAGGCGAACGGAACCGCCGGAACGGACGGTTCCGAGACGCCGTCCGACGAGGCCTGACCGTCTGCTGAAACTGGTAGTCTCACAGAAGACACGAGCTCAGACAAGGAGCACAGATGAGCGAGAATCTCGAAACGGGCGAATCCGACGTGATCCAGCCCGCCGGCTTCGCACCGGAACCCGAAGCGACTGCTCATGCGGCGAAGTCCGGACGCGTGGCGCGTTCCGCATCCAGCGACGGCAAGCCCGCCTCGGTGCCGCCGGCGTCGCGCCCGAACCGCCATCGCGGCACGCCGCGCGCGCGTCGCATGAACCTGTCCGTCACGCACATCAGCGCGTGGTCCGTGGCCAAGGTGACGTTCCTGCTGGCGATTGCCGGCGGCATCATCCAGGTCGTCGCGGCGGCGCTGGTGTGGGGCACGCTCGACCTGGTCGGCGTGTTCGACTCGATCACCAAGATCGTCTCCTCGACCGGCCTTGACGCGGGCAACATCAACCTCAAGGACGTGTTCAGCATGAGCACCGTGCTGAGCGCCGTCACGATCTTCTCGATCGTCGAGGTCGTGCTCTTCACCCTGCTGGCCGCGATCATCACGATGCTGTACAACGTGGTGACCTCGCTCGTCGGCGGCGTCCACGTGACCCTCGGCGACGACTGATCGGCGCTGTAGCGACTGAGAAAAGGCTCCCTGCGGGGAGCCTTTTCCGTATCCGGAATCGCGGTGGGCCGATCGATTGACACGCCGTCAAACCGTTGACGTGAGGCCCATGTAAAGCCGACGTAAATCCGATGTTAACTGCGCCCGTATCATGGTCAGGCCTCTTGTAGCGGCTGAGGGGCCTACCTAGAATGAAGCCGTCCGAATGAAATCCGCAACGAGAACCCGGAGGGGGTCCCATGTTCACTAACGAATACATCAAGCGCGTCTACGATCAGGTGGAACAGCGCGACGGCGACCAGCCGGAGTTCCTGCAGGCCGTCAAGGAGGTCTTCGAGACCCTGGAGCCGGTCGTCGCCAAGCACCCCGAGTATGAGAAGGCCGGCGTGCTCGAGCGCATCGTCGAGCCGGAGCGCGTCGTCAAGTTCCGCGTCGCCTGGACCGACGACGAGGGCAAGGTCCAGGTCAACCGCGGCTACCGCATCCAGTTCAACTCCGCCATCGGCCCGTACAAGGGCGGTCTGCGCTTCCACCCGACCGTCAACGAGGGCGTCATCAAGTTCCTCGGCTTCGAGCAGATCCTCAAGAACTCGCTGACCACGCTGCCGATGGGCGGCGGCAAGGGCGGCTCCGACTTCAACCCGAAGGGCAAGTCCGACGCCGAGGTCATGCGCTTCTGCCAGGCCTTCATGACCGAGCTGTGCCGCCACATCGGCCAGTTCACCGACGTTCCGGCCGGCGACATCAACGTGGGCGGCCGCGAGATCGGCTACCTGTTCGGCCAGTACAAGCGCATCCGCGACGAGTACTCCGGCGTCCTGACCGGCAAGGGCCTGGAGTTCGGCGGCTCGCTCGCCCGCACCGAGGCCACCGGCTACGGCCTGTGCTACTACACCCAGGAGGCTCTGCGCGTGCTGCGCGACGACTCCTTCGAGGGCAAGACCGTCGTGATCTCCGGCTCCGGCAACGTCGCGACCTACGCCGCGCAGAAGGCCCAGCAGCTGGGCGCCAAGGTCGTCACCGTGTCCGACTCCAACGGCTACGTGTACGATCCGAACGGCATCGACGTCGACGTGGTCAAGCAGATCAAGGAAGTCGAGCGCGGCCGCATCAAGGAGTACGCGGAGCGCGTCGAAGGCGCCGAATACCACGAGGGCTGCAAGGGCGTGTGGACCGTGCCGTGCGACATCGCCCTGCCGTGCGCCACCCAGAACGAGATCGACGAGGAGTCCGCCAAGGCGCTCGTCGCCAACGGCTGTACCGTGGTGTGCGAGGGCGCGAACATGCCGTCCACCCCGGAGGCCATCGCCGTGTACCAGGAGAACGGCCTGCTCTACGGCCCGGCCAAGGCCGCGAACGCCGGCGGCGTCGCCGTCTCCGGCCTCGAGATGAGCCAGAACTCCTACCGTCTGTCGTGGACCTTCGAGGAGGTCGACGCCAAGCTGAAGAACATCATGGAGACCATCGTCGCCAACTCGCTGGCCGCAGCCAAGGAGTACGGCCACGAGGGCGATCTGATGCTCGGCGCCAACGCCGCCGGCTTCGTCAAGGTCGCCAACGCGATGGTCGCCCAGGGCGTCCTCTGATCGACGCGCGTATAACGCAACGAAAGGCTCCCCACGGGGAGCCTTTCCCATATCTCGCGTGGCTTTCCTTCACTTTGGGCACGCAATCGCAGGGCCTGCGTGCGCAAAGTGAAGTTTGGGAGGCTCGAAACTTCGCAATGGACACGCACCCATCGTCGTTGCGTGTCCAAACGTACGTTTGGCTCGTGTCGGCCGGTTCGGCATCGGCCAACAGGTCGTCGGCGCGGTCCGGCCGCTCAGCTGAGTTCCAGCGACTCGGCGACCTCGTCGACGATGGCGTGCATCGCCTCGCGCGCAGCGTCCGGATCGCCCTTCCACACGGCCTGCGCGACGGCGTCGTGCGCGTCGAGCGCGGCCGGCTTGGGCTTCTGCGGGTACATGTGCAGTTCGACGCGGCCCAGCAGCACGATCTTGATGATGTCGGCCATCGACGCGAACAGGTCGTTGCCGCTGTTGAGCAGCAGCGACGAGTGGAAGCGCACGTCGAGTTCGTGGAACGTGTCGAGTTCGCCGGCCTCGCCGCAGCGGCGCAGTTCGGCGGCCATGACGGGCATCATCGCGCGCGCCTCCATCGAGGCGTTGCGCGCCGCCGACGCCGCGGCCGCCGGCTCGACGGCGAGACGCAGCTCGGTGAGCGTGCGCAGCTGGTCCTTGCGTCGCGTCGACATGAGCTTCCAGCGGATGACCTGCGTGTTGAGCGCGGCCCACTCGTCGACCGGCCGCGGGATGAGGCCGACGCGGCGGCGGATGGTGACGGCGCGCGTCGATTCGAGGTATTTGGCGACCTCGCGGGCGACGGTGCGGGAGATCGCGAAGCGCTCCTGGATCGCTTCGAGCGTGAGCGGGTCGTCGACGGCCCAGCGTCCGTCGATGATGTCGACGGCGAGCTCGTCGGTGACGGCCTGGTGCATGAGATCGCTCGGCGTATCGGTGATGACGTTGACGTTCGTCGCGGCGGGCGAGGTCGTCGCGTCTGCCGTCGCGTCTGCCGTCGCGCCGTTCGTCGCGCCGGACGACGTGCCTGCGGCCGCGCCGTCCGCCGTCCGGTCCTCGGCCGCGGATGCGGTGTCGGTGTCCATGATGTCTCCCCTTGGTCGTGCATCGCACGGTCGCGTCGTGCCGGCGGCCCGCGAGGACGGCGGGCGGGCGGACGACGATCGGAGAACCGTGCCTCACGCCAATCTTAGTTGATGAATCATCTGATGAATCGCAAAAAAAGTACTACTTTTAATTTGACAGGTATGACGTTTGGGTTTTATGATAATACCCATCAGTCAACACCGCAGTTGAAAGGAGAGTCCAGATGAGCACACACGTCGTCGTGATGGGCGTAGCTGGATGCGGCAAGTCCACGGTTTCCGAAGCCATTCGGGACAACCTGGACTTCGTCATGGCCGAGGGAGACGACTTCCACCCCCAGGCCAACATCGACAAGATGAGCGCGGGCATCCCGCTGACGGACGAGGACCGTTGGCCGTGGCTGCGCGTCATCAACACCTGGATGGTCGCACGCGAGGCGCTCGACCAGAACACCGTCGTCTCCAGCTCGGCGCTCAAGCACGTCTACCGCGACCTGCTGCGCGAGAACGTCGACGTGTTCTTCGTGCACCTCGTCGGCTCGCAGGACCTGATCCTCGAGCGCATGGAGGCCCGCAAGGACCACTTCATGCCGCCGTCGCTGCTCGCCAGCCAGTTCGACACCCTGGAGAACCTGGGCGAGGACGAGAACGGCGTCGTCATCTCCGTCGAGGACCCGATCGAGGTCGTCGTCGAGAAGGCCATCGAAGCCGTCAAGCAGTATCAGGCGTCCAAGGCCTGACCCACCCCGGCACGGCGCCGCCGACAGCGACGGACGCCGTGTTCCCATGCCATCGGCCGACTCGACGCAGAGCGGCCGCCTATCGATAATCATCATCCTTCCGTAGTTCTGTAAGGACATTCGATACCCATGAATCTCATCATCGCTGCCATCATCGGCATCGCGGCGATCGTGCTGCTGATCGCCGTCGCCAAGGTACACCCGTTCATCTCGCTGATGGTCGGCTCGTTCGTCATGGCCGTGTGCGCCGGCGTCCCGTTCGACGAGTCGTGGAACAGCTTCACGTCCGGCGTCGGCTCGACCGTCTCCAGCGTCGGCCTGCTCATCGGCTTCGGTTCGATCGTCGGCACGCTCCTGTTCGCATCCGGCGGCGCCGACGTGATCGTCGACACGATCATGTCGAAGACGCCGCTGCAGATGCTGCCGTGGGCCATGGCCCTCATCGCGTTCATCGTCGGCATCCCGATGTTCTTCGAGGTCGGCGTCGTCATCCTGATCCCGGTCGTCCTGTTCGCCGCCCGCCGCGCCAAGATGCCGGTCATCCTCCTCGGCATCCCCGCCCTCGCCGGCCTGTCCACGCTGCACGCGTTCGTGCCGCCGCACCCCGGCCCGCTGGTCGCGATCTCCGCGCTCGGCGCCAACCTGGGCGTCACCCTCGGCCTCGGCCTGCTCGTCGCCGTCCCGACCGTCATCATCTCCGGCCCGCTGATGGGCCGCGTGATGGCCAAGTGGGTGCCGATCCAGGCCCCCGAGCAGGAGGCCGCCAAGGAGGCCGTCAAGGACGAGTCCAAGCGTCCGTCCTTCGGCCAGGCCATGACCGTCATCCTCCTGCCGGTCGTGCTCATGCTCGCCGCGTCCGTCGTCGACCTGACTGGCCAGGCCGAAAGCCTGTGGGGCCGCGTGCTCGTGTTCCTCGGCACCCCGCTGACCGCCCTGTTCATCACCGCCGTCGTCGCGATGTTCCTGCTCGGCTTCCTGCAGGGCCGCACCCGTGAGTTCATCAACGGCGAGGTCGGCAAGTCGTTCGCGTCCGTGGCCGGCATCGTGTTCATCGTGGCCGCCGGCGGCGGCTTCAAGCAGACGCTGGTCGACTCCGGCATCGGCGACGTCATCGCCAACGGCATCTCCGAATCCGCGCTCAACCCGCTGATCGCCGGCTGGCTCGTGGCCGTCCTCATCCGCCTCGCCACCGGTTCGGCGACCGTCGCCACCGTGACCGCGTCCGGCATCATGGTGCCGCTCGCCACCGGCATGAGCCCGACCCACCTGGCGCTGCTCGTGCTCGCCATCGGCGCCGGCTCGGTGTTCTTCTCCCACCTCAACGACGCCGGCTTCTGGCTGGTCAAGGAGTACTTCGGCATGACCGTCTCCCAGACCCTCAAGACCTGGTCGCTGATGGAGACCGTCCTGTCGGTCGTCGGCCTCGGCTGCGTGATGCTGCTGTCCCTCGTCCTGTGACGACGCCGGTCCGACCGGCACCTGCGGACCGGACGATCCGTCCGCGGACATCCGTCGGACAGGCAACCCCGTGGGGCGGCCCGCCAACGGCGGCCGGCCGCCCCGCCACTCCCCTCGCTTTCCCATCATCATCCATCATTCATCGTCATCGCATCCGACGAAACCATGCCGCGCACGCGACGACGCGACGCACGGCGCATCGAGAAAGGAACCAACTATGCAAATCGGTATGATCGGCCTGGGACGTATGGGCGGCAACATGGCCAAGCGCCTCGCGGCGGGCGGCCACCAGGTCGTCGGCTACGACATGTCCCCCGAATCGGGACGCGACGTCGACTCGCTGGAGGCGCTCGTCGCCGCGCTCGACGCACCGCGCGTCGTGTGGGTCATGGTCCCGGCCGGCAAGCCGACCGACGACACGATCGACCGTCTGGCCGAGCTGATGGAGGCCGGCGACATGATCGTCGACGGCGGCAACACCCGCTACGTCGACGACGGCCGCCACGCCAAGCAGCTGGGCGAACTCGGCATCCGATTCATGGACTGCGGCGTCTCCGGCGGCGTGTGGGGCATCGACCGCGGCTACGCGCTCATGGTCGGCGGCTCGAAGGAGGACTTCGAGTTCATGCGCCCGATCTATGAGACCCTCAAGCCGGAAGGCGAGCACGGCCTCGTGCTGGCCGGCCCGGTCGGCGGCGGCCACTTCGCCAAGATGGTCCACAACGGCGTCGAATACGGCATGATGCAGGCGTTCGGCGAAGGCTTCGCGACGATGGTCCGCTCCGAGCTCGTCGACGACCCTGCTGCGGTGATGACGTCGTGGAAGTCCGGTTCGGTCGTCGGATCGTGGCTGCTCGACCTGCTCGCCAACGCGTTCAAGGACGATCCGACGCTGCAGTCGATGCCGCCCGTCGCCAACGAGTCCGGCGAGGCGAAGTGGATGGTCGAGGCCGCGCTCGAACTCGGCGTGCCGACCCCGGCGACCGTAGCCGCGCTGTACGCGCGTCAGGTGTCGCGCGGCGGCGGCGACGACACGCTGCGCGTCGTCTCCACGATGCGCGCCCAGTTCGGCGGCCACGTCACCAAGGCGTGACGTCTTCGGCTCGCTGATTCGCTGATTAATCCCGCGGCCCTCGCACCGGTGTGCGAGGGCCGCTTCTGTGTTGCGGGGCGGTAATCGCCGACGGCGGTCGACGACAGCAAGAATCTATGACCAAGTGATTTTAGACTTTTTTAGAGCTTTTAGAACTTTTAGAACTATTAGAACTTGCGTTATGCTGGGGATGATCGACGTATATGACACCGACGCCGGTGTAGGCGACGGCTCCGATGATGCCGACGGTATCGCCGGCATCATCTTCGGTTGGGAAGGGACATGTGATGGCCAATCCGTTCAAACCCACCGCGGGAATGACACCGCCGGTTCTGGTCGGACGGGAATCCGACCTGGATGACTTCCGATACGCCCTCGACGACGGCGTGGGCGCGCCGGGGCGTCTGATGTATCTGACCGGAGCCAGAGGCGTCGGCAAGACGGTGATGCTCAATGCGTTGGGCGACATCGCCCGCGATCAGGATTGGCTGGTCATCGACGAGACTGCGGAACGCGGGTTCATGGACCGGTTGATCCGTGCGCTGAACGGAGAATCAGCCACCCGCACGGTGAAATACCAGACGCCCGGACTGACGCTCGACATCCCCGGCGGACTCGGACAGGCTACCGTGAATCTCGGCGCGGTGGAACTCGAACACGGCGAACTGTCGCTGGACTTCCGTCACGCCATGACCAGACGATTGGACGGCATGGACGAAAGCCGTCGCGGCATCCTCATCACGCTGGACGAAGTGCAGTCGTCGTCCATCGACGAAATCCGCGCGCTTGCGGTCGGCGTGCAGCATCTGATCCGGGAGCGACGCAACATCGCCTTCGTCTTCGCCGGACTGCCATCCCTCGTGGAGGACGTCGTCAACGACGACGTCCTGACGTTTCTACGGCGGGCGGAACGCCGTCATCTGGGCGACGTTCCGCTGCCGGACATCTGGTCCGCATTCGAGACGACGATCTCCGACAGCGGCAAGAACGTCGACTACGAGATCCTGAACCGGCTGACGCAGGCGACGAACGGATACCCGTTCATGATCCAGCTGGTCGGCTACTGGACATGGCGCGCATCCGAGACGGCGAAGCGCGGCGATCGGATCACGATGGAGGACGCCGACAGCGGCATCCGACAGGCGAAACTCAAACTGGGCGACATGGTTCACGGGCCGATCTACGACGGTCTGACGGCGATGCAGAAGGACTATCTGCTGGCGATGTCGCAGGACGACGGCCCCTCCTCCACCAGCGAGATCGCGCGACGGCTGGAACGGTCGGCGCAGTACGCGAGCGTCTACCGGGCCCAGCTCATCAAACTGGACATCATCACCGCATCAGACTACGGGTTCGTGGACTTCAAGGTGCCTCACATGCGTGAGTACCTGCGCAGCCACGCCGTCCATCATCAGATGCGGCGGACGATCGAAGACATGGCATGATGGCTGTGGCGGGTGTTGGCGCAGGCACTGAAGGAACCGCCGAAGTAATCGTTGAAGCAATCGTCGGATGGGAGGCATGATGATCGACGGATTCAAGAAGTTCATTTCGCGGGGCAATATGATCGACATGGCCGTCGGCGTGGTGATGGGCAGTGCCGTCACCTCCGTCGTCAACGCGATCGTCGACAACCTGATCAACCCGCTCATCGCGATGCTGTTCGGCAAACCGGATATGAGCGGCCTGCTCGCGTTCACGTTCAACGGCGCGACGATCTCGTTCGGTGCGGTGCTCGGCGCGCTGCTCAACTTCCTGATGATCGCCGTCGCCGTCTACTTCGGCGTGCTGATGCCGATCAACAAGCTGCGCGACATGTCCGAAGCTCTGTTGGTTAAAGCGAGGATTAAGGAGGCCGAGGACGCGAAGGCCGCCGCCGATGCGGCCGATAAGGCCACAAAGTCCGCGAAGGCTGCGGAAGATGCGGCGACGAAGGACGCCGTGAAGACTGCTGACGGTACCGGTACCACTGCTGCGCCGAACGGGCTTCCCGCCTCCCCCGCTGGGCCGTCGACCGCTGATCGGCAGGTTGTTGAACTGCTGACCGAGATCCGCGACCAGCTCGCCAAACGGTCTGCCGCCTGATCTTCGAGATCGTTTCTTACGTGTTCCACGCCGATGTTTCACATGAAACAATGCGGGTGTGGAACACGATGTTTCATGTGAAACATAGCGGTTGTGGATATGCGCCTTCTCTCTTGCACTTGGCGTAACCGCCCGTATGTGAGACTCATGTCACGCATGGTTGAGTCGCCGTTCGTTCGTGGCGGGGCAGTCCTATACGGGTTACGACGCTGCGAGGGTGTGTTGCGTCGTTGTTTGTATATGAATTCCAGTTCATGTGCCGATTGCGACGCTGGAGGCGCGCGTTGCGTCGTCGTCTGTATGCGAGTCCTGCTTCGTGCTCAGATTGCGACGCGGCGACGGGGCTATAGGCCAAAATGTGTGTCTGATTCAGCCCCGGAGGCATTGGAATGATTGACGTTTCGTCGGTTTGAATGCGATCGGCCCCCACCGGTCCCCGACCACGGTCCAAAACGAAAAATCCCTTGGAATCGTAGGATTCCAAGGGATGAAGGTGGAGCATGCCGGGTTCGAACCGGCGACCCTCTGCTTGCAAAGCAGATGCGCTACCAGCTGCGCCAATGCCCCGAAACTGGCTGGGTAGAAAAAAAGAGCGGCCTGAAAGCCGCTTCATTTCTTACCGTGGGCCCGGGAGGACTTGAACCTCCGACCTCATCCTTATCAGGGATGCGCTCTAACCACCTGAGCTACGGGCCCGTTCCTTGCACGCTCTCAAGCGCACAAGTGATTACAATACCATGCTCTCGTCATATGTCAAACTCGACGCGCCCATCCGCGCGCTTCGGCGTGTCGCGCCCGTCGTGCCGCAGCGGGGCCTCCGGTTAGACTGGCATGGTCCATTCGCCCGCCCGGAGCAAAGGAGTCCGCATGAGCGATTCCGGAACCCGCATTCCCGCTGGCCTTTCCGCCGATCACCCCGCTGATCATTCCTCCGTGAACCCCGCCGATCCGACCGCCGACCCCGCCGTCATCGCGGCAGCTGTCCTCGATCTCGCCGACCGTCTCGCGATGCCGTCCGACGTCATCGCGTCGCTGAACATCATCGCCGACGAACCGGCATCACGGCGGCCGTCTCCCATCATCATGCGCTGCATCCGCGAACTGGCCGACCCGACGACGCGCGTCGCCGCATGGGAGACGCTGCGATCGGCCCTTCGCGGCACCGACGCCACTGCGGCGTCAATCATCGAAGACCCCATCCCCGCAGCCGCCGACGATCATGCGGTTGCCGGACATCGCACGGCTGCATCAGCCGATCCGGACGGCCTGCACATGCTGTACTGGATGCTGGCGGCGGCCGCCGTGCACACGGCCGCCGACTACCGCCGCCGCGGCATCCCCGCCGCCGTGTTCGACGCGACGATGGGCTGCTTCCCGCGGTTCGTCGGCGAACATCGCGTCAGCTACGGCCACTACGGGTTCGACCGCGACTTCTGGACATACCGTCAGCTCAGCTCGATGCTGTTCCGCATCGGCGAACTCGAATACGAACTCGTCGCCGACGCCGCGGACACCGGTTCGCCGTTCGCCTGCGTCGGCTCGCCGCGCGTCATCGCGATGCACATCCCCTCCGACGCGCGCCTCACGCCCGACGCCTGCGACGAGTCGCTCGACCTCGCCCGCACGTTCCTCACGCGCTTCTTCCCCGACTGGATCGGCCTGCCGTTCGTCTGCGAATCCTGGCTGCTCTCCCCCGCGTTGGAACGGCTGCTGCCCGCCGATTCGCGCATCCTCGCGTTCCAGCGGCGCTTCGACATCCTCACGACCGACGACGACGCGCCCGACTGGCGCGAATGGGTGTACCGACGCTCGGATGCGCCGATCGCCGACCTGCCGGAAGGCACGTCGCTGCAGCGCGCGATGAAACGTCACCTGATGGCCGGCGGTAAGGTCGGCACGGGAACGGGGACGCTATGCCGGTGATGACGGTCGACGGGGTGCGCGTCTCCGTCACGCGCAAGCGGATCCGCGGACTGTATCTGCGCATCAACCCGCTGACCGGCATGGTCGAGGTGAGCGCGCCGACCATCGCGACGGACTGGCAGATCCAGGCGTTCGTACGCGACAAGATGGATTGGATCCAGCGGCATCGCGGGCTGACCTCGGGCGGACGCGGTGAAGGCGGTGGTACGGATGCGGCCGATGCCGACGGTCGCAAGTCCGGTTCAGCCGGTTCGGCCGGTAGTGGAGCCGCCGGTGCGGGACCAGTCGTCGGTGGTGAATGGGACGACGAGCGACGGCGTCGCGCACGGGCGGCTATCGAAGCGGCCTTGCCGGACCTGCTGGAACGGTGGAGCGCGATCATCGGCCGTTCCCCCACGCAGGTGACGCTGCGGCTGATGACGACCCGATGGGGGTCGTGCACGCCGCGGACCGGCCGCATCCGACTGAACCTGATGCTGGGCCTGATGGAACCGAGGTTCCTGGAATACGTGCTCGTGCACGAGATGACGCATCTGCGCGCCGCGAACCACGGTCCGGAATTCACCCGGCTGATGGACGGCTACCTGCCGCAGTGGCGTGCGATCCGAGCCGAACTCAACGGCGGCGTGAGACCTTCTGGCCGAGAATGAGGGCAATCGGCCAAGTGAGGGGAAGAATAAGGGCCTTGCACGCTTCTTTCAGCGATCTGAGGGGAAGCCCGACCCGGAAAACCTTGGTCTGATTGAGCCCTTTTGGCTGGAAATCCTTGATTTCCGACCTTCGGATCAGGGAAAGTCTTCCCCTCAGTTGGCCGAAAGAAGCGTGCAAGGCCCTTATTCTTCCCCTCAGATCGGCGAATCATGCGGATGGTCCGGGCAGTCGGCCCGGCATCCGCCGTTGCCGGGCATCAGGCGAGATGGCTGCGCATGAACCACTGGAACTTCTCGAGCGCCGCCACGTGATCCTGCATGATGTTGGAGCTGACGAGGTCCAGCTCGTCGAGTTCGGCGATGGCCTTGCGGTCGTCGGCGATGAACGCGTCATAGTATTCGATGAGCGCCTCAAGATACTTCTCGGTGGACTGGCGGCCTTCGACATCGAACGGCTTCCACGTGCGGTGGCGCACGATCGCGTCGGCGCGGCCGTCCGGGGTACCGCCCAGCGTGGCGATGCGCTCGGCGGTCTCATCGGCCTGGGCGAGCACGGATTCGACCTCCGGGTCGAGCATCTCGTGCACGGCGATGAAGTTCGGGCCGGTGACGTTCCAATGCGCGTGCTTGAGGACGAGCGCGGCCTCCTGCTCCTGGCTGAGACGGTTCTGCAGGATGGCGATGGCCTTCTCGGAGGAGGCTTCATCCAGTCCGGGAACGACGAATGCGAGCGTCATGATGGATTCCTTCCGTTCGACGACCGGCCCCGATCGGGACCGCGTACCGCCCATTCTAGGAAGACCCCGCCGATTCGGGCGGCCCGTCCGCTGTCGGCTTCCTCACATCCGCCGCGGCGCAAGCCCCGGGCGGCGCCGCTTGCGTGACCCGGCCACCGGCCCATCCCCGATACCGGTACCCGGGTCACGCGAACCACCTCATTCGTGTGACCCGAGTCCGATGTTTCCCGCGGCTCCGATGCCCGGTCACGCAACCGGTGCGGCTGCATCGGCTGCGGCACTCGCCTTGCGCACTTCGATGGTTTCGATGCGGCGGCCGTCGACGCGGGTGATGATCATGTCGTAGCCGTCGTCGGAGCGCAGCACGTCACCCTCCTCGCCCATCTTGCCGGTGTGCGCGAGGAAGTAGCCGGCGACGGTCTCGTACGGGCCGTCCTCGAGTTCGATGCCGGTCAGGTCGTCGAAGTCCTCGATGGTCATGCCGCCGTCGACCTCGGCGACACCGTCGACGAACGCGGTGGCGCGGTTCGCGCCGTTCGCGCCCGGCTCGTCGGGCAGATCGTATTCGTCGCGGATGTCGCCGACCAGCTCCTCGGTCATGTCCTCCAGCGTGACGATGCCGTCGGTGCCGCCGTATTCGTCGATGACGACGGCCAGGTGGATGCCGCGCTTGCGCAGCAGCGACAGGCTCGGCAGCAGCTTCGACGTGCCCGGCAGGGCGATGCCTTCGCGGGTCACGTCGGCGACGGTCGTCGCGGCGGGGTCGCGCACGTCGAGCAGGTCGCGCACGTGCACGAAGCCGAGCACGTCGTCGAAGTCCTTGCCGGTGACGGGGTAACGCGAGTACGGCATCTCGCGCACGTACGCGGCGGCATCGTCGATCGGCTGGGCGCCGTCGAGGAAGACGACGTCGGCGCGCGGGCGCATGACTTCGGCGACGATCTTCTCCGACGCGTCGAACACGTCGTCGAGGATGGTGCGCTCGTCCTTGCTGAGCGACGTGTTGGTGCTGACCATCATGCGCAGCTCCTCGTCGGAGACTTCGCTTTCGGTTTCGTTCGGGTCGAAGCCGAGCAGACGGACGATGCCGTTCGTGTTCTTGCCGATCAGCCAGATGATCGGCCGGCAGACCTTGGCGAACGTGTCGATCGCGGGCACGACGGCGCGTGCGATGGCCTCGTTGCGCTGCATCGCGATGCGCTTGGGCACCATTTCGGAGATGACGATCGAGCAGTACGAGATGACGAGCGTGAGCACGATCGTGGTGAGCGGCGCGGCGACGTTCGACGGCACGCCCCAGCCTTCGACGACCGGCACGACGTACGGCGAGATCGACGATTCGCCGAACGACGCGGACAGGAAGCCGGAGAGCGTCACGCCGATCTGCACGGTGGACAGGAACGTGTTGGGGTCGCGTGCGATCTTCGCGACGCGCGCGCCGCGGGCGTCCTCCTGCTCCATCTGGTCGATCTGGGAGCTGCGCAGCGATACGAGCGCCAGTTCGGTGCCGGAGAATACGGATCCGAGCAGGAGGAAGACGAAGATGAGCAGAATGTTCAAACCAAGTGACATGGCTCCACTCTATGAAACCGGCGGAACATCCCACTGTTTTCCGCCTGTTCCCGCTAGTTTCCGTTCGCTACGAGTCTGCCCGTGGACGTCGGTGGTGTACTTGATGCAGTTCTGAGGCGCAGTTGAGGCTTATCGTGGGTATTCCTGTGACCGATGCTGCTGGTCGGAGTGATTGCATCATTCGTTTTTCACCGGTGTGACGATGCGACATGTCTTGTCGGCGTGTCGCATCGTTGACAAGTCGAAACGATTCGACGTATGATATATGCGAAACGTTTCGACAGTGAATGTCGGGGCAAAGAATACAAGTGGAACCGCAATGACGTGGCGACAACGGCGACATGGCAATGCGGAGCCGGCTGCGAATGTGTTCGATGAGGATATCATCGAAGGCAATACTGTTGGTGCGCATGCGTGACTGTGGAAGGGAGGCGATGATGGCCGGAATCAAGGATGTGGCTCGTGCCGCCGGGGTGTCGGTCAGCACCGTGTCCTATGTGCTGTCGGGTAAGCGTGCGATCTCGGAGAAGACTTCCAGCAGGGTGATGGATGCCGTGAGGGATCTCAAGTACACCCCGGACGCATCGGCTCAGAAGATGCGTGGCCGTCGCAACCAGATTCTGGCGGTGAGTGAGCCGATACGTGGCGACATCAATGAGGCCAAGTACAACGCATACTTCCTTCATACCGCGTGGCAGGCGAAGAACGCCGGATATGATGTGCTGTTGCTGACCGGTGAGGATGCGGTGGATGACATCCGCCGTGTGACCCGCAGCAATATGGTCGACGGTGTGGTCCTGCTCGACATCGTCGAGGACGATGACCGCGTCGTGCAGGCTGATACATATGGCAAGCCATGCGTCGCCATCGGGTATCCCGCGCATCATGGCGATTGCGCGTGCGTGGACGTCGATTTCGACGCCGCCGCCACGATGGCTGTGGATTATCTCTATGAACGCGGTCATCGTACCGTGGCGTTGTTGCGTGACAATGAGCGTGACTATGCCCGTCGTTCCGGCTATGTGGTCACGCTGCGTCGTCGGATGCTCGAGCATGCTGAAGAACTTGGCATGCTGGTCGTCGAGTCCGGACGGAACGAGGTCGGTATCTTCGATGCCGCCGCGTTCGTCCGCAATCTGATGGACATGGATTCCCGTCCCACCGCAATCATCAATCAGGCCGATGCCACAATACTCAACATGGTGGTGCAGGAGCTGGCCGATTGCGGAATGAACATCCCCTTCGACATCTCCGTGCTGTCGGTGGGTACGTTCTTTGAAAACGACTTGGTGGCCCGTCCGGTCACAGAGATCCCCTTGATGCCGAGGTTGTTATGTTCCAAGGCAGTCGGTCTGTTGGTGTCTGCAGTGGAAGACGGCTTCGACATCGCCGATGCCAGTGAGTTCGTGCTCCCGCGGATTCGCGAGCATGGCTCGGTTCGTGTTGTGAACTCGACCGATACGGCGGGGCTTGATATTTCCCCCCCATTACCATGTTTAGTAGGTCCCGATGGTCGGGACCGGGTCGCCGGTTCCGGTATGACTTTCTCGCCCTGTCGTTGATGATCCGGGGGGTGTCGTCGCCGGGAACGGGGACGCCCGCTGACCG
>NZ_QXGK01000006.1 GCF_003952945.1 Bifidobacterium samirii
TGCCGCTTCGTCGCCATGCTGATCCTGTCTTCCATAAGACAAGCCAAACAGGACCGATACCGTTCGCGCTCATTCCCGATGAGGCACCACCACACCCTACGCGCTCAAAAAACGTGAGGCACGTCGACGGCCCGGGCCGCCGGATCGCGCGCTAAGCTGGATACGGCATCCGGGAGCGGCTTCCGCAGGTGCCGCAACGACGACGTCGTCACCGGACACGACCCGAAAGGAAGGACGATGAGCGAGCACGCAGGCCCATGCGCCGGCATACCGCTGACCGAGGAGCTGCTCGACCGGCTGCTGGCCAGCACGAGCGTCGAAGCGTATCTCGGCCGCGAGCCCGTCTCCGACTGCACCCTGACCGACTACCTGCGCATGATGATGGACGGCAACGGCATGCGCCGCGCCGACGTCGTCCGGGCGTCCGGCCTCAACGCGACCGTCGTCTACGACATCTTCGCCGGCAAGAGCCGACCCGGCCGCGACCGGGCGATCGCGCTCGCCATCGGACTCAACTGCGACCTGCGTCAGACGCAGCGGCTGCTGCGCCTCGCCGGCGCCACCGAACTGTGGTGCCGTCACCGGCGCGACGCGATCATCATCTGGTGCATCGACAACGGCCTCGACCGCGCCGCCGTGGACGGCGAGCTGCGGCGGCTCGGCGAAGCGACGTTGCCCGGCGCGACGCCCGACGCAACGTCGGCGATCGAAGCCCACTCGGACGATGCGGACGCCGCCGACGGCACCGCCGCCGCGGCCGCATCGCGCCGCTGACGCCGCCGCGACGCGCGAAGGGAACCCCATGGACGATACGCAGGTCATGCACGCGATGGCGCTCGACGACGCCTACCATGTGATCCGCACGCTGGCGAGCGGGCCGCAGGGCGTGACCGAACTGGTCGACTTCGACGGCGCCGGGCCGTTCGTGCGCAAGAAGATGCCGCTGGAGCTCACCCGCCGACGCCTGTGGTCGACGCTTGCCGAATGCCGCAGTCCACGCCTGCCGCGCGTCGAATCGACCTACGAGCTGCCCGACGCGTTCGTGGTCGTCTACGACTACGTCGCCGGCGACACGCTCGACGCGCTCGTCGCCGCGCATGGGCCGATGGACGAAGCCGGGGCCGTGCGGACGGTCCGCCAGCTGTGCGAGGCGGCGGGGGAGCTGCACGCGCACGGCATCGTCCACCGCGACATCACGCCCGCGAACATCGTCATGGCCGCCGACGGCGTCCACCTCATCGACTTCGGCATCGCCCGCGAGCGCGGCGGCGCGAAACCCGTCGCGCGCGACACGGTCCCGCTGGGCACCTACGGGTTCGCCGCGCCCGAACAGTTCGGCTTCGCGCCCAGCGACGCCCGCTCCGACCTGTATGCGATCGGCCGCGTGCTCGGCTACCTGCTCACCGGCGTGCGCCCCGACGACCAGCGCTCCTACGACGAGCGGCTCGCCGCCACGCCGATGAGCCTGCGCACCCGCCGGGTCATCGGTGTGGCGTGCGCGTTCGAACCCAGCGCGCGCTACGCCGACGCGGCCGCGTTCCTGCGCGCGCTGGACGGCGACGGGAGTGTCGGCGGCGCCGGGATGGATGATGCCGCCTCCACCGGGGTCGGCACCGGGGCCGGAGACGGCGTGCCAGGTGGGCCGGGTGCCGGCGTATCCGATGGTCCCGGCTCCGCCGATGCGGGGGTTTCCGGTGCGGACGGAGCGGTGAACCGGGTGCGTGAGTCCGTCGCCGCGGCGGCGGGCCGGGCCTCCGGCATCGTGCCGACGCTGTCGCGCATCCGTGTGCCCGGCTGGCTGGTCGCCGCGCTGCTGGTCGCGGCCGTCGCGGTCGGCTATCTGCTGCCGGGCGGCCCGTCATGGACGACCGACGGAAGCGTGTCCGGGACGGCGGGATCCGCCGCCGGCGCGTCACGCGGCAACGGATCGTCGTCGGGCAAGCCGTCCGGTTCGTCGTCGGACGGCGGGTCCTCGGCTGGGACGTCCGCCGCCGGCGCGACGGACGCGACCACGTTCGTCGACGAATCGGTGGAGCTCGTCGAATCGGGATGGCGGTCGGAACGGGGGTATGTGACCTACGTGGTGTGCCTGCGCAACAACGACGCCGGGCACGCGGTCAAGTACCTCACGATCCATGCGGTCGCGCGCAAGGCCGACGGGTCGGTCCTGTTCAGCGACGACCATACGATCGGCGGCCTGTACGCGGGGCAGACGCGGTATGAGGCGATGACGTTCGGCGACGGATCCTCCGACCCGGCGACGGTCGACTTCGAAATCGGCGCGTCATCAGTATCCTCGGTCATCGCCTCGGACGCGGTGGAATCGTACGAGGTGAGCGGCACGATCTCCCACACGGACGGTTTCGGCGGCGTCACCTTCACCGGCGAGGCGACGCTGCGCAGCTCCGGCGACGACCTGCTCGGCACGTCGGGAGGCAAGGCCGTCCTCGTGCTGCGCGACCGAGCAGGCAACATCGTCTACGGGGACTCCACGTACTTCGACAGGCCGGCGATGGGGAAGGCCCGGTCGGTCACGCTCACGGTGTACCCCGACGGGATCGACTACGACTCGTACGAGATGTACGCGTACGACTGGTGACGGGGCGGTGCGTCGGGTGTGGGGCGTCCGCCTGCGGCCACCCCACCCCCGACACACCCGGATTGGTCATACGGAACGGGGATGGGGCCCGGAACGACAGCGTGTCGTCAGGTAACCGCGGTTCTGTACGACCAACCCGGGCGTGTCCGCCGCGATCGACGCCGGTCCGGGGCCGTCGGATGATAGAGGAGGACGAGAGAGAGGACCATATGGGACAGTTCACGGTCGTCGTCGGCCAGCTGGTCGGCTTCTTCATCATGCTGATGATCGGCTACGGGTGCGTGCGCATGCGCTTCTACGGGAAGGCCGCGCTCGACGGCATGTGCGCGCTGCTGCTCAACGTGCTCATCCCCGTGCTCGTGTTCGCCAACGCGGTCGACGGGGCCACGCGCGCCCAGCTGGCCGCCAACTGGGGCGTGATGCTGCTGTCGGCGGTCATGTACCTGCTGCTCATCATCCTGTTCCGGATCGTCGCATGGATGCTGCGCCTGCGCGGATCGCACGGCCGCGTGTTCCAGGCGACGATGATCTTCGGCAACGCCGGATTCCTCGGCATTCCGCTCATCATGGCCCTGTTCCCCGAGAACGGCGCGATCTGGGTGGCGCTCATGTCGATCGTCGACCAGAGCCTGCAATGGACGTACGGCGTATGGTTGTGCGAACCGGTCGACGCGGATCGGGACGCCGGTGGTCGGGATGTCGGCGGGCGGACTGCCGTCGCCGGCAAACCCGCCGGGAGGACCGTCGGCGCGGTGCTGCGACGCTTCGTCAACCCCGCCCTGTGCGCGATCGTCCTGTCGCTGACGCTGATCATGCTCGGCGTCGGCGTGCCGCCGATGCTGCTGACCCCGCTGCACGCGATCGGCGCGATGGCCACGCCGCTGTCGCTCATCTACCTGGGCGGCCTGTTCGCCCTCACCCGCTGGTGGGGCGTGCTGCGCCGGCCAGAACTGTACGTGGGCATGGGCGTCAAGATGCTGTGCTTCCCCGTCGCCCTGCACGCGCTGCTCACGGCGCTCGCCGCCGCCGTGCCCGCGCTGCCGGTCACCGCGGACATGATCGCCGTGATCTCGCTGGTCGCCGGCCTGCCCACGATGACCGCGATCGCGATGTTCGCCGCCCGCCGCGACAACATGCCCGACTATGCGACCGGATTCGTGCTCGTGAGCACCCTGTTCTCCCTGTGCTCGCTGACCGTCGTGTCCGCCGCGATCTTCTGACCAGCCGGCGCTTCGCCGCCCGCCGCCGGCGACGGGCGCGCGGACGGCGCACCGGTTGACTTCAAGCACTCGAAGTTCCTACAGTGCGTCCCATGAGCACCACAACCACCTGGCACACCATCCGCGAGGCGTCGCTGATCAGCGGCCTGCCCGAATCCACGCTGCGCTACTACGAGCAGATCGGCATCATCGACCCGATCGCCCGCGACCCGAGCTCCGGCCACCGCGCCTACTCGGACGAGGACCTGGAACGCCTGACCACCATCGCCTGCCTGTCGGCCACGGGCATGCCGCTCGATTCGATGCGCGAATACCTGCACAACATCGACGACGGTCCCGAAGGCGCGCGCCGGCAGATGGAGCTGCTCGACGCGCAGGCGCTGCGCCTGGCCGCCAAGGCCGAGTCGATCCGCATGCAGCAGGCGTACGTGTCGTTCAAGACGCTGTACTGGCGTGCGCGCGCCGAAGGGCGCGACGGCGACGCCGACCAGCTGGTGTCTGAGAACCGCGACATCATCGACCGCGTCAAGGCGCTGCAGAACGGCGGCAAGGTCGACCGCTGACGACGTCGCGGGCCGCTCCGGAAAACGTCACGGGCCGTCCGCCCGCCGCGTGGAATCGTCCTGCGGCGGGCGGACGGCCCGCATGCGTCGGCCGCGTCAGCGCGTGACGATCGTCGTGCGCGACGGGTCGACGCGCAACGGATCGACCGTCAGCTCGCCGATCGCGTCGGCGCGGATGACGCCGCCGGCCGGGTTGAGGACGCTGTCGACCGTGCCGGTCAGGTCGGCGTCGACGGTCGAATACTCGAACGCGAGCGTCGTGTTGACGAGACGGCAGTTGCGCATCACGAGATTGTCGATGTAGCACAGGCCCTGCAGGCTTTCGATCGTGCAGTCCACGAAGGTGAGGTTGCGCGAGTTCCAGCCCAGATACTCGCCGGAGATGTAGGAGCGTTCGACCGTCACGTTCTCGGCGTTCCAGAACGCGTCCTTGGCGATGAGCTTGGAATCGCGGATCGTCACGTCGCGCGCCCCGTCGAACGGATAGTTGCCCACGAGCCGCAGGTTGCTCGCCTCCACGCGCTCCACGCCCATGGCCAGATAGTCGCCGCGCGCCACGACGTTGTCGAGCGTGACGTCGGAGCAGTGCCACAGCGTCTCCTCGGCGTGCGTCAGATCCACGTTGCGCAAGGTCAGCCCGTGCACGCGGCGGAAGTTCTTCGGCGCCTCGACGGTGGAGTCCTCGACCGTGACCCGGTCCGCATACCAGACGCCGGCGCGGGCCATGTCGAACCAGACGCAGTCGCGCGCGGTCACGTCGCTCGCATACCACAGCGGATACTTCCACTGGAACGAACAGCCGTCCAGCGTGATGTCGGACGCATGCTTGAGCGGCGACTCGCCGTCCGCGAAGATCGAATCGACGTAGCGGCGGCCGTGCGCGTGGAACTCGGCGCGCTCGCCGGTCAGCCGCGCGCGTTCGACGACGTCGGCGGTGCCGGCCGGCGCGTCGGTGCCGGCTGCGGCGATGGTTGCGGGACGATGCTCGGATGTCATGTCGGTCATGAACGGACCTTTCCTACTGTCTACGATGATTGCCGGACGTCGGCCGCGCAGCCGACGTCCGATGACGTGCTGACGGCTACGTTAGGAACCTCAAGTACTCGAAGTCAACCGCGGCGTTCGCCCACGGCCGCAATGCGGATGGGGGCGAACGCCGCGACGCCGGCCCGGACGGCGGGACCGCGTCAGCCCCGGTCGTCCGCGAGGGCGGTCAGTCCGGCGAACAGTCGTGCGAAGCCCTCGCGCATGCGGTCGCGCGGGCAGGCGACGTTGATGCGGATGAAGTCGCGGCCGTCGCCGCCGAACTGCGCGCCGGGGGAGAAGCACACCTTATGCTCGGCCTGCAGCCAGTCGCACAGCGCGTCCGTATCGGCGAACGCCGCCGCGCCGCCGTTGCCGCCGCGTCCGGTGAACGCCGAACAGTCGAGCCACAGCAGGTACGTGGCCGGACCGCAGGTGAGCGTGATCCGACGGTCGGCGGGCGCGGCCGCATTGTATGCGTCGACCAGATGCGCGGCCTCGCGCTTGTTATCGGCCAGATAGCCGCGCAGCGCATCCAGCCATGCGCCGCCCTCGGTGAACGCGGCGATGGTCGCGGCCATCGCGAACGCGTTCGGCTCGGCCACCTCGTCGGTGTTGAGCCCGCGCCACACCCTGTGCCGCAGCGTCGGATCGGGGATCATGACGGCCGCGGTCTGCAATCCGGCGATGTTGAACGCCTTCGTCGGCGCCATGCAGGTCACCGAGTTCATCGCGCAGCGTTCGCCGGCCGACGCGAACGGCACGTACTCGCACCCGGGGTCGGTCAGATCGCAGTGGATCTCGTCGCTGACGACGGTCACATGATGGTCGGCGGCCAGATCGCCGATGCGCGCCAGCGTGTCCCGATCCCACAGGTTGCCGGTCGGATTGTGCGGATTGCACAGGATCATCAGCGACGTCTGCGGGTCGGCGAGCTTCGCCTCCAGATCGTCCCAGTCAATCGCGTACCGGCCGTCGCCGTCGCGCACCAGCGGCGATTCGAGCACGCGACGCCCGTTGTTGAGGATCGAATTGAAGAAGATGTTGTACACCGGCGTCATGATGACCACGTTCTCGGCCGGCGTGGTCAGCTTGCGCACCATGCTGGAGATCGCCGGCACCACGCCGGTCGTGAACACCAGCGACTCAGGGTCGATCGCCAGACCATGCCGGTCCCGCCACCACGACACGTAGGCCTGCGCCCACTCGTCCGGCACGACCGCATAGCCGAACACCCCATGGTCGAGCCGCCGGC
The DNA here is from genome assembly GCF_003952945.1 of Bifidobacterium samirii. Lineage (GTDB taxonomy): Bacteria > Actinomycetota > Actinomycetes > Actinomycetales > Bifidobacteriaceae > Bifidobacterium > Bifidobacterium samirii. Next base: position 6,661 of record NZ_QXGK01000006.1, read on the forward strand.
GCAGCGCGTCGCGGACCGCTGGCGCGGTCGGGAAATCCATGTCGGCCACCCACATGGGCAGGGCGTCGCCGGCCTCCTCCCATTTGAGCGACCCGGTGCCGGTGCGGTCGACCGGCGTATCGAAATCGAAATCGGGCGTCGCCGCGGCGGTGGGCGCGGCGGACATGTCGGCAGTCGTCATAGAGGCTCCTTCGCTGGAATATCCGATACGGGTGGGACTGCATCCAGTCATAGCCGCCTCATGCGCTTCAAGTCAAACGCCGACGCCGGCGGCGAACGCGCCCGACCTCACCGGCGGATCATGGAAGCGGCAACAGCCGCACCGGCTCCGGATCCATCCAGTCGACCAGTCCGACGAACCGCTCCCGCCCTTCGGCCGGCAGCTGCATGACGCTCCCCACCTGAGGTCCCGGAAACTCCGCCTCCGCACGCCGCGACGGCGTCACATACCGCGGCACCACGCCGACCAGATCCGTCCCCAGCACGGCGGCCGCCACCCGCGGCGCATCATCGACCTCGACCGGCACGCCCGCATCGGCGAGCGCCAACGCGAACGGCACCGCCTCCGCACAGCACGGCCAGGCCGCCGGATCCACCAGCAGCGACCAGCCGTCGTCCTCCCTGACCGGTACCAACGCCATCCATTCGAACCCCGGGCCGGGGCGCACGTTCCACGACCGCGCATCGCCCCGCCGGTCGTCGGCCAACGCCGCGAACGCCTCGGGGGAATCCACGTCGAACAGGTACGTCACCCGCCCGCGCGGGTCGCCGTACCGGTCCAGCCACGCCAGGTCGTTCGCATCGTCGTACCCGGCATCGGGTGCCGGCAGGCCGAGCGCCTCATATCCGATCCGGCAGATGTCGGCATACCGGCGCAACGTCATCGCATCGAACGGTATCGCGGCCGTCCCCGACCGGAACCCGCCGGTGCGTGCCAGGTCCGAGAACCGACGCGCCTCGGCGGGCGAGACCATCCTGCGCACATACGCATCCGCCTGCGGGTCGAACCGCAGATACTCACGCCGGGCGATCGTGCCGAAGCGCATGTCGTACGGCAGGCGCTCGCGGACGTGCGCATCGTACGTGCCCTGCGCGCATGCGCGCACGCCGTCCTCGATGCCGGCCAGCAGCCAGTCCATCAGCATGTCCGCATCGTCGTCGCATGCGGTGCGGTCGCCGCGGTCCGGCGACAGCAGTATCGAGAACCCGTCGTCGATGCGGATGTGCATCTCGTCGTGTTCCAGCGTCGCGTCGATGCGGTACCAGCGTTCCTCGTCGGGGTACAGCGTGCGGAACGTCGCTTCGACCGTCGCTTCGTCGTCCTGCTCGTCATCGGGAAACGGAAGGGAATCGGCGGCCTCGTCGTGCATCGCGGCGGCGAACTCGCCGACCGTGCCGCGCGGTGCGGTGATCCACAGCGAGCGCCGGCCGTCTTCGTCGGGGGCGATGCCGCGCAGCAGGGCGACGATCGCCTGCGCGCGCATGTCGAACGGCGGTATGAGGTCGGGGGAGACGAGGCTGTGGAGTCGGACGGCCGCGTCGATGCGTGGAGCGTGGAATACATTGACCGCCATGATCGTTCCCCCTCGTCCTGTTGCGCTTTTGCAATGGATGATATTAATAGTGATACCACGACATTCGTACAAATGTTCGACTTGGGGGTGTCGGGTGTGTCGAACACCTGTGCGAGGGTCTGCGGGTGCGATATGGTGGGCGTAGCGAGATGTTTCTGGAGGTGGATATGGCGGACGACGGCGGGCGGTACACATACCGTATCTACTGGTCCGATGACGATGGCGGGTATGTCGGCACGGTGGCCGAGTTCCCCGACCTGCGCTATGCGGCGCCTTCGTCGGTGGCGGCGCTGAGCGGGCTGCATGTGCTGGTGCATGAGCGCGTCAGCGAGCTGGAGGCGGAGGGCGCGGACGTGCCGCAGCCGTATGGCGAGCGCGAGTATTCGGGGCGCTTCGTGGTGCGCGTCCCTCCGGAGCTGCATCGGCGTCTCGCCATCGAGGCGGCCGAGCAGGGGGTGTCGCTGAACCGGCTGGTGCAGACGCGTCTGGCGTCCGAGCGCTGAATCGGATGATTCTTATATGAATGGGTGATATGCGTGTGGGCGCCGTCCGTGGATCGGACGGCGCCCACATGTCGTTGGGGTCGGCCGCCCTGTCGGGCGAGGTCCGGCCCCGGGTCCGCTATCGCAGGTCGACGGTCGTCGAATGCGGCAGATCCCACACGTCGATGCCGGCCGCGTCGTCCCACTTGCGGCCGATGGTCTCGCCGGCGGGGCGGATCACGATCTCGCCGGTGTAGCCGATCGTGATGTCCTTGACGTGCCCGGCGATGAGGGCGGGCCGTCCGGCGGCGTCCAGGTAGGAGAAGACGGCGTGCGCGTGCAGGTGCGGCTCGCCTTCGGCGTTGCGGGTGATGTTGCCGGTGAGGGCGACCATCTCGAGCGTGCCGTTCACCGTGTGGTCGGTGAAGTCGGCGCGTTCGGCGATCCAGGTGGAGATCGTCGCCTCGCTGCATGCGCCGATGCCGGTGATCTGCGCCGCGCCGACGTGCTCGCGCCGGCACAGTTCGATGATGGCCTGCGGCACGCTTTCGCCCTTGGCGACGCGCAGGTAGTGGGTTCCGTCGATGGTGCTGTATTCCATGATGGTCCTTTCGATGATGCGATGGATGGTGTTCGGGGTCGATGATGCGATGATGTGACGGCCGGACGCCGCCGGCCGCTGGTGCGGGCGCGCGGCTGCGGCCCGCCGTGTCCGCCGGCTACGGCAGGACGACGATCTTGCCGTTGGCGTGGCCGGATTCCATGAGCGCGTGCGCCTGGCCGATCTCGTCGATGCCGAAGACGCGCGAGGCGGGCAGGACGGCGTCGCCGGCGGCCACGTCGTCGAGGAAGGACTGCAATACGTCGGCCGGCAGGTCGCTCGCCTCGCCCGAATAGGCGGTGAGGCGCACGCCGGTGGGCAGGAAGTCGATCGGGTAGAAGTCGGGGATGACCCATTCGTTCGACAGCATGCCGGAGAAGCAGACGACGCCGCCGCGGCGCATGCAGCGGACCGTGTCGCGCAGCGTGGTCGCGCCGACGAGCTCGATCGCGCGGTCGACGCCCGTCAGCCGGTCGGCGATATGGCCGTCGTCGACGACGACGCGGTCGACGCCGATCCGCTCCAGGATCTCCCGCTTGGCCGGGTTGCGCGTGGTGGAGACGACGGTCAGTCCCATGCGCTTGGCGAGCACGGCGGCGGCCATGCCGACCGACGACGTGCCGCCGCGCACGAGCAGCGTCTCGCCGGGCTGCACGCCGGCGCCGACGGTCAGGCTGCCGTACGCGGTCTGCAGCATCTCCGGGACCGCGCCGAGTCGCTCCCACGGCAGGTCGGAGCGGAACGGGATGATCTGGCCGACCGGCACGCACGTGTACTGCGCGTAGCCGCCGTCGAAGGTGCGGCCCATGCCGCCCATCATCGTGACGACCTGCTGGCCGGGGGCGAAGGTGCCGGTCGGATCGAGGTCGATGACGCCGGTCGCCTCGATGCCCAGGATGCGCGGCAGCGTGACCGCGTCGCCCGACATGCCCTGACGCGTATAGAGCTCGGAACGGTTGATGCCGAACGCCTTCACATGGATGCGCGCCCATCCCTCCTGCGGCTCCGGCACCGCGACACGCCGAACGGAGAGCTCTTGAGCGGTGCACGGACGATCCATGACCGCGGCCTTCATCAGTTGATTTTCCGCCATTTTCGATTCCTTTCCTCGGTGGATATCCACGATGATATATCCCATTCTTGGATATTTCAACTTGAAATATTTTGAGATGGGATATATCGTGTTCATCAACAACGCAACGACGGACCGGCCCGCGGGGAACACGGGCGGCCGGCGGGGCGAGGGACAGACGTAAGGAGCAGACGAGATGACGATCGCATTCGAGCACGTCGCCAAAACCTATCCCGACGGCACCGTCGGCGTGGGCGACGTGACGCTGACCGTACGCTCCGGCGAACTGATGGTGCTCGTCGGACCGTCCGGATCGGGCAAGACGACGCTGATGCGCATGATCAACCGCATGGTCGAGCCGACCGGCGGGCGCGTGCTCATCGACGGCGAGGACGTGCGCGGACGCGACCCGATCGCGCTGCGCCGGTCCATCGGCTACGTGATCCAGGGCGGCGGCCTGCTGCCGCACCGCACCGTCGTCGACAACATCGCCACGGTGCCGATGCTCAACGGCGTGCGCCGCAGCCGCGCCCGCCGCCGCGCGATGGAACTGCTCGACAAGGTCGGCCTCGACGCCTCCCTCGCCGGGCGCTATCCCTCGCAGCTGTCCGGCGGCCAGCGCCAGCGCGTCGGCGTGGCCCGCGCCCTGGCGGCCGACGCGTCCATCCTGCTGATGGACGAGCCGTTCTCCGCCGTCGACCCGGTCGTGCGCCGCGACCTGCAGCACGAGGTGCGCCGCGTGCAGCGCGAGACCGGCGCGACCGTCGTGTTCGTCACCCACGACATCAACGAGGCGCTGTTCCTCGCCGACCGCATCGCCCTGCTCGGCAAGGGCGGCGTGATCGAACAGGTCGGCACCCCCGCGCAGATCCTCAACGAGCCGGCGAACGACGCGGTGCGCGCATTCGTCGAGGCCGGACGCCCCAGCGTCGACCCCGGCGTCGACCCCGGCGTCGACGGTGCGGCGGCACCCGCGGCCGCCGCCACCGCGACCGAATCGCACCTGCAGCTCATCGGGGAAGGGGCGTGACATGGACTGGCTGCAATCCAGCATCGGCGCGATCGGCGCGTACGCGGCGGTCCACGCCGGCTACGCGATCCCGCCGCTCGTCATCGGACTGGCGGTCTCGCTGCCGGTCGGCTGGCTCGTCAACCACGCCGGCCGGGTGCGCGGACCCGTGCTCGCGCTCGTCGGCGCGCTCTACGCGATCCCGTCGCTGCCGCTGCTCATGATGCTGCCCTCGATCCTGGGCACGCGCATCCTCGACCCGATCAATCTCGAGACCGCGCTCAGCCTGTACGCGGTCGCCCTGATGATCCAGTACTGCGCCGACGCCTTCAAGGCCGTCGACCCGACGCTGGTCGAGGCGGCCGACGCCGTCGGATACGACCGGGTGCGCCGCTTCCTCGACGTGGAGCTGCCGCAGGCCGGTCCGGTCATCCTCGCCGGCATGCGCGTCGTCTCCGTCAGCACCATCAGCCTCGTGACCGTCGGCTCGCTCATCGGCGTCGACTCGCTGGGACTGCTGTTCGTCGAAGGCTACCAGCGCGCGTTCACGCTCGAGATCGTCGTCGGCATCATCGGCACGATGCTCATCGCCGGACTGTTCGACCTGGCGCTCGTCGCCGCCGGACGCCTGCTCATGCCATGGACCCGCATCGCCCGGCCCGCCGCCGGCGCGGACAAGGAAGGGGGAGCGCGATGAACGACTCCTACGCACAGGTGCTCACCTGGCTGGCCGACCCGGCCAACTGGGCGGGGCCGACGGGCATCATCGCCCGCACCGGCATCTATCTGGGCCACTGCCTGCTCACGCTGGCCATCGCCTCGCTGATCGGCATCCCGCTCGGCCTGTGGGTCGGGCACACCGGCCGCCTGCGCGCGGTCATGGTGCCGCTGACCGGGGCCCTGCGGTCCCTCCCGACGCTCGGATTCCTCTCCGCGCTGTCGCTGACGATGGGCCTGGGACTGGGCGCGCCGCTCGTCGCGCTCACCACGCTGGCCGTCGCGCCGATCCTCGCCGGCACCTACGCGGGCGTCGAATCGGTCGACCATGAACTCGTCGACGCCTCCCGCGCCATCGGATTCACCGAATGGCAGATCCTCACCCGCGTCGAGATCCCCCTGGCGATGCCGATCGTCGTCTCCGGACTGCGCTCGGCCGCCGTGCAGATCCTCGCCACCTGGACCGTCGCCGCCTACCTGCCGATCGAAGGCCTCGGCAGGTACCTGATCGACGGACTCGCCATGCACGACTACACGCAGATGCTCGCCGGCTCGGCGATCGTCATCGTGCTCGAGCTGGCCGCCAACGCGCTCTTCGGCGCGCTGGAGAAGGCGTCGGCCGCCGCGGTGCGCCGCTGAGCGGACGCCGCCCCGGCGGCACCGCCGCCACATCACCGGATGTACTGACCATATTCATCACCACCAACCACCAATCAGGAAAGAAGCACACCATGAAGCACACCAGGTCCCTCGCCGTCGTCTCGGCCGCCGTCGCCGCCATGCTGGCCCTCGCCGGATGCGGCTCGACCGATCCGTTCGCCGGATCCGACGCCAAGGAGAACACCGCCAAGGGCACCGACACGATCGTCGTCGGCTCCGCCAACTTCTCCGAAAGCGAGATCATCGCCCGCATCTACACCGAAGCCCTCAAGGACAACGGCATCGACGCGAGCGTCAAGGCCAACATCGGCTCGCGCGAGGTCTACCTCGACGCCCTCGAGGACGGCTCGATCGACATGATCCCCGAATACACCGGCAACCTGCTGCAGTTCTACGACGAGTCCAACACCGCCTCCGCCGCCGAGGACGTGTACGCCGGCCTCGCCGACGCCCTCCCGAAGGACTTCGAGGTGCTCGACATGGCCGACGCGCAGGACGCCGACGCGTTCTACATCCAGCGCTCCGTGGCCGACGCGCAGGGCATCACGACCATCGGCGACCTGAAGAAGCTGGGCGACGACCTCAAGGTCGCGGCCCCGCCGGAGTTCAGCAAGCGCGTCTACGGCATCGAGGGCCTGCGCTCCAAGTACGGTCTGACCGTCAGCCTCGTGCCGGTCAACGACGGCGGCGGCCAGTCCACCGTGCAGGCGCTGCTCGACGGCCAGGTCGACTTCGCCCGCCTCGACTCCACCTCGCCGCTCATCGCCGCCAACGACCTGGTCCGCCTCGAGGACGACCAGCAGATGATCCTCGCCCAGAACGTCGTGCCGGTGGCCAAGGCCGGCAAGCTCGACGACAAGGCCAAGGCCGTGATCGACAAGGTCCAGGCCAAGCTGACCACCGAGGACCTCATGTCGATGAACGCGCAGAGCGTCAACGACAAGAAGAGCGCCCAGGACATCGCCGAGGGCTGGCTCGACGAGGCCGACCTGTTCTAGCGGTTCGCGCCGCCACCTGTATTCACGCCGGACGACGGCCGCACCCGCGGTCGCCGTCCTCGGCGTTATCTCCCGTATCCCCACCCCGCGGGCCCGTCTGCGCCCACGGAAAATTCAGAATGGAGATATGTCACTATGAGCTATAGTAGGCCCATGAACGTTGTCGAGATCATGACGCTGGGATTCCTGTCCGAAGGCCCGCTGTGCGGCTACCGCCTGCGCAAGAAGATGGAGCAGCTGCAAGGCTACGCGCGCGCCTTCTCCGACGGCACGCTCCACTCCGTCACCGGCCGTTTCGTCGAGGCCGGCTACCTGAGCGAAAGCTCCGACGTGGTCAACGGACGCCGCCTGCGCGTCTTCCACCTCGAGGACGCCGGACGCGAGAAGCTGATCGACGAACTCAAGAACACGCGCGGCTACATGCTGAGCGACATCACCAAATGGTCGATCGTCATGTCGTTCCTCTCCGTCATCCCCGACGAGGAGGACCGGCGCGCCGTCCTGCAGCGCCGGTTCGACCTGCTCAACACGGACGTCAAACGCCTCTACAGCGACGGCGAGGGCCCCATCGACAACGACCAGCTCACCGACAGGTACCGGCTGGGCATCATCGGCATCCACGACGCCGAGATCGCCGCCGAACGCGCCTGGCTCACCAAGGAGCTCGGCATTGACGGGTGATAAGGGCCGCCGGTCGGCGGTCCGTCCGCGGAGCGACGGGCCGGCTCGGGGCGACGCGCCCGGATCGGTCATGCGGAACGCGGGATGCGGTCCCGAAACGGGCGATATCGCCCGACATGCGTCGTTGCGTACGACCACTCCGGGCGTGTCGAAGCGTGGTGCCGGGGCGTCGGACCTGCGACTGCCGTCGTCACGCGACCTGGAGACCCTGTACCGCCGCATGCTCGACGCGATGGGCCCCACCGGATGGTGGCCGGCCGACACCACGTACGAGATCATGGTCGGCGCGGTCCTCATCCAGAACACCGCACTCGGCAACGTCGAACGCTCGCTGGACCGCCTGCGCGACGCCGGCGCGCTCGACCCGGACGCGATCGCCGCGATGGACGCGCAGACGCTGCAGGAGCTCATTCGCCCGTCCGGCTTCCAACGCAACAAGTCACGCACGCTGCAATCGCTGGCGGACTGGTACCGGCGGCGCTTCGACTGCGACCCCGACCGGGCCTCGGGCGTGGACGACGCGGCGTTGCGCCGCGAACTGCTCGGCCTGTTCGGCATCGGCGGCGAAACCGCCGACGTGATCTCCCTGTACGTGTTCGGCCGACGCGCGTTCGTCGCCGACACCTACGCGCGCCGACTGCTCACCTTCCTCGGCTACCGGCTGCCCGACGGCTACCCGAAATTCCACGACGCCGTCATCGGCGCCGTCCTGGCCAGCGGACTGACCGTCGCCGACCTCAAGGAATTCCACGGCCTCATCGACGAATACGGCAAGATCCACCGCGACGACGACGCCAAGGCCGCGTCGTTCCTCGGACGGCCGGCCTAATCGGCGGGCCGGCCCGGGGCGACATGCCCGGGATGGTCATACGGAACGCGGGATGGACATCAGAAACGGCGGATACCGGACGGTATCCGCCGTTCTGCATGACCACTCCGGGCGTGTCGACCCGCGCCGCCCGGCACCCGTGTCGCCCGCAGACCCCCGCCGACGGTACCATCGAAGAGGAGAACCGACGAAGAGGAAGGGAGCCGGCATGGTTGCGGTCGCGGTGGTCGACGACGACGCCGAAGCACGGGAGACACTGGGCGGCTACATCACCCGATACGCCGCCGAACAGGGCATCGACGCGCAGGTCACCGGGTACGCGGACGCCGCCGAACTGCTCCACCACTACCGGCCCGACCACGACATCATCTTCCTCGACATCGAAATGCGGCAGGTCGACGGCATCCGCGCCGCCCGCACCATCCGCGAAACCGACCCGTCCACCGTCATCGTGTTCGTCACCAACCTCGCCCAGCTCGCCATCAAAGGCTACGAGGTCGACGCGCTCGACTTCGTCGTCAAACCCGTCGACTACTACAGCTTCGCCATGGTCATGCGCCGCGCCATGCAGCGCATCGACCGCCGCCGCGCCAGCACGATCCGCCTCGTCACCCGCACCGGACTGCGGCTCGTACCCATCAGCCGCATCGACTACGTGGATGTGCAGGACCACTACATCACCTACCACACCACCGACGGCGACATGACCGTCAAAGGCACCCTCGGCCAGGCCGAACAGGCGCTCGCCGCCGGCAACTTCATGCGATGCAACCGCTGGTATCTCGTCAACGTCGACAACATCACCGGCATCGACGGCAGCATCGTGACGGTGGGGGAGCACCGGCTCGAAGTGAGCCGCGCCAAACGCCAGGAGATCCTGCAGGCCGTGGCCCGTGCGATGGGGGCCGGACTGTGACCGGCACGATCGCGGCCGGTTGGCCGATGACGTTCCCGGACGTGATGCTCGGCAACGCGTCGGCGCTCACCGTGTTCAACAACCTGATGGTGACCGTGGAGCTGCTGGCCGCACAGCTCCTGTTCGCGCTGCGGGCGCCGCACCCCGGACGCGCCCGCGTCCGCGCGGCGCAGGCCGTCGCCGTGATGCTGGCCGTCTGCGCGCTGCTGGTGCAGATCGACGCGGCCGTCGCATCGCCGACGCTGCGCATGGGCGTACGGTACGGCGTGCTGTTCGCCTGCTCGTGTCTGGCCGTCCGGTACGTCATCGGCGGCGCCGGGCGAGTCGCGGTGGTGTGCTGCGTGTGCGGCTACGCGATGCAGCACATCGCCGCCGCCGTGATGAAGATCGTGGACCTGCTGCGCGCGCAGGCGGCCATCGCGTGGTCGACGCCGATGCTGGGATCGTGGATCGTGGGCATCGTGTTGCGCGGGGCGGTGTTCGCCTCGATCTACCTCGCCTTCCTGCACCGGTTCATCCGCCGGCTCGACATGACGGCCGTGTGGACCGGATCGCGCACGACCCTCGCCCTGCTGACCGGAGCCGTGCTGGCGGTGACCGTCGCGCTGAGCTCCTATGCGTCGGCCCCGTCGCTGGGTCTGCACACGGGACTGGTGCTGCGCGCCGTATCCGTCCTGACCTGCCTGATCATCCTCCTGCTGTTCGGCGAACTGTCCCGCAACCACCGGCTGACCGACGAGATCGCGTTCATGAAACGCATGGACGCGATGCGAGCCGACCATTACGCGCAGCTCAGGGACGTCATCGAGGAGACGAACGTGCGCTGCCACGACATGAAGCACCAGATCGCCGCGATGCGCGCCTCCGGCGGCGCCGCGGACGGGGCGTTCCGCGAGGAGCTCGACGACCTGGCCCGCACCGCGGACCTGTACGACGGCGTCGCCCGCACCGGCTGCGCGCCGCTCGACGTGGTGCTCACGCAGAAGAGCCGCGTCTGTGCGGCGCGCGGCATCCGGTTCACCTACATGGCCGACGCCTCCTGTCTGGAGCCGATGCGCGAACGCGACGTGTACGCGCTGTTCGGCAACGCATTGGACAACGCCATCGAGGCGGTGACTCGGCTGGCGGACCCCGAGCGCCGCATCGTCAAGATGACCGTCGCGCGCCGCGCCGGATTCGTCTCCATCATCGTCGCCAACTACTTCGACCATGTCGAACGGGACGCCGCCGGCGACATCGTCAGCAGCCGGCCCGACCCGCGCGGCCACGGATACGGACTGAAAAGCATGCGCCGCATCGCCGGGGAATACGGCGGCACGATGAGCGTCGACACGGACGGCGGCACGTTCACCGTCAGCATCCTGCTGCCCGACTCGCCGTCCGACGCGACCGCGCCGGCGACCGGCTGAACGGCGGTCCGCGACCGTTCCCGTACGCCCGCGTGCAGTTCGCGTACGCTCCCTTCCCGCTCCCGACGGCCGGCCCATACCCTGAAACCAATCGGAAGGCAGGGTGACGAGGCCTGACCTTCCGTGAGGAAACGGTCCGGGACGGGGCTTCGCCGACGAGCGCCGGCCCGGGGAACGGGAAAGGAGCCCGCCCATGTTGGAGATCAACTTCGCCGACGTCATCACCACACTCGAATCCATACGACCGCAGCTCATCGCGTTGGGCGTCATCATCGTGCTCGCGGCCGTCGTACGCGCCGCGACCGGCCGGCGCGTCATCCGCGACGCGGCCGTGCGCGCGTTCGCCCACGCGCAGACGTGGATCGTGGCCGCGATCGCCGTGGCCGTGACCGTCAGCGTCATGCTGTTCGGCCCGCTCAACACGATGCTCTCGCTCATGTCCGGCAGCGGCGCGCTGACCGAGGACACCATCGCCCGCACGAAGGAGCTCGCCTCGGACATCGAACGCGAAGGCATCGTGCTGCTGGAGAACGACGACGACACGCTGCCGCTGAAGGGCACCAAGGCCAACGTGTTCGGCTGGGCGTCCACCAACCCCGTGTACGGCGGCACCGGCTCAGGTTCGATGAACGACCAGTATGAGACGACCTCGCTGCTGCAGGGCCTGGAGGACGCCGGCATCGAGACCAACGAGGAGCTGGCCGACTTCTACACCGCCTACCGCGCCGACCGTCCGGTCTCCAACTCCACCGCACAGGACCTGACCCTGCCCGAACCGCCCGCCGCGACCTATGGCGACGACCTCATCGACAACGCGAGGAAGTTCTCCGACACGGCCGTCGTCGTCATCGCCCGATCCGGCGGCGAAGGCTTCGACCTGCCCTCCGACATGGGGAACATCGGCGCGATCCGCCAGTCCGGCGCCACGGAAGGCGCGGTCCTGGACCCGGGCGAGGAGAGCGACGCCTCGACCGTCTACACCAACAACTCCGCCGACTCCGCCGACTTCGAAGACGGACAGGGCTACCTCGAACTCTCCCGCAGCGAACGCGACATGCTCGACCTGGTCACGGCCAACTTCGACCACGTGACCCTCGTCTACAACGGCGCCAACACGTTCGACATGAGCTTCGTCGACGACTATCCGCAGATCGGCGCCGTCCTGTGGGCGCCGCCCGCCGGCCAGACCGGATTCGGCGCGCTGGGCGAGATCCTCGCCGGCACGGTCAACCCGTCCGGCCGCACCGCCGACACGATGCTGCGCGACGAAAGCGCCGCACCGTGGGCCAACAACTTCGGCACGTTCCAGTACGACAACATGGACGAATTCGCCGTCGACTCCACGCACCACGAGCAGACGCTGCACATGACCCCCGGCTTCGTCGACTACGTCGAAGGCATCTACGTCGGCTACAAGTACTACGAGACCGCGGCCGACGAAGGCGCGATCGACTACGACCAGATCGTCCAGTACCCGTTCGGCTACGGCCTGAGCTACACCACCTTCGACCAGACGATGGGCGACGTCGACTACGCCGACGACGGCTCGATCACCTTCGACGTGACCGTCACCAACACCGGCGACAAGGCCGGCAAGGACGTCGTCGAGGTCTACTACAACCCGCCATACACCAACGGCGGCATCGAGAAGGCGAGCGCCAACCTCATCGACATCGCCAAGACCGACGAACTCGAACCCGGCGAATCGCAGACCGTCACCGTCACGTTCGACGACGAGGACATGGCCTCCTACGATCATCGGGACGCCAAGGCGTACGTGCTGGAGAAGGGCGACTACGAGATCTCCATCAACCGCGACTCGCACCGTGCGATCGACACGGCCGACGTGACCGTGCCCGAGACCATCGTGTACAGCGGCGATGACCACCGCGCATCCGACGCCGGCGAGGTCACCAACCGCTTCGACGACATCGCCCCCGAATTCGAGACGCTGTCGCGCGCCGATCATTTCGCCAACTACGCGACCGCCACCGCCGCGCCGGCGAGCATGTCGATGAGCGAGGAGTACAAGGCCACGTTCGTCAACGCGTCCAACTACGAGAACGAGGACGACGACGCGGACGAGATGCCGACCACCGGCGCGAAGAACGGCGTGAAGCTGTACGAGCTGTACGGCAAGGACTACGACGACCCGCTGTGGGACGACCTGCTCGACGAGATGACCGAGGACGAGATGAACCAGCTCATCGCGTTCGCCGGCTACGGCAACGCGGCCGTCCCCTCCATCGACAAGCCGCGCCAGTCCGACGTGGACGGTCCGTCCACGCTCAACAACAACTTCACCGGCGTCGGCTCCATCGGCCTGCCGTCCGGCGTGTCCGTCGCGAACACGTTCAGCAAGGACCTGGCCCGCCGCTTCGGCGAGACCATCGGCGACATGGCGCGCGAGATGAACGTGACCGGATGGTATGCGCCGGCCATGAACATCCACCGCACCCCGTACGCGGGCCGCAACTTCGAATACTTCTCCGAAGACGGCACGCTGTCGGGCATCATGGCCGCCCAGCAGGTCGCCGGCGCACGCTCGCGCGGCGTGTACCCGTTCATCAAGCACTTCGCGCTCAACGACCAGGAGGCGAACCGCGTCTCGATGCTGTGCACGTGGGCCGACGAGCAGACCATGCGCGAGATCTACTTCAAGCCGTTCGAAATGGCCGTCAAGGACGGCGGCGCGACCGCGGTCATGACCTCGTTCAACTATCTGGGCAACGGCTACTCCGCGGCGAACCGGCACCTCGTCACCGACGTGCTGCGCGGTGAATGGGGTTTCGACGGCATGGTCGAAACCGACTACTTCGGCCGCTTCGGCTACCAGATCGGCGACCAGCTCATCCGCTCCGGCACCGACGCGATGCTCGCCACCATCGAAAGCATCAACGTGATCGAGGACCGCTCCGCCACGTCGGTGCAGGCCATGCGCAACGCCTCGCACAACATCCTCTACACGGCCGTCAACAGCTGGCTGTATGAGGACGGACAGCCCAAGGTCGAGACCCCGGTCTGGAAGTACGTGTACTTCGCCGCGGCCGGCGTGCTGGCGGTGCTGTTGGTCGGCTGCGAGATCGTCGCCGTGCGGCGGTTTATGGAACGACGCAAGGTGCGGGTCGCGGCGCAGTGACGGTCGCCGCCGGTCCGGCAGGCCTCCTGCCCGGCGATCGCCGATGGGGCGACACGCCCGGGATGGTCATACGGAACGGGCGATAGGAAGCGAAAACGGCGGATATCGGACGATATCCGCCGTTCTGCATGACCGCTCCGGGCGTGTCGGGTGGTGGATTCCGGTCTGCGGGAGCCGCCGCCCGACACGCGCCACCGACTTCAGCGCAGCGCCTTCGGCCGGAACTGGTCCAGCCGCGTGAAGCACGTGCGGTAGACCATGCCCATGATCAGCGAATCGGCCACGAGCGTCAGCGCGGCGATCGCCGACAGGATCACGAACTGGTACTTCGCCGCACCCAGCGGGTCGCCGCCGGCGATGATCTGCCCGGCCATCATGCCCGGCACTGTCACGATGCCGGCCGACGCGAGCGACGACGTGGTCGGCATCAGCCCCAGCCGGATCGACGAGACGATCGACGGGCGGGCCGCCTCCCACGGCGAGGCGCCCAACGCGAGCATCGTGTCGATCTCGTCGCGCCGCTCGTCCATGCTCTCGTAGAACCGGCTCAACCCCACCGCCAGCGCGGACACGGTGTTGCCCAGCAGCATGCCGGTCAGCGGCACCACGAGCTGCGGCGCATACCACGGGTGCGGGCGCACGACCAGTTCGGTGACGAGCGCGAGCATGAGCAGCATCGTGACGACCAGGCTCAGCAGCACCGGCCCGGCCAGCCCCTTCGGCACGCCCTTCGCCTTCGACAGCGTGATCTGCACCGCCGCGACGAGCATCGCCGCCATGAGCGCGAACACCAGCCGCGGGCTGGAACGGATCACGAACCCCATGATCACGCCCATCGCGCACAATTGCAGCAGCGCACGGCACGCCGACCACAGCATCGTGCGGCCGATCCCCATGCGCAGCAGGCCGCTGACGGCCGCCGCCGCGGCGACCATCGCCAGCGCGATGAGCAGACCCCAGACGTCGATGTCGTAGCTTGCGCCGGTCATGCGATCGCCTCCTTGCCGTGGTTGCCGTGGTCGCTTTGGTTGTCTTGGTTGTCTTGGTTGTCTTGGTTGTCTTGGTTGTCTTGGTT
The DNA here is from genome assembly GCF_003952945.1 of Bifidobacterium samirii. Taxonomy (GTDB): domain Bacteria; phylum Actinomycetota; class Actinomycetes; order Actinomycetales; family Bifidobacteriaceae; genus Bifidobacterium; species Bifidobacterium samirii. Next base: position 21,823 of record NZ_QXGK01000006.1, read on the forward strand.
GTCTTGGTTGTCTTGGTTGTCTTGGTTGTCTTGGTTGTCTTGGTTGTCTTGGTTGTCTTGGTTGTCTTGGTTGTCTTGGTTGTCTTGATTGTCTTGGTTGTCTTGATTGCCTCGATTGTCTTGATGGTGCGTCGCCGCGTCGCGCAGGACGCCGCCGTCGAGCACGACGGTGCGCGTCGCCCGCCCGTCCGGCGGACGATGACGGATGCGCACGATCGCCATGCCGTGAGCCGCCGCATCCGCGAGAATCGCGGCGACCAGCTCGGCGTTGGCGTCGTCGAGGCCCGCGTCGACCTCGTCGGCGAGCAGCACGTCCGGATCGGTCAGCAGCGTGCGGGCCAGCGCCACGCGCGCCGCCTGCCCGCCGGACAGGTCGTGCGGGGCGCGTGTCAGGTCGATGTCGGCGCATCCCATCCGATCGAGCATGGCGCGGATGCGCGCGTCGGGCAGCAGCCGCGCCGGATCGTCGGCGCCTCCGCGCCCGGTGACGGCCGCGCGCAGGCGGGCCGTCCACGACGGGCGGGGGAGCGGGGCGCGACGGTCGGCGGCATCGGCGGCGATGTCGGCGTCGGCGCCGCGCCGCGCGGCGAACGTGAACGGCAGACGGATCGCGTCGGCGACGGTCGCGCCGGGCAGGACCGGCTTCTGCGGCAGGTAGGCGACGCGGCGGCGCCACTGCTGCGGCGTGAATGCGTCGGCGTCGCGGCCGCGCAGCGCGAACCGGCCGTCGGCATGCGGATTGAGCCGGGCGAACGCGGTCAGCAGCGTGCTCTTGCCGCAGCCGGACGGGCCGGTCAGGTCGACGATCTCGCCCGCGCCGATGCGGAAGGACAGGCCGTCGAAGACCGTGCGCACGCCGTCGCCCGCGGGCACGGCGCACCGCACCCCATCAGCGGCGAAGACGACCGGGCCGGCGGCGGCCCCGTCGGTACCGGTGATGCAGGCGACGTCGGCGGGACCGGCGGAATCAACAGGGGAATCACTGGACATGCCGGCATGATATCGCCGCCTTGACACCGTGACAATACGCGCGTTTCCCAGTCTCCCGGCCGATTATGGACATGCCGTCATCCGTAATCGGCGGCCTCGTTCCGAACCGGTGCGGTGACGGAGGTTTTCGGCGGGGCCGTTCGATCCGGCCATCCGCGTTGCGGACCGTCCGGTGCCGCCGCCGGCCTATGATGGGCGCATGGGTGGCATCATCGAAGAGACGCGCACGATGTTCGACACGTTCGCCGAACGGCCGTTCGGCCCGACCGACGGCCTCGTCCTGTCACAGCTCGCGTACGCGCGCATGCCCGACGGCGTGCCCCGCCACGGCGACGACGGGTTCGCGCCGTTGACCGCGCTGCTGCGCGCCGAATCATACGACGACATGTTCCGCGGCGTGTACGCGCCGGAGCGCAACGTTGAGCTGGTGCGCGCCGTATGCGAAAGCCCGCGATGGCGCGGCGTGCGTGTCGGCGGCTGCATCGACGAGACCGACCCCGACTCCATGCTCCAGTTCGCCGCCTGCACGTTCGACCTGGGCGACGGCACGATGTACGTCGCGTTCCGCGGCACCGACAGTTCGTTCGTCGGCTGGAAGGAGGACTTCATGATGGCGTTCCAACGCCCCGTCCCCTCCCAGAGCGCCGCCGCCGACTACCTGCGCGCGCTCGGCGAACGATGGCACGGCGCGATCATGGTCGGCGGCCACTCCAAAGGCGGCAACCTGGCCGTGTACGCCGCGGCGGAGGCTCCGGCCGCCATCCAGGAGCGCATCGTCGGCGTCCACTCGTACGACGGTCCCGGCTTCGACGAGGAGTTCCGCCGGTCGGACGGCTTCGCGCGCATCCGCGGCCGCATCCATAAGACCGTGCCCGAATCGTCGATCGTCGGACTGCTGTTCGACGGCGACGCGACCGCCGGCGGCTACGATGTCGTGCGCAGCGACGGCGTCGCCGTCATGCAGCACTTCGCACTCAACTGGCGTACGGAACGCGGGCGCTTCACCGACGCGCCGGGCCTGTCGAGCACGGCCACGTACGCGGCCGGCGTCATCAACGACTGGATGGCGAAGACCGACCCCGAGCACCGCCGCATCTTCGTGGAACGGCTGTTCGGCATGCTCGAATCGACCGGCCACACGACCTTCGCGCAGCTGGAGGCCGACTGGAAGCAGTCGCTGCCCGCCATGGCGCGCGCGTTCGGCGAATTCGACGAGGACGACCGCCGCGTGGTGCGCACCGTCCTCGGCGCGTTCGCCTCCTCCGCCGTCCGCCGCCCGACCACGTGACGGGTGACGTGACTGATGACATGGCGGTTTTCGACGATGCGGTGGTGAGGATTCCGGTCGCGCGGCGTTTGCGCTTCGCAATGGACGCGCAACTGACACGCCTGCGTGCCAGTTGCGAAGATTCGGACTCCTGAAACCTCGCAACGGACACGCAAGTCTGTCGCTTGCGCGCCCACTGCGAGGATGTGCGGACTGTGATTGCTGCCGGACTCGGGCCATCGAACATTCCTCAATCATCCCAGCGTCGATATGGAGCGAACCCTCGCAACGAACGCGCAATCGCAGGGTCTGCGTGTCCGTTGCGAAGAATCGTGGTTCTGAATCTTCACAACGGACACGCAGCGGTTCCGATTACGAGTCCATTGCGAAGAATGCGATGCGCGACGGGACCCACTACCGCCGCACCAGCGCGCCCAGCACGTCGGCGACGTCGGCGTTGACGACGATGGACCGGCCGGCGATCTCGGCCGGCGCGCCCGCCTCGCCCAGATTCAGGCACGCGTACGTCGCCTGCGGATTGTCCGCCGTCATATGCCAGAACGGGTATTTGATGATGCCCGGCGTATTGCCGCCCACGCCCAGCTCGATCAGCAGCACGCGCGAACGCCCATGCCGCGCGACGAACCCCTGATAGCGTTCGCACGCCCGATGCCACCCCTCGTCCTCCACGAACGAGGCGTCCGCGCGCAGGTTCGGCATCATCGGCCGCCCGCACACCGGACAGTGCGGCACCAGTTCCTCGGGCACGCGCAGGTCCCGCTGCGACGCGGCCATCTCGCGGACCGCCGTCTCGTTGTCGTACGTGCGCGCATGGCACGGGCCGGAGCACTGGAACAGCCCGTAGTCGCCCTGCGTGTAGAACAGGCGTCCGCGGTCGAATCCGGCCTTCTGGAACTGATGGTCGACGTTGGTGGTGAGCACGAAGTAGTCGCGTCCGCGCACCAGGTCCAGCAGGTCGAGGTACGGCTGTCCGGCGGGAGCGTCGTAGCGGTTGATCAGGATCATGCGGCTCCACCACGCCCAGTACGTCTCCAGATCGGGGAACGGGTAGAAGCCGCCCGAATACATGTCCTCGATGCCGAACCGCTCATGGAAGTCGGCGAAGTCGCGTTCGAAGTCGGGGCCGTCGTATCGGAATCCGGCGGCGGTGGACAGTCCGGCTCCCGCGCCGATGAGGATCGCGTCGGCGTCGTCGATCGCGGCACGCAGCCGGTCGATCTGCGGCGTCAGGTCATGCCCGAACAGGTCGGTGCAGTGCTTGTTCATAGATGCTCCTGTCATGGTCGGAGAACACGTCGAAGACGACGGTCATATGCGGATGGTCGGGCCGTCGCTCGCGCAGGAACGCGCGTACGGTCGCGACGGCGATGGGCGCGGCCTGGTCGATGGGGAAGCCGAACACGCCGGTCGAGATCGAGCAGAACGCGACGGAGCGCAGGCCGCGCGCGTCCGCCGCGGCGAGGCAGTTGCGGTAGCAGTCGGCGAGCGCCTTCCGGTGCGCGTCGGTCAGCGGCCCGTCGACGATCGGCCCGGTCACGTGGATCACATGGTCGGCCGGCAGGTTCCAGCCGCCGGTGACGATCGGCTCGCCGGTGCGCGCGGTCCGGCCCAGCCGGTCCATGACGGCCGCGCATTCGGCGCGCAGCTGGATGCCGGCGAACGTGTGAATCGCATTGTCGATGCAATGATGGTTGGGTCGGAAGCAGCCGAGCATCGCATCGTTCGCCGCGTTGACGATCGCGTCGGCGCGCAGCCGCGTGATGTCGCCCTGCCACAGGACGATGCCGGGGTCGTCGGCGCGGTACGGCGGCAGGGCGCGCACGTCCACGACGCCGCCGGCGGCGTGCGGGCGCTCGCGTTCGCCGCGCAGGTACGCGTCCTGCACGTCGAGGAACCCGTCCGGCGCCGGCATCGGCGGACGGATGTTCACCAGCGCGCGCAGCAGCTCCCGGCGCCCCGCCTCGTCGCCGGGGATGGCGATGTGGTCGCCGTCCTGCAGTTCGGCGAGCAGCATCCCGATGAGCCGTTCGAGCCGCGCCGACTGCGTGCGCGGCGCGGCAGGCGCGACGGGATGTTCCGACTGTCGCGCCGCCGGCCGTGACGACGGCGCCGCCCCACTTACCTGGCCGATGATGTCCGACATCATCCACGCTCCTTGTCCGTTTCCTACCTGCGTTCCTGCATGAGGGCCGGTCGGCGGCCGCCATCGTCGCACGCCGACCGGCCGTCAGATGACGATGCCGACTACCAGCGCACGGAGATGCGCTTGCCGACGTGCGCGTCGGACGGTGCGGCGACGGCTTCGTCGATCATGGCGACGGCGTAGTCGGCGTAGCTGATGGCGCTCGCGCCCTGCGCGTCCGCGGTGAACTCCTCGCCGGCGAGCACGTAGGCGCCGGTGCGTTCGCCGTCCGCCTGGAAGTCGGCGGCCGGGGAGACGTACGTCCACTTGACGTCCGTGCGGCCGCGCAGCTCGGCGAGCGCCTCGCCCATGGCGGTGGCGAGCGGGACGAACGCCTCCGGGAATCCTTCGGTCTGGCTGAGCTGCACGGTGTGCTCCCTGTCCATGTACAGGCTGCCGGCGCCGCCGACGACGAGCAGTCGCGTGTCGGTGCCGGAGAGGATGTCGGCCAGATGCGCGAGCGTGGTGGAGTGCTGCGGCAGCGTCTCCGCGGTCCAGGCGCCGAACGCGTCGACGACGACGTCGAATCCGGCGAGGTCGGCGGCGGTCAGGTCGAACAGGTCCTTGACGATGGCGTTCGGGGCGGCGGTGCGGTTCTCGCCGCGCACGACGGCGGTCACGTCGAGGCCGCGCGCGACGGCCTCCTCGACGATGAGGCGGCCGGCCTTGCCGTTGGCTGCGACGACTGCGATGCGGATGGTCATGGTTCTTCCTTTCCCTGGTGCGCGTCGGACGATTCGTAGGGCGTGCGACGCGCGTGTTCGGTTGACATGAATCACGATAGGAAGGTACGAGTCAAAAGGGAAGAAGGCACAATAAAGTGCTATAGTATCCCGAAAGAAACCATTGGATGATTCCAACGATTATGAGGGGTGCAATCATGACGACTCTCGACTCTCTCCCGGCGTGTCCTGTTGAGACGACGCTCACGCTGATCTCCGACAAGTGGAAGATCCTCATCATCCGGGACCTGTTGCCCGGCACCCGCCGGTTCAGCGAGCTGCGCCGTTCGATCGGGCACATCTCGCAGAAGGTGCTCACCGCGAACCTGAGGCAGATGGAGTCGGACGGGCTGGTGCGCCGCGAGGTGTTCGCGGAGGTGCCGCCGCGCGTCGAATACTCGCTGACGGACACCGGCCGCAGTCTCAAGCCCGTCATCGACGCGATGTGGTCGTGGGGCGAGGCGTACAAGGCCGACCGCGCCGCCTGACTCTCGGCTATGGGCCGGTCTCCGGAACCGTTCTTTCCACATCGCGGCATAAGACGTGACGGGTACGGGGAATCCATCGCATGTATTCACTCTCCGGTGTCATGACCTCTGTGATTGTCCTATGGCGAACGCGTTGAGCCTTCGCAACTGGATCGCAATCGGAGTGAGTGCGTGTCCGTTGTGAAAGTTCACGGCGTCGAGACTTCACAACGGACTCGCAACTAAAGGGCTTGCGTGTCCGCTGTGACGTTTCGGGGTGCTGAAACCTCGCAACGGACATGCAGTCGTGCTGATTGCGTGTCCGTTGCGAAGATGAGAAGAGCGTCAGCATAATCAAACCATCGTGAGGCGTCGAAAAGTTGCAATCAAGGGCGGCGGCGGGATGCACCTCGGTGTTGGGTATGGTGTCGCCGCGCGTCCAATGACTTGGGCGGATCGGGGAAGTGCTGCGTGGCCGATGGCCGGATGCCGATATCAGCACGCGTCCGCGGCGGTTCCGGCCGGACGCTCGTACAGCGGGTGAGCCACCGCCATCGGCACGCCGGCCTCCAGCAGCTTGTGCACCAGCGGAACCCTCCGTACCACCTCGTCGTGGTTGACGCGGATGATCGTCGTCACGCCGGCGCGGCGCAACGCGGCCTCACGCTCGCGTTCGGCGCGCACGACGTCGCGGACGTCGCGTCGCTTCGTCATCGTCGGATCGACGTATTTCGCCGTGCCGTCGTACTCCAATACGATGACGCGGCCGTCCGGCGTATGCCATACGAAATCGGCGCGATACCGGTTCCATGGGGCGTTCGGATCGACGAACACGACCTGCGATTGCGGCACGGCGAATCCCTCGTCGATGATCGTCGCGTAGCAGCGCGATTCGCCGCCGTTCTCGTTGAGCGGATTCGCATGACGCAGCAGACGGAACACGTGGCCGCAGTCGGCGTGCACGCCGTCGCACACCTCCAGGATCTGCTCGCGGGTGACCAGATGGCGTCGAAAAGCGGAGTCGAACATCGGTAGCATCTCCACGAACGGGTACCGCAGTCCGCAGTCGACCAGCGTGCGCGCCGGCGACGTGACGAGCACCGTGTCCACGACGTCCGATGCGACGCCGGACGGTGGGACCGTCGGAGAGGTATTCGCCATGTCCGACGACATGCCGTCGATCCATGAATCCGGACGGTGCATGACATTCGCCGTTACGGCCGACGGTCCGTCGGGAGTTCCGACGATGGGTCTGATTGCCGTCGAAGCGGACGGTGGCGCGCCGGTCATCGTACCGCCGGTCGTCGGATTCGATGCATCCGACGATACGGGCAGAATCACGGTGCTGGAGCCCCGTCCATCCCGTGTCCTGACGATCATGACGGTCGGAGCCTGCCGCATGACGATGCGGCATATTCCGGAGCCGGCACAGCCCTCGCCCGCGGCGGACATCCGCTTGCCGAAAGACGAGGCGAGGAAGATGGCTCCGTCATCGTGCAGACGCCATCCGTATTCGAGCTGCATCATCGCGGCGGCGCTCAACCCGGCGAAGACGCGACCGGGCCGTTGCCGGGCGAGGGTGCGGATGATATGGCGCGTCCGCTCGGCGGGGTCAAGAGACTCCCAGTATCCGGCGTCGGCATACATGCCCCGATGCGGGCGGACCAGAATCCCCGCCTTCACCCGGGTGACGACGGCATGTCGCTGGGCGCTGGTTTCAGGTACGAAACAGCGCCGGTAACGTTCGGCTTCGGCACGGAGCCGGTCGATGTCGGGATGGCTTCTCATGACGTCATGATGCGGGCGCGCGCGTCCGGTGCGCAACGCGAATCGGGGTATGTGGTCGAAAGCTCGATTCGTCGGCGTGTCGCGGCGGTCTGATGTGGATAACTCGGCTGCGCGATGCCTCTTGAACGGTTGTGTGATATCTTCCGACGCCTGCGGCCCCTGCATCGGGGGACCGGCTTGTCCGCGGCCTTGCCTGACCGGTCCGTGATGGTTGTGCCGCCCCTGATGGGTGATCGGCCGTTCTTGGGAAGTCGGCCCTTCGCAGAGAACGCGCAATCGAAGACCTTGCGTGTCCGTTGTGATGTTTTATGGTGCTGAAACCTCACAACGGGCACGCACGATCATCGATTGCGTGCCGATTGCGAGGACGTGGAGTGAGAGCCTTTACCGAATGCGTTAAAGGGGCCTCGTCGGTGGCGTGATGACGCGAAGATGGAATCCTCGCAATGGACTCGCAATCGGAGCGTCTGCGTGTCCATTGCGAAGATTTGAGTCCCCGAAAATTCACAACGGACACGCGGACGTGGCGGTTGCGTGTCCATTGCGAAGAAAAGAACGGCCGGAGGTTCTCCAAACCGGCAGGTCTGTCACGCCTACCGGCCGAGGAACGCGCGGTACGCCTCGCCTGCGGCGGCGAGCTCGTCGTCGGCGAGTTCCATGGAGCGGAAGACGGTGAACGGCTCGCCCCACACGGCGTGCGTGTAGCGGGCGGTCATGCGGTACGGCGCGAGCACCTCGTCGATGGTCGCACCGCCGTCATCATGCTGGTATTCGGAGGCGGGGCCGCCGGCGGTGAGTGCGACGGTCAGCTCCTTGCCATTGAGCGCCTCGCCGCCGTCGCCGTACGCCCAGCCGTACGCGAGCACCTGATCCTCCCACTCCTTGAGCAGGGCGGGCGCGGAATACCAGTAGAGCGGGAACTGCAGCACGATGCGATCGTGCTCCTCGACGAGCCGCTGCTCGGCGGCCACGTCGATGCGGCCGTCCGGATACAGCGCGTACTCGTCGCGCACGGTGACGGCGTCGCCCGGCATCGCCGAGGCGGCCTTGGCGAGCGCCGCGTTGGCGTTGGAACGGTTCTTCAGATCGGGGTGGAACACGAGGACGAGGGTCTTCATCGGGTCTCCTTACGTGGTGCGTGATGCCTGCGTCATGGTGTCGCCATCGTCGTCGGATGGCGGGGCGCCGTTGACGGTCGTCGCCCACCTGCCATGCTACGTGGGGATCCGTCGGCTTGCGGGAGGGGGCTTGCGTTTCGTCCGTGGCGAAACCGTCCGTCCGTGGCGAAACCGTCCGTCGGACCGCGCCGACCGTCATGGCCGAACGTCCGGCGCTGCACGGCCGCGTCCATACCACGGTCGGCGGCGAAAAACAAGACTGTTGTTCGCGACCCGCTGCGCCTATGCTGTCGCGCATGAACGAACATGCCACGACTGTGAAGCACGACGACGGGCTGCCGCAGGCCGACCGCGCCGTGGAGCATATGCAGGGACATTGGGTGCTGGCCCGGCTCGGCAAACGGGTGCTGCGCCCCGGCGGCGAGCGGCTCACCAGGCGGATGCTGGCGCATGCGCCGCTCGCCGGACGGAAGGTGGTCGAATTCGCGCCCGGATTGGGCCGCACCACGCGGCTGATCATGCAGGCCGGCCCGTCCGGCTACACCGGCGTCGACCGCGACGGCCGGGTGGCGGCCATCATCGGGCCGATGGTCGCGCCGATCGGCGGCACCTGTTTCCAGGCCGACGCCGCCGCCACCGGATTGCCGGACGGCGAGGCGGACGTGGTGGTCGGCGAGGCGATGCTCACCATGCAGTCGGAGCGCGGCAAGCGGGCGGTCATCGCCGAGGCGCGCCGCATCCTCAAGCCGGGCGGCCTGTACGCGATCCATGAGATGGGACTGACGCCGGACGACCTGCCGGATTCGCTCAAGGACGCGGTGCGCCGGAATCTGGCGACGGCCATCCGGGTCAACGCCCGTCCGCTGACCGACGGCGAATGGCGTGCTCTGCTCGAATCGGAGGGGTTCGACGTGGTGTGGAGCGGCGTCGAGCCGATGGCGCTGCTCGGGGTGCGCCGCAATCTCGCGGATGAGGGCGTGGCCGGCGTGCTGCGCATCGTGCGCAACCTGCTGACCCATCCCGACCTGCGCGGGCGCGTGCTGGCCATGCGCCGCGTATTCGCGAAATACGGGGACATGCTCGACGGCGTCGCCTTCGTGGCGCGCTGCCGGGACTAGGAGACGACGCCGCATCGTGCGGGGCGTGCGGACCCGGGCGGGTCTGCGCGGTTCCACGCGCGTGCGGGGATAAGCTGGTGGCGAGGGTCACCTCATACGAACACGAACTAAGGAGTTGCCATGACCGATGATGTGACGACCGAGACGCAGGCCGACCCGTCGACCGTGATGGAGTTCATCGACGCGCTCGCGCCGATGGTGACCGTGCAGCCGGAGGCGACGGTGTCGCGCACCGTCATGCAGGTGGAGGGCGCCAACGTCGTGCTGTTCTCCTTCGACAAGGGCGAGGAGCTGAGCGAGCACACCGCGGCGATGCCGGTGCTGGTCCAGTGCCTCGAAGGCCGCCTCAAGGTGACCGGCGGCGACAGGACCGTGGACCTCGTGCCCGGCGGCATGCTGCACTTCCCGACCCGCCTGCCCCACGCGATCTACGCGGAGGAGCCGTCCAAGATGATGCTCATCATGATGCCCCGCTGACGACGCGGCATCGCCGGCATGCACCGGCTCCGTCGCCATATGCCGTCATCCGACGGTCCCGACGGCGGGCCGTGCCCACGTGGTCCCCGGAACCCCGCGGTTCCGGGGGCCACGCGTATCCACGTCCCGGATGGCGGCCCGTTCCGCCGGTTTGGGAGGGCGTGCGAGTTGAATGGTCGCATGTGAAAGATTTCTGCATGAAGTGGTGGCGTCGCATCGCCACCGTCGATATGGCGTTCATCGCCGTCGTGACGCTGCTCGCGTCGCTCGTCGCGTCCTGGCTCAAACAGTTCCCCGGATTCAGCCTGTTCGGCGCGCTCATCATCGCCCTGCTCATCGGCATGGCGGTCCAGTTCCCGATCCGCGGCGCCTACGTGGGCGGGAATGCTGAGCGCAAGGCGGGCGTCAAGGACGCGGCCGGACTCATCTCCAACAAGCTGCTGCGCCTGGGCATCATCCTGCTCGGCTTCAAGCTCAACCTCGAGGTCCTGTTCACGCAGGGCGTCAAATGCCTGCCCATCGCCGCCGTGGTCGTCACCCTCGTGATCGTCGTCTGCTATGCGATCGCGCGCAGGCTCGGCGTCGACCCGATGCTCGCGATCCTCACCGCCGGCGGCACCGGCATCTGCGGCGCGGCCGCCGTCATGGGCCTCGCCGGCTCCATCCAGGTGCCCGACGACCGGCAGGACGAGAAGAACGACGACGTGACCATGGCCGTCGCGATCGTCGCGATCATGGGCACCGTGTTCGCGCTCATCGAGATCGCGCTCGGCCCGTTCACCGGCATGACCACCACCCAGCTGGGCATCACCGCCGGCGCATCCCTGCACGAGATCGCGCACGCGGTCGCCGCCGGCGACGCGTTCGGCGCGGTCGACATCGCCACGATCATGAAGCTGTCGCGTGTGCTCATGCTCGTGTTCGCCGCCGTCGCCATCGCCTACTGGTGGGGACGCCGCCACGTCGACGACGCGGACCGCGCCGCCGGCAAACGCGCATCCGTGTTCCCCTGGTTCATGCTCGGCTTCATCGGTGCGTCCGTGATCGGCACGTTCGTGCCGGCGCTCGCCGCGATCACGCCGACGCTGGTCGACTTCGCGTACATCGTGCTCGGCATGGCGATGGCCGCGCTGGGCATCAACGTGAACTTCAGGGCCATCGCGTCCAAGGGCCGCATGGCCCTGCTCGCCAGCTTCCTGACGTCCGTGCTGCTCATGTGCTTCGCCGCCGGCGTCGCGCTGCTGCTCTTCTGACGGATCTCCGTCGATGACGGTCGGCGGTCGTGCGGCGTGCGCCGCATGGCCGCCTTTTTCGTACCCGTCGCCCCGTGCCGCCGACCGTCTGCCTTCACGATGGACGCGCGATCGGAGCGTCTGCGTGCCCGTTGCGAAGTTTTCATGGCCCGAAACTTCACTATGGACACGCAAGCACGCTGATTGCGCGTCCGTTGCGAAGCGGATCGCAGCCTGCGTCTCCGTCAGACGAGCTTGCGCAGTTCCTCGAGGAACGCGGCGGCGGCCGGCGTCATCGGCTGGTTGCGTTTCCATGCGATCGCCAGACTCGTGCGCATCGGCGGGTCGAGCGGGCGGAACGTGAGCTGCGACTCCCATGAGGTGTCCACGAGGCCTGCGGGGCCAATCGCGCAGCCGTAGCCCTCCTGCACGAAGCAGGCGGCGTTGTACATGAGGTTCATCGTGCCGACGACGGCCAGCGAACCGCCGTGGCGTCCGAACCATCCGGACAGGTCGCCGCGCGTCAGCACGCCCTGCGGCACGATGACCGGCACGCCGGCGAGGTCGGCGGCGGTGACGGCCGCGAGCGCGGCGACTTCTACAAGAACATGTTCGCCAAATGCCCCGCCGGACGCCCCGGCACCGCCGATGAGGTCGCCAACGTGGCCGAACTGCTCATGAGCGAGCGCGGCGCGTTCATCACCGGCGCCGATATCCTCGTCGACGGCGGCGCCACCGCCAGCTACTTCTACGGCCCGTTGCGTCCGCAGGACTGACCGCATCATCCGCAGCCAGGAAGGGCACAACCATGACGAACGAATCACAGCAGGCAGTCGTCGTGTACTTCTCGCGCATCGGCGAGAACTATGCGGTCGGCGAGATCACGGAAGGCAACACGGCGAAGGTCGCCCACGCCATCGCGGAACAGGTCGGTGCGTCGGCCATCGAAATCGTGCCGGACCGCGCGTATCCGGACGTCTACGACGCCGCCATCGCGCAGGCCACGCGCGAACGCAACGCGGCCGCACGGCCCGCGTTCACGCTCGACGGCGACGCGGCCGCGCTCGACACGGCGACGACCGTGTTCCTCGGCTACCCGATCTGGTGGGCCGACATGCCGATGCCCGTCTACACGTTCCTCGAAAGCCGCGACTGGCGCGGCGTGACCATCCGCCCGTTCTGCACCCACGAAGGCAGCGGCCTGGCCGATACCGCCGCCTCCATCCGCGACATCGCCGTCGGTGCGACCGTCGCCGACGGACTGGAACTGCGCGGCGCCACCGCCCAGCACGACGCGGCCGCCGTCGCCCAGGTCGTCACGGCGTGGCTGAACGGCTGACATAGAACCGCTCAGTCGCGCGGCGTGAATCCGGCGGCCGCGACGCGAGCGCGGATGTCGGCGGCGATGGACCGGCAGCGGGCGCGGGGAATCCCCGCCCGCATGCCGATGCCGGCCATGTCGTCGATGGTGATGCCACGTCCCTTGCCGCCGACCGACGTGGTGTGCTCGCCGTTGATGCCGGGGTTCTCGGTCAGATCGTAGGCGGGGGAGAGACGCCATCCGCCGCGCGCCCGATCGTACAGGTAGGAGAAGTTCTTGCCATGGTCGTCACGGTTGCCGATGAACACGTTGAAGCACATCAGTCGGTACAGACGCTCGCATTCCTCGGCGCTGTCGGTGATGCGCATGGTCAGGCGCATGAGCAGCCCGTAATCCAGATTGGCGATGCGATGCGACGTCTCCAAAAGCCCGCTTGCCGAGACCATGTGGATTCTTGCGACTCCGCCGTCCGGGCGAATCGTGCGATCGAACCGTCTGACGCCGAAATAGCCTTCGCAACGGTGTGAGGGGAACAGTCGCGTCTCGGGCATCTCGATGCCGCATTCCCGTGCGAGTGCGGAGATGTCGTATTCCTCTCGGCCTATGGCGGGGGAGTCCATGGAGGATGGGAATTTGATGATCCAATCCTCCCCGTCGATGGTGGTGAGGATCTTCGGGCGTGCGCCGCCGGACGAGCCGCCGAGCGCGAACAGGCGGTCGAGATCTTCGGAGAAATCGGTGTTCAGCAGTCGCAGGCATTCCTGTGCGAGCGAGTCGAAATCGGACGGGTCATCTGGTTCATCGTCGACCGTGGTGGCCGGCTCGTATTCCAACGCCCCCATGCCGCTTGCGCCCACAATCGACAGACGTGGCAGCAGGCCGACCGTATACGGGTCGATGCCGTGACGGCGCAGCATCCGGTCGGTGAGCAGCCGGCCCCACCCGTCGGGCATGCTGTCGTCGAACACGCCGAACATGCCGTTGAGCGGCTCCCGCTTCGCGATGAAGACGCCTTCCCTTAACGGCAGGCTCAGGGGACTGATGGAGAAGCCGTCGCTCAGCCAGGATGGTTCGTATGCGAACGCCAGCGTGCGGTTCGGCGACATGGTGAGCCAGCCGACGGTTTCGCCGTCGATGATGACGCGGACACGGTCGGTGCCCGGAAGCGGGGTGGTCATGAACGGCTCCTGTCATGTTTCGCGGCTGCGATGACGTCGTCGATGCTGCCGTAATGGGGTTGTGCGAACAATGCGTCGAAGTCCTGTTCGCAATCCAAGGCGAACGCGATGCGTACCAGTGCGCTGAGGGAGATCTCGTGGATCTGTTCGAAGCGGCGAATCGAACCGAGGCTTACGCCGGAGCGTTCCGCCAGGGCCGGCTGGCTCAGTCCGCGCTCCTTGCGCCGGGCGGTCATACGCTGCGCTATGGCGGCGGTCACATCGCCGGGCATGGGGGCGTCAAGCAAATCAAACATACTAATATATTAGCAATTTCTATCCAAATGGGTATTAATTACTAATATATTAGTACATGATGGAGTGTGTTTTCATGTTCCATGAATCGCAATGTTGACTTCGAGTGCTTGAAGTGCGTAGCGTCGATGGGGATGCGGCCGGCGACGTGTCGGCGTCGACGCGGCTGGCCGTAGTGAAGGCAACGAAACGGTGAAAACCAGCATCGAAAGGACGGATGACATGGACAATCCGAGCATGTTCCCCATGGGCGCGCCGAACGACGCGTACGCGCAGTACTTCACGGGCCAGAGCCATCTCGCGCCGCTCGCCGGCGACGGGCAGGTCAACGTCGCCAACGTGACCTTCGAGCCCGGCTGCATCAACCACTGGCACATCCACCACGGCGTCTGCCAGATCCTGCTGGGCGTCGGCGGCCGAGGCTACTACCAGATCGAAGGCCAGGAGCCGGTCGAGCTCAAGCCCGGCGACGTGGCCTACATCCCGCCGGAGACCAAGCACTGGCACGGCGCCGCCCCCACTGAGGCGTTCGCGCACGTCGCCGTCATGCCCGTCGTCGAAGGCGCCAGCAACGAATGGCTCGAACCCGTCGACGACGACGCATACCGCGCGCTCAAGTAGGACGCGACACATCGGACAGACGGTGGTCGCACGTCGGCAACGACGTAGGGGCGCCATCGAACATAAGGACGGTGCGGACCTTCATCGAAGGTCCGCACCGTCCTCGCCGCATATCAGCCTCTATCAGTCCGTATCAGCCGTGCCGATGGTGGAACGTGCGCATCATCTCGTACACGATGACGGCCATCGGCATCGTGACCATCAGCGCCGGAAAGAACCACGCCGCGTCGAGGCGCGCATGCAGCAATCCGCCGATGATCGGCCCCAACGCCATGCCCAGGTCGAGACCGATATAGTACGTGCCGTTGCCGCGTCCGCCATGACCGGCCCCGGCCAGACGCACGGCGGAGGACTGGCTGACCGAACTCATCACACCATAGGAGGCAGCCATGAACACGGCGGCCACGGCCATCAGGCCGTCGCCGCGCATGACGGACAACGCGCCAAGCGACAGGATCATGCACGCCGCGCACAACCACAGGAACCAGCCGAACGGGCGGGCGTCGAACAGGTTGCGCATCACGATGCGCAGCACCAGCAGCGCTGCCGCATACAACGGGAAGAACAGGCCGACATCCACCGGCAGTCGCCGCGCCTCAACGATGGTGACGATATACGACTGCGTGGCGCAATAGGGGATCGCGAACAGCATGAACACGAGCGCGACGGGCAGCACACGCACCGAAATGACACGCTCTAGGAATCCGCGCACGCCCGCACCCGCCCGTTCTGACGGATCCGACGGCACGGACGCCGCCCTCGCCTTCGAGGAGGTCGCACGCCGGGTGCCGTCGCTGCGAACGCATGCCGTCAGCGCCAGCGCGGCGACCATCTCCGCGACGGCGACCGCGAACACCGCCCGATAGCCGAACGCGGCGCGCAGACGGATGCCGGCGGCCGGGCCGAGCGCCATGGCCAACGCGTTGACCATGCCGTAGTATCCCATGCCCTTGCCGATATGCGCCAAAGGAATCAGGGACGTCAGCCATGCGGCGAGACATACGGACAGGCAGGAGAAGCCGACGCCGTTGGCGATGCGCGCGACGAGCAGCGTCACCGGGTTCGACGCGACCATATAGCCGGCGTTCGCGGCCGCCAGCAGCAGAAGCGCGCCGGCCGAGAAGCGCCGCAGCGGGGCGCGGTCGCTGAACCGTCCCGCCCAGGGGCGGCAGAACAGGGAGACGATGTTCATCATGCCGGCGAGAATGCCGGCGAGCTCGCCGCCCGCGCCCAACGTGTGCGCGTAGCCGACGATCAGCGTGGTGCCCATCATCGTTCCGGACATGTAGAAGAACCCGGCTCCCATGATGAGCAGGATGGACGAGGTCATGAGCCCGTCGTCCCCGTGCGCCCGCATGTTCTCCGGCCGATGCTTCTTTCCCTGCTTCCGTTCCCTCGTGATCAACGGCATGATGGATTCGATCCCCTTCCCGACGTCATCCGTCGTGTCCGGTCGGATGCGCGGCGGGTGATGCCGAATCGCATTGTAGTCGCCGGCATGACGCAGACGCGGATGAAGGTTCGTCCGGCGGCCGGTCCTGCCGGCGGCGTGGCCATGCGCGGCGGGCATGGCGGGGTATCGGGGTGGGCTATTGGACGCGGGCGGGCGGCGAACCTATCGTGTAACCGACTGACGAAGGCAATGAAAGGCGGCGATCATGGAATACACCAGGCTCGGCAACAGCGACGTGACCGTCTCGCGCATCTGCATGGGATGCATGGGATTCGGCGACGCGCGGCTCGGCCATCATTCGTGGATCCTCGACGAGGAGCGCACCCGCGACATCATCCGCTACGGCTACGAGCAGGGCATCACGTTCTACGACACCGCCATCGGCTACGCGGACGGCACCAGCGAAGCGTACGTCGGCCGCGCCCTGCGCGACATCGCCGGCAGGCGCGACGACTACCAGATCGCCACCAAGTTCCTGCCGCGCACCGACGCCGAACGCGACGCCGGCGTCGACGGCCGCCGCCACGTCCTCAACAACCTCGATGCGAGCCTTGCCCACCTCGGCATGGACTACGTGGACCTGTACATCTGCCACATGTGGGACTACCACACCGACATGGCCGAGGTCATGGAAGGCATGAACGAGGCCGTCGCCTCCGGCAAGGCGCGCGCCATCGGCATCTCCAACTGCCACCCGTACCAGCTCGCCAAGCTCAACGCGCTGGCCGAAGCGAACGGCTGGGCGAAGATCGTGTCCATCCAAAGTCACTACAACCTCATCGCCCGTGAGGACGAGCGCGAACTGACGCAGATGTGCCGCGAGGACGGCATCGCCATGACCCCGTACAGCGCGCTCGCCGCCGGACGGCTCACCCGCCTGCCCGGCTCCGAAGCCACCAAGCGACTCGTCGAGGACCGGGTCGCGCACTCCAAGTACGACGCGACCGCCGACGCGGACAACGCCGTCATCGCCCGCGTCGCCGAAGTCGCCGAACGCCACGGGGCGTCGATGACCGCTGTGGCGCTCGCCTGGCTGCTCACCAAGGTCACCGCGCCCGTCGTCGGCATGACCAAGCCGCATCATGTGGACGGCGCGGTCGAGGCGCTCGGGCTGACGCTTAGCGACGAAGAGATCGCCTACCTGGAGGAGCCGTACGTGCCGCACGCCCTCGTCGGCGTCATGGCGTTCAACCACTGACGGATGCGATGGTTGCCGACCTCGGACATGATGAAGCCCCCGACGATAGTCGGGGGCTTCATTGCGATGGTGGGTCTACTGGCGGAACTTGTTGACGGCGACGCCGATGATGGCGACGATGGCGACGACGACTGCGGCGATGATGCCCCTGCTCATGATGGATTCCTTTCGGTCGGGATGGGTTGGTGTTGCTGATGTTCGGTGACGTCCGGTGGTGTTCCGTGCCGGTCAGCGACGGCCGTTGCGATGGTGATGATGGTCCTGATGGTTCTGGCGGCGGGCTTGCTCGGCGTTGTCGCGTTCGTCCCGTCGTTGTTGCTCGGCGTCCCGTCGCGCCCCCTGCTCCTCGGCCAGCCGCCGCTTGGCGTCCTCGACGGTCTCGCCGTCCTCGGTGAGGAATCGTTCGACGAACCCGTCCGAGATGGCGGTGAAGCCGTCGACCATGCCGTGTTCGATGGCCTGGTATCCGCCGACGACGGTGCGTTCGATGGCGTGATGGGCGCCGACGACCTTCTCTGCGATGCGCTTGTTGATGCTGACGATCGGTGAAGTCGCCATGGGATGCTCCTTCCGGATGGGGTCCGGTCAGTCCTTGAGGCCCTTGCACAGGGGGATGAGCATGAGCAGCGCCACGATGCCGAGCAGTCCGATGACGATGCCGATCACGAGGCTGTGCCACAGCATCGTCAGGCACATGCCGATGCCCAGCAGCAGCGCGCCGAGGATGGCCAGCAGCGTGACGCCTACCGTCTTCAGGCTCAGCGGCACGAACATGGGCTTGCCTTCCATGCGTCGGCGGACCAGCAGTGCGACGAGCAGCACGAGCGCGCCGACCACGCCGACGCCGACGCCTTGGTTGAATGCTCCCCATTCGGGGAGCATGCACATGCACATGCCGATGCCGAACAGCATGCCGCCGATGGTGCCCAGGATCATGGTGATGAAGTTCTTCTTCGTCATGGTGACGACCTTTCCTTTGCCGTGTGGTGATGGCGGTCGGGAGGTTCCCGCCGTCGATGATCCACAGGCTATGGGTCGTGTTCCATGCGATTGCTAATGCAATGTTGACGGTTCATTAAACGTCGGCCGGATCGCATCCCGTCCCGTCGCGGATGGCCGCCAGACCGATTGCCGGGGTCGGGCGGACGGCCTCGGCGCCGTCCGCCCGCGACGCCGGGAACCCGATCGTTTAATGATTCGTTAACATTCCCCCAATGTCATATTGACGATTGCCCCTAATGTCATGGACGACATCGAACGCGCGACCGCGGAGCCCTCCACCTGGGCCGGTCGGCGCGGAAGGACCACAGCCATCAGGGAGACTGACATGGAACGGCAGACAGCGGGGCCGACGCCGGATTTCGTCGGATACGAATACACGTCCGTGAAGGTGGGCGACGCGCTCCGGTCGATGGTGGCCGACGCCTACCACAACTTCGGCTGGACGCCGACCGACGGGTCGAGGCGCGGCGTGCTGGAGTTCAGGCGCGACCGCAACCTGCTCAACCGCGCCGAACTGACCCGTCTGCAGCGGCAGTTCGACGCGCATCTGCGCGAACTGGAAACGCTGAACCGGGCTCCCGCGCGCAAGTCGTCGATCGTCGGGTGGAGCGTCGGTCTGGCGGGATGCGTGTTCCTCGGCGGCGCCACGTTCGCCTACCTGGGCGGGCTGATGATGCTGATGGTCATACTGGCGGTCCCCGGATTCCTATGCTGGTTCGGCGCACATCCGATCGCCAAGTGGGTGCGGCGGATCGTGGCGGAACGCAGCGAACCGGCGATCGACCATCTGTACGACGTGAACTACGACGTATGCCGGCGTGCGAACTCGCTGCTGCTGCGCGACGGCGGCATCAGCGTCGCCGCGGGCGGAACGTCCGGCCGTGACGCCGGAAACGGGACATCGGAGTAACCTGAAATCGCAACCCCGGATGCCATCGGGGAGAACGGCCGAACGGACGGGAGGAGCGGTCATGGCGACCATCGTGGTCGTTGAGGACGAGAAGGAACTCAACGACATCATGTGCATGTACCTGCGCGACGCCGGGCATACGGTATTCGGCTGCCTGAACGTGAACGAGGCGTACACGGCCATGCGCGGCAGAATCGTCGATCTGGTGATTTCGGACATCATGATGCCGGGGACGGACGGATTCGAGTTCGCCGCACGACTGCGCCAGCTGGACGGGCATCTGCCGATCATCTTCGTGACCGCTCGCGACGACATGGCGTCGAAACGGCACGGATTCCGCACCGGCGTGGACGACTACATGGTCAAGCCGATCGAACTGGACGAACTGGAGCTGCGCGTCGAAGCGCTGCTGCGGCGCGCGGGCATCGAGGAGAGTCAGGTGCTCAAGGTCGGCGGACTGGAACTCGACGCGGGGGCCATGTCGGCCCAATGGGACGGCAATCCGGTGGAGCTGACCGTGCGCGAGTTCAACATCCTGTACAAGATGCTGAGCTACCCGGGACGGGTGTTCTCCCGCGGGCAGCTCATGGACGAGTTCTGGGGGCAGGACGCGGACAACAACCTGCGCGTCGCCGACGTGTACATCACGCACCTGCGCCAGAAGTTCGCCGACTGCCCGTATTTCAGCATCCTGACCGTGCGCGGCCTGGGATACAAGGCGGTGCCGGCCCGGTAGGCGGCGGTGCCGGTGACGAAGAGGACGGGGAGCGCGATATGCATGATGAGGAGCGTCCGGTGGGGCCGGCGCGGGAGGGCCTCCGTAACGGCATGATGATGACGTCCGGTCCGCTGTCCGGATGGATCGTGCTGTGGTCGTTCGTCGCGTTCATCGCGGCGGCGGCCGGGCAGATGAGCCTGATCATCTGGCTGCCGCGACTGCTGCCCGTATTCGACGAGGTCGGCTATCTGCTCGCGTTCGTCGTCATCGTGTACTGGCTGGCGCTGGCGGTGGCCTTCGCCTGGTGGACGGGCCGGCAGATCCACGAGCGGGTGGAACGGCCGATGATGCGGATCGGCGAGGCCGCCGGCAGGGTCGCGCAGGGCGACTTCTCCGTCTACCTCGCCCCCGACCATCTCGAGGGCGGCCGCGACTGGAACTCGACCGATCAGATGTTCGCCGACTTCAACACGATGGTCGAGGAGCTGGGCGGCATCGAGACGATGAAGAACGACTTCGTGTCCAACGTGAGCCATGAGATCAGGAATCCGCTGGCCGTCATCCGGAACTACGCCGCCTTGCTGCGCAACCCCGACATGGACGAGAGCCGGCGTACGGAATGCGTCCGGACCATCATCGCCGCCTCCGACCGGCTCAACGCGCTGGTCACGAACATCCTCAAACTCAGCAGGCTCGAAAGCCAGACCATCGTCTCCCAGGCCGTCGATATGGATGTGGCGCGTCAGCTGGCCGAGGAGATCATCACGCTCGACGACCTGTTCACCCAGAAGGACATCGATCTGGAGTGCGATCTGGAGGACCGTGCCCTGATCCACGCCGATCCGGACATCACCGCGCTCATCTGGAGCAACATCCTCGGCAACGCGCTCAAATACACCGAATCGGGAGGGCACGTGCGCGTCCGCCAGTGGTCGGACGGCGGCATGGTGCTGGTCGAGATCGCCGACGACGGCTGCGGCATGACCGAGGGGGAGGTGGCCCGCATGTTCGACAAGTTCTACCAGGGCGACACGTCGCACGCCGCGCAGGGCAGCGGGCTCGGCATGGCGATGGTCAGACGCGCCGTGGACCTGAGTCGCGGCTTCATCGACGTGCGCAGCGCCAAAGGCCAGGGCACCACCGTCACAGTCCGTCTCCCCGCTGCGAGGTCGTGACGACGGTGCGGCGGGAAGACGGGGAAGACGATGCGGTGGTGATGTGGTGGTTGGTCGTGCGCTTCACACGTGCCCGATGACGCGCGCCGGGTTGCCGGCGACGATCGCGCCGGGCGCGACGTCGTGCGTGACGACCGCGGCAGCGCCGACGATCGCGCCGTCGCCGATCGTCACGCCCTGCAGGACGGTCGCTCCCGCGCCGATCCACACGCGGTCGCCGATGACGATGGGCTTCGAGACGGTTGTGGCCCGCTGCTGCGGGTCGCGCAGATGGTTGATGGTGATGAGCTGCACGTTCGGTCCGATGAACGTGCCGTCGCCGATGGTGATGCCGCCGCGGTCCATGAGCGTGCATCCCCAGTTGACGAACGAGCCTCGCCCGACGGTGATGTTGCGCCCGAAATCCGTGTAAAACGGCGGATTGAGCCGGAACGACGGGTCGACCGGATGCCCCACGATCCCCTCGAACAGCGCATGCACCTCCTCCGGCTCGTGATAGCCGGCGTTGAGTTCGGCGCACAGCCGCTTCGTGCGCGTGATGATCGCGTCGATGGCCGCATAGTCCGGATCGTGCTGCGACACGGGTTCGCCGCCGCGGTCGCGCGCGAGGATGGCGGCGGCTTCGAGGTCGGCCTTCGCGCCGCCGATGATGGCGTCGGTATCGCTTTCGGTGATGGGTTCGCTGATGGTTGCGCTGGTCATGCCCCCATTGCATCACCGTCGTGTCCCGCCGTCCAATAGCCGCCGCCGATGCTCGTCCATGCCGTGCGGGCATGGAGCTGGATGATCGATACGCATCATATGTGAGTATCGGCATGAATGACGGTCCTATTGCATCCACCGACATAAAGCATCGTCGCTGAGGACGGGCCGTTGACCGCCGGTCGTGAACCATGCTCCGGAGCGGTGACAGATTATGCGCGCAAAACGACAGGTTATCGCCGCCCATGCGCGCCGCCCATCGCGGCGGCGACGGCCACGCCGGCCGCAAAACCGTTGCGAACACTACGATTCCGGCACATCGACGGGCGTCGTATGCCCGCCGTGCATGGCATCGCATACATGACGGGCATTATCCCGAACGGGCGAAGCCGCCCACAATGAAGCCAACGCATCCCGCACGGAAGCGGGGGAGGAAAGGAGAGCCATGCTCGAGATAAATATGGATGACGTCATTGCGGTCGTCCAGTCCATCCAAGGCGAACTCATCGCCATCGCCGCATTCATCGTGCTGGCGCTCGCGGTCACCATCGGCGTGAACGCGAAGACCGTCAAGGACCAGGCCGTGCGCAAGCTGACGCACTCCACGTCGTGGGTCGTCGTCGGCGTCGCGGCCATCGCCTCCGTCACGATGATGCTCACCGGCCCGCTCAACAGCATGATCACGATGGCCACCGCCGAAAAGCACGAGCTGACCGCCGACACCATCGCCAAGACCAACGACCTGGCCGTCGACATCGAACGCGAGGGCATCACCCTGCTCAAGAACGACGACGCGAACCTGCCGCTCAAGGCCGGCAAGCTCAACGTGTTCGGCTGGGCGTCCACCAACCCGATCTACGGCGGCACCGGCTCCGGCGCCCTGTCCGAAGGCTACGACACCACGTCCCTGCTCGACGGCCTGCACGACGCCGGCTACGAGACCAACGACGCGCTCACCGAGTTCTACACCGACTACAGCACCGAACGCGGCGTGATCTCCGTCACCGCCGCCGACTGGACGCTGCCCGAGCCGGCCGCCTCCACCTACTCGGACCAGCTCATCGCCGACGCCAAGGACTTCTCCTCCGACGCGATGGTCGTCATCGGCCGCGTCGGCGGCGAAGGCCTCGACCTGCCGACCGACATGAACAAGGACGGCGTCATCTACAACGACAACTCCGCCGACTACCAGGACTTCCCCGAAGGCACCCACTACCTCGAGCTCAGCCAGTCCGAAAAGGACATGATCGACCTGGTCACCGCCAACTTCGACAACGTCACCCTCGTCTACAACGGCGCCAACGCGTTCGAATTCGGCTTCCTCAACGACTATCCGCAGATCAAGAGCGTCCTGTGGGCGCCGCACCCGGGCCAGGCCGGCTTCGAGGCGCTCGGCGAGGTCATGACCGGCGAGGTCAACCCGTCCGGCCGCACCGCCGACACGTTCCTCACCGACCTGACCGCCGCGCCGAACTGGAACAACTTCGGCGCCTTCCAGTACAACAACGTCGCCGAATTCGAGGTCGAATCCGCCCGCGGCACCCGCTCCCCGAAGTTCGTCAACTACGTCGAGGGCATCTACGTCGGCTACCGCTTCTGGGAGACCGCCGCCGACGAGGGCCTCGTCGACTACGACACGCTCGTCCAGTACCCGTTCGGCTACGGCCTGAGCTACACCACGTTCGATCAGGAGATGGGCGACGTCACCTACGCCGACGGCAAGATCACGTTCGACGTGACCGTCACCAACACCGGCGACGTGGCCGGCAAGGACGTCGTCGAGGCGTACGTCAACCCGCCGTACACCGACGGCGGCATCGAGAAGGCCACCGCCAACCTCGTCGCCTACGAGAAGACCGACCTGCTCGAACCGGGCGCATCCCAGACCGTCACCATCGAATTCGACGACGACGACATGGCTTCCTACGACTATCAGAACGCCAAGGCGTATGTGCTCGAAGAAGGCGACTACACGGTCTCCATCAACGAGAACTCGCACGAGGAGATCGCCTCGGCCGTCATCGACGTGCCCGAGACCATCACCTACGACACCGACGACAACACGCACAACGGCGACGCCATCGTCGCGACCAACGTCTTCGACGACGCCGAAGGCGACGTCACCTACCTGAGCCGCGCCGGCCACTTCGCCAACTACGACGAGGCCACCGCTGCGCCCACCGACTACGCGATGAGCGACGACGTCAAGGCGACGTTCTACAACAACGGCAACTACGATCCGACCAAGTTCGACGACGCCGACGACGAGATGCCGACCACCGGCGCGAAGAACGGCCTGCGCCTCATCGACCTGCGCGGCGCCGACTACGACGACGCCAAGTGGGACCAGCTGCTCGACCAGCTCACTTTCGACGAGATGGACGACATCATCGCCAACGGCGGCTACCAGAACGCCGCCATCGAATCCATCGGCAAGATCCGCCTGTCCGACGTGGACGGCCCCGCCGCCCTCAAGGACAACTTCACCGGCGTCGGCTCCATCGGCCTGCCGGCGAACATCGCGCTCGCCTGCTCGTGGAACAAGGACCTCGCCCGCCAGTACGGCGAGACCATCGGCGACATGGCCCACGAGATGCAGGTGTCCGGCTGGTACGCCCCGTCCATCAACAACCACCGCAGCGCGTTCGGCGGCCGCAACTTCGAATACTTCTCCGAAGACCCGGTCCTGACCGCCGGCCTCGCCGTCGAGCAGGTGCTCGGCGCCGCCGACCGCGGCGTGTACGCGTTCACCAAGCACTTCGCGCTCAACGAGCAGGAGACCGAACGCAACGGCCAGCTGTGCACCTGGTCGAACGAGCAGGCGATCCGCGAGATCTACCTGCGCCCGTTCGAGGAGGTCGTCAAGGCCGACGGCGACGCGCAGGCCATGATGGGCGCGTTCAACTACATCGGCAACACGTACGCCAGCGCCCACACCGGTCTCAACCAGACCGTGCTGCGCGACGAATGGGGATTCAAGGGCATGCTGGAGACGGACTACTTCTCCGGCACGAACTACGGCTACCAGACCGCCGACCAGGCGATCCGCGGCTACACCGACATCATGCTCGCCTCCACCGAGACCACGAACCACGTGACCGACCATTCGGCCACCTCCGTGATCGCGATGCGCCGCGCCGTGCACAACATCCTGTACACGGCGGTCAACAGCTGGCGCTACGCGGACGGCGAGCCGTCCGACCCGACGCCCGCCTGGAAGATCGCGATGATCGCGGCCGACGTGGCGCTCGCCGTGGTCCTCCTCGCCCTCGAGGCGCTCGCAGTGAAGCGCTTCGTCTCCCGCCGCAAGGCCTCCGCCAAGTAAGCCCCCCCGGTCCATCCGGGATAACCGAACACGGCATCGCCCCGCTGCCCCGGGAGCGACGCCATCCGACGGCGCACGGCGCCCGACTGGTCTCCTCCGGTCGGGCGCCCCGTCATATCCGTAGTCGTTCATGGGCATGAACGTCGATTCCATGGAAAAGCACGCGCCTCAACGAAAGACCCGCATACCAATCCACGAAACGGCCGCCTGAAGATGCGGACGTGCGGTGGTTGCGGCGAGCCGTGTACGCTGCCGTAAGCATGACGGGTGCGCGAGGCCGCGATGGGAAGGAAGCGCTTGTCTCACCCGCGCAGGAACCGCGCGAACTCGGCCGCGGCGGGGGAGGCGGCGCCATGCCGCTTCCACACGACCGCCGACCCGCTGCCCAGAGCGGGGCTCAACGGTATGCGCCGCACGCCCGGATACTCGATCCCCAGGTCGAGGCACAGGTACACGCCCAACCCGTGCGCCGTCATGGTCGCGCCGTTCGCCGGCAGATTGCACCATCCGGCGATCCGCAGATCGTCCTCGGACCGGCCGAACCAGTTCGTCACCACGCGCCGCACCGACTCGCGCGACGGCAGCAGCAGGTCGCAATCCGTCAGATCCGCCGGCGACAGGGCGTCACAGCCGGCGAGCGCATGCCCGTCCGGCACCAGCGCGCACCAGCGTTCCGTGACATCGACATGCAGGAACTCGTATGCGGACACGTCCACCGGCTCGGTGAGCAGGCCGAAGTCCAGCAGCCCCTGGTCGAGACGTTCCTGGATCACGTCGGCCGTCGTGCTCGACACGGCGAACCGCACCCGCGGATGGATCGCACGGAACGCGGCCATCCGGTCGGTCAGGAACGACATGGCCCACACCTCGCCGCAGCCGACCGCGACGTCGCCGGTCAGCTCGCCGGCGCTCGCGGTCAGGTCGGCGCGCGTCTTGTCGGCCAGGGCGACGATGGTGCTCGCCCGCTCGTACAGCAGCCGTCCCTCGTCGGTGAGGGCGATGGCGTGGGCGCCGCGCTCGAACAGCGTGACGCCCAGCTCCTCCTCCAGCTGCCGCAGCTGCCGTGACAGGGTGGGCTGGGAGATGCGCAGCAGCTGCGCCGCCCACGTGATGTTGCCCTCCTCGGCGACCGCCAGAAAATACCGCAGCACGCGCAGTTCCATGTCCGCCTCCCGTCTTGGTCCCGTCGTCTCCCGCCGGCGGTTCGTGCCGTCGTCTCCCATTATGCCCGGAATCGTGGGATTCCGTCGGTCGCCGCGGGTTGATGGGACGGAAGGCTGCCGCGCCGCCGTCAGCCGCGCAGGGGAAGGCCGAGCCGGTCGGCGTCGGTGATCTCGCGGATGACGCGCGCCGGCACGCCGCCGACGAGCGTGCGCTCCGGCACGTCGCGCGTGACGACGGCGCCGGCGGCGATGACCGAGCCGGAGCCGATGGTCACGCCGGCGACGATCGTCGCGCCGCCGCACACCCACACGTCGTCGCCGATGACGACGGGCAGCGAGTGCTCCCAGCCGTCGGTGCGCTCGGCCGGGTCGAACGCGTGCTCGGGCGTGTAGATGCCCACATTGGGGCCGAACCACACGTTGTCGCCGATGGTGACGGGCGCGCAGTCGAGGATGCATGCGCCGGCGTTGGCGTAGAAGTTGTCGCCGACGCTGATGTTGTACCCGTAGTCGCAGTTGAACGGCGATTCGATCCAGCAGTTGGCGCCGACGTGGCCGAAGAAGCCGCGGATCATCGCCTCGCGTTCGGCGCGCAGCGTGGGCCGGGTCATGTTGAAGTCGTAGACGACGTCCTTGGCGTGCTCGCGTTCGGCGTCGAGCTCCGGGTCGGTGCTGCGGTAGTACTCGCCGGCCAGCATGAGCTGCTTCATCGTGCGGCCGTCGGTGGCGTGCGCCGCCGCGTCGGTCATGCGGTCGTCGCCGAGGTTCCCGTCGTCGATGATGCCGTCGGTCATGTGATGCTCCCTTCGTTGCGGCATGGCTGCGGCCGGCTGCGGTCGCGGCCGGCGGGGTCCCGCCGTCGCCGTCGGCGCGTGCCCTGCGCGCCACGATACCCGTCGTTGCGTACGAATGTACGCAACGACGGGTATCGTCGTGTCGCATGAGTGACGACACCGCGATGACGCCGGCGCAATACGCCGAGGAGCACTATTTCCAGAACGATCCGCGCACCAACCGCGAGCGCATGCTCGCCGGCGACTGGTACGTGGGCGGCGACGACCCCGAGAGCAACCGCATCAGCCGGAAGGGCTACGCGCTGTGCGACGAATACTACCGCGCCACGCTGGCCGGCGACCCGGATGCGATGCGTTATCTGACTGAGCTGGTGGGCGAGCTGGGGGAGGGCGCGTACGTCAAGCCCCCGCTGTTCGTCGACTACGGCGAGAACATCCGCATCGGCGCGCGCACGTTCATCAACATGAACCTGACGGCGCTGGACGTGCTGCCGATCACGATCGGCGAGGACTGCCAGATCGGCCCGAACGTGCAGCTGCTCACCCCGGTTCACCCGATCGACCCGACGATGCGTCGCGACAAGCTGGAGGCCGGCGAGCCGATCACGATCGGGAACAACGTGTGGCTGGGCGGCGGCGTGGTCGTCTGCCCGGGCGTCACGATCGGCGACAACACGGTGATCGGCGCCGGTTCGGTCGTCACGAAGGACATCCCGGCGAACGTGGTCGCCGTGGGCAACCCGTGCCGTCCGATCCGCGAGATCGCCTGATCGGGGGCCGCATCGGGAGGGGCTCCCGCATCCGTCGCACGTCGCCGGCGCGCCTGGGATGCGGGGGCCTCGTCGTATCGGCATGGCGTGCGGGCGTGGCGGCGACGCGGAGCGTGTCCGGGGAACACGCCCACGCGGTTCGCTTGACAGTCCCGGGACGAACGGCAACAATGTACTAAAGCGCTTTAGTGGCCCCGTGGAACCGGGCCGCGAAAGGCGTGCCGGCCGTCCCACCGGGCCGGACCACGACAACGTAGCCGTTCGACGCGCCGCCGCGGCGCACACCACACGATACAGGGAAGTGAAGAGGCCACCATGTTCCTCAAGCCAGAACAGCAACTCGAACGCTGCCGGCGGGTGATCCGCCAGCGCGTGGAGCCCCACATCCACCCGGTGCTGACGCATCTGGGCGTGGAGGCGTTCGACATCCCCGGCGAGCCGATGCCCCACACCGAGTTCTTCGCCCGCGAACACGCCGGCGACATCCCCTTCGAGCCCTTCACGATGGGCTCGGCATGGGGCACCACCTGGGGCACCGTCTGGTTCCGCATCACCGGCCGCATCCCCGCCGACCGCCCCGAGGGCATGCCCCTCGAGCTCATGCTCGACCTCGGCTGGTACGAGCACTCGTGCGGCGGCCACATCGAAGGCCTCGTCTACCGTCCCGACGGCACCGCCGTCAAGGCCGTCCACCCGCTCAACCACTGGGTCCCGTTCATGGACGCCGACGGCGCCGCGCTCTTCCCGATCGGCGACGACGGCTCCTTCACCCTCTACCTCGAAGCCGCCAGCAACCCGCTGCTGCTCGGCGTGCCCCCGTTCATCGAGACCGAACTGGGCGACCGCGCCACCGGCAGGCCGGACGAGCCGTACGTGTTCCGCGCCGCCGACCTGACCGTCTACGACCGCCGCTACGACCTGTACCGCGTCGATCTCGACGTCGCCGCATCCCTGATGGAGCTGGCCGACAAGGAGACGCCGCGCTACTGGCGTCTCGCCAAGGCGCTCCAGCGCTCGATGAACGTCTTCGACGAGCAGGCCCCCGACACGGTCGTCGCCGCCCGCGAGGCGCTCGCCGGCGTGCTGTCCAGCCCGGCCGGCGCGTCGTCGATGCGCGTGGGCGCGATCGGCCACGCGCACATCGACTCGGCGTGGCTGTGGCCGGTGCGCGAGACGCGCCGCAAGGTCGCCCGCACCGTCTCGAACGCGCTGGCACTGATGGACGCCGACCCGGACTTCAAGTACGCGATGAGCTCCGCCCAGCAGTACGCGTGGCTCGAACAGGACCATCCCGACATCTTCGCGCGCATGAAGGCGCGCATCGACGAGGGCCGCTTCATCCCGGTGGGCGGCATGTGGGTCGAGGCGGACGGCATGCTGCCGTGCGGCGAGTCCCTGATCCGCCAGGTCTCCTACGGCCGCCGCTACTTCAAGGAGAAGCTGGGCGTGGAGCCCAAGGGCATCTGGCTGCCCGACAGCTTCGGCTACACCGGCGCCTGGCCGCAGATCGCCCGCCGCGCCGGCTACGAGTGGTTCCTCACGCAGAAGATCTCGTGGAGCGACACCACGAAGTTCCCGCACCATTCGTTCATGTGGCAGGGCATCGACGGCACGCCGATCTTCACCCACTTCCCGCCGTCCGACACGTACGCGGCGTGGGCCACGGCCAAGGAGCTCGACTACGCGGAACGCAACTTCCGCGACAAGGACCTGACCGACCGTTCGCTCATGCTGTTCGGCTTCGGCGACGGCGGCGGCGGCCCCACGCGCAACATGATGGACCACCTGCACCGCTTCGGGAACGTCGAGGGCGTCTCCCGCGTCGCCATCGAGACCCCCGACGACTTCTTCGCCGACGCGCGCGCCGACCTGGAGGCCGAGGCCGGCGTCGAGATGCCGACGTACAAGGGCGAACTGTACCTGGAGCTGCACCGCGGCACCCTCACCGCCCAGCAGGCGATGAAGCGCGGCTGCCGCGCCGAGGAGTCGCTGCTGCGCACGGTCGAATACCTGGGCGCCGCCGCCGTGCTCGCCGACCCGGAGTACGTCTACCCGCGCGAGGAGATGGACCGCATCTGGACGACGCTGCTGCTCAACCAGTTCCACGACATCCTGCCCGGCTCGTCGATCTCGTGGGTGCACCGCGAGGCGCGCGAGGACTACGAGCGCGACCTGGCCCGCCTGCGCGGGATCGCGGCCGACATGTGCGCCGTGCTGCGCCGCGCGAACCCCGACGCCGACCTGCTGGCCGACGCGCGCATCAGCCAGTACCGCGCCGACGGCACGTCCTGGCTCGCCGCCGCCGACGCCGCGCCCGCCGACGCCGCGCCGGCGACCGCGGACAAGCTGTCCGACGGCCGCGTGCGCCTGTCCAACGGCCTGCTCACCGCGGTCGTCGAGGCCGACGGCACCGTCTCGTCGCTCGTCGACGAGGCGCGCGGCCGCGACATCGTGCCCGCCGGCGCGCGTCTGGGCCGTTACGAGCTGATGAAGGACGAGCCGATCGTCTACGACGCGTGGGAGATCGACCGCGAGGCGCTGCTCATGGCGACGCCGCTGGCCGGCGAGATCGTCGCCGTGCGCGTCGCCGACGGCGTCGCCTGCGTCGACGTGCGCACGCGGGAGGGCGACAGCGTCATCGACACGACGTTCTCGCTGCGGCCCGGCGCGCGCCGCCTCGACGTGGCCGCCCACGTCGAATGGCATGCCCGGGAGCGTTTCCTCAAGGTCGACGTGCCGGTGAACGTCGTCGCCGACCGCGCCCAGTACGACTGCCAGTACGGCGTCGTCGAACGCCCGGTCGTCAAGAACAGCGCCTCCGACGAGGCCAAGTACGAGAACAGCGTCAACCGCTACGTGCGCATCGCCGACGCCTCCTACGCGGTCGCGGTCGTCAACGGCTCGATCTACGGATCGGACGCCGCGCCGATCGCCGCCGACCCGGCCTCCGGCGCCGGCGCGGGCACGATGTTCCGTCTGTCGCTGCTGTCCGCGCCCGTCTACCCCGATCCGCGCACCGACCTGGGCGCGCACGACTTCCGCTGGGCGGTCGTCGCCGACGCGACGCCGGAGCGTGCGGTCGACGCCGCGTGCGCGATCAACGCGCCGCTCCTGCACGACGTGCCCGCGATCGCGCCGCCGGCCACGGTCGAGACGACGTCCGGCATGGTCGTCGTCGACTGGATCAAGACCGCCGATGACGCCTCCGGCGACCTCATCGTGCGCGTGCACGAGGCCGTCGGCGGCCACGCCGCGGCCCGGCTGCACGTCGCCGACGCGCTCGCCGATGCGAGCGTGCGCGAGACCGGCGTGCTGGAGACGAACACGCTGGCCGACGACCTGCCGCGCGCGCTGCGTTCCGAGGCCGACGCCCCGGTGGCGGCCGAAGGCGCCGAGCTGCGCTTCGGCCCGTTCCAGCTGGCCACGCTGCGCCTGAGCCGCCGCTGACACGACGGCATCGATATCCGGGGCGGCGGCACCGCACGCGCCGCCGCCCGTCGCCGCTCACCCGCGAAACCAACCCAACCGACCTGCAAAGGAGCCGACACACCCATGTTCCTCATCCCCGAGCAGCAGCTGAGCCGCTGCGACCGCATCCTGTGGCAGCGCGTCGAACCGCGCATCCACACCACGCTCTCCTCATGCACCCTGCGTGCGCACGACAACCCGGGCGAACCCGTCCCCTCGGGCGAGTTCCTCGCCAAGGTGCGCGCCGGCGAAATCGAATTCCACGACTTCGCCGTGCCGGGCGTATGGGGCACCACCTGGGGCACCACCTGGTTCGAAGTCAAGGGCACCATCGACCGTGAGGCAGTCAAGGGCCGCAAGGTCGAGCTCATGGTCGACCTGGGCTGGCTGGGCCACCGCGGCCCCGGCTTCCAGTCCGAAGGCCTCGTCTACCGCGCCGACGGCACCGCCATCAAATCCGCCAACCCGAAGAACCACTGGATCCCGCTCGTCTACGCCGACGGCACCTCCACCGTCGACATCGACGAGCACGGCGGCTTCACCGTCTACATCGAAGCGGCCGCCAACCCGTTCGTCGAAGGCCCGACCCCGTACTCGCCCACCGAACTGGGCGAGGGGCCCACCGGTGAATGCGACTTCCCGTACACACTCTCGCGCATGGACGTCACCGTCTTCGACGAGGAGATGTTCGCCTACGCGATGGACCTGGAGACCGTCTCCTCGCTCATGCGCGAACTCAAGGACGACGACCCGCGCTACTGGCAGCTCGCCAAGGCGCTCCAACGTTCGATGAACCGCTACGACGAACGCCACCTCGACACGCTGCCCGCCGCCCGCGAGGCGCTCGCCGGCGTGCTGGCCGAACACGCCTCGTCCAGCGCCATCGACCATGTGGCCGTCGGTCATGCGCACATCGACTCCGCCTGGCTGTGGCCGGTGCGCGAGACTCGCCGCAAGGTCGCCCGCACCGTCTCCAACGTGCTCGCCCTCATGGACGAGGACCCGGACTTCACGTACGCGATGAGCTCCGCCCAGCAGTACGAGTGGCTCGAAGCCGAACACCCCGACCTGTTCGCGCGCATGAAGCGGCGCATCGAGGAGGGGCGCTTCATCCCGGTGGGCGGCATGTGGGTCGAATCCGACAACATGATCCCCTCCGGCGAATCCCTCATCCGCCAGATCACGTTCGGCACACGCTACTTCAAGGAGCATCTGGGCGTCACCCCGCGCGGCATCTGGCTGCCCGACAGCTTCGGCTACACCGGATCATGGCCGCAGATCGCCCGCCGCGCCGGCTTCGAGTGGTTCCTCACCCAGAAGATCTCGTGGAACGACACCACCAAGTTCCCGCACCACTCGTTCCTGTGGGAGGGCATCGACGGGTCGCGCATCCTCACCCACTTCCCGCCGTCCGACACGTACTGCTCGTCCATGAGCATGAAGGAGCTGGCCTACTCGCAGCGCAACTTCCTCGACAAGGACCTGTCGCGCAACGCGATTCTGCTGTACGGCTTCGGTGATGGCGGCGGCGGTCCCACCCGCGAGATGACCGCGCGCATCCGCCGCGACCATGACCTCGCCGGCGCTCCCAAGGTCGGCTTCGGCACCCCCGACGAACTGTTCGACCGCGTGCGCGAGGACATCGTCGACCACGGCGAGGGCGAGACCCCGGTGTTCAAGGGCGAGCTGTACCTCGAACTGCACCGCGCCACGCTCACCGCCCAGCAGGGCATGAAGCGCGGCTGCCGCCAGGAGGAGTCCATGCTGCGCGTGGCCGAATACCTGTTCACGCTCGCCGGCGTGCGCAACCCGGACTACGTGTACCCGCGCGAGGAGATGGACCGCATCTGGAAGACGCTGCTGCTCAACCAGTTCCACGACATCCTGCCCGGCTCGGCGCTCGCCTGGGTGCACCGTCAGGCCCGCGAGGAGTATGCGCGCGACATCGCCCGACTGCGCGGGCTCATCGCCGACGCCGTCGCCGCAATCGGCGCCGCCGACCCGTCCGCCGCGATGGTCGACGACGCGGTCGTCGTGCCGTACGCCCGCGAGACGTGCGCGGCGTGGACCGTACGCCCGTCCGCGGCCGCGCCCGCCGCCGACGCGGTGTCGGTGCGCGAGGATGATGGCGTGACGACGCTCGACAACGGACGTCTGCGCGCGGTCGTCGAGGCCGACGGCACCGTCTCCTCGCTGACCGACCTGAAGACCGGCCGCGAGATCGTGCCGGCGGGTGCGCGCATGGGACGCTACGAGCTGCTGACCGACGAACCGTACCAGTGGGACGCCTGGGACATCCATCGCGATGCGTTCCTGACCGCGTCGGCCCTGACCGACGCCGAAGTGGAGCGCGTGGAGCGCGCCGATGACGGCTCCGTGACCGTGCACGCGGTGACGCGCGCCGACGGCGTGCGCATCGCCACCGCGATCACGCTGCGCCCCGGCTCCGACACGCTCGACTTCACCGCCGACGTGGACTGGCATGCGGTCGAGAAGTTCCTCAAGGTCGACCTGCCGCTGGGCGTGCAGGCCGTCAACGCCCAGTACGAATGCCAGTACGGCATGGTCGAACGGCCGATCGCCAAGAACACCAGAGGCGATGAGGCCAAGTTCGAAAGCTGCACGCACCGCTTCGTGCGCGTCGCCGACGCCTCCTACGCGGCCGCCGTGGTCAACGCCTCCACATACGGCTCCGACGTGCATCCGATCCACGGCGACGCCGCCCACGGCGCCGGCCGCGGCACGATGGTGCGCCTGTCGCTGCTGAGCGCGCCGCTCTACCCCGATCCGCGCACCGACCAGGGCGAGCACTCGTTCGCATGGTCCGTCGTCGCCGACGCGCACATAGACGCCGTGCTGGCCGAGGCGTCACGCCTGAACGCGCCCGTCATCGACCGCCTGCCGGCCCTCGACCCGCTGGTGTCGCTGACCGACGTGACCGGCTCGGTCGTGCTCGACTGGATCAAGCCGGCCGACGACGGTTCGGGTGACGTGATCGTGCGCCTGTACGAGGCCGCCGGCGGCGCCGCCAGCGCGACGCTGCACGTCGACGCCGCGCTCGCCGGTGCGAGCGTGGAGGAGGTCGACGTGCTCGAAGAGCCGATGCTGGACGCCGAACTGTCCCGCGCGTTCGCGCAGGACGGTCCCCGACCCGTCGAGGGCGCCCGCGTGCAGCTGGATCCGTTCCAGCTGGCGATTCTGCGTATCCGCCGATGACGGTCTGCGGCCGTACGGTCCGGCGGTCCATATCGTGGATTCCGTCGGCCCGTACGGCCGTTGTGTCGTGGATAATGCTGCGACACGCCGTGACGCAGTCGACTCAATCTATGCTATTCTCTAACTAAACCGCTTTAGAAGACATCTTCACAACACCTGTCTACTAAAGCGCTTTAGCCCTGATGGTGCACGTCGAAGGAGTGCTGCAGCATCGGGGCGGATCCATTCATATGGACTTCTCCGTCCAAAGTAGGACGGAGGCATGTACAAGGAAACAGAAGAAAGGAAAACACCATGTTTTCTGCCAAGAAGGCCATCGCCATCGTCGGCGCAGGCGCCATGCTCGTCTCCGTGGCCGCATGCGGCAACGACAACGCCGGTGCGGACGGCGACAACGGCGGTACCAAGGAGATCTCCTTCCAGACTTGGAACCTGAAGAACGACAAGTACACGCCGTACTTCGAGGCGCTCATCTCCGAGTACGAGAAGGCCCATCCGGACGTCAAGATCAACTGGCTCGACGCCCCCCTCGGACGGCTACGAGGACAAGCTGTCCACGCAGGCCGCCTCCAACGAGCTTCCCGACGTCGTCGACGGCGGCAGCTCCATCCTCTATGGTCTGGCCAAGGCCGGCGCGCTGCTCAACCTCTCCACGGAGGCTCCGGACGCCGAAGCCGACTACTACGAGGGTGCATGGAAGAACTCCATCCTCACCGGCAACGGCATCGAGGAAGGCGCCTACAGCCTGCCTTGGTACGTCAACGACGGCCCGGTGTACTGGAACACCGAACTCATGCAGCAGTGCGGCCTCGATCCCGAGAACGTGCCGACCACGTGGGACGAGTACTTCGCCGCCGGCAAGACCATCGCCGAGAAGTGCGACGACGTCTATCTGGGCACCACGATGGGCTCCAACACCGAGGACTTCGTGACCGCCGGCGTGACGATCATGAACGACGACCACAGCGAGTACTCCTTCAACGACGCCGCCGCCGTCAAGCAGCTGCAGGGCTTCATCGACCTGTACACCGAAGGCGCCATCCCGCCGGAGGCGCTCGACTCCTCCTGGAGCCAGCAGTCCGACCTGTTCCAGCGCGGCAACCTCGTGTCCATGAACGGCTCCGCCTACTCCGCCGCCGGATTCAAGCAGAACTCCCCGGATCTGTACGACAAGCTCACCGTCGGACCGCGCATCTCCAACGACGGCAAGTCCGCCTCCGTCTCCTACGATTCGCTCGGCATCAGCTCCCAGTCCAAGTACCCGGACGTCGCCATCGACTTCGCCCGCTTCGTGACCAACAAGGAGAACCAGGTCGAATTCGCCAAGCAGGCCTCCGTCTTCCCGTCCGCGCAGGGCGGCCTGGATGACGAGTACTACCAGGACATCGACGACTCCACCCTTGAGGGCAAGGCCCTGAAGGTCACGCTCGATCAGGTCAAGAACGGCACCTCGTCCCGTCCGGCCGAATTCACCGACGCCAATGGCTACAAGAACCTCCAGCAGCAGATCGCCCTCGCCATGCAGGGCAAGCAGACCGCCCAGGAGGCCCTCGACAAGGCCGTCCAGTTCGCGAACGAGAAGCTCCAGTAATGAGCAAGGCGGTATCCGCCGCTGACAGGTCGGAGGCCCGCAAGGCCTCCGACCGGCCTGAACCGATGAATACCAAACACAAGGGAACGCGCGACATCGCCACCACGGCCGCGCCGTATCTGTTCGTCCTTCCGGCGTTCGTAATCGTGTTCGTATTCGTCGTCCTTGCGGCACTCAACACATTCAGGCTCGCCTTCACCGATTCCCGTCTGCTCATCCCGGGCAAGTTCGTCGGATTCAAGAACTTCATCACGCTCTTCCACGACGAATACTTCCTGACCGCACTGTTCAATTCATCACTGTACGTGGTCTGCGTGGTCCCGTGCATGGTGATTCTGCCGCTGATCCTGGCGTACTTGGTGCGCGGCAACTCGAAGATCATGGGCTTCTTCCGCACCGCCTTCTACATGCCGGTGGTCATGTCCGCCGTCGTGGTGGGCATGATCTGGACCAACCTGCTCGACTCGGCCGGTCTGGTCAACTCCGTGTTCAAGGCGCTCAAGATCATCACCAAGCCGATCCCGTTCCTCACCGACCGCTGGGGCGTCCTGTTCAGCTCGATGTTCGTGACGATCTGGCTCGGTCTGGGCTACTACATGGTCATCTACCTGACCGCTCTGGCGAACATCGACGAATCCCTCTACGAGGCGGCATCGCTCGACGGCGCCGGTCCCGTGCGGCAGTTCATCTCCGTGACGATTCCCGGAGTCCGCTCCACGATGATGCTCATCATGATGCTGTCCACCATCGCCGCGTTCCGCGTCTTCAACGAGGTCTACGTGCTGACCAACGGCTCGGCGGGCCCCGGCGGCATGGACATGACGATGTCGATGCTCATCAAGCGCGAAGGCACCGGCATCCAGGCCCGCACCGGCTACGCGAGCGCCATCTCGCTGGTCGTGCTCGTCATCGTCGGCGCGCTGCTCATCATCCAGCAGATCGTACAGAAGCGAGGTGAGGACTGATGTCCGCAGATATCGTCCGTCCGAACCGTCACCGGAAGGTCACCGTCGGCAAGGTCGTCCAGTATGCGGTGCTGATCCTGATGTTCCTGCTGTTGGTCGGCCCGTTCATCTGGGAGCTGTCCCTCTCGTTCAAGGGCAAGGGTGACAACGTGTACGCGGTTCCGCCGTACATCATCCCGAAGACCCCGACGTTCGACAACTACCTGTCCGTGTTCCGCCAGGTGCCGGTGTTCCACTACATGCTCAACACCCTGGTGGTGTGCGTGATCTCCATCGTGGGCAACATCGTCTTCTCCACGATGGCGGGATACGCACTGGGCCGTCTCAAGTGGCGCGGCCGCGGCGCGGTGTTCGCGATGTTCATGGGATCCATGGTCATCCCGCTGGAAGGCGTCATGATCTCGCAGTTCCTGATCATCCGTTCGATCAACCTGCAGAACACGCTGCTCGCGGTGGCCCTGCCGGGTCTGTGCGGCGCGATGAACATCCTGCTCATGACCAATGCCTTCAAGTCCATTCCGATGGAACTCGAGGAGGCGGCGATGGTGGACGGCGCCAGCCTGTGGCAGCGCTTCTTCCACATCTGCGTCCCGCAGGTCAAGGGCACCATGACCGTGGTCGGCATCTTCGCCTTCGTCGGAGCGTGGAACGACTTCCTGTGGCCGTTGATCGCGATCTCCGATGAGGACAAGTACA
This sequence comes from Bifidobacterium samirii, assembly GCF_003952945.1. Classification (GTDB taxonomy): domain Bacteria; phylum Actinomycetota; class Actinomycetes; order Actinomycetales; family Bifidobacteriaceae; genus Bifidobacterium; species Bifidobacterium samirii. The sequence goes on from NZ_QXGK01000006.1 coordinate 59,765, forward strand.
CGCTGACGCTCGGCATGAACCGACTCAAGGGCATGTTCATCCAGGATCCGCGACTGATCGCCGCCGGCGCGCTCGTCTCCCTCATCCCGATCATCGTCTTCTTCTGCTGCTTCCAGCGCTACTTCTTCCGTGGTCTGGAGCAGGGAGGCCTCAAGGGATGACCCCACGAAAGGACAACTCATGAAATTCGGTGTGGATTACACGCCCTCGCACGGGTGGTTCCATTCGTGGCTCGACCCGGACTGGGCGAGCATCGACGAGGATCTGCGTCAGATCAGCGAACTGGGCATGGACCATGTGCGCATCTTCCCGGTCTGGCCCTACCTGCAGCCGAACCGCACATGGATCAACCGCAAGGGCGTCGAGGATGTGCGCCGCGTGGTGCACATCGCCGGCGAACACGGTCTGGACGCCTACGTGGACGTGTTCCAAGGGCATCTGTCGAGCTTCGACTTCATCCCCAGCTGGCTCGTGACATGGCACAAGGGCAACATGTTCACCGACCCGGAATTCGTCGCCTCGGAACGAGAGCTGATCGCCGTGATGGCCGATGAGCTCGCCAAGGAGCCGGCGTTCAAGGGCATGACCCTCGGCAACGAGGTCAACCAGCTGTCCGACCGGCCTCATCCGACCAAGATGAGCGCGACCCCGGACCAGATCGATGCATGGCTGGACGAGCTGCTGCCGGCCGCCAAGCGCGGCGACGCACTGTCGCTGTTCAGCGTCAACGACGGCGTCTGGTTCCTCGACGGCCACCCGTTCACCCCGGTGCAGTCCGCCACCAAGGGCGACCTGACCACCATCCACTCGTGGGTGTTCAACGGCATCGGCCAGGGATACGGCGCACGCAGCGAGGAATGCTACGCGTACGCGCTCTATCTGGCCGAACTGGCCAAGGCGTTCGGCCCGGCCGACCGTCCGGTATGGCTGCAGGAGGTGGGCGCGCCCGAGAACGTGCTCGCATCGGAGGACACCCCCGAGTTCTGTCGCAGTGCCGTCGAAAAGGCATTGGACTGCCCGAACCTGTGGGGCGTCACCTGGTGGTGCTCGCACGATGTGCCGTCGTCGATGGCCGACTTCCCGCAGCTCGAATACTCGCTCGGCCTGTTCGACGAGCACGGGCGGGTCAAGCCGATCGGCCGCGAGTTCGGCGATCTCGCCCGGCAGTATCGCGACATGCGGCCTGCGGCGGCCAAGAACGTGGCCGTCGTGGTGGACGTGGACGCGACCGGCAACCCGGTCGACCGCGCCGCACTCGGCCCGGGCGGCTCCATCTGCGACCTGTGGATGAAGCTCGAGGTCGCAGGCCTGCGCCCGAGCGTCGTCACGTCGGCGGTCGCCGCCGATCCGGCCGAACTGACCGCGCGCGGCATCACCGAACTGCATCGGGACACGGCACCCTACAAGGCGAGATTCTATTCGGCGGTCTCCGACCCCGCGTTCGAATCCGTCGACTAGACACCAGCCGGTTGCGGAACCCTTCCACGGACTCCGCAACCGGCTTTCCCTGCATATGCGAGGGAGCATGCATATGCGGACGGGGTGCGGCACGGCGCATCGGTTTCGTGTATGTTTCATGGGAACGGTCTATCGCCGGCCATGCAATCGCCATAGGGGATGCCAGACACTTACGCTACAGAGAGGTAGTAGGGCTATGACAGATGAAGGAACCTCCATCGAACGGCTCATCGCGTCGATGAGCCTCACCGAAAAGGTAGGCCAGCTCAACCAGCGGCTGCTCGGATGGAAGGCGGTGGAACGCGACGGTGCAGGCAGACTCGTCGCCACGGACTATCTCAAGCGCGAAATCGACCGGTGGGGCGGTCTGGGCACGCTGTACGGCCTGCTGCGCGCCGATCCGTGGTCGGGGCAGCACTGGGGCAACGGCATCCGCCCCGAGGAACGGGGCGAGGCGGTCTCGCTCATCCAGCAGACCGTTCTCGAACGCGGCGCCCACGGCATCGGCGTACTGCTGAGCGAGGAGGCTCCGCATGGCCATCAGGCGCTCGGCGGCACCGTACTGCCCACGAACCTCGGTCTGGGCGCCACCTTCGATCCCACTGCGGTGCGGGAGGCGGAGTCCGCCGTCGCCGCCGAACTCGCCGCCAGCGGCATCCACATCGCGCTGGTCTCCGGACTTGACATCGCCCGTGACCCCCGATGGGGCCGCTGCGAGGAATGCTTCGGCGAGGACCCGCTTATGGCGGCCCGCATGTGCGAGGCCATCGTGCTCGGCATGCAGGGCGAGCGCCGGTGCAAGGTGGGCGACGGCGGCGTGGCCGTCGTCCTCAAGCATCTCGCCGCGCAGGGTGAGGCGGTCGGCGGCCGCAACGGCCAGTCCGCGGTACTTGGCTCCCATGACCTGCACGACATCCATCTGGCTCCGGTCGTCGCCGGTGTGCGCGCCGGTGCCTGGGGGTTCATGGCCGCCTACAACGACATCGACTCGGTGCCGTGCTGTGCAAACCCGTGGCTGCTCAAGGACTATCTGCGCGACGAGCTCGGATTCGACGGCATCGTCATGGCCGACGGTCTTGCCGTGGACCGTCTGGAGGACATGGCCGGATCGATTCCGGCGGCCGGACGCGCCGCCCTGCTGTGCGGCGTCGACGTGTCGCTGTGGGACGAAGGGTTCACACGACTGTCCGAATACGCCGACGATGAGACGGTCGTCGCCGCGATCGACCGTTCGCTACGCCGCGTATTCGAGCTCAAGAGCCGCTTCGGTCTGCTGCCCGGGCGCGACGGCGACGCGGCGCCCATCCGCACGCCGGACGCCTGCGCGATCGACGCCGCGCTCAAGGCAGGCCGCGACCAGGCACGCATCATGGCCCGCGAGTCGATCGTCCTCATCGACGACGGCGCCGATGGAAATACGTCGCTCGCCGACATGCGCGCGATCATCGACCGTGTGCGGCAAGGATCCGTCGACGCGCAGCCCGGCCCCGTCATCGTGGCCGGTCCCTTCGCCGACGACTTCGGGTGCTTCCTCGGCGACTACACCGCGCCGCTGCCCTCCGGCGAACAGTCCGGCGTGTATCGTGAGCTCGTCTCCCGGCTCGGCTCCGACCATGTGCTGCTCGCCTCGAAGCCGGACGATCTGCCGGCCGGCGACTGGAGACGCGCGTCGCTGGTCGTGTTCGTCTGCGGTGGCACCAGCGAACGCAGCTACGACAGCGAATTCGACGACAACGGCGCGGCAAGGGCCGTCGCCGAACACGGCGCCACCTGCGGCGAAGGCGTGGACCTCGCCGATATCCGTCTGCCCTGGGGGCAGGACGACCAGCTCGACGCCATCGCCGCGATGAGCGACGCTCCGATCGTATCCATCGCCGTTTGCGGGCGGGCGCACGTGCTCACGCATGTGCTCGACCGTTCCGATGCGGTCATCTGGGCGGGCTATGCCGGACAGTTCGGTCCCCAAGCCGTCGCCGACGCCCTCGTCGACGGTGCTGCGATGCCCGGACGCCTGCCGGTCACCCTGCCGGCGTTCCCCGGTGCCGTGCCGGTGCGGTACAACGACCGCCAGAGCGCTGCCGGAGTCTACAAGGATGCGATCCGGCCCATACTGCGCCCGTTCGGTCACGGTCCCGGCTCCCTTGCCGGCATCACGGTCGGCGAACCGCGCATCGTGCCGGATGCGATGGCCGGCGTGCTGGTGGTGACGGTTCCGGCGGACGCGGGGGAGGGGCCAGTATCGGGATCGCTCAACCTGTTCGCGCACGTCAGCGGAGGCCGGCGCATCCCGCGACTGGCCATGCTGGTCGATTCGACGTACGTGACGCTGGCGGCGGGTGAACACCGCGACATCATGTTCCGTGTGCCGTTCGACCGTCTGCGTGATCCCGGCGACGGTGAGGTGCGCGTGACCTGCGCGCTGGACGCCCGTATGACCGACTCCGCCACGGCCACGTTGCCGGGGGATCGTCGGGGGGTATGAAAGATGTGGGGGTGCGATGCGTCGGAACCGCATCGCACCCCCGGATGGAGGCCGCAGCTACCGGCCGCCATCGACGCAACCTGCAAGGCTGCGGGTTGTTGCCCAATGGAAGGACACAACAAAGGAGATTATATATGCGTTTCACACACGGCAGAGAAGGCCGGTCGTCCCTCGGACGCAGGTTCGCGGCCGGGATGGTCGCCGCCGCGATGACGATCGGCGGCTCGCTGGCCATGGGGACCGCCGCATACGCGCAGGAGGGGGACACCCCCGTCGCGATGGTGCAGGAGAACGGCTCCGGGAAGCACTTCATGGTGTACTACCGCGCATGGCGTGACATCACCATGAAGGGCGTCAACACCGACCTGCCCGACGACAACTGGATCTCCATGTACGACATCCCCTACGGCATCGACGTGGTCAACGTGTTCAGCTACGTGCCGCAGGGACAGGAGGAGGCGGCCCAGCCGTTCTACGACAAGCTCAAAAGCGACTACGCGCCGTACCTGCACAGCCGCGGCATCAAACTCGTGCGCGGCATCGACTACAACGGCGTGATGGTCGACGGGTTCACGACCTGGATCGCCGAACAGGGCAAGAGCGTCGAGACCGCGACCGAAGCGGACTACGACGCATACGCCGATCATGTCATCGAGACGTACATGACCTCCGTCGGCCTCGACGGCCTCGACATCGACATGGAGACCCATCCGGACGAATCCCAGGTGGCCATCTCCGATCAGGTGATCCGCTCGCTGTCCAAGCGCATCGGCCCTAGGTCGGGCGATCCTGACGGCACGATGTTCCTGTACGACACCAACGGCAGCTACACCGCGCCGTTCGAGAACGTGGCCGACTGCTTCGACTACATCGCCTATCAGCAGTACGGCTCCGATTCGACGCGCACGGCGAAGGCCGCCGCCACATACGAGCAGTTCATCGACTCGACCAAGTTCGTGCCCGGACTCACCTTCCCGGAGGAAGGCGACATGAACAACCGCTGGTACGACGCCATCGAGCCGTACGAGGAAAGCCACTTCTACGACGTGGCCTCCTACTCGTACGACAACAACCTGGGCGGCATGTTCGTCTACGCCCTCGACCGCGACGGCCGCACCTACGAGGAGGACGACCTCACCCACATCAAGCCGTCGAACCTGATCTGGACCAAGACAGCCATCGCCCAGAGCCAGGGCATGTCCCTCGAGAACGCCAAGGCCGCCGCCGGTCACTTCCTCGACCGCATGTCGCTGACCAAGGACGTGCCGGCCGAAACCCGTCAGGCCGTGGACGCCGCCACGAATCTGTACGAGGTGAACAAGGCCGTGCTCGGCGGCGACTGGGACGAAGGCTACAGCAACACCTACGACCCCACACTGGAACTGTCCCTGACCGCCATCGACTCCACCGCACTGACCGATGCCATCGGCAAGGCCAAGGAGCTCATCGCCTCCGGCGATGTGACAGGTGAGACGCTGGGGGCACTCCGTACGGCGCGCGATGCCGCAGTGGCAGGTCTGACCGGCAAGCTGTACACCGCCGACGCCGTCGCAGACTGGGCATCCGGGCTCGTCAAGGCAATCGACGACTCGACCCCGGTGACCCCCGAACCGGAGAAACCCGGCGACGGAGACCAGAACACCACCGACGGCAATCGACCGAACGGGTCCGGCGGCGCCGAGACCAAGCCGACGGCGAAGCCGAACAAGCCGACGAAGAAGCCCGGCGATCTGGCGAACACCGGCATCGATACCATCCCGGTCATGCTCGTTGCCGCCATGCTGATGCTGAGCGGCGCTGGCGCGCTTGCGGCTCGTCGCAGAAGGTGAATACAGGCCCGACCGGTTTCCGGCCGGGCCTTGTTGCACCATCGACTTCGATAATTCAATGAATAAACGAGATGGGCGTCCGACCTCATGACGAGAACGGAACACACCCATACGCCTACAGGATGTGAGGCAAGGCGATAGGCGGAAACGCAGCCCTGCCTCATGGGACGGCGACGATGCCGTTCCCGCGGAAACAAAGGAGAACATCATGACACTGTCCTCGGACACCCGTGCGGCCCGACATCGGGGTACACGACGCTGGTTGCGTGCAGGACTTGCGGCCGTACTGTCGATGGCGACGCTCGGCGCCCTGGTCGCGCCCGCGAACGCCACCGACACCATGCCATGGGGCGGGCAATACGCCGACACCGGCCATCCGGAACAGGCGGCGGGCGACCATCAGCCCTACCAGCACGGCTACACCGGCCTCGACATCCTCAACTGGGACCCGGCCGCCGACAAGGACTCGCAATACCTGCGCTCGCGCGTGCCGCTGCAGGCCCGAATCGCAGCGAACGCGACCACCCAGAAGGACCCGGATCTGCCGGCCGACACCGAGATGTTCAATCTCGCCGGAGACTACGGCAACGCGTTCTTCGAATCGTTCCACGACAACAACGTCTTCTCGCAGTACCTATTCAACTACTGGCAGTACACCGACTACTACGGCACCTGGCACGGCCAGCCGACCTCGAACACGCCGAAAGGCCTGTACGATGACAAGGCGCAGTCCGACTGGACCCAGAAATGGTTCGAATTCGGCACCCTGAACCTGCCGAACGCCGCCTACACGAACGCCGCCCACAAGAACGGTGCGAAATCCATCGCGACGATCTTCTACTCCAACAACGACCGCGGCGAACAGACCTACGGCGACCTGCTGCGCGGCAAACGCGACGACGGCACCTATCCGATCGCCGACAAACTGGTGGAGATCGCCGAATACTACGGCTTCGACGGCTATTTCATCAACCAGGAATCCGACGTCGCCGCCGATGACGTCGCGGCGTACCAGGACTTCATGAAGCAGATCGCCGATCAGGGCATCTACGTCCAGTGGTACGACTCGGCCTCCTACCAGAACGGCGCCGTGGACTATCAGAACATGTTCAACGCCGTCAACTCGCCGTGGGTGCAGGACGGGGCCAAGGGCAAGGTCTCCGACTCGATCTTCCTCAACTACTGGTACAACGGCGACATGCTCAAGGATTCAGCCGCGCACGCCGCAAACCTCGGCCTCGATGCGAAGACCTCCGTGTTCGCCGGCATCGAAGCGGGACAGCAGAAGTTCGACGGCATCTCCAAGAACGCCGACTACATGAACGTCAACCTCGACGCGGACGGCAAACCCTACGTGAGCCTCGCCGCGCTCGGCACCGACTTCGTCTCTCACGAACTGGGGGACCAGAAGAAGATCTACCCGCAGTACCAGAACGAAGTGTTCGACCGCGAGCGCCGACTGTGGACCGGTTCGTCCACAGGAGAGCAGGGGACGAGCGATATCGCCGACGACTACATCGACGATGGCACGGGCGATGACGGCTGGAAGGGCTTCGCCTCCCAGATCGCCGAACGCTCCGTCGTCGGAGGCCCGGTGTTCTCCACGTCGTTCAACACCGGCCACGGCCTCGAATGGCGCGACGCCGGCAAGCAGACCAGCGACCAGCAGTGGGGCAACATCAACCTGCAGGACATCCTGCCGACCTGGCAATGGTGGATCGAAGCCGACTCCGACCCGCTCGGCGCCGACTTCGACTACGGCGAGGACTATGTGGCCGCACCGCGATTCACCTACACCAAGGTCGGAGCCTACGAGGGCGGAGACTCGCTCGTGCTGTCCGGCAGGCTGTCCAGCGACAATACGATGCGCCTGTACAAGACCGATCTGGACGTCAAGGACGGCACCAAGGTCGACCTGACCTACAACAAGCTCAAGTCCGACGACTCCGAGCTGCAGCTGGCCCTGATCTTCGCCGATGACACCAAGGCCGTCGTCCCGGTCAGCGTGGCCGACGGCTCGGCCACCGACGGTTGGAAGACCGTGACCGCCGATCTGTCCGAATACGCGGGCAAGAAGATCGCGACGCTCGGCCTGATCGTCAAGGCAGGAGCCGACCCGATCGACGACTACCAGATCAACATCGGCAAGCTCACCGTGAGCGATGGCGCCGCCTACACGCCGGCCGTCCCGACCGGCTTCAAGGTCGAGCGCGCCTACGCCGATTCCGACGAGCTGACCGTCAAGTGGGATCTCGCGGACTACTCCACCACGAAGAACTACCTGCTCTACCTCGACGACACGTTCCTCGGCGGTCGTTATGACGACACCCTGTACGTCAAGCACCTGCCCGCCAAGACCGGCACGCTCAGACTGTACGCGGTGGGAGCCGACGGTTCGCGCTCGCTGGCCGCCGAAGCGCAGCTCGACGAGGCCGCGGCCGTGTCCGACGTGAAGGTCGAACCCGGCAAGGACGGCAGCATCAAGGTATCTTGGACGAATCCGCAGGTTTCCGGAGAGAAGACCGTGACCGTCAAGTCCGACACCGGCAGCTGGCGCTATGCTTCCACGCCGTTCTCCACGACCGTGAAGGTCGCCGCCGACCGGACCGAAGTGACGATTGCGGACGCTCCGGTGGACGGCTCCCGTTACGTGCTGACCATCGATAACGCCGGAGGCGCCGTCGCCACCAAGGCGGGCGCGTTCGCCGACGCCACCATCGAACCCTACCCGACCTGTTCGGTGACATGGAACGGCGACGACGTCACACTCGTACGTCCCGACACCCAGGATTGGCGTTATCTCTACATGACCGAGCGGTGGACCGACGAGAACGGCGAACGGCAGTCCAAGGAGCTGGGCGCCACCTACACCTACTCGCAGAACACCCCGCCGATCACCGGCATCATCCGAGGCCGCACCACACCGGGATCCTACGTCAGGAACATCCCGGCAGGCCATGAGCTGTGGGTGCAGGTCGAGGACTACGACGGCAACAGGACCGAGCCGATGAGGATCCCGACGTCCGATGAACTCGCCGACTGCACGGCCGACACCTCGACCCTGCCTGACGCCGCCAAGTCCGAACTGGCCGTCATCGATGGCGAGGCTGTCGCGGATGGCAAGGCCACCCGCTCCATAGCCGCCACAATCAAGGACTCGTTCGGCAATCCGATGCCCGGTGCGGAGGTCTCCTTCACCCTCTCGGACGGTCTCGTCGCCGTCGACGGCGCCACCACGATTACGACCGATTCGACCGGTGTCGCGACCCTGAACGTGGTCTCCTCCACGGCGGGCGACTACGCGGTCACGGCCACGCTGGATGGGGCGCCGATCGGCGCCGGTGTGACGGTCGCGTTCACGGCCGTGCCGTCGACGGTCGACAAGACCCGTCTGCAGGCCGAGGTCGATAAGGCCAAGGCCCTGAACGCGTCGGACTACACCGCCGATACGTGGAAGAAGGTCACCGAGGCGCTGGAGAGTGCCGAAGCGGCGCTCTCCGACGGCAACGCCACGCAGGAGCAGGTGGACGCCGCCCGTGACGGACTCGTCGCGGCGGTGGCATCCCTGAAGCGCGCATCGGAGGATGGGGACGCCTCGAAACCGAGCGACGGCAAGCCTGATGGAGGTGACCGGTCCGACGGCGCCTCCGATGGATCGGATAAGGACGCCAAGCGTCCGCTGAGCTCCACCGGCGCATCCGTGACGACGGTGCTGGCCGGCGGGCTGGTCCTGCTGTGCGCCGGAGCTGCGCTGGTGATTCGACGCCGCATGCAGGCGTAGGATCGGAGACCCGGATGCGGTCGCATCCGTGATACGTCGGGGTGGGGTCCGGGAACGGGCACCCACCCCGACGTCGTATGCCGGACAGGTGAGCTAAAGCGCTTTAGTTGTCTGATATCATGGGCGTGCAACCCTTACCATGGTGTTGCGGGCGGCTTTCGGGGCGTATGAGCATCGACAGCCGTCGGATGCCGCGATCGAACATGGACCTGTGCCCATGACGATGTCGGGAAGACCGTTGTACGAAGGAGTGCCATGAATTCCACTCGTGAAACCTCGCCGCAGGCAGCCTCCGATGCGTCGCGGGTCAGTCTGAAGGACATCGCCAACGAACTGGGCATCTCCCAGACCGCCGTATCGTTCGCCATCAACGACCGTCCCGGCGTCTCGGCGGAGACCAAGAAGCGGGTCAAGGAGGCGGCGGCCAGACTCGGCTGGCAACCCGTGTACGCCGCGCAAGCGCTCGGATCGTCCAGGACCATGACCGTGGGCTTCGCACCGGCGCGTTCGGACGGCGGACTCAAGGACGAGACGTTCATGCTGCACTTCATGGCCGGCCTGCACGCCTCGCTGAGCCCCAAGGGCTATGGTCTGCTCTACCGGCCCAGCGGTTCGCTGCGCGAGGAGTGCGACGTATACCGGAACTGGGCGGCACGCAAACGGGTCGACGGCATCATCCTCGTCGATCTTCGTGACGACGATCCACGCCCCAAGCTGCTCAGGGAGCTGGGCATCCGCGCCGTGCTCGCCGGCGGTCCGGATCCGGCGGACATCGTACCGTCGCTGTCCATCGACGATTCGCGCACGATGGGCACGATTCTCGACCATCTGGCCGAACAGGGGCATCGGCGCGTCGCCTACCTGTCCGGCGACCACGCCTTGGACTATTCACGCAGCAGAGAGCAGGCGTTCCGCGAATTCGCCCGCAAGGGAGGACTGGAGGCCATCGACGTGACCTACACGAACTTCAGCGTCGACGTCGCGGTGGAACGGACGCTGGAACTGCTGCAGTCATCGCAGCCGCCCACGGCGTTCATCTACGAGAGCGAGATCCTGGCCGCCGCCAGTCTGCACGCTGTGACCGAATGGTACGTGCTCGACAACTACGAACGCACCGTGCAGGGCGTCGGTGAGCTTACGGGACCGCGGTACCCGTTCAACCTGCCGGCCATCGTCAGCTTCGAGGACAGCTTCATCTGCGAGACGTCCTATCCGCCGATCACCGCCGTGCACCGAGACGCCGGCGAATACGGGTCGCAGATCGCCAAGCTGCTGCTGAAGGTCTTCGCCGGCGACAAGGTCTTCGGCAACCGCCGCATCCTCACGCCGACCCTGATCGTGCGCGACAGCACCGCCCGCACCGTCAACTAGGGCGTCAAGAGTTATCGCAGGCTAGTCCCAGGTCCTTTGTCGAGGCTAGAATGATGGCCACTTGGCCGGTCCGTTCGCTTGCACACGATGGTATGGCCTATCCGACTAATCCGTGAGGAATGGGGGCTCGACAGGATGGTGGCGGAATCGAATACGCTCGTCAGGACCGATGGTCGAGGCGATCTGGGTGAACTCTCCCTGCGGTATTACGGGCCGGCGCTGGATGCGGACCATTCCATCAGTGCCAAGGCCCTGGCCCCTGCGTTGCTTAACTTCGCCGATGCGGTGGAGGCGGCCAAGGACGAGATGTCTCCTGAATCCCAGGTCGAGCTTCGGGTCAAGGCGACGCGGCCCGGTTCCTTCGACATACAGCTTCTGCTTCAGGGTGTGGGAGACTTCGCGAATTCGACTCAGGGGCAGGGGCTCGAATGGCTCGCCACCGTAGGCGGTGTGGGATTCCTGACCATACTCATCGGGGCCGTGAGATTCGCCAAGCATGTGCACGAACACGGAGAGCCCGAAGTCGTCAAGGCGGAGCCCCTGCCGGAGGATGACGGCACCACCTTTTCGGAAGAGAAGGTCACGGTACGGTTCTCGGACGGAACCGTATGCGAAACCTATCGTTCCTCGATGAGGATCGCCGGGAGCCGCAAGTTCGTGAATGCCGCCGGCAAGGCCCTTGCCGGGCCTGCTGCGGAGGAGGGCGTCGATGGTGCGGAGCTCTCAAGCCGCACCGAGTCGGTCGACGTCGATAAGCGGACGGCGCGCGGCATGGCCGACTGGACTCCCAATGAGGAGGTGATCAGCGAGACGGATGCGACCCTGACGGTCCAGCCGCTCGACGCGCATTTCGAACCCGGGAAGAAATGGCATGTGACGGTCGGCGGCGAGACCAAGTACACCGTCGACATGGAGGATCCCGCCTTCATCCGCGCGGTGGAAAGCGGAAAGCGAATCGGGAAGCGAGACATGTTCGTCGTGACGATGCACACCGTCTCATCAAGGGGCAAGGACGGAAGGCTCAAGGCCCGGCATGCCATTACGAAGGTGCAGAGGCATATTCCCTATGACGAGGAATTCCAAGGTGAACTCAACATATAAGCGAATCCCACACCATACCACCACGGCTGCGATGAGGATGGTCACTCGGGCGGCCAATGGAGACGGCGTCCTGTCCGATGGCATCTCCAACGCGCAGTCCGCCCGGCATCTGGCATCGGATGTCCGTGGGGACATGCTCATCGCCGAGGCGCAGGAATACGGGATCGTCGATGACGATGCGACCGAGGCATCCACCATCCCCAACGATGTGCTCATCGAACTGGGACTCACTCCCGGTGAAGTCGAAGCGCGGGTCAATCCCCACTGACTGACGGTTTCCTGAACGTTGCTCGGAATCAGCGCCGAAATCGCGCCATCCGGGCCGACTGGCGGCTGCCACACCTGCCGACAATCATCGGTTTGTACGCGCCCCGACGAGGGTGCCGCATACAAACCGCGGTTATGAGGGCGTGATACTGCGGTTTGTATGCGTCGGCTTCGTTGAGGCGCATACAAACCGCAGCCGGCGAAATCAGCGGGCGTTGTGCACGGCGGTGGCGATGGACACGGCCGGGTCGAGGAACGGGATCAGCGTGGACTGGAACGCGTGGTACAGGTCGGACTTGCCCGGCCAGACGGTGCCGATGACGTGGTTGTCCTTGTCGAGCTGGTGGAACCAGGAACCGCCCTCGTGGTCGATGATCTGCTCGTCGACGTACTGGGCGAACGTGGCGTACCAGTCGATGTACTCGTCCTTGCCGGTCGCCGCGTACAGCGTGGCGGCGGTGTTGAGGCCTTCGGCGAGCGTCCAGTGCATGCGGTCGGTGACGACCGGATGGCCCTCCCAGTCGGTGGTGTAGGCCAGGCCCACGGTGCCGTCGGTGTTCCACGCGTCGGCGACGGCGCGCGCGAACAGCTGTTCGGCGGCCTCGACGTACGGGGCGGCGCCTTCCAGGTTGGCGAAGGAGCTGAGCGCCCACTGGGTGATCAGGCGCGCCCATTCGATGCCGTGGCCCGGGGTGGCGCCGTACGGCTTGAACTGGTCGTCCTTCTTGTCGGCGTTGAATTCGAGGTCGATGCCCCAGTCGGAGGTGAAGTGCTCCGGGATGCGCCACTCGTTGCCGCGGGCCCAGCCGATGACGTGGTCGATGATGCGGCCGGCGCGCACGCGGTAGCGGTTGTCGCCGGTGGCATCGGCCACGGCGAGGAACGCCTCGACGGTGTGCATGTTGGCGTTCAGGCCGCGGTACGGGTCGAGCTCGGTGAACTCGGTGTTCCACGTGTCGACGGCCAGTCCGGTCTCCTCGTCCCAGAAGCGCTGGTCGAACGTGGCGAGCGCCTCGTCGAGGAGGGCCTTGGCGCCGGGGCGGCCGGCGAGGAGCGCGGAGGAGGCGGCGAGGATGACGAAGGCGTGGGTGTAGCAGATCTTGCCGGGTTCGGGGGTGCCGTCCTCGTTGACCTGCGGGTGCCAGCCGCCGTTGGCGTCGTCGTGGAGGATGCCGGTGAGGCCCTTGAGGGCGGCGTCGGCGAGTTCGCCGGCGTGCGGGTAGCCGAGCATCGCGCCGATGGAGTAGACGTGCGCCATGCGGCAGGTGATCCAGGTCTGCACGCCCTGGGCCGGGTCGAGCGTGCCGTCGTCGTTGAGCCAGCCGGAGCCGCCGTTCGCGGCCGGGAATCCGGTGCCGAACCTGAGCAGTTCGTAGGACTCGGAGGCCATGAAGATGCGGTTGGCTTCGGTGCCGAGCAGGTAGCGGGGATTGGTCATTGGTGTTTCCTTCCTTGGATGGTGTTGGACAGTGCGGAAAGTGCGGGTCGAGGGGGGAGGGGTGGTTCAGCGCTTGACGCGGATGTCGAAGTAGTCCATGACGAGTTCGCAGAACATCATGTTGGACCAGCTGAACCATTCGCGCGTGTACTTGGTGGGGTCGTCCACGTCGATGCCCTCGTGCATGAGGTTGGTGCCGGCGTCGGTGGCGACGAGGCGGTCGAGGATGTGCGCCTTGTAGTCGCGGTCGTCGCTGGTCATCGCCTCGATGGCGAGCGCGATGGGCCACACGTAGCGCGGCGGGGTGTGCGGCGAGCCGATGCCCTTGAGCTGGGTGCCCTCGTAGTAGTAGGGGTTCTCGTCGCTCAGGAGGGTGTGGCGGGTGGCCAGGTAGACGGGGTCGTCGGGCGCGCAGTAGCCCAGGTAGGGGGCGGCCATGAGGCTGGGGACGTTGCTGTCGTCCATGATGTTGTGGTGGCCCAGACCGTCGGTCTCGTACGCCCAGATGGTGTCGCCGTCGCGGTTGACGGTCGTGGCGTGGTCGTCGATGCCCTTGCGGATGGCGGCGGCGAGCGTGCGGGCTCGGACGGCGATGTCGGCGTCGTCGAGGATGTCGCCGTCGAAGATGCGTGCGACGTAGTCCATGGCGACTGCGGCGAACATGTTGGACGGGACGAGGTAGTGGTAGGTGCATGCGTCGTCGCTGGGGCGGAAGCCGGACCAGGTCATGCCGGTGACGGCGACGGGGGTGCCGCGGCCGTCACGTTCGAGCGACTCGGTGGGGATGTCGCAGTCGCGCACGAAGAAGTAGGAGGAGCGGTGCTCGTGGTCCTGCTCGGTCTCGAACACGTCGAGGATGCGGCGAACGCCGGCGGTGAATTCGTCGTCGAAGTGGTCGGTGCGGCCGGTGTTGGCGTGCAGCAGCCAGGCGAGCTGGATGGGGTAGCACAGGGAGTCCACCTCGTACTTGCGCTCCCACAGCCAGGGGCTGGAGAAGTCGGACTGGTCGTCCGGATCCCAGGTGGCGCCGGAGGGGGTCTCGTTGAACGCGTTGGCGTACGGGTCGATGTTGATGTAGCGGAACTGCATGCGCACGAGTCCGGCGATCATGTCGGCCAGGTCGTCGTCCTCGGCGGCGATGGTCAGATAGGGGCGCAGCTGGGCGGTGGAGTCGCGCAGCCACATCGCGGGGATGTCGCCGGTGAGCAGGAACGTGGTGCCGTCGTCGTGGCGTTCGACGGTGGTGGTGAGCGTGTTGGCGAAGCATGCGTTGAAGTTGCGGGCCCAGTCGGCGTGCTCCTCGCCGCACAGGTCGGTGATGCGGCGCATGAAGGCGGCCACGGAGGCGGGTACTTCGGTGTATGCCATGGATATCCTAACTTCGTTGTTAACGTGGTTAATTCGTAAGGTCCATTCTAAAGCGGTTTAGTTCGTGACACGCGCACGAATGCGAAAAGGCCCCCCGCGTCGTCGCGGAGGGCCTTTCCGTCAGGCTCACTCGCCGGCTTCGGCGAGGTAGTCCGGCATGGTGTCCGGGTAGGTCGGCCACGCGCCGGCCTGGGTGCACACGAACGCGGCGGTGTTCACGGCGGCGCGGTGGGCCTCGGCCAGCGTGGCGCCGGTGAGGATCTTGCCGGTGAACGTGCCGGAGAAGGAGTCGCCGGCACCGACGGTGTCGTTGACCTCGACGTGCGGGGTGGCCAGCGTGGAGGCCTCGCCGGTCTTGGAGATGATCGTCGAGAAGGTCGAGCCGCCGGTCAGGATGATGTAGTCCAGGCCGAACTCGTTGACGAACCAGCGGCAGGCCTCGTCGTCGGAGGTGCCGCGGATGTCGAACATGTCGCGCAGGAGCAGCAGCTCGGCGTCGTTGATCTTGAACACGGTGGCGTAGCCCAGCAGCTCCTCGATGAGCTCCTTGGAGTAGTGGTCGCCGCGCAGGTTGATGTCGAAGAAGCGCATCGTGCTCGGCTTGGTGTACTTGAGCAGCTCGATGATGGTGTCATGCGACTCCGGGGAGCGCAGACCCAGGGTGCCGAAGCACACGGCGTCGGCCTGCTCGGCCACCTCGATCAGCTGGCGGGTCAGCAGGATATGGTCCCAGGCGACGCCCTTGACGATGGTGTACTCCGGGATGCCGTTCTTCAGGGCGACCTCGACGGTGCTGGTCGGCCACGCGTTGCGCTGCACGATGGTGTGCACGCCGGCCTTCTCGGCCTCGACGAGCAGCTCGTCGCCGAGCTCGTCCTCGCCGACCGCGCTGATGGACCAGCCTTCGGTGCCGTTCATCATCGCGTGGTACGCGAAGTTGACGGGGGCGCCGCCGGCGCGCTTGCCGGTGGGGAGCATGTCCCACAGGAGCTCGCCGAGGGAGAGAACGATGGGCTTGGCCATGATGGGTTCCTTTCTTCTGATGGTTGGTGGCGTCATGATGGTGGTGCCGTGGTTGCCGGCGGCGCCTACACGTCGCCGAAGAACACCGAGGGGTGTTCCAAAAACTGGGTGATGGCCACCGCCGCCGCGCCGGTGACGGCCGCGTCGGTGGGCAGGGGGGACAGGGTGATGTCGGTGGCGCGCGCGATGTCGTCGATCGCGCGTTCGGCGACGACCTCGCGGATCGCGTCGAGCAGCGGTGCGCCGGCTCGGGCGACGATGTCGCCGATGACGATGCGCCGCGGGTTGAACGCGTTGAGGATCGTCACGCATCCGTAGCCGGCGTAGCGTCCGACGCGGTGGACGAGCGCGCATGCGGCCTCGTCGCCGTCCGCGGCCGCGTCGAACAGCCGCTGGCACGCCTGGGCGTGGGTGAGCCCGTCGACGTCGCCGACGACGCCGGTGCGGCGCAGCTCGTCGTGGATGGCGACGGCCGAGCAGTAGCGTTCGAGGCAGCCGACGTTGCCGCAGTCGCACGGGACGCCCTCGACGTCGATGCTGACGTGGCCGATCTCGGTGGCGGCGCCCTGCGCGCCGTTGACGAGGCGGCCGTCGTCGATGACGCCCAGCCCCACGCCTTCGCCGATCAGATAGTAGGCGAGGTGCTCGCAGGTGCCGGCGGGGTCGAACAGGTAGTGGGCGAGGGCGCCGGCGCGGGCGTCCTGCTCGATGAAGACGGGGACGGGGAAGGCGCCGGCGAACTCGTCGGTGAAGTTGACGGTGCGCCAGCCGGCCATCGAGGAGACGACGGCGGTGCGGCCCTCGTCGCGCAGGTACGGGCCGGGCACGGCGACGCCCACGGCGACGACCGCGTCGTCGGCGGCGATGAGGCGGTTGACCCGGTCGCGGATCTCGTCGAGCGTGGCGGGGATCGAATCCTCGCTGACGGGCGGCAGGTCCTCGAGGCACACGCGCCGGCCGGCCAGGTCGAACAGGCCGATCTCGATGAGGCTGCGGGCGAACTTGACGCCGATGACGTGGAAGAGCGAGGTGTCGAGCTTGAGGCCGATGGACCGACGGTTCTTGATGCCGTCCAGGTCGCCGGTCTCGCAGATGGCGCCGGCGTCGATGAGGCGTGCGGTGATCTTGGTGATGGCGGCGGGGGTCAGGCCGAGCGCCTTGGCGATCTGGGCCCTGGAGCTGATGCCGTTATGATAGAGGTGTTGGAGGATGCGCGCCCGGTTGGCTTCCGAGACGGAGGCCTGCGATGCCTGCGTGGTCGCGTTCATGGGGTGCACCTCCTCGTGTCGTCCTCGTGTGTAAGACGGTTTATATATTAACTCAGTTAATTCAAAAGGCAAATTCGGTGTGTCGTACCGGGCGATGATACGGTGGGCACGTCCGAGGCCCGCGCCGCATCCGGCACGAGGGCGACGGTCCGGGATCCGGGTCCCGGGCGATTTCCGAAGTACGACTCAATGATGAGGAAGGTGACACGATGACGATTGAAATCGCGGTGCAGGACGTCGACGGCGCGCGCATCGCCCTTGAGGAGGGCGCCGACCGCGTCGAGCTGTGCATGGCCTTGGGCGCCACCGGCGGACTCACCCCCAGCTTCGGACTGATCCAGTCATGCGCCCACGTGGGGCTGCCGCAGGGCGTGCAGGCGCTCATCCGCTCGCGCGCCGGATCCTTCGTGTTCGACGAGGGCGAGAAGCACGTGCAGGCCGTCGACGTGCGCTTCGCCATCCTCGCCGGCGCCAGCGGCGTCGTCGTCGGCGGCCTAGCCTCCGACGGCGGCATCGACCTCGACTTCGCCCGGCGGCTGGCCGAGGCCGCGCGTGAGGAGGGGGAGCGGTGCAACCGGCGCGTGCAGCTGACCTTCCACCGTGCCTTCGACATGGTGCCCGACCAGTTCGCCGCCCTCGACGCGCTCATCGACCTCGGCTACGACCGCGTGCTCACCTCCGGCGGCGCCCCGAACGCCGGCGAGGGCGCCTGGCGGCTGCGTGAGCTCGTCGGCCACGCCGCGGGCCGCATCCAGATCCAAGCCGGCGGCGGCGTCACCCTCGACAACATCGGCGACGTGCGCGCCACCGGCGTCGATGCGGTCCACCTGTCCGCCAAGCGGCTCGTCGCGTCGGCCGGCGGGCCGGGCGGCGGCGGGGACACGCCGATCGAACGCACCGACCGCGACTTCGTGCGCGCGGCCGTCGCCGCCATGCGCTGACGACCGCGGCGCGACGGCGCGGGGGCGGACGCGGCGTGTCCCGCCCCGCGCTTGTCTTTTATGCATATATACTTTACAAATAGTGGGGTCAACGAACGACCCGCCCATCCCCATACCAATGCCATCCCACCCAACGAAAGGGGACCATCATGGCCGAAATCATCATCGTCGACAACGAGGCCGAAGCCGGCAAGCTGTACGCCGACTGTGTGGCCGACCTCATCCGCACCAAGCCCGACGCCGTCCTGGGCCTGGCCACCGGATCCAGCCCGCTCGCCGCCTACAAGGCGCTCGCCGCCAAGGTCGAGGCCGAGGGCATCGACGTGTCGCACGTGCGCGGCTTCGCGCTCGACGAGTACCTGGGCCTGCCGCTGGAGCACCCGGAGTCCTACCACAGCACCATCCACCGCACCGTCGTCGAACCGCTGGGCCTGAACCCCGAGCTCGTCCACGTGCCCGGCGACGTGCTCGACGGCGCGCCGATCGAAGACGGCGACAAGGTCGCCCACGCCGGCGAGGCGTACGACGCGGCCATCGAGGCCGCCGGCGGCATCGACGTGCAGATCCTCGGCATCGGCGCCGACGGCCACATCGGCTTCAACGAGCCGGGCTCCTCGCTCGCCTCCGGCACCCGCGTCAAGACGCTCGTCCAGCAGACCCGCGTCGACAACGCCCGCTTCTTCGACGACGACATCGACCAGGTCCCCACCCACTGCATCACCCAGGGCGTCGGCACGATCCTCAAGGCCCGTCATCTGGTGCTGCTCGCCTTCGGCGAGAACAAGGCCGAGGCCATCGCCCAGACCGTCGAGGGCGGCATCTCCGCCTTCTGCCCGGCCTCCGCGCTGCAGCTGCACCCGCACGCCACGATCATCGTCGACGAGGCCGCCGCCTCCCAGCTGCGCCACAAGGACTACTACCGCTACGCGTTCGCCCACAAGCCGGCCTGGCAGGGCATCTGACGGACCGCGCAGGGAAGGGCAGGAGAGCGTCATGGGCAACGACACCAGCCGCAGGCCGCTGATCGGCATCGACGTGGGCGGCACCAAGATCGAGGCGGTGCTGCTGGACGAGTCCGGCGCGGTCGCAGGCACGCTGCGCATCCCCGCACGCCGCGGCGCCGACCTGGTCGTCGACGACGTGTGCGCGATCGCGCGCGACGTGGCCGGCGACCGCCTCGCCGACGTCACCCGCGTGGGCATCGGCACCCCCGGCCAGGTCGACTCGGCCACCGGCCGCATCGCCAACGTCGTCAACCTCGACGTGACCGAACTCGAACTGGGCGCGCTCGTCTCGCAGCGGCTCGGCGTGCCCGTCCACGTCGACAACGACGTGAACGCGGCCGCCGTCGGCGCCGCCGCGGTCGTCCTGGGCGAGGACCTCGACGGCACCGTCGTGTTCCTCAACTTCGGCACCGGCCTGGCGGCCGGCATCCTCATCGACGGCGTGCTCCAGCACGGCAGCTCCGGTGCGGCCGGCGAGATCGGCCACGTGCCGGTCGACCCGAACCGCTTCCCCTGCCCGTGCGGGCAGGCCGGATGCCTCGAGACCGTGTGCTCCGGCGCGTCGGTGGCCCGACTGTGGCCCACCGACGACGGCGTGCCGCCGATGCCCGACCTGATCGCCCGCGCCCGCGCCGGCGAACAGGCGGCGGGACGCGTGCTCGGCATCGTCGTCCATGCGATTGTGGACACGCTGCAGATCGCCGCCCAGTCGGTCGATCCGAAGACGATCATCCTCGGCGGCGGCATGGCCAAGACCGGCGAGCCGCTGGTCGAGGTCATCGTCGACGAGCTGCGCACGCGCGAGGCGGCCTGCCCGTTCCTCAAGGGCCTCGACCTGGCGTCCCGACTGCGGCTCGCCCCGTTCGACCTGCCCACCGCGGCGATCGGCGCGGCGCTGGCCTGACGCATCCGTTCCGGCGGCGCCGCCGGAACGGACCCGCGAACGTGAAAGGCGGCGGATCCCCCGCAAGGGGAGTCCGCCGCCTTTCGTCATGCGGGCCGTGTCCGGACGGCCCGCCGGGGCCGGCTACTGCAGGCTGAAGTACTCGCGCAGCACCGCGATGGCGGCGCCGTGCAGCGTCACGTCGGCGCCGCACTGGCAGCGGCGGATCGTCGTGACGGCGTGGAACTGCGACGCGGTGGCCCGGTTGAGGCGTTCCTGCGCCGCCTCCAGCAGCGTGTTGTTGACGATGTCCGGCGGACCGTAGACGCAGATGTCCGCCATGTCGGTCAGGCCCACCGGCATGGCGAGCGCGGAGGCCAGATACGTGCCGGCCTTGCGCAGTATGTCGCGCCGTCCCTCGCGGTCCTCGTCGGCCATGCGCGTGCGCAGCGCGGGCGCGGAGATCAGCATCTCCATGCAGCCGCGCTTGCCGCACGGGCACTGCGGGCCGCTGTCCGGGTCGATCGAGATGTGGCCGATCTCGCCGCCCGCGTTGCCCACGCCGTGCACCGGCGCGTCGTCGATGAGGAGCGCCGCGCCGACGCCCTGGTCGACCTTGACGAACAGCAGGTCGGGGCCGGCCTGGCCGAAGTAGCGTTCGGTGAGCATCGAGCTGGTCACGTCGTTCGAGACGGTCACGGGGATGCCGAAGCGGCTCTCGATGACGGATTTCAGATCGACGTCGCGCCATCCCAGCTGGGTGGACACGCGCACGACGCCGTTCTCCACGACGCCCGGGCAGGAGACGCCGATGCCGATGACGGTCGCGTCGGTCGCGTCGATGTCGGTGCGCAGCTGGTCCACCAGCTGCACGATCACGTCGATGCCGATCTCGGATTCGGGGTCGAGGGCGACCTCCATGCGCTGGCGGGGCGTGCCCAGCAGGTCGGTCATGGCCCCCTGGAGCAGATACTGCTGCGACAGGTCGAGGCTGATGATGTGCAGACGGGTGGTGTCGATGCTCAGCAGCGTGCCGCGCTTGCCCTTGCCGGTGCCGGTCTCGTACCCGTTCTCGCGGATGATGCCCTCGTCGAGCATGTCGTTGACCACGTCGGAGACCGCCACCCGGGACAGTCCTGTCAGACGGCCCAGATCGGCGCGGGAGTATTGGCTGGAGGGGAACAGCAGATTGAAGATCAGTGAACGGTTGTTCCTGCGTACGTCGGCCGGACTTGCCTTGGCCTTGCCGGCGATACGCTTGAGTGCATGTTCGGTCATGTCTGCCTTTCCGTTCGGTCTGGGCCGCACTTACGGCGGTCCGACGGATTGGGAGCTGGGGGGAAGTCAAGCTCATTGTACAGGGGCGTATGCAGCCGAAGCAGTGAAAACACTGGAAGAATGAGATGCAGCATTTATGCATATAATATTAACAAAAACCCGCGACGCAGTAAAGGAGCTGACATGAGCCAATCACGGGAGCAGATCGTATCGGACATCACCGCGGCGCTGAAGGGGGAGCCGGGCCGCATCGCCATCCGCGGGGCGCGCAAGGTCGACGCCCGCGGCGTGCAGGACCACTACTGGGTCGTCGCCTCCGACGGCGTGATCCGCTACACCGGCACCGACGACGAGGCGTTCGAATCCGCCTGCCGTTCCGTCGGCCTCGACCCGGCCGACGAATCGTGCATCATCGAGGCGGACGGCCGCCTGCTGACCCCCGGCTACATCGACATCCACGCGCACGGATCGTGGGAGAAGTCGTTCGACGACGGCCCCGACGGCATCGACATCGCCCGCGCCGGCCACGCCTGGCACGGCACCACCCGTCAGGTGCTCTCCCTGATCACCAACCCGATCGACGTGATGTGCGCCAACCTGCGCAACGTGCGCGCCAAGATGGACGAGCGCCCCGACGTGCTCGGCGCCCACCTGGAGGGCCCGTTCCTGGCGATGGCGCGCAAGGGCGCGCACGACCCGGAATGCCTCAAGGACCCGGTGCCCGAACTGGTCGACGAGCTGCTCGAGGCCGCCGACGGCTGCCTGCGCCAGATCACCATCGCCCCCGAACTGCCGCACGGCCTGAGCTCGATCCGCCAGTTCGCCGCCGCCGGCGTCGTGCCCGCGGTCGGCCACTGCGACGCCGACTACGACATGGCCCGCCGCGGCTTCGACGCGGGCGCGGGCATCATGACCCACATGTTCAACGCGATGAACGGTCTGCACCACCGCAAGCCGGGCCCGATCCCCGCGGCCGTGGAGGACCCGCGCGTCACCGTCGAGCTCATCAACGACGGATTCCACGTCGACGACCCGATGGTGTCGCTCAGCTTCCGCTTCGCGCCCCACCGCACCGCGTTCGTCACCGACGCGATGGCCGCCACCGACTGCCCGGACGGCGCGTACAAGCTCGGCGCGCTCGACGTGAACGTCATCGACGGGCATGCGCGCCTCGTGTCCAACGGCGCCATCGCCGGCTCGACGCTGCTGCTCGAGCACGCGGTGCGCCGCGCCGTGCTCGATCTGGGCATCTCGCCGGTCGACGCGGTCGAGGCGGCCACGCTCACCGGCGCCAGGGCGTTCGGCTACGACCGTCCCAATCCGGTCACCGGCGACCCGATCGGCCTGATCGCCCCCGGCTTCGCCGCCGACCTGCTGCTCACCGACCCGGCCACGTGGACCGTGGGCGAGGTGTGGTGCGCCGGCCGCAAGCTGCGCTAGACGGCGATCCACCGCCCCGGCAACGGAGCCGGGATCCGGATACGCGAAGGCCCTGCGGATCAGTGAGGGGATCCGCAGGGCCTTCGCCATGCCCGCGTCGGCTGCGGCGACATCACATGGAGGCCAGACGCAGCGCCAGATCGACCGAACCGACGTTGTAGCCGGTGCACGCGTACGTGCCGACGATCGCGTCGCCGTCGCGGCGGGTCGTCAGGATCAGCGGCGTCTTGTCCGGGTCGACGAACATGCCGCGCGTGAGCCGCTCGTAGGTCGCCGGATCGCAGCGCGGCACGCGCGTCGGCGCGCCGACGCGGCCGATCATGCGCGAGAGCGTGGCCGACAGCGGCGCGTCGGCCGGGCAGGCCGCCAGCAGGATCGGCACGGCCGGCGAGGCCGCGTCGCCGATGCCGGCCGCGGCGCCGCCGTCCTGACGCATGCGTGCGGCCAGCTCGTCGAGCACGTGGATGCTCGGCTCCGAACCGTGCGCGTCGAGGACCGCCAGGACCGTGCGTCCGTCCAGCAGCGAGGAGAGCGGCAGACGGGCGCCGTCCTCGTCCGTCAACGTGACGTCGTCGACCGGGATGCTCTCGAGCAGCTCCTCCTCGCTCGGTTCGCGCAGACGCAGCTCCACCGTCAGATCGTCGCCCTCATGCAGGTGGAACACGCGCTCGCACGCCTGCTGGCCGCCATCGGGCAGACGCACGGTCGTGACCAGCCGGTACGCGCCCTCGTCGAGTGCGAGTTCCATGCGTCCGTCGCTCCAGGAACGGTCCTCGAGGTCGAGCGACAGGAAGTCGACGCCGTGCGGCTGATCGTGCAGCCGGCCCAGACTCCAGTCCTTCCAGTAGGCCGGCTCCGATCCCTCGGGCGCCGTCAGCGTCAGCCGTCCGCCCGGCGGCACCGGCGCGGCGCCGGCCTGCACGGCGCGACGGAAGCCGCCGTCGGCCCAGTACTCGGGTTCGCCGGTCTCCGGATGCAGTCGGGCCGGCACGCCCAGCGCACGGCATACGGACACGAACGCGATTCGCGTGGACGTCTCGGTGGACACGCCCGAGGACAGCACCCCCGACGGGGAGATCACCGTCGCGCACGAATCACCCGACAACGTGACCCGCACGCGGCGTTCGACATACGGCAGGACGGACGCCGGATCGGCGCGCAGCGCGTCGGCCATGCCGGACTCCTCGAGCAGACGACGCAGCCGCACACGGTCGGCGCGCAGCTCCTCGTCCAGCACGCGCGGCGCCAGCACATAGTCGGCGAACGTGCGCCCGTCGACGCCGGCCGCGGCCGCCTCGTCACGCACCGCCACGGCGCCGGCCAGCGCATCGTCGAGCACCGCCGCGGACACGTCGCACAGGTCCTTGTCGCGCAATCCGGCCGCCAGCGCCATGCGCAGCGGCGCGTCGGCGCCGTCGCCGCCCAGCAGGAAGGCGGCGACGGCGGTCAGATTGCCGCCCGCCATCGTCAGGATGCGGTCCAGATCGCCCGATTCGGCCGCCTGCGGGTAGCATCGCGCCAGGGCGGCGCGCGTCGCCGCATCGACCAGATCCGCGAACGCGGCGACGCGCGCGACGCGCTTCGCCTCCGCTTGCGCCCGACGCTCCACCGTGACCCGCTGCTGGTCGTCGGTCAGCGGCAGGCTGCGCGTCACGCCGGTGGACGGGGCCTTCAGATCCACGTCACGCCAGCGGCCGTCCGTGCCGGCATCCGCCTCGGCGTCCGCATCGGAGAACGGGGCGGCGGGCAGCGTCAGCGCGATCTCGCGGCCGTCCGCGTCCGCCACGTCCACGATCGCATCGGCGAACGAGACGCCGTCGGAGACGTGCACGCGCACGCTGCCGCGGCCCAGCGTCAGCGCCGCGACGCCGTCATCGTCGGCGTCCGCGACGGCGATCGGATAGTATTCGGCCATGTTGAGCAGCTCCGCCGCCGCATGCGCGCCCGCCGCCGGCGTCCCGTCGGCGCGCAGGACGCGCACGCGCAGCACGCCGACCGGCGCATAGTCGGCCGTCAGATTGCACAGCAGGCTCGTGCCGTCGTCGCCGGCGCTCGCCCGCACGTCCACATTGCCCTGCGTGTAGTCGCAGAACACGCGCGCATGCACGAGCATCGCGCGCGTGGATGCCCTGTCGAACCAGCCGCGGTCGAGCTGCTCCTCCGGCTCGCACGCGCCCAGGAAGCGCCAGCGGCCGTCCACATACGCCTCGACCCAGGCGTGGTTGTCGTCGCAGTGCGCCCAGCGCGGCGTATAGACCTGCCGTGCCGGGATGCCGATCGCACGCAGCGCGGTCACCAGCAGCGTCGACTCCTCGCCGCAACGGCCCACGCCGCGGTTCAGCGCGCCCGACGCGCCCAGCGTGCGCCCGTCGGACGGCTGGTAGGTGACGTGCTCGGCGCACCAGTAGTTCGTCTCCAGCAGTGCGCGCGCGTCGTCCAGACCCGCCGTACGGTCGCGCAGCGCCGCATGGCACACGAGCCGGCTGTCGTCGAGACGTTCGTTGTTGATGCGCGGCCAGAACACGAAATGCACGAACGCGTCCGACGGCAGGTCGCGCACGCGCGGCATCGTCGCACGCAGCATCAGCGCATGGTCCGCGTAGGCGAGCAGGACGGCCGGATCGCAGTCGATCACGTCGCCGGCCGGCAGCGCGCCGTACGCCAGCCGCATCAGGGTGAGCCGGTCGCCGTCGAGCGCGTCGAGCGTGCGGCCGGCATGCGGGGCGCACGCGAGCAGGTCGGCGCGCGCCCCGATCAGGCGCCGCGCATAGTCGTGCAGGTCGTCGGCGAGCAGCGAGCCGCCGGAATGGGGATCGGTCATGGGAACCACCGTATTCGTCGTCGAGGCGCCGCCGGAGCACGACGTCGCTGCGGCGGCGCGGGATGGAATCGTGCCGATGCCACTATATGGGGACCCGCCGCGCGCCGCGTCCGCCGACACGCCGGCGCGACGGCGACGGGACGGCGCGCACGGCTGATACCCTCGGGAAAGACCGTCGCATCCCGCATCGCAGCGGGCGCGCGACGGCACGGACGACCGGGCGCCGCAGCCCGACGAAAGGAACGACGATGACCTATGAACCCGTGGCCCCCGACGGTCTGCACGTGAAGGGCGCCCCGATCGCGCTGCTGCCCTGGCCGCGCGACGTGCGCGTCGAAACGGACGCCTACGTCTCCCTCCACGCCGGCACGGTCGTGCAGGAGGAGCGCATCGGCCTGCCCGTCCTCATCGACGAGCTGCGCGCCGACCTCGAGGCATCCACCGGCGGCGTCTGGCACGGCGCGCGCGGCTGGGACGGCGAGGTGCGCATGCGCCTGGACGGCACGCTCGGCGAACGCGCGTACACGATCGACACAGCCGACGGCGCGATGACGATCGCCGGCGGCGGCGAGGCCGGACTGCGCGCCGGCGTGCAGACCGCACGCCAGCTCATCCGCGGCACCGCCGGCCTCCTGCCCGTCCTGCGCATCGCCGACGAGCCCGCCTACGCGGTGCGCGGCTACTACCTCGACGTGACGCGCGGCCGCGTCCCCACGCTCGAACGCCTCAGGGAGTGGGCGCGCGACCTGGAACTGCGCCAGTACAACCAACTGCACCTGTACATCGAGCACTCGTTCGCGTTCCCGTGGCTGAGCGAGGCATGGCGCGGCGCCGACCCGCTGCGCCCCGAGGACATCATGGCGTTCGACGCGTACTGCCGGGACCACGGCATCGAACTGGTGCCGTCCATCTCCACGTTCGGCCACCTGTACGCGGCGCTGCGCACCCGCGGACTGCGCCATCTGGGCGAACTGCCCGACGACGCCGACCGGCCGTTCTCGTTCGTGGAACGCATGGCCCACCACACGCTCAACATCACCCTCGACGAGGCGTACGAACTGTCGACGCGGCTCATCGACGAGTACATGCCGCTGTTCTCCTCGCGCCGGTTCAACCTGTGCGCCGACGAGACGTTCGACCTCGGACGCGGGCGCTCGCACGAGGAGGCGGCGCGCACCGGCGTGGGCGCCATGTACGTGGGCTACGTGAACCGGCTGTGCGCGCACATCGCCGCACAGGGCCGCGAACCGATGCTGTGGGCCGACGTGGCGCTCGCCCATCCCGAGACGCTGGGCGACCTCGACGCCCACGCGACGCTGCTCAACTGGCAGTACGAGCCCGACCCGTCCGACGCGAAGACCGCCACGCTGGCCGCGGCCGGCGTACGCCAGTACGTGTGCCCCGCGGTGCACGGATGGAACCGCACGTTGCCGCTGCTCGGACACGCATGGCACAACATCGCGCCGATGGCCGGCCACGGCATCCGCCACGGGGCGGCCGGTTTCCTCGTCACCGACTGGGGCGACTACGGGCACGTCAACGATCCGCGGCTGAGCGCCCCCGGCATGATGATGGCCGCCGAATGCGCGTGGAACGGCGGGGCCGCCGGCTACGACGACGTGCTGCGGCGCATCGGACTGGCCATGTTCGCCGACCCCACCGGCGCGGTCATGCGCGCATGGGACGAACAGGGGAGCGCCGCCGCCTTCCCCTGGCACGACGCGGTGCGTCTGCTGGAGCTCGATCTGGGCGACGGCGCGCCCGCCCGGGATACGCTGGCCACGTTCGCATGGTCGTCCGACGATGCCGAGCGCGCCGTCGCCGGATGCGACGACGTGGACGAGGCGCGTCTCGCGTTCCTGCGCGCGCTCGCGCCGCGGCTGGAACGCGTGCCCGACGCGCCCGGCGCGCTGCGGACCATGCAGGAGGCGATGGCCGCCGCCGCGGTGCGCCCGTCGTCGCCGGACGGCCGGGCGCTGATGCGCGCCTGCGCCGGCCAGGACCTGCTCGACGAGGCCGGCTGGCGTCTGGCCGCCGACCGCGGCGTCGTGCCCGACCGCGGGGGCATGCGCGACGCCGCGGCCGTGGCCGGCGCGCTCGAACGCTGGTTCGAGGACTACCGCGACCTGTGGCGGGAGACGGGCCGCGACGCCGAACTGGCGCGCGTCGGCGCCGTCGTATGGCGGCTCGCCGACCTGCTGCGCGTCGGCGCGCCGACGGGCGTGCGCGCCTGAGATCTGCCCCGAGACATGCGAGGGCCGGGGCATCCCCCGATGGGGATGCCCCGGCCCTCACGGGGGTCTTGCGACGGGTCAGCGCAGTTCGCCGTCGGTGATGAACATGGCGTGCGCGTCGCCGTCCGCCTTGGCCGCGATGTAGCGGCGGAAGCGGGCGAGCCGCTCCACGGTGCTGGGCGCCAGCGGCTCGGGCAGCGCATCGAGGGGGAACCAGCCGACGGCCAGGCTCTCGTCGTCGCCCACGAACGGCTCGGCGTTGCCGCCCGGGCGCACGCGGCACAGGAACGAATGGTCCATGTACATCGTGACGTCGCCGTTGGCGTACGTGGTGGTCTTCGTGTCGGAGACGACCGCGACGAGGTCGGTGACCTCGGCGTCGACGCCCGTCTCCTCCTTCACCTCGCGCACGACCGTGTCGGCGGGCTGCTCGCCCGGCTCGTTGACGCCGTAGACGAGCGCCCACAGGCCGTTGTCGGAGCGGCGGCCCAGCAGGATGCGGCCCTGGTCGTCGACCACGCAGCCGGTCACGCCGATCAGCCACAGCAGGTCGTGGCCGATCTTCTCGCGCAGCGTGAGGATGAACTCGGGGGTCGCCATCAGCGTGCCATCTCGCGCATCCAGGCCTCGACGTCCTCGATCTGCTTCGGGATGTCGATGGAGATCCATTCGGGGCCGTTCTCGGTCATGAGCACGTCGTCCTCGATGCGCACGCCGATGCCGCGGAACTCCGGCGGGACCATGAGGTCGTTCTCCTTGAAGTACAGGCCCGGCTCGATCGTGAAGATCATGCCCGGGCGGATCGGCGCGCCCTGGTACGCCTCGAAGCGGGCCTGCGCGCAGTCGTGCACGTCGAGGCCCAGATGATGCGCGCAGCCGCAGGCGTGCCAGCGGCGGTGCTGCTGGCCCTCGGGGGAGAGGGACTCCTCGACGCTGACCGGCAGGATGCCCCAGTCGTGCAGCTTCTGCGCCAGCACGCGCATCACCGCGTGATGGATGTCCGAATAGGTGGCGCCCACCTTCGCGGCCTCGAAGCCGGCCTGCTGGGCGTCGAGCACCGTCTGGTAGATGTCGCGCTGCAGGTCGGTGAACACGCCGTTCGTGGGGAACGTGCGGGTGATGTCGGCCGTGTACAGGCTGTCGGTCTCGACGCCCGCGTCGATGAGCAGCAGCTCGCCGGAGCGCACGGTGCCGGTGTTGCGCATCCAATGCAGGATCGGCGCGTGCGCGCCCGAGGCGATGATCGAATCGTAGCCGACCTCGTTGCCCTCCTCGCGCGACACCGAGTTGAACGCGCCCTCGAGCACGCGCTCGCTGCGCGGCTGGTCGAGCACGGCCGGCAGCTTCTGGAGGATGCGGTCGAAGCCCTTCTTCGTGGCGGCCACGGCCTTGCGCATCTCGCCGATCTCGTACTCGTCCTTGATCATGCGCGCCTCGGCGGCGACCTCGTGCAGCTTGTCGTCGTCATGGGACGCCGCGTCCGGGTCGGCGCCGGCGGCCGCGCGCACGCGTTCGACCATCTGCGTGATCTGCGGGTCGGTCTCGCGCACGACGCGCACGCGCACCGCGCCGGCGCCCTCACCCGTGTCCTTGCCGATCGCATCGGCCAGCTGCGCGATGTCATGCGTCTCGATGCCGGTCATCGCCGCCAGCTCGCGCAGGCCCGCGCGCGGGCCCACCCAGTACTCGCCGTACTGGGCGTTCGTGTAGTACTCCTCGGTCGCATTGTCGGCGCGCGGCGCGACGAACAGCTCCGCCTCGTGCGTGCGGCCGTCGGCCGCCTCCGGGGAGGCCGGGTCGACCGGATTGAGCACGAGCACCGCGCCCGCCTCGTAATCCTGGCCCAGACCCGTGTAGTAGGCGAACGTCGTATCCGGACGGAACGCGTAGTCGCAGTCGTTGGCGCGCACCTTCGGCTGGCCGGCCGGGATCACCAGTCGTTCGCCCGGGAACGCGGCGCCCAGCGCCGTCAGACGCGCCTGGATGTAGCGGCTGGACTCCAGCGGCTCCACCTCGGGCTCCTGGTTGTCCCAGCCGGAGGCCATGAACTCCTTGAACGAGGCGGCGCGGGGGCTCAGGGTACGGTTGTTCACGCGATCCGCGTTGGGCTGCTCGTCATGCGATGCGGCCTGCTCGGCGATGGTCTCGCTCATCGACACTCCTTCATGCTCATGAGATTGCTTGCAATACCGGTCCCATCCTAGTGCGTGGGCGGCACGCGCACACTCCGCGCGCCGGAGCGTCGGCGCCCGCCGGACGTCCACGGCGCAACCCCGACGCCCACGGCGCACGTACGGCTATGATGTGTGGTTTGGGATTGTACGAGCCGCCGGCGGCGGGCCGGCCAACGAGTGAGGACACAGACGGTATGTCATTCGAGCATCCGAACCGCAGCAACGAAACCATCCGGGACGTGGAACGCGACATCATGCGCCGCGCCCCCGAACACAACATGACCAACCTGGACCTCGACCGGATGAACCTCATCCTCGACCTGTTCGGCCACCCCGAGGAGTCGTTCCGCGTCATTCACGTCACCGGCACCAACGGCAAGGGCTCCACCGCGCGCATGGCCGAGGCCATCTGCCGCGCCTACGGCATGCGCACCGGCCTGTATACGTCGCCGCATCTGGAGCGCATCAACGAACGCATCGCCATCGACGGCCAGCAGCTGAGCGACGACGACTTCATCGACGCATGGGACCAGGTCAAGGGCATCGTCGACCTCGTCGACGCGCGCATGGACCAGCTCGGCAAGCCGCGCATGAGCTTCTTCGAGGTCCTCACCGCCATGGCCATCTGGAAGTTCGCCGACGCCCCCGTCGACGTGGCCGTCATGGAGGTCGGCATGGGCGGCCGCTGGGACGCCACCAACGCGATCGACGCCGACGCCGCCGTCATCGGCCCCATCGACATGGACCACATGGCATGGCTGGGCGACACCGTCGAACAGATCGCCGAGACGAAGGCCGGCATCATCAAGCCCGGCTGCACCGTCGTCGTCGGCCGCCAGCCGCACGAGGACGAGGTCATGCCGATCCTCGAGGCCGAGGCGCGCACCAAGGGCGCCCGGATCGTGCGCGACGGCCACGAGATGGAGGTCGTCTCGCGCATGCCCGCCGTCGGCGGCCAGGTCGCCACCCTCGCCACGCCGCTCGGTACCTACACGGAGGTCCCGGTCGCCAAGTTCGGCGAACACCAGGCCCACAACGCGCTCGCGGCGCTCGCCGCCGCCGAGGCCGTCATCCCCGTCTCCGGCGCGCTCGACGGCGACCTGGTCGCCGAGGCGCTCGGCGGCGTCAAGGTGCCCGGCCGCATCGAACAGGTGCGCACGTCGCCGACCATCATCATCGACGGCGGCCACAACGTCAACGCCGCCGAGGCGCTGCGCGACGCCATCGAGGAGAACTACCACTTCGAGCAGCTCGTCGCCGTCGTCGCGATGATGGGCGACAAGCAGGTCGAGGAGTATCTGGGCGTGATCGAACCGGTCGTCAGCCGCATCATCGTCACCGAGAACTCGTGGCGCGAACGCGTCATGCCCGCCGAGGAGCTGGAGAAGGTCGCCGTGCGCGTGTTCGGCCCCGACCGCGTCACCCGCATCGACGACCTGCCCGACGCGATCCAGGAGGCCGTCAACGAGGTCGACGCCGAGGACGAGCTGGGCGTCGGCTACGGCCGCGGCGTGCTCGTGTGCGGCAGTTTCGTGACCGCCGGCGACGCGCGTACGATGCTCGAGGAGCGCATGAACCCCGACCTGGCCCGTCCCAAGGCGCAGCGCGTCAACCCGACGCTCGACGCCGCGCTGCCGGGCGCCGATGCCGCCGAGGCGGCGGACGCGGCCGAACCGGACGCCGACGAGGACTTCGCCACCGACGCGAACCCCGACTTCGACGCCGAGGACTTCACCGGACTGGGCCTGCGCCGCCGTCTGGCCAAAGCCTCCGCCCGGTCGGCCGGCGACGGCGAGGACGGTACGGGCTCCGACCTCGACGCCTTCGAGGAGTAACGCCCCGGTGCATCTCAAGGAACTCACCCTCAAAGGCTTCAAATCCTTCGCGTCGCCCACCACGCTGCGCTTCGAACCCGGCATCACCGCCGTCGTCGGCCCCAACGGGTCCGGCAAGTCGAACATCGTCGACGCGCTCGCCTGGGTCATGGGCGAACAGGGCGCGCGCAACCTGCGCGGCACCTCGATGGAGGACGTGATCTTCGCCGGCACCGCCACCCGGCCCGCGCTCGGCCGCGCCCAGGTGACGCTCACCATCGACAACGCCGACGGCACGCTCGACATCGACTACACGGAAGTGACGATCTCGCGCACCCTGTTCCGCAACGGCGGCTCCGAATACGCGATCAACGGCACCCCCTGCCGTCTGCTCGACGTCCAGGAGCTGCTCAGCGACACCGGACTGGGCCAGCAGATGCACGTCATCGTCGGCCAGGGCCGCCTCGACGCGATTCTGCGCGCCGACCCGGCCGGCCACCGCGCGTTCATCGAAGAGGCCGCCGGCATCCTCAAGCACCGCCGACGCAAGGAGCGCGCGCTCAGGAAGCTCGCCAACACCGAGACGAACCTCGCCCGGCTCGACGACCTGCTGGGCGAGATCCGACGCCAGATGGGACCGCTCGGCCGGCAGGCGCGCGTCTCGCGCAAGGCCGACGGCATCCAGATCGCCCTGCGCGACGCCACCGCCCGACTCATCGCCGCCGACGCGGTCGACGCCGCCGCACGGCGAGACGCGATCCGCGCCGAACTGACCGGCGTACGCCACGACCTGAACGAGCGCCGCCGCGAACTGGCCCGCATCCGCCTGCGCATCGAACAGGTCGAGGCCGCCTCGCTCGACGCTTCCCCCGCGATGGCGCTCATCAACGGCCACTGGCACGAGCTGACCCGGCTGCGCGAACGCCTCCACGCGCTCGCCGCGCTCGCCGACGAACGCACCGCGGCCCTCGAAGCGTCGGTCGAGGAGCATCCGGGGGAGAACCCCGACGTGCTGCGCGCCCGCGCCGACGAACTCGCCGGCCAGGCCGCCGACATCCGCCGCGCCGCCGACGACGCCAAACAGGCCTACGACCAGGCCGTGCGCCTCGCCGCCGACGACGAGCATGCGCTCGCCGACGTGCGGCGCACGATGGCCGAACTGCGCCGCAGCGCGCAGGAGCGCGACGAGCATGCGATGCGGCTGCGCCAGTCCATCGCCCGCGCCGAATCCGCGATCGCCCTGACCGAGGCGCGCAGCCGCGACTTCGCCGCCGAACGCGACACGACGCTCGCCCGGCGCGAGGAATGCGCCCGGCGGATCGAGGCGCTGCGCGCCGCGGCGGTCGGCGACGGCGACGACGGGTCGGCCGCGCTCGACGAGGCCCGGCATCTGCTGTCGGCGCGGCAGAACCTGCTCAACGACCTGACCGAACGCCGCCACGACACCGAAGGCCGGATCATCTCGCTGAACGCGAAGGCCGACGCGCTGACCGACGCGCTCGACCACCGCGACGCCGCCGACGCGCTCGCCCACGATCCGGCCGCCGGCATGCTGGGCCGCCTGACCGACTTCATCCGCGTCGAGGAGGGCTGGGAGGAGGCGGTCTCGCACGCGCTGGCGGCGTTCTCCGGAGCGATCGTCGTGCCGGACACGGATGCGGCCGCGCATGCGCTGGCCCGCGCCCGCGAAGGCCGTATGGGACGCATGGCCGCGCTCGCTCCGCTGCCGGCGGCAACCGACGTTGCCGGCGACGACGGGGATTCGGATGGCATGACCGGCGACAACGGTTCGGCCGGGTCGGCCGCCGCGCTCGTGCACGCCAACCCGCAGGCGCCCGACGCGGCGCAGGCGCAGGCCGTCGTGCGCGCCGTACGGGTGCTGCTCGAAGACGTGGCGGCCGCGGCCACGCTCGACGAGGCGATGGACACGGTCCGCGACGGCCGGGCCATGCAGGCCGTCACCCGCGACGGCGAGCTCGTCAACCGGGTCGCCGTCGCCGGCGGCTCGTCGTCGGCCCAGAGCGACCTGGCGCTGGCGGCGCGCCGCGACAAGGCGCTCGATCAGGTCCGCGACCTGCGCGTCGCACTCGACCGGATCGAGGCCGAGCTGGCCGACGCCCGCCGTCTGCGCGACGAGGCCCGAGCCGGCGTGGAACGCGCCACGGCCATGCACGCCGAACGCCGGGTGCGCGCCCAGCAGGCCGCCAAGGCGATGGAGGACGCCGAGGCCGCGCTGCGCGCATGCGACGTCCGCCTCGGGGCGGTCGACGAACGCATCGCCGCCAATGCGAAGGACGCGGCGGCGCACCGGGCCGAAGCGGACCGTCTGACCGGCGAACTGGAGACGCTCACCGCATTGCGCGACGGCGACGTCGACCCGGCGTCGCTGGAACAACGCGAACGCGAACTCGACGCGTCGCTGCGCGCCGCGCGCGAACGCGAGGTCGAGACGCGTCTGGCCTGGTCGGAGACCGACCGCAAGGCCGAATCGTTCTCCCGTCAGGCGGGCATGCTGCGCGACCAGGCCGAGGAGTCCGCGCAGCGGCTGGCGCGCATCGCCGAACGCAACGCGCAGCGACGGGCCAAGGCCGAACGTCTGCGCGCGATCGGCGGGCAGGCGCGCGCGGCAGTCGCCCTCGCCGAGCAGGCTTTGACGCATGTGGATGAGGAGCGCGATACGCTGCAGACCGCTGCGGCGTCGCACGACGAGGAGCTGCGACGGCTGCGCGCCGAACGCGACGCGGTCGAACCGCAGGTCAACGACCTGACGGTGCGCGAACATGCGCTCGACGTGGACCGCGAGCGCGTGGCCGCGCAGGTCACGGCCGTCGAACAGCGCACCTCGGACGAACTGGGCATGGACGTGGAAACGCTGGTGCGCGACTACGGGCCGGACAATCCGGTGCCGGTGCTCGACGAGGGCGGCGCCCCCGTGCCGGCCGCCGAGTCGTCCGACTCCGACTCCGCGACCGAGGTTGGAACCGAGGCCGGAACCAGGGAAGAAGCGGACCGAGCCGCGTCGGACCGTTGGCTCACCGTCCCCTTCGACCGGGCCGAACAGGAGGAGCGCGTGCGCAAGGCGCGGCGCGACCTGGCCGCGCTGGGCCGCATCAACCCGCTGGCCATCGAGGAGTACGAGGCGCTGCAGACGCGCAACCGCTACCTCAACGACCAGCGCAACGACGTGGCCGCCTCGCGCGACGACCTGATGGGTCTGATCCGCGAGCTCGACGCGACGATGGCCGACGTGTTCCGCTCCGCGTTCGACGACACGGCCGCCGCGTTCGAGACGATGTTCGCCACGCTGTTCCCGGGCGGCTCCGGTCGGCTGCGTCTGGAGGACCCGTCCGACCCGTTGACGAGCGGCGTGATCGTGGAGGCGCGGCCGGCCGGCAAGCGCGTGCGCCAGCTGAGCCTGCTGTCGGGCGGCGAACGCTCGCTGACCGCGTTGGCGCTGCTGCTGGCGATCTTCGCGGCGCGCCCCAGCCCGTTCTACGTGATGGACGAGGTCGAGGCGGCGCTCGACGACGCGAACCTGACGCGCCTGCTGGACGCGTTCGGCCGGCTGCGCGACCGTGCGCAGCTGATCGTCATCACCCACCAGCAGCGCACGATGGCGATCGCCGATGCGCTCTACGGGGTGACGATGCGTGACGACGGCGTGACCGCGGTCGTCAGCCAGCGTCTCGCCGGCCGCCGCGACGATGAGTGACACCGCGTGACGCCGCGCATCGCCGTCATGACGCGATGACCGGCACGACATGAACGATGGCCTCCCCTCGCGGGCTGCGAGGGGAGGCCATCATCGTATCTATGCCGCCGTGCCGGTCATGCCGCCGCAGCGGCCGCAGTCAGCCGCGACGCATCGCGCCGCGCAGCCGCTTGACGAGCCGCAGCACGCCGTACAGGCCGCGCTTGACGGGCAGGTCGCGTGCGGCGGCGATCGTCACCGTGTCCTCGGCGAACTTCGTCTTGAACGTGTTGAGCGATTTGAGCGAGGGGGCGAAGTCGTTGCCGATGCCCATCAGGTCGATGCTCGTGCAGCCGCGCGCGCCCAGCTCGCAGCAGAACGAGTACAGCAGCTTGTCGGGCACGAGGGCGCGCATCACCTCGGTGCGCATGCACGCATAGTAGTAGACGGCGCGCTCGCCGTTGATCGTCACGATCGCCCAGGCGACGACGCGGCCGTCGACGCGCGCGGCGAACACACGGCAGTGGTCCGGGCCGAGCGCGGCGACCATGTCGGTGTAGTCGCTCATCGGGGCGGGGGAGAAGCCGTCGCGCGCCGCGGTCTCGACCATCACGTCGTAGTATTCGGCGAAGTCGGCGAGCGCCTGCCCGGTCTCGTCGGCGCACACGGCGGGGCTTTCACGCAGGGCCTTGCGCACGTCGCGGCGCCCGCGCTTCTTCATGCGGCCCAGGATCGCCTCGTCGCCGCCGGTCAGGTCGACGACGACGGTCTCGTTGTACGGCACGGTGGACAGCACGGGGAACGCGCCGGGCGCGTCCATGTGCCACAGGTCGATGCGCAGGAACGCGACCTTATGGTCGGCCTTGCGCACGAACGCGAGGATCGCGTCGACGGCCTCGCGTTCGGTGGCCTCGTCCGGCCGGGCGGCCCATGCGGGGCCGTGCACGGAGCGCAGGTAGTGGTAGCCGTGCGTCTCGTAGTCGATGAGCGAGACGACGGCCAGCAGCGCGTCGCCGCGGCGGATCAGCAGGCAGCCCCACGGGGTGCGGCCGTCGATGCCGGACTGGTAGCCGGCCCATGCGGCGCTCTGCTCGATCGGCAGGTCGATGCCTGCGCGCGCGGCCTTCGCCTCCATGTCGGCGGGGGAGGTGCGTTCGATGGTGATCATGGTGTCCTTCCTGGTCATGCGTGCTGGTCGTTCGTGTCGGGCTCAGTCTCGAGGCCGGGCGTCGCGAGGCAGAACAGGCGGGCGACCACATGGTCGTCGCCCTCGTAGGGGACGTGGCGGTTGAGGTCCTTGATCCAGCGTTCGTCGCCTTTGCCGATGACGAGCAGCACGTCGAGGCGGCCATCGTCGGCGCGCGCCTCGCGTACGGCCTGTTCGATGGCCTGCGTGCGGTCGAGGATGATGTCGGCGTCCACGCGCGGGTCGGTCACGTACGAGCGCATGTGCTCGCAGATGTCGATGATGGGTTCGGTGTCGGTGTCCTCGGCGGTCAGGATGAGCCGGTCGATGCGGTGCTGGGCCGCTTCGACGATGTCGCGGCGGCGGTCGACGGCCTTGTTGCCGGCCGATCCGGTGATGAGCGTGACGCGGGGGCGGCGCTCGCCGAAGCGTTCGTCGACGAAGTCGAGCAGCGCGCCGACCGACGCGCGGTTGTGCGCGTAGTCGACGACGGCGACGGTGTCGGAGAGCGTGTCGTCGAAGCGTTCCATACGGCCGGCGACGCGCACCGGTTCGATGGCGTGCAGTGCGCGTCGCGCGTCGGCGTCGTCGAGCGGCATGCCGGCGGCGCGCGCGATGGCGACGGCCGCGGCGGCGTTGCAGTAGTTGAAGTCGCCGTCGAGCGTCAGCCGGTATTCGCCCAGGTCGGCGCCGTCGGCGAGGATGCGCCACGCGCTGCGCGACGCGTCGGCGGGGACGGCGATGACGGTCGGCTCGCCGGCGGATGCGGCCGCGTCGGCTCGGTCGCGCAGCGCGAACGTGGCGACCGGCACGCCCGCACGGGCGGCGTCCTGCCGCACGAGCGGGGCGACCGCGCAGTCGGCGCCGAGGACGAGCGTGCGCGCGTTGGCGACGATGCGGCGCTTGCAGTGCAGATAGTCCTCGAGCGAGGGGTGCTCGATGGGGCTGATGTGGTCGGGGGAGAAGTTGAGGAACGCGGCCACGTCGAACGTGATCCCGTGGACGCGCTCGACCTTGTACGCCTGCGAGGAGACCTCCATGACGAGGTAGCGCATGCCGTTGTCGACGGCGGTGCGCATCATGCGCAGCGCGTCGAGGCTTTCGGGCGTGGTCAGGTCGGATTCGACGTAGGTGCGGCCGTCGAGGCAGTTGTCGACGGACGAGAACAGCGCGCAGCGGCCGTGCGAGTACGCGTTGAGGATCGCCTGCGTGAAGTACGCGGTGGTGGACTTGCCCTTCGTGCCGGTGATGCCGATGACGGTCAGATCGTCCTGCGGGCGGCCGAAGAACTCGGCGGCCAGCAGGCTCATCGCCTTGCGCACGTCGTCGACGATGAGGCCGGGGGCGTGCGTGGCGGCCGACAGGTCCGTTTCGGCGACGTAGGCGGCGAGCCCGCGCGCGTCGATCCCGTCGAGGTACTCGGCCTTGAAACGGCCCTTGCAGCACAGGAGCGACCCGTCGGCCACGGTGCGCGTGTCGTAGGTGATGTCGGTGAACGGACGGTCGTGGCCGGCCACGTCGGTCGGGTCGAGCGTCCAGCGGCCGTCGGCGATGATCTCGCGCAGCAGATGATGCTCGTCGAGCAGGCGTGCGGCCGATTGCAGGGTCAGAGTCATGCGAATTCTCCCTTTGTGATACCGACTAGCCATTCTAGCGTGCGGAATGTGCATGTTCGGTGGCCGCTGCGGCGTTTCCCGCCGCGTCCGGACCGCGTCCGCGCCGGCCCGGACGCGGCGGGCGCGGCCCCGACCGCGGGGCCGCTACAATAAGGTGCCGTGACAGACGAGCGGAACGCGCCGGACCGGCCGGCGGAGACGATGGGCGAGCGCCGCCGGCGCTTCGAGCGGCTCGCCATGCCCGCCGTGGACGCGCTCTACCGGCAGGCGATGAAGCTGACCAACAACGCCGACGACGCGCAGGATCTGGTGCAGGACACGTTCGAACGCGCGTTCAAGGCGTTCGACACGTTCACGGAGGGCACGAACTTCGAGGCGTGGATGACCACGATCGAACGCAACGCGTACTTCAACCAGTATGCGAAGGCCAAGCGCCGCCCGCAGCGGGCGAACGACGCGACCGGCGAATACGACGACTGGGACGTGTACGCGGCCTCCGAGCATGCGTCGGAGGGGCTCAAGTCGGCCGAGCAGGAGTATTTCGACGCGTTCGCGCCCGAGGAGATCCTCGCCGCGCTGGAACATCTGTCGCCGGAGCGCCGTCAGGTGTTCATCGACACGGCCATCGACGGCAAGACGTACCGGCAGGTGGCCGACGAGCAGGGCGTGGCGATCGGCACGGTGATGAGCCGGCTCAACCGGGCGCGCACCCAGCTCAAGCGCGAGCTGGCGTCGTACGCGCGCGAACGCGGCTACGGGAGCGGGGGTTCACCGTCCGCGAAGCGCGCCGGCGCGGACGATAATGGGAACAGGACCTCTGGGACGAACGGGAACGGGGAGGAACGCTCATGAACGGACAGACCGAACGGCATGGCCATGTGTCGCTGACCCATGTGGGCGCCGACGGCGTCGTCACGCGCACGGACGTGCATGTCGTCGCCGCGCTCCCGGAGACGTCCGACGACGAATGCTTCGACCCGGAGACGTGCTGCGATGCGATGGAGCGGTCGCTGATCGCCGCGATGCGCGCCTATCTGCGCCCCGACGTGGCTCCCGAATGTCTGATGGCGCGTCTGCGCGAGACGCTGGACCGCTGCTGCTGCGAATGATCCGGACGGTCCGGCCGGGCGCAACCGGCCGGACCGGTCCCGGCGGGACTCCGATACGGTTCCGGTAAAGGCGGAGGCCCCCCGCAGATCGCTGCGGGGGGCCTCCTTGCGTTATTCACGCTCAAAGATCAGGCGTTGGGGCGCTTGCCGTGGTTGGCGGCCTTCTTACGACGATCCTTGCGCTTACGTCCGCGCATGCCCATGATTGGACTCCTTTACTCGATTAATAAGCCTACGGGATTATCGCACACCGTCGCGACGTTCGCAAGCCGGCGTTCAGCGCACCTCGGCCCGGATGAACAGTTCGGTCGTGCTCGTGGCGCCCGGCTCGATCTCGATGAGGTCGATGCCGGTGTTGAACGCGTTGGCGTACGCGGTCTGCGGTTCGACGGCGACGCCGGCCGGATGCTGCCATGCGGGGAATCCGGTGCCGGTGCACACCTGGTAGGAGGTGACGGTCTCGTCGCCGCCGATGTGCACGGTCAGGCCGTCGGGACGTTCGAACACGGCGGTGACGGTGCCGTCCTCGGCGCGCTCGAGGTCGGTCCACGCGTCGTCGAACGGCTGCTCGGTGAGCAGGACGCCGGCGTTGAGGTCGTACTTGGTGCCTTCGACCGGCTCGGTGCCGGTGGGGATGAGGTTGCCGTCGACGGTGACATGCGTGGCGGCCGGCAGGGTGAGGCGGCACTGCGCGTTGTGGCCGTCGATCTCGTCGCCGTAGCCGTCGAAGCCGTTGTCGAGCCACGGGTGGATGGCCAGCGCCCACGGGGCGGTCTTATCGCCGTTGTTGTAGGCCTCGACGCGGACGTGCAGGCCGTCGGCGTCGAGCGTGTACGTGATGGTGACGATGACGTCGAACGGGTAGCCGTTCATGTTCGGCACGCGCCACGAGAGCGTGGCGGACGATTCGGTCAGCTCCTCCAGACGCCAGTAGGAGCGGTAGCCGTAGCCGTGGATGGCGGTGTTGCGGTCGTGCTCGTCGATCGGCAGCGTGTAGGTGGTGCCGTGGAACGTGTAGGTGCCCGCCTCGATGCGGTTGGGGAACGGGACGAGCAGCTGGCCGTGGCAGCAGGTGACCTGGTCGTCGGGGCCCAGCGGCACGATCACGTTGCGGCCCTGGTAGGTGAGTTTGCGCAGCGTGGCGCCCAGTTCGGTGATGACGGCCGCATAGTCGCCGTAGGCGATCGAGTACTGCTGGCCGGTGCGGGGAGGAAGGTTCTTCGTCATGGTCCACTCCATAGTGCGTTCGACGGATGCGCGCGGTGCGCGACGGTACGCCGGTAACGGATGTTACCGCTCACATACAGTGTAGCGCGCCGCCGCTGGTAGGCTGGGGCGTGTCCCGGCCGGCGTGCGCGGCTGTGCGCGCCGCACGGGAGGATTCGTAACGAGAAAGGCGGACGTATGACGAAGCGAATCGTATTGGCCGACCCGCGCGGCTTCTGCGCTGGCGTGGACCGGGCGATCCTGACCGTGCGCACGATCCTCAGGGCGGCCGACGGCGCGCCGCGCGCCGACGGACTGCCGCCCGTGTACGTGCGCCGCCAGATCGTGCACAACCGGCACGTCGTCGAGGATCTCGCCGCGCAGGGCGCCGTGTTCGTGCAGGAGCTCGCCGAGATCCCCGATGCGGCCGCCGCCGCGGGCATCCCGATCGTGTTCTCCGCGCACGGCGTGTCGCCCGAGGTCAAGGCCGAGGCCGACGCGCGCGGCATGCACGTCGTCGACGCCACCTGCCCGCTGGTCAGCAAGGTGCACCGCGAGGTGCTGCGCTTCGTGAAGGAAGGCTACGAGATCGTCTACATCGGCCACCGCGGCCACGACGAGGCCGTCGGCGTCGTGGGGGAGAGCCCCGACCACGTGCATCTGATCGAGCACGCCGCCGACGTGGACACGCTCGACTTCGCGCCCGACACGAAGCTGGTGATGCTCAGCCAGACCACGCTCAGCGTCGAGGAGACCGCCGGCACGATCGCGGCGCTCAAGGCGCGCTTCCCGTGGATCAAGGAGCCTCCCAGCTCCGACATCTGCTACGCCACGTCGAACCGGCAGGCCGCCGTCCGGCTCGTCGCCGAACAGTGCGACTGCGTCGTCATCGTCGGCTCGGCCAACTCGTCGAACTCGGTGCGGCTGATGGAGGTCGCCCGCGACGCGCTCGCCGGCCGCGGCGAGGCGCACCGCGTCGACGACGCCGGCGAACTCGACCCCGCCTGGTTCGACGGCGTGGAGTCGGTGGGCGTCTCCTCGGGCGCGTCCGTGCCCGACGCGCTCGTCGCCGGCGTGGTCGACGCGCTCGACGGCCTCGGCTTCACCGACGTGAGCACCGTCGAGACGATCAAGGAGACGATGCACTTCGTCCTGCCGGCCGAACTGCGCCGCTGACGTACGCCGGTTCCTATGACGGCGGGGCCGTCCGGACGATCCGGACGGCCCCGCCGACGGTGTTCTACCAGGTGCCGATGGGCGCGGCGACCGCGTCGAGTACGGCGATGAGGTCGGCCGGCGCGATGCCGATCGACAGGCCGCGCTTGCCGCCCGACACGAGGATGCGTTCGAA
Source organism: Bifidobacterium samirii (assembly GCF_003952945.1). Taxonomy (GTDB): domain Bacteria; phylum Actinomycetota; class Actinomycetes; order Actinomycetales; family Bifidobacteriaceae; genus Bifidobacterium; species Bifidobacterium samirii. The sequence continues at coordinate 101,899 of NZ_QXGK01000006.1, forward strand.
GCCGAGCGCGCTCTCGTCGAGCACGGTACGATGGCGCGTCTTCTGACCGAACGGCGAGATGCCGCCCACCACATAGCCGGATTCGCGCATCGCGACCTTCGGATCGGCCATCGCCGCCTTCTTCGCGCCCACGGCCGCGGCCAGCGCCTTGAGGTCCATGTGGCCGCTGACCGGCACGACGCCCACGACGCGCGCCGAACCGGTGTCGGCCATCAGCGTCTTGAACACCTGATGCTCGTCGAAGCCGAGCTTGGCGGCCGCCTCCACACCGTAGCCGTCGTCCATGTGGTCGTTCGAATGCTCGTACTCGTACAGTTCGAACGTCACGCCCGCCCGCTCCAGCTGGACGATGGCGGGCGTGCCGCCCTTATTGCTTTTCCCCTGTTTCGATGCATGTCCCATGCGGGCCATCATACGTCGGGGTCGCCCGCGGCGAGTTCGACCGTCCGGTCGCAGTAGTCGAGCGTGGCGCGCCGGTGCGTCACCATCACGACGGTGCGGTCGCGCAGGGCGCGGATGTTGTCGAGCATATGCGTCTCGGTGCGCTCGTCGAGCGCGCTGGTCGCCTCGTCGAACAGGATGACCGGCGCGTCCGCGTACAGGGCGCGCGCCACGGCGATGCGCTGCATCTGCCCCTCCGACAGGCCGCGGCCGCGCTCGCCCAGCATCGTCGCATAGCCGTCGGGCAGCGCCTCGACGAACCCGGTCGCGTCGGCCGCACGGCAGGCGCGGCGCACGCGCTCCATGTCCACGTCCGCATCGTCGTGCGCGAACGCGACGGCCTGCGCGATCGTGCCGCCCATGAGCATGTTGCCCTGCGGCACGTACGCGAACATGCCCTGCGGCAGGTCGCGCACGTCCACGCGCGATTCGACGCCGCCGGACTCGACCGTCGCCGTGACCGTGCCGCGCTCCGGCCGGCATGCGCCGACCATCAGCCGCAGCAGCGTGCTCTTGCCGATGCCCGACTCGCCGGTCAGCGCGATGAACTCGCCCGGACGGATGTCCAGATCGAAGCCGCGCAGCACGGGACGGTCCCCGTACGAGAACCACACATCGTCGAAACGCAGGCCCGTCAGGCGGGGGAGCGGGGCGACGGCGTCCTCGGCGGCCGCGGGGGAGCCGGCGGCGGCCGCGTGGGCATGATCGCGGGAGTCATCGCCGCCGTCGGGCATGAGCGCGATGAGACGCTCGGCGCTGGCGAGCATCGACGCATGCCGCTGCACCATGCCGCCCATCGACGAGAACGGACGCTGGATCTGACCCACGAGCTGCACCACCGCCATCAGCGTGCCGACCGACAGCGTGCCCTGCACGATCCCCCAGCCGCACCACGCGAAGCCGATCAGATAGCCCGCCTGCAGGCCGAACGACATGCCGGTCGACGCCGCGTTCGACACGTTCGACCGGCGGATGCGCGCCCGGCGATGCCCGTCCATCAGCCGCTCGCCCTCACGCTCCATCGTGCGCTGCGCGCCGAACACCTGCACGACGATCAGCGAGGCGAGCGCCTCCTGCATGTACGAGCGGACGCGCCCCTCGGCCTCCTGCACCCGATGGTGGAGCCGTTTGACGAGGCCGCGCATCGCCGTCGACGCGCCCGCCAGGCCGAGGCCGGCGATGAGGAACACGACGGTCAGCATCGGCTGCAGCGCCCACATGACCATGACGACGCCGACGATGCGGATCGCCATCGAGCACGCGTTCGCCGGCAGGGCGACCACGCCGTCCGACACGACCGTCACATCCGACGTGAGCCGGTTCATCAGCTCGCCGGTATGCTTCGACGACACCGTCGCATAGTCGCCGTGCAGCAGCGCGTCGAACACGCGGCCGCGCAGCGCGTTGTCGATCGACGCGCGCGCCCGCTCGTTGAACGCGCGCGTCAACGCGCCCATCGCGATCTGCGCGAGCATGGCCAGCGCGAAAGCGGCGACGACCAGCGTGAACCGGCGCGCGTCGCGGGCCGTGGCCGCGTCGACCGCATGCTTCATGAACAGCGCGTAGCAGACCGCATTCGCCGCCATCAGCGACTGGAGCGCGCACAGCAGCACGACCGGCGTGATCCTGCGGCCCAGCACGGCGGCGATCCACCGGTAGACGGCCATCGTGGAACGGGACGGATCCGCCGCGGTCATCGGACCGCTCCGGCGGACGCATCCGAGGCGGGCGAAGGCCAGGGCCGGCCGGTCATCGCCGTATAGCTGGCGCGCACGGCATCCTCGCTGATGTCGCATGTCAGCCGGTACATGGGCACCGTGGCGAGCAGCCGGTCCGCCAACGCGAGCGTCGCCAGCGCCTGCAGCGGGTCGGACGGCATGTACAGCTGGGCGAGCAGCACCTCCAACGCCTCCGACGCATCCATGCGCACGCACGCATTGACGGTTCCGCGCGTCACGACGGCGATGCCGGCGAGCGGCGCATGCGCGAGCGGCGTCTGCCAACGCTCCTTGCCCGCCCACGGCGTCGCATGCGCGACCGGCACGCCGTCGGCCGGCACGTGCACGATCGGCTTGTCGCCGTTGACGACATGCACCCGATCGCCCAGATGCCGTCGCCACAGGCGGATGTGCGTGCTCTTGCCCGTGCCGCTGGGCGCGGTGAACACGTACGCGGCGCCGTCCGCCTCGATGCACGCGCCGTGCAGGATCGCCCGGTCCAATGCGGGGATGCGTTCGCCGATTGCGCGGAACACGGCCAGCGTCTCCAGATACGCGTCCGACCAGTCGCCCGGATCGCCCATCGCACGCTCCGCATCGACCATCGCCTGCGTGACCCGCACGTCCACATGCGGTGCGATCGCCGGCACGGCGCCGTCCATGTCGATGCGGTACGGGGCGCACATCGCCGCCACCTCGTCGTGCAACGGCGCGACCCGCACCGTCAGCCCGGCCAACGACATCACGAACGGCGTCATCGCAACCTCCTTGACGTTCCGTTCATCCCGGATTCTCCGGCGGTTCCGGCCGCCCCGGTCGTTCCGTTCTTTTCGGCCTTCCCGACAGTCCTCATCAGCAGTCGCTTCACGCGGCCCGCCAGCGCACGCGCCCGGCGTGCGACGCGGCGCATCGGCCACGAGCCGACCCACAGCCGCCAATAGCAGCGATACAGCGGGTCGGCGGGCGATCCGTGGCGCTCGCCCCGATACCATTCCTCCAATCGGCCCAGCACCTGAGCGTCGCTCACCCGCTCGGTCGCCACGCAGTTGTCGCCGCGGATCGCATACCAGCCGTCATGCACGCCGATCACCCGATGCAGCACATACCGGTCGCCCACCCGGTAGAGCGGCACGTCGCCCACGCGCAGGCGCTCGCCATGGGGGAGCGGGCGTATGACGATCACGTCGCGCCCCTCGCGCAGCATCGGGCGCATGCTCACGCCCATCGTGGTCGTCACCAGCATGCCCTCGCGCGCGAGCACATCCGCGAAATCGCGCGGTTCGGCCGCGCTCATACGGTCAGGAATCCGTTGTCGCGCATCTGGGCGACGAATGTGGCGACATCGTGCTCGGCGGTGTCGCGCGTCACGTCGAACGCGTCGACGATGCGCTCGACGATGGCCGTCTCGTCGAGTCCGTCGGTGATGCCCTGCCAGATGACGCGGCCGGCCTCGTTGACTTTGATCATGCCGCGGAACCCCTGCGCGGCCTCGCCGGTGGCGACGATGACGGTCTGCCCGGCGACCTCGCGCATCACAAACCCCTGCTTGATTCGCATGACTGCTCCTTGCCGTGGAAAATTCGGTGTGTCGTGTCCTGCTACAACAGGATACAGAAAGGCGGACGCCACGGAAGGGTGTCCGCCGAGAGGGAACGGGATGCGCCGGGACGGTGCCTCAGCCCAGATCCTCATCGCCGCCGCCCCACTCCGGGGGAACCTCGACCTCGCCGCCGTCGCCGAATCCGCTGGTGCACACGACGTCGGCCGCATCGAACTTCACGACCGTCATCGCGGCGGTCTCATACTCGTGCTGGGGCATGGAATCACCTTTCTTCCTGGGCCTTGCGGCCGCCTTCGGCCGCGTGCCACGCACTTCCGGCCCGTACGCTCCCCATCGTATCGGCGGCGGTGTCCGCCGGGGTGGGTGTGCGGCGTGTCGCAGAGCAATATTCGGATATCCGACGCAGTAGGGGATTCGCGGCGTCCTGATATGATGGGCGTGCCATTGACCTGCGTGGCGACATGCGCGGGTTTCAACGCCGGAACGTGCCGGCCTGTATGGGAAGGACATCGATGACCGTATCCACCATCCGCAAGGAATATGAACCAGCCCGCATGGAGGTCGTGCGCTTCTCCGCCTGCGACGTCGTCTGCACCAGCGGCGGCGATCCGGGCGACAACGACGTCTCCTTCTGCGAGATATCCCCGGAGTCCTGCTGACCGCCTCCGTGGCTCCTCATATACAGATCGGCCCCTTTCCATTGTGGAAGGGGGCCGATTCTTGTTCTACCTGATTCAGTGATGGAATCGTTCGGGATGTTGCGGCATTGCCATGTTTACCGGTCCACATGGAGAACATCCGGAGCTGCCGGTGATGATTCGAATCTATGGTGGTTCCGTTGTTGTATGTGATTCGAGGGGCTGTTGGGAGTCTGGCATAGACGCGCATATCAGATCGGAATTCTTGAATAATCCTTGAGGACTCGATGAATTCCATTGTGGCCGTGGCGGAAAGCGACGTCTCTTGAATCTGCTGAGGGGTGTTGTTGTGATATTCGAGAGCTTATTGCAGTTACGGGATGTCGATCGCGTGGTGATTCTTGACGAAGACCGTGCGCTCACCGGTCGTCAGTTGTGTGCGCTGATCGGCCGGCTGGAACGCCGGTTCATCGAGGCGGGCATCGGTACGGGGGACCGTGTGCCGTGCATCGTGTCGGCGTCGATCGAAAGCGTGGCCGCAATCTACGCGCTCGGCATGATCGGCGCTGCGTACGTGCCCGTATCTCCGCGGGTGCCGCGCGCTCGGCAGGCGTACATCATCGACGACATGCAGGCACGGACGGTGGTCACCGACCGGCCGTATCTGCTGGTCGGCGCTGACGTGCGGTACATACTGCTGCAACACGACGATACCGACGCCGCCGGTGACGGCACTGCCATGGACGAGGAGCCTCAGCCCGTACTCCTGCCGCGTGACGATCAGGACGTAGCCTACTGCATCTACACGTCGGGAAGCACCGGAACTCCCAAGGGCGTGATGGTCTCGTTCGCGAACCTCCAGACGTTCCTGGACACCCTCCAGACCGTCTTCCCGGTGCGGGAGGGGGACCGCTACCTGCTGAGCGGCGACCTGCAGTTCGCCGTCGCCGTGTCGGAACTGTTCGGCTGGATCGAGGGCGGAGGCTCGCTGGTCGTGCTGAACCAAGACGAACAGCGCGACATCCGTCGGCTTCCCGACCGGATCATGCAGGCGCATGCGACGCATGTCGCGGCGTCGCCGGCCGTCGTCGGCACTTGGACCGACCGGCAGATTCGCGACTTTGCCGATGGCGACCTCACATATCTGATGATCGCCGGCGCGGAATTCACGGCCGCACTGGCCCGACATCTGTCCCCGCTGCTGCCGTGCAAGTCCGTGTACAACTGCTACGGGCAGACGGAACACACCCTGTACGCCACCGTCCACCGTGTGACGGGCGAGGACGTCGAACGCGGCGTCGTGCCGATCGGCCGTCCTCTTCCCGGCGTAACGGCCGCATTGGAGTCCGGCGGGGAATCGCCGTACGCCGAGCTGGTGCTGTCGGGCGGTCAGGTGGCGCTCGGCTACCATGGGCTGCCGGAGCGGACGGCACGGTCGTTCCGCATGCTTGACGGCGGTCGTTCCTATGCGACCGGGGATGCGGTCGAGACGGACGCGCGGGGCGAGCTGGTGTATCGCGGGCGCGTCGATTTCCAGATGGAGATCAACGGCATCCGCGTCGAGCCGGGCGAGATCGAGACGGCCGTGCTGGGCGGCGGTGACGTGCAGTCGTGCGTGGTCATGATGGTCGATCATGTGCTGACCTGCTGGTACGTGGCGGCGGGGGAGCCGCCGACGCGGGCGCGGCTCGTCTCCCGGGTGGGTGCGTTGCTGCCGGATTACGAGGTGCCGCAGCGTTGGATTGCGCTGGAGGAGTTCCCGCTGACGGTCAACGGCAAGATCGACCGTGACCGGCTGCTCGAGCTTGCCCGGGAGCGCCGGGCCACCGTGACCGCGGATGGCGGGGATGATGCAGCTCATCCGCTCGTGGAGGCGTTGCGTGCCGGGCTTGGCCTGCCGCCGTTCGATGCACGCGACGACCTGTTCGAGCTGGGCGTGGATTCGCTGCGCGCCGCCCAGGCCGAGTCCATCATCGAACGCCATTACGGGCGGCGCATCCCCAATGGGTTCCTGCGCGCGCATCCGACCGTCCGCGCCATCGAATGGGCCATGGAACAGGCCGACGGGCGGGACGGCGGCGAGTCGGACGGGGAGGCGCGGCTCGTGGCGATGCTGGCACGCTATGGATTCCATGCCACGATCACCGGCGAACAGGGCCGGCGGTGTCTGGATGTCGAGTGCGACGACGTCGACGAGCGGGCGCGCCTGCGCTACACGGTCGCGTCGATGGCCGGCGGCGACGCACTGGCCCGTGTCCAGGCGATTCGTGTGCACGGGCAGGCGCTGTTCGACACGGGCGAGCCGTCCACAGCCGACGTGACGTTCGGGGCGGCGGACCTTGACGCCTCGTACGAGTCGTCGATCTTCCAGAAGGTGTACAGCGCGATCCGCATGGACAGTTTTCTGGACTCCTCGTTCACCATCGACCATGACGCCGACGGCACCCGGACCAGACGTGTCATCGACGCGATGATCGCGCGCATCGAGGCGTTGCGCACGACCCTGCACTGGCGCGACGACGGCACTCTGGCGAGCCTGGTCCATGGGACAGCGCGTGTGGAAGCGCATATCCGCGACCTGACGCTGCTGCCCCCGGATGTGCAGCGGGACGCGATGGAAGGCGACATCGCGCAGGCCCGTCGGGACATGCTGGCCGACTTGTTCGACCATCCGCTGTACCGGGTGCTGGCGTTCCGCACGCGCGCGTGCACCAGCGTGGTGCACGTGGTGTGCCATCATGCGATCGCCGACGGCGCGAGCGTCGACATCCTGCGCCAGCTGGCGCAACGGCTGATCGACGGCGAACCGGTCGATCCGCTGCCGCGCATGCGCGACTATCTGGCGGCGCTGGAACCGGGGTCGGCGGTGGAGGACCTGCTGGCGCATCCCCACACGCGGATGCTGGCCGCACTGCCGGACGAAGCGCGGTGCGTGCGTCCGGGGCGGATCTTCGGCGATGACCCGCACGTGGTGCACGGCGCGGGCGGCCTGGGCAACGAGGCGTGCATGATGGCCGCCGCGGACGAGATCACCGCCCATTACCTGCGTCATGCGGGAACGACGATGGTCCCGTTCCAGATGCTGTTCAACTTCCGTACGGTGGGCGGCCGGCGGTTCGCCGACCTGGTGAACGACTGCCATGAGACGCTGACGTTCGTACGGGACGGGCAGGACGACTCGCTGACGTTCATGAACGCGCTGTACCGTCACCTGACCGGCTTCCACTACCATGACGGGCACAGCACCGGATACGCGATCTACCGGGACTTCCCCGACTTTCCGCCTGCCCGGCAGCGGCTGCGCGACATCTACGAGAGTGCGCCGGTCAACATTGACTACATCGGCGCCATCGCCCCGGAAGAACTGGAATCGCAGATCGAGAAGGTCCGCGAACTGGGGAGGGCGCTGTCGGGCATGAAACGGCAGATGCGGTTCACCGCGTTCTCATGCGGGGACGACCTGATCATCATGCAGGTGAGCGCACGGTGAACGGCGTCATACAAGAGATGACGCGAATACAACACGACGGTTACGGGCGCCCCCATATCGACGGCATCGCAGGCTGCTCGGTATCGCACGCAGACGGGTTCACGGCGCTCGCAGTCAGCCGTCATCCGATCGGCGTGGATATCGAGGTGCTGCGGCCCGTCAATGCGTGGGACCTATGGCCCTACTGTACCGAGCGGGAACGCGGCATGATGCGGGCGGTCGATTCCATGCAGGAGCGCGCCCACGTGGCGCTGACCATGTGGACCCGTAAGGAGGCCGTCCTGAAACTGCTCGGCTGCGGGCTGCGGGTTCCTCCGGAATGCGTGGACGTGAGCGGGCCGCATGTCGACATCACAGCCGCATTGCATGCGATGCGGCATGACGAAGACCTGACGCAGCTTGCCGAGGAGATCTGCCACCGTAGCGTGGAGGTATGTTCCTGGGAATGCCCGGTGTCCACCGATGTCCGGGAAGTCGCAGACGGACCGAAGAGCGTCGGGACAACGGTTCTGCTATCGATTGCCCGGTACGCTGCGTATCCGCAGGAGAAGGCGGATTCCATGCCGGTGAGATTGGTATCGGATGTATCCGAACCTTCCATGATCTGCGGCGCATGGTCCACGGCGTGACGACCGTGGTGGTCACGCATGACATCGGATCGTGGAGGACGGCACGTTCTCCGGGCTTGCCGGCGGCGACGGCCGCTTCGCGCGGCTGCTCGCCGGCCAGCGTGCCAACAGACGATGATCCCGGACCGGCCTGACATACGAATCGGCCCCCTTCCATTGCGGAAGGGGGCCGATTCGTTACCTGACGTGCACGGTCCTACGCGAGTTCACGCGGCGGCTCGTGCGGCCGGACTCACTCGGAGATCTCGGCGAAGTAGGCCAGGGTGCGCACCATGTTGGAGGTGAAGCCGTACTCGTTGTCGTAGAAGGCGACGGTGCGGACCATGGTGGTGCCGTCGACGGTGTTCACGTCGGTCTGGGTCGGGTCGAAGACGCCGCCGTGGGTGTCGCCGATGATGTCGCCGGAGACGATGCCGTCAGCGTTGTAGCCGTAGTACTCGCAGCCTTCGAAGGCGGCCTTGAACGCGTCGTTGATCTCGTCGACGGTGACTTCCTTCTCCAGGACGGTGGTCAGCTCGGTGATGGAGCCGTCCGGGACCTGGACGCGCTGGGCGTGGCCCTGCAGCTTGCCGTTGACCTCCGGCACGACCTTGCCGATCGCCTTGGCGGCGCCGGTGGAGTGCGGGATGGTGTTGACGGCGGCGGCGCGCAGGTCGCGGCCGTTCTTCTTGCCGCGCGGGCCGTCGAGGATCATCTGGGTGCCGGTGTAGGCGTGCACGGTGGTCATGAAGCCGACCTTGATGCCCCAGTTGTCGTTGAGCAGCTTGACCATGGCGGCCATGGAGTTGGTGGTGCAGGAGCCGGCGGACACGATGTTGTCCTCGGCCTTCAGGATGTCGTGGTTCACGCCGAACACGACGGTCGGGGTGGTGGCGTCCTTGGCCGGGGCGGAGATCAGGACCTTCTTGGCGCCGGCGTTCAGGTGGGCCTGGGACTTCTCGGCGGAGGTGTAGAAGCCGGTGCACTCGAGGACGAACTCGACGCCGTCGTTCTTGACCCACGGGATGTTGTTCGCATCCGGCTCGGCGTACACCGGGTACTCCTTGCCGTCGACCACGATGGCGGAGTCGGTCGCGGTGACCTCGACCGGGGTGCCGTCGGCGTGCTTGAAGGTGCCGTGGGTGCTGTCGTACTTGAGCAGGTAGGCCAGGGCCGACGGCGAAGTCAGATCGTTGATGGCGGTGACCTCGATGTCGCCGGCCTCGCCGCCCTTCTGCTGCAGGTCGAAGATGCGGCGGAAGGCGAGACGACCGATGCGGCCGAAACCGTTGATACCAATCTTAACTGTCATGTAATTCTCCCTTGGTGGGGTGACCCGCACGCGCGAGCGCACGGTTGGGCCATGTTTTGCCAACATGCCCACTCTAGCGCGCCTTGGGTACTTAGGGCAACGAACGGCACGCGTGTTTCCCGCTGGGCGGACGGCGTGCGGTGAGCGCTCACACGCCGTCGCCGCCCGTGCGGTTATCACCGCCCGCGCGTACCGTGAAGGCCATGAGCGAAGCGATGGACGACACGCATGCGATGCACACGATTCATACGGCGGACTCCGGCGACAACGCCGGCGGTCCGGAGGACGGCATGACGCGGGGGATCGCGGCGGCCGCGCAGGCCGCGCAGGCCGCGCCGCCGCGCCCGTGCGTCGTGTTCGCGGCCGGCGAATACTACGACGATGTGCCCGACGTCCCGGCCGGCGCGTTCGTCGTCGCCGCCGACGGCGGACTCGACCACGCCCGCGCGCTGGGCGTCGCCGCCGACGTCGTGGTCGGCGACTTCGACTCGATCGCCGACGCGCGCCCGCAGGCGGGGGAGCGCACCGTGATGCTGCCGCCGGAGAAGGACGACCCCGACCTGCTGTCCGCGCTCAAGATCGGCTGGGCCGCCGGATGCCGCGAATTCCACATCTACGGCGCGCTCGGCGGCCGCATCGACCATACGATCTCCGCGATCGCGCTGACCGCGCGGCTCGCCCGCCGCGGCGGCGTCGGCTACCTGCACGGCGACGGCACGATCGTCACCGCCGTCTGCGACGGGGCGCTCGCGTTCGACGCGTTCGACGCGAAGCCGGGGCGCATGGTGTCGGTGTTCTCCCATTCGGACGTGTCGCGCGGCGTCGACGAGCCGGGACTCAAGTACGAGCTGCGCGACGGCACGCTGCATGCCGACGCGGTGCAGGGCGTGAGCAACGAGTTCCGCCCCGGCGTCGCCTCGGCCGTGTCGGTGCGCGAGGGCACGCTCGTCGTCACGTTCCCCGCCGAGGCGCCCCGGCCGCGCGTGACGCACCGGCATGCGTTCCACGGCGACCTGGGGCCGCTCGACACGGCCGTCTCGGCGCTGCTCGTGCGCTGAGCGGCGCCGCGACACGCCGGGTCGCCCCCTGTGCTATTCTTGCCAAGGCTTGAGAAATCAAGAAAGCGGGGCAACCCCACCTGGAAGCCTTTCATGGCCTCGGGTTCAAGGCACAGTCCTTACGCGCCGGCGATTGCCGGAGGAGCGTGCGTCCGCCGGCTCGGAAGCCGGGACGGGATGCGAACGGAATGACGATGCGCCGGAGCGCGCATGTCGTGTCGTGCCATGAATCCGGCTTCATGAATAGCGTCCAGGCGGGGCCGCCTAGAGGAACATGAGGATTGGAGTCATCATCAGCGACGAACCACGTATTAACGACGAGATTCGCGTCTCCCAGGTGCGTCTGATCGGCCCGAACGGCGAGCAGGTGGGAGTCATCGCGACTTCCGTCGCACTGAACCTGGCCAAGGAAGCGAACCTCGATCTCGTCGAGGTGGCGCCCAACGCGAAGCCTCCGGTCGCCAAGCTCATCGACTACGGCAAATTCAAGTACAACGAGAAGATCAAGGCCCGCGAGGCCCGTCGCAACCAGAGCACGGCGGAGATCAAGGAGATCCGCTTCCGCCTGAAGATCGACGACCACGACTTCGAGGTCAAGAAGGGCCACGTCACCCGCTTCCTGAACGGCGGCGACAAGGTCAAGGTCACGATCATGCTGCGCGGCCGCGAGCAGTCCCGCCCGATCGGCGGCGTGGAGCTGCTCCAGCGTCTGGCCGACGACGTGCAGGAGTACGGCAACATCGAGTCCGCTCCCAAGCAGGAGGGCCGCAACATCATCATGACGTTGGCGCCCAAGGGCAAGAAGGTGCACACGCAGTCGGAGCAGCGCCGCCGCGGCGACCAGTCCCGCGCCGAGCGCCAGGCCCGCCAGGCCGCCCGTCTGGCCGCCAAGCAGGAGGCCCAGGCCCAGGCCGCGGCCGAGGCGAAGGCGACCGTCAACCAGACTTCCGAAACGAAGTAACCCAAAAGGAGGGCAGCAATGCCGAAGATGAAAACCAATTCCGCCGCGTCCAAGCGCGTCCGCGTCACCGGCAAGGGCAAGCTCATGCACGCCGGCAGCGCCATGCGCCACAACCTGGAGCACAAGTCCGCCCGTCAGCGTCGCGCTCTGAAGGCCGACGGCGTGATCGCCCAGCCGCAGACCAAGAAGATGAAGCAGCTGCTGGGCCTCTGATCGCCCTGAAGCCGACCGATAGACGTCAACAGAAAGTTTGAGGAATAAGATATGGCACGTGTCAAGCGCGCAGTGAACGCCCACAAGAAGCGTCGCGTCGTTCTCGAGAGGGCTTCGGGCTACCGCGGCCAGCGCTCCCGCCTGTACCGCAAGGCCAAGGAGCAGCTGCTCCACTCCTTTACCTACAACTTCCGCGACCGTAAGGCTCGCAAGGGCGACTTCCGCAAGCTGTGGATCCAGCGCATCAACGCCGCCGTCCGCGCCGAGGGCATGACCTACAACCGCTTCATGCAGGGCCTGAAGCTGGCCGGCATCGAGCTGGACCGCCGCGCCCTGGCCGAGCTGGCCGTCTCCGACGCCGAGACCTTCAAGGCGATCGTCGAGGCCGCCAAGGCCGCCCTGCCGGCGGACGTGAACGCTCCGGTCGAGGCCTGAGCCCGCGTCGCGTCATAGCGAACACCACGAAGGGACCCCGTCCGCAAGGCGGGGTCCCTTTTTATGAATGATGCCGTATCTGAAGGATGGTGCGGACCGTAATTGTCAACGCTGCCGATAGGAGCAGTATCGCGATGGCAAAGGAGATGCGGCTGTTCGCGGTGCACTTCGCTACGATCTCGGGAAACTCGCTGCCGATGAGAAGGGAGCTGACGCTCCCGTCGAGATCCTCATAAGGGGATGCCTGACAGCGCAGGATGATGGCGTACGGCGTGCCGATGACCAGCATCCAGTACGAAAGCGCAGCGCAGAACGCAGCTCCAGCATATCGTACTCTGGTATACCAACCGTGGTTTATCCAGGGAATAATGACACAAATGGCGCAGATGACAGTAACGGCTGCTGTGATATACAGAATGATATCTTTCCCCATGTCGATTCTCAAAAGGCTCAGTATGAATATACCTGTATCGGAGTCGTACTTCGGCTGAATCCAGTCGAAGTACGACTCCGATTATATCCACTAGACGTATTCCATCTTCGTATAGTCAGGTCCGAGTCCTTTCCATGTAACATGATCATGTTGCTTCTCCGCGCGTCGCTGCTGCACGGAGAACGGCACCATATTTCGATTAGGCGTTTTCTGCGAAATGAGTGGCATGGGAGAATAGGAGCCGTCGGAATTTTGAATAACGATGGTATCGTTTACCAGCATGAGATGATCCAGTTGCGGATCGGCATCCCACTCTGCATAGATGAGGCCCGCTTGCGGAGGCATATACATGTCGTTGTATTTCTGGGAGTAAGGAGTGTACTTGCTGAGGTGCTGGTAGTTGGAATCGGCGTTACTCCAGCTCCACGATGAATCGTACCCATCGATTGGAATCATCCCAGAAAGATTCCACGTCCAAATTTCAGGGTTTTGGCGATCCAACCACGAACCTCCCACTAGAGGAAGACCGGCGGCATAGAGTGCTTGCGATCCAAAATTAGTGCAATTGTTAGTGAAATAGGGGAAGTCAGGATTGAAGTCCTCTTTCTCATCGCCATCATATGGTTTACTGGTCCACGTATTGAGATAATGCACAAAAGTGCTGTAGTTCATGGTGAGTTTAGAAGTTTTGGAGGTGGGATCAGTATTGTTTGTCTTATCCGTGATGAATGACGTCGATGCCTGCTCATATGTCGAATATCTCGGTATGTCATTCAAAACATTTGTCATACTATAAGCGGTATGGCCGTCATCAAGAATATTGCCGCTTTCCGGATCGATGATGAGGTCCTGGGCGATAGTGATATCATTGGATTGACGAGTAAACGGATTGACGTCGAATGTGATTTTATGCAGGTCGCTGAACACGGATGTTATCTGATTCGCGGCCTCGTAGGATTCGTATGGATTCGCGGAAAGGCTCCAGATGACAGTGGTGTTGATGCTGGCCGTCACCGAGATGTTGTTATTTTCTAAGTCTGTATCGGATATATACTCGGCTGTAGCCTCCGCATTGAGAACATGAATGCCTGAATCAATAAAATCGGCAATCAATTGTGATGCTTGGGGGACTTCCCTTGTCGGAGTTTCTTCATCCAGCGAAGATGATTCGGACAACGTCATGCTATATTCCTCGTTGGTTAGTCGGACGTACGTTGCAAGATACTTCTGGTAGTCCGGAGCAATATTCTGGGCTGATGCTGGCAGTGAAGAGACCATTACCGGACTGATCAGACATATGACTGATGCAATACGTAGCAGACGTTTGCGCATGGGTGTATCCTTTCTTGATGATGATTGGCTCGTAAGCCGTTGCATAATGATTGTCGCGGAGCCAACCCTTCGATTAAAGGCGATGCCGTGCAAGGGAGGGCAGAATGGTGGTTGTCAAGGATGCAAAAATACGAGTGGGGGTCCTAGATAATGATGAACTCGCTCTGGCGTCGATGAGGAGGCTCTCATCTCACTGGTCACGTTGCAGATTGATCTGGACGACGCGAAGTGCCGCTGAGACCATTCGGGCGTGTATGGTCGAGGCGACTCGTCCAGACGTTCTTCTTCTCGATATGTCGCTGTCCGGGGTGACGGGGACGGATGTATGTAAACAGGTCGGAATCTGGACTGACAGGGTACGGTGTATAGGAATGACGGCCTATGACCCCGAACGCTACCGTGACGAGGCAGGTGATGTGGGCCTGACGATAATTGTGAGGAAAGAACGTTATACCGATATTGAAGACGCCATACTCTTTTCGACGATCATAAACGTTCATCCGGGGAAAGATGGTCGGCAACAGAATCTTTATGAGGAAACCGAGGCCGAGTCCAAGGCGCTGTCAGAGAGGGAACTGCAGATTATCGATTATTATTCAAAAGGAATGTCGACTCAGGAAATCATGGAAAGGACCGGTTTCTCAAAAGGGACGGTGCGGTCATATGAAAAAAGGGCACTGAATAAGCTTGGTGTCAGGAACCGGACAGAGGCTGCGGCTTATTGCGTGCGGAAGAATTTGATATGAGCAGATGTTCCATGAATGTTGATATATGGCGGAGTCTGGGAATTGCTTCACTACTCGTCAATGTATTGGAAATTGCCGGTGTTTTATTGACACATAAATATGGTTTTGTGACGGTTCTTCCATCCATACTGGTACTGGCATCCTTTGCTGTGACCTTCAGTGTTTTCCATCTTGGATGCTGGGTGAGTGTTGCCGTCTTTTCGGTAGTTACATGGATGCCGGTTGTTCTTGACGGTTCATGCGTTATACTGGCGCTTCTCGTTACGGCGGCTCTCTCTTGGACATGTGCTAGGGAGGGATATGCTGCGGCTTTGCTATGTTCATTGTCTCTGATGGGCTCTGCTTGGTTTTCCCCTCAAGGGATTACGATTGTCGGCGCGCTCAATGCTTTGGGATTGTTTTTCGCATCTGCGGCCTTTGGCTGTGTGATGTCGTCACTATCGCGCAGCCAAAGTTATGTCAGGAAGAACGATGATGGTGGCGCAAATGAAAAGATAGTATGGTATCTCCATAATAGGATATGCGCTGATTTGGTGGGACTGCTTTCAAAAGACGTTTCGCATGATCTTGACGAGGATACTGCCCGTGTGATTGAAGGAGTATTAGAGAAAACTCGAGATGTGATTTCCTGTATCACTACGGGAACTGGTTGCGATGAGTATCCGAGAAGAGATGAAGATGACTTGTCCGTTTTGAAGAACCATCTCCAAGAAATCGATTTGCACATGGCAGATTTACGATATGAGGGAAGTGCTTTCTTTGAAGATTGTCGGGATTCCGGATTTAAGCAGGTTCCTGATAACAACAACATGAATCTTGCGATAAATATTGTAGATGAACTTGCCTTGAACATCGTGAAGTATGGAAGCAGAAAGGGTTATTGTATCGCCGTTACTCTGTATGATGGATGTATGAAAATAGCATCTGTGAATATCGTCAATCAGACGCCACTTGGTCTGCCATCAGGGAAACAAGGGCTTGTCCTCATCGAAAAGAAAGTTATATCCATGGGAGGGACGATGAAGGTGCATCGTGAGGATATGATGTGGATTTTTGACATCACCATTCCGTACGGGCGAAGCTAATCGCACCAAGGAAACCATAGTAATCCGCACTCCACATACTGAACACCTCTCGATTCGAACGTAGCATTCGTACGGCAGCACAGACATAAGGATAGGCAGATAGAAATCGCAACCGACAACGATACCAATCGAACAGATACATGCATACGCATACAATCCTGCTGAACGGTTGAATAGTCAACCATCTGCCGTGCCTTGGACGGCAGACCGATACAATGCGCATATGATCGAAAGGGAATTGACCGCGCTCAGGGAGCGCTTCGTCACCTACATCGACGTGGAGCGCGGCCTGGCGAAGGCGACGGTGGCCGCCTACGCGTCCGACGTCGACCGCTACATCGCATGGCTGGCCGGCCGCGGCGTCACCGAGGCGCGCGCCATCCGCCGGCAGGACGTCGAGGACTACGTCGCCGCGCTCGATGCGGCGGGGGAGGGGGCGCGCAGCCGGGCGCGCCGGCTCTCCAGCATCCGCATGTTCCACCGGTTCGCCCGCTCCGAGCACGCGGTCGACGCCGACGTGACCGCCTCGGTGCGCTCCCCGAAAAGCCCCTCCACGCTGCCGGACGTGCTCACCGTGGACGAGGTGACGCGCCTGCTGGACTCGGTGCCCGAACCCTCCGCCCCCGCTGGCGACGCCGACCCGGACCGGGCCATGCTCGAGAACGCGGTGCTGCTGCGCGACCGCGCCCTGCTCGAATTCCTGTACGCGACCGGATGCCGCGTCTCCGAAGGCGTGGGCGAGAACCTCGACGACCTCGACCTCGACTCCCGGCTGGCCCGCCTGACCGGCAAGGGGTCCAAGCAGCGGCTCGTTCCGGTGGGCGGCCTCGCCTGCAACGCGGTGCGCCGCTACCTGAACGAGGCGCGCCCCGTGCTGGAGGCGCGGGCGTCGGACGGCCGTCCGGAACGCCGCGCCCTGTTCCTCAACCGGCGCGGACGGCGGCTGTCGCGCCAGTCCGTGTGGGAGATCATCCGGCTCGCCGCCGACCGCGCGCACATCGAGCGGCCGCTGCACCCGCACACGCTGCGCCACTCGTACGCCACGCACCTGCTGCAGGGCGGCGCCGACGTGCGCACCGTGCAGGAGCTGCTCGGTCACGCCTCGGTGACCACCACGCAGATCTACACGCACGTCACCCCGCAGGCGCTGATCGAGACGTACATGACGGCCCACCCGCGCGCCCGCCGGAAGCAGGCATGTCGCACCGAGGTGCCTCATTTGAAAATGAGCGCGTAATCCGGAGTGGTGCCTCACCTGTGGTGAGCGTGAAATCCTAGTCCGCGTCGGCTTGTGGGGTTTCGTCGTCTTCCGGTTCGACGCCCGCGATCCGG
>NZ_QXGK01000007.1 GCF_003952945.1 Bifidobacterium samirii
CCCGGATCGCGGGCGTCGAACCGGAAGACGACGAAACCCCACAAGCCGACGCGGACTAGGATTTCACGCTCACCACAGGTGAGGCACCACTCCGGATTACGCGCTCATTTTCAAATGAGGCACCTCGCCCACTACGCTCACCGATCTGCAACCCTATATCATTCTACATTTCGGGTTAAATTATGTGAATGAAACACTATTTTACTTTTAGGAGTTTTTCATTACACCATTGACAAGAATACTTCCGCATAATACACTGTATTCATCTAACACGCATACTACATAAATATCTCATTTTAAGGATGAAACAATGAATTATATAATACGAAAACTCAAAAAATCAGAATATAATTTATTAGAAGTTTTTTTGTATGAAGCAATTTTTATCCCCGATGGAGAAATTTGTCCACCAAGAACCGTAATAGAACAACCGGAGTTAAGAGTATATATAGAAAATTTTGGGCAAGCAAAAGGTGATATGGCACTTGTTGCAGAAATCAATAATAAAATTGTAGGTGCTGTATGGGTTCGCATTATGAATGATTACGGACATATTGATGATGCAACCCCCTCCTTTGCTATATCTATGTATAAAGAGTATCGCGGTTTTGGAATTGGTACCGCTATGATGAAAGAAATGATTTCATTGTTATCTGCCGAAGGATATAGGCAAGCATCCCTTTCCGTACAAAAAGGAAATTATGCAGTCAAAATGTATCAAAAAATAGGTTTTACTATTATTGATGAAAACGAACAGGAATATATCATGGTAGTTGATTTGAAAAATTGATAGAAAACTAAGTTACACTGTGTTTGGTTGTTTGATGGGTTGAGTGGCGACGCCGACGCTCGCACCATGCGTGGTGTTGTTCGGAAACCTACGATCGGGTCGTCCCAGTCGTCGTCCATGAGGCCGCTGTTCGCGCCGCGGCATGCCATCTTGAGATGCTGGCGGATACGTCGCGCGTTGCCGTATTCGGGAATCCGGTCGCCTTCGATCCAACGCCAGTTGGAGCGTCGGCGCAGCGGCAGATGCATGTTGCGATTGTGCCGCGTGTAGCCGTATCGGACCACGTCGGCAAGACTCTCACGACTGGCATGAGGCCATGCCTCGGCCGAACTGTCCAAGTATTCGTCGACCAAAGCCGCACGTATGTCCAGACGGTACGGGCGGTCCTTGTAGGTTCTCGACATTTCTCCGGTTCCTTTCATACTCCCGAACGGATAGACCGGACAACTCGGAATCGACCGCCGTGTAAGATTGCGGGGATATAAGCTGTTCACTCCGCAGAGCGTTGCCGGGCCATCAGTGCAGACGGCCATCATGGGCGGCTGAGGACAGACCATACGGACTCAGGGGACATGCATGTCGAATTATGAGAGGATCGTGGCGTTCGCACGGGAGCATCCGCAGGAGGCGCACATCATCGAACATGAGACGGCGATTGTCGATCTGGAGTCGGGCGCGCGGGTGTTCGACGTCACGCGCGCGGCAGCCACGTATATCGTCGAGACGAAGGAGGGCGTGTTCGCCGTCGTCGCTGCCGCCACCGGGCATCTCCGATGGCGGCAGCTGGGCCGCGCGCTGGGACTGCGCCAAATCCATCTGGCTTCGCCGGAACTGGTGAAGGAACGCACCGGCTACGAGGTCGGCACCGTCGGGCCGCTATGCCTCGACGGCATACGCATGTTCGTCGACCGCGGCCTGCTCGTCCACGATGTCGTCTACTGCGGCACCGAGGACGCGCATCATACGCTCGCCATCGACCCGCGGCTCATCGTCGAAGCCAACGACGTCATCGGCTACTTCGACGGCGCCGACTATCTGCAGTAGCGTCAGCGGAGGCGATAATCATGACGCGGCATACACGTCACCGGAGGCCCCATCGGCTGCGTCCACCCCCCCATCAGCGCTTCCAATGCGGAACGCAACTGACGACGGCGACGGTACATACCATGCAGACGCTCGCATTCCGCGTGCACACGATCCGCGTCGTACGGCAGGCATTTGCGCAGTACCGCGATCACCTGCTCGACCCGCTCCGGCGAATCCTCACACAGCATCGGCGAATCGGCGTCCCGCAGCGAGTCGAGCAGCAGATTACAGACCTCTTCGGCGTGACGTTCCGCCACGACGTCGAACATGGTCGACATAAGACCGACGGCCTCATCCGCCGACGCGTAACGGGACAGGCACCGTACCCTGCAATACCGCCATGCGGCGTCGCTCAGTCGTTCCGACCGCAGCAGCGCCTCATAGGAGAGCTGCCAGCCGGCGAACATCGGGTCGCGATAGTGCCGCTGATGCACGCGCACCATGCAGCGCACATCCTCCGACCAATGCTCACCGGACAAAGTCTTCAGTTTGCGCACGTAATGCATGGGGTCTATCACGAGTCCCAGCCCCGTTGCCTCAGGGGATTTCCGCGGCCTAGGCAGCCGGTTGGTGACGATGTAGCACATGTAGATGCGCCGCAATCCCTCCTCGTCGCCCAGCCGCTCGTATGCGGCTTCGAGCAGCGTCCACCATCCTTGGGGAAGTCCCGGCGGAGTCGGCTCGGGTTCGGTATCCGTCTGGCTGCTGTCGGCGAGCCGCTGCATCTCCCGGTCGCGGATCGCCCGCACGGCGTCGTCGAGATCGTCCATCGCCAGATAGCGTTGCAGCAGGTCGCGCACCATCATCCACTGGTCGTCGTCCATGATCAGCCGGTAGTCCGACTCGTGCATGCCGCCGGAACCGTACCGGGCGAAACCGCGCCACAGGTACGCCAGCACGGCGTGTCCTGCCTCGCCGTCGCCGATATGCTCGACCGGTTGGCGAGCGCCCGTCGCGTCGGAATCCGTATCCGACGTGTGCTCGTGCTCGATGTCATTCGTCATCGTCGCTACCCTCCCCCGGTTCATCCGAATCGTATTCCACGTCATCGTCCCGTGGCGGGAGCGCGCCGCCGTCATCGTAGAAGATGATCTCACTATCGTCGCAACCGTCATCGTCGCCGTCGTCCCAGTCATCCCAGTCGTCGTCATCAAGCTCCGGGAAGGTATCGGTCTTCGGCACATAGTCCTCCAACGCCGCGCGCAGCTTCTCGCGTCGCGGGAACATGCCGGCGATGTGTTCGGCCAGCGCACGCGCCTCCTCGTAACCCGCCGCCGTGTCGATCCGGCGGATCCAGTGGCCCACACGTTCGGCGGACGGACCGTCGTTCACGCTGTAGATATCCGAATCGGGGTCGCGCAGCATGGTGCGGAGACGCTGCATCGTCTGTTCGAGCAGTTCTGGGTCCTGTGCGATCACGTCAAGCATGCGGATCGACAGGATCGCCCCGCCGACTTGGCGGCAGTAGTCGAACGCATCCTTGGGGAGCCGTTCCTCGCGCACGAGCCGTTCGAACGCCGGGTTGATGGGCGACATGCCGCAGATGCGGTGGCATTTGCCTCGCAGTCGGATGATCTCGTCCCGGTCCTCCGCCCAATGGTCGCCGCTGACCGCGCGCAGCCGTTCCACGTACACGGCCTCCGGGTCGGTCTGTGCGATGAGGATGTAGTACGAGTACAGTCGGCGCAATCCCTCGGCATCATGCAGATGCTCGTATGCGGCCTCCAGGATCGTCATCCATGTGTGCGGCAGTTCGTTCAGTTGCGTCGTGCCGAAACCCGGCACCAAGAGCCGCATGTTCGCGAGACTGGAATCGCAGTCCCTTCTCTTGTGCCGCTTCCGCCTTGCTGCCTCATTGAGCTGCTGCGTCAGTGTCATGGTCGATGGTTCCGTATTAAGGGGAGTCCAACGGCCGTGATGCTCATCCGGATCGCTGCCGCCGAGCAGGCCGAGCGTCATCCTCCGGAACAGCTTCTCCAGATCGGGAAATTCGTACAGCGTCTCCAGAATATGCTTGACCGCCCGCCAATCATCATCCGACAGTCGCGGAAACGACGAGAATTGGTTACGCGCGTACCACCTGACCGCGAATGAAGCATCATTCGGGAATGCGGGGTCGATACCCCGTTCCCGGTCACGCTGCCGGCGCAGCAGTTCCGTCATGGCGATCAGCACGGCCGCCGCATGCTTGCAGTACGCGGCGCGCCGTGCATACGGGCAGCTGCATGCGGCCGATACCACTCGGCCGCGATGCAATCGCACATCCACCTGATAATCGTCGCCGCCACGCACCACGGCATGCCACAGGTCCTGTGCTATCGGTTCGGGCTCGCCAACACGCCCGGCGTCGTAGTACGCATGTCCGCGCTCGTAGATGTGCGGTTTGAACAGACCGTAGTGGTGGCCTTGCAGGAACTCGTCGATATCGGCGTCGGACATCATCGTCATCATGCACCTCTTCGCTGCTGCCTTGTCATGGTCATGCCGTTTCTCATTCAACCATACGCCGCCGTGTTGTTCGGACGAGCAACGCATCCGACACCCGTCCAAGCCTCACTTTGCACGCGCAATCGGTGCCTCTGCGCGAGCATGGTGAGTCAACGGACGCCCGGAACGTCACTTTGCACGCGCAATGGTGTCGCTTGCGCGCGCAAAGTGACGTTGCCGATGCGGTAACGACCGTCATCACTTCCTCGGTGAGAGGATCCCCCGGTCAACCGTGGAATCCTCTCACCTTCTCACGGATCGACGGGACACCGGATCGGGAGTGGGGAAGCGTCGGAAGCCGCTGCGAATCGGATGGCTCCGCACTCCCCTTCCGCCTATTCGCCGATGCCGTCGCCGCCGTCGCCGGCGTCGATGGCATGCAGCACGTCGATCATCTCCAGTGCGGCGAGCGCGCAGTCGAAGCCCTTGTTGCCGGCCTTGGTACCCGCGCGTTCGATGGCCTGTTCGATGGTGTCGGTGGTGAGCACGCCGAACAGGACCGGTATGCCGCTGTCCAGCGACACCTGTGCCACGCCTTTGGCGGTCTCGTTGCAGACCAGATCGTAGTGGGATGTGCCGCCACGGATGATCGCGCCCAAGCAGATCACCGCATCGTAGCGTCCCGTGGCCGCCATGCGCTTCGCGGCGATCGGGATCTCGAACGATCCTGGCACCCATGCCACGTCGATGGCGGATCCGTCCACGCCATGCCTGTGCAGACCGTCCTGCGCGCCGGACAGCAGTTTGGAGGTGATGAATTCGTTGAATCGTGCCACCACGATGCCGATGCGGATGGTCCGCCCGGGTTCCGTCTGCGTTGCGGCGATGAGGCTGCCTTCGAATGTCGTCATGGTCGTTGCTCCTTGTGTTTCGGTTTGGTGATTGATTGGAATGGATGGTCGGTTTCAGACAGCGAGAAGATGTCCCATGCGTCGCCGTTTGACGGACAGATACCCTGCGTCGAATTCGTTGGGTTCCACGACCACCGGCACACGGTCGGCCACGGTGATGCCGGCGGCGGTCAGCCGGTCGATCTTGTCGGGATTGTTGGTCATCAGTTCGATCGAGTCGATGCCCAAGTCCCGGAGCATGGCTGCGGCCGTGTCGTATTCGCGCGCGTCGGCCGGGAAACCGAGCGCGAGGTTGGCGTCGAGCGTATCCAGTCCCCGCTCCTGCAGTTCGTAGGCGCGCAGCTTGTTGATCAGGCCGATGCCGCGCCCCTCCTGGCTGAGGTACAGCAGCACGCCGCGTCCGCGTTCGGCGATCAGGCGCATGGACCGTTCCAGCTGCGGACCGCAGTCGCATCGCATCGACCCGAACACGTCTCCGGTCAGGCATTGGGAATGCACACGGCACAGTACGGGGCCGCCGTTCGGGCGACCGGTTCCGCGCATCGAGGCGATGAGGTCGTCGCCCATGATCAGGGCCACGTGTTCGCCGCCGTCCGCGGATGCGTAGCCCGCCATGACGAACCTGCCATGGCGTGAGGGAAGGTCCACGACGGCGACGCGGCGGACCGCGTGCGGAGCATCGGCATGCGTACGCCGGTATTCGCGCAGTTGGTCGATGGTGAGGTACGTCAGTCCGTGTTCGGCGGCGAATGCGCGTAGCTCGCCGCGACACATCATCGTGCCGTCCTCGTTCATCATTTCGCAGCACAGGCCGCACGCTTCCAGTCCGGCCAGGCGTGCGAGGTCCACGGTGGCTTCGGTGTGTCCGTCGCGTTCCAGTACGCCGCCGGGTCGGGCCACGAGTGGGAACAGGTGGCCGGGACGCCGGAAGTCATCGGGGGTGCTGGTCGGGTCGGTGCAGGCCAGGGCCGTGGCCGAACGGTCGCGTGCGCTGATGCCGGTGGAGGTGGAGACGTGGTCGATGGAGACGGTGAACGCCGTCCGATGGTTGTCGCCGTTCGTCGCGCACATCGGCGTCAATTCCAGCCGGTCTGCGATGCCGCGGCTCATCGGCATGCAGATGAGTCCCCGACCATGGGTGGCCATGAATGCGATGGCGTCGGGTGTGGCGAAGCGTGCGGCGCAGATGAGGTCGCCTTCGTTCTCGCGGCGTTCGTCGTCTGCGACCACGACGATGCGTCCGGCGGCGATGTCCCGTATGGCGCGTTCCACCGCGTCGGTCGCGGATTTGGATTCCGACATGGCTTCTTCGATGCCGGAATCGTTGCGGATGCAATGATTCATGATGGTCCTTACTGTTCGATGTTCGATGCTTGATGGTCGTTGATGCGGCGCACGGCAGCCGCGTCGGTCGGTCCGGGAGCGCCGGGTCAGAATCCGTGGCTCCGCAGGAAGGATTCGGTGATGGCGGATTCCGATGCGTCCTTGTCCGCGTGATGCCGACCGCCCGCATCCCCGATTTCCGGCATGGACATCAGCCGCTGCACATATCTGGCGATCGGGTCGATTTCAAGGTTGACGAGGTCCCCTGTCCTGCGTTCCGCAAGCACGGTGTGGGATGCGGTGTGCGGGATGACCGATACGCCGAAGGAGCATTCGTCGGCGAAGGTGACGGTCAGGCTGATGCCGTCCACCGTGATGGAGCCCTTCCGTGCGATGAACCGCATGAGCGGCTTCGGCGCGCCGATGGCGTACGACGTGGCGATGCCGTCCGTCGTCACCGATTCGACGGTTCCGACGCCGTCGATGTGTCCGGAGACGAGATGTCCGGAGAAACGTCCGTCGGCCGGCATCGCGCGTTCCACGTTGACATGGCTTCCCCGCCGCAATGAGCCGAGGCTGGAGCGGCGCAGCGTCTCGTGCATGACGTCTGCGGTGAACGTCGTCCCGTGCACCGACGTCACGGTCAGGCAGACGCCGTTCACGGCGATGCTCTCCCCCACGCGCGTGCGGTCGGTTACGACCACTGAGGACGACACGGCTATGGAAGCGGAATCGACGCCACATCGCAGGGACGTCACCGTGCCCACGTCCTCAATGATTCCGGTGAACATATTCCACCATCCCTTCGAGCAGCATGTCGTCGCCGATGGTGCGGACCGTCGTGTCGACGAGCCGCCAGCAGTCCGCAGGATCCGTGACGCCCGCACCTCCGACCGCGGATGGGGCCAAAGCGCCGCCGAACAGTTTGGGCGCGATGTAGGCGTCGACCTTGTCCACGATTCCGGCCTGCAGTGCGGACCATGCGAGCGTCGCTCCGCCTTCGATCATCACGCTGTCAATGCCTCGTCCTCCCAGCACGCGCATCAGCGTCGGCAGATCCACATGACCGTCGCTGTCCGGGCCGACCGTCAGCACCTCGCAGCCGGCGTCACGGTACGGTCGAATCCGGCGATCGTCATCGCAGCAGGTGGCGATCATCGTGGAAATCTCGCGGGCGCTGCGTACCAGTGCGGAATCCAACGGGGTGCGCAGCGTGCCGTCGCATACGATCCGCAGCGGGTCGTGGCCGTTTTCGATGCGGCAGGTGAGCATGGGGTCGTCGGCCAGCACCGTGCCGACGCCCACCATGACCGCGGCGAACCGATTGCGGTCCTCATGGACGCGTCGACGCGACTCCTCCCCGGTGATCCAACGCGAACGTCCCGCGGATGTGGCGGTTCTGCCGTCGGCCGTCATGGCGTATTTGAGCAGCACGAACGGGGTGCGTCGCACGATGTAGCGCATGAAGATCTCGTTGAGCGCATCGCATTCGTCCCGCAGCACGCCTTGTTCCACGGCGATCCCCGCTTCTTCCAGCAGACGGATTCCACCGCCCGATACCAGCGGATTCGGGTCGGCGGATCCCACCACCACGCGCGACAGGCCGGCGTCCGCCAGCATCTGCGCGCAGGGCGGCTGCATGCCTTGATGACAGCATGGTTCCATCGTGACGACCATGGTGGCGCCACGGACCGAAACGCCTTTCGAACGCGCCGACTCCAACGCCGCGCGTTCGGCATGCCACCCGCCGAACCGGTCATGATGGCCGGCTGCGATGATACGGCCGTCACGTACGATGACGGCGCCCACCATCGGATTGGGGTTGACCTTCCCCGCCCCCAGTTTCGCGTGACTCAACGCCACGGACATGAAATCTCTATCGTCCACGTCGCTCCTTTCGATGCGATAGAGCATGTCCAGGGTACGTGGCGACGCACGTGTCCATGCGCCGGACGCCACGGCGTACGAAAAATCCCTGAACTCCATCGGAATTCAGGGACCGTCGTATGCGTATGGCGACGCCCGGCCACAAGGCACGCTTACGCCGCCGCATTCTTCTTCCATCCAGACTGTAACTGTCGGTACCGGAATCACACCGGTTCACGAGCCGTATGGCTCCTGCATGTCGAATCGATTCATCGATCTCGATGCTCGCGGACTGTACCGCCGATCGGGAATTTCACCCTGCCCTGAAGATGCGTGTTGAATTATCGAAGGCGATTAAACGCGGACGTATGGACGTGGACGTCCGGCCGTTACACGGCGCGCAAACTCCGTCGTGTCGAGGAGCCGCGGTCAGGCGAGCCGGTCAAGGTCGTCGGGCGTGCCGCCGGCGAGCGTGTCGAGGTTGGCGAAGATGCGGTCTGCGGGCCAATCCCACCAGCGGATCTCTTCGAGACGTGCGATGGTCGCGTCGTCGTAGCGCATGCGCACCACGCGGCATGGATCGCCGACGGCGACCTCGTACGCGGGGACGTCGGATGCGACGACCGAATTCGCGCCGATGATGGCGCCGTCGCCCACGTGCACGCCGGGCAGGATGGTCACGTTCTGGCCGATCCACACGTCGTTGCCGATGACCGTGTCGCCTTTGATGGGCATGACGTCCAGTTCCGGCGTGCACCGCTCCCATCCGCCGCCCATGATGTTGAACGGGTAGGTGGACAGGCCGTTCATGCGATGGTTGGCGCCGTTCATGATGAACTCCACGCCCTTGGCGATGGCGCAGAACCGTCCGATGACCAGCCGGTCCCCGATGAACGGGTAATGGTGGGTGACGTGGTCCTCGAAATGCTCCGAGTCGACCGGATCGTCGTAGTACGTGTAGTCGCCGACGATGATCGTGGGCCGGGTGATCGTGTTGTTGATGTAGCAGACGCTGGGAATGTTGGGGTTGGGGTGAACCGCTCTGGGATCCGGGCCGGCCATGACGCGTCCTTTCTGACGACGAACTGTGCTCCATCCTCCAGCATACCGAGCGTTCCCGCCGGCGAGCGCCGCATCCGGCGACTCACCGAACCGCAGGCCTTCACAATGGGCGCGCAACTGACATGGCTGCGTGCCCGTTGTGAAGTTACGGGTGCTCGAACCTTCATAATGGACACGCAAAGGCGCCGATTGCGCGTCCGTTGCGAGGGGTCACCCACCACCAGCCTGCGCATCACTCTCATCAGCGAGAAGAAATCCCGGTCAGATCGGTAATCCTTCTCACTGGCAGCCCCTCAGCGAGAAGAATCGCTGGTTCGGCCGGAATAAGCGTTCACTGACAAACTCTCAGCGAGAAGGATTCCCGATTGAATGGGTGAATCTCCTCACTCACGGTATCCCAATGAGAAGAAGTCCCGGTCAAGTAGGCAACTGTTTTCGCTGGCAATTCCCTAGCGAGAAGAATCACCGGTTCGACCGCGACATATTCTCGCTAGGCGCCGTTCAGCGAGAAGAATTCCAGGCCAGACCGCCGGATCCGCTCGCGCCGGCTACCGTTCCCAGTCGAAGTTGTCGATACCGGCGGCGAGCTCGAACTGGTAGGAGGCGATGCCGAGGTCGATGTTCGTGCCGTAGCCGAATCCGGGCGTGCGGCGGACGGTCCGCTCCCCCGTCAGGGTGAACGTGAACGCCTGCTGGTTCATCGCGGTCGGGGCGAGCAACGCCGCGTCCACGCCGTCGAGGAACCACTGCGGCAGGTCGGTTTCGGCACCGTTTCCGAGTCCGTCGGCCACGGCCATGACCTTGCCGCGCGGCTTGGACTTATGCGGTTCGCCCTGATTGGCGCCGTAGCCGAGCGCGACGACCAGCACGAGCTTCTCGCCGTCACGCACCTCGTAGGCGCCGGGCACCTTCTTGTAGGTGGCGGCGACCCAGCGGCTGTTCAGGCCGAGCTGCTGGGCGCGCAGCACCACGTGCTGGCCCCAGTAGCCGAGGTCGAAGTCCAGATGGTCGGATTTGGGCCCGACGAGCGCCAGATAGTTGTTCGCGTTCGTGAATCCCATGGCCTTGCCGGCGAGCCTGCCGAACGCCTGCGGTTCGTTTAGCACGAGCTGCATGTGCAGTCCGCCCCGCTCGTTGCACGCGTCGATGGTCTCGCGCAGCGCGGCGACGGTCTGCGGCGCTATGGGCCGGTCCTCGTAGTCACGTACCGCGTGGCGTGCACGCATCGCTTCGATCAGGGTCATGTCGTGGTCGGTCATTGTTCCGCTCCTTCGTGATGGTGCTTGTCCGTAATATCGTGCCCGTCCGCGGAATCGCGGTCGTATGGGCAATGGAGATCCGGTCGCGCGATCAGCGTTCTGGCGCATGTCAATGCGACGATGATTTCGTCCAATGCCGCCGGATCGCCGTCCAGCGCGTAGTAGTTGCGCGTCCCGTCGCGTCGCATGCGCACGATGCCACAGTCCTTGAGTATTTTGAGATGATGCGAGACGGTGGGACGCGACAGGTTCGCCCGTGCGGCGATCTCGCCGACGCGCAGTCCTCGTTCGCATGGCGCGGCCGCCATCATCGACAGGATGATGTGCTGCCGGGTGCGGTCTCCCAATGCGGTCATCGCCGGCTGGCATCGTGCAATCAGTTCGGACAGCCGTGCGATCTCCCCGCCGATATCCGTCATCGTCCGTCCTTCCTTTCCCGCCTGCGAGCGCCGTTCGGTTCATCGTCATGAACCATTGTGCATGCGCGACCGGCCCCGTTGCCGTTCGGTAAAGCAATTCGAGATGATTCGGGTGCGTTATGCTCGGCTGTCCGGGAACGGCTCGGTGCCGCTTTCCCGGGAGACAGGCAGTCTCTACACTGGAGCGTCATGGAGCTCTTGATCCGGGAGTATCGGCCGTCGGATGCGGCGGCGACGATGCGCGTGTTCCGTCGCGCGGTCCTCGGGACGGCGTCGCATGATTACGATGCGGTGCAGACGCGCGTATGGGCGGACCGTATCGGTTCGCCGGCCGAGTGGAACGCGCATCGGATGGCGGCGCATACGTGGGTCGCCGTGCCTGCCGGTCATGGCCATGTCCATGATGCAGTCCGCCCCGTTGGTCCCGCAGCCGACCGCGAATCGTGCGACGCCTCATATGACTCCGTATCGTCCGGCGTCCGCGGGTCCGCGGCGGCCGGCGAGCCGGTCGGATTCATCGACGTCGATGACGACGGCTATATCGACATGCTGTTCGTCGACCCGTCGTACGGGCGGCGGGGCGTGGCGTCGCGTCTGCTGTCGCAGGTCGAACGGTTCGCCGCGGACCGTGGCATCGTCGGCCTGCATGTCCATGCGAGCGTCACCGCGCGGCCGTTCTTCGCCCGTCATGGGTTCCGTATGGTCGAAGAACGGCATCCGATGATCGGCGACGTGACGTTCGTCAACTATCTGATGGTCCACCCGTAGCGGATTCGACAACAGACGGAGACGCTGCCGCCGTGCGGCGGGCGTCTCCATCCGGTCAGGCGATGCCGCTGCCCATGTTCGGGTCAGCGGCGTTGGCGGCGACCGGGGCGAGGAGGACCCGTCCCACGCCGCGGTACACGTTCACGAGGCCTTCGCCGCTGGCGGCGGAACCGATGAGCGTCTTGCCGGAACGCTCCACGGTGAACTGCAGTCCGGTCGTCCAGGCGACGGCGAAGTTGCCGTCCACCTTCAGTTCGTCGTTCTCCAGGTCGATGGTGACGAGTTCGCTCGCCGGCACGGGCGATTCGAGCGCGACCGTGCCCTGCCCCTCCAGGGCGAGGTTGAACAGGCCTTCGCCGCCGGCGACCATCGCGCTGGGGCGCGACACCATGACCGCCCGCTGGCGGACCGTGGATTCGCACGCGTAGAACATGCCGTCGTTGACGGTGAGCGAGCCGCCCATCTGGGCGGGGTCGATGAGCAGGATATGCCGGTAGGTGGGTTCGAGCACGAGCGTGCCCGTGCCGACGTATTCGGGTTTGATGGCCGACTCGTTGGTGACCGCGCCACGGGCGAGCTTGCCGATGAAATCGCCCACGCCCTTGAGTCCGGTCGTGGCGTGGATGTTGCCGGCGGTCCACTGCATGGCACCGGCCTGCACGGTCACGCCGTTGCGGCCGTCGAGCGTGCATACGACCTGACGGCGGCGCACGTTCATTTCGGATGCGAACCATGCGGCGGCCGCACCCCCGTACGTGACGGACAGGTCGCGCTTCCATTCGATGACCTGGAACGGGCCCTGACGGGCGATGATCTCGACGTCGTCGTTGTCGGTGAAGTTGTAGATCCTCATACGAGTCCTTTCTCGCGGTGAACCATGACGGCCGTGACGGCGACGGCGTCTCCGCACGGTTCCGGCATCGTGCGTCGGTGCGGCCGGATTCCTCAAGCGTATACGAATACGAAAAGGCCCCGTGTCGCCACGGGGCCTTGCCGGTGTCCGAGATGGGACTTGAACCCACACGCCTGTATAAATAGGCACTAGCACCTCAAGCTAGCGCGTCTACCATTCCGCCACCCGGACAGGTGGTGCTGCAAGCACGAGTCGTTACTGTATATCAGTTCGCCACGGAACGCAAGCCGGCGACACGCCGGGAGCGTGCGGGCGATGCCGTCGGCGGAACCGCCGCGGCGGCTTGGGGGACGCGCCGTTACAATGGACGCTCGTAACCGTCGGATTGCGGCGGCGAAGCGGCGTGCGGGCGCCGGCGTGCGTATGGGAGGAGCATCATGGGACGTCATCAGCGGGCGGAGACGCTGGGATTGGTGTCGTTCCTGTGCTGCGCGGTCGTCGCGTTCCTGGCGATGCGGCTGTACATGGATTGGGCGCCGGCGATCTGGCAGGTGACGCAGCGCCGGTTCAGCGTGGCGGCGGGCATCGTGGCCGGGTGCGGCGTGGTCTCGTTCGCCGTCGGATATGCGAGCCAGTCGCGTTCGCTGACGCTCCGGCACGGCTGGTGGATGCCGGTGCGCCGCGTGTTCGAGATCCTGGCCCTGTCGACCGTGTATGCGGCGACGATCTTCCTGTCGTCGTTCGCCCTGTTCGGCATGATCAACACGATGATGGGCATGCATCTGCTCGCCGGGTACATGCCGGCGCTGGCGGCCGGGTTCGCCGGCGTGGTGGGCTATATGACGTTCGTGCAGGCGGAGCTGATGAGCGCGAAGACGCTCGCCTCGCTGCTGCCGTTCTTCGTGGTCGCGGGCGTGAGCACGGCCGGGCTGACGACCGACGACCCGTACTGGTATCGCAACAACTTCTCCCAGCTGGGCGACCGTACGACGTTCGCGGCGACGATGTTCAACGCGACGCTGATCCTGGCGGGCACGTGCATCATCATCGTCAGCTACTTCGCCGTGTCGGAGCTGATCGCCACGCAGCGGCTGGAACGGCTGTGGCATGAGCGTCACGAGCATGATTCGGAGCCGGAGATTGCGCATTTCCGCCCGCGCATCGCGATCCTCTCGGCGCTGCTGACCGTGTCGGGTCTGGCGTTCATCGGCATCGGCGTGTTCCGGTACACGCCGCACTACATCATGCACAACGTGTGCGCCAAGGGGCTGCCGCTGGTGATGGGCGTGCTGCTGCTGGCGCTGCCGTGGCTGGCGCCGCGCATGCCGAAGGCGATGTACGTGATCTCGGATCTGGCGATCGCCGTATGCGCCGCGTTCGGCGTGAACATGCTTATGGGCAACGATACGCTCACCAATCTGGAGGCGCTGGCGGGCGCGTTCTTCCTGGGTTGGTTCATCGTCTTCTCCCGTCAGATCGCCGCGATCGAGGCGGACCGCGTGTCGACGCAGCTGGTGCGCTTCCAGGCCGAGCGGATCGAGTCGCGTCTCGCGTCGAACCGCTGACGGCGGGATCGTTCCTTCCCGACCCCTTCCCCCCCGGCTTCCGATTCCCGCACGTCCGCTCCCCTGTGCGCCGATACGAACGATGGGGCGGTCCTCCTATAGGAGGACCGCCCCATCGTCGTCCATTCATCCGACGTCGTCCGCGACCACAGCCACAACCGTCAGGCGAACGGCTGCGCGTCGGGCTTCTTGGCGCTCATGAGCAGCAGGAAGCTGCGCGCCTGCGCGGTGATCGCGAACCCGGCCTCGTAGCTGAGTTCGGGGCCCTTGGGATTGTACGTGTCGACGATCAGCTGCCATTTGCGCCCGTAGTGCTCGTCGGGCAGCGTGAACATGATCGGCTCGTAGTGGGCGTTGAAGATGAGGATGAAGTCGTTGTCGACCAGCTGCTTGCCGTACCAGTCCATTTCGGGGATGTTCGACCCGTTGAGGAAGATCATCACCGAGAACGCGTGCGTGTTCGACCAGTCGTCCATGTCCATGATGGAGCCGGTGTGGTCGAACCATTCGACCTGCGGCAGCTTGGCCGCATCATCGCCGGGCTCGCGGCCGGTGAAGAAGCGGCGCCGGTGCAGCACCGGATGCTCGAGACGCAGGTGGATGAGCTTGGACACGAAGTCGAACATGTCCTTCTGCGCGTCGTCGAGGTCCCAGTGGGTCCACGAGATCTCGTTGTCCTGACAGTACGCGTTGTTGTTGCCCAGCTGGGTGCGGGCCACCTCGTCGCCGCCGCAGATCATCGGGATGCCCTGGCTGAGCAGCAGCGTGGAGAACATGTTGCGCATCTGCCGCTGGCGCAGGTCGACGACGTCGGGGATCGTCGTGGAGCCTTCCACGCCGCAGTTCCACGAGCGGTTGTTGCTTTCGCCGTCGCGGTTGTCCTCGCCGTTGGCCGCGTTGTGCTTCTCGTTGTAGCTGACGAGGTCGCGCAGCGTGAAGCCGTCGTGCGCGGTGACGAAGTTCACCGACGCGACCGGGCGGCGGCCGTTCATCTGGTACAGGTCGGAGCTGCCCATGAGACGGCTGGCGAATTCGGGCAGCGTGGACGGCTGCGAGCGCCAGAAGTCGCGTACGGTGTCGCGGTAGCGGCCGTTCCATTCGGACCAGCTGGACGGGAAGCCGCCGACCTGGTAGCCGCCGGAGCCGAGGTCCCAGGGTTCGGCGATGAGCTTGACGCGGCTGATGACGGGGTCCTGTTCGACGATGTCGAAGAACGCGGAGAGCTTGTCGACCTCCTGGAACTGGCGTGCGAGGGTGGCGGCGAGGTCGAAGCGGAAGCCGTCGACGTGCATTTCGGTGACCCAGTAGCGCAGGGAGTCGGTGATGAGCTGCAGGGCGTGCGGGGATCGCATGAGCAGCGAGTTGCCGGTGCCGGTGGTGTCGAAGTAGAACCGCTTGTTGTCGTCGACGAGACGGTAGTACGCCTGGTTGTCGATGCCCTTGAAGCTGAGCATGGGGCCGCGGTTGTTGCCTTCGGCGGTGTGGTTGTAGACCACGTCGAGGATGACCTCGATGCCGGCGCGGTGGTAGGCCTTGACCATGGACTTGAATTCGTTGACCTGTTCGCCGCGTTCGCCGGAGCTGGAGTACGCGTTGTGGGGCGCGAAGAAGCCGATGGTGTTGTAGCCCCAGTAGTTGCTCAGGCCCTTGTCCTGCAGGAACGTGTCGTTGACGAACTGGTGGATGGGCATGAGCTCGATGGCGGTGATGCCGAGCTTCTTGAGGTATTCGATGACGGACGGGTAGGCGAGGCCGGCGTACGTGCCGCGGATGTCCGGCGGCACGTCGGGGTTGAGGTTGGTCAGGCCGCGCACGTGCGCCTCGTAGATGACGGAGTCGTGGTACGGGATGTGCGGGTGCTGGTCGTTGCCCCAGTCGAAGTAGGGGTTGACGACGACGGATTTCATGGTGTGGGCGGCCGAGTCGAGGTCGTTGCGCCGGTTGACGTCGTCGGGGGTGTCGAACCAGTACGAGAAGAGGCTTTCGTCGCCGTCGATGTTGCCTTCGATGGCTTTGGCGTACGGGTCGAGGAGCAGCTTGTTGGGGTTGCAGCGCAGGCCGTTGTTGGGGTCGAACGGGCCGTGCACGCGGTATCCGTAGCGTTGGCCGGGCTGCAGTCCGGGGATGTAGTTGTGCCAGACGTACGAGTTCTGCTCGGTCATCTCGATGCGGGTCTCGTTGTCGTCGTCATCGAACAGGCACAACTCGACCTTGCTGGCAACTTGTGAGAACAATGCGAAATTCACGCCGGCGCCGTCGTAGCTCGCGCCCAGCGGGTACATCGAACCTGGTCTGATTTGCATATCCTCCAGTATCGCACGACCACCCCCGCGACGCCGCCAGCGACAGTCGCCGGTTGCGGGTTTTCGTCCGCCGGCGGCGGCCGTGCGGGCCGTGCGGCCCGCCCGTGGTCGCCGGCGGCGGACGATGCGGTGACGTGATGCGCGTCGCGTGGTTCAGTGGCCCGTTCCGGCGAGGATGCGCCGGATGCGTTCGTGCTGGATCGCGATGACGGAGTTGGATGCGGTGACGGGCAGTGCGAGCAGGTCGTCCCAGCCGACCCATGCGGATTCGACGTGCTCGTCGGGGTCGAGCCGGGTGGGGCCGGTCTCGTGGCCGTCGAGGTGGATGACCATGATGTGGGCGAGCTCGTCGGCCATGCCTTCGGACGAATAGCATTCGCCGACGTGGTCGATGGTCACGTGCGCCGGGTCGATGGGCGTCACGCCGGTCTCCTCGGCGAGTTCGCGCAGCGCGGCGGTCTCGATGTCCTCCCCCGCGTCCATGAGTCCGGCGGGGATGCCGTAGGCGAACCGGTCGCAGCCGACGCGGTATTCGCGTTCGACCAGGTAGCGGTCGTCCGTCGTGTCGTGGACGAGCATGACCACGCAGGGCGCGTGGCGCAGCACCTGGCGGCGGATCTCGATCGTGCCGCCGGCGACGGTGTGCAGGGCGAGGCGCATGTCCTCGACGTCGAACACCTTGCCCCGGTATACGGTGTCGCGTGAGAGTACGTCGACGGGGGCGTCCATGTCGACCGGGTCGCGGCCGTCCCAGCTGGGTGTCGTGTCCATCAGGGTTCCTTTCCGACGGTGGGTGGTCAGTGGATCGTCAGGGTCCACGGGTCGGTGTTCAGGCGCAGCCATTCGACTTCGGGGCGTTCGCCGGTGGCCTGTTCGACGGCGGCGGGCACGTCCTCGAGCGCGTAGTGGAACCACAGGGATTCGATGGCCGAGTGGGGCGTGTTGACCAGCAGCGGGCGGATGCGCGCGTCGCCGGAGCCGAGCATGACGCCCTGGGCGCGCATGCGCGCCTCGTAGCGGGCCTGTTCGATCGCGTCGGTGGCGGGATGGTGGCGCAGGTCGCTGGTCACGTACACGTCGACGCCGGCGGCGCGCACCTCGTCGAACAGCGAGTCGCCGGAGCCGGGCAGCACGGCCACGGTCTCGACGATCTGGTCGAGCGGGCCGCACGCCTGCACGCCGTAGGCGGTGTGCGGCAGCACGCCGGCGACGCGGCGCGCGAACGCCTCGAACGTCATCGGCGTCTCCAGTCGGCCGACGCGGCCCAGACCGACCTCGTGGCCGGCGGCGGCCGCGACCGGGTCGTCGATCGGCACGAGCGGATGCTGGTCGATCAGGCCGAACAGGTCGGCCGCGGCCTGGCCGACGCCGCGGTGGGACGCGTCGGCGTTGGTGTGGCCGACCCACAGCGCGCAGCCGGCCTGGTTGAGCCGTCGCACGGTGTCGCCGCGCGCGCCCAGTCCGGACACCTCGTGCACGGAGCGGAACAGCAGCGGATGGTGGCAGACGAGCAGCTGCACGCCTGTGGCGACCGCCTCGTCGATGACGGCGGCCGACGGGTCGGCGGCGAACATGATGCGGTCGGCCGGCGCGGTCAGGTCGCCGACGATGAGGCCGGGCGCATCCCATGATTCGGCGTAGCGCAGCGGGTAGAGGGTCTCCAGCACGTCGACGACCTGCTTGAGCGTGGACATCGGTTCCTCCTTATGACGGACGGGTCCCGCGGTTGCGGGACCCGTCGGCGGTGGGTTGCGTCAGTGCGCGGCGAGCTGCCAGTCGGAGCCGAGTCCGGTGGACACGTCCAGCGGGACCGACAGGTCGACGGCGTGCTCCATCGCGTCGGCGACGAGCCGGCTCGCGGCCTCCTCCTCGCCGGGGGCGACCTCGACGACGAGTTCGTCGTGGATCTGCAGGATGATGCGGCTGCGCAGGCCGGCGTCGCGCAGCGCCCGGTCGGCGTCGATCATCGCGATCTTCATGATGTCGGCGGCCGATCCCTGGATGGGCGCGTTGAGCGCGCCGCGTTCCGCGGTCTCGCGCACGGTCCGGTTCGTCGAGTTCAGGCCGGGGAAATAGCGGCGGCGGCCGAACATGGTCTGCGTGTAGCCCAGTTCGCGCGCGTCGGCGACGAGCGATTCGAGGTAGTCGTGGACCTTGCCGAACACGGCGAAGTACTTGGCCTTGAGCTCCTCGGCGTGGGACGGCGAGATCTTGAGCTGCTGGGCCAGGCCGTACGTGCTCAGCCCGTACGCCAAGCCGTAGCTCATCGCCTTGACGTGGCTGCGCTGGTCGGCGTCGATCATGTCGACGGGCACGCCGTAGACGAGCGAGGCGACGTAGCGGTGGAAGTCCGTGCCAGAGCGGAACGCCTCGATGAGCGCCTCGTCGCCGGAACGGTCGGCCATGATGCGCAGCTCGACCTGCGAGTAGTCGCAGCTGAGCAGCGCCGTGTAGCCGTCGCCGGGCACGAACGCGGAGCGGATCTCGCGGCCCATCGCGTTGCGGTTGGGGATGTTCTGCAGGTTCGGGTCGACCGAGCTCAGGCGCCCGGTGGCGGCCACGGTCTGCTCGAACGTGGTGTGGATGCGCCCGTCACGCGGGTTCGTCGCGTCGATGAGCGTCTGCACGATCTGCTCGAGCTTGATGATCTCGCGGTGCCGCAGCAGCGCGCCGAGGAATCCGCTGGCCCGCTCGTCGGAC
Source organism: Bifidobacterium samirii (assembly GCF_003952945.1). Taxonomy (GTDB): domain Bacteria; phylum Actinomycetota; class Actinomycetes; order Actinomycetales; family Bifidobacteriaceae; genus Bifidobacterium; species Bifidobacterium samirii. The sequence goes on from NZ_QXGK01000007.1 coordinate 19,333, forward strand.
GCGTACCTGACGTACAGGTCCTGCAGGGCGGCGGCGTTCGTCGTGTACGTGCCGCTCTTGGTGCGCTTGGTGGGCTTGAGCGCCAGCGTCTCGAAGAGGACCTTCTGCAGCTGCTTGGGGCTCTTGAGGTTGACCTCCTCGCCCGCATGCCTCCACGCCTCCTCCTGGGCCTGGCGCACGTCGGCGGCGAAGCGCTCCTTCATGTCGGCCAGTCGGGCCATATCGACCTTGGCGCCCACCTGCTCCATGCCGTGCAGCACGCGCGACACCGGCAGTTCGATGCGGCGCATCAGATCGTCCTGTCCGCGTTCGGCCAGCATCGGCGCGAGCGTGCGCGCCAGCCGTTCGACGATGGCCGCGTGGGTGAGCAGCCTGCGGTCGGGTTCCGGATCGGCGGATTCCGCCGGTTCGTCGCCCAGGTCGAGCATGCCCTGCACGGCGGCGGTGTCGTCCTCGTCGATGTGCAGGTCGAGGAAGTGCGCGGCGACCTGTTCGAGCGTGTCCGCGTGGAAGTCGGGGTGGACCAGATAGCCGGCGAGCTTGGTGTCGATGGCCGGGTACGGCAGGTCGATGCCGTCGCCGCCGTCGGCCGCGCAGGCGGCGAGCAGGTGGCGATGCTCCTTGTACCCGTGCACCGCCATCGTGCCGTGATGGCGGTCGATGACGTCGGCCAGCGCGTCGGTCACGTCGCGCGGTGCCGGCGCCGGGATGACGAGCGCATGGCCGCCTGCGGCGAGCACGATGCGTTCGACGCGGCTCTCCCCCGGCTTCGCGTCGCCCTGTGCGGTCAGCGTCCAGACGTCGGGCTGCGCGACGGGCGCGATCCACCGCTCGGCCCAGCCGGTCAGCGTCGCGGCGTCCGCGGCGGTGTCGGCGTCGGGCACGACGAGCGCGTCATCGCGGCGCGGACCGTCCGGCTGCGTCTTCCTGCCGACCATGGCCGGCTTCTCGCCGCCGTTGAACGTCTTGAGGATCTTCGATAGCGTGCGCGGGCCGAATTCGAGGGATCGGAACAGCTCGCCGGCCGCTTCCGCGTCGACGCCGGCGAAGGTCAGGTCGTCGGGGCCGACGCCCAGGTCGAGGTCGCGCACGAGCGCGTTGACGCGCCGGTTGAGCAGCACCTGGTCGAGGTGCGCGCGCAATGCCTCGCCCTTCTTGCCGCCGATCTCGTCGGCGTGCTCGACGATGCCGTCGAGTCCGCCGTACTGGTTGATCCATTTGGCGGCGAATCCGTCGCCCACACCCGGCACGCCGGGGATGTTGTCGGACTGTTCGCCGCGCAGCGCCGCCAGATCGGGGTACTGGGCGGGCGTCACATGGTACTTCTCCTCGACGGCGGCCGGCGTCATGTGCCTGAGGTCCTTGAAATGATGGCCGGGGTACAGCACGGTCACCGTGTCGCTGACGAGCTGGAACGCGTCGCGGTCGCCGGAGAGCACGAGCGTGCGGTATCCGGCGGCGTCGCCCATCGAGGCGAGCGTGCCGATCACGTCGTCGCCCTCGTAGCCGGGCTTCTCGATGTAGGTGACACCCAGCGCGGTCAGCATGCGCTGGATGAGCGGCAGCTGCGTGAGCAGGTCCTCGGGGGCGGCCTCGCGGGTGCCCTTGTATTCGGGCAGCAGCTCGCTGCGGAACGTGCCGCCCTTGACGTCGAAGGCGACGGCGATGTGGTCGGGCTTCTCGGTGTCGATCACCTGGGCGAGCATCTTGGCGAAGCCCCAGACCGCGTTGGTGGCCTGGCCGTCCGCCGTGCTGAAGTTGTCGACGGGAAGAGCGAAAAACGCGCGGAACGCCAAGGAGTGGCCGTCGACCACCAGAAGCGTTCCGCGCGTCATGTCATCGGCTTGGGACCGGGATTCAGTCATTGTTGCTTTCCGGCTTGGGATCGCCGTACTTGGCGATGATGGCCATGGCGAGGCGCTTCTTCGGGATGCGCTGGTCCATGGAGGTCTTCTGGATCCAACGGAAGGCGCCCTGCTCGGAGAAGTCGGCCTTGTCCATGAGCAGGCCCTTGGCGCGGTCGACGAGCTTGCGCTCCTCGAGCGTCTCCTCGGCCTTCTTGAGCTGGGCCTCGAGCTTGCGGACCTCCTCCTGGGCGTCCTTGAGCTGGGTCTCGCCGCGCTCGACGGTATCGAGCAGGTCGTTGATCTCGGCGAAGCGGCCCATCGCGACCTCGAGGGCCGGCAGCAGCTTGGACTCCTCGTACGGCTTGGTCACGTACGCCATCGCGCCGGCGCCGGTGGCCTGGCGCACCAGGTCGGGCTGGGAGAAGGCGGTGAGCATGACGACCGGGGCGATGTTCTCGTCGCAGATCACGCCGGCGGCGGCGATGCCGTCCATGCGCGGCATCTTGACGTCCATGCACACGACGTCGGGACGGTGCTTGCGGGTCAGTTCGACGGCCTCCTCGCCGTTGGCGGCCTCGCCGACGACCTCGTAGCCGTTGTCCTCGAGCATGGCGACCAGATCCATGCGGTTGACGGACTCGTCCTCGGCCACCACGACGGTGCGCGGACGGTCCTGCGCGGCCTCACGGGATTCCTCGGCCTTCGGCGCGTCAGGCTCGGCGGCGGCCTTCAGCTCGTCGTCGGTCAGCACCGGCTCCATCGGAGTTTCCGAGACCATGTCGTTCGTCATCTTGCGACCCCTTAACCTCATCGGCCGGGCCTTCTCGCCGGGCCGTCGGACATGTAGATGATGCCGGCCATTGCTGATCGCGCACTGATGGTGCGGCGATGAATCATCGTGCCCGGCACGCGTGCCCCCGGTGGGACTCGAACCCACACTGCGCAGATTTTGAGGCTGCTTCCTCTACCAATTGGGATACGGGGGCGTTTGCCGCACCTAGGGAAGGATAGCATATTTCGTGGACCCGTCCAGTCGCATGCGCCCTCAGCGTGGCGCAGCCGGCCACCCGCGCCGCGCGCCCCTACAATGGGGACAACATCCATTCCCGTCATGCCAAAGGAGGCACATCATGGGAGCCAGCGAGACCTATCGTCGATTCGACCCGTGGAGGACGTCGCCGGTGCGCGAGGAGTCGCGCAGCCAGATCGTGGAGAGCCACTACTTCAACGTCGACCGCGTGGCGCTCTCCTCGCCGCAGGTCGGCCAGTTCGAACGCTACATCGTCACCGAGAACGACGGCGACACCGTGGGCGTGCTGGCCATGACCGACGACGGGATGATCCCGTTCATCGAGCAGTACCGCATCCCCACCCACCGCTGGACGCTGGAGATCCCCGCCGGCCACGCCACCGGCCCGGACGACAAGCCGCTCGACGTGGCCCGGCGCAAGCTGCGCGAGGAGGCCGGATTCGAGGCGTCCCACTTCGCCCAGTTCACCCGCTTCATCAACACGCCGAGCTTCTCGACGCAGCACACGGCGCTGTTCTACGCGACCGGACTGACCCCGGTCGCCCGCTCCGGGTTCGGCCCGGAGACGCCGCGCTCCGACGTGCGCATGCTGTCGCTGGACGACGCGTACCGCATGGCGGTCAACGGCACGATCGTCGACGCCAAATCGATCATCGCGGTGCTGCGCCTGTACAGCGCGCCCGACCACGTCATCGAGGAGGCGTAGCCGCCCCTGCCGCCGGCGGCGCGGCCCGATATGACGGAACGGGGCCGTCCTCCCGCAGGAGGACGGCCCCGTTCATGTCGTCATGCATCCCCGACGGGGACGGTCATGATCAGTCGTTGTCGCCGACGGTGTGCACGTAGATGGTGTCGGTGGAACCGGCGGCGTGCTCGCCCTGGGCGGAGCTCAGCACGACGATCTTGTCGCCGTCGACGACCTTGCCGGCGTTCTTGAGGACGCCGTCGGTGAAGGCCATGAGGTCGCGGCGGGACTTGTCGTGGTAGTCCTCCTCGAGCAGGAACGACTCGACGCCCCAGGACAGGGCCAGCCAGTGGTAGGTGTGCTCGTTGTTGGTGATGCCGTAGATCGGGGTGGCCGGACGCTCGCGGGAGACGCGGTGCACGGTGGCGCCGGTCTGGGTGTAGGCCACGATGGCCTTCGCGTTGAGCTTGTCGGCCAGGTCGACGGCGGCGGAGGACACGGCGCCGGTGGACGACATGTCGAGGTTCTTCAGCTGCGGGATGCGGTCGAAGCCGTGGTCGGTGGCGAAGCCGGAGATACGGCCCATGGTCTCAACGGTGACGGCCGGGTACTTGCCGACGGCGGTCTCGTTGGAGGTCATGGTCGCGTCGGCGCCGTCGAGGATCGCGTTGGCGCAGTCGGACGCCTCGGCGCGGGACGGGACCGGGGAGTTCACCATGGAGCCGAGGACCTCGGTGGCCACGATGACCGGCTTGGCGTACTGGCGGGACAGCTCGATGATGCGCTTGGTGGCCAGCGGGACCTCCTCGAGCGGGCACTCGACGGCCATGTCGCCGCGGGCGGCCATGATACCGTCGAACGCCTTGACGATCTCCTCGAGGTTCTCGAGGGCCTGCGGCTTCTCGATCTTGGCGACGATCGGGATGCGGCGGCCTTCCTCGTCCATGATCTCGTGGGCGCGGTCGATGTCGGTGGCGAAGCGCACGAAGGACATGGCGATGATGTCGGCGCCGGTGCGGATGGCCCAGCGCAGGTCGTCCTCGTCCTTCTCGGTCAGGGCCGGCAGGCTCACGGCCACGCCCGGCAGGTTGATGCCCTTGTGGGAGGACACCGGGCCGGCGACGACGACCTTGGTGTGCACGTTGTTGCCCTCGACCTTGACGACCTCGAGACGGACCTTGCCGTCGTCGATCAGGATCGGGTCGCCCGGATGGCAGTCGCCCGGCAGGCCCTTGAAGGTGGTGGAGGTGATGTGCTCGTCACCCTCGATGTCGTCGGTGGTGATGATGAACTCCTGGCCCTCGGTCAGGTAGATCTTGTCCTCGCCCTCGGCGTTCTTCTTGAACCAGCCGCAGCGGATCTTCGGGCCCTGCAGGTCGACCAGGACCGCGACGTTGCGGCCGGCGGCCTTCGAGGCCTCGCGCACGTTGTTGTAGACGCGCAGGTGGTCCTCCGGGGTGCCGTGGGAGCGATTCAGACGAGCGACGTCCATGCCGGCTTCGACCAGGCCGGTGATGCCCTCCAGGGATTCGGTGGCGGGACCGATGGTATCGACAATCTTGGCTTTGCGCATGCTGCCTATCCTTCTGTTGGTGTTGTCCGGACCGGAGTGGTCCGGCTGCCGCATAACAGTCTACTAGCTGCGAACGGACGGCGCATCCGTTTTCGCTGGTGTGTTGTTAGCGCTCACATACTATGACGGTGCCCCGACGCGCGACCGTCGCGCGCGTCGGGGCACCGTCGTCATCGTGACGCCGGGGGCGACGTCACGGCATCGTCACTTGGCGGATTCCATCGCCTTCATCTTGACGACGCTGGCCAGCGCGGCGCCGCCGATGGCGACGATGATGACCGCCAGCGACAGCCACGTCGGCACCTCCGGCACCCAGCCGACCGGCTGGCCGCCGTTGATGAACGGCAGCGAGTTGCCGTGCAGCGCCTCCATGATCAGCTTGACGCCGATGAAGCCGAGCACGACCGCCAGACCGGCGGGCAGGTAGACGAGCTTGTCGAGCAGGGCGCCGAGCAGGAAGTACAGCTGCTGCAGGCCCAGCAGGGCGAACACGTTCGAGGTGAACACGATGAACGGGTCCTTGGTCAGACCGAAGATCGCCGGGATCGAGTCGAACGCGAACATCACGTCGGTGGTGCCGATGGCGAGGAAGACGACCAGCATCGGCGTGAAGCACTTGACGCCGTCCTTCACGGTGCGCAGCTTCTCGCCGTCGTATTCGTCGGAGATGCGCATGACCTTGCGCAGCGCCTTGATGACGCCGTTCTCGTGGTACTCCTCGTCATCGTCGCCGCCCGCGACGAGCTTGACGGCGGTGATGATGAGGAACGCGCCGAACAGGAAGAAGATCCAGGTGAAGCGTTCGATCAGGGCGGCGCCCACGAGGATGAACACGCCGCGCAGCACGAGCGCGACCGCGATGCCGACCGACAGCACGTACTTCTGCAGGATCTTCGGCACCGCGAAGTTCGACATGATGATGACGAACACGAACAGGTTGTCGATGCTCAGCGAGTATTCGGTGAGCCATCCGGAATAGAACTCCATCGCCGGGGCCGGTCCGGCCACGGCCCACATGATGGCGCCGAACACGAGCGCCGCGGCCACGAAGAACGCGATGTGACGCACGCATTCGCCGGTGGACGGCACATGCGGCTTGCGTCCGATGACGAACAGGTCGACGGCGAAGAACACCGCCAGCACGGCAAGCGTGACGATCATGAATGCAAGGGGGGTTTCAGACATGGCTCCCAATATAGAAAGAGGCGGTGACGCGCCCGCGCGCGCCGCCGCCCTGCCGGGCCGCCGGACCGGCCCGCCGCCCGCATGCCCTAGCGGCCGGCCTCCGTCATCTGCCGCAGCTCCTTCTTCAGGTCGCGGATCTCGTCGCGCAGGCGCGCGGCGAGCTCGAACTGGAGTTCCTCGGCGGCGGCGTGCATCTGCTCGCTCAGCTGCCGGATCAGGTCGGCCAGGTCCTTGGCGGCCATGCCGTCCGTCGCCGGGCCGCCCTTGCCGGCGGCTCGGGACTTCGCCCCGCTGCGCGCCGCTCCCCCGCCGACGCCGGCGCGCGCCTCGTCGCGGTAGCCGCCGGCCAGCAGCGTGGCGGTGTCGACGTCCTCCTTGGCGAGCATGTCGTTGACATCGCTGATCTTCTTGACCAGCGGCTTGGGGTCGATGCCGTGCTCCTTGTTGTAGGCGATCTGGCGGGCGCGTCGGCGGTCGGTCTCGCCGATGGCCTTGTCCATCGCGTCGGTGACCTCGTCGGCGTACATGATGACGGTGCCCGACACGTTGCGTGCGGCACGGCCGATGGTCTGGATCAGCGAGCGGTAGGAGCGCAGGAAGCCCTCCTTGTCGGCGTCGAGGATCGCCACGAGCGACACCTCGGGCAGGTCGAGGCCCTCGCGCAGCAGGTTGATGCCGACGATCACGTCGATGACGCCCTCGCGCAGCTCGCGCAGCAGTTCGACGCGCCGCAGCGTGTCGACGTCCGAATGCAGGTATTCGACCTTGACGCCCTGGTCGATGAGGTAGGCGGTCAGGTCCTCGGCCATCTTCTTGGTCAGGGTCGTCACCAGCGTGCGCTCGTCGCGCGCCACGCGGTCGCGGATCTCGGCGAGCAGGTCGTCGACCTGGCCGTCGACCGGCCGCACCTCGATCTTCGGGTCGACCAGTCCGGTGGGTCGGATGATCTGTTCGACCACGCCGTCGGACAGGCCCAGCTCGTAGTCGCCGGGCGTGGCCGACAGGTAGACGGTCTGGCCGACGCGTTCGAGGAACTCGGGCCATGTGAGCGGACGGTTGTCCATCGCCGAGGGCAGGCGGAAGCCGAAGTCGACCAGCGTGCGCTTGCGCGACGCGTCGCCCTCGTACATGGCGCCGATCTGCGGGACCGTCACGTGCGATTCGTCGATGACGAGGAGGAAGTCGTCGGGGAAGAAGTCGAGCAGGGTGTGCGGCGGCGTGCCCTGCGCGCGCCCGTCGAAGTGCCGCGAGTAGTTCTCCACGCCCGAGCATGAGCCGACCTGTTCGAGCATCTCCAGATCGTATTCGGTGCGCATGGTCAGCCGCTGCGCCTCGAGCTCCTTGCCCTGCTTGCGCAGCGCCTTCACGCGCTCGTCGAGCTCCTCGCGGATCGACGTGAGCGCGCGCTCCATGCGTTCGGGGCCGGCCACGTAGTGGGAGGCCGGGAAGATGTGAATCTCGCTCTCGTGGCCGATCACGTCGCCGGTGAGCGGGTGGAGCGTGCTGATGCGGTCGATCTCGTCGCCGAAGAACTCGATGCGCACCGCCAGCTCCTCGTATACGGGGATGATCTCGACGGTGTCGCCGCGCACGCGGAACGTGCCGCGGGTGAACGCGATGTCGTTGCGCTTGTACTGCATGGCGACGAACGTGCGCAGCAGGTCGTCACGTTCGATCTGCTGGCCCTCGCGCAGGAACACCATGCGCCCGGCGTACTCCTCGGGCGTGCCCAGGCCGTAGATGCACGAGACGGTGGCGACAACCACGCAGTCGCGGCGGGTGAGCAGGTTCGCAGTGGCGGCGTGGCGCAGGCGCTCCACGTCGTCGTTGATGTTCGAATCCTTCTCGATGTACGTGTCGGTCTGCGGGATGTACGCCTCGGGCTGGTAGTAGTCGTAGTACGACACGAAGTAGCTGACGGCGTTGTCGGGCATGAGCTCGCGGAATTCGGCGCACAGCTGGGCGGCGAGCGTCTTGTTGGGCTCGATGATGAGCGTGGGCCGCTGCAGCCGTTCGATGAGCCACGCGGTCGTGGCGGTCTTGCCGGTGCCGGTGGCGCCCATGAGCACGACGTCGCTTTCGCCGTTCTCGATGCGCGCCGCCAGCTCCTCGATGGCGGCCGGCTGGTCGCCCGACGGCCGGTAGGGCGACTTGACGACGAACGGCCTCTCCTTGCGTTCGATCTCGAATCCCATCGTCAGCTCCTTGCCTCGCGTCCGCCGCGCAGGGCGGCGACTTCCGGGCGGCCCGTCAGCGCTCCGCGGCCTCGGCCTCCCATTGACGGTACATCCTATCAACCGCTTCGAACATGCGTTCGAGCGGCTGGGTCGAGTCGACGACCGCGTCGGCGATCGACTCGCGTTCGGCGCGCGTCGACTGGTGGCGGATGCGGTCGGCCGCCTGCCCGCGGGTCATGCCCCGCGTGGCGGTCATGCGCGCGATGCGCACGTCCTCGGGCGCCTCGACGGTGACGACGTGGTCGAAGCGGAACGGCATCGCGTCGATCACCTCGGCCAGCAGCGGCACGTCGTGCACGACGACGGCCGCATCCGGGTGCGCGGATTCGACGTCCGCGGCCGCCCGGTAGATGAGCGGATGCTCGATCGCGTCCAGCCGCTCGCGCGCCCCCGGCTCCGCGTGGGCGCCGAAGACGTGCCCGGCCATCCACGCACGGTCGAGCGTGCCGTCCGCCGTCAATGCGTCCGGCCCGAACGCCGCCACGATCGCCGGCAGCGCCGCTCCCCCGGGCGCGACGACGGCGTGCGCCAGCGCGTCGTAGTCGACGATGGCCGCGCCCAGCTCCCGCAGCCGCGCCGACACGGTGCTCTTGCCCGCGGCGATGCCGCCGGTCAGTCCGATCCTGATCATCGTCGTCTCCGTCTCCTTCGGATGGATTCGCGTGGCCCATGTGGGTCCATATGCAAAAGGCGGGGCCCGTCCGATCTCTCGGACGGGCCCCGCCACGGTCAGGCCGCTAACGGCGTAACCGAATCACTTCTTCTCAAGCGAGGGAATCACTTGCCGAGCAGCTGGTCGCGCAGGGCGGCGAGCTGATCGGAGTCGGCGAGGGTGCCGGTGGAAGTGGACTCGGAGGAGTAGTTGGACACCTCTTCGACCTTCTCTTCCTTCGGAGCCTGGCCATCCTCGGCGGCGGAAGCGGCGGCGTTCTCGAGCTCCTTGGCCACGAACTCCTTGTGCTGCTCCCACAGGTCGTGGGCGGCCGCGTACTGGTTCTCCCACTCCTCGCGCTGCTTCTCGAAACCGGCGATCCACTCGTTGGTGTTCGGGTCGAAGCCTTCCGGATACTTGTAGTTGCCTTCCTCGTCATACTCGGCCGGCATGCCGTACAGCGCCGGATCGAAGTCCTCGGAGGCCGGGTCGACGGAGTCGTTGGCCTGCTTGAGGGACAGGGAGATGCGGCGACGATCCAGATCGACGTCGATGACCTTGACGAAGACCTCCTCGCCCGGCTTGACGACGGTCTCCGGGTTCTCCACGTGGCGGTTGGCCAGCTCGGAGATGTGCACCAGGCCCTCGATGCCGTCCTCGACGGAGATGAACACGCCGAACTGGACGATCTTGGTGACCTTGCCCTTGACGATCTGGCCGGGGACGTGGGTGCGGGCGAAGCGCTGCCACGGATCCTCCTGGGTGGCCTTGAGCGACAGGGAGATGCGCTCGCGGTCCAGATCGACGTCGAGCACCTCGACGGTGACCTTGTCGCCGACCTTGACGACCTCGGACGGGTGGTCGATGTGCTTCCAGGACAGCTCGGAGACGTGGATCAGGCCGTCAACGCCACCGAGATCGACGAAGGCGCCGAAGTTGACGATGGAGGAGACGACACCCTCGCGGATCTGGCCCTTCTTGAGCTGCGAGAGGAAGGTCTCGCGGACTTCGGACTGGGTCTCCTCGAGGTACTGGCGGCGGGACAGGACCACGTTGTTGCGGTTCTTGTCGAGCTCCAGGATCTTGGCCTTGATCTTCTGGCCGATGTACGGGGACAGATCGCGCACGCGACGCATCTCAACCAGCGAAGCCGGCAGGAAGCCACGCAGGCCGATGTCCACGATGAGGCCGCCCTTGACGGCTTCGATGACGGTGCCCTCGACGACGCCGTCGGCTTCCTTGATCTTCTCGATGTCGCCCCAGGCGCGCTCGTACTGGGCGCGCTTCTTGGACAGGATCAGACGGCCTTCCTTGTCCTCCTTGGTGACGACAAGGGCCTCGACGGTGTCGCCGACCTCGACGACATCGTCCGGATCGACGTCCTTCTTGATGGAAAGCTCGCGGGAGGGGATGACGCCCTCGGTCTTGTAGCCGATGTCGAGCAGGACCTCGTCGTGGTCGATCTTGACGACGGTACCCTCGACCAGATCACCATCATCGAAGTTCTTGATGGTGGAATCGACTGCCTTGATGAAGTCCTCTTCGGTGCCGATGTCGTTGATGGCGACCTTGGCGACTTCGGTATTGTAATCTGCCATTAAACTTGGTTTCTTACTTACTAGTTGGTTGGATGGAATCGTTCTTCAGTTATATCGTGCGCTGCCGCACGCGAATTCCCACGATACCGCCAGCCATACCCTAATATTTCGGGCGTGTCGCGGGCGCGTGCGGCGCGCGGACGCCTCGGTCAGGCGAGCGAGCGCTCGGCCATCTCGACCACGTTCTCCAGCAGCATCGCGCGGGTCATCGGGCCGACGCCGCCCGGGTTGGGCGAGTAGGCGGACGCCTTCGCATGGCAGGCGGGATCGACGTCGCCCTTGACACGCCAGCGGCCGGCCGCCTCGTCGTAGACGCGCGAGACGCCCACGTCGAGCAGCACGGCGCCGTCGCGGATCATGTCGGGGCGGACGAATCCGGCCGAGCCCATCGCGGCGACGATCACGTCGGCGCGGCGCATGTGGTCGGCCACGTCGCGCGTGCCGGTGTGGCACAGGGTCACGGTCGCGTTGACGGCGCGGGACGTGAGCATGAGGCCGATGGTGCGGCCGATGGTGATGCCGCGGCCCAGCACGCACACCTCCTTGCCGTCCAGCGAGATGCCGTACGCGTCGAGCAGCTCCAGCACGCCGCGCGGCGTGCACGGCAGCGGCGTGGCCGGCGATTCGCCCACGTGGAGCACGAGCTCGCCCAGGTTGGCCGGGTGCATGCCGTCGGCGTCCTTGGCCGGGTCGATGAGCGCGATGACGCGGTTGGCGTCGATGCCGGCCGGCAACGGCAGCTGCACGATGTATCCGGTGCAGGCCGGGTCCTCGTTCAGCTCCATGACCGCGCGTTCGATCTGCTCCTGCGTCGCGTCGGCGGGCAGGTCCCTGCGGATGGAGCGGATGCCGATCTCGGCGCAGTCGGCGTGCTTGCCGGCCACGTACTTCATCGAGCCGGGGTCCTCGCCCACGAGCAGCGTGCCCAGTCCGGGTTCGACGCCGCGCTCGCGCAGCCGCTCCACGCGGACGCGCAGGTCCGCCTTGATGGCGGCCGCGGTCGCCTTGCCGTCCAGTATCGTCGTCATATCGTCCCCTATCTGTCGTTGCGGCGTGCTCGCGCGGGGCTCTCCCCCGCACCGCGTTGCCTAACCGTCAGGCTATCGTGGGTTGAGGTCATCGCGGGGCCCGGAGCAGGGGCCGTGACCGCATGGCGAACAGTGAGGAGGGCGTGATGATGTTCCGCAGTTCCCGTCGCACCGGCGTGCTCGCCGGCATCGCCGCGGTCGCGCTGCTGGTGTCGGCCGGCGCATGCGGGTCCGGCACGCAGGCGGCCGAGGAGCCGCAGGATCCGCAGAAGGACGGTCCGATCGCCGTGGCGTCGTCGACCGTCATGTGGGGGTCGCTCGCCGCGCAGATCGGCGGCGACGACGTGTCCGTCACGACGCTCTCCCAGGACGCCAAGGCGACGAAGACCGGATCCGGCACCGCCGGCAAGTCATCCAAGGACAACGGCGACGCGGACGGGTTCGAGATCCTCGTGGCCAATGGCGCCGGCTACGATGCGTGGGCGGCGCGCACCGCTGGCGACGTCGACACGACGGTGTCGGCCGCGCAGACCGTGGGCGCGATGGAGGGCGACAACCCCTACCTGTGGCTCTCGAAGGACGCGCGCGCCGGCGTGGCGCAGGAGCTCGTCAACGCGTTCTCGAAGGCCCGCCCCTCGCTCAAGAAGACGTTCCGGGCCAACTACCGGCAGTGGCTCAAGACGGAGGACGCCCTCGAGGAGGCGATGGCCGGCTTCGCCAAGGACCACAAGGACGGCACGTACGCGGCGACCGGCGACGTCGCCTACTATCTGATGTCCGACATGGGACTGGCCGACGCGACACCGGAGGGCTACGCGCTCGCCATGTCCGACGACGCCCCCGTCGAGGCGGACGACTACCGCGCGTTCGATGAGCTGCTCGGCACGGCCGGCACGGATCTGCTGGTCACCGACCCGCAGTCCGCCGAAGCGGCCAAGGACATCACCATCGACGAGGCGACCGACGGTGACGATGCGGACGGCACGCAGTCATCCGACGCGAATGCCGACGGCGACGCCGACGCAGACGCCGGGGACGGGACAAAGAACGGAGACGACGCGGACACCTCCAAGAACGATGATGCGGATGCGGACGACGATGCGGCCGTCGTACCCGACGATCCGGCGGCGACGCTGGTCGCCGCCGCACGGCACGCCGACGTGCCGGTGCTCGCCGTCGCCGAGACGATGCCGGACGATGCGGGCACGCTCACCGACTGGATCGCCTCGATCGTCGATGAGGCGATCGAACTGACGCTCCCCTACTGCGACGACGACGCGACGGATGCGGGCACGGACGCGGATGGAACCGACGCCGGGGACGCGTCGGCGGATTCCGCCGGATCGTCCGACGGCGATGCCTCCGGCACGGCGAAGGAATCGGCCACGGACGGCACCGATGGCGCCGACGGCGTCACGGACGACGGGGACGACGAGGACGACGAGGACGCGGCCGTCCCGACCTGCCGACCCCGCCCGTCGTCATCGGACGATGCGAACGGCACGGATACCGCGAACAGCGGCAAATCGGCGCAGTAGCGACGTGAGCCGGCGGCGATGCCGCACCGTGCCGCCGTCGGAGGACGTCGGCACGGACATCAGGACATCCATCCTTAATGAGAATGATTGTCAACGTCATTTGGAATAATCCGTCGCGGAACACAACGGACGGGACGGACTCCAATGACGAATCTTGACGCGACGCAGGGCGGACCCTGCATCGTCTTCCGCGACGCGGCCGTGGCGCGCGGTGGACGCACGATCTGGCAGCATGGCGACTTCACGATCCCCCGCGGGTCGGTCACCGCGATCGTCGGCACCAACGGCACCGGCAAGACCACGATGATGAAGGCCGAACTCGGCCTGATCCCCCTCGCCCACGGCTCCATCGACGTGCTGGGCGAACCGGCCGGACGCGCCAACCGGCGCATCGGCTACGTGCCGCAGATCTACGCCTCCGACGTCGACTCCAGCCTCACCGCGCTCCAATCGGCGCTGCTGGGGCTGACCGGCACCCGCTTCGGCATCCACCCGGTCACGCGCGCGCAGAAGGCCAAGGCGATGCAGGCGCTCGAATTCGCCGGCATCGCCGACAAGGCTCGCCACCGACTGAGCGACCTGTCGGGCGGCCAGCGCCAGCGCGTCGCGATCGCGCAGGCGCTCGTGGCCGACCCCGAGCTGCTCATGCTCGACGAGCCGCTCGCCAACCTCGACCTGGCCAGCCAGCGCGCCGTCGTGCAGTTGCTGGCCCGGCTCAACCGCGATCTGGGCATGACCATCCAGGTCGTCGCCCACGACCTCAACATGCTGCTGCCGATCCTCACCGGAGCCGTCTACCTGCTCGACGGCCACCCCCACTACGCGGCCATGGACCGGGTGCTCGACTCCGACCTGCTCACCCACCTGTACGGCACGCGCGTGCAGGTCGTCACCACCCCGCAGGGCGACATGTTCGTCACACCCGGGCTGGGCGACGATGACGCCGCCGACGTGCACACGGCCGACGAGATCGCCGGCCTCCACCGCCACGATGCGGCAGACGACACGACCCATGGCACGACGCATGGAAGGACGCTCCGATGATCGACTTCGCCTACGACCCCGCCTGGCTCGCCACGCTCGCGACGCCGTTCATGACGAACGCGTTCCTCGCCGGCGCGTGCATCGCGTTCGCGGCCGGCGTGATGGGCTACTTCACTCTCGCCCGTCGCTCCACGTTCGCCGCGCACGCGCTCGCCCACATCGGACTGCCGGGCGCGACCGGCGCGGCCCTGCTCGGCATTCCCGTGTCGCTGGGACTGGGCGCGTTCGCGCTGGCCGGCGCGCTGGTGATCGGACTGCTCGGCAAGCGCGCCTCGCAGCGCGAGATCGCCACCGGCACGGTGCTCGCGTTCGCGACCGGCCTGGGCCTGTTCTTCGCGCGTCTGTCGAGTTCGGCCTCCCAGCAGATGCAGTCGATCCTGTTCGGGTCGATCCTGACGATCACGCCCGCGCAGATCGTCGGCTTCGCCGTGTTCGACGTGCTGCTGCTCGCCGTGCTGGCGGTCATCTACCGGCCGCTGCTGTTCAGCTCGGTCGACGAGCAGGTCGCCCAGGCCAAGGGCGTGCCGACGGGGCTGATGAACGTCGCGTTCATGGCGATCATGGCCGGCGTGATCACGATCGCCGTGCCGGCCGTGGGCACGCTGCTGATCTTCGCGCTGGTCGTCACGCCGGCGGCGACCGCGGACATGATCGCCCGTTCGCCGCTGGCCGCGATGGTCCTGTCAGGCCTGCTGTGCCTGGCGGCCATCTGGGGCGGTCTCGTCGTGGCGGCGATGTTCCCGGCCCCGCCGAGCTTCGTCATCGTGGCGCTGTCCACGCTGTTCTGGGCCGTCGCCCGGACCGTCACCGGCCGCAAGGGCTGAATCCTCCGCCCCGTCCCTCCGTCGGCCCAGCTGGGGACGTGGCCCCGGAGCCGTCAGTCGATCGGCTCGACCAGCGCCGTGGCGATGGCGGCGACGCCCTCGCCACGGCCGGTGAATCCCATGCCGTCGGTGGTCGTCGCGGTCAGCGACACCGGGCATCCGACGGCCGCCGACATGGCCCGCTGGGCTTCGGCCCTCCGAGGCCCCACCTTGGGACGGTTGCCGACGAGCGCCACGCTCGCGCTGACCGGCTCCCATCCGTGCGCGTGCAGGTGCGCGGCCGTACGCTCCAGCATCGCCGCCCCATGCGCGCCGGCTCCGGCGGAGTCCGCCCCCACGCCGAACAGGCCGCCGATGTCGCCCAGTCCCGCCGCGGACAGCAGCGCGTCGATGAGCGCGTGGGCGGCGACGTCGCCGTCCGAATCGCCCTCGATGCCGCGGCCGTCCCAGCGCAGGCACGCCATCCACAGCTCGCGGGACGGATCGTCGGAGAAATGATGGGCGTCGAAGCCCTGGCCGATGCTCATATGCGCGTTCATCACGCAGCTCCTTATCCTTCCGAATCCGGATATGACAAGGCGGCGCGCACCGCAGTCGGGGGCGCGCCGCCACGGCGTCCGCATGCGCGGACGCGACGATCACTTCTTGCGCGACTTCTTGCCCTCGGCCTCGACGCGCGCCAGCGTGTCGGCGGCGGCCTCCTCGGGGGCCTGGGTGTGGTGCTTCTCGTCGCCCGGCTGCGGCTCGGCGTAGCCGAGGTTGACGTCGAGCAGACGCTGCGTCTCCTCGTTGTCGAGCTTCTCGGACAGGGCGATCTCGGACGTGAGGATGCTGCGCGCCTTGGTGAGCATGCGCTTCTCGCCGGCCGACAGGCCGTGGTCGTCGACGTCGCGCTGGGCGAGGTCGCGCACCACCTCGGCGATCTTGTTGACGTCGCCGGTCGCGATCTTCTCGACGTTCAGCTTGTAGCGGCGCGACCAGTTCATCTCCTTCTCGATGATCGGGGTGCGCAGGATCTCGAAGACCTTCGCCACCTCGTCGCCGTCGACGATGTCGCGCACGCCGACCTTCCTGGCGTTGTCGACGGGGACGTTGATGACCAGTCCGTCGGAGGAGATCACGGACAGCTCCAGATACTCCCTCGTGACGCCCTTCACCGTCCGCTCGGTGATGGCCTCCACTCTCGCCGCGCCGTGACGCGGATAGACAACCATATCGCCGACCTTGTAAGCCATGAATCCTCCGTGTGAGCCTATAACAAACCCGAACGATTGTGGCACAGGGGGTGGACCTCGCGGACAAGTGACCGAAATTCGATACACGCGGCACGCCAATGCCGCCATCCGCGCCGAGGAGTTCTACACTATCTGGGTATGGCTACACATACGAACATCAACGACGATATCATTGCCGCCCCCGTCAATCAGGGTGACCTGGACGCGGTCAGCAACGCCAGCTTCTACAACCCCCACGGTGTGCTCGGAGGCCATCTCGGCTCCGGCGACCATGCCGGCGAGGCCACGATCCGCGTGCTCCGCCCGCTGGCCCGCACCGTGACCATCATCACCCAGGACGGCGAGACCGAGGCCCGCCACGAGTACAACGGCGTGTTCGTCGCCGTCGTGCCCGCCGCGAAGAACGAGCACGGCTTCTCCATCCCGGACTACCGCGTGCGCACCTCCTACGAGTCGGGCGCCACCGTCGTCGAGGACGACCCGTACCGCTACCTGCCCACCATCGGCGAGATGGACACCTACCTGTTCGGCGAGGGCCGCCACGAGCGTCTCTGGGAGGCGCTGGGCGCCCACGTCCTTCGCTTCGACGATCCGATGGGCGGCGCGGACGGCACCCCCGGCGAGCAGCTGGTCGGCACCGCGTTCTCCGTGTGGGCGCCCAACGCCCACGCCGTGCGCGTGGTCGGCGACTTCAACGCCTGGGACGGCCGCCGCCATGCGATGCGCGAACTGGGCTCCTCCGGCGTGTGGGAGATCTTCATCCCCGGCGTCGGCGCCGGCGAGGTCTACAAGTACGAGATCCTCAACGCCAACTACGAGTGGACGATGAAGGCCGACCCGATGGAGCGCTCGCACGAGATCCCGCCGGCCACCGGCTCGATCGTCGTCGAATCCGGCCACGAGTGGGGCGACGAGGCGTGGATGGAGCGCCGCCGCACCACCGACGCGCACAACGGCCCGGTCAGCATCTACGAGGTCAACGCCTCCAGCTGGCGCTCCGGCATCGCGAACTACCGTGAGCTGGCCGACGAGCTCGTCCCCTACGTCGAGAAGATGGGCTACACGCACGTCGAGTTCATGCCGCTGGCCGAGCACCCGTTCTCCGGATCGTGGGGCTATCAGGTCACCGGCTACTACGCGGTCGACTCGCGCCTCGGCTCCCCCGACGACTTCAAGTACCTCGTCGACCGCCTGCACGAGGCCGGCATCGGCGTGATCATGGACTGGGTGCCCGCCCACTTCCCCAAGGACGCGTTCGCGCTGGGCCGCTTCGACGGCACCCCGCTGTACGAGGACCCGGACCCGCTGCGCGGCGAGCATCCGGACTGGGGCACCTACATCTTCAACTTCGGCCGCCGCGAGGTGCGCAACTTCCTCGTCGCCAACGCCTGCTTCTGGCTCGACGAATACCACGTCGACGGCCTGCGCGTCGACGCCGTCTCCTCGATGCTCTACCTCGACTACAGCCGCGAGGCCGGCCAGTGGCGTCCGAACATCTACGGCGGGCGCGAGAACCTGGAGGCGATCGACTTCCTCAAGGAGGCGAACGCCACCGCGTACAAGAACAACCCGGGCATCATGATGATCGCCGAGGAGTCCACCGCCTATCCGGGCATCACCGCGCCCACCAGCACCGGCGGCCTGGGCTTCGGCCTCAAGTGGAACATGGGCTGGATGCACGACACGCTCCAGTACCTGCACGAGGAGCCGATCAACCGCAAGTGGCACCACGGCGAGATCACGTTCTCGATGGTCTACGCCTACTCGGAGCAGTACGTGCTGCCGATCAGCCACGACGAGGTCGTCTACGGCAAGGGCTCCGTGTTCGGCAAGATGCCGGGCGACAACTGGCAGAAGTACGCGGGCGTGCGCGCCCTGTTCGCCTACCAGTGGGCGCATCCGGGCAAGAACCTCTCGTTCATGGGCAACGAGGTCGCGCAGTGGGCCGAATGGGACCACGACGGCTCCATCGACTGGGAGTCGCTGCAGTGGGAGGACCACGCCGGCGTCCAGCGCTGCGTCGCCGACCTCAACGCGCTGTACAAGGCGTCGCCGGCGCTGTGGAGCCAGGACTTCGAACCGGCCGGCTTCCAGTGGCTCACCAGCGACGACGCCGACCACAACGTGCTGAGCTTCGTGCGCATCGGCAAGGACGGCGAGCAGATGGTCGTGGTCGTCAACTTCTCCGGCCAGGCGTGGCAGAACTACCAGATCGCCCTGCCGCAGGGCGGCCGCTGGCGCGAGGCGCTCACCACCGACGACGCGAAGTACGGCGGCTCCGACCTGCACAACGGCGAGTTCGAGGCGTCCGACGAGCCGTACCATTCGCGCGAATGGTCGGCCCGCATCACCGTGCCGGCGCTCGGTGCGGTATTCTTGGAGCCGATTGACTGAAAGGCGGTTCCCCCTATGCTGAACACTGCAACGCGTTCCACGACCCCGCGCACCGTGCTGGTGGTGGAGGACGAGCCCACGCTCGCCACCGCCGTCGCGCAGCGCATCACGGCCGAGGGATGGACGGCGCGCGTGGCCTCCGACGGGGCCAGCGCCGTTCAGGCGGCGAAGCAGCTCAAGCCCGATCTGGTGATCATGGACATCATGCTGCCGGTGATGGACGGTCTGGAGGCCACGAAGCGCATCGTGGCCGAACGGCCCGTCCCGGTGCTGATCCTGACCGCCCGCGACGACGAGACGGACAAGGTCATCGGTCTGGGCGCAGGCGCCGACGACTACATGACCAAGCCGTTCTCGATGCGCGAGCTGATCGCCCGGTGCAAGGCCCTGCTGCGACGCGTGGAACGCGCGAAGGTGATCGCCAAGAACTCCGAGAACGAGAAGATCCTCGACTTCGGCTCCCTGGTCATCGATCCGGGGCAGCGCATCGTCGTCTCGGACGGCGTCCAGGTGCATCTGACGCCCACCGAATTCGACCTGCTGGCCACCCTCGCCCGCAAGCCGCGTTCGGTGCTCACCCGCGAGAAGCTCCTCGAGGAGGTGTGGGACTGGGTCGACGCGTCCGGCACCCGCACCGTCGACTCGCACGTCAAGGCCCTGCGCCACAAGCTCGGTTCGGCGATGATCCGCACCGTGCACGGCGTCGGATACGCGTTCGAGCCTCCGGCGAACGCCGAATGAGCGAGACCGGAAGCCGCGCACGCATGCCCGGAACGCGTCGCAATCCGCGCCCGACGGGCGCCCGCCGCAAGGTGGTGCGCCCGATCGGGTTCTTCTCCTCGCTCAAGCTCGAACTGAGCGTCATCATCATCCTCGCCTCCGTCATCGTGTTCGCGATGGCGTGGATCCTGCTCAAGATCGGCTGGAGCGGCTGGGTCGCCATGCCGCTGACGCTCGTCGTCGCGCTGGGCGTCACCTACCTGTTCTCCCACGGACTGATCGCGCCGCTGCGCCAGATGCGCGACGCGGCCGACGCGATGGCCGACGGCGACTACAGCGTGCGCGTCCAATTGGGCACCGACAGCAACGACGAGATCGGCCAGCTGACGCGCGCGTTCAACGACATGGCCGAGGAGCTCCAGCACGCCGACCAGATGCGCCTCGACATGATCGCCAACGTGAGCCATGAGCTGCGCACCCCCGTGTCCGCGCTGCAGGCGCAGGTCGAGAACATGGCCGACGGCGTCACCGAGGCCTCCCCCGCCAACCTCGAGGGCCTGCTCACGCAGACCCACCGGCTCGGCGACCTCATCGCCTACCTGCTCGACCTGTCGCGCATGGAGGCGGGCGCGGCGAGCCTGAACGTCGAGGAGTTCGACTTCGCCGCATTCCTCGACGAGATCATCGAACCGCTGGAGATCGCCGACGCCGGCCACGCGCACGACATCCTGCTCGACGTGGCTGGCCCGCTGGTGATGGAGGGCGACCAGGACCGGCTGCGCCAGCTGTTCACCAACGTCATCGCCAACGCGCTCAAGCACTCCGCCGACGGCACGACCGTGCTCATCGAAGCCCATGAGGATACGGACGAGGGCCTCGTCGTCACCAACGTCGTCAACTTCGGCTCCCATATCCCCGACGCCGAACGCGCCGGCATCTTCCAGCGCTTCGTCAAGGGGCGTCCGGGACCCGGCACCGAGTCGGGCGGCACCGGGCTGGGACTGGCGATCGCCCGCTGGGCGGCCCAGCTGCACGGCGGCACCGTGCGCGTCGTCGACGACAGCCGCGGCGTCGATTTCGAGGTGCGGCTGCCCAAATACCATCTCGACGCCGACTGACCCGTCATGTCCGTCATGCCGTCACCGGATACGGCGTCCGCGACATCCTTCCGATGCCCTGGCCATCATCATGGTCAGGGCATCGTCGTATCCGCGGCAAACGCACCGTCCGCCGTATCCGCGTCGCCGCGTTCGGGCACCGACGCGAGCGTCAGCGCGCCGGACACGACGATGCCCGCGGCGTCGAGCGCGGCGACGCACTGGCGCAGCGTCGAACCGGTGGTGACGATGTCGTCCGTCAGGAACACCCGGCCTTCGAGACCGGTCGCCGCCGTGGCGACGCCGATGCGGCCGCGGATCCGCTCCCCACGCTGGGATGCGCCGGTCGTCTCGACCGACTTGCCGCCGACGGCGCCGTTGCGCAGCAGCGGCACGCACCGGGCGTCGTAGCCGCGCCGGCGCAGCTCGCGGGCCGTGCGGGACGTCAGGTCGCGCATGTGCGCCCGGCCGCGCCGTCGCATCGACGCCGTCGACGAGGGCGCCGGCACGAGCGTCAGCGGCGCGCCGCCGTCCGCCGCACCGCATCGGACGGCCAGGTCGGCCAGCAGGACGGCGAAGGGGCCGTCGCATTCCGCATCGTCGTGGTCCTTCCACGACAGGATCGCATGGCGCACCGGTCCGCGGTAGACGCCGCACGACGCCGACGCCGCGCCCTCGCGGCCGGCGAGCGGACGTTCGACCGTCATCGACATGAGCGCGCGGCATCGCGCGCACAGCACCTCGTCGGGACGGTCGCAGCCGGCGCAGCCGCGCGGCCAGAGCAGACCGGCGACGTCCCGCAGCAGAGTCACTGGCCCGCTCCCCCGCGTCCGGCCGAAGCCGTCTCGTTCCGATGGACGTTTCGGACGTACCGGGGACGACGGCCGTTGCGCAGACGCCGGACTCCCGTTCACAGCCGTTCCAGGATCGCGTCGACGAGCCGGAGCGTGTCGGACGGGTCGGTCACGATCAGCGCCACGGCGCCGGCCTGCGCTGCCGGATAGTCGTTGCCGCCCGGCGTCATGCGGTCGCCTATAAACACGAGGTCGTCGGGCGTGATGCCGAGCGTCAGGCACAGTTCGCGCACCGCGTACGACTTGTCCAAACCGGGCAGGGACACGTCGATGCTCGTATACCCGCCGGGGCGCACCTTGAGGTGCGGCACATCGGCGGCGACCGCCGCGGCGAGCCGTCGCTTCTTCGCGTCGTCGGGATCCCAGCGGGCCTTGTCGTCCGGCGTGGCGAGCTGGCCGAGCGCCGAGAACGTGAGCTGGCTGCCGCGGTCCTCGATGCGCTCCCCCGCCACCTGCTCCTCCCACATGCCCAGTTCGCGGGCACGGCGTTCGAGCGAGGCGATCGACGCGGCGCGGTCGTCGGCGCTCAGATCGTGCGAGTAGACCAGCTCCCATGCGCTCTCCGCGACGTCCCAGCGGTAGTAGCGGGTGCCGCTGGTGGGCATCAGATGCAGATGCGTCGGATCGATCCGGTCCTCCACCATGTCGAGGATCTGGCTTCTCACCAACGAGAACCGTCCCCCGGTGATGACGGCGACGTCCGTCAGGTGCGTGAGCGCGGCGAAGCGCTCCGCCATGGCCGGCGACATCGGCTGCTTGGACGAGGCGAGCGTGTTGTCCAGATCGAACGCGACGGCCTTCATGGCGGCGACGATGCCGTCGAGGTCGGTGTGCGCCCAGCGGCGTGGCTCTCGCATTGCGGGGACCGCCTTTCGTTGCGCGGGTGTTTCCAAGACAGTATCCTAGCGCACCGCGGCCGGCGGGCCACGGAGCGACGCCACGGGAGAACCGGCGCGCGCAGGCCGACGCCATGGCCTATCGTGGTACGCATGAGCGAAGCACCGTGGAACAGACCCGTATACCGCAACCGTCACGGACGTGGCACCCGCACGCCCATGTTCGGCACCCGACTGCCGCGCTACCGCACCCGAAGCGGCATGTTCGACGACATGGTGGCCGCGCAGATCCGCCGGCTCAACGGCGCATGGCCGCAGTTCGTGCAGTCGGTGCAGTTCGCCGTCGAGGACGTGCCGCCCTCGCAGCCGGCCCCGTGGGAGACGCATCCGAACCTCAACTCGCAGTGCTTTCCCGCCTCGCACGGCGTGCCGGCGCGCATCGTGCTCTACCGCATGCCGATCCAGGCCGTGGCGCGCAACCGCATGGACATGCAGCTGGTGATCCGCGACGAGGTCGTGGCGCGGCTGGCCGACCTGTTCGGCCGCCGCCCCGAGGAGATCGACCCCGACTGGGGGCTGTGAGCCGCAACGTCCGCCGCATGCGGATATGAAGGGGCCGCGGCGAATCGTCCGAACCGATTCGCCGCGGCCCCTTTTCGCATATGTCCCGACGCCGCGGCCGTCAGCGCACGATCGTCGGATCCTCGACGGAGAACACCGTCGTGGTCGCCGCCGCCAGCGCCGAGGCCGGCAGATAGGCCGCCTGCGCCACGTCCGCATCGTCGAGCGACGGTACGGACGGACGGGCGCCCCAGGCGATGCGGCCTTCGGTCACGTCGAGACGCACGGCCGCCGCATCGTCGGCTACATCGGACAGCGCCACCGACATCGACGTGCCGGCCGTCACGGCGATGTCACGCGTGGCCGTCGCCACGCCGTCGGCGTCGTATACGGTCAGCGTGCCCTCGGCGTCGCCGTCCGTCGCGGCGAACGCGAGCGTCGTGGTCGCGCCGTCCGGCACGGCGATGGCCGACGAGGCGGACGGCGAGGCGGCGCCGACCATCGCGAAGTCGGCCTGCCCGTCGTCGCCGTCGCGCGAGACGAACGCCGAGGCGACGATGTCGTCGACCGTGTCGGCGCCTTCCACGAGGAGCGCCGTCGCGCCCTCGGGGACCTCGCCCAGATCGACCACGCCCACGCGATCCGCCTCGACCTGCTGCGTGGAGGCCTGTTCGGCGCCGTCGCCGGTGAGCCACGAGAACGTGATGTCGCCGCCCGTCGCGGCACGCACGAACACGCGGACCGTATCGGCCTCGTCGAGGCCCGGCAGGACGAGGGAGTCGCCGGAGACGGTGATGGGCGTCACATAGTCGGAGCCTTTCGGCGTCAGCCCGTCGGCGAGCACGACGCGCACCACGGCGGACACCGGCGCGAGCGTGCTGGACACCGTCACGTACACGCCCTCCTGACCGCTCACGGCGGCGGACAGGTCGATGACGCTCTCGCCGTGGGCCGGAACCGTGTACCGTTCACCGGTCGAGGCCCTGAGGCGATCGCCCGACGAGGTCCCCCACGCGTTCAGGCGCACGGTGGTCGCCTTGCTGGAGGGGTTCGCGACGATCAGCTGCTGGGTGGCGCCGGTGCCGGTCGAGGGCAGCAGGAACGACTGGTCGAGCGCCGTGGCCACGCACGAGGCCGCCGACAGACCGCGCAGGTCGCCTTCGGAGGCGTGCGACATCACCGATGCCGCGGTGCCGGTGCCGTCCTCCGACGACAGCAGTCTCGTCTGCAGCAGGGTCGCGGTCTCCTCCATGTCCGAGGTCGCGACGAGCGTGCCGTCGCCCGAGCCGTCCGCGGCGAGCGTCGTGAGCGCGTCCCCGCCGTCCAGTCCGGTCACTTCGGTGCGGTACACGGAGCCGAACGCCGCATAGCGCGCCGTCGCCGCGATGTCGCCCACGGTCGCCTGGAACTCGGCGTCGCCGTACGAGCCGGTGTCGGCCAGCGCCATGCGCGCCGGACAGTACGACGCCGTCGAGAGCTGTCCGACGCTGCGGGCGAAATCGGAGCGGGCGCCGAACGCCCCGAGCGGGTCGACCGCATCCGGCAGCGGGTCGATCGCCGTCAGGCCGCCGGCCAGCGCCACGATCGGCACCATAGTCAGCACGGCCAGGGCGATGCGGGTGGCGGTCCTCATCGGCTTCTTGCGTCGGGCGCTCATGATTCCTCCCCGTGATAGCGGTAGGCGCGGTGCGGCAGCGCGACCAGACAGTACAGGGCGAGCAGTACGCCCAATGTCACGAGCCAGGCCATGCGCCACGGACTCGACTGCGTGCTGCGCTGCCAGGACACGTCGATGTTCTGCGCATCGATGCCGTTGATCGTCAGACGGTAGTACGTGCCGTTGTCGGCGGCGACGACCACCCGCACGCCCTGCGACGCGGCCACGTTGGTCATAAGCTGCTGGGCTGCGTCGTCGGCGCCGTCCGAGCCGGCCGCGACGAACACGCCGCCGAATCCCAGCGCGCTGATGGATGCGATCGCGTCGGCGTCGGCGCCCGCCAGCAGACGGGCCGCAGCGTCGGCGATGACGTCGGCGTCGGCGTCCGTCCAGCCGGCCGCGGCGCGCACGCGCAGGGCCGGGGACTCGTCGACCAGGTCGCCTCGGCGGGTGCGCATCACCGTATAGCCGACGGAGTTCCCGCCGTCGGCGCGCAGGGCCAGCACGCGGTGGTCCGGCCCCTGCGACAGGTAGTCGGCGGCGACCATCGGCAGACCCGTGTCGCTGGCCTGCACGCCGTCGGATCCGAAGCGGACCTGGCCGACCGCCGTGCAGGCGACCGCCGACGCGACCAGCGCCACCGACAGCACGACCCGGCCGATGCGCGCGGCGACGACGCGGCGAGGCCGCGGCCCGGCCTGCGGCGCGTCGCCCGCGCGTCGCAGCGGCTCGAAGCGGCGCACCGCGCCGCCCGCCACGATGCACACGCACGACAGCATGCCGAACAGCATGAACGTCACGCCCGGCAGCACGGAGGCGGCCATCGGGCCGTCCGCATCGACGTCCACGGCGATGCGCGGGCAGCACACCGCGAGCAGGGCGCCGGCGAGCACCGTCATCCACATCATGCGCGAGACGCGCAGCGCGAACGGCAGCAGCAGCGACAGCAGCGCGAGCGCGAGCGTCAGCGCACCGGCCACGGCCAGCGCCACCGTCGTCCACGACCAGCCGTCGATGCCGAACGCGCGGGTGAACACGTCGACCAGCGTGCCGGAGCGCACGTCGCCGTTGACGGCGTGCGTGGGCAGCGTCATGTCGGCGAACAGCTGACGCCACGCGCCTTCGTCGGCGTAGCGCACCGCGTTGACCAGCGTGGGGGCCACGGCGAACGAGGCGGGCACCGGCATGAGCAGCAGCATCACCCGGTGACGGCGCACGAACAGCAGGAACAGCAGGAAGACGGCGACCAGCGGCAGCAGCAGCTGCGGCTCGGCGGCGACGACCGGCACGAAGCACAGCGAGGCCAGCGCCGCGCACTGCACCGAACGGTGGACCGGCACCTGATCCTCGGCGCGGTACATGCCGACCGCGCGGAACACGAACGCGAACGCCGCCGGCAGGAACACCAGCACCGTGAGCATCGGCAGGTTCGCCGACGCGAACAGGCCCATCGCCGCACCGAACGACACCCACAGCAGGCCGGAGGCGGCGCGCACCGCGTCGGAGCGGGTGAACACGCCGGCCAGCGCCCAGAACGCCATCACGGCGGCCGGTGCGGCGGCGAAGAACATCAGGGACAGCGCCGGCGCCGGATGTCCCAGCGTGAGCACGGAGGCGGCCAGCCACACCAGCAGCCACGGCGCGGGCGGCGCCGGGGCGCCGGTGCCGGAGCCGAACACCCATGGCGTGGTCGCCGCATCGGCCAGCTGATGCATCGTCGCATCGGTCGGCACGAGCGTGCCCGAATACAGGGAGCCGCCGGTCATCACGCCGGCGATCAGACCGCGGTAGGCCACCAGCACGGCGACCAACGACACGGCCGCCGCCGCAAGGGCCAGCCCCCAGCGGCGCATCAGACGCCGGCGCAGATGCGCCTTGGCGAGCGGGCTGAGCAGCACGACGCGGCGCTGGTCCTCCATCGCGCGCGTGCGCTCCTTCCATGCGGCGATCTGTCTGCGCGACGCCAGCAGACCGGTCAGGCGGGAGAGCGGAACGGACGACTGCGCGGCGAGACGACGTCGGGCCTTCGCCGCGCCGGGCATGGCGGCGAGCGCCAGCCACGGCAGGCACAGGGCGACGCCGGCCTCGTACGGGCGTTTCGACGCCAGCTGTCTGACCGTCTGCACGAGCGCGAGTACGAGCGACCACAGCCAGATCAGCGGCCACATGAGCATGCGCGAATCGGTGTACCGGTAGCGTTCGGCGGTGCGGCGGACGGCGAGCGCCGGGTTGAGACGCTCGTCCTCGTCGACCTCCTGGCCGGTGCGGGTGCGCAGACCCTCGAATCGGGCGCGGCGGTGGGCGATGCCGGCCTGCGGGACGACGACGACGCGGCCTCCGCTCAGGCAGATGCGGCGGCAGAGTTCGACGGATTCCCCGAAGGTGGTGAACCAGCGGTCGGCGCCGCCGGTGGCGTCGAGCGTCCTGAGCGGCAGGAGCGCGCCGGCGAGGGAGACGGCGAACACGTCCTGTCGGGAGTCGTACTGCTCCTGGTCCTCCTCGCCGTCGACGACGAGGGATTCGACGCGGTGGCGTCCGGCGTAGAGGCCCACGTCGTGCAGGCGCCGTCCCTCCCAGTCGAGCTGTTTGCAGCCGAGGAGCGATGCGGTGGGGTTGTTGCGCCAGGATTCGACCAAGCGGGCGAGCGCGTCCTCGCCCACGGGACGGGAGTCGTCGTGCAGGAGCCACCATGCGGCGACGGTGTCGGGGAGCATCGCGGCGGCCATGCCCCGTCGGGCCGCGTCGAAGAACGAGATGGCGCCGGCGACCGGTACGACGCGTACGTCGACGCTCTTCGTCTCGGGCATGCCGCGCAGCGGGCCGGAGGGCGAGGGGATCACCTCGAAGCGGGCGGTCGTCGCCTCCTCGGTCTCGCCGGAGCAGTCGGCCACGACGATCACGCAGGGCAGCACGGTCTGTTCGAGCACCGCCTTGACGGTGTCGGGCAGGAATCTGCGGTCCTCCTCGACGGTGATGACCGCCGCGACCGAGGGGTCGACGTCCTGACGGTGCGAGTAGGGGCGGTTCGCCAACGCCGTGGCGAGTATCCGTTGGATTTCGCTGCTGCCTGTGGAATTCATGTTCTCCAGTGTACGCATATGGCGGGTACGGGGGTCAGGCCCGTTCCCGATGCTCCCTCTTGTAGCGCCGGCGTTCCCGTTCGCTCATGCCGCCCCAGATGCCGAAGCGTTCGTCGTGGTCGATGGCCCATCTCAGGCATTGCTCGCGCACCTCGCATGCGGCGCATACGCGCTTGGCGTCCCTGGTGGATCCGCCCTTCTCGGGAAAGAACGCTTCGGGATCGGTCTGCGAGCACAATGCCCGGTGCTGCCAAGACAGATCGTCATCCCGGCTGAACAGCCCCCACAACACTGCTAACGGTTCTTCGGCGGAATCATCGACGACACCCCACATGCGTCTCCTCCTTACCGATTCGGTTATCATCAACGGGTAAATTACACACATGCGATGTAAGTTTTGTCAAGTCTCTTCCGTGTCCGCGGAACGGGCCGCGCATCGCAATGTGCCGTTCCTGCGCAGGAACGTGCCGCGCGCAGGGGGTTGCGCCGTGTCCTGTGCGACAGTGTCATTGGTAAACAGACGGCGATGGAGGATCACTCATGCATATGGCTGACGGCAGCGACGGGTCCATGCAGGCCGCTCCCCCCAGCTTCGTTCCGTCCGCGGGACGCCGGCGCGCCGCGTCGCCGGCCGCGCCCGGCGTGACGGCCGCCGCGGGATCCGGCGGCGTGCAGGAAGCGCAGCCGCCGTCGATCGCGCCCCGTCGTCCCGCCCGTCCGGCCGCGTCGTCGACGGATTCCCGTCACGATGGCGGCGCCGTCTCCCGTGCCGGCGCGGCGGCGCCGCCGTCCTTCTCCCCCGTGTCCTCCTCATCGGCCGCATCGGCCGCGCCTGTCGCATCGTCGGCGGATGCGCGGCAGGCCCGCACGACGGCATCGGCCGTCCGCAGGGGAACCTCCGACGCGGCCCCCGCATCCTATGCGCCGGCCGCCGCATCCGGCAGGTCGGGCAGGCCCACGCCGCCCAGCTACGCGCCGTCGCCGAGGTCGGCGCGTACGACGTCCGGCGGGCGTGACGGCCGCGCGGCGGCATCGCCCGCCACGCGGCGGCCGGCGCCGTCGCCTCGTGGGTCGACGCCCGCTGCGGCGGCTCCGGTCGGACGCGACGGCTACGTCTCCCCGCGCGGCAACGCCCGTATGGCCGCTATGCGGCGACGCCGGGTGCGTCCGATGCGCGTGGTCGCCGCCGTGCTGCTCACGCTCGCGCTCGTGATCGCCTTCTCGGCGTTCGGCGCGTGGAACTGGGTGGACGGGCATCTGGAGCGCAGCCCGTGGCTCACCGACGCGGCCGGCACGCCGGGCACGTCGTGGCTGCTCGTCGGCTCCGATAAGCGCGACGGCACCGAAGGCGCCAACGGCGCCGACGACGACACGATCACCGGCTTCCGCACCGACACGCTGCTCGTGCTCACCAAGCCGCGGTCCGGCCCGTCCTCGCTGATCTCCATCCCTCGCGACACGCTCACCGAGATCGACGGCCAGTACATGAAGATCAACGGCGTCGCCCAGTTCTACGGCCAGCAGGCGCTGGTCGGCGAGGTCGAGCAGATCTCCGGGCTGAAGATCGACCATGTGGCCGAGATCCAGTTCAACGGTCTGGTCAGCGTCGTCGACGCGCTCGGCGGCATCGAACTGTGCTACGACCAGGACATCAGCGACCCGTATTCCGGTCTTGAATGGGCCTCCGGATGCCATGAGGCCGACGGCACCACCGCGCTCGCCTTCTCCCGCATGCGCTACGCCGACGCGCAGGGCGACTTCGGCCGCGCCGCCCGCCAGCGTCAGGTCATCTCCGCCGTGATGCGCAAGGCGCTGAGCGCCAAGACGCTCACCGACTTCACCACCGTCCGCAAGCTTGCCGAGGCGTCCCTGGCCGCCATCACCGTCGACGAGGACGCCTCGCCGATGTCGCTGGCGAGCATGGCGCTGGCGTTCCGCGACGCCACCGGCGACGGCGGCGTGTCCGGCAGCGTCTACTGGTCCGACCCCGACTACTACGTCGACGGCGTCGGCTCGTCGGTGCTGCTCGACGATGCGAAGAACGCCGAACTGTTCTCCCAGCTCGCCAAGGGCACGCACGCGGCCGGCGAGGTGGGCACGCTCGCCGAGGGCTGACCCGGGCCGGCACGATTCTTCTCACTGCCCGGCGTGTCGCATCGTGTCGATCGGCATGAACGGCACGATGCGACACGCCGGGCGGCGAGCTTTCGACCACATACCCCGATGCGGCTTGCCGTGCCGTGGACCGACGTCGCACACTCGCCGTATGAGCCACCATGCACGCGCCCGCAGTACGAAATCCGCCGGACGGCTCCCTCGACGGAGCGTCCGGCGTGACGGGGCATGGCTGCATGTCGTCGTGGCCGGCGCTCCCCTCGCCGCCCAGATCGTGATGATCGCCGTCATGCTCGCCCAGGGCCGCTGGCTCTTCGCCCTGATGGTCCTGCCGTCGGCGGTCGGATGCGTCGCATCGCTGCTGCTCGCCGCCGGCCGTTCCGCCATCGACCGTTCCGATACGGGGCCGGACGGGCGGGACGACGGTCGGGTGGACGGCAGCCGTCCCGCCGTATCCGGGACCTCCGCGGCCCGGCCCGAGGACGGGCCCGCCGTCTTCCCCGAGCGTTGTCCGCCTTGGGAGGAGCTGGCGTTGCCGGATCCCGCGGCCGAGCCGCTCGTCTGGCGGCATATCGTACGACGGTGGCTCGCCGGCGGCGACTGGGCCGCCGTGCTCGGCATCGACGCCGAGTCGCGTCCGTACCGTCTCGACCTGACGCGTCAGGGCCCGCATGCGCTCGTCGCCGGCACGACCGGTTCGGGCAAGTCGGTGCTGTTGGAGACCTGGTGCCTCGCCCTCGCCTGCGCGAACCCGCCGTCCCGGCTCACGTTCGTGTTCCTCGACTTCAAGGGAGGGTCCACCTTCAACCGGCTGTCGCGCCTGCCGCATGCGCGCGGCACGGTCGGCGACCTCGACCTGGCCCATGCCGTGCGTGCCCTCGCCGCGCTCGAGGAGGAGCTGCGGCGACGCGAGGCGCTGGCCGCCGCGCACGGTGTGGGCGACCTGTCGGTGATGGACGATCCGCCGCCCCGGCTCGTCATCGTCGTCGACGAATTCCATGCGCTGCGCGCCCAGCTGCCCGACTACGTCGACCGGCTGACGCGCATCGCCGCCGTCGGCCGTTCGCTCGGCATGCATCTGATCGCCTGCACGCAGAACCCGTCGGGGCAGGTCAATGCTCAGATGCACGCCAATCTGAGCATCGGCATATGCCTGCGGGTGCGCGACGCGATGCAGTCGCGAGAGCTCGTCGGCGCGCCCCACGCGGCGGCGATCGCGCCGTCGATGCCGGGCGCGGCGTACATCACCGACGGCGGATCGGTGGACGCGGTCCGCTGCGCTGCCGTACGCGACGTCGACGCGCTGGTCGGGCGGATCGGGCTGGCGGCCCGGTTCTGCGCGCTCGCTCCGGCCGAGCCGCTGTTCAGCGCGCCGTTGCCGCGTGTCGTCGCGTCATCGGACGACGCGGCCGATGATACCGACGGGAACGACGCCACCGGATGGCCGACCCTGGTTCCGTTCGCCCTCGCCGATGACGGCATCGCCCTGCATACGGCCAGTCTGCGACTCGACGAAGGGAACATCGCCGTCGTCGGCGGCCATGGACGCGGCCGCAGCACGCTGCTGGGCATGCTCGAACGGCGTCTGGCCGTCATGCCGGGCGTGCGGCTCACCGTCGTCGCAGCGGGCGGGAACGGATTCCGGGTGCGCGAGCATGCGCGTCCGGGATCATGGCCGGATGCGCATGGCTCCGGTCCGGGGCCGCCTCCTCCCCCGCCGTCGCCCCGGCGCGCCCGCAGGACGGCGGATGCACCAGTCACGCCCGACGGATGCGCGGACGACGGACGTCGGATATGGCTCGTCGACGACGCCGACGCGCTGCTCGACCCGATGGCCGTCGATCCGATGGCGCACCGGCTGCGGCGGGCGATGCGCGATCCGGGCGTCACCGTGGTGTTCGCCGTGCTGTCCATGCGTCATGTGCGCGTGCCCGACGACTGCACGACGCGCATCGTGTTCCCCTCCGGCGAACGGCACGCCGACCTGATGCTCGGCATCCCCGCCGACCTGCTGTCCCGCATCGGCGTGTGCGACCCCGACGTTCCCGGCCGTGCGGTGCTGCTCGAGCACGGCCGGGCCGTGCCCGTGCAGTGCCATGCCGGAAATTCCCCGCCCGTCACCTCTTGAAAAGTCGACGGTTTCGTGGTTACCTGTGTAGTGGATTTGGAAGCACACGTCCTGTCGGGATACGAGGAAGGCAAAACAATGAGCAGTGCATATGATTGGCGCGCCAAGGCCGCGTGCCGCGACAAGGACCCGGAGCTGTTCTTCCCGGTCGGCAACACCGGGGCGGCGTACCAGCAGATCGAGGAGGCCAAGGCCGTGTGCCGCACCTGCAAGGTGATCGACGCGTGCCTCAAGTGCGCGCTGGACACGAATCAGGACTACGGCGTGTGGGGCGGTCTGAGCGAGGACGAACGCCGCGCGCTCAAGCGCCGCGCGATGCGCGCCCGTCGTTCGCAGGCCCTGCAGGGCATCTGATCGGCGGCTGCACCTTTTATATATACGACGAGGGGCGTCCCACCCGGTGGTGGGACGCCCCTCGTCGTAGGCGGGGCCCGTGCCGGCGCCTCGACGGCCGCCGGCACGGGCGCCGGGTCACTCCCCCTTGGCCGCGCGCAGCTTCATGTCGAGGATCACGCGGGTGCCGCCCTCGCGGCGCTGCTCCCACTTGACGCTGCCGCCGAAGTCGTTGGTCACGAAGGTGTTGATGATCTGCGTGCCCAGACCGGAGCCGGACGGGCGGGCCATGCCGTGGCTCTCCTCGTGGTCGAGGCCGGATCCGTCGTCCTCGACCACCACGTTGAGGTTCTTGCCGGAGCGTCCCACGGAGATCGTGATGTGGCCGTCGGTCAGGCCCTCGAAGCCGTGCTCGACGGCGTTGGTGATGAGCTCGGTGAGCACGAGCGACAGCGGGGTCGCGTCCTGGGCGGGCATCATGCCGAACTTGCCGACGTATTCGATCGAGATGTGCTGGTCGCGCATCGTGGCCAGGTCGACGCTCATCTTGAGCAGGTTGGAGATGACCTTGTCGAAGTCGACGATCTCGTCGGCGGTCTGGCTCAGGCCCTCGTGCACCATCGCGATGGTCTGCACGCGGCGCTGCGCCTCCTCCAGCTCCTTCTTGACCTCCATGGACTTGGTCTTGCGCGCCTGGAGACGCAGCAGCGCGGAGACGGCCTGCAGGTTGTTCTTGACGCGGTGGTGGATCTCGGAGATCGTCGCGTTCTTGGTCTGCAGCTCCTGCTCGCGGCGGCTCAGCTCGGTCACGTCGCGGCACAGGATGATCGCGCCGGTGCGCGACTCGGGGTTGAACAGCGGCAGCGAACGCATCGAGACGACGGAGCGGTTCGCGCTCAGCTCGGAGTCGATGGCGGCCTTGCCGGCCAGGACGAGCGGCAGCGATTCGGGCAGCGGGTCGTTCTCGTGCAGCAGTTCGGTGCCGACCTCGCTCAGCAGCAGTCCCTGCATCGGCTCCAGGGAGCCCAGACGGCGGAAGCAGCTGATCGCGTTCGGGGACGCGTAGCGCACGATGCCTTCGGCGTCGAGGACGATGAAGCCGTCGGCCACGCGCGCGTTGTGGCGCTGGCTCATCACGCCGTCCATGTACGGGAACTGGCCGCGCGGGATCATCTCGTACAGCTGCTTGCCGGCGTTGATGCTCTCGGACTCGTTGCGGCCGTTGGACTCGCGGGTGGCCATGTTGGTCTCGCGCACCACCAGGCCGAGCGTCTTGCCGTTGCGGCGCACGGGCGCGTACACGTTGCACACCGTGGAGCGGCCCACGTTGCGCAGCACGGTGGAGCGGAACACGACCGAGGCCTCCATCGCCGCGTCGAGTTCGGTGCGCATGTCGGCGGGCGCCTTGTTGCCCACGACGTCGTCGGTGCGCAGCGTCGCCACCGTGGACGGGCGGCACTGCTCGGCCACCACGTAGTCGCCGTTGCCGTCCTGCACGACCAGCAGCAGGTCGGCGAAGCTCAGGTCGGCGATCACCTGCCAGTCGGCCACGAGATGGTGGAGCCACTCGCGGTCCTCCTCGTCGAAATCGGAACGGGTCGCCAGAATTTGTGTGAAATCAGCCATGCGTACCATCATACGCAGTCGCGTCCTGGCGCGCCGATGCACCGTGGCTTCCATACCGAAACGACGGTTTCTTGACAAATCCGGTTGTTACGTTATCGTAGGTTACGGTTGCGTAAGTTGATGACGACGACGTTGGAGGTCCACCGATGACAAGCGTTCCCCATGAGGAGATCGAACGCACGCGCGCCGAGGTGCTCGCCGCCCATGCCGCGGCCGCGCAGGCCCGCGACGCGGCGCTGCACGCCAAGGCGGAGCGCATCCGCCGCCGCGGCGAGGAGCGCGCGGCGCGCATCATCGCCCGTACGCAGATGAGGGCCGCCCGGCTGGAGGGCATCGCCCCGGCCGAGCTCGAACGCAAGGTGCGCCTCGACGTGCACGGCCGCCCCAAGCCGCTCATGCGCGGATGGATCCATGCGGCGGCCACGCCGCTCGCCCTGGCCGCCGGCATCGTGCTCATCTGCCTGGCGCACGGCGCCGGCCTCAAGTGGGCGTGCGCCGTGTTCATGACGTGCTCGCTGGTGCTGTTCGGCAACTCGGCCGCCTACCATCTGGGCGACTGGTCGCCGCGCGTGACCGACGTGCTGCGGCGCATCGACCACATGAACATCTTCCTGCTCATCGCCGGCACGTACACGCCGGTCTCGTTCGCGCTCGAGCCGTTCTGGCGCAACGCGATCATCGGCGGCATGTGGGCGTGCACAATCGTGGCGCTCGTCATCCACGTCATCTGGATCGGCGCGCCGCGCTGGCTGTACGTCATCGTGTACATCATCTTCGGCGTGTCGGGCGTGGCGTTCATGCGCCTGTTCTGGACATCGCCCTACGCGGGGCCGGCCGTCGTGATCCTGCTGGCGGCGGGCGGCGTGTGCTACATCGCCGGCGCGATCGTGTACGGCCTGCGCCGCCCCGACCCGTGGCCGCGCATCTTCGGCTTCCACGAGATCTTCCACACCGGCACCGTCGCCGGCTACGCGTGCCACATGGTCGCCATCTACATGGTGATCGTCGCGCTGTGGAGCGCGTGACGAGCCATCGGCGCCCGGCGCCGCGTCCTACGGACCGCATATACGATGAGGCCCGCCGCTCCCCCGATACGGAAGCGGCGGGCCTCGCCGTATGCGCGCCGGACTACTCCAGCGGACGCGCCTCCTTGATGGTGACGCTGATCGTGCGGCCGTTGGGGGCCTGGTAGCTGACCTCGTCGCCGGCCTTGGCGCCCATGATGGCCTTGCCGATCGGCGAGTCCTCGCTCAGCACGTCGTATTCGGTGACGGAGGCCATGTCGCGCGCGCCCAGCACGTACTGCATCTCGCGGCCGGCCAGCTCCAGGGTGACCAGCGAGCCGTTGCCGACGGTGCCGGCCTTGGGCGCCTCGACGATCTTCGCGTTGCGCAGCTTGACGATGAGCTCGTTGATGCGGCCCTCGTTCTTGCCCTGCTCCTCGCGCGCGGCCTGGTAGCCGCCGTTCTCGGACAGGTCGCCCTCGGCGCGCGCCGCGGCGATGCGCTTGGTGATCTCATCGCGGTACTGGCCCTCGCGGTAGGCCAGCTCCTCCTTCAGCTTGTCGTAGGCGTCCTGCGTGAGCAGAATGGTCTTTTCCTCACCCATGAGTCCTCCTTCGGATCTCCCCCCGGGCCGGTGCCCCCGGCCGGGGATGTCTGTCGTACGGCGCGTTCCGTTGCCTGCGCCGCGGGCCGTTGCGGCCCACCTATGAAAAAGCGCCGACGTCATGTCGGCGCGTCTCGACTCGGATGCCGGATGGCACCTGGTCTCAGCGGGTCGAGATGATGTCGATCACGAACACGAGCGTGTCGCCGCCGCCGATGCCGGCCTGCGGGACGCCGCGCGAGCCGTAGCCGTACTCCGGCGGGATGGACACGACGAGGCGGGAGCCCACGTTGTGTCCCGGAACCGTCTGGTCCCAGCCCTTGATGACCTGGCCGACGCCGATGCCGAAGCTGGCCGGCTGGTGACGGGAGAAGCTCGAGTCGAACGGCTCCTCCTTGCCCCACACGACGCCGTGGTAGTTGACGGTGACGGTGTCGCCGCGGCGCACCATCGGGCCGTCGCCCTCGACCAGTTCGACCGACTTGAGGCCGGCCGGGGCCTCGCCGTCGAATTCGATGACCGGGGTCGCGCCGAACTCGGCGTTCACCTTGGGCATGTTCGCTGCCATGGTTCCTCCTTATGGATCGTTGGATGCGCGCGGGCGCGCAGGGCTATCCGAAACGGTGCCCCCGGTGGGACTCGAACCCACACGCCGAAGCGGTCGAGTTTAAGTCGACTGCGTCTACCATTCCGCCACGGGGGCCTGGGACCGTAATCGGCCAGCCGTTACATTGTACGACATGTTCGCCGGCGCGGGCGGCGTTTCGCTCCCGCGTCGGCCGTCCGTCGCCGATGCGCGGGCGGCCCGACGGCCCGGCTCAGGCCGTCATACGCGCCAGCGTCCGGCGTCCCAGGTCGAGGCAGATGCCGTCGAGCAGGCCGTGTTCGCTGGCGACGAACGAGTCGATCGCCTCGCCGTGGTCGTCCGCCGCGGCCTTCGAGACGCGGTCGAGGACGCGGCTCCACACCAGCGCGCCGCCGCCGACCACGTCGATGCGGCCGGGGTGGATCGTGCGGTACGTGGCGCGTTCGGCGCGCGTCATGCGCAGGAAGCGGTCGTCGACCGCGTAGGCGTCGTCGAGGGCCACGCGCACGCCGTCGACGGCGCGATGGTCGTATTCGGGCAGTCCCATCGTCAGCGCCGTCATCGTCGTCACCGTGCCGGACACGCCGATGATCGTGCGCGCGCGGCCGGCGGGCACGTGCGCGAACGCCTCGTCGACGTGCGCGTCGATGTCGGCGACGGCCGCGTCGATCTGCGCCTGCGTCGGCGGGTCGTCGTGCAGGTGGCGTTCGGTCATGCGCACGGAGCCGATGTCCATCGAGAACGCGGCGGCGACCTGCGTGTCGGGCGCAGACTCCCCGTCGCCGCCCAAGACGAGCTCGGTCGAACCGCCGCCCAGATCGACGACGAGGTAGGGGGCGCGCAGCCCGTGGCGGGCCACGACGCTCGTGGCCGCGAGGAAGCTCAGTGCGGCCTCCTCGGTGCCGGGGATCACTTCGGGACGCACGCCGAGGATCGATTCGATCGCATCCTCGAACTCGTCGCGGTTGGCGGCGTCGCGCGTCGCCGACGTCGCCACGAACCGCAGCGCATCGACGTCGTGCTGCGCCAGGATCGCGGCGAACTCGCGGGCGGCCGCGTAGGCGCGTTCCAGCGCGTCGTCGGCGAACCGGTGGGTCTTGTCCACGTCCTGGCCGAGGCGGATGACGCGCAGCGTGCGCGGCACGACGTCGGTCATGCCGTCCTCGTCCACGCGCGCGATCTTCAGTCGGATCGAATTGGTGCCGCAGTCGATGCCGGCCACGGTCACGCTTGGCTTGTCGCTCATCGCGTTCCTTTCCTTGCCTTGTCCCCGACGGCCGGAGCCGACCGTCGCCGCCCTCCCCGCCGTCCGGGGAAGCGGATCATTCGACCGTGCAGCGGCACACGGACGGGTCGAACTCGTCGCGCACGCGCTCCAGCACCAGATCGCCGATCGGGTTGGCGCCCGGTCCCATCACGAGGCTCTGGGCGAGCAGGGCGTGCAGGCACTTGACGCGCACGGGCATGCCGCCGGCGCTGGTGCCTTCGATGTGCTCCTCGCTGTCACCCAGCCGTTCGGCCAGCTCGTGGCGGAACGCGAGGTACAGTTCGTGGGCGCGGCCGTAGGCCTCGCGCACCGTCTCGTCGGCGGCGAGCAGGTCGTTGTAGTCGCGCATGACGCCGTCGGCCTCGACGTGGGAGGCGGCCTTGACGGCCTCGGGGCCGGTCAGGTAGCAGGTCGTCGGGAACGGGACGCCGCCGGGCAGCACCGGGCGGGTCACGACGGCCAGCGGACGGCCGCACACGCAGCGCGCGCCCACCGACACCATGCCGCGGGGGAATCGTCCCAGCTGCCGTTCGACGATGACGATGTCCTCGTCGCCGGCCGGTTCGGCCATGCAGCGGTCGGCCAGGGCCTTGGCCTGGATGATGATGTCGTCGTGCTGGGTCACTGTTGCTGATCCTCCGTGTTCTGACTGTTCTGGTCCGTCTCGTCCGTGCCTTCGGCCGATCCGTCGGCCGCGCCGTCCGCGGATTCGTCCGCCGACGTCTCGCCGGAGGCGCCGCCGTCCGCGCCGCCCTGTGCGGACGCGCCGTCGGCCGGCTCGTCGTCGCGGGTGTCGGCCTGCTCGAACGAGTAGGCGAGTTCACTGTACCAAGGCAGGGTCTTTTTGCCGGTGTCCGTCGTGTTGCCGTCGGCGTCGTCGGCGTCGGCCTGGTCGCCGGTCACCGCCTCGGGATGGTTGACGCGCACCACCTGTTCGCCGGGGAAGACGAATCCGAGGCGTTCGCGCGCCTGCGCGGCGACGTACGCCTTGTCGTCCCACCGGGCGATGTCGTTCTCCAGCTCCTGCTTCTTGGCGACCAGCGCCGCCTCCTGACGTTTGAGGCCGTTGAGTTCGGACAGGTCGATCGCGTATGTGTAGAACGTGGAGAGCAGCTGGATGGCGCCGAGCGCCACGATGAACAGCGCGACGAAGAAGACGATGGGACCGTTGCCGGCGGTGCGCGCCCGCCCGGCTCCGCCGTTCGGCTGGCGGTCCGGACGCCGCCCGGCGGGTCGCTTGCCGGCGCCGTCCCGGCGCTGCTGGGCCTTGCGTGCGCCCGGCGTCCCCGTCCCCGACGCGCCCTTCGCGGCGCCTCGCGGCTGCTTTCCTGTTTTCCCCGGATTGGAACGAGCACTCATAGGGCATAAAAATACCCGTCGCATTCGACCGGCGAATGCGACGGGCCTATGGATCACGACCGTCTCATGCGGCTAGACGCCACACGGAACGGGCTGCGATCACATGTACTGCTTGCAGGCCTTGAAGGCGCTGTAGCCGGCGTACAGAGCGGTGGAGCCGAGCTCCTCCTCGATCTCCAGCAGGCGGTTGTACTTGGCGATGCGCTCGCCGCGGGCCGGAGCACCGGTCTTGATCTGGCCGGTGTTCTTGGCGACGGCCAGGTCGGAGATGGTGGTGTCCGGGGTCTCGCCGGAGCGGTGGGAGACCATGGAGGTGAAGCCGTTCTTGGTGGCCAGCTCGATGGCGTCCAGGGTCTCGGTGACGGTGCCGATCTGGTTGAGCTTGACGAGCAGGGAGTTCGCGGCGCCCAGCTCGATGCCCTTGGCCAGACGGGCCGGGTTGGTCACGAGCAGGTCGTCGCCGACGAACTGCAGGCGGTCGCCCAGCTTGGCGGTGATGGAGGCCCAGTCCTCCCAGCCTTCTTCCTGGAACGGATCCTCGATGGAGACGATCGGGTACTCGTTGACGAGGTTCTCGTAGAAGTCGAGCATGTAGGCGGCGTCGCGGTCGTCGCCCTCGAAGTGGTACTTGCCGGTCTCCTTGTTGTAGAACTCGGTGGAGGCCACGTCGAGGGAGATGCCGATCTGCTTGCCCGGCTCGTAGCCGGCGGCGGAGATGGCGTCCATGATGTAGTTCAGGGAGTCCTTGTTGGACTTCATCTTCGGGGCGAAGCCGCCCTCGTCGCCGAGGCCGGTGTTCAGGCCCTGCTTCTTCAGGACGGACTTCAGGGTGTGGTAGACCTCGACGCCGGCCTGGAGCGCCTCGGAGTAGGTGCTGAAGCCGTACGGGGAGATCATGTACTCCTGGATGTCGGTCGCGAAGTCGGCGTGGGCGCCGCCGTTCATGATGTTCATGTTCGGCACCGGCAGGATGTGGCCGTTGGTGCCGCCGAGGTAGCGGTACAGCGGCATGCCGGCGGACTCGGCGGAGGCGTAGATGGCGGCCAGGGAGACGCCCAGGATGGCGTTGGCGCCCAGACGGCCCTTGTTCGGGGTGCCGTCGAGCTCGATCATGACCTCGTCGAGGGCACGCTGGTCGGCGGCGTCCATGCCGATGACCTTCGGGGCGATCTCGTCGTTGACGGCCTTGACGGCGTTCAGGACGCCCTTGCCGCCGTAGACGGACTTGTCGCCGTCACGACGCTCCCAGGCCTCGGAGGCGCCGGTGGAGGCGCCGGACGGGACCAGGCCCAGACCGCGGGCGCCGTCCTCGGTGTCGAGGACGACCTGGACGGTCGGGTTGCCGCGGGAGTCGAGGATCTGACGCGCGTACACGCTTTCGATAATTGCCACAACTGCTCCTTCAAAATAGGTTGTGATGACGGTCTCTAGGATAGTGCGGTTTGTGGACGATGCGCAACCGTGTTCCACAGCGTGATGTGAGCGCTCACAAGACCGGCATCGCCGGGTTCCGGAGGCACGCCACGGCCGCGTCCGCCCCGGCGGGGCGCATCAGCGGCGGCCCCAGCCCAGCGCGGAGCCCGGCTTCTTGGCGTTGAGGTACCAGTACGCCAGCGCGACGAACAGGGACCCGCCCAGGATGTTGCCCAGCGTGGCCGCGGACAGGTTGTACAGGATGGCCGGCACGTCCAGCGCGGCCGCCCCCGCAGCATCCGCGCCGTAGCCCATCATCGCCGAGACGAGGCCCATCGGCAGGAAGAACATGTTGGCCACGCAGTGCTCGAAGCCCATCGCGACGAAGCCGGCGATCGGCAGCAGGATGCCCAGCACCTTGTCTGCGACGGAGCGCGCGGCGAAGCCGATGCGCACGGCCAGACACACGAGGATGTTGCACAGGATGCCGCGCACGAACAGCGTGCCCCAGCCGGGCGTCACCTTCGACGCTGCGGTGGCGACGGCCAGGTCGCCCACCGCGCCGCCGTTGAGGTCCATCGTGCCGGCGAGCGCGACGAGCGCGACGAGCAGCAGCGCGCCGGCGAAGTTGCCGAGCCAGACGAACAGCCAGTTGCGCAGCATCTGCCGCCAGGTGACCTTGCGGGCGGCGAGGTCGGAGACCATGAGCGAGTTGCCGGTGAACAGCTCGGCGCCGCAGGTGAGCACGAGCACGAGGCCCATGCAGAACGCGAGGCCGCCGACGAAGCGCTTGGGACCCCACGTCATCGCGTCGTCGCAGGTGACGATGAGGAAGAACAGGGCGCCGAATCCGACGAACGCGCCGGCGAACATCGCGGAGACGAAGGCGCGACGACCGGTCAGGCGCGTCTTGGCGACGCCGGCGGTCTCGACGGCCTGCTCGGTCTCAACCGGGGTGAGGGCGTTGACGTTGACGGCGGGCGCCGGCGCGGCGTCATGGTGCTGATCGTGGTGCTGGGTCATGGGTACGGCTCTCCTGGGCGTGATACGACGTCATATCGCGCGCGGGGCCGCCGCTGCGGCGCGGCCGGCCCGGCGCACGTCGTATTGTACGGCATCACGGCGGGCGGCGGCGGCAAACGCGCCGCGCCGCCCGTCCGCATGTCGGGGAGGCGCCGCGCTCAGGCGCGTGCGGCCGATTCGATGCGCCGCAACGCGACGGCGAGCACGAAGGCGACGGCGAGCGTGCCGACGAACACGGTCATCGACGACGAGAACGCCGTGACGTACGCGTCGGCTTCTCCGGTGCCGTCGGCGAGCGCCGGCGCGGTGAAGCCGTCCATGAGGGTGGAGGCGACGGCGGTGCCGATGGCGCCGGCGAGCTGCTGGAGCGTGTTGAGGGTGGCGGATCCGTCGGGGTTGAGTCGTTCGGGCAGCTGGTTGAGGCTGTGGGTCTGGGCAGGGACCTGCACGAAGCCGCCCAGCGGCATGAGGATCATGTAGGCGACGAGGACCGTCCACCAGCGGTCGGGGAAGGCGAGGAGGGCGAGTTCGAGGATCATGACGCCGGGCACGCCGATGAGGATGAGGCTGGTGGCTCGGTGGGCGCCCAGGAGCCGGCCGACGATGACGGACATGAGCGCGCCGCAGGCCGCGCCGGGCAGGAGGACGAGGGCGGCGGTCATGCTGCCTTCGCCCTGGCCTCGCTGCAGGAGGATCGGCAGGAGGAAGTTGATGCCGAGGATGGTGCCCTGCATGAGCATGAGGACGATGAGGCCGACGGTGAATCCGGGGTGGGCGAACACGCGCACGTCGACGAGCGGATGCGCCGATCTCAGCTGCGTCATGGCGAACGCGGCCAATGCGAGGGCGGCGAGCGCGGCGATGCCGACGGTGAGGAGGGCCGGCCAGGTGCCGCAGAAGCTGCATGCGACGATGACGCATGACAGGCCGACGGCGACGAGGAGCAGCGCGGGCAGGGAGATGGTCGCGCGTTCGCCCTTGCGGATGTCGGTGATGGTGACGGCGCCGGCGGCTCCGGCGGCGACGAGGAACGGCACCATGATGTAGAAGATCCAGTGCCAGTCGAGGTATTCGACGACCATGCCGCCGTAGACGGGGCCGAGCGCGGGGGCGGTGCAGGTGACCATGGCGACGATGCCGAGGAGCATGCCGCGCTGGCGCAGGGGCGCCTGTTCGAGGACGATGGTGGTCAGCAGCGGCATGGACACGCCGGTGCCGACGGCCATGACGAGGCGGGCGGCGAGGAGCATCGGGAAGCTGACGGCGAACGCGCCGAGCAGGGTGCCGGCGGTGAAGATGAGCACGGCGGTCAGGAACAGCCGTTTGGTGGCGAACCGTCGTACGAGGAACGGCGAGGTGGGGATGGCGACGGCGAGCACGAGCAGGTAGCCGGTGGTGAGCCACTGCACGGTGGCCGCGTTGATGGCGAACTCCCCCATGAGGTCGGAGTAGGCGATGCTGAGCGAAGTCTCGGACAGCACGCCGAGGAACGTGAGCGCGGCGAGCGCGACGACCACGACCAGCAGCCGTGGTTCGATGCGGTCGCTTCCGCCCGCTCCCCTGTCCGTCGTTGTCGTCGTCGGCGATGATGCGCCCATGGGTGTCCGTATCCCTTCCGTTCGGTCTCGATCCCTGCGGGCAGGCCGTGGCGGCCGGCCCCGTCCGATCGCTTTCGGATACGGATATAGGGAGGCGTATAGACAATGCCGATCCGGCATGCGGCCCGCCGTCCGGCATGCGGACGGCGGGCCGTGGATCGCGGAATCATGGCAGTGGACGGCGCATGCCCGCCGGTTAGAGGATCTGCTCCATGCCGACCTTGTACGGGGTCAGGCCCATGCGCTCGTAGAAGGCCTGCGCGCCCGGGTTGCACGACCACACGTTGAGGGTGAGGTTGTGGCATCCGGATTCGCGGGCGAAGGCGAGGACGTGCCGGTAGAGGGCGGAGCCCACTCCCCCGCCGCGCGCGGTCTCGTCGACGCAGATGTCGTCGACGTACAGCGTGGTGATGTCGGTCAGCACGTGGTTGCCGTCGTTGCGCTGGAA
This sequence comes from Bifidobacterium samirii, assembly GCF_003952945.1. Taxonomy (GTDB): domain Bacteria; phylum Actinomycetota; class Actinomycetes; order Actinomycetales; family Bifidobacteriaceae; genus Bifidobacterium; species Bifidobacterium samirii. The sequence continues at coordinate 62,512 of NZ_QXGK01000007.1, forward strand.
CACGCAGAACGCGTAGCCGAGCAGGGTCGTGTCGTCGGCGGCGAACATGCCGAAGACGGGCGTGGACTCGTCGGCGAGGATGCCGGCCAGTTCGCCGTCGTCGTATTTGGTCGCGCCTGCGCGGAACAGGTCGGGGCGCCCCTGATGGTGGACGTCGGCGACCTGGCGCAGCAGGCGGTGGAGTTCGGGGATGTCGCGCGGCTGCGCGCGGCGGATGCGGGTCTCGTCGGTGCGATCGGTCATGACCGACAGTCTAGCCCGCGCGCCGGCCGCGCGCCGCCGTCCGGCCGGGGCGCGGACGCACGACGTGCGACGTGCGACGGTGCGGGCGCGGCGGGCGGGGCGGCGCCGCGATTCGGTCCGTCCCGCCGCATCCGGTCAGCGGCGTCCGCCCGGCGTCCAGGCGAAGTCGTTGAGCAGGTCGTTCACCCAGTCCATGACGTGCTCGCCGGCCATCGGGCCGTTGCCCAGCGATCCGGCGAACGGCGCGGGGATCAGGTACGTGTGGGTCAGCGGACGGTACTGGGCGCCCTTGTAGATGCGGTTGATGCGCATCTGGATCGACTCGGGCGGGTCGAAGCGGCCCACGCGCACGTTGCGTCCCTGCGCGACGATCTCGCTGATGCCCAGCTCCCGGGCGCGCATGCGCAGGCGGGCGACGCCGAACAGCGTCTCGAACGCCTCGGGCAGCCGGCCGTAGCGGTCGGCCAGCTCCTCGGCCAGGTCGTGCAGGTCCTGCTCGTCGCGGGCGGCGGCGAGCTTGCGGTACGCCTCCAGGCGAAGCTTGTCCGAGTCGATGTAGTCGACCGGGATCGACGCCTCGATCGGCAGGTCGATGGTGACGGCGACCGGTTCGGCGCGCTGCGGCTCCTTGACCTGTTCGACGGCCTCGGACACCATGCGGATGTACAGGTCGAAGCCGACGCCCTCGATGTGGCCCGACTGCTGGTCGCCCAGCAGGTTGCCGGTGCCGCGCAGCTCCAGGTCCTTCATCGCCACGTCGAAGCCGCTGCCCAGCGACGTGTTCTGCGCGATCGTGGCCAGACGGTCGTGCGACTGCTGGGTCATCGGCTTGCTCGGATCGTACAGGAAGTACGCGTAGGCGCGCTCGCGGCCACGGCCGACGCGGCCGCGCAGCTGGTGCAGCTGGCTGAGGCCGAACCGGTCGGCCTGGTCGACGATCAGCGTGTTCGCGTTGGAGATATCCAGGCCGGTCTCGATGATCGTCGTGCACACGAGCACGTCGATGTCGCGGTGCCAGAAGTCGCGGATGACGTTGTCGAGCTGCTTCTCGCCCATCTTGCCGTGCGCGGTGCCGACGCGCGCCTCGGGCACCAGCTCGTGGATCCTCGCGGCGACCTTGGCGATGTCCTGCACGCGGTTGTGCACGTAGAACACCTGGCCGCCGCGCAGCAGCTCGCGGCGCACCGCGGCGGTGACCTGCGCGTCCTCGTACGCGCCCACGTAGGTGAGCACCGGCAGACGGTCCTCGGGCGGGGTGGCGAGCGTCGACATCTCGCGGATGCCGGTGACGGCCATCTCCAGCGTGCGCGGGATCGGCGTGGCGGACAGGCTCAGCACGTCCACGTTGGTGCGCAGCGCCTTGAGCGTCTCCTTGTGTTCGACGCCGAAGCGCTGCTCCTCGTCGATGATCACCAGGCCGAGGTCCTTGAAGCGGATCTTCGGGTTGAGCAGCTTGTGCGTGCCGATGACCACGTCCACGCCGCCCGTGCCGAGGTCCTCGATGGTCCTCTCGATCTCCTTGGGCGTCTGGAAGCGGCTCATCGCGGCCACGGTGACCGGGAAGCCCTCGTAGCGGCCGGCGAACGTCTCGTAGTGCTGCTGGACGAGCAGCGTGGTGGGCACGAGCACCGCCACCTGCTTGCCGTCCTGGATCGCCTTGAACGCGGCGCGCACCGCGATCTCGGTCTTGCCGAAGCCGACGTCGCCGCAGATGAGGCGGTCCATCGGCACCGGCTTCTCCATGTCGGCCTTGACCTCGTCGATCGTGGTGAGCTGGTCGGCGGTCTCCTGGTACGGGAACGCGTCCTCCAGCTCCTTCTGCCACGGCGTGTCGGGGCTGAACGCGAAGCCGGCCGACGCCTGACGCGCCGAATACAGCTTCACCAGATCCTCGGCGATCTCGGCGACGTGTTTGCGCGCCTTCGCCTTGGTGGCGGCCCAGTCGGAGCCGCCGAGCTTGTTGAGCTTGGGCGTCTCCGCGCCGATGTACTTGCTGACCTGGTCGAGCTGGTCGGTGGGGATGAACAGCTTGTCGGCGGGCGCGCCGCGTTTGCTCGGCGCGTATTCGATGACCAGATACTCGCGGGTGGAGCGGTTCGCGCCGGTGCCGATCTCGCGCTGGCGCATCTCGACGAACCGTCCGATGCCGTGCTGCTCGTGCACCACGTAGTCGCCGGCGCGCAGCTCCACCAGGTCGATCGCCTTGCGGCGGCGCTTGGGGGTCTTCGCCTGCGCGGCGGCCGACGAGCGGCCGGTCAGGTCGCGTTCGGTCAGCAGCGCCACCTTGGCGGCGGCGTCGACGAAGCCGTCCTGTGCCTGCGAGCGGACCGTGTCGAACGAGGCGACGCCGGTCTCGTTGATCGCCCGCTTGAGCCTCGCCAGCGTGCCCTGCGCGCCGGCGGTGACGGTCAGCCGGTAGCCGTCCTCGACGAGCCCCTGGATGCCGGCGGCGGCGCGGCGTTCGTCGCCGCGGTATTCGCCCGGCGCGCTCGCGTCGAGCATCACATGGCCGGGCCGTGTCGCGTCGACGCCGAAGCCGGTGACCTTCCACACCTCGCGGCGCGAGTAGGCGAGCGTGTCGACGGTGCTCTCGTAGTCGAGGAAGCTGGCCTGGTCGAAGGTGATGGGCGCGCCGGCGCCGTGGCCGGACGCGGCCACATGCCAGCTGGCGGCGAGGAACTCGTTGGCGGTCTTGGCGAGGTCGTCGGCGGCGCGGCGCAGCTTCTCCGGGTCGCACAGCATGACCACGGCCCGTTCGGGCAGGAGCGCGTGGACCGGCTCCATGTCGTCGATGAGCGCGGGCATCAGCGACTCCATGCCTTCGACGGGGATCGCCTCGGCGATGGAGGCGAGCATGTCGTCCGCGTTGGGGATGCGGCCGACGAGCGCGGCGGCGCGCCTGCGCACCTCGTCGGTCAGCTGCAGTTCGCGGCACGGCGTCGCCCAGACGGACGTCAGGCCGTCGCCGTACGTGCGCTGGTCGGACGAGTGGAATTCGCGGATCGTGTCGATCTCGTCGCCGAAGAACTCGATGCGCACCGGGTGCGGCGCGGTCGGCGGGAACACGTCGATGATGCCGCCGCGCACCGCGAACTCGCCGCGGTCCATGACGAGGTCGACGCGCGTGTACGCGTGTTCGACGAGCCGGCGGGCCACCTCGTCGAGCGGCAGTTCGACGCCGGTGCGGAACACGAGCGGCTCCACGTCGCCCGATCCCTTGACGATCGGCTGGATGAGCGAGCGCACCGGCATGACGAGGATGCGGATCGGTCCGAACATCGGATCGGACGGGTCCGGGTGGGTCAGCCGGCGGAAGACGGCCATGCGGCCGGCGACCGTGTCGGCGCGCGGGCTGAGGCGCTCGTGCGGCAGCGTCTCCCACGCCTGCAGGAGCGCGATCTCGCCCGGGTCGCCGTCGTACCAGGAGCGCAGCGCGGCGACGGTGTCCTCCGCCTCGCGTCCGGAGGCGACGACGAGCACGACCGGTCGCCTCCGCGCCGTGGCGGCGGCGAGCGCCGGCCGGATGCCGTCGGGCGCGCCGACCGTGATCGCCGGGTCGGCGCGCTCGCCCCCGTCCGCGTCGGCGGTGCCGTCGGCGAGCGCACGGAACGCGGGATCGGCGTCGAGCGCGTCGATGAGGCCGGCGAGCGATCCGCGGGTCATGGCGGCCTGTGCGGCGTCGGCGCGGCGGGTGGCGGCGGTGGCCTTACCTGCCATTGAACTTCTCCTGGGTGCGGGCCAGGCCGTTGACGATGATCTCCTCGGCGGCGTCGGCGCCGTCCATGAGGAATTCGAGCAGCTGCCTGCGCTGGTCGGGGCCGAAGCCGCCGAGCACCCAGTTGACGGTGTTGTCGTGGGCGTTGGCGCCGCGCCGGGCGTGGCCGACGCCCATGCGCACGCGCGCGTACTTGGGGGTGCCCAGCGACTTGTCGATGGATTTGATGCCGTTGTGGCCGCCTGCGGAGCCGCCGGCCTTGACCTTGATGCGGCCGAAGTCGAGGTCCATGTCGTCGTGGATGACGACGACGTGGTCGGGTTCGATCTGGTAGTAGGCGGCGATGGAGGCGACGGCGTTGCCGGAGTCGTTCATGTAGGTGAGCGGCTTGGCGAGGAAGAACTTGACGTTGCGGCCGTTGAGGCTCATCGCGCCCTTGCCGAGCATGGCGAGTCCCTTGTGGTCGGAGAAGGCCACCGACCAGCGTTCGGCCAGCACGTCGGCGGCCATGAATCCCATGTTGTGCCGGGTGTCCTCGTACTTCTTGCCCGGATTGCCCAGTCCCACGATCAGCCAGAAATCGGATGCCATTCGTCCCTACCTTCGCCTCATGTCCGCGCGAGGCGGATGCTTTTCGTAACCTTGGGCATCATACCGTCAGGCCCTCCCGCGTCGCGTGCGGTTCGCGCACGGCGTGGGAGGGCCTGACGGGTCGGGGCCGGCGGTCGGGGCCGGCGGTCGGGGCGGCCGGACGGGCGGCGCCGTGCTACAGGCAGGCGATGTTGCTGTCGGTGCGCGATTCGGTGCCGCCGACGAGCATGCCGTCGTCGAGTCGCATAATCATCTGGCCGCGGCCGAAGTCGGCGGTCTCCAGCGCCATGGTCATCGCGTGGCCGCGTCGGGCCAGTGCGCGGGCGATGTCGGCGTCGAAGCGGGTCTCGACGCGCACCTCGTTGCGCCGGTCCCATTTCCAGCGCGGCGCGTCGAGCGCCTGCTGGGGGTCGAGGCCGAAGTCGATGGCGTTCATCGCGACCTGCACATGGCCCTGCGGCTGCATGTAGCCGCCCATCACGCCGAACGGGCCGACGGGCAGGCCGTCCTTCATGAGGAAGCCGGGGATGATGGTGTGGTAGGTGCGCTTGCCGGGTTTGAGCGCGTTGGCGCGCGCCGGGTCGAGCGAGAAGTCGGCGCCGCGGTTCTGCAGGGCGATGCCGGTGCCGGGCACGACGATGCCGGATCCGAAGCCCATGTAGTTCGACTGGATGTAGGACACCATGTTGCCTTCGCCGTCGGCGCAGCACAGGTAGACGGTGCCGCCGTCGGCGGGCGTCGACGTGGTGCGCACGCGCGCCTCGCCGTCGATGAGCCTGGCGCGTTCCGCACCGTATGCGGGGTCCAGATAGCGCCGGTAGTCGAAGTCGGTGTCGTCGGGGTCGGTGACGGTCTCGAACGCGTCGGCGAACGCGATCTTGACGGCTTCGATCTGCCGATGGTACGTGTCGACGCTCTCCTTGGCGGGGAAGTCGAAGTTGTTCAGGATGTTGAGGGCCATGAGCGCGACGATGCCCTGCCCGTTCGGCGGGATCTCGCACACCTCGTAGCCACGGTAGTTGACGCGCATCGGATCGACCCAGCGGGGGCGGAACGCGGCGAGGTCGTCGTGGCGAAGGTAGCCGCCGGCCTCGCGCGACGCCCGGTCGATCGCCTGCGCGAGGTCGCCCTCGTAGAAGGCGCGCGCATCGCTGGCGCCGATCGCCTCGAGCGTGGCCGCATGGTCGGGCAGGCGCACGACGTCGCCGGGTTCGGGCGTGCGGCCGCCGGGCGCGAACGTGCGCATCCATGCGTCGAAGCGGCCGTCGGCGTTCCGGGAGCGGTACAGGTCGGCGCCCTTGCGCCAGAAGTACGACAGGTTCGGGTTGCACGGGTAGCCGTCGCGCGCGTAGTCGACGGCGGGTGCGAGGTCCTCGGCTAGGGTGAGCCGGCCGTAGCGTCCGTTGAGCGCGGCCCATGCGGCGGGCGCGCCGGGCACGGTGACGGGCGTCCAGCCGAGCATCGGCATGCGGCCGTGCTCGTCGGCGCCGTCCGCCAGGACCCGGTCGATGGAGATGGCCCGGGGTGCGGGACCGCTCGAGTTGAGGCCGATCAGGCGCCGTTCGCGCGCGCTCCATGCGATGCAGAACGCGTCGGAGCCGATGCCGTTGGACGTCGGTTCGACGACGGTCAGCGCCGCCGCGGCGGCGACGGCCGCGTCGAACGCGTTGCCGCCCTTGACGATGGCCTGCAGGCCGGCCGCCGACGCCTGCGGCATCGAGCAGTTGACCATCGCCCTGCCGGCGTACAGGGGGTAGCGCTGCGAGGGGTAGCGCTGCGCGAGCGGGTCGAAACGTGGAACCGTCATCGGATCGTCTCCTTGTCCGTGTCGTGTCCGTCCGTCGTGGCGGAGGCGCGTCCCGTCCCCAGCGGACGGAACCAGTAGCCCATGTCGTGGATGCGGCCGTCGCCGCTGGTGACGGCGGCGGGCAGCAGGCCGAAGCGGGTGAATCCGAAGCGGCGCATCAGCGCGTTCGAGCCGGCGTTGTCGGCGTAGATGATCGCCGCGGCGTGCGTGAACCCCCGGTCGGCGGCGGCGTCCATCAGCCACGCGACCATCGCGGTGCCGAGTCCCTGGCCGTGGTGGGCGCCGGCGATGTAGTAGCTGAGTTCGGTGACGCCGTCGTAGCCGGCGCGCTGGTGGAACTTCGAGAGGGACCCGAAGCCGGCGGTCGCCCACTCCCCCGCGTCGGTCTCGACGTCGATGACGACGACCGGGTAGCGGTCGCGAGGCTCGTGCGAGTCGACCCATGCGCGGCGCGCCTCCAGCGACACCGGCTCCAGTTCGGCGGACGAGCCGCCGCGCACGACCGCCTCGTTGTAGATGTCGGTGATGGCCGGCAGGTCGGCTTCGACGGCCGGGCGGATGACGTGGCGACGGGGCGCATGCGATTCGGATGATGTCATGGGCCATGATTCTAGGCCGTCCGCGCGATGACGGGGAGCCGGGATTCGGGGCGCGGATATGCCGGGGCCCCGGAGCGCATGCTCCGGGGCCCCGACGGTATCGGACAAACGGCTTGACCGCCACCGGCGGCTACTGGAGCCGGATCGCCTGGTCGAGCGCCTCCTTGAGACGGTCCTGCGCCTCGCCGTAGGCGGTCCAGTCGCCGTTCTTCATCGCGGCGTCGGCGTCCTTCATCGCCTGGGCGGCGTCGTTCAGCGCGGTCTTCAGGTCGCCGGCGGACGTCGTGCCGCCGGTCGTGCCGCCGTCGGAGCCGTCGGACTTGCCGTCGGATGCGGCGTCGTCCTTCGTGCCGTCGCCCGCGGCGCCGCCGGAGCCGTCCGCATCCGACGAACCGTCATCCGCACCGCCGGAACCGCCGGAGCCGTCGCCGTCGGCGACGTTCTCCGCGTCGCCGGCCTCGGCGCCCGAGTCGCCGCCGAACACCTGGTCGAGCGCCTCGTCGAGCGTGTCGGCGAATCCGACCTGGTCGCCGAACGCGACGAGCGTCTTCTTGAGCAGCGGGAACGACGTGGATCCGCTCGACTTGACGTACACGGGCTGCACGTACACGAGGCCGCCGCCCAGCGGCAGCGTCAGCAGGTTGCCGCGCACCACGTTCGTGGACCCGGATTCGAGCAGGTTGAGCTCCTTGGATACGTCGGCGTCGGCGTTGAAGTTGTTCTGCGCCTGGCCCGGGCCGGGCACGTTGGAGTCCTTGGGCAGCTCCTGGAGCCGGATCGTGCCGTAGTTCTCGCCGATCACGCCCGCCTGGTCGCCCGCGTCGGAGTCGACCGACAGGAATCCGGTGAGGATCTCGCGCGTGGACGTGCCGGCGGGGATGTACGAGGAGGTCAGCGAGAACACCGGTTCGTCGGAGCCGCCGGTCTGCAGCGTCAGATAGTAGGGCGGCTGCAGGATGTCCTTGGCCTGCGCGGCCTCGGATTCGGTCGGGTCGACGGGCGTCTGCCAGAAGTCCTCGCCGGAGAAGAACTGGCTGGCCGAGGTCACATGGTACTTGGAGAGCAGTTCGCGCTGCACCTTGAACAGGTTCTCCGGGTAGCGCAGGTGGCTCATCAGGTCGCCGGAGATCTCGGACACCGAGTGGTACTGGCCGGGGAAGATCTGCGACCACGCCTTGATGACCGGGTCGGATTCGTCCCACACGTACAGGTCGACCGAGCCGTCGTACGCGTCGACGGTCGCCTTGACGGAGTTGCGGATGTAGTTGGCATATTGCGTGCCCAGTCCCTGCACCGTGTCGGACGTCTCGGTGGTCGAGTCCTCGGTCGCCTCGCCGAGGTCGGTCATCTGCGAGTACGGGTAGGCGTCGGACGTGGTGTAGCCGTCGACGATCCACTTGACGCGCCCGTCGACGACGGCCGGGTAGACGCGGCCGTCGAGCGTCAGGTACGGGGCGACCTTGGCGACGCGTTCCTTGGGGGAACGGTCGTAGAGGATCTGCGATTCGCTGGTGACGCGGTCGGAGAAGAGGATCTGGTCGGAGCCGAAGCGGATCGCGTACAGCAGACGGGAGAGGATGTTGCCGACGGACGGGCCGCCGTCGCCGTCGAACGTGGTGGTCGCGCCCTCCGACCCGGTCGGATAGTCGAACTCCCACGACTTGGTGCCCTCGGGGGCGCCGACGATCGAGTATTCGGTCGCGTTGGGTGAGAAGTAGATGCGCGGCTCGTAGTTTTCGGAGTCGGTGAGCGCGCCCTGCGTGGGGATGCCCGATTCGAAGAACTTGGGCTGGCCGTCGGCGGTCACCTTGTTGCCGTAGGCGGCGACGATGCCGTAGCCGTGCGTGTACACGGTGTGGTCGTTGACCCAGTTGCGGTTGTCGAGGCCGTCGAGGTCGAGCTCGCGCGCGGCGATGACCGTGTCCTGGCTTTCGCCGTCGATGTCGTACTTGTCGACGGCGAGCGTGTCGGCGAACGTGTAGTACTGCTTCGACTGCTGCAGCTGTTTGAACGTGGGCGACACGATCTGCGGGTCGAGCAGGCGGATCTGCGCGGTCGTCTCGGTCTCGCCGGCGAGCGCCCCGGATTCGCCCTTGGTGGTGGCCTGGTACTGCTCGACCTGGATGTCGTCCAGGCCGTACGCCTCCTGCGTGGCCTTGATGTTGCGTTCGATGTACGTGGATTCCATCTCCTGCGCGTTGGGGTTGACCTTGAAGCGCTGCAGGAGCATCGGCCAGGCGACGGTGAGGGTCATGGACACGACGACGAACGCGGCGACGGCGACGACGGGCGTGCGCCACGCCTTGATCGCGGCGACGGCGCGCACGGTGGGCTTGGCGGGGCCTTCGAGCGCGTGGGAGCGCATGAGCCACACGCCCAGCACGATGCCGAGCAGGACGGTCAGGCCGGCCATGACGAGCGTGACGGGGATGGTCGCGTTGACGGTGGTGTAGGTGGCGCCGGTGATGCGGTCGCCCTGTTCGGTCAGGTGGGAGAACATGCCGACGATCTGGCGTGCGGCCCAGGCGAGCATGTTGAGCATGAACCAGACGGCGACCTGGCGGCGGGCGCGCTTGGTCACGTCGAGCACGCCGCGTCCCTTCACGGGCATCGTGAAGCGGATGCCGCCCATGAGCAGGTGGGTGACCGCGGAGAACAGCAGTCCCATGAACAGCAGCATCGACACGGCGGCGACGACGAGCCGCAGTCCGGGCAGTATGAACACGTAGAAGCCGTTGTCGAGGCCGAACTGGGGGTCGGTGGTGCCGAACGACTGCGCGTTGAACATGAGGAGGATCTCGGTCCAGTTGGCGTTGAACTCGGATCCGAACACGATGCCGACGATCAGGGAGACGCCGGCGGCGACGCGCCGGGCGGTCTTCGAGCTGACGGACCGCCCGATCTCGACGACGTCGCCGTTGATGCGGAACGTGGAGCCGTCGGACGAGTCGGGGCGCGCGTGGATGGCGAGCGCGGCGGACGCGAAGCCGGTGAGCGCCACGAGGAGCGCGTACGCGGCCCACACACCGATCTTGGTGCCCAGCTGCGTCCAGACGACGCTCTGGAAGCCGAGCTGGTCGTACCACATGAGGTCGGTGATGAAGCGCGAGAGCGCGAAGAACAGGCCGACCGCCACGGTGAGGACCGTGACGACCGCGATCAGGGCGATGCTGCCGCGGTTGGACCGGGGTGCGGCGGGCCGGGATGCGATGCGCGGGCCTGTGGGACCGTGCGGCGGCCGATGCGCGCCGGAGGCCGCGCCGGCCGGCCGCGCCGCGTGCGCGACGTGCGGCTCGGCGGTCTCATCGCCGTCCGTCTGCACGTCGATGATGACCGGTTCGTCGTCGTTGGCGGCGTCCCTGCGGCCTCGCCCGCGCTGCGCGTCGCGCGGGTCGAATCCGGGGGACGTGGGATCGAACATATCGAAAAGTGACATGTCGCCAGCCTATCGTCAAGTGCGGAACGCCGTTACGCCGTGGGCTTGCCCGCCCCGCCTTCCGATTCCGGACGGTTCCGCCGCATCCGCGGCCGGCTCCGACCAGGCCGTGACGGCCGCGGCCGGAACCGGCCGCGCCGCATCCCGTGCGGCGCAGACCGATCAGCGGGTGCGGAAGGGCACCTTGTGCATCTTCGAGCGGTGGCGGCGCGGCGCGGGCGCATTGCCGCGCCTGGCGGCCATGCGCCGCTCGTGGCGCTTGACGTCCTCGGAGCGCTCGTCGACGACGATGCGGTTCTCGTCCTTGCGGTGGATGCGCCTGCCGCCCGCTCCCCCGCGGCGCTCGCCGCGTGCGTCGGCCATGTCGCGGCCGTCTCGCCGGTCGGTGCGATCGGCTCGGCCATGGTCCGCCGAACGGCGTTCCTTCGTCGCCTCGCCCTGTGCGAGCCGTTCCTGACGTTCGACGTACTTGCGTCCCTTGCCGCGCTGCCCTCCGCGCTTCGCGTTCCCGTCGGACTTGCCGGACTTGCCGTCCGACGCGGACGTGCCCTCCCCGGCCTTTCCGCGAGCGCCGGCTTCGGCTTCAGCGCCGCGGCGCGGCTCATGGCGGCGTCGGCGCGCCTTGCCGGGGGTGAGTCGGGTCGCGCCGCCGTCGCTTGCGGCCATGTCTCGGGATGCGGCCTCGGACGTGTCGACGGTGCCGTCGATGACACCGTCGGCGGGCAGGTGGGCGAACGCCTTGGCGTCGGCCTCGGCTTCGAGCGCGATGTCGGGCAGCTCCCATGCGTCGGCGTTCCGGCCGCGTCGGCGGCGGCCGCCGCCCTTGGATGCGCCGGCCGCGCCGCCGCGGGTGCGGCGCGGGTTGCCGGCGGGCTGGGCCTGGTCGAGGCTCCAGCCGTTGACGGCGTCGGCGCGCTCGCCCATCAGCGCGAGCACTTCGGGCGATTCGTGGCGCACTTCGACGGATTTGACGCGGATGCCGGCGGCCTTGAGCATGCGTCGCGCCTCGCGCCGCTGGTCGGGCATGACGAGGGTGACGACGTCGCCGGTGCGGCCGGCGCGTGCGGTGCGGCCGGAGCGGTGCACGAACGACTTGGGGTCCTCCGGCGGGTCGACCTGGACGACGAGTTCGACGTTGCTGATGTCGATGCCGCGGGCGGCCACGTCGGTGGCGACGAGCACGTTGGCCGCGCCGTTCTCGAATGCGGCGAGGTTGCGGTCGCGCTGGTTCTGCGAGAGGTTGCCGTGCAGTTCGGCGGCGGGGATGCCGTTGTGGGTCAGGCTCTTGGCGAGCTTCTTCGCCTGGAACTTGGTGCGGGTGAACAGGATGCGCCGGCCCTTGCCGGAGGCGAGCACACGCACGACCTCGGACTTGTCGGATTTGGCGACCTCGAACACGTGCTGGGTCATCGTGTCGGAGGCGGCGGTCGGCTCGTCGACGCTGTGGGTCTTGGGGTCGCGCAGGAACTCGCGTACGACGCCGTCGACGCCGTGGTCGAGCGTCGCGGAGAACAGCATGTGCTGCGCGTCGGGGCGGATCTGGCCCAGGATGCGCTTCACCGGCGGCAGGAAGCCCATGTCGGCCATCTCGTCGGCCTCGTCGAGGACGACGACCTCCACGTCGGCCAGGGTGAGCATGTTCTGGCGCAGCAGGTCCTCGAGGCGGCCAGGGCAGGCGACGACGATGTCGGCGCCGGCGCGCAGGTCGCGCGCCTGGCGGCTGTAGCGCACGCCGCCGTACACGGTCGTGGTCTCCAGTCCGGACATCTGGGCGAGCGGCGCGAGCACGTCGTTGATCTGGTTGGCGAGCTCGCGCGTGGGCACGAGGATGAGGCCGCGCGGATGCGGCAGGAACCCGTCGGCGACGCGCTCGTCGTGCCGGCGGCGACGGTCCTGCTTGATCAGGCGGCGGTAGTCGGCCATCGTCATCCTGTCATGCCAGGGCGCGGCGCACAGGCGCGCGGCGAGCGGGATGCAGAACGCGAGCGTCTTGCCCGAGCCGGTGCGCCCGCGGCCGAGGACGTCGCGGCCGGACAGCGAGTCGGGCAGGGTGTCGGCCTGGATGGGGAACGCGTCGGTCTTGCCGTCGGCGGCGAGCACGCGCAGCAGCGGCTCGGGCACGCCGAGCTCGCGGAAGGGCACGGGGCGCACCTCGACGACGGGCATGGGGGCTTCGGACGGGAGGGATGTCTGGGGGTTCCTGGGCACGGGGGCCTTTCGTATTCGGGGATGCGCATCGCGCGGGCAAACCCGCCCACTGTAGCCCATAGGCGCTACTTCGCCGGGCGATACCGCGACCGATATCGAGAAAACACTACGTCAAACGATTTTAGGTTAACGTTAACACAGTTTATTAACAGTGCTTTTTCGCTGGAAACACAAGGCAACACATCGTCGTTGCGCCTTTTTGTTAACTATGTTATCTTTTTAAATTGCAATTGCCTTCCATGCTTCATCGCCATGGCGGGCACTCCTCAATGATGAGAAGGATTCAGTTATGAACAAACGAATCGCATCGGTGACGCTGGCTGCAGCCCTCGTCGTCGCCCCCATGGGCGTCGCGGGCGTGGCCAATGCGGAGCCGCTCCTCTCACAGGAGATGCAGAACCAGATTCTGCAGGTCCTGCAGGAGGGACAGGAGACGACGGAGGCCACAACACAGGCCGACGTCTCGGGCTGGACTGTGGACAGCAGCATCGCGCTCGGCGGGGAGATCCTCGAGGAGGCCGACGGATGGGTCCACTTCAAGTCCAACGAGAAGCACGGCAACGCCGTGAAGAACCCCTCCGAGAACAACAACTGGCCGGCGGTCGCCATCGCCGACCAGACGTTCGACTTCACCAAGGCCGGCCAGTTCCACGCCACGCTCAGGTCCCCGCAGGAGCCCAGCGACAACCGCTTCGGCTTCTACCTGGGCTACAAGGATCCGGGCAACGGCCTGTTCATCGGCTTCGACACCGGCGGCTGGTTCTGGCAGAAGTACGAGAACGGCGACGGCGCCTGGTACTCGGGCGACCGCATCGCGGCCCCGGCGGCCAACGCCGAGACCGACGTGCTCGTCTCCTGGACCGACGACCACAAGGTCACGCTCACCGTCGACGGCCAGACGGCCTTCACCGAGGACTTCTCCTCGATGGGCAACCTGAGCGACAAGGTCGCGATGAAGGCCGGCTCGTGGAAGAACTTCAACGACGTCACCGACATGTACGTCAAGGACTTCCCCGAGGCCGACACCTCCGTCTACGACGTGGCCGGCAACGTCTGGCACGACAAGGGCGTGGTGGCCGGCGCGACCGTGCGCATCGGCGACAAGACCGCCACCACCGACGCCAAGGGCAACTTCTCCGTCACCGGCCTGAAGAACGGCAAGTACACGCTCAGCGTGAGCGCCGAAGGCTATGAGGACGCCTCCCAGGAGGTCGTCATCAACGGATCCAGCCAGCTGGCCCTTCAGGTCAGGATGACCCCGGCCGCGGTGGTGGAGACCGAGACGCTCGCCACCGAGCAGATGACCGTCGCACTCAAGAAGCACTTCCCGTCCGTGCTCTCCTACACGATGAGCGACGGCAAGGTCATGCACGGCCAGTCCAGGGACGTGCGCACCGTCGAGATCAACGGCACCAACGTCGAGCTGACCGACGACGACGTGACCTTCAAGAAGGACGGCGACACCAAGGCCACGTATGTGCTGACCGTGAAGAACGAGGCCAAGCACGTCGACGCCGTCGTCACCGTCGAGATCGGCGTGGAGAAGAACACGCTGCACATGGACGTCACCAAGATCGAGAACAAGGCCGACGAGGACAAGTACCCGATCCAGACGATCTCGTTCCCCAACCACAGCCTCGTGTCCGTGCGCGCCGACCAGACCGACGCACAGTTCACCGGCGCCCGCATGTCGTCCGACACCAACAAGCCCGGCGACACGAACTTCGGCATCACCGACAGTCTCAACAAGACGAACGACGACTACACGTACGCGTTCGTCTCCGGCGGCGGTCTGAGCGCGGGCCTGTGGTCCAACTCCGAGCACGACGGCTCCACCGCCAGCGGCACCGTCGCGGGCGGCGCGAAGAACACCCGTGTGTACGCCACGACCCAGTCGGTCTCCGGCGTCACGTCGCTCGGCCTCGCCAGCGCCCCGTGGTACTACCATCGCACCGTGACGGATTCCAAGGGAAGGTCCTACGCCGTCGAGGAGACGGATATGCCGAAGATGGCCGTCGCGATCGCCGGCGACCAGAACGAGGACGGCACCGTCAACTGGCAGGACGGCGCCATCGCCTACCGGTCCATCATGAACAACCCGTACAAGTCCGAGGAGGTGCCCGAGCTCGTCGCCTGGCGCATCGCCATGAACTTCGGCGGACAGGCCCAGAACCCGTTCCTCACCACCCTCGACAACGTCAAGAAGGTCGCCCTCAACACCGACGGCCTCGGACAGTCCGTGCTCCTCAAGGGCTACGGCAACGAGGGCCACGACTCCGGACACCCCGACTACGCCGACATCGGCGAGCGCATCGGCGGCGCCGACGACATGAACGAGCTCATGGAGAAGGGAGCCGAATACGGCGCCCGCTTCGGCATCCACGTCAACGCGTCCGAGATGTACCCCGAAGCCAAGGCCTTCAACGAGGACATGGTCCGCCGCAACTCCTCCGGCGGCCTGAGCTACGGCTGGAACTGGCTCGATCAGGGCGTGGGCATCGACGGCATCTACGATCTGGCCTCCGGATCGCGCGAGAGCCGCTTCGACGCGCTGTCCGAGAAGGTCGGCGACAACATGGACTTCATCTACCTCGACGTGTGGGGCAACAACACCTCCGGCGCCGAGGACTCGTGGGAGACCCGCAAGATGAGCCAGATGATCAACGACAACGGCTGGCGCATGACCACCGAATGGGGCGCGGGCAACGAGTACGATTCGACCTTCCAGCACTGGGCGGCCGATCTGACCTACGGCGGCTCCGGCATGAAGGGCGAGAACTCCCAGGTGATGCGCTTCCTGCGCAACCACCAGAAGGACAGCTGGGTGGGCGACTACCCGAGCTACGGCGGCGCGGCCAACGCACCGCTGCTCGGCGGCTACAACATGAAGGACTTCGAGGGCTGGCAGGGACGCAACGACTACGCCGCGTACATCACCAACCTGTACACCCATGACGTGTCGACGAAGTTCATCCAGCACTTCAAGGTCACGCAGTGGGTCAACAGCCCGCTCGACGCGACCTCGACCCAGGACGCCTCCGTCAACAACGGCAATGAGCAGATCACGCTCAAGGACGACAACGGCAACACCCTCGTCCTGTCCCGCGGCTCCAACGACACGTCGAACGCCGCGTACCGCGACCGCACCATCACCCTCAACGGCGTGACCGTCGCCACCGGCGCGGTCTCCCGCGGCGACAACGGCACCGGCGGCACCGAGTCCTACCTCCTGCCCTGGATGTGGGACGCGTCCACCGGCGAGCTGCTCGGAAGCGACGACCAGCGCCTCTACCACTGGAACACCACCGGCGGCGAGACCACCTGGACCCTGCCGACCGGATGGGAGAACCTCTCCAGCGTCAAGGTGTACCAGCTGACCGACCAGGGCAAGACCGACGAGCAGGACGTGGCCGTCGTCAACGGCCAGGTCACGCTCAGCGCCGACGCGCAGACCCCGTACGTCGTGTACAAGGGCGAGGCCAAGCAGATCCAGGTCAACTGGAGCGACGGCATGCACGTCGTGGACGCCGGCTTCAACGGCGGCCAGGCCACCCTCAAGGACAACTGGACCGTCACCGGCAACGGCACCGCCGAGGTCGAGGGCACCAACAACGCCATGCTGCGCCTGACCGGCAAGGTCTCGGTCTCCCAGAAGATCACCGACCTCAAGGCCGGCGAGCGCTACGCGCTGTATCTGGGCGTCGACAACCGCACCGCGGGCGACGCGTCCGTGACCGTCACCGACGGCGGCACGACGCTGGCGTCGAACTCCACCGGCACGAGCATCGCCAAGAACTACATCAAGGCGTACGCGCACAACACCAACACGAACACGGAGGCCGGCAGCAGCTACTTCCAGAACATGTACGTGTGGTTCACCGCACCGGAGTCCGGCACCGCCGAAGTGACGCTGTCGCTCAAGAGCGACGACGCCGAGCATGCCTACTTCGATGACGTCCGCATCCTCGAGAACGCCTACGACGGCATCGTCTCCGAGGCCGACGGCACGCTCAAGACGCTGACCAACGACTTCGAGAACAACGCCCAGGGCATCTGGCCGTTCGTCATCTCGGGCATCGAGGGCGTCGAGGACAACCGCACCCACCTGTCGGAGCTGCACGCCCCGTACACGCAGGCCGGTTGGGACGTCAAGAAGATGGACGACGTGCTCGACGGCGACTGGTCCGTGAAGATCAACGGTCTGGCCGGCTACGGCACGCTCGCCTACCAGACGATCCCGCAGAACGTGAAGTTCGAGGCCGGCGAGCAGTACAAGGTCTCGTTCGACTACCAGTCCGGCTCCGACGACATCTACGCCGTCGCCATCGGACAGGGCGAGTTCAACGCGGCGTCCACCGAGTTCCAGAACCTCAAGAAGGCGCTGGGCGAGGACGGCCACTACGAGTTCACCCTCACGGGCGGCATCAACGGCGACTCCTGGTTCGGCATCTACTCGACCTCCACGGCGGCCGACACGCAGGGCACCAGCGGCAACGCGGCGAACTTCGGCGGC
This sequence comes from Bifidobacterium samirii, assembly GCF_003952945.1. Taxonomy (GTDB): domain Bacteria; phylum Actinomycetota; class Actinomycetes; order Actinomycetales; family Bifidobacteriaceae; genus Bifidobacterium; species Bifidobacterium samirii. The sequence goes on from NZ_QXGK01000007.1 coordinate 79,624, forward strand.
TACAAGGACTTCGTCCTCGACAACCTCACGATCGAGCACGTCGAGTCCGAGTCCCACTCCAAGGCCGACGCCCAGGCCAAGCTCGACGAGGTCACCGGCAAGTACGACGGCAGGCGTTCGGAGTACTCCGACGCCGCCTGGCGCACCTACCATGACACCATCGCCGAGGCCCGCGTGATGATCGACAGGATCGGCGCGACCGAGGCCGACTTCACCAAGGCGTACAACATCCTGTCCGCGCTCGACGAGTACATGGCCACCGCTCCCGGCAACGAGAGCAGCGACAAGTACGACGTCGCCACGGAGGGCGCGTACACGGTGAGCACCGGCAGCGAGGAGCCCACCGCCGGCCTGCCGAGCGAAGGCCCGGCCTCCCTGGCCCAGGACGGCGCCGAAGGCACCCACTGGCACACCAGCTGGAGCCAGAACGCCGTCGGCAACGGCACCGCGTGGTATGAGTTCAACCTGACCGAGCCGACCGACATCAACGGCCTGCGCTACCTGCCGCGCGCCGGCGCCGCGAACGCCAACGGCAAGATCAAGGGCTACACGATCGAGGTCGAGACCGCCGCCGGCACCGTCACGACGGCCGCGGAAGGCGAGTTCTCCACCACGACCATGTGGCAGAAGGCGAAGTTCGACACCGTCAAGGACGCCGTGCGCGTCCGCCTGACCGTGAAGACCTCCGCCGGCCAGTCCGAGTCGCAGGCGAACAAGTTCGCCTCCGCCGCCGAGCTGCGTCTGACCACCGACCGCGAGGTCGCCGAGGAGACCATCCCCGTCGACACGAGCGAGCTGGAGGAACTGGTCACCAAGGCCGAGGCCCTGCAGGAGAAGGACTACTCCGCCGACTCCTGGAAGGCGTTCGCCGAGGCCCGCGACTACGGCCGCAAGGTCCTCGACCGCCTGACCGGCGACACCCCGGAGACGTCCGACGACGACGCCTACGAAGTGGGCCTGGCCAGCGCGAACCTGCGCACCACGATGGCCGCCCTCGAGCGCGTCACCCCGGACTACGCCGCGCTTGACGCCGTGATCGCCAAGGCCGACGCCCTGGTCGCCGACGCCTACACGGAGGAGACCTGGCAGGCCATGCAGACCGCACTGGCCGACGCCAAGGCCGTCCGCGCCGACGAGAACGCCAACCAGAGCGCCATCGACAAGGCCGCCGAGACCCTGACCAAGGCGATCGACGCCCTGGAGAAGGCCGAGCCGAAGCCGGATCCGGAGCCGGGCACCGTCGATAAGACCAAGCTCGAGCAGGCGATCGCCAAGGCCGACGCGCTCAAGAAGGCCGACTACACCGAGGCCTCCTGGAACGCCCTGACCACGGCGCTCGACAAGGCCAAGGCCACGCTCGCCGACGAGAACGCCGACCAGACCGCGGTCGATCAGGCGCTCAAGGGCCTGCAGGACGCCATCGCCGGCCTCAAGGCCGCCGGCACCGGCACGGGCGACAACAAGCCCGGCCCGAGCCAGCCGTCCGGCAAGCCGTCCACCAAGCCCGGCAAGCCCGCGAACACGGGTGCGTCCATCGCCACGGCCGTCACCGCGGGATTCGTCCTGCTGGCCGGTGCGGGCGCGCTCACCATCGTGCGCCGCCGCCGTCTGGGCTGACCCAAGGGAATCGGGGGCGTGATCCCCACTCCCCCGGCACCCCGCTGACATGAATGGCGGGGACGACCTCCACGGCCGTCCCCGCCATTCGTCGTATCCGGGCGCCTTCCACGGCACACCAAGCATCGTCGTCCGTGACATTCCACGATTATGTTAAGATTGTTTACGTTAATGGCCGGCGATGCGGCTCATCACCCCCGCCGGCTTCCTCTCAACGATGAGATCCAAGGAACCACCGCATGAAACCACGCGTAGCATCGGCGGTGCTCTCCGCTACGCTCGTGCTCGTCCCGCTCGGGACGGTCGGCACGGCGTACGCGACGGAGACGCCGCCCTCCCCTCCCGCATCATCCGCAGACGCCACCCCCGCCGTCCCCGCCACCGACACGCAGGGGAACGCCGCCGAGCAGGACCCGACCGCATCCGTCCAAGGCTGGAGCCTCGACCCGGCGACCGCCAAGGGCGGCGAAACGCTCGAAGCATCCGGCGGATGGCTGAGGTTCGTCTCCGGCGACGGCAACGGCAACTCCGCCTCGGACGCCGCCCAGTATCCGGCGATCGCCGTATACGACCAGGAGTTCGACTTCACCACGACCGGCTCGTTCCACGCCACCGTGCAGTCGCCCAACAGCGCCGACACCAACCGATTCGGCTTCTACCTGGGCTACACGGATCCGGGCAACGGCCTGTTCGTCGGCTTCGACAAGAACGGCTGGTACTGGCAGAAGTACACCGACGGCGACGGCCCCTGGTACGAGAACAGCAGCCGCATCCCCTCACCCAAGGCCGACACGCCCGCATCCGTGACCGTCTCCTGGGACGGCCGCACCGCGACCGTCACCGTCGACGGCGTCAAGGCGTTCGACGTCGACTACTCGTCCATGACCAACCTGACCGGCAGGCTCGCCATGAAGGCCGGCTCCTACCGCGACGCCACGCACGACGAGAAGACCGACGTGTCCATCAGGGACTTCCCCGCCGAGGACGTCAGCACGCACGCGGTCACCGGCATCGTACGCGACGCCGCGGGCGCCCCCGTCGCCGGGGCGACCGTCGCCGCGTCGGGCGCATCGTGCGTCACCGGAGCCGACGGCGCGTTCCGTCTCGAAGGACTGCGCAACGGCGAGCATACGCTCGGCGTGAGCGCCGCCGGATACGAATCCGCGACCGTCACCGTCACCGTGGACGGGGACGACGTGGCCCTCGACACCGACATCACCCTCGCCCCGGCTGCGGTGGTGGAGACCGAGACGCTCAAGACCGAGCAGATGACCGTCGCGCTCAAGAAGCACTTCCCGTCCGTGCTCACCTACACGATGAGCGACGGCAAGGTCATGCACGGCCAGACCAAAGACGTGCGCACCGTCGAGATCAACGGCGTCAACGTCGAGCTCACCGACAAGGACGTGACCTTCACCAAGGACAGCGACACCAAGGCCACGTATGTGCTGACCGTGAAGAACACGGCCAAGCACGTCGACGCGGTCGTCACCGTCGAGATCAGCGTGGAGAAGAACACGCTGCACATGGACGTCACCAAGATCGAGAACAAGGCCGACGAGGACACGCACCCGATCCAGACGATCTCGTTCCCCAACCACAGCCTCGTGTCCGTGCGCGCCGACCAGGACAACGCACAATTCACCGGCGCGATCATGTCGTCCAGCAACGCGAAGGTCGGCGACGAGAACATCGCGCTCACCGCGTCCACGTCGATGACCGACAAGGACTACATGTACGCGTTCGTCTCCGGCGGCGGGCTCAGCGCCGGCCTGTGGTCCAACTCCGAGCACGACGGCCGCACCGGAAGCGGGACCGACAACGGCGGCAACCAGAACACGCGCGTGTACGCGACCACGCAGGACGTCGACGGCGTCCGTTCGCTCGGCCTCGCCAGCGCGCCCTGGTACTACCATCGGGTCGTCACCGACACCAACGGCACGAAGTACACGGCCGACGAGACGGAGATGCCGCAGATGGCCGTCGCGATCGCCGGCGACCAGAACGAGGACGGCACCGTCAACTGGCAGGACGGCGCCATCGCCTACCGGTCCATCATGAACAACCCGTACAAGTCCGAGGAGGTGCCCGAGCTCGTCGCCTGGCGCATCGCCATGAACTTCGGCGGACAGGCCCAGAACCCGTTCCTCACCACCCTCGACAACGTCAAGAAGGTCGCCCTCAACACCGACGGCCTGGGACAGTCCGTGCTCCTCAAGGGCTACGGCAACGAGGGCCACGACTCCGGACACCCCGACTACGCCGACATCGGCGAGCGCATCGGCGGCGCCGACGACATGAACGAGCTCATGGAGAAGGGAGCCGAATACGGCGCCCGCTTCGGCATCCACGTCAACGCGTCCGAGATGTACCCCGAAGCCAAGGCCTTCAGCGAGGATCTTCTGCGACGCAACGGCAACGGGTCGCTGTACTACAGCTGGGACTGGATCGACCAGGCCATCGGCATCAACGGCATCTACGACCTCATGAGCGGCGAGCGCGAGAACCGCTTCCAGGAGCTCAAGGACGAGGTGGGCGACAACCTCGACTTCATCTACCTCGACGTGTGGGGCACCAAGCACTCCGGCGCCGAGGACTCGTGGGAGACCCGCCGCGTGGCCGACACGATCAACTCGCTCGGCTGGAACGTGGGCACCGAATACGGCACCGCGATGGAGTACGAGGCGACGTTCCACCATTGGGCGGCCGACCTCACCGGCGGCAACGCGTCGCTCAAGGGCGAGAACTCCGAAGTGATGCGCTTCCTGCGCAACCACCAGAAGGACAGCTGGATGGGCGACTACCCCAAGTACGGGCAGCCGTCCAACGCGCCGCTGCTCGGCGGCTACAGCATGACCGACTTCGAGGGCTGGCAGGGACGCAACGACTACGACAAGTACATCCGCAACCTGTACACCTACGACGTGTCCACGAAGTTCATCCAGCACTTCAAGGTGACCCGCTGGGTCAACAACCCGCTGCTCAACGCCTCCAACGGCAACGCCAACGCCGTGCGCGACACGTCCGTGAACAACGGTAACGAGCAGATCACGCTCAAGGACGACAACGGCAACACCCTCGTCCTGTCCCGCGGCTCCAACGACACGTCGAACGCCGCGTACCGCCAGCGCACCATCACCCTCAACGGCGTGACCATCGCCACCGGCGCGGTCTCCCGCGGCGACAACGGCACCGGCGGCACCGAGTCCTACCTCCTGCCCTGGATGTGGGACGCGTCCACCGGCGACCTGCTCGGCAGCGACGACCAGCGTCTCTACCACTGGAACACCACCGGCGGCCAGACCGAATGGACCCTGCCCACCGGCTGGGAGAACCTCTCCAGCGTCAAGGTGTACCGGCTGACCGACCAGGGCAAGACCGACGAGCAGGACGTCGCGGTCGTCGACGGCAAGGTCACGCTGAGCGCCGACGCGCAGACCCCGTACGTCGTGTACAAGGGCGAGGCCAAGCAGATCCAGGTCAACTGGAGCGACGGCATGCACGTCGTGGACGCCGGGTTCAACGGCGGACAGGCCACCCTGGAGGACAACTGGACCGTCACCGGCAACGGCACCGCCGAAGTCGTCAAGACCCAGGCCGGCAACCCCGTGCTGAGGCTCGACGGCGACGCGACCGTCACGCAGACCGCCGAAGGACTCACCCCCGGCGAGCGCTACGCGCTGTATCTGGGCGTCGACAACCGCAGCGACGGCGACGCGACGGTGAGCGTGGCGGACGGTTCGACCGTGCTGGCGTCGAACTCCACCGGCCGCAGCATCGCCCGAAACTACGTCAAGGCGTACGCGCACAACACGAACTCCCCGACCGTGGGCGGTTCGAGCTACTTCCAGAACATGTACGTGTGGTTCACCGCACCCGAATCGGGCAAGGTCACGCTGACCCTGTCCCATGAGGGCGAGGGGTCGGCGTACTGGGACGACGTGCGGTTCGTACGCAACGACTACGACGGCATCACCTGCGACGAGCAGGGGCGCATCGTCACGCTGACCAACGACTTCGAGGACAACGCGCAGGGCATCTGGCCGTTCGTGATGGCAGGCATCGAAGGCGTCGAGGACAACCGCATCCACATGGCCGAACGCCACGACCCGTACACGCAGGCCGGCTGGGAGGCCAAGAAGATGGACGACGTGATCGACGGCGACTGGTCGATCAAGATCCACGGTCTGACCGGCGGCGGCAAGCTCGCCTACCAGACGATCCCGCAAACCATGCGCTTCGAGCCCGGCGTGACCTATAAGGTCTCGTTCGACTACCAGTCCGGCTCCGAAGGCACCTACGCGATCGCCGTCGGCCACGGCGAATACTCGGCCGACTCGGTCACCCTCACCCCGCTCGCCAAGGCGCTGGGCGAGGACGGCCACGCCGAGTTCACCGTCACCGGCTCCCTGGACGGGGATTCGTGGTTCGGCATCAGCTCCACCACCACCGCGGCCGACACGCAGGGCGTGGGCGGCAAGGCGGCCAACCTCGGCGGATACAAGGACCTCGTCCTCGACAACCTGAGGATCGAACGCGTCGACGCCGAGGCGAAGACCAAGGAGGAGGCGCAGGCCCTGCTCAAGACGGTCCGCGACGAGTACGACTCCCGCCGAGCCGACTTCTCCGAGGAGGCGTGGAACGTCTACCGCACGACCCTCACCGAGGCGCGCGTGCTCATCGACAAGGACGGAGCCGGCGAAGCCGACTACACGTCCGCGTACACGCTGCTGACCGCGCTCGGCGAGTACATGAGGACCGCTCCGGGATCCGAAGGCAGCAGCCGGGACGACATCGCCTCCGACCGCTACACGGTCAGCACCGGCAGCGCCGAGACCTCGAACTCGAACAACCACGAGGAAGGCCCGGCCGCACTGGCGCAGGACGGCGACGCGAACACGCGCTGGCACACCGAATACCGGGTCAACGCCGTGTCCAACGGCACCGCCTGGTACCAGTTCGACCTCGGCGAACCCGCCACCGTCAGCGGCCTGCGCTACCTGCCGCGCCCCGGCGGCGCCAACGTGAACGGCAAGATCAAGGGCTACACGATCACGCTGACGCTCGCCGACGGCACCACCAGGGAGGTCGACGGCACGTTCCGGACCGACACCGTATGGCAGAAGGTCTCGTTCGAGCCGGTGGAGAACGTCACGGCCGTGCGTCTGACCGCGAAATCCTCCGCAGGCGACACCGCCGGCAACACCAACAAGTTCGCCGCAGCGGCCGAACTGCGGATCGTCGGCCCGGGCGGGGACGCCGAGGACACGGTGGACCGCAGCGCGTTGCAGGCGCTCGTCGATCAGGCCGGCGCACTGTCCGAGAAGGACTACACCGCCGATTCGTGGACGGGCTTCGCCGCCGCGCTCGCCAAGGCCGGCACCGTGCTGTCCGATGAGGACGCCGACGACTACGACGTCGCCCTCGCCGTCGAGAACCTGAACCATGCGATGCGCTCGCTGGTCAGGGACGAGACGCCCGATCCGGGTCCGGACCCCGAGCCGGAGCCGGTGGACAAGAGCGCGCTGACGGCACTGCTCGCCGACGCGAACAAGCTCGCCGAGGACGATTACACGGCGGAGTCGTGGGCGCCGTTCGCACAGGCGCGCACCGCCGCCCAGCAGACGCTGGACGACTCGGACGCGACCGCCGAGGCCGTGGCACAGGCCGTCGCGACCCTGCAGGGCGCGATGGATGCGCTGGTCGAGGAGACCGTCAAGCCCGATCCCGATCCGTCACCGGATCCCGACCCGGATCCGTCACCGGATCCCGACCCGGATCCGTTACCGGATCCCGATCCCGATCCGACTCCGGATCCCGATCCCGACCCGACGCCGACGCCCACCCCGGATCCGGACAAGCCCGGCCCGAGCCAGCCGACCGACCAGACCAAGCCCGGCACGACCGGCAAGCCGACGGGCAAGCCGTCCACGAAGCCCGGTACGACCGCCCATACGGGCGCGTCGATCGCCACGGCAGCGACCGCCGGCTTCGTCCTGCTGGCCGGAGCGGTGGCCCTCGTCGTCGCGCGCCGGCGCCGTATGGGCTGATCCACGGGAACCGGGGGTGTGATTCCCGCTCCCCCGGCCCGCTGACATGAATGGCGGGGACGACCTCCACGGTCGTCCCCGCCATTCGTCATATACGGCCCATATGGCCGGCGCGCTTAGCACGTCCGGCGCATCGACGTTGCGGCTGCCACACCGCGGCGACGGCCCACGGTCACACGTAGTTGCGTTCGATGAGGATGTCGGAGACGGTCAGGTTCGCCTCGTTGACGAGGTTGAACAGGATGACCTCGGCCAGCTGGGCCGGGTCCATGAACGTGTGCTGCTTCTCCTCGGACACGTAGTCGTGGCTGTCGCGGTAGAAGGCGGTGTCGATGCCGCCGGGGAACACGCCCACGACCTTCACGCTCGTGCCCTTGTAGGCGGCCTTGAGGCTCTGCGTGTAGCCCTTCTCGCCCCACTTGGTGGCGCAGTACACGGATTCGTTCGCGTTGCCGCGCGTGGCGGCGGTGCTCATCACGTTCGCGATCTTCAGGTCGGCCTCGCCGCAGGCGCGCAGCGTCTCGACGCTCCACAGGATCATGCCCTTGAGCCCCTTGAGGCACTTGTCGATGTCGGCCGCCTCGTATGCGGTGGGCGTCTTGAAGGAGGGCTGGCCGGCGTTGTTGATCAGCAGGTCGATGTGGCCGAGCGCGGCGATGCGGGCGACGGCGTCCTTGCAGAACAGCTCGTCGGACACGTCGCCGACGAACGCCTGGTACGAGTCGGCGGGGAACATGCGCGTCAGCTCCACCTGGCGCGCCTCGTCGAAGTCGATGCCGGCGACGAACCAGCCGCGGTCGATCAGCTGGCGCGTCAGCTCGTATCCCAGTCCGAGCGCGCTGCCGGTGACGATCGCGATCTTCCTGCCGTTGTCCATTGCCATGGGTTGCCTCCTTGCCTTTGGCGGCGCCGACGGATGCGCGCCGTCCGTTGGCGGCCGGTCCGGCCGTCGCGCCACATCGTATCGAGCCGGTCGGACGCTGCCGGACGGGCGCATCGGATGTCTCCCCATACGACGAAGGGGAGCCGGGGCGCGAAGCCCCGACTCCCCCGAGCCGTGTCGTGTGGCGGCCGTGCGCGATGCGCGCGTCGGCCGCGCAGGGACTACTGGATGTCCGGATCGTCCTTGTCGATGGTGCCGGTGGCCTTGCCGATGGCCTTGAGGCCGTGGTAGGCGACCAGGATCACGATCGTGCCGATGGCGATGCCGTTGAACTGCACGCCCTGGACGGCGAAGGTGAAGTCGGCGATGCCGATGATCATGATGATCGCGGCGACCATCGCGTTGAGCGGCTTGTCGAAGTTGACCTTGTTCTCGACCCAGATGCGCACGCCCATCATGCCGATCATGCCGTAGAGCAGCGTGGTGACGCCGCCAAGCACGCCGGACGGGATGGTGTTGATGATCGCGCCGAACTTCGGGCACAGGCTCAGCAGCAGCGCGAAGCCGGCGGCGAACCAGTAGGCGGCGGTCGAGTAGACCTTGGTGGCGGCCATCACGCCGATGTTCTCGCCGTAGGTGGTGGTGCCGGAGCCGCCGCCGAAGCCGGCGATCGCGGTGCCGAGGCCGTCGGCGAACAGGGCGGTGCCCATCTGGTCGTCGTAGTCGCGGCCGGTCATCTGCGCCACGGACTTGACGTGGCCGACGTTCTCGGCGATGAGGACGAGCACGACCGGGATGAACATCGGCAGGATGGAGAAGTCGACCTGCGGCAGGTGGAAGGTCGGCAGGCCCACCCAGGCGGCCTCGCCGATCGCGGAGAAGTCGACCTGGCCGCGGATGCACGCGTACAGGTAGCCGATGATCACGCCGATGAGGATGTTGAGTCGGCCGATCAGGCCGCGGAACAGGACCGCGATGAGCAGCACGGCCACGAGGGTGACGAGCGCGGTGTCGGGGGCCTGCTGGAAGTTGTTCCACACGCTCGGGGCGAGGTTGAAGCCGATGATGGCCACGATGGCGCCGTTGACGACCGGCGGCATGATGATGTCGATCCACTTGGCGCCGGCGAAGTGCACGGCCACGCCGATCAGGGCGAGCAGCAGGCCGGTGACCATGATGCCGAAGCTGGCGACGGCCAGGCCCTTGTTGGCGCTGGTCACGGCGGCGATCGGGGCGATGAAGCCGAAGGACGAGCCGAGGTAGCTCGGCAGCACATTCCTGTTGATGAGCAGGAACAGGGCGGTCGACATCGCGGTGAAGAACAGCGTGGTCGACGGGTCGAAGCCGGTGAGGATCGGCACGAGGAAGGTCGCGCCGAACATGGCGACGACGTGCTGGGCGCCGATGCCGGCGGTGCGGCCCCAGGTCAGGCGCTCGTCGGGATCGACGACCTCGCCCGGCGCGAGGGTCTTGCCGTCGCCGTGCAGGCTCCAGCTGAACAGGCTCTTCATACTGAACTCCTTTGGTTCTCTCGCGCGGCGCTCCTACATCGCTCGCCGCGCACATTCGCAAGTATTGTAGCCGGTCGGCTGGTCCGCGCAGGTGCGGGCATGGCGGCCGGCGACGAGGCCGATGCCGCGGCATCGCGGCGGCGCGCTCACTCGGGCCAGATGCCGGACTGGGCGTAGCGGCTGCGGTATTCGCCGGGCGTCATGCCGCAGCGGCGCTTGAACACCTTGCCGAAGTGGCTCTGGGAGCGGTAGGCGAGGATCTGCGAGATCTCGGCGAACGAGTATTCGGAGTACTTGAGCATGTTGCACGCCGCCTCCATGCGCTTGCCGGTCACGTACGAGGAGATCGGCTCGCCCATCTCGCGGGCGAACAGCTCCGACAGGTACGTGGGGTTGAGGTGGACGTGGGCGGCGAGCGCCGCGACGGTGATGCGCTCGTGCAGGTGGTAGTGGATGTAGTCGACGCATTCGGCGACGGCCTTGGAGTGGGTGTCGGCCTTCTGCATGTCGGCCATGGCCCAGGTGAAGAAGGTCATCATGTCGGCGTGGAGGCGGCGCACGGCTTCGGCGCTGTCGCAGCGGTCCATGTCCTGGATGTACAGGTCGGACGCGTTGTAGGCGTCCTCCTCGTCCATGCCGCCTTCGATGGCGAAGCGGGTGGCGAGCGTGATGGAGGTGACGAACCGGTATTTGGCGTTGCGCACCGGATCGTCGGACAGGTGGCCGTACAGGCCGGAGTCCCAGAGTCGCGAGCTTTCCTGGATGGCGGCGACGTCGCCGGAGCGCATGAGGTCGTACTGCTTCATCTCCTCGACGTAGCGGTGGTGGCGGATGCGGTCCTCGCGGGAGATGAAGTCGAGATATCTGAGTTTCGCCTCTTCGACGACGGCCATGACGCGCCCCTTCCGTGGATGCCGGCTCGAACGGAATGTGAACGAAAGGTAAACAAGTCGGCATACCCGATGATTGTACCAAAGAAACGACGAAAGCGGCATGCGAGACCGGCCCCGGCCGTCGTAATCTGAACCCGCAACACAACGAAAGAACACGAAAGACCGCCCGACAGACGGCATCACAGGAAAGGAGTCCATCATGATGGACAACGAAATGATGAACAAGGCTCTGCGTTCCCCGCTCGCCGCTTCCGACCCCTCGCTGGGCCACTACGCGCTGTCCCAGACCGCATGGAAGGCCATCAAGAGCCTGCTGCGCAAGTAACGCCAGCCCCTCACACGGCCCGTCATGCCCCCCTATGACACGCATGACCGCCGCAGACGACGCGTCCGATGCGCGTCCCCACGATCCGGCGTGACCGGCCCGAGCCGGGCGAAACGGATCGCCATTCAAGCTTCACGGCTTCTGCTTCAAGACTTTTTCAATCGTTAGGAGAATCATCATGAACGACGAGATGCTCGACAAGGCCCTGCGCGCCCCGCTGTCCACCGCCGACCCGTCGCTGGGCTACTACGCCCTGTCCCGCGCCGCGTGGAAGCTCATCAAGAACACGTTCTCCAAGTGACCCCGTGCCGCCGCGGCGGCATCGGCACCTGGAATCCAAGGCCCGCATCCCCACGGATGCGGGCCTTCGCGTATAGTGGGCCGGGACCTGCAACCCCGAGGAAGGGAGCGACCTTGCGCATCAGCGCCACCCACAGCCTGACCGAGGCGGCACGCGGCATCCGCACCGCCGTATTCGTCGTGGAAAAGGACTACCGGCCGGAATTCGACGGCTGGGACGACGACCCGCGCACCACGCATCTGCTGGCGTTCGACGGCGAGCGCCCGGTCGGCACCTGCCGCCTCTACCCCGATCCGGACCATCCCGACCAGCCGGGCCGCTATGTGATCGCGCGTCTCGCCGTGCTGCCCGACGCGCAGGGACGCGGGTTCGGTTCGGCGCTGCTCGGACGCGCCGAGGCGATCGTCGCCGGCGAGGGCGGGCGGATCGCCGCCGTCCACGTCGAGGACAAGAACTTCGCGTTCTACGAGCGGTACGGCTATGCGACGACCGACGAGATGTACGACGGCGGCACGCACGGCTGGATGACCAAGCCGCTGGACCGGCGCGCCGACTGACCCACGGCGGCCGCGACGGCCGCGACACCGACACCCGCCATACCCGCGAACGAAAGGAAACCGATGATCCGCACCATCATGCGCTCCCCCGCCTTCCTGCGCATCCCCTCCGAGCCGGCCGGCGAGGCCGACCTGCCCGTCATGGCGGACCTGCTCGACACGCTCGCCGCGCACGCGGACGAGTGCGTCGGCATGGCCGCGAACATGATCGGCGTGTCCAAGCGCATCATCGTCGTCCATGACGAGGAGACCGGCCGCGACCTGGCGATGATGAACCCCCGCATCATCGCCGGCGGCGGCCCGTACGAGACGAGCGAGGGCTGCCTGTCGCTCGACGGCGTGCGCCCGACGACCCGCTACGAGCGCGTCACCGTCACGTTCCTGGACCGCCGGATGCGCGAGCGCACGGCGACGTTCGAGGGGTTCACCGCGCAGATCATCCAGCATGAGATCGACCACTGCGACGGCGTGCTGATCTGACGGCACCGTCGATACGACTCGGATACGACGAGGTCCTTCCCACCCGCACAGGTGGGAAGGACCTCGTCATATCCGAGTCGGTATCGTACCGGCTCAGGACATCAGGAAGTCGAGCACGTTCATGCCGGTGTCGGTCCGGGCGCGGTAGAGCTCGGTGTAGCCGCACTGCCGGCAGCTGACCGTGATGAACCGCTTGTTCTGGATGTCGAAGATCTTGGCGAAGTTGCCGCCGGTCGCCTGAAACTGGTCGGTGTCGTAGTCCCGGCATCCGCATTTGGCGCATTCGTACTGGCGTTGCTGCATGGTGTCCCCTGTCGTCGTCATCGGCCCGGCCGCCGTGGCGGGGCCGTCTCCATCGTATCAGCGGCCGCCGCTCAGCGCAGGAAGCGGGTCCATGAGCGCAGCGGATTCGTACCGCCGCCGACCACGCCGGAGACGTTCAGCTGCGTGCCGATGCGTTCCTCGACCCGGTCGAATGCCTGGGCGAGGATCAGATTGCCGGGCACGGTGGTCAGCAGGAACGCGAGCACGGCGGCGATCGCGGCCTTGATCATGCCCTTGATGAGCCGGTAGACGATGCGGAACGCCGCGTAGGCGACGGCCGCGCCGACGGCGACCGTCAGCAGCGTGCGCAGCCCCTCCGGCAGGCCGGCGTACCACAGGGCGATGCGGTCGATGAACGAGAGGTCCAGATCGGACAGGTCGAGGGTCGACAGGTCGATCGACGGCAGGTCGGCGACGTGCGCCGCTCCCCCGGCGACGGTATCGGACGTGATCATGGCGTCTCCTTTCCGCGGTCCGATGCGGACCGGCGGTTCGACGGCGACGCGGCGCGCGGCCGCGGGGCGGACGGACGCCCGCACCGCCCCATCATGCCGCATGGCCGCGGCGAACGGAGGCAGGACACGCCATGCGCACGGTATCGGCACACACCCGCCGTCGCCGAAGAAGTACGGCGCACGGCGGACCGCCGCGGTGCGCCGACGGCCGGGCCGGGGTCATGCGACGGCCGCCGTCATACGCCGTCGGTCAGAGCGTCACCTCCTCGACGGTCATGTCGGCGGTATGGGTGCGGCGCACCGTGGCGACGCACACGACGAGCGCGGCGCACGCGATCGCGGCGCACAGCAGGTACGACACGGCGATGCCCTGCGCGGCGGCCTCGCGCGCGCCGTCGGCCTGCCGGGCGGCGGTCACCGACGTCTGCGCGGTGACCAGCAGCGACGTGGCGACGGCGGCCGCGATCTGACGGCCGGTGTTGGCGATCGCGTTGCCCTGCGCGATCTTCTCGACGTGCAGCGCGTTGACGCCCCACGTGTTGATCGGCATGTTGGCGAGCGCCTGGCCGGTCGCCTGCAGCATGCAGAACACGGCGACGAACCAGACGGGCGTGCCGGTGCCGACGGTGCCGAGCATGCCGAGCGACAGGGTCATCAGGGCGAGGCCGCCGATGCCGACGCCGCGCGGGCCGAAGCGGTCGAACAGCATGCCGGAGACGGGGCTGAGGACGATGCCCACGGCGGCGGCCGGCAGCATCACCATGCCGGTGACGGTGGCGGATTCGCCCAGCACGTTCTGGATGAAGATCGGCAGCGTCACGTTGGTGACGGCCACGGACGCGTTGATCAGCGTGACGAGGAGGGCCGAATGGCGGAAGACGCGCACGCGCAGCGTGTCGAGGTGCAGCAGCGGCTCGTCGAGCCTCGTCTGCCGGTGCAGGAACGCGACGAGCGCGACCAGGCCGACGGCGATCGGCGCGATGACGACGGGCGTGGCCCATCCGGCGGTGGATGCGGTGGAGAAGCCGTACAGGATGCCGCCGAACGCGACGGTGGACAGGACGACCGACGCGACGTCGAGGCGTGCGCGGCGCGTCACGCCCACGTTCCGCAGCAGCATGACGCCGGCGGCGAGGATGATCGCGGCGAGCGCGGCGACGCCCCAGAACATCGGACGCCAGCCGGCCCTGTCGATGACCATGCCGCCGATGACCGGGCCGATGGCGGGGCCGGCGGCCATGACGATGCCGGCCATGCCCATCGCGGTGCCGCGCTGTTCGAGCGGGTAGACGAGCATCGGCACGACGGCGACGAGCGGCAGCAGGATGCCCGAGGCGGCGGCCTGCAGCACGCGGCCGGCGATGAGCACGCCGAAGCCGGGTGCGAGCGCGCACAGGACGGTGCCGATCGTGAACATGCCCAGCGCTCCGGCGAACAGGCGGCGTGTGGAGAAGCGGTCGATGAGGTAGCCGGAGATCGGCACCATGATGCCGGAGACGAGCATGTAGATGCTGGTGACCCACTGGACGGTGCCGGTGTCGATGGCGAAGTCGCGCATGAGCGCGGGCAGCGCCGGCGACATGACGGTCTGGTTGAGCAGGGCGACGAACGCGCCGACGGTGATGACGGCGACGATCATGAAACGGTCGTGCGGGTCGACGGCCGGGGTGGACGACGGCTTGGCTGCACCGGACGATGCGGGCATGGTGGAGGATTCGGTCGATGATGCGATCGAGGACAAGGATGGTTCCTTCCGTGGTCGGTATGCGGACGAGGGCATGACGGACCGCTCCGGCGGCGCGCGGCGACGCGAGACGGGCCGGGCGGGCCGCACCCTCTACCAGCGCATGGCCGTCAGGCTCAGATGCGGCTTGGCGTACAGCACGCTGCCCACGTAGGAACCGAGGCGGGCGCGTGCGATGAACTTCGCGAAGCGGTAGTGGTTCACGCAGGCCCTCCCCCGGATGTCGGATCGAACGCGTCCGACGAGGCGCCGTTCGATGCTGATTGATGATGATCGTGTCGTTTGATGGCGGACGGCGATGCGATCGCCGTCCGCATGACGAGCGTCGAGTAGCCTATCATCGATTCGCCGGCCGGCGACCGCCACGTATCATCGGACATTCACCATATCTTCACAATCACCGCCGACGAAGGCGCGACGGCGGACGGCGGACGGCGGACGGCGGACGGCGGACGCCGACCGGACCGCGGCCGTCACGCCTTGCGCTTCATGTCGACGTCGGTGTCGATCACGATCGTGACCGGGCCGTCGTTGACGAGGCCGACGCGCATGTGCGCGCCGAAACGGCCCTCGCGCACCGGGACGCCGCCGGAGCGCAGCGCCTCGTTGAAGCGGATCCACATCAGGTCGGCGTGCTCGGGCGCACCGGCACGCACGAAGCTGGGCCGGTTGCCCTTGCGCACGTCGGCGAACAAGGTGAACTGGGAGATGGACAGGATCTCGCCGCCCACGTCCTGGATGGAGCGGTTCATCCGCCCCTGCTCGTCCTCGAAGACGCGCAGGCACAGGATCTTGTGGGCCAGCCAGGCGATTTCGGCCTCGCCGTCCGTGTCGGACACGCCGACCAGCAGCATGTAGCCGTGGCCGATCTGCTGCGGCTCGAAGGTGGGATCGATGGTGCCCAGTTCGTTGACGACGTCGACGCTCGCCTGGGACACTCGTTGGAGAACAACACGCATGGGTCACGATTATGCCATGCGATGCAACGGAACGACGGCGCGGGCCGCGCCGGCGGATTCGCCCCGGATACGACGAGAGGGCGCCGCCCCCGCAGGAGCGACGCCCTCTCGATTGGTGGAGACGCCGGGAATTGAACCCGGGTCCGGTGACCGTACCCGCAGTCTTCTACGTGCGTAGTCTGCTGGCCGTGCGGCGGTTTTTCTGCCCCCATCGGTGTCGCAGACGACTGATGGCGGGCATATTCGCAGTCAAAGTCCCCGAATCACCCTGCGACGCGATGATTCGGGCAAGTCCTCTTAACGACGCTCAGCATCTCCCCGAAGACGAAGGAGAGTGAACGGAGCGGCTGCTCACTGGTTAATCCTGGCGCGAAGCTCAGGCAGCGAGAGCGAACTCAGTGCGGTTAGATTTGGCACTTATTGTTTTGCCGGGGGGCATCCACGAGCGGACCCGGCGTTCTCGGCACGCTTCCCTGCAGCGAACAGGTCACCGTCGAAACCGATCGTCCCCAATCTTGAATTCTCAAGCCCCGTGACGAGCACGGACTTATCAATATACAACCGGCCTCGCGTCTTGGCAAGGCGGCGCGGCCGGTTCGCGCACGGCGAACGCGGACGGCCGCCGGCTGCGGGCCGCCGCCCCGCGCAGTCATTTGATGATCGGCCGAGACGGCGCCGACACGTCGATCTGCGTCTTGTCTCCGATCACGTTCGGATCGCCCAGAATCGTCTCGACGATCGCCTTCTTGAGTTCGATCTGCGACGAGTCGCCCCATACCACCGTGTGCGCGCCGCCGTCGAGCTCGGTGGTGACCGAGTCGCGCGTGTCGGCCGTGACCTTGGTGATCGACGCGCGCATCGAGTCGCTCAGCGACGAGAGCACGCCGATCGCCTCCTTGACGGACTTGCTGTCGAGCGCCTTGTCGACCGACTTGACCTCGATGACCGGGATGCCGTCGGTGGAGGCGGAGCCGACCTTGTTGAGCTCGCGGCCGCGGTCGTCGACCGCGACGAGCTCGTCGCCGGAGTCCTTGAGCATCGCGGCAGGCTGCTGCGCCTCGACGTTCACCGTCAGCGACTTCGGGAACCGCTTGTCGACGCTCGCCTCGGTCACGCCGGGGATGTCGCCCAATGCGTCGGCCACGTCGTTCGTCGATACGAGGAACAGGGAGCGGCCCGCCTGCTTCCCCGCGATGGCCATGATGTCGTCGCGGCTCACCCATGCGTTGTCGCCGCTGATCTCGATGGCCGACTTCTCCAGCCGGAACACGGTCGAGAAGAACAGCAGCCAGACCAGTCCCGCCACGGCTGCGGCCGCCAGGACCGCCGCGACGACGCGCACGGCGGTCGCGCGCAGGTCGGCCATGCGGCGCTCCTTGCGGCGCGCGGTGAAGTCGACGACCTTGGGACGGGACAAGACGCCCAGCGTGCCGGCGGTCTCCCCCAATGTCCGGGCCACGACGTCGTCACTGGGCATGCGGCGCGCGTCGACGAAGCCGGTGGCCGGCCCGCCGTGCGGTTCGCCGGCGTGGCCTTCGACGGCGCGCGCGGCGCGCGGGCGGGCCGAAGCGTCCGCATCGCCATCATGGGCGGACGCGCGGGCGAGGGTGCGCTTCGCCGTCGGTGCGAGCTCCTTGGAACGCCCGTCGGACCGGGTCCTGCGGGGCGCGCCCTCGGAGGAGGCGGTCCTGCCCGGCTTGCCGGACTTGGCCGCCCGCCCCGCCTTGAGGGAGGAGTGCGCCGACGCCGCCGTGGACGATTCCGCACCGTTTCCCGCTGTCCGGACCGGACCGGCGCCGCGGCGTACGGTCCGGCCGTGCGTGGACGCCGGCGTCGCCGCCCCGGTCTTCGGGAGCGTCTTCGACGACGGGGACGCCGTACCGCCGGCCGTGCGCATCGTCTTGGCGCCCTTGACCGGCACCCGGCCCGCGGCCTTCGCCGAGGCGGACGCGGACGATGCGGCCGAGCGTGCGACGCGGCCCGACCTGCCGGAGGCGGCCGTCGGGTCCGCGGCGGAGTCCGTACTACGTGTTGCACGCGCGGCACGCGGAGCCGCGATGCGACGGCCCGAATCGGACGTGCCGTCGGAACCGGAGCCGGAGCCTACGATGCGTCGTCCCATCAGCGACCGTCCGCGGCCGGGAGGGCGTCGCCGCCGCGCATCTGCAGCGCGCGTACGATCACGTCGCCCATGGCGGTCACGTCGCCGGCGCCGACGGTCAGGAGCACGTCGCCGGATGCGGCGCGCGCCGCCAATGCCAGCGCCGCGTCATGCATGTCCTCGACGGCTTCGATCCACGGCTGCGGGTCGTGGGACAGTCCTTCGGCCGCGGCCACGATCGTGCCGGCACCCACGCCGGGGAAGTCCTCCTGGCGTTCGCGCGCCGGGTAGATGCCGGAGACGATCACGTCGTCGGCCTTGGCGAGGGCGCGGGCGAACTCGTCGGCGAAGAACGCGGTGCGGGAGAACAGGTGCGGCTGGAACAGCACGCGGATGACCGACTGCGGGTAGCGTCGGCGGGCCGCGTCGAGCAGCGCGGCGATCTCGGTGGGATGGTGCGCGTAGTCGTCGACGACGCTCACGCCGTCGACCTCGCCGCGCAGCTGGAAGCGGCGGGCGGCGCCCAGGAACGTGCCGGCGGCGCGGGCCGCGTCGTGCGGGGCCATGCCCAGCAGCGCGGCGGCCACGATCGCGGCGGTCGCGTTGCGCGCGTTGTGGATGCCGGGGACGACGAGTTCGACCGGCACGCGCACGACGTCGCCGCCGTCCGCGCCCGTCGCGCCGGGCGTGCCGGCGGCGAGCGCGGACGGCATCGCCACGACGAAGCGTTCGCGGCCGTCGCCGGCGCGTTCGTCTTCGGATTCGATGCCGACGTACGTGGCGCCGGCCAGGTCGCCGACCTCGGCTTCGGGGCGCGTCGAGTAGGCGACGACGCGCGCGGCGACGGCCGGGTCGAGCGCGTGGAGCACGTCGAGGGCGCCCTCGTCGTCCACGCACATGACGATCGCGTGGCGCGCGTGCGACAGGTGGTCGACGAACGCCGCATGGTAGTGGGCGGCGTCGCCGTAGTGGTCGAGATGGTCGGGTTCGGCGTTGGTGACGATCGCGATGTGCGGACGGTACTTGCCGAAGCTGCCGTCGGATTCGTCGGCTTCGGCGACGAGCACGTCGCCGGCGCCGGCGTGGCCGCCGTCGAGGCTGCGGCCGTCGGGGCCTTGGATGGAGCCGCCGATCGCATAGCTCGGGTCGGCGAGCGCGCCGGTGCCGGCGTGCAGGAGGATGTGGGCGAGCATCGAGCTGGTGGTGGTCTTGCCGTGCGCGCCGGCGACGGTCACGGCGCGCTTGGACGCCATGAGCAGCGCGAGGATGTCGCTGCGGTGCACGATGCGCGCGCCGTCCTGCGCCGCGGCGACGATCTCCGGGTTGTCGGGTTTGATGGCGCTGGAGAACACGACGGTGGACGCGCCCTGCACGTTCTCGGCGCGCTGGCCGATCTCGACGCGCACGCCCAGCGATTCGAGCCGGTCGGTCTTGGCGCCGCGTTCGCGGTCGGAGCCGTCGACGGCCACCCCCTGCTCGTGCAGCATCTCGGCGAGCACGCTCATGCCGGCGCCGCCGATGCCGATGAAGTGGGTGGGGCCCAGGACGCTCAGGTCGCCGGTGCCGCCGAACGCGTCCCTCGTGGGGTCGAGGACGATGTCATCATGCTGGTTGTCGTTCACCATATCGCTCCTTGGCGTGGCAGTTGGACGGAAGTGATGGAAGTGTGGAATCGGCCCGGCCGGCCGGGGGCGAAGGCCGGGCCGGACGGTCAGCCGCGGGAGGTGCGGGCGATGTCGAGCACGCGCAGGGCCATCGTGTCGGCGGCGTCGCGGATGCCGTAGCCCCAGGCCTTCTCGCCGAACTGGCGCAGGCGGATCGGGTCGGCGAGCAGACCGGGCACGTTGGCGCGCACCCAGTCGGCGTCGAAGTCCTTGTCGGCGACCATGAGGCCGCCGCCGGCCTCGACGACGGGCTGGGCGTTGAACCGCTGTTCGCCGTTGCCGATCGGCAGCGGCACGTACACGGCGGGCAGGCCCAGCGCGGCGAGCTCGGACACGGAGCCGGCGCCGGAACGGCAGATGACGAGCGCGGCGCACGAGAACGCCAGGTCGATGCGCTCCAGGTATTCGGCGACATGGTAGTCGGCGCCGGGGCGAGATTCGTCGAACAGGCCGGACAGGGCGCCCTCCCCCGCCGATGCGGCGACGGCGGCGCGCACCTCGTCGATCTTGCCGCGGCCGGTCAGATGGATGACCTGCGCATGCTTCAGCAGGTCGGCGGCGGCGCCGGAGACGGCGCGGTTGAGGCTCAGCGCGCCCAGAGATCCGCCGGTGACGAGCACGAGCGGACGGTTCGGGTCGACGCCCAGCTGTGCGGCGGCCTCGTCGCGCGCGGCGACGCGGTCGGCGGCGAAGCTCGCGCACAGGTCGGCGATGGCGGGGCGCAGCGGCAGGCCGACGCGTTCGACCGGCGTGCCGGAGCGGGTCCTGAGTCCGGTGCCGTCGTATGCGGTGCCGATGTACGCGGCCCAGCGTGCGCCGAGCTTGTTGGCCATGCCGGCGCGCGCGTTCTGCTCGTGGATGACCACCGGGATGCCCATCGCATGCGCGGCGGCGTAGACGGGCGCGGACGCGTAGCCGCCGAAGCCGACGACCACGTCGGCCTTGCGGGTCTCGAGGATCGAGCGCACGCGGGCGGTCTCACGGCGCCACTTGGCGGGGAAGCGCAGCGCATCGAGGTTGGGGCGGCGCGGGAAGGGGACCTTCTCGATCGCGTCGAGCTCCAGGCCGGCGGCGGGCACGAGGTCGCGCTCCAGGCCGACGGCGGTGCCGATCACGCTCACCGACGCGGACGGTTCGATGCGGCGGATCGCCGACGCGACCGCGAGCAGGGGGTTGACATGGCCTGCGGTGCCGCCGCCGGCCAGAACGATATTCGGGCTGAACGTACTCATAGTCATCGGCTCCAGTCTAGCGCCACCCGGCGCGTCCGGCGGCTACACCCGCCGCGATTCGGCCCGGATCTGCGGCTGGGCGCGCATGAGCGCCACCGCGGTGCCGGCCGCGGCCAGACACATGACCATCGACGAGCCGCCGGCGGACACATAGGGCATCGGCACGCCGAGCACCGGGAAGACGCCGACGACGACGCCGATGTTCACCAGCGCCTGGCCGACGATCCACACGGTGATGCACACGAGCACCATCGACGTGTAGCGGTCGCGGATGCGCAGCGCCACGCACAGCAGGCTCCAGGCGATCACGGCGAACAGCAGCAGGACCGTGAGCGTGCCCACGAAGCCGAGCTCCTCGCCGATGACCGCGAAGATGAAGTCGTTGTGCGCTTCGGGCAGATACTCCCATTTCTCGCGCGAATTGCCCAATCCGACGCCCAGCAGGCCGCCGGAGGCGAGCGCGTACTTGGCGTGCGCGGACTGGTAGCACACGCCCTCCATGTCGGTGCACGGGCGGTAGGCGGCGAGCACGCGGTTGAGACGGTTGGGGCTGACGACGACGGCCACGCCGATCATCGCGATCAGCGCGCCGCCGGCCGCGAGCAGCGGCTTGGTCGGGAAGTCGCCGATCACGAACGCGGTCAGGCCGATGAACACGATGATCATCGCCGTGCCCAGATCCTTGCCGCCCATGACCAGGAGCAGCGCCAGAGCGTAGACGCCGGCCGGCATGACGTACGCCTTGTCGCCCTGCGTCCGGGCGCGCCTCTTGGCGAGCATCAGCGCCGACGGCAGCCAGATGCACAGCGCGAGCTTGGTGATCTCGGCCGGCTGCAGCGAAACCCCGGCGAGACGGATCCATCCGGCGTTGCCGGTCTCCTCGCTGCCCGTGCCCAACGGGGTGAACGTAAGCGCCTGGATGCCGAGGGCCGCCAGCATCGCATAGATGCCCAGCTTCCGGTAGATCTCCGATCTGACGCGGGAGACGACGAACGCCACGACGAAGCCGAGCAGACAGTATGCACCCTGGCTGAACGCCTTGGTCCACGGCGACTTGCCGCCGGAGACCTGGGACACCGACGAACTGGAGAAGACCATGATGACGCCGAAGCAGGCGAGCACGAACACCGCGACGATGAACCCGTGGTAGCACCACAGCGGGTTGAGCAGGGCGCGCCAGCCGCCGACGGCCTCGGCGGCGCCGTCACGGGCGGTGTCCATAGTTCGCCGCCGCGGCGCGAAGGCGTCCTTTCCGGCGTCGGATGCGGCATCATGCGCCGGGAACGGCTTGCCGGACTTCGCCGCACGGGCCGAGCCGGCCGACCGCGTCGAACGGGTCCGCTTCATGTCCTTCGTCTTCAGCCGGTCCTTCGCGCCGCGTTCCGCTCCGGAGCCGGAGACGCGCCTACCGCTCGCCATGGGCCTCCGTCCAGCGGGCGGCGGCGGCCGCGAACCGGTCGCCGCGTTCGGCGTACGAGCGGAACTGGTCCATCGACGCGCAGGCGGGCGCCATCAGCACGACGTCGCCGCCGTGCGCGTAGCCGGCGGCCGCCTCGACGGCGCGGTCCATCACCGTGTCCCGGTCGGCCGGGTCGATGACGGTGAGCGGGATGTCGGGCGCGGACGCGGCGAACGCGTCGAGCATCGGACGCTGGTCGACGCCGATGACGACCGCCGCCTTGATGACGTGCGCCTGGTCGGCGACCAGCTGTTCGAAGCGGCCTCCCTTGGCGAGGCCGCCGGCGATCCAGACGACCGACTTGCCGGCGTAGCTGGACAGCGACGCCTTCGCGGCGTGCGCGTTGGTGGCCTTCGAATCGTCGACGAAGCGCACGTCGCCGTCGGCCAGCGTGGCCGTGGCGACGGTCTGGATGCGGTGGCCGCCCGGGTGGAAGGCGCGCAGCGCCTCCAAGGCCCGCTCCCGGTCGACGCCGTAGCCGAGCACGAGGGCGAGCGCGGTGAGCGCGTCGGCGAGCAGATGCGGGTAGACGGTGCCGTCCGGCTCGCTCAGATGCGTGAATCCGGCGACTTCGGCGATGCGTTCGGCGGTGCCGGCGGGCGCGCCGGCCACGCCGGAGCGGTCGACGATCCACCCGTCCTCGACGCCGATCTGGCCGTCGGCCGGCACGCCGAGCGTGAAGCCGATGCGACGGCATCCGGGCGCGGTCTCGGCCGCGGCGGCGAGGGCGCTGACGCGCGCGTCGTCGGCGTTGTAGACGAGGGCGCGGGTGACGCCGTGGAACACCTTGGCCTTGTCGGCGGCGTAGTTGTCGATGCCGCCGTGCCAGTCGAGATGGTCGTCGGCGATGTTGGTGATGGCCGCGCAGGCGAGCGCGAGCGACGAGGTGAAGTGCAGCTGGAACGAGCTGAGCTCGACGCACAGCGCGTCGGCGTGCGGGTCGCGGGCGGCCAGCGACAGCGAGCGGCCGATGTTGCCCACGGCCGGCGCGTCCAGTCCGCAGGCGGCCATCATCGCGGCCGTCATCTCGGTGGTGGACGTCTTGCCGTTGGTGCCGGTGATGCCGATCCACGGCGCGGGGCCGTCGGCGTGGTCCCGGCCGACGCGCAGCCGCCAGGCGAGCTCGACCTCGCCGATCGTCTCGATGCCGCGGCGCGCGGCCTCGACGAGGAACGGCGTGGTCGGCGCGAACACCGGCGACGTGGCCACCAGGTCGATGCAATCCCAGTCGATCGCGCCGAAGTCGTGCAGGTCGGCGTCCGGATTGCGTTCGTCGACGGTCACCGGATGCGCGCCGCATGCGCGCAGCACGTCGGCCATGCCGCGTCCGGAGACGCCCAGTCCGGCGACGAGCACCGTCTTGCCGTTGATATCCATCGGTTCCATCGAATCCCCCTTGTACATCCGTACATCCCGTGTGCGGACATCCGCACGCGCTCATCCTACGGTCGGCGTCAGCCCAGCAGGCCGGAGCGTCCCGCCCAATCGGTGTAGAAGATCATCAGGCCGCACAGCACGAACAGCAGTTCGACCATCCAGAAGCGCACGACGACCTTGGTCTCGCTCCAGCCGCACAGCTCGAAGTGGTGGTGGATCGGCGCCATCTTGAACACGCGCTTGCGCGTCGCCTTGAAGTAGCCGACCTGGATGATGTCGCTCATCACCTCCATCACGTACAGGCCGCCCATGATCACGGCGAGGAACTCGGTGTGCGTGGCGATCGAGAGCGCGGCGAACAGGCCGCCGAGCGCCAGCGAGCCGGTGTCGCCCATGAAGATCGTGGCCGGGTTCGAGTTGTACCAGAGGAACGCGAAGCAGGCCACGGCGGCGCATACGGCGATGATCGTCAGGTCCATCGGGTCGGACACCGCGTACGCGTGGCCCGCGTGGCCGCCGCCCTTGATGTGGTAGGCCTCCCAGAATGCGATGAGCGCGTAGCCGGCGAACGAGATCATCGACGAGCCGGCGGCCAGACCGTCGAGGCCGTCGGTGAGGTTGACCGCGTTGGTCCAGGCGGTCATCAGGAAGTTCACCCACACGACGAACAGCACGATCGCGACGGCCTTGCCGGCGAATTCGAAGCTGATGAACGGCTGCTCGATGAAGCTGATGCCCGCCTGGGCGCTCGGGAAGCCGGACTTGGTGGGCACGACGAGCGCGAGCACCGCGTAGATCGTGGCGAGGATGAACTGGCCGATGAACTTGCCGGCCACGGTCAGGCCCTCGTTCTGCTTCTTGCGCACCTTGGCGAAGTCGTCGATGAAGCCGAGCACGCCCATCGAGAGCATCGCGAACAGCACGAGCACCGCCGACCAGGAGGGCGTCTCGCCGCGCGCGGCCCAACGGTAGAGCGCCGACGCGGCCCAGCCCAGCACGATCGCCAGGTTGATGACGACGCCGCCGAGCGTGGGCGTGCCGCGCTTGACCTGATGCGACTGCGGGCCGTCCTGGCGGATGTACTGGCCGTAGTGCAGCTTGTGCACGAGGCGGATGAGCAGCGGGGTGCCGACCATCGTGACGATCAGCGACACGAGGATGCCTATGATGAGGGAAATCACCGTTATCTCTCCATTGGTTCGTTGGGTTCGGGCATGGGTTGGGTCCGTGCGTCCGTCGGCGCTCAGCGCTCCGGGACCGGCTGCCAGCGGGTGGCCAGCGCGCTCAGTCCGGAGGCGTGCGATCCCTTGAGCAGCACCACCGCGTCGCCGTGCGCCCGGGTCAGCTCCGTGACGATCGCGTCCGCCTCGGCGGCGTCGTGCGCGTGGCGCACCGGCGCGTCCGTTCCGGCGGCGGCCACGGCGCGCGCGGCGCCGTCGGCGAGGTCGCCGGCCAGCGCGTCGAGGACCGGGTCGTCCGTCGAACCGACCGTCACCACCGCGTCGAGGCCGCTGTCCACGGCGAATCCGCCCAGCTCGCGGTGCAGGCGATGGTCGTCGCCGCCCAGTTCGAGCATCGCGCCCAGCACGCCGATGCGGTACGGCTCCGTCTCCTCGCCGCGGCGCCATCCGGCCAATGCCGTGATGCCGGCGCGCATCGAATCCGGGTTCGCGTTGAACGAGTCGTCGATGAGCGTGAAGCGCACGCCGTCGCGCTCGACCGCGCCCACCTCCATGCGGTGCGCGCTGATGCGCGTCTGGAGTCCGAGCGCGTCGGCCGCGGCGTCGGCGTCCATGCCGCAGGCGACGGCGGCGGCGCAGGCGGCCAGCGCGTTCATCACGTTGTGCGCGCCGCGGATGCCCAGCGTGACGTCGCGGCGCCATGTCTCGGTGCCGTCCTCGCCGATGCGGGCCATGACGAACGAGGGATGGCCGGTGGCGTCCAGCGTCACGTCGCGCGCGGTCAGCTCGCCGGCGCGCGCATGGCCGGCGTCCATGCCGAACCACGTCACCGGGCCGCCCGCCGCGGCGCGCATCGCGGCCACATGGTCGTCGTCGGCATTGAGGATGCACGTGCCGCCGGGCAGCAGGCCTTCGACGATCTCGCGCTTGGCCTGCGCGATGCGCTCGACGGAGCCGAACTCGCCCAGATGGGCCACGCCCACCTTGAGCACGACGGCGATGTCCGGCGGCACCAGCGAGGTCAGCCGGGCGATCTCGCCCACATGGTTGGCGCCCATCTCGGCCACGAGGAAGCGCGTGTCGGCGCCGACGCGCAGCGCGGTCAGCGGCAGGCCGATCTCGTTGTTGAACGATCCGACCGGTGCGACCGTCTCCCCCATGCCGCCCAGCAGCCCGCGCAGCAGGTCCTTGGTGGTGGTCTTGCCGACCGAACCGGTGATGCCCACGACGGTGAACGGACGGTCCGCCAGCGCGCGTCGGCGTTCGATGTTGTGGCGGGCGAGCGCGCCGAGCGCCGCGACGGTGTCGTCGACGACGATCTGCGCGAGAGGCGCGTCGACCTCGTGGTCGACGATCGCCGCGACCGCGCCCTTGGCGGCGACGTCCGCCACGAAGTCGTGGCCGTCGACGCGCTCGCCGGCGATCGCGACGAACACCGTACCCTCACCCGCCGTGCGCGAGTCGCTCGTCGCGTTGCGGGCGACCGGCGCGTCCGTGTCGGCCGCGGCGCCCTGCGGCGTGCTCAGCCGGCCCGCCACCGCCTGTGCGATCTCGTTCAGCGACATCGGCATCATCATGTCCTGAGTGCTCATCCGTTCTCCTCGGTTTTCCCGTATTCCGCCGTTTCAGCGGCCCAGGTCGTGGCTGACGCGCAGCGCGTTCCTGATGTTGTTCTTCCTCACGCCGGCGGCCATGACCATCGCCACGGCCAGCGACGAACGCTTGACTTCGGCCATCGACTGCTCGCCGGGCGCCGGGAACTGCATCGCGATCTGGTCGGACTCCCCCGTCCGCCCCACCAGATGCGTCTGGTCGTCCATCGCGAACCCGTAGCGCTCCGCGGCCGCTTCGGCCGACGTGGTCTTGCGCGGGTCGCTGTCCATGCCGTCCGTGCCCAGCACGTCGACCGTGATGCCGGCCAGCGCCTGAGGCGCGAGCGTCGCGTCGTCCAGGGCGATGATCGCGGCGGCCACGCCGTCCTCCTGGCACAGCGCCAGCACGCGCTGCACGTCGAACGGTCCCATCGGATAGTCGAGCTCCATGTCGCGTTCCAGGCTGGTCGACCCGAACGAGCCGATGAGCGCGACCGGATTGCCGAGCATGTGCAGCAGGCGGGCCAGCCGGCGCGAGTTCGGTTCGACGGACTGGGCGTCGCCGGTCATCGCGAACACCGCCAGCGACGCGGCGGGCGAGCCGGCGACGTCGCTGGCCATCATGCCCAGCCGGCCGTCCGCGAAGTCGCCCACCAGCAGCGGCAGCTCGGCCGCCTCGCCCTGATCGCGCGCCGAGACGGGCACGGCCGCGGCATAGGCGCCGGCCTGCCGGGCCCGGGTCAGCGCGGCCGCATCGGGTTCGCCCGACGGTACGAACAGCGCGCCGGGCGTCACCGACCGCACGTCGTCGGCCAGCGACGTGATGGTCACGTCGCCCGCGAACGGGGGCACCACCTCGCACCCGTAGCGCTCGGCCAGATACCCCAGCGTCGTACGCCGCGCGATCGCCTCACTCACCGAACCCATCGGATGCCTTTCTCTCGTATGCAACCTGGAACATTACCAATCCACCGGGATAGCATCGGTGCGCTCCGGGGACGGGGACACGTTGTATTTCTGCATAAGGAATTCACCGATCTGGCAGGCCACCGGGCCGGCGGTCAGACCGCCCAGTCCCTCGGCGTCCTTGAACGCGACGGTGACGACGAAGCGCGGGTTGTCGGCCGGCAGGATCGCCGACCAGTCGCTGATGATCGACGTCAGGCTGCCGTTGGATCCCGCGACCTCGGCGGTGCCGGACTTGGCGGCCACGCGATAGCCGTCGACCTTGGCGATCGAATAGTAGCCTTCGGCGACGGATTCCATCGCGTTGAGCATCTGCGCGGCGACCGACTCGTCGATGACGCGCGTGCCGCCGGAGACCTTGTTCTCGGTCGTATGGCCGTCCGCGTCGGTGGTCGACGCGATGATGCGCATCTGCGGCAGCACGCCCTTGTTGGCGATCGTGGCGATCGCGCGCGTGATCTGCAGCGCGTTCATCGCGTACGACTGGCCGAACAGGACGGTGTTGCGCGTGCGCAGGTCCCAGTCGGACGACGAGGTGAGGATGCCGGCCGATTCGCCGGACAGGTCCAGTCCGGTGGCCTGGCCGACGCCGAACTTGGTCAGGTACTCGTAGCGCTTCTCGTCGCTGAAGTTCTCGGCGGCCATGATCATGCCCACGTTCGACGAGTTCTTGAGGATGCCGGCGAGCGTCCAGTGCTCGGCGCCGTGCGTCGAGGCGTCCTTGTACGTCTGGCCGTCCTGTTCGATCGTGGAGGGCACGGTGAACTTGTCGGACAGCGAGTGCAGGCCCTCCTGGACCATGCCGGCCATCGTGAACACCTTGCCGATCGAGCCGGGCTCGAACACCTCGGAGACGGCCCGGGAGGCATTGAGCTTGACGTCGTCGGAGCCGGCCTCGTACTGGTCGGTGTCCTCGATCGCGAGCAGGCCGCCGGTCTGCAGGTCGTAGACCACGCCGATGCCCCACGTCGCCTTGTACTTCTCCTTGCCGTCGGTCAGCGCCTTCTTCACGTACCAGTCGACGCTCTCGTCGATGGTGAGCGTCACATCGGAGCCGTCGACCGCGTCCTTCTGGTCGGTGAGCGTGCCGGGGATCTGCTCGCCGCCGTTGCCCTGCTGGTAGACCATGTAGCCGTCCGTGCCGGTGAGCGTGTCGTCGAGTGTCTGTTCGAGGCCGGCCACGCCGGCGCCGTCGGCATCGACCGCGCCCAGGATCGGGCCGAGCAGTGTGCCGCCCGAGTAGACGCGCTCGTTGGTCAGCTCGCCGTAGACGATGCCGCCGAGGTTCAGTTCGTCGATCCTGCGCTTGACCTCGGGCGTGACGTCCTTCGCGATCACCGCGTACTGGCTGTTGGGGTCGACGATCTTGGCGCCGATCCGGGCGGCGCTCATGTCGAGCACGGTGGCCAGCAGCCGGGCGACCGCGGCCGCGCCGGTGGCGCCCACCGGCTTGCCGTCGATCTGGTGGCAGTACGACTCGGTCTTCTCGGTGCATTCGACCGGCTCGAATTCGGCGGCGTACATCGGGTTGGCGATGATGTTGTAGCGTTCGACGCTCTGGGCGAGCACGATGCCGCTCGAGTCGAGGATCCGGCCGCGCTTGGCGGTCGTGGTGACCTTCAGGGTGCGCCCCTGCACGGCCGCGTCGGCGGTGGCCCCGCCCATCAGCTGCAGCGAGACCATCCGCACGAGGCAGATCGAGGCGACGAGCGCCAGCGCGCATCCGACCGCGACGACGCGCGCCGCGTAGCTGCGCAGTATGGCGAACCGGCGGGACCTGCCTCTCAACGGGCGCCCTCCCCCGAGTCGGCGTGGGCGGCCGCATAGCCGCTCAGGTCGATGGACAGCGAGCCCTGCTGCATCGTCATGCCCATCTCCTCGGCCTTCTGCGGCAGCGACGTCTCCAACGCGTCGAGCCTGGTCTGGTCCTCCTCGATGTCCTGGTTGAGCCGTGCGATGTGCGTCTCGATCGAGCTGGCCTCGAACGAGTTCTCGATCATCTGGGTGCGCAGCACCAGCGAGCCGAGTAGCGTGGCCACGAGGAACGCGAGCGCCACAACGATGTGGATCATCGACGTGTTGCGCGCCCGGGTCCATGCCGCCAGCCGCGACAGTCCGTCGATGGCGGCGCCGGCGCCTTTGGCGGCCGACGTCACGACGTGCAGCTGCGGGCGCGACGGCGCCGCGGGCGCGGCCTTCGGCCTGCGTCGCTCCTCGGCTGCAGACCCCGATCGTACGGTGCGTGCCTGTGCGGCCATCAGCGTCCCCTTCCCGTTCTGCCGTTCCTGACGTTCCTGCGCGGCGCGGCGGCGCGGCGCGTGCCGCGGTGCGATCCCCGGCCGGTGTCCTCGAGGTCGCGCAGGCGGCGTTCGGGGATGTCGCGGACGAGTTCGACGGCGCGCAGGCGCACGGACGCGGAGCGCGGGTTGGCGGCGATCTCGGCCTCGTCGGCCTTGAGGGCGCCGCGGGTGACCTCGCGGAAGAACGGCTGGGCGTCCGGCGGGATGACGGGCATGCCGGCCGGCACGTCCGCCTTGAGTCCCTTGTTCATGAAGTCCTTGACGGTCTTGTCCTCGAGCGAATGGTACGACTCTACGACGAGGCGGCCGCCCACGGCGAGCTTGCGGGCGATCTGCGGCAGGGTGCCCGACAGCTTGTCGAGTTCGCCGTTGACCTCGATGCGCAGCGCCTGGAAGACGCGCTTGGCGGGGTTGCCCGCGGGGCGGTGCGCCTGCGGGACGACCTCGTCGACCAGCCGGTTGAGCTGGGCGGAGGTGACGAGCGGCTCCTGGTCGCGCACGGCGACGATGCGGCGGGCGATCTGGCGGGCGAAGCGCTCCTCGCCCCAGTCGCGGAAGATGCGCACGAGCTCCTCGGCCGGGTATTCGGCGAGGATGCGTTCGGCGGTCAGCGGCTGGGAGACGTCCATGCGCATGTCGAGCGGGGCGTCGTGCGAGTAGGAGAAGCCGCGTTCGGTCTCGTCGATCTGCAGGCTCGACAGGCCCAGGTCCATGAACACGGCGTGCACGCGTTCGACGCCCAGGTCGTCGAGGACCGCGCCGAATTCGTCGAAGGCGGCGTGCACGGGGGTGAAGCGGTCGGCGAGGCCTTCGTCGCGCATGCGGCCGGTCGCGAGCGCCAGCGCTTCGGCGTCGCGGTCGATGCCGATGAGGCGCGCGTTCGGCGCGGCCTTGAGGAAGTTCGTCGCGTGGCCCGCCAGTCCCAGCGTGCAGTCCACGACGATGGAGCCCGGCCCGGCGAGCGCCGGGGCGACGAGCCCCACGCATTCGTCGAGCAGTACGGGTTGGTGAATGGTCGTCACATCGGTCATCAGAATCCCACCGCCGGCAATATGTCATCGGCTATGTCGGCGTATCCCTGCTCCTGCGAGGCGAGATACCCCTCCCATGCCGTCCTGTTCCAGATCTCCGCGCGCGTGCCCACGCCGATCACCGCCACTTCCGTCCCCAGATCCGCATAGTCGCGCAGCATCTGCGGCACGAGGATGCGCCCCTGTCGGTCGGGTTCCTGGTCGACCGCCCCCGACAGGAACACGCGCAGATAGTCGCGGGCCTTCTTGTCGCTCATGGAGACGCGCTGGATGCGCATGGCGATCCGGCGGAACTCCTGACGGGGCAGCAGGTAGACGCAGCGTTCCTGGCCGCGGGCCATCACGAGCCCCGGGCCGAACTGCGCACGCATCCTGGCCGGCAGGGCGAGTCGCCCCTTGGCGTCGATCCTAGGAGTGTAGGTGCCCAGCAGCAACGGCGGCAGGTCGTCCGACGAACCGGAGCACGGGGTCTCCGACTCGCACATGACCGCCTCCTTCCGTCGCATCGGGCATGCATCACGCTCAACTGTGTCACCACTCTACCCCACCATTCCCCACCGTCGCCCGTTTTTCGACATTTCCTCCCCTTTTCGCGCGTCGTGGCGCCGCCCGGCCGCCGATCCCCCGCGACGGGGCCGTTCGTAGGGTGCTCCGGGTAGATTGGAGTGCCTGAGTTTTTTGACGGGAAGCAACAGCAGCAGACATTAGGAGTGGGAAGACATGTCGGAATACGCCTCACAGATCCGCGCCGAACAGCGTCAGGTGGACCGTGCGTACGGTCGCCTCGACGACCTGCGCGCCCAGGTCCGCGACCGTCTGGACGCGGTGCGCGCCCGGGGTGCGCACGGGTCGCCCACGCAGCGCACCGAGCGTGATTCGTTCGCCACGATGTACGAGGACCGGCTGGCGCAGATGCGCGCCGTCGAGGACCGTCTCGTGTTCGGCCGTCTGGACGCGGCGGATTCGTCGCGCCGCTACATCGGCCGCATCGGCCTGTCGGACGAGGCGCACGAGCCGATCCTGACCGACTGGCGCGCCGAGGCGGCGCGTCCGTTCTACGAGGCGACGCCGTCGCATCACGGCGACATCGTCATGCGCCGCCATCTGACGCTGCGCTTCCGCGAGGTCGTGGGCATCGAGGACGAGGTGCTCGACGTGGACGCCGAGCAGGTGGGCCATGCCGCGTCGTCGGGCACGCTCACCGGCGAGGGCGCGCTGCTGGCGTCGCTCTCCTCGCGCAGGACGGGCAAGATGACCGACATCGTCGCCACGATCCAGGCCGAGCAGGACCGCATCATCCGCGCGCCCCTGCCGGGCGCCGTGGTCGTGCAGGGCGGTCCGGGCACCGGCAAGACCGCGGTCGCGCTGCACCGCGCCGCCTACCTGCTGTACACGCACCGACGCCAGCTGGAGCGTTCCGGAGTGCTCGTCGTCGGCCCGTCGTCGACGTTCCTGCGCTACATCGACCAGGTGCTGCCGTCGCTGGGCGAGACCGGCGTCGTCAGCCGCACCGTCGGCGAGCTGATCCCGGGCATGCCGGCCACGGCCGAGGACACGCCGCACGCGGCCCGGCTCAAGGGCGACGCGCGCATGGCGCAGGTCGTCGCCGCGGCGGTCGCGATGCGCGTGCGCGTGCCCGCCGACCTGCCGACCGTGCACGTCAACGGCTTCCCCGTGGCGATGCGCGAGGCCGACGTGCGCCAGGCGCAGCTCGACGCGCGCCGCACCCGCCAGCCGCACAACAAGGCGCGCGAGACGTTCGTGCGCAGCATGCTGTCGATGATGCGCGCCCGCTACGCCGAACAGCTCGACTACACGCCCGACGAGGCGGAGATGTCGCGCGTCACCGAGACGCTGCGCATGAACGACAAGGTGCGCCGCGCCCTCAACCTCGCCTGGCTGCCGATGACCGGCCCGTGGCTCATCGACCAGCTGTGGGCCAAGCCGCAGCGTCTGCGCGCGCTCGCCCCGTGGCTGACCGACGAGGACGTGGCCGCGCTCGCCCGCCCCAAGGGCTCGCCGCTCACCCGCTCCGACATCCCGCTGCTCGACGAGGCGCTCGAACTGCTCGGTCCCGACCCGAAGGTCACGGCACGCGCCGGGGCCATGGACGCGGTGCGTGCCGAGGAGGAGCGCTTCGCCCGCGACACGCTCGCCCAGGCGGGCATCGGCTCGGGCATCGTCACCGCGCAGATGCTGCTCGACAACCTCAACGGCTCCGACGCCGAACTGACCGCCCAGCGCGCGGCCGCCGACCGCGAGTGGACGTACGGCCACATCGTCGTCGACGAGGCGCAGGAGCTGACCGCGATGGACTGGCGCATGCTGATCCGCCGCTGCCCGTCGCGCTCGTTCACGATCGTGGGCGACGTGGCGCAGACCTCGGCGCTGGGCGGCACGCGCTCCTGGCCGCGCACGATGGACCGGCTCTTCGGCCGCGGCCACTGGACGCTCAACGAGCTGACCATCGACTACCGCAACCCGCAGGAGGTCTCCGACCTCGCCTCCGCGTTCGCCCGCTCCGAGGGCCTGTACATCTCGACCGTCAACGCGGTGCGCGCCATCCCCGGTTCGGTGCGCCGCGTCACGCTCGACGACGAGTCGGCGCTGGCCGACGAAGTCGCCGCCACCACCGCCGAGCTCGCGCACGAGTTCGTCTCCGCCGACGGCACCGGCCGCGTCGCCGTCATCGCCCCCGATTCGATGGTCGAGGCGTTGCGCGGGCGCGTCGCCCGCCAGCTGGCCGCGGCGCTCCCCGAAGCGGAGGCGCGCCGCCTGGCCGAACAGGACGCGTGGGACGAGCAGGTCAGCGTGTGCGGCGCCCAGCAGGTCAAGGGACTCGAATACGACGCGGTGCTCGTCGTGCAGCCGGGACGGATCGAACAGGAGGCCGCGTCGCGTCTGGTCGCCGCCGCCGACCTGTACGTGGCGATGACCCGCCCCACCCAGCGGCTGTTCATCGTTCGGACGAAGACGGACGAAACCGCCCTGAGCATCTAAGGTGGAGACCATGCCTAAAGCACTGTTACTGGAGAACATCCATCCGTTCGCCGCGCAGTCCCTGCGCGCGCACGGCTTCGAAGTCGAAACGCTCAAGGGCGCGCTCGGCGAGGACGAGCTCATCGACGCCCTGCAGGGCGTCGACCTGCTCGGCATCCGGTCCAAGACCACGGTCAGCCGCGCCGTCATCGACGCATGCCCACAGCTGACCGCCGTCGGCTGCTTCTGCATCGGCACCAACCAGGTCGATCTGGAGTACGCCGGCAAGAACGGCGTCGCCGTGTTCAACGCGCCCTATTCGAACACGCGCTCCGTGGTCGAGCTGGTGATCTGCGACATCATCTGCCTGCTGCGACGCATCCCGGCGCACACCCACCACATGAAGCACGGCATGTGGGACAAGTCGGCCGCCGGCTCACACGAGGTGCGCGGCAAGACGCTCGGCATCATCGGCTACGGCAACATCGGCTCCCAGCTGTCCGTCCTGGCGGAGGCGCTGGGCATGCGCGTCGTGTTCTACGACATCGAGGAGAAGCTCGCCATGGGCAACGCCCACCGCTGCGAGACGCTCGACGAGCTGCTCGAACAGGCCGACGCGGTGTCGATCCACGTGGACGGCCGCAAGGAGAACACCGGCTTCTTCGGCGAGGAGCAGTTCGCGCACATGAAGCCCGGCGCGATCTTCATCAACCTGTCGCGCGGCTTCGTCGCCGACCTCGACGCGCTCAAGCGCCACCTCGACTCCGGCCACGTCTCGGGCGCCGCGGTCGACGTGTTCCCGGTCGAGCCCAAGAAGAGCGGCGACCCGTTCGAGACCGCCCTGGCCGACGAGGACAACATGATCCTCACCCCGCACATCGGCGGCTCCACGCTCGAGGCGCAGGAGGCCATCGGCCACTTCGTCGCGCAGCGTCTCGAGGACTACTGGTTCAAGGGCTCCACGATGCTGTCGGTCAATCTGCCGCAGATCACCCTCTCCGACCTGCCCGGCACGGCCCGCATCGCCCACCTGCACGCGAACCTGCCCGGCGTGCTCGCGCACGTCAACCGCGTGCTGGGCGAGGAGAACATCAACATCGCCGCCCAGGCGCTCGGCACGCAGGGCGAACTCGGCTACGTGGTCACCGACGTCGCGCAGAACCCGAGCGCCGAGGCGCTCGCCCTGCTCGAAGGCATCGAGGGCACGATCGGCATGCGCGTGATCAGCCGACAGTAGGAGGAACGGGGGCGGGCGCGCGGACGACGCCGCCACTCCCCCGAGGTCTTCCCGGTCTTTCCGGATATGACGAGCCCCGTCGGACCGTTCGGTCCGACGGGGCTCTCTCGTACCTGTAGATGCGTGCGACGGTCAGTGCTCCGGGTCCTCGCGCAGCTCGTCGATGGCGCGCTGGAAGTCCTCGAGCCCGTCGAAGTTCTGGTAGACGCTCGCGAAGCGCAGGTAGGCGACCTGGTCGAGCTCCTTGAGCGGGGCGAGGATCGCCTTGCCGACGTCCTCCGAACGCACCTCGGCCAGTCCGCGGGCGCGCAGGTCCTCCTCGACGCGCTGTCCCAGCGCCTTGAGCGCGCTCTCGTCGATCGGGCGGCCCTGGCATGCCTTGCGCACGCCGGAGATCACCTTGCCGCGGTCGAACGGCTCGCTGTTGCCCGACCGTTTCGTCACCAGCAGCATCGTGCTCTCCAGTGTGGTGAAACGCTTATGGCATTGCAGGCATTCGCGGCGGCGGCGGATCGAATATCCGTCGTCGCTGATGCGCGTATCGACGACCTTGGTGTCGGGTTGTTGGCAGAAAGGACAGTGCATTCCCCCAACAATAGCGCGACCGACGCCGGACACGCCACGACACGCCATGCGGCAGAACGCCTGCGGGGCGATCGGGCCGCCACGGCGCTCGAACGCGCGTTCGAACCCGCGCCCCGCCGACGGACGTCGACGCCTTCGCCATCGAACAGATGTTTGATTTCACACCGCTCCCACGTTATGCTGAAGACGTCAGAAGGGAGACCGCCGTGAACCAGACCACCACCCCCGCAGCATCGGCGCGACCGGGCGAGGAGCCGCTCACCCAACGTCAGCGTCTGGTGCTCGACGCGATCCGCACGCATGTGGCCGAATGCGGCTTCGCCCCCTCGTTCCGCGAGATCGGCGAGGCGGCGGGGCTCAAGAGCCCCTCGTCGGTCAAGCACCAGTTGCAGACGCTGTGCGAGAAGGGGTACATCCGCATGAGCGCCAACAAGGGGCGGGCCATCGAACTGACCGACCCGGTCGCCCCCGCCGCCGCACGCGAGGCCGCACGCACGGTCGAGGTCGCGCCGTTCTCCGACGTCGAAAGCCTGTCGATCCGCCAGTCGCACGACGTGCCGCTCGTCGGGCGCATCGCCGCCGGCACGCCCATCACGGCCGAACAGCACGTCGACGACGTGATGCGGCTCCCCGAACGGCTCACCGGCGGCGGCAGCCTGTTCATGCTCGAGGTGCACGGCGATTCGATGGTCGACGCGGCGATCTGCGACGGCGACTTCGTGGTCGTGCGCGAGCAGCGCACCGCCGTCAACGGCGACATCGTGGCCGCCCTGCTCGACGACGAGGCTACCGTCAAGACGTTCCGCAACGACAACGGCCACGTCTGGCTCATCCCGCACAATCCGGCCTACTCCCCCATCGACGGCACGCACGCGCAGATCATGGGCAAGGTCGTCACCGTGCTGCGCAAGGTCTGAACGATACGAATTATCGGGACTAAGAGATTACAGTCACTGCAAAGACAACCCAAAACCCAGTAATACTTGCATGAGAATACACGATTGGGTGGTCAAAGAAGTTCTTTTTGACCACCCAATCATAAATGTCAAGAAGCCAACTATTTGCTGTCTTTTAACACATATTACACCTAATATTAAAATTATTATTATTTCCAAGCCGCACACAAAGCAGTTCTCACTGCTGAAAACATCTTCTATGCGGAAAACCAGAAAAGACTAAGACCTTTTCAACGTCATCTTCATTAAAGCCAATTTCAAGAAGCATGAAATATTGCACTACACCTTCTAACGCATTAACCAACAAAGGAAAGTCGTTTATATATGCTTTATCATCGCCATGACTTAAAGAGTTTCTAATATTCCCCAAAGCATTGCAGACAAGGAATACAGAATCCTTACCATCATTATTCGCCTTACTCTTTTCTATTATCTCAAAATTAAGCATTCGGCCGATCGCCTCGCTGGGAACAGCTTGAAACAGCTTCTTCAATTTCAGAGAAAGCGACATACGAAAACCCATAAACAAATTTTTCTTTATAAATCTTATGTGCCTGTTGCTATCATCAGAGCGATCGACCGGAAGATTATTCAAAAAAGAAATCGCCGCATCTCTATCTTTTTTAAAATTGTTATTTTTTTGTTCAAGATCATCTTTGTAGAGATAATCATGATAACCTTCTAGACTTTCAATCAGGAGAAGGAATCGCATTCGACAAAGAGTTTCTCCCGACAACATGAGCTGACCATATATATTAGGGTGTGTTTACGCTAGTTGGTGTTGTGTGATAATCGGTATATGTGTACGCCGAGGTATGACATCACGCTGGACCAGTTCATGAGGATCGCGCATCTGCTGCCGCGTCAGCGCGGCAACGTGGCC
>NZ_QXGK01000008.1 GCF_003952945.1 Bifidobacterium samirii
CTGCCGCTTCGTCGCCATGCTGATCCTGTCTTCCATAAGACAAGCCAAACAGGACCGATACCGTTCGCGCTCATTCCCGATGAGGCACCACCACACCCTACGCGCTCAAAAAACGTGAGGCACGTCGGCACCGCGCCGCCGACCGACTGATGTTACTATGGGAGGCACTATGCCTACGGATCTGCTT
Source organism: Bifidobacterium samirii (assembly GCF_003952945.1). Classification (GTDB taxonomy): domain Bacteria; phylum Actinomycetota; class Actinomycetes; order Actinomycetales; family Bifidobacteriaceae; genus Bifidobacterium; species Bifidobacterium samirii. The sequence continues at coordinate 188 of NZ_QXGK01000008.1, forward strand.
GGACGAGAATACGAGACCTTCCCCGCACCCGGGCCGCTGCAGCAGCACGGACCGGCGCGCGTCATCGCCATGTGCAACCAGAAGGGCGGCGTGGGCAAGACCACCAGTTCCATCAACCTCGCCGGCGCGCTCAGCCAGTACGGCCGGCGCGTCCTCATCGTCGACCTCGACCCGCAGGGCGCGGCCACGGTGGGCCTGGGCATCAACGCGAACGTGGTCGACAACACGATATACACGGCCCTGTTCACCCCGCGCATGGACGTGCACGAGGTGATCCGCCACACCGAATTCGAGAACCTCGACATCATCCCGGCCAACATCGACCTGTCGGCTGCCGAGGTGCAGCTCGTGACCGAAGTGGGCCGCGAGCAGATCCTCGCCGGCGTGCTGCGCCAGATCCGCTACGAGTACGACGTGATCATCATCGACTGCCAGCCGTCGCTGGGCCTGCTCACCGTCAACGCGCTGACGGCCGCCGACGGCGTCATCATCCCCGTCGCCGCTGAGTTCTTCGCGCTGCGCGGTGTCGCGCTGCTCATGCAGTCGATCGAGAAGGTGCAGTCGCGCATCAACCCCGGACTCGAGGTGTACGGCGTGCTCGTGACGATGTACACGCGCACCCTGCACTGCGAGGAGGTGCTGCAGCGCATCTACGAGGCGTTCCGCGAGAAGGTGTTCCACACCGTCATCTCCCGTTCCATCAAGCTGCCCGACGCCACGGTCGCCGCCGCGCCGATCACCATCTACGCGCCCGGCCACAAGACCAGCAAGGAATACCGGGAGGTCGCCCGTGAGCTCGTCGCCCGCGGCGTCGTCGCCTGACGGGACCGGCACGGCCGTCCCGCCGGCGTTCCCGGCATCGCCGGCATCGCCGTCGTCGGCCGATGCGCCGCCGCACGACGACGGCCGCACCGGCTTCCACGTCACGCTCGACGTGTACTCCGGCCCGTTCGACGTGCTGCTGTCGATGATCGCCGACCGCCGCCTCGACCTGACCGAGGTGTCGCTGTCCGCGATCACCGAGGAGTTCCTCGCCTACGTGCGCGGCCTCGACCTGACCGGCGACATGGAGGAGGCCAGCGCGTTCCTCGACGTGGCCGCCGTGCTCGTCGAATCGAAGAGCGCCGCGCTGCTGCCCGGCACCGACGACGGCGCGCGCGACGAGCAGAGTCTCGAATCGCTGCGCGAACGCGACCTGCTGTTCGCCCGACTGCTGCAGTACCGCGCGTTCAAGGAGGCGGCGCGCCAGCTGCGCGCGCGCTTCGACGACAACGCCGGCAGCTTCCCCCATCCGGCCAGCGTGGACGTGCCCGCCGCCGCGCTGCTGCCCGACCTCGTCTGGACGATCGGCGTCGACGACCTGGCCGCACTGGCCGCACGCGCGTTCGCCGCGTCGCCCGCGCAGGCCGCGGCCGAACACCGGCTGCACGTGCCGCCGGTCGACGTGCGCGGACAGCTCGCATGGGTGTGCGCGCGGCTGGAGGAGCTGGGGGAGGGCGAATCCCTCACCTTCGCGCAGCTGGTCGGCGGCGAAGGCGACGACATGCTCGTGGCCCGCTTCCTCGCCGTGCTCACGCTCTTCCAGCGCGGCGCCATCCAGTTCCGGCAGGACGGCCCGTACGCGCCGCTGCACCTGCGCCGCGCGCCGGGCGCCGACCTGCGCGCCGTCGTGGCCGATTCCGCCGCCGACACCGAAAGGGACCTCGCATGACGAACGAACACCGCCCCGGAACCGCACACGAGTATCCCGGGGGCGTGCGCGCATGCCTCGAAGCGGTCCTCATGGCCGCCGACGCGCCCCAGCAGGCCGCCGATCTGGCTCAGGTGCTCGGCTGCGACGCCGTCGAGGTCGAAGCGGCGCTCGAAGCGCTGCGCGACGGCTACGACGCGCAGGGACGCGGATTCGAACTGCGGCGCACCGCCCTGGGATGGCGGTTCGCCAGCCGCGTCGACTACGAGCCGATCGTCGCCGCGTTCGTCGCCGACGGCCAGACGGTGCGCCTGTCGCAGGCGGCGATGGAGGCGCTGGCGATCATCGCTTACCAGCAGCCGGTCACGCGCGCCCAGGTCGCGGCGATCCGCGGCGTCAACTCGGACGGCGTGATCCGCTCCCTGTCGGTGCACGGACTGATCCGCCAGGACGGCGTCGACCCCGAGTCGCATGCCGCGCTGCTCGTCACGTCGGCGATGTTCCTGGAACGCATGGGACTGGACTCGCTCGACCAGCTGCCCTCGCTCGCCCCGCTCCTGCCCGGCTCCGTCGACGACGTGGCGTAGTCGCGCCCGGCCGGTCCTCACCGTCACGAGGAGCGATCGGACGCGTCCATACGCGCGGCGATCCGCCGCCCGACGAACGAACGGCGCGTGTTGAAGGACCGGATACGGGAAAGAGCGCCTATCATTTAGTACAGCGTGGTGCTTGGATACGACGCATGGCCGGAGCGCGACCGGGCCGATCCGGGGCGTTCCACCGTCCGCAGCAGGGCGAGGAGCTGACCGCGGACGTGCACGCGTTCTCCGACGAACGGCCCGACGCGGCCGCATCGCATCCGAAGACCCGAGAAGCCGGTCGCATGGCCGCGACAGGGCATCCCACCAAACGGAAGGGAGACGGAATGTCTTTCCATGAGATCATCGCCGTGATACGCAAACGGTGGGTGGCCGAACTCGTCGTGTTCGCGGTGGTGCTGGCCGCGGTCGCCGGGTACATCGCGACCCGGCAACCCTCGTACTCCTCGTCGTCGCGCGTGTTCATCAGCTTCAGCGCCGACGGCGCCTCCGGCGACACGGACGCCGACGGCACCCCGGCCACCTACGAGCCGAGCGACTACGTCGAACAGCATCTCGACCTCATCCCCGAACTCGTGACCACCCCCGCCGTGCTCGGCGGCGTCGCCGACCGGCTGGGCGTCAGCGAGGCGTCGCTGGACGGGAAGCTGTCCGCCTACGTGTCCTCCGGCTACTTCGTCGTCGTCACCGCCCACGCCGACAGTCCCGCCGGCGCCGCCGACCTCGCCGACGCGGCCGTCGCGAGCCTGGGCGAGCAGCTGGCGTCCGCCGGCGAGAACGGGTCGAGCATCTACGTGCCCGACCATCTGCGCCTGACCGTGGTGGACGAGGCCAAGGAGCCGTCCGGAGCCGAATCGCCCAACGTGAAGGCGCTGACCTGCGTGGGCCTGCTCGGCGCGTTCGCCGCCGCGTTCTTCGCCGCGCTCGCGCTGGAACTGTCCGACATGAAGATCCGCGACGCCGACGAGATCCAGCAGCTCCTGCACTGCTCGGTGCTCGGATCGCTGCCCAAGTCGTCGAAGTACTCGTCCCAGTGCCCCGTCATCGTCCGCCGGCCCGATTCGATGGAGGCCGAATCGGTGCGGCGCGTCGCCTCGAACCTCACGTTCATGACCCCCGACCGCGAAAGCCTGTCGAACGTGTTCGTGATCTCCTCCTACGGGTCGGGCGAAGGCAAGACGACGATGTCGATCGAACTGGCGGCGGCGTTCGCCGAACACGGCGACCGGGTGCTGTTCATCGGCGCGGACCTGCGCCACCCGTCGGTCGCCAGGCGGCTGGGACTGGACGAGCATGTGGGTCTGAGCCATCTGCTGACCGGACAGGCGGGCGCGGCCGAGGCGGTGAAGGTGTACTGGCGTCCCACGCTGCATGTCCTGCCGGCGGGACGGCGCGTCGCCAACCCGGGCATCATCGTCAACTCCAACGCGATGAAGGCCCTCATCGAGAAGGCGTCCGGCGAATACGACCGGGTCGTCATCGACGCCGAACCGCTGGCGGTCGGCAACGACGCGGTCATGTTCGCCAAGCGCGGCGCGCGGCTGATCATCATGGCCGGCCAGGACCAGGTGACGAAGCCGCATCTGCGCGACCTGTCCCGGGAGTTCGCCGCGGTCGGCGTCACCCCGGTCGGCGTCGTGCGCAACTTCATGGACATCGGCCATCCCGAACGCAAGTACTACGGCAGGTACTACATCGGAACCGATGACATGCCGGACGGCGACGCCGGCGACGACAGGGCAAAGGACGACTGAACGGGAAGGACGGCGGATATCATGGCCGGGATTCGGACGTCGCGGACGGGTCCGCGGACGACGCCGCGCCGCGCCGCCCAAGACGGCGGACCGGCGGGTCGGCATGCGGCGAAGGGGCTGCCGCTCGGCTCGCGCGACCGCGACATGCGCGACCTGACGCTGGCGGCTGCGCTGCCGGTCATGTTCGTCGCCAAGCTGCTCGTCGCGTTCTTCCTGCCCGACAAGTACTTCTACGACAACCGGCGCATCCTGTCCATGGCGCTCGACCTGCCGACCGCCGTCGCATGGGAGGGGTCCTACCGGGTCGCCTCCGACCTGTTCGCCTCGATCAACGTGTTCGGACTGGACACGATGCTCCAATGGTCGATCTGCATGGGCGTGCTGTTCACGTTCGTGCTGATATGGATGATCACGCGCGCGTACGCGCCCGACTGGATGCAGCTCGTGTTCGTGCTGGCCACCGTGGGACTGCTCAACATCTACGTGTTCACGATCGGTAAGGACCTCATCCAGTTCGCGTTCTTCTTCGCCGCGTATCTGGTCATCACGATGCCGGCGGGCCGCGGGCCGGTCAAGATCCTGCTCGTCGCGGCGATCCTGTACGTGGAGAGCACGTTCTTCCGCGCCTACTACATCCTCATCGCGGCGCTGGTCGTCGCCGTGTACGTCGTCCTGACATGCTTCCGCCGCCTCTACGGAAGGCTGGGACTGGGCACGGTCGCGATGATCGTGACGATCCTGTTCGCCGGCATATGGCTGATGCTCGCCCTCTCGAGCTCGCTCATGCCCGACGAATACGAGACGGTCATGGCCCTGCGTGACGACTACGACCAGGTCATGGACGGCAACGCCGACTCCAGCACCTACATCCGCAGCCTCATACCGGGGGAGGGACTGCCGGTGTTCATGGCCAACTACGTGGTCAACGCGATGCGCATGATGGTCCCGGTCGAACTGGCCCTGCGGGGCCCCTACTACCTGCCGTTCTTCGTGTTCCAGACCATGGTGAGCGTCTACCTGGTCAACCTGCTGCGCCGCATCAACCGCATCGACGATCCGGTGCTGTTCCTCGCCCTGTGCGTCTTCGTCGGCTACGTGCTCGCCTCGTTCATCTTCGAACCGGACTTCGGATCGTGGACCCGCCATGAGGCCGCGACGTTCCCCATCCTGCACCTGCTCGTGCTCAACCGGCACCAGCGTCTGCCCGCGACGAGGGGCGGCCGATGAGCCGCATCGCCCTGATCACCTACCACCGCGCGCACAACAGCGGGTCGTTCCTGCAGGCATACGCCATGCAGCGCGTCATCGGACGGCTCGGCCACCGATGCGACGTCATCGACTTCTCCACGCCGCGCCAGCAGTACCTGTACGCCCTGTACAAGCCGGTCCATGCGCCCAAGGACCTCGTCAAGAACGTCTACACGTGGTGCAACCGAGCCACGTTCCGGCCCCGTCACGACGAGTTCGAACGGCTCATCGCAGCCGAACTCCGCCTGACCCGGGACCGTTATGAGGACCCGTCAGCGCTGGCAGGCCTCGACGCCGACTACGACGCGTTCGTCTCCGGCGGCGACCAGATATGGAACATGGACGCCTGGGACTACAGCGACGCCTACTTTCTGGACTTCGTCCATGGCAGGCCGAAGATCGCCTATGCCGCCAGCATGGGCGGACACATCTCCGACAAACAAGCCGATCCGGCGCTCGCGGAGCGCTACCGTACGCTGACGGCCGGATACCGGGCCATCGGCGTGCGCGAGGACGATGCGCGCGAGTATCTGGCGCCGCTCGCCGACGTGCCGGTGGAACGGGTGCTCGATCCGACGATGCTGCTGGACGTCGCCGACTACGAGCGGCTGCGCGCGCCCCGCATCCCGGACGGACCGTACCTGTTCTACTATGCGATTGACTCGATCGGCGCCGCCCCGGCGCAGGCGCTCGCCGTACGCCGGTATGCGAGGCGTGTCGGCCTGCCCGTGTACGCGATGGTCACCGGCAACCGGTCGCTGTGGCTGAAACGCCTCGGGTTCCGTCTCGTGCCCCGATCCGGCCCGCGTGAATTCCTGAGCCTCATCTCCCGCGCCGAACGCGTGGTCACCTCATCGTTCCACGGCACCGTATTCTCTATCATGTACGGGCGGCCGTTCCGCGTGCCGTGCCCGCTCCGCGCCGACGGCTCGCCCGACGTGGACGGGCGCATGGGCACGCTGCTCGACGTGTGCGGTCTGGAGGGCCGTCTAATGCCGGTGCGCTCCGACGGACGTCATGCCGAAGCATGGGACGCCGACATGCCCGACATGTCGATCGACTATGCGCCGGCGTATGAGAGACTCGAACTGGAACGAGCGCGTTCGCTGCGGTTCCTGCGGGACGCGCTGGACGGCGGCATGGGATGATCGGACGAAGGGACGGGGAAGGAGACATGCGATGCGGATGAACCGTGAGACCACGCAGGTGTCCGTGATCGTCGCGGCGCGCAACGTGGAACGCTATCTCGACGCGTGCATCGGCTCGATCCTCGCACAGACCCACCGTCGGCTCGACGTGATCGTCGTCGACGACGGCTCGACCGACGCCTCCGGCGCGATCGCGGACCGCCACGCGTCGCGCGATCGGCGCGTGCGCGTCCTCCATCAGAAGCGCGGCGGCCTCGTCGCCTCCCGCAACAACGGACTGGACCACGCCGTCGGAGAATTCGTGACGTTCGTGGACGGCGACGACATGCTCGAACCCGACTTCGTCGACTATCTGCTCGACGTGCAGGAACGCACCGGCGCCGACATCGCGCTGTCCACGCACTGCTTCACCACGTCGAACCGGCGGCAGGTCGCCTCGGACCGCATCGAACGCTGGGACGGCGAGCACGCCGTCAGCGAATTCCTGTATCCGCGGCTGCCGCTGGGCGCATGGAACAAGCTGTACCGCCGCGACTTCCTGCTGCGGCACGGCCTGCGCTTCACCCCCGGCCTGACCACCGGCGAGGGACTCGAGTTCATCACCCACGCGGCCAGCCTCACCGACCGCATCGGCGTCGGCCGGCGCAAGGTCTACACCTACCGGATGGACAACCCCGACAGCGCCACCACCAGGACCGACGTGGAACGACAGGGCATCGGGGCGCTGCGTACGATGGCCTACATCGAACGGCACCTCACCGTCGGGTCGCCGCGCGTCCATGACGCGATGCGCTGGCACCGCTGGACCTGCTACAACTACTGCCTGCGCCAGATCATGGAAGCGGACGACGGCGCGGACTACCGGGCACTGCGCCTCGACTGCATCCGGCACCTGCGCCGAGGCGCCCCACGCGTCGCCATGCTCGACCTGCCATGGAAGCATCGTCTGGTGGTGCTCGTCAGCATCGTGAACCCCTGCTGGGGTGTGCGCCTGATGCTCGCACGCCGACGCCGCCACATGACGTCCGGGCCGGTCGGGAGGACCACGGCATGAACGCCGGAAGCACCCCGGTCACGGTGATCGTGCCGGTCCACCAGTCGGCGGGCACGCTGGACGCCTGCCTGACGAGCGTCACCGCGCAGACCCACCGCGATCTGCGGATCGTCGTCATCGACGACGGATCGACGGACGGCGGCGGCGCACTCTGCGACCGGTGGGCGGAACGAGACCCGCGCATCCTGCCCATCCACCGCCCCCACGGCGGCGTCTCGGCCGCCCGCAACACCGGACTGGACGCCGCCGACGGCGACTACATCGCATTCGTGGACGCCGACGACACGATCGCCCCCACGATGATCGAGACCCTGCTCGACGCCGCCATCGCCGGCGACTGCCGGATGACGATGTGCGGCATCCGCAACATCCGCCGCGCCGCCGACGGCCCGCACACGGCCGGCACGCACACGATGCGCATGCCGGCCACCGCCGGCAACGCCGAACTCGTCGCCCGCCTGCCCGAACTGATCCGCACCTGCCACTACGCGCCCGTATGGAACACCCTCTACGAGCGCGCCTTCCTCGAACGATGCCACGCGCGCTTCGACGAGACGATCATCCTCGGCGAGGACAAGCTGTTCAACACGCGCCTGTACGCCGCCGCGGACCACGTCGCCTGCCTCGACGAACCCCTGTACGACTACACCTGCGACACGACGGACGCGGCGCTCGCCGCACGCACCGGCGAACGCTGGTACCGCGACGGCAGACGCGTGCGCGACGCGATCATGCCGTATCTGGCCGCATGGGGCGACGATCTGGCGGCATGGGGCGACTCCACTTGGATCCACCAGATCGGCATGGCGCTCGAACGTGCCTACGCAGAGCGCGGCGACGACGCGAAACACGCCCGCGCCGCACTGATACGCGACATCGCCGCCGACGCCGACGCGGCCGCAGCCGCCCGGCACATCGGCGACGCCCGACCCTCCATACGGGCCACAGCCATGCTCGTCGCCGCCGGACGGGCCCGCCCGCTGGCCTGCTACGGTCGGTCCCGGGCCGCGGCCAGACGGCTCCTCCACCTGCTGAGGAGGCGCTGACATGCGCGGCGGGCTCAGACGCATCGTCATCGGCATGACGGCCACCATCATCGCGTTCCTCGTGCAGATCGGCGTCAACTTCATCCTCACCCCCTACATCCTCGCCACGCTCGGCGCCGAAGCCTACGGATTCGTGCCGCTCGTCAACACGCTCGTCGGCTACTCGTCGCTCCTGACCGGCGTCCTCAACGCGATGGCCGGCCGGTTCATCGGACTGGCGTACGGCCAAGGCGACCACGAACGCGCCAACGTCTACTTCAGCTCCGTGATGATCGCCGACGCGGCGCTCGCCGTCATACTCGCGGTGCCGTACGCGCTGGCGGCGGCCTTCCCGCAGGCGGTGATGGACGTGCCTCCCGCGCTCGTGGACGACGTGCGCTGGACGTTCATGCTGTCGGCCGCCGGCATGGAGATCTCGCTGCTGACGTCCGTGTACGGCGTCGTGTACTACGTGAGCGACCGGCTCGACCGCAGCGCGGTGCGCGGCATCGAGGGCAACCTGCTGCGCGCCGGCGTGCTGGTGGCGCTGTTCGCCACGATGCGCCCGCACATCTGCTTCGTGGCCGGATCGGCGCTGGCGATGAACGTGTACCAGTGTCTGGCGAACGTGTACTACACGCGCCGGCTCACGCCCGAGCTGCGGGTGCGGCGCTCGTCGTTCCGCTGGCAAGCGGTGCGCGAGCTGACGGCGTCCGGCCTGTGGAACTCGGTGAACACGTTGAGCTACGCGCTGCTCGTCTCCCTCGACCTGTATCTGGCGAACCGGTTCCTGGGGGCGGCGATGGCCGGCCGGTATTCGGTGGCCAGAACGATGCCGCAGTTCGTCACGAACGTGGCGCAGACGCTCGTCGGCGTGCTCGGGCCGAGCATCCTGCACTGCTACGCGCAGGGGAGGATGGGCGACATGGCCCGCTCCCTGCACCGTTCGATACGGCTCATGGGACTGGCCGTCTCGCTGCCGGCCGGCTATCTGATCGTGTTCGGCCAGGAGTTCTTCCGGCTGTGGGCGCCCACGGAGGACCCGCTCCCGCTGCAGGCGATGAGCGTGGTTCCGCTGGTGGCGATGGTCGTCTCGGGATGCACGATGCCGGTGAGCAACGTGTACATCGCGATGGACCGGGTGCGGGTGCCGTCGCTGATCTTCCTCGCCTGCGGCGTCGCGAACGTCGCGGTCGTGCTGCCGCTGCTCGCATGGACCGATCTGGGCATCTGGGCGATCATCGGCGTGGCCGCCGCGATGGACATCGCCAAGAACCTGATCCTCAGCCCGATGTACGCCGCGCGCTGCGCCGGCATGCCGCGACGGCGGATGCTCGCGGCCGAATGCCGGGGCCTGGCCGGCCTGCCCATCATGATCGCCGTGTGCTGCGCATGCCGGACGCTCGTCGCCGTGGACTCGTGGCCTGCGTTCGTGGCCGCGGCGGGCGCATGCGCGCTGGTCGCCGGGTCCGTCGGCCTGATCGTGGCGACGGACCGGCGGGAGCGCGCCGCGTTCGCCGGCAAGGCGGTCCGATGGGCGAGGGTGCGCATCGTGGGCGGCGGGAACGACGGGAGGTGACGGCATCCGATGGACGGGACGGCATACGACGGGCCGCGCCGGCGGGAATCCGACGGCGAGACGGGACGGCTGCGCATCGCGGTCTGCGCGTATCTATGGAACTGGGGCGGCTCCGACATCGCCAGCATCCGCATCGCACGGCTGCTGCAGGCGCAGGGGCATGACGTGACGCTGCTGGTGCCGGACAGCGGTTCGCTGGTCGAGGCGATGATCCCCGAAGGACTCGAGACGTTCCGCTTCGGCGCGGACAACCGGTTCGCCAGACTGTGCGGCGCATTCCGCCTGACGGCCGCGGACCGGACGCCGCTGCTGCGCGTCGCCCGCAAGATCCTGCACCTGTGCAGCGGCCGGAGACGGTACCTGCCGTACGACTACGCCGTCCGGCATCTGACCGGCCTGCCGGAACGGGAGTTCGACGTCGTGCTGGACACGGAGGGCTACGGCCACGTCAACACGGCCCTGTGCGCGCGGCTGGCATGCGCGCGGCGTGCCACCTGGGTGCACTCCGTGGAACTCGACTGGATGAAGGGCGCCTATCCGTACCTGCGCGACTTCGACCGCATCTACTGCGTGTCCGAAACGGTCAGACGGGGGTTCGACGCACGGTATCCCGAACTCTCCGACCGGACGCAGGTGCTCTACAATCCGGTGGACGAAGCCGAGATCCGCGACCTCGCGCTCAGGCCGCCCACGCTCTACGATCCGGCGGGCGACGGCCTGCTGCGCATCATCACCGTGTCCCGACTGTCGTGGGAGAAGAACCTGGGTGCCGTCATCGACATCGCGACGCGTCTGCGTGCGCGGGGACTGCGGTTCCGCTGGGACATCCTGGGCGACGGCGAGGAGCGCGAGACGCTGCGGCGGCGCATCGCACAGGAAGGGCTGGACGACGTGTGCATGCTGCGCGGCACGACGCCCAACCCCTTCCCCTACGTGAGGGCCGCCGACCTGTACGTGCAGACCTCCATCCGTGAGGGGTACGGGCTGGGCGTGCAGGAGGCGCGGATCCTGGGCGTGCCCTGCGTGGTGTCCGACATCGCCGCGTTCCGCGAGCAGATCCGCGACGGCGAGACCGGATACCTGTGCGCAGACGTGGACGCCTTCGTCGAACGGATGGCGGAACTGGCCGCGCATCCGGAGCGCCGTCGGGCCATGAGCGAGCGGCTCGGACGGGAGCCGGCCGTGGACGACGCGTCGCAGCGGCGGCTGCTGTCCTTCGTGAACGGGGAGGAACATGATGAACGGTAGAAGGAAGGTCTGCTTCGTCATCGAGGCGATGGGATCCTTCGGAGGGGAGGAGCGCGTCACCTCGATGATCGCGAACGCGCTGTGCGACGTCTACGACGTGACCATCCTCAGCCTCTGGCATATCGGCGAGCCGCGTTTCCCCATCGACGGCAGGGTGCGGGTCGAGTATCTGATGGTCCGCGGCGAAGGCCGCATCATGCGCATGTGGCCGCGCTATCTGACGATGCGGCTGCGGCGCCGCTTCGCCGCGCGACGCTACGACGTGTGCGTCAACGTGGACCCGCTGCTCACGCTGGACGTCACGCCGGCGCTGCGCGGACTGGGCGCTCGGATCATCGAATGGGAGCATTTCAACTACCATCGCACGCTGGACATGCCCGAACGGATACGTGCGCTGGAGACGGCCGCGACGCACTCGGCGGCGATCGTGACGCTCACCCGACGCGATCTGGAACTGCACCGCGACGAAGGCCGCATCCCCGAACGGCTGCTGCGCCACATCCCCAATCCGACGCCCTATGAAGGGGACGTCCCGTCGCCGCGCGGGAGCGGACTGGCCATCGCGGTCGGACGGCTCGTCCTGCAGAAGGACTTCGACCGGCTGCTGCGCATCTGGGCCACGATCGAGGCCGTCGACGACGCCTGGGAGCTCGCCATCGTCGGATCGGGACCCCAGCGGGATCATCTGACGCGACTGGCGGACGAACTGGGACTGTCGCGGGTGCGGTTCGTCCCGGCCACGGACGACGTCGAAGCCTGGTACGACCGGGCCTCCCTGCTGCTGATGACCTCACGGTACGAGGGATTCCCGATGGTGCTGCTCGAGGCCCAATCCAAAGGACTGCCCGTCGTCGCCTTCGACTGCGACACCGGCCCCGCCGAGATCATCGACGATGGCGCCAACGGATACCTCATCCCGCAGGACGACGACGCGCTGTTCGCCGAACGCACGCTGACGCTCATGCGCTCACGTGACCTGCAGGACCGCTTCGCCACGGCCGCCCTGGAACGCAGCCGCGACCACCGCATGGCGCCGATCCGCAGCCGATGGATCGACCTGATCGAATCCGTCGCATCCGATCCGGCGGAACCGCGATGAGGATGAGAGAGGCGCAACGTGATGCGGATGCGGTCGCGGACGAGAGGCCGGTCAGCGTCATCATCCCCGTATGCGACGTGGAACGGTTCCTGCCGGCATGCCTCGACGCCGTCCTCGCGCAGACCTACCGCAACCTCGAGATCATCGTCGTCGACGACGGATCCGCCGACCGCAGCGGCGCCATCTGCGACCGGTACGCCGCACACGATCCCCGCATCGGCGTCATCCACCAGCGCAACCGCGGGCTGAGCGCCGCACGCAACACGGGACTCGACCTGGCGCACGGCGACTACGTGTGCTTCATCGACGCCGACGACGTTCCGGACGCGGACTACGTCGCCACGCTGATCCACGGGATGGAACGCCACGGATGCGACATGGCCGCCATCCGATACCGGCGCATCGACGAACAGGGCGAGGAGTTCGCCTTCGACACCCCGCACAACCGGTACGCGCACGTCGAGGTGCTGGACGGCCGTGACGCCGTCCGGCAGATACTTGCCGTCACCATGGAATCATTCGCCTGGGCGTACGCGTACCGGCGTGAGCTGTTCGAGACCGAGCCGCGCATCCGCTTCCCCGAAGGGCGCATCATGGAGGACGTCGCCACCACCTACCGGCTGGCCGGCCGGGCGGGACGGCTCGTCAAACTGCCGGACGTCGTCCACTCCTACCGGATGCGGAGGGGGTCGATCATGGACACGCAGTGGCGGCGGGCGGTCCTGCCCACGGCATTGAACGCCATCGAGATACTGCGCTTCCTCGCGGCGGGCGGGCTGGGCGAGGCGGATGCGCGCGGACTGGGCGCGACATACCACGGGATGCTCGTGTCCGCCTACTATGCGGCGCTGCGTGCCGGAAGCGACCGGGCCACGCTGTCGCGGATCCGCGGATTCATACGCGAGGCCGACGCTCTGGTGGACCGTTCGACGGTCGGATTCGGCACCCTCTGCCGGCAGACGCTCATACGGCTGCATCTGGCACCGGTCGCCTCGCGCATCGAACAGCGCATCCGCTGGGGGCAATGAGCGGGCGTCGCGCCGGTCGCGACCGGGATGCATCCGGACGCATCCGGACGAGACGTGACGGTACGCTCGTGCGCGGAACGGACCGGTTCGGCGGAAGGAAGGAACGGCCATGGGATACGGCAACGTGAGCGAACGACGCAGCCAGCCGCCGCAGGTGGGCGTGTCGGTCGTGATCCTCGCCCTGCGCGAGCCGACGGACGGCGGGCACGGGGACCATGACGGCCCGAGCCTGTGGATGCCGCTCGTGAGACGCGTCCGGCAGCCGCATCTGGGCGACTGGGCGCTGCCCGGCGGCGGCTTGCGCGCCGACCGTTCGCTGCGACGCTCGGCATACGAGGCGCTCGCCTCGACCACGGGCCTGCCGGTGCGATGCCTGGAGCAGGCGCACGCGTTCGGCGACCTCGCTCGCTCCCGCGGCGGTCTGCCGATGGTGTCGATCGTGTACTGGGCGTTCGTGGACGCCGGGGGGACGCACGACTTCGCGGAACGGGACAACGTCGCCTGGTTCCCCGTCGACCGGCTTCCCGATCTGGCGTTCGACCACCGGGGCATCGTCGACTACGTGCTGGCCCAGGTGCGCGGCCGCATCGTCCATCCTGAGATGGTGACCCGGCTGGTCGGCCCCGAGTTCACGCTGCGTCAGCTGCACGCGGTCGCCCAGGCGGTGGCGGGGCGGGATGTGGATCTGGCGAACTTCCGCCGTCGGATGCTCGCCAGCGGCATGCTGGAGGAGACGGGGGAGAAGGTGCGCGAGGGACGTCAGCGGCCCGCCGCGGTCTACCGCTACGTGCCGTGCGCGGACGGGGACGTGGGGGACGCCTCCGGTGCGGCCGGGGATGTGCCCCGCGGTCTCGGGGCAGCTGCCGATGCCGCCGGCGCGGTCGATTCCGGCGTGTGGGCGGACGGGGCGCCCGGCCGCCGCGTGAGGACGGGGTCGGCGCTGTCCGCATTGACGACGGCGGAGTGACGTCCGCCGTGCGGCGACGCCCCGTCGTGCATGCGGACGGTGTGCAGGACTCCTCGGCGGCATCCTCTCTGTCCGGTGCATCCCCGTGCGTGGGCGATGGTCTGACGTAGTCCATTATGCGGACGCCTGATTGCCGTTGTTCCGACTGGTTCTGCGTCGGGTGTGCCGCGCCGGGCGACTATTTATGGTCGTAATGACTATAAATAGTGCTATCGTGGGCGAGGCCGCCGCGAGGGCATCGGAAGGGACATGCCGCGGCGCACCCCGGCCCGCCGCGCGACGGGCCGATCGCATGAAGAAAGAAGACCACACGCATGGAACAGCTCACGCGCAACGAGCGGCTCGACCGGCTCCCGTTCAACAAGGCGCACCGGCGCCTCCTCGTCGCCTCCGGCATCGGCTGGGCGTTCGACGCGATGGACGTCGGACTCGTCTCCTTCGTCGTCGCCGCCATCGCCGCCGACCCGCACTTCAACCTCGACCCCACCCACAAGAGCTGGGTCCTGTCCATCGGATTCGTCGGCATGGCCGTCGGCGCGGCGCTCGGCGGCTGGATCGCCGACCGCGTCGGCCGCAAGACCGTGTTCACCGCCACGCTCGTCATCTTCGGCATCGCCAACGGCGTGATGGCCTGCTCCTGGTCGCTCGGCATGCTGCTGGGCGCACGCCTCGTCATCGGCCTCGGCCTCGGTGCGGAACTGCCCGTCGCCTCCACGCTCGTCTCCGAATTCTCGCCCGCCCGTCAGCGCGGCCGTATGACCGTGCTCCTCGAATCGTTCTGGGCCGTCGGCTGGATCGTCGCCGCGATGATCGGCTACTTCGTGATCCCCAACACCGGCGACTGGGGTTGGCGCTGGGCGCTGGCCATCGGCGCGCTGCCGCTTCTGTACGCGATCGTCACCCGTGCGCACGTGCCCGAATCGGTGCGCTTCCTCGAATCGCAGGGCCGTGAGGAGGAGGCCGAGCGGGCCGTGCGCTGGTTCGAGGCCGCCGGCGGCGTCGAACCCGTCGACAGCCCCACGGGTGCCCCGCTGCCGCGCATCGGCGCGCACGAGCTGTTCGGCGGCCGCTATCTGGCGCGCACCATCGCGATCTGGGCCACCTGGTTCTTCGTCAACTTCTCCTACTACGGCGCGTTCACCTGGATGCCGTCGCTGCTGGCCGACCAGTTCGGCTCCCTGACCAAGTCGTTCGGCTACACGCTCGCCATCTCGATCGCCCAGCTGCCCGGCTACTTCCTGGCCGCATGGCTCGTCGAGATCTGGGGCCGCCGCCGCACCCTGAGCGTGTTCCTCGCCGTGTCGGCCGTGGCCGCGTTCGCGTTCTCCCAGGCCGGATCCGTGGCCATGGTGCTCGTCTTCGGCATGCTGCTGAGCGCCTCCAACCTCGGCGCGTGGGGCGTGCTGTACGCGGTGACCCCCGAGATCTACCCGACCCGTCTGCGCGCCGCGGCGGCCGGCGCGGCCGCGGCCGTCGGACGCATCGCCGCGATCGTCGCCCCGCTGCTCGTCCCGTGGTTCCTGACCCTGTCGGGCGGGAACAAGACGGTCGCGTTCGTGGTGTTCGCCGCCGCGTTCGTCCTCGCCTGCATCGCGGCCCTGTGCCTGCCCGAGCGCAAGGGCCAGGTCCTGGAGGACTGACCCCCGGGGGGCGGGTATGGGGAGCTCCGGTTTCCCGTAACCTTACGTGCGACACGCCCGGACTGGTCATACGGAACGACGGTTGCGTCCCGGAACCACGGTGTTTCGGACCATAACCCCAGTTGTGTGCGACCAGTCCGGGCGTGTCGTCGTTGCGCGGGCGGGCGAGTGGCGACTTCCGCGACGTGGCCCGTCCGACGCCGGACGGACCATAGCATATACGCTATACTTGCAGCCATGAGAAGCATCGGGGAGCTGCGCGAGGAGCGCATGCGGCTGAATCTCAGCCAGAGCAGCGTCGCACGGGCGATGCACACCACGCAGTCGGCATTGTCGCGTGCCGAACGCGACGGCAATCCCACCCAATCGTTCCTGAGCCGCTACGAGGATGCGCTGAAGGCATTGGGGCCGGGGGAGAGCGTCCTCGAGGTCGCCATGCTGCGGCTCCTGGTGGGGGATGTGGTGAAACGGCATCATGTAGCCGAACTGTACGTGTATGGTTCGGTGGCGCGCGGCGAGGCGCATGCGGATTCGGACGTCGATCTGCTGTACCGGCTGGAGCACGGTTCCGCATATACGATGGCCGACGTGGCGTATCTGCGCGAGGACCTCGAATCCGCGTTGGGGCGCACGGTGTCGCTGACGTCCTACGATTCGCTGATCCGCGACGCGCGGCGCAGTCGCGCCGGCCGTCGCTTCCTCGACCACATCACCCCCGACCTGGTGCGGGTGGCCTGATGGGGCGGCATGACGACCAGCGCTTCCGCGACGAGACGACGCTCATCCGTCTGGCCGAGCATCTCGACAATGCGATCGCGGACGCCGCCGGCGTCGAATCCGCGGACGCGCTGTTCGCGGACCGGCTGCGGTTCAACTCGGTGGCGATGGAGATGACCCAGGCGCAGGAGTGCGCCCGGCGGCTGTCGGACGACTTTCGCGCCATGATGCCGGACCTGCCGTGGAGTGAGCTGCGCGCCCTGCGCAACGTCATCGTGCATGAATACGACGCCATCGACTCGGACGTGCTGTACGCGACGGTCACGATGGACGCTCCGAGACTGGCGTCCGCGCTCAGACCGATGGTGGAATCCATCGGATAGGGGAGAGCCAAGGGGGTGACACGCCCGGACTGGTCATACAGGACGACGGTTGCGTCCCGAAACCACGGTGTTTCGGGACATAACCCCGGTTGTGTGCGACCAGTCCGGGCGTGTCGCCGTTGCGCGGGAGTCCGTATGCTCCGGCTTCCGGCGTGTCTCAGGGAGCCTCTACGATTATGCCGGTTTGCGTGCGCGCGTAAGGGAACCGGCGAGGGAAGACAGACGCCGGACGGCCACGCAGGCGTCGATACAGTCAACTAAGAGAGGTTTTCATGGCGGTACGCGGTGATATCCGTAATGTGGCGATCGTGGCTCACGTCGACCACGGCAAGACCACGCTGGTCAATGCTATGCTCCAGCAGTCGCACGTCTTCAACGAGCGCGAGGAAGTGCCGGACCGCGTCATGGACTCCAACGACCTGGAGCGAGAGAAGGGCATCACCATCCTCGCCAAGAACACGGCCGTCGAATACACCGGCCCGCTGGCCGCCAAGTACGGCCATCCGGAGGGCATCACCCTCAACATCATCGACACCCCCGGCCACGCCGACTTCGGCGGCGAGGTCGAGCGCGGCATCTCGATGGTGGACGGCGTCGTCCTGCTCGTCGACTCGTCCGAAGGCCCGCTGCCGCAGACCCGCTTCGTGCTGCGCAAGGCCCTCGAGGCCAAGCTGCCGGTCATCCTGTGCGTCAACAAGGTCGACCGTCCCGACGCCCGCATCGACGAGGTCGTCTCCGAGGCCACCGACCTGCTGCTCGGCCTGGCCCAGGACGTCGTCGAGGAGGGCATCGACCTCGACCTCGACCACCTGCTCGACCTGCCGGTCGTCTACTGCGCCGCCAAGGCCGGCTACGCCTCGGTGAACCAGCCCGCCAACGGCGCCCTGCCGGACAACGAGGACCTCGAGCCGCTGTTCGAGGACATCATCAAGTACATCCCCGCCCCCGAGTACGAGGACGACGCGCCGCTGCAGGCCCACGTCGCCAACATCGACTCCTCCGACTTCCTCGGCCGACTCGGCCTCGTGCGCATCTACAACGGCACGCTGGAGAAGGGCAAGACCTACGGCCTGTCCCGCGTCGACGGCTCCATCGTCAACTTCCGCGTCTCCGAGCTGCTGCGCACCCAGGGCCTGGAGCGCACCCCGGTCGAATCCGCCGGCCCCGGCGACATCGTCGCGGTCGCGGGCGTCAACGACATCATGATCGGCGAGACCATCGTCGACCCGAACGCCCCGAAGCCGCTGCCGCTCATCCACGTCGACGAGCCGGCCATCTCCATGACCTTCGGCACCAACGACTCCCCGCTGGCCGGCACCGAGGGCAAGGACCACAAGCTCACCGCCCGCATGATCAAGGACCGCCTCGAGCGCGAGCTCGTCGGCAACGTGTCCATCCGCGTGCTGCCGACCGAGCGTCCGGACGCCTGGGAGGTCCAGGGCCGCGGCGAGCTGGCGCTGGCCGTCCTCGCCGAGCAGATGCGCCGCGAAGGCTACGAGCTGACCGTCGGCCGCCCGCAGGTCGTCACCAAGACCATCGACGGCCAGATCCACGAGCCGATGGAGTCCACCACCATCGACGTGCCCGAGGAGTACATGGGCACCGTCACCCAGCTCATGGCCGACCGCAAGGGCCGCATGGAATCCATGTCGAACCACGGCTCCGGCTGGGTCCGCCTCCAGTTCACCGTGCCGAGCCGCGGCCTGATCGGCTTCCGCACCGCGCTGCTGTCCGCCACGCGCGGCACCGGCATCGCCTCCTCGCTCGCCGCCGGCTACGCGCCGTGGGCCGGCCAGATCGTCACCCGCCAGAACGGCTCCATGGTCTGCGACCGCAAGGGCGTGGCCACCCCGTACGCGATGCAGCGCCTCCAGGCGCGCGGCAACTTCTTCGTCGACCCGCAGTCGCCGGTCTACGAGGGCCAGGTCGTGGGCGTCAACAACAAGCCGGACGAGCTGGACGTGAACATCACGCTCGCCAAGCACATGACCAACATGCGCTCCTCCACCGCCGACGTGCTCGAGACGCTGACCCCGCCGATCAAGATGAGCCTCGAGGAGTCGCTCGACTTCGCCAACGAGGACGAGTGCGTCGAGGTCACCCCCGAGTCGATCCGCATCCGCAAGATCATCCTCAACCGCGAGGACTGGTACAAGTGGCGCGCCAAGCAGCGTCGTCAGAACAACCAGGCCGGCAAGTGATCTGATTTGACCTGACGCTCCGCCGACCGACGTCCATGTGACGCCGTCGGTGGAATCGTGAACGCAGGGGACCGCAACCGCGGTCCCCTTTCCTATACTGGGACGCATGACTGTGAAGGAACCCTCCGCCATGCCCGCCGCGCGCCCGTCCGGCGGCCTCGCGCGCGTGCTCGTCACCCTGCTGGCCGGTGCGGCCGTCGGCCTCGTCGGCACGTTCGCGCACCGCATGGGCGCGTCGATGAACATCCCGTACGGCCTGATCCTCGCGTTCGCGATCGTCGGCCTGTCGACGTGGAGCGCGCGCGCCCGCTGCGGCGCGTCCGGCGTCGCCTGGCATCTCATCGCCTGCTCGCTCGTCGCCTGGACGATCGCCGCACGCTCGTTCGGCAACGGCACGCTCACGCCGATCGGCTTCACCGGCGACCTGCCGTACTTCAGCCAGCACGCCGGCTACATCTGGCTGTACGGGCAGATCCTGTGGCAGATCGCGTTCCTGCTCATGCCCGCCCGCTGGTTTGGCGACGCCCCGACGGACGGAGGCCGCTGATGCGCACCCTGCACTATCTGGGACCCGAAGGCACGTTCACCCACCAGGCGGCGATGACGGCTGCCGACCTGCTGCGCCCGCTCGCCGGCGACGACGGCACGGTCGCCCTGCAGGCCGAACCGGGCGTGCCGGCCATCCTCGACGCGGTCCAGTCGGGCGGCGACTGGGGCGTGATCGCCTGGGAGAACAACATCGAGGGATACGTCGTGCCGAACCTCGACGCGCTGATCGACGCGCGCGACACCGCCGGATTCGCCCGTGTCGGCGTCGACGTGTCATTCGACGCGTTCGTCCGCCCCGCCGCCGACGACGCCGACGCCGCGGCGACGGCATCCGACGCTCCGACGGACGACGTCGTGCCGCCGGCCGTCGCCGAACGGCTGATCGCCCGCTGCGCGACCGTCACCGCCCACCCGCACGGCCTCGCCCAATGCCGGCGCTTCGCCGCTGCGCACGGGCTGACGGAGAAGCCCGCGTCGTCGAACGGCGCCGCATGCCGCGACCTGGAACCCGGTCAGGTGGCGCTCGGCCCGCGCATCTGCGGCGAACTGTACGGACTGACCCGCGTCGCGCGCGCCGTCGAGGACTATCCGGGCGCGCACACCGAATTCCTCGTCCTCGCCCCACGCGGCGAGGTCGCGGCGATGACCGCCGCCCTGTCCCACGCCGGAACGGGTGAATCGGGCGCGCCGGACACCCCGGCCGAACCGGCCGAATACGAGTCGATCGTCGCGTTCATCCTGCTCGACACCGGCCCCGGTGTGCTCGCGAACCTGCTCGACGTGCTGCGCGACGCCGGCCTGAACATGACGAGCTTCATCTCCCGCCCGGTCAAGGGCCACGACGGCACGTACAGCTTCATCGCCACGTTCGACGCGGCCCCCTGGCAGCCGCATTTCCGCGCCGCGCTGGAACAGGTCGTGCAAGGCGGCGACTGGGTCAAGACGCTCGCCGTCTACCCGCGCCGCGAACGACCCAACCCACCCGTCGACGCGTGGATGCTACCCGAAGGCGGCGTCCTCGCCGCCCGCGGCGACGGCGCCGACGATACCGACGCCGGCTGGGCCGAATCGGAGACGACCCGGAAGGAGCTGCTGTGGTAACGCACGACATGACCGTCGGCATCGTGGGCCTGGGCCTGATCGGCGGCTCGCTGGCGCGCCGGCTGGCGTCGCGCGGCGTGCGCACGATCGCATGGAACCACCGCGACCACCCGTACGCGCAGGCCGAACGCGACGGCATCCGCTGCGTCGCGTCGCTGCACGACCTCGCGCAGGCGCGCCCCGACGCGATCGTCCTGTGCAATCCGCTCGTCGCGATGCCGACCGTCCTCGCCCAGCTCGCCGACGCGATCGACCCGACCGCCACGACGCTGACCGACGTGGGCAGCGTCAAGGGCATGGTGCGCGACCAGGTCGACGCGGCCGGCCTGGGCGCCTGCTACGTGGGCGCGCATCCGATGGCCGGCAACGAACGCTCCGGCTGGAGCGCCGCCGACCCGTCGCTCTACGACGACGCCCTGTGGGCGCTGACCGTGCGCGACGACACCACCTACGAGCGCTTCCTCACCGTCGCCCGGCTGATCCTGGACGGCGCCGGCAACCGCATGATCGTCGTCGACGACGACACGCACGACCGCGCCGCCGCGCTCATCTCCCACATGCCGCACGCCGTGGCCACCGCGCTCATCAACGAACTGGCCGACGACCCGGACCGCAACATCGCCGCCGCGCTCGCCGCCGGCAGCTGGCGCGACATGACCCGCGTCGCCCTGACCGACCCCGACCGCACGCGCGCGATGATCGACGAGGACGCCGCCAACGTCGAGACGCTGCTGCGTTCGATGGCCGGCCGGCTCACCGCCGTCGCCGACGCGCTGCGCGACGGCGACGCGGACGCGATGACCCGCTTCTTCGCGCAGGGCCAGCCATTCCGCGACTACAAGGCACGACCGGCGGCGAATGACGCGGCCGTCGAAACGCGCGACCTGCGCATCGACCCGGCGGGGGAGTGGCAGGCCGCGCTATTGGAATCCGCACGCGCGGGCGAACACATCATCGGGCTCGCCGGCGACAGGACCGTCATGCGGGTGCAGACCCGGTCCGCACTGTGACGGACGGCCGGTAGCGGCCGCGAATCGACGGCCAGCCGGCTGGCGGATGGCTCGCGCGCAATGGCCCGCATCACATAGTGCTGCCGGCAGTGAAACCGGCACCATATACCAAGATGCCTCCCTCACGCATGAGGGAGGCATCTCGCTCTAGTCACGGACGGGTGAACGGACGTTCCGGAATCGGCTTGAGCGTGATGATCGTATCCGCGTCGATCGTCACGTTCTGCTCCGGGCGCGACCCGTTGGCGGCGGCATCGCGCGTCAGCTCGAGCCGATGCCCGTCCCACGAACGCACATGGCCGACGTAATCGCGGTATTTCATCCGCCGGTCGACCGGGTCGACGCCTTCGGACACGCGCACCACGACGCGCGCATGGGCTGGGATCTCATTGGGGATGGCCATGTCGGCTCCTTACGTCGGACTCCTCATATCGGCGACGACGCCGACGGGGCCGGTCCGGCCCGTCGTCCGCCGCCGCGTGCCTATCATCGTACCGCCGCAACGGCGGCGGACATGTGAACGACGCCGACCGGCGGGCACATGCGCGCGGAGACGCCGTATCATCGGAACGGCGGCGCACGGCCGCGCGGCCTACGGACGACGACGATAGGGGGACCATGCGATTCGACGCGGACATAGAGGACTTCCTGACCTACCTGCACGCCAACCGCGGACTGAGCGCCAACACCCGCAAGGCGTACCGCGCCGACCTGACCGCCTGCCTGCACCTGCTGGACCTGCGCGGCGTCAAGGACCTTCGCGAGATTACCACCGACGACCTGCGCTCGTGGATGGCCCGTGAGACGCGCACCCACGCACGCTCCAGCATGGCCCGCAAGATCGCCGCCGTACGTGGCTTCTTCGCCTGGGCGTACGACCACGACCGCATCCCCACCGACCCCGCCGCCATGATCGGCACCCCCAAGGTCGGCGTCACGCTGCCCACCGTCCTGACCGAAGCGCAGGTCGAGACGATGCTCGACGGCCCCGCCCCGCAGCCCGGGGGAGGGGAGAGGGAATCCTGGTCCGACTCCCCGGCCGCGGACGCCGAGCCCGACCGGCCGGCGCCCGCGCATGACGCCGCGACCTCCGACGATCCGGTCGCGGCCGCCGTCGCGCTGCGCGACGACGCGATGCTGGAGATGCTGTATGCGACCGGCGTGCGCGTGGCCGAACTCGTCGGCGCCGACGTGGCCGACGTCGACCTGTCGGCGCACACGATCCGCGTCACCGGCAAGGGCGACCGGCAGCGCGTCGTCCCGTTCGGCGAACCCGCCGCGCAGACGCTCGCCGTCTGGCTGCGCGACGGGCGGCCGGTCCTGCTGGAGCGCGCGGCGGACGGGCGGGGGAGGGGAGCGTTGTTCCTCGGCGTGCGCGGCGGGCGCATCGACCAGCGCATCGTGCGCGACGTGGTCCACCGGCGCTCGCGCGCGGCGGGCGTGCCGGAGATCGCGCCGCACGCGCTGCGCCATACGGCGGCGACGCATCTGCTCGACGGCGGCGCCGATCTGCGCGAGGTGCAGGAGATGCTCGGCCACGCATCGGTCGGCACGACGCAGCGCTACACGCATGTGTCGATGGAGCAGCTGCGCGCCCGCTACGAGCAGGCGTTCCCGCGCGCCTGATCGGCGTGCAAGCGGTCGGTGCACCGATTGCGGCCCATCGCGGACGCACGATAATCTTCCGTAATGTGAGACGTATGTGAACGAAATGTGGCGGTCTGTGGCGATATCTTGACTTCGGGGTAGTCTTTTTTCGTTTTACGTTTACAGACGGCTGCCACCGGTATGCCATCGGGGCGGACCGTCACGGTTCCGCCGTTCCCGATAGACGTCTGTGTACCGTCCGCAACAAGGAGGAAGGATGGCCCCGGCTCGATGCTGAAGTTCATAGCCAAACGCCTCGCCAATTACGTCGTCATGCTGTACGTGGCGATTTCATTCACCTATTTCTTGGCGTCCGCATTCATGACCCCGCGCTCCAACTACGAGTCGCGCACCCCCCGCCCGCCGCAGGCCTCCATCGAGCGAACCCTGGACCTCGCCAACGTCAACGACCACACCCCGGTGCTCGAGCGCTACTGGACGTGGCTGACCAACATCGTCACCAAGTGGGACTGGGGCCTGTCCCCGACGCTGGAGTCGGTCAACGGCGCGCTCGCCCCCCGCATCCTCGCCTCCGTCGAACTGGTGACCCTCTCCACGATCCTGTCGATCGTGCTGGGCGTGGCCCTGGGCATCTACACCGCGCAGCGCCAGTACAAGTGGCAGGACCGCTTCTTCGGCACCACCGCCACCTTCTTCCTGGTCATCCCGACCGCCGTGTTCGCGCTGCTCGTCGTGCTGCTGGCTATCTTCGTCAACGACTCCAGCGGCATGCGCATCTTCTACGTGACCGGCCTGTCGAGCTACAAGGGAGACAACATCGGACTGGCGTTCCTCGACTTCCTGCAGCACATCGTGCTTCCGACCGTCGTGCTGACGATCATCGGCATGGTCAGCTACCACCTGACCCAGCGCACCTACCTGCTCGACGAGATGCACGCCGACTACGTGCGCACCGCCCGCGCCAAGGGCCTGACCCGCAAGCAGGCGATCCGCAAGCACGCGCTGCGCGCCTCCCTGATCCCGACCGCCGTCAACGTCGCCTTCTCGATCGCCTCCGTGTTCACCGGCGCGGTCATCACCGAGTCGATCTTCGCGATCAACGGTCTGGGCAAGTACTTCATCACCGCCATCAACAACAACGACATCAACGCCTCGGTCGCCATCGCCGCATTCGGCGGCGTGTGCACCCTGGCGGGCGCGCTGCTGGCCGACATCGTCTCGGCGTGGCTCGATCCGCGCATCAAGATGAGCTGAGCGGCAAGGAGAGCGAAACCATGACTCAAACCACAGTTGCATCCAACACCGCCGAGGCGGGGGAGAAGAAGCAGGTCAAGCGCATCGGCTACGCCAGCCTGATCGCCCGCCGCTTCTTCCGCCAGCGTTCCGCCGTGATCGGTCTGGGCATCCTGCTCGTGCTGATCTTCTTCGCGGTCTTCGGCTCCGCGATCGGCAAGTGGTCGTACGACGACCCCGACTTCATGTCGCTGACCGCCCCGCCGAGCGCCGAGCACTGGCTCGGCACCGACACCGGCGGCAACGACCTGTATGCGATGATCGTGCGCGGCCTCGGCAAGTCGCTGATGATCGGCATCTTCACCTCGGTGGCCACGATGGCCATCGCCGCGCTGCTGGGCACCGGCATCGCCTTCTTCGGCGGCTGGATCGAACGCGTGGGCATGTGGATCCTCGACATGCTGCTCGTCATCCCGTCCTTCCTGCTGATCTCCATCATCGTGCGCGCCGCCAACGCCTCCACCGGCTGGCTGTGGCTCATCATCGGCCTGACCGCCTTCGGCTGGGTCGGCTACGCGCGAATCATCCGCACGATGACCCTGTCGCTGCGCGAGCGTGACTACATCAAGGCCGCCCGCTTCATGGGCGTAAGCTCCTTCCGCATCATCGTGCGCCATCTGGTCCCGAACCTCGCCTCGATGATCATCATCAACACGGTGCTCGGCGTGGTCGGCGCGGTCAACTCCGAGACCGCCCTGTCCTACCTTGGTCTGGGCGTCAAGGCCCCGGACGTCTCGCTCGGCTCGATCCTGCAGTCCGGCGCCGTGACGATGCAGACCGCCCCGTGGCTGCTGATCTTCCCCTCCGTCGCCCTGATCCTGCTCACCTTCAGCATGCAGCTGATCGGCGACGGCCTGCGCGATGCGCTCGACCCGAACTCCCGTGCCAGCGGAACGGTGGGTGCCTGATGTTCAGAAAGACGACAACGATGAAGAACCGTAAGAACGCTAACGACCCCGTGATGCTGGAGCGCACCGAACTCGTGCGCGACGACATCCTGCGATACGAGCTGCTCGAAGGCAACGGTCCCAAGGGCGCGCCGCAGGGCGACCCGATCATGCAGGTGCGCGACCTCAAGGTCTCCTTCAACACCGAGGCCGGCGTCTGCCGCGCCGTGCGAGGCGTCAACTTCGACCTGTGGCGCGGCCGCACGCTGGGCATCGTCGGCGAGTCCGGCTCCGGCAAGTCCGTCACCGCGCTGAGCCTGATCGGCCTGCTCGACGACAACGCCAAGGTCGAGGGCTCCATCAAGCTCGACGGCATCGAGCTGATCGGCAAGACCGACGAGCAGCTGAGCACCATCCGCGGCGAGCGCATCGCCATGGTCTTCCAGGACCCGCTGAGCGCCCTGACCCCGATGTTCACCATCGGCGACCAGATCGCCGAGGGCCTGCTCATGCACCATCCGGACATGACCAAGGAGCAGGTGCACGACCGCTGCGTCGAACTGCTCGAGCTCGTGGGCATCCCGCAGCCCGAGGAGCGTCTGACCAGCTTCCCGCACCAGTTCTCCGGCGGCATGCGCCAGCGCGTGATGATCGCCATCGCGATCGCCAACGACCCCGACGTCATCATCGCCGACGAGCCGACCACCGCGCTCGACGTGACGATCCAGGCCCAGATCCTCGACGTGCTCGCCAAGGCGCAGAAGGAGACCGGCGCCGCCGTCGTGCTCATCACGCACGACCTGGGCGTCGTGGCCGGCGCCGCCGACGACATCCTCGTCATGTACGCGGGCCGTCCCGTCGAGCGCGCCAGCATCGACGACATCTTCCAGCACCCGTCGATGCCGTACACGATGGGCCTGCTGGGCGCCGTCCCGAAGCCGCACGTCGCCGCCTCGCAGCGTCTCGTGCCGATCCAGGGCAACCCGCCGTCGCTCGTCGACATCCCCAAGGGATGCCCGTTCTCCCCGCGCTGCCCGCTCGCCACCCCCGAGTGCTCGCAGGCCGAGCCGGACCTCGAGGTCGTCGACCCCGCCAACGGCCATCTGGCCTCCTGCCGCCGACTCGACGAGATCGTGTCCAAGAACATGAAGTACACCGACGTGTTCCCGGTGCCGGAGAACCTGCCCGCCGACTGGGCCGAGGTGCCGCGCGACCAGCGTCCGGTGACGCTCGACGTGGAGCATCTCGTCAAGCACTTCCCGCTCACCGGCGGCGGCATGTTCCGCCGTACGGTCGGTCAGGTGGCCGCCGTCGACGACGTGACGTTCAAGATCCGCCAGGGCGAGACGCTGGCGCTGGTCGGCGAATCCGGCTCCGGCAAGTCCACCACGCTCATGGAGATCATGAACCTGCTCAAGCCGGAGGACGGCCGCATCGTCGTGCTCGGCAAGGACCTCGCCGAGCTGAAGAGCCGCGCCGACCGCAAGGCGCTGCGCAAGGACCTGCAGATCATCTTCCAGGATCCGATGAGTTCGCTCGATCCGCGCATGCCGATCTACGACGTGCTCGCCGAGCCGATGCGCGCCCACAAGTGGAGCAAGGAGCGCATCAACGAGCGCATCGGCGAGCTGATGGAGCTCGTGGGCATCAACCCCGACTACGTCGACCGCTTCCCGTCGCAGTTCTCCGGCGGCCAGCGCCAGCGCATCTCGATCGCGCGCGCCCTGGCCACCGACCCGAAGGTGCTGCTGCTCGACGAGCCGATCGCCTCGCTCGACGTGTCGATCCAGGCGGGCATCATCAACCTGCTCGAGGACCTGCAGGCCAAGCTGAAGATCTCGTACCTGTTCGTCGCGCACGATCTGGCGGTCATCCGCCACATCTCCGACCGCGTGGCCGTCATGTACCTGGGCCAGGTCGTCGAGCTGGGCGAGACCGAGGACGTCTTCACCCATCCGCGCCACCCGTACACGCAGGCCCTGCTGTCCGCGATCCCGGTGCCGGACCCGGTCGTGGAGCGCACCCGCCAGCGGATCATCCTCAAGGGCGACCTGCCGTCCCCGGCCGAGAAGCATCTGGGCTGCCGCTTCGCGTCGCGCTGCCCCGTCAAGCTCACGCTGAGCCCCGAACGCCAGCGCATGTGCGAGACGCAGCGTCCGGTGCTCGGCTCCGACGAGCAGATCGCGACCGAGTACGCCTGCCACTTCCCGCTGGACGTGACCAGCGAATCGACGCCGTTCTAACGGCCGTCCGATGCCCCGACCCGCCGGCCGAGACCTCGCCGGCGAGCCGGGGCATCGTCGTACAGACGTTGCATGGGTCCATGTTTCGGACCCATGCAACCATTGTTAACAAAACGTGGTGTACCATCACGGGTTTAGTTGCGACCTATAGCAAGGAGAACGAACGGCACGCGCAACTCGGCCGTTCAGGAGAGGAAAGATGCCATGAAGTTCGCATCTACCATGCGCAAGGCGACTGCGCTGGCCGTGTCCGCGGCCGCGCTGTTCGCGATGGCGGGCTGCGGCAACAGCAGCAACGCCGGCGATAACAACACCAACACCACTGTCACCGCGGAGCCGCAGGAGGGCGTGCCGGTCAACTACGACGGCACCTTCCCGAAGCCCGAGACCGATAAGGCCTACAACAACCCGAAGGACCGCGACGAACTGCAGCAGGGCGGCACCCTGACCCTGGCCACCGTCGAGATCGGCCCGGACTGGAACGCCCTGAGCACCAACGGCAACACCACGTACATGGACGGCATGTGGCGTCTGTACATGCCGCGCATCTGGGAGTACTCGGTCGACGGCTCCACCATCGAGCCGAACAAGAACTACGTCACTTCCGTCGAGCAGACCTCCGACTCCCCGGAGACCATCGTCTTCAACATCAACGAGAAGGCCTCCTGGAACGACGGCACGCCGATCACCTGGAAGGACTTCGAGTCCACCTGGAAGGCCATGAACGGCTCCGACGAGAACTTCACCCCGGCCATCACCGCCGGCTATGAGGACATCGAGTCCGTCACCGCGGGCGACTCCGACAAGCAGGTCGTCGTGACCTTCAAGAAGGACTTCTACCCGTACGAGTCCCTGTTCAACATGCTCTACCCGGCCGAGGCCTACGCCGGCGGCGCCGACGTCTTCGCCCAGGGCTGGCAGAACGACTCCCACTCCGACGAGTGGGGCGCCGGCCCGTTCAAGGTCGAGTCCAGCTCCGACTCCGAAGTGACCTTCGTGCCGAACGAGAAGTGGTGGGGCGATGCTCCGCTGCTCGACAAGATCGTGCTCAAGCAGATGGAGGACTCCGCTGCGCTCAACGCCTTCAAGAACGGCGAGACCGATGCCTCCGGCGCCTCCAGCGCCGAGTCCATGACCAACGCCAAGAGCCGTGAGGACGCCTACTTCCGCCGCGGCTACGATTCGGGCGTCTCGACCCTGACCATCAACGCCAAGAGCGTCTCCGACCTTGCGCTGCGCAAGGCCTTCGTCCAGGCGGTCGACCGCTCCCAGCTGCAGAAGATCTCCTTCCAGGGCACCGACTGGGAAGAGGACGTTCCGGGCTCCCTGATCCTCCCGCAGTTCCAGGGCGGCTACGAGGACAACATGCCGAAGGACGCCGCGTACTCCACCGAGAACGCGAAGAAGACCCTCGAGGACGCCGGCTACACCCTGAACGGCGACTACTACGAGAAGGACGGCAAGACCGCCGCCATCACCTACACCACCTTCGGTGACTCCGCCACCTCCAAGGCCATCACCGGCGCCATCCAGAAGATGGCCAAGGCCGCCGGCATCAAGGTCGAGAGCGACGTCAAGGCGTCCGCCGACTTCTCCAAGACCGTCTCCAGCGGCGACTGGGATATGATCGGCCTCGGCTGGGGTGCCTCCGACCCGTTCGGCTACTCCTCGTCCTCCTACCAGCTCTACGGTTCGACCTCCGATTCGAACTTCTCCTTCACCGGCACCGACGAGATCGACGAGCTGCTCAAGGGCGTCACGAGCATCAAGGACTCCAAGGAGGCCATCGCCCAGTTCAACAAGGCCGAGAAGAAGGCCCAGGAGCTGTACGCGCAGATTCCGTGGGCGAACGGCCAGATCACCATCGCCGTCAAGAAGGGCCTGGCCAACTACGGCCCGGCCGGCTACTCCGCCGGCTTCCGCCTGTACTTCACCGCTCACCCGGAGAACGTCGGCTGGGAGAAGTGATCCGCCTGATCGGCTGATTCCCTTCACCTGACATGAGTTCGGGCCCCTCCTCGGAGGGGCCCGAACTTTTTCGTGCCGTATCCGTGCCGTACGGGCACGAAAAAGCCGTTCCGGAGCGAACCCCGGAACGGCTTGAATCGGTCTGAATCAGCTTGGCTCAGTGAGTTCAGCGGCAGATGCGCGAGATCGGCTGCCAGGGCTGCAGCGTCACCGGCTCGGATTCGACGGCCTTGAGCGTCGCCTCGTCCAGGAACTCCCTGCGGATGACGATCTCCTGCACGTAGCGGTCGAACCAGGCGCCGGAGGCCACGTAGTAGCCGTCCACGCCGTTGTCCTTGCCCCAGCTGTTCTCCACCTTCCAGCGGTCCGCGTAGCCGTCGGCGTCGATGTTGACGCCGGTCAGGGTCATCGCATGGTTCGACGGGGAGTCCATGTATTCGAGGCCGTGCGCCTTGTCGGACGTGAACTCGGTGCCGAACAGCTCGTCCACGCGCACGGTGGCCGCGTCGAACACGCCGGCCTTGCGCAGCGAGAACTGCATGCAGTCGCAGGCGAACCAGATCGGATGGCCGGCGGCCAGCTGGTCGACGGCGGCCTTGCGGAACACGTCGAGCGGCACGTTCACGAAGTCCATCGGAGCCTCCTCGGCCACGTTGCCCTCGAACGCGATCTGATAGCGCGTGTAGAACGGCGTGGAGGCCAGCGGCGAGTTCGTCAGGCACACGAACTGGTCGAGGTCGACGCCCACGTACTTGGCGTAGAACTCCTGCGGGGTGATGCCGCGCTCCACGATCTGACGGCGCGCGTCGACGCCCTTCGGGGCCTTGGCCTCGGCGGTCGCCTCGCCGGCCTTATCGGCCTTCTCGTCCTTGTCGCCGTCCTTGACGCGCAGCAGCAGGTCGAACGTCGCCGGCGGCTCGCCCATCGCGATCGCGCAGATGCGGTAGACGACGCCCATGCGCTCCACCTTCATCGCACGCAGCTCCTCCATCGACCGGCCCTCGCGGTGGGCGTCGCGCAGCTCGGCCGCGAACTCGCGCAGCTTCGTGTTCAGATACTGCTCGAACGCCTCGGAATTGCGGGAGTTGGCCGACTCCGGATAGGCGTCCTTGGGCACCAGACCGTACTTCTTCACCAGCGGCACGAACATCTGCCACCAGCCGCCGTCGCCGGCCGGCAGGCCGTTGACGGACTGGAAGACGCGGCTGTCGGTCGCCTCGTCGAGCGTGGCGAGCACGTTCTCCAGATAGAAGTTCGACTTCTCCAGCTTGTCGAAGAAGAACAGGTAGCTTTCGGAGAACTCGAAGTCCTCCAGATCCCACTTGTGGATCAGCTCGTAGCGCAGCGTGTTCAGCGAGGAGAACATCCAGCAGCGGCCGGAATGCTCCTGGTTGGTGATCGAACCCTGCTTGAGCTCGATCGAGAACGTGCGCGGCAGCTCGCGCACGCCGCGGTACGAGGTCGCGGCCTGGAGGATGCCGTTGGAGACGGCGGCGTTGGCGGCCACCAGATTCGCGCGGTCGGCGTTGAACTCCTGCGAATAGCGCTTGAGCAGGTCGGCGTCGAGCGCCAGACCCTCGGGCTGGGAAGCCATGGGCATGTTCCTTTCATAGTCGGCGTGGAAATCGTTGCCGCTGCAAGTCTACCCGCGCCCGGGCCGACATGCCCGCTATAGTGGGGCGCATGAGCATCACCATCACCACTTCGAACGTGAACGGCCTGCGCGCCGCCAAGCGCAAGGGCGTCGACGCCTGGGCGGCCGGTCACACGCCGGACGTCTGGTGCCTGCAGGAGGTGCGCGCCCCGCAGGCCGAGATCGACCCCATCGTCGACGGATTCCGCTTCGAATACGCGACGGCCGGACGCATCGGCTCGCCCGACGCCCTCGCCTGCGTCAACGAGGTGTGCCGCGTCAAGGGACGTGCCGGCGTCGCGCTGCTCAGCGCCCTGCCGGTCGTCGAGACCCGCATCGGCCTGCCCGGTCTGGACGAGGACGTCGACTCCGGCCGCTGGGTCGAGGCCGACGTGACCACGCCGCAGGGCTACACGCTGACCGTCGCCTGCGTGTACGTGCACGCCGGCAACGCCGACGACCCGGTCAAGATGACGCAGAAATACCGCTTCCTCGACGCGATGGTCGGCCGGCTCGGCGAACTGCGCGATGAGGCGGCGCACGGCGGCCGCCAGGCCGTGCTGTGCGGCGACTTCAACATCGCGCACACGCCGCTGGACATCAAGAACGCGAAATCCAACGAGACGCACTCCGGATTCCTGCCCGCCGAACGCGCCTACGTGGACCGCTGGCTTGGCGAACTGGAGTTCGTGGACGTCGTGCGCGACCTCGCCGGCGGCATCCAGGGCCCGTACACGTGGTGGAGCCAGCGCGGCCGCGCCTTCGACAACGACACGGGCTGGCGCATCGACTACCAGTTCGCCACGCCCGAACTGGCCGAGACCGCACGCGGCTTCGTCATCGACAAGGCGCCCTCATACGACGCGCGCTGGTCCGACCACGCGCCGCTGTCCGTCACGTACGACGTGTGATCCACGCCGTCCGCTGCCGCGCGGGCCTGTCGACGCGCCCGCGCGTCCGACGGACGGCTTCCAGCCAAACGCAAGGCATGGTGCTACGCTAGTCGGAGCCAACCGTTACATGAAATGAGGAACACCAATGGGACTGTTTGGATTCGGCAAGAAGAAGCATCAGGACGACGCCGTCGCTGAGCCGGCCGCCGAAGAGGACAAGGCCGTCGCCGAGGACGCCGCCCCCGCCGAACCGGTCTACCCGACCGAGCCGAGCGCCGTCTACGAGGGCCGCGGCGAATCGTACGGCCCGTGGGACGTGGCCGACGAGGACGTCATCGACTACGACGCGCACCTCGACCTGGGCGCCTACTATCTGCCGTTCCTGCAGGGCATCGGCCTGCGCATCAAGGCGAACCGCGCCACCAACCAGATCCTGGGCGCGACCATCACCTACGGCACGTCCGGACTGGAGATCGAGGCGTTCGCCGCGCCCAAGACGATGGGCCTGTGGGACGACGTGCGCGCCGACCTGCTCGAAGGCAACGCCGCCGCCACCGAACAGCCCGGCGTGTTCGGCACAGAGCTGATGCTGCCGGTCACCGTCAAGGGCGGCAAGACGCTGCGCACGCGCATCGTCGGCGTCGACGGCCCGCGCTGGATGCTGCGCGGCATCTTCTCCGGCAAGGCGGCCGTGCTGCCCGACGATCCGGAGACCCTCGCCCTCAACCGTTTCTTCGCCGACATCGTCGTGGACCGCGGCTCCGACCCGCTGGCCCCGCGCGACCTGATCCCGATGCACCCGCCGGTCGCCCCCGCCGCGCGCAAGGCCGCCAAGGCCGCCGCCGAAGGCGCCGCGGACGGCAAGGAGCACCTCGACTCCATCCCGGACAAGCCGACCGGCCCGTTCGACTCCGACCAGCAGGTCGAGGTCAAGACCACGCTGTCGCGCGGCCCGATGTTCTCCGAAGTCCGCTGACACATGGCCCCGTCCAACGACCCCAACGCGGCGAACCGCCGCACCGGCATGGCGTCGCTCGCCGACGCGGGCGACGACGCGGACTTCTCCGTCGTCGACGCGATCGGCGGGCCGCGCGGCGTCGTCGAATCGATGCTGCCGGGCGTCGTGTTCGTCGTGCTGTTCGTCGTCACGTCCGACCTCAACCTGACGGTCGGCGTGTCCGCCGTGCTGGCCGTGGCGCAGGTGATCGTACGCCTGCTCCAGCGCCAGTCGGCGATGGGCGCGCTGAGCGGCCTGATCGCCGTGGGCATCTGCCTGATCTGGGCGTGGAAGAGCCATGAGGCGCGCAACTACTACATGTTCGGTTTCATCACCAACGCCGTGTACTTCGTGCTGCTCACCGTCTCGCTGGCCGTGCGCGTGCCCGCGCTGGGCCTGATGGTCGAGTTCATCCGCACGATCCCCACCGAACGCTTCCGCGCATGGTTCGCCGACTGGATGGGCGACGCCGCGCTCAAGCGCGCGTACATGACCGTCACCGCACTGTGGGCCGGCGTGTTCGCCCTGCGGCTGATCGTGCAGGTGCCGCTCTACCTGACCGACCATGTGGTGCTGCTCGGCACCGCCCGCCTGCTCATGGGCATCCCGTTCTGGGCGCTGGCGATCTGGGTATCGTATCTGATCATCGCCACGCCGCTGCACCGGCACAAGGCCGCGGCGGCGGCTGCGACTGTCGGCGCTTCGGCCGTCGCCGACGGGGCGGCGCCGCCGACGCAGCCTGAACCGGACATCAGTCATCCGATCATCGAAACAGCCAACCGACCGTAACCAACGACCGTCACCACGACCGCGAAAGGACATCATGGACGCCGAGGTACGCATCGAACGCTACGCCGACCAGGGACGCTGCGTCGGACACATCGACGGGCGCGTCGTCTTCGTGCGCTTCGCCCTGCCCGGCGAGCGCGTCGTCGTCCGGCTCGACGAGCCGCACGAGCGCGACGACCGATTCTGGACCGGCGAGGTCGTCGACGTACTCGAAGCCAGCCCCGACCGCGTCGAGCCGGCATGGCCGCTCGCCGGACCGCTCGCGATGGGCGGCGGCTGCGGCGGCGCCGACCTCGTGCACGTCTCGCTCGACGGCCAGCTGCGCTGGAAGGCCGTGACCGTGTCCGAACAGCTCAGCCGGCTCGGCCACGTCGAGATCGCCGTGCCGGTCACGCGCATCGACGGCGACGAGGCGCTCGGCGGCTTCCACTGGCGCACCCGCATCGAGATGATCGCCGACGACGACGGCCGCCCCTCGATGCGCCGCCGCGGTTCGCACACGCGCGTCCCGCTCGACACGATGCCCCTGGCCACCAAGACGCTGCTTGGCGTCGCCGACGCCCAGCACGTGTGGGACGGCGGCCTCGAACCCGGCTCGCAGATCCGCCTGTCGGTGCCCGAACCGCGCGACGGCGGCCTCGACGCGGGCGACAAGGGCGATCCGGGCGACAACTACGCGGTGCTCGTCGACGGGCAGCTGCGCGCCGGCTCCGACACGCTCGTCGAACGCGTCGACGTGGACGGCACGAGATTCGAATACACGGTCGACGCGAACGGCTTCTGGCAGATCCACCGCCAGGCGCCCGTCGCCCTCGCCAACCATGTCATCACGCTCGCCAAACGCGAACTGGACAGCAAGGCGTCCGCGGTCATCTGGGACCTGTACTCCGGATCCGGCCTGTTCACGCTGCCGCTGGCCACGCTCGCCGCGCCGCGCACGCGCATGCTCAGCGTCGAAGGCGGCCGCGGCGCCGTACGCAACGCCCAGCGCAATCTGCGCCACCTCGGATTGAGCGACGTGGACGCGCGCTGCGGCGACGTGTCCGCCACGATCGCGCATGCGCCCGCCCACCTGGCGAACCCCGACCTGATCGTCCTCGACCCGCCGCGCGCCGGCGCCCGCGCCAAGGTGTGCCGCCAGATGGCCGCCACCGGCGCGAAGTCGATCATCTACATCGCCTGCGATCCGACCAGCCTCGCTCGCGACACCGGCACGCTGCTCACGCTCGGCTACGAGCCGGTCGACGTGCGCGCCTTCGACATCTACCCGATGACCCACCACGTCGAGACCGTCGCCCTCTTCCGCCGCAAGGAGCAGGCGTGAACCGACACGCGGCATGCCGGCGCGCGATCGCCGCGCTGGCGGCCGCCGCGACCGTGCTGACGCTCGGCGCATGCGAGCCCGCCGGCCGGGCGGTGGGGGACACGCAGGAGAACGACCCGGACGTGGCGCACGTGGGCGCGGTCACGTCCGAGATCCTCGTCGGTCTGGTCGGCATGCAGGGCGCCGACGCCGACCGGATGGCGCTCGACGCGTACGATGCGGCCGGACTGGATGCCGTGTACGCGTCCACCGACGGTGTGGACGACCCCGGCGACGCCGCCCGACGCGGCATCGCCGACCTGGTCGAACGCCGGGCGACGATCATCGTCGTCAGCGGATTGGATGTGGCCGACGACGCCGCATCGTGGGACGACGCGCTCGGCAAGGCGCGCGCCGCCGGCATCCCCGTCGCCCTCCTCAACCCGATCGCCCCGCCCGACGACGACACGCTGTACGCCGCCAACCTCGTCGTCAACGACCGTGCCGCGGACGCGACCCCGCTGGCCGACGCGACCCGCACCATCATCGACGACAAGCCCCACGGGCGCGACATCATGGTCACCACCCTCGGCTGAACCGCGGCCGGCCGTGTCCTCCCACCTCCGTCCACCCTGAACGTCCCCGGATTCATCCCCGGGGACGAGCACGCCGCGCGAACGGCACGGTAGGCTGGAGGCCATGAGCCTTTCCACGCCCACCACCACGGAACCCGGGCTGAGCGCCGCCGACGTCGCCGACCGCGTCGCCCGCGGACAGACCAACGCCGTCAAGTCGGCCACGTCACGCTCCCTGCTCGACATCGTGCGCGCCAACGTGTTCACCCTGTTCAACGGCATCATCCTCGCCGCGATGATCCTCGTGCTCGTCACCGGATCATGGCGCGACGCGGTGTTCGGCTTCGTCATCATCATCAACACCGGCATCGGCATCGTCACCGAACTGCGCGCCAAACGCGCCCTCGACAAACTGTCCATCCTCGTCGAAGCACCCTGCATGGTCCGCCGCGACGGCAGGGACATCGAGATCGGCCACGACGACATCGTCCTTGACGACCTGCTGTGGCTGCGCGCCGGTGAACAGGTGCCCGCCGACGTGCAGATCATTGACGATCGGGGCATCGAACTCGACGAATCGATGCTCACCGGCGAATCACGCACCGTGCGCAAGCAGGTCGGCGACCAGGCGTACTCCGGATCCACCGTCGTCTCCGGCGGCGCCCTCGCCCGCGTCACCGCCGTCGGCGAACGCGGCTACGCGGCCCGGCTCACCGCCCAGGCCAAGGTGTACCGCAAGACCGTGTCCGACCTCAACAAGGGCATCAACACGATCCTCAAATTCATGACCGTGCTCGTCGTGCCATTGTGCATCCCGCTCGTCATCTCCCAGATCAATGCGGTCGGCGGATGGAGCGAGGCGATCGCCGACGGATCATGGCGGCAGGCCGTCGTCTCCGCCGTCGCCGGCGTCGTCGGCATGATCCCCGAAGGACTCGTGCTGCTCACCTCGCTCAACTTCGCCATCGCCGCCATGCGGCTCGCCCGCGGCAACACGCTCGTCCAGGAACTCGAATCCGTCGAGACGCTCGCCCGCGTCGACTGCCTCAACCTCGACAAGACCGGCACCGTCACCGACGGCGGCATCGCCTACGAGCGGCTCATCATGATCGACGGCGACACGTCGGTCGGCACGGCGGTCGACGGTACGCCGGGGGAGCGGCCCGTAACCGAACGCGAGGCCACGCAGGCCCTGTACGACCTGTCGGACGAAGCCCAGCCCAACGCCACCGGCCAAGCCGTGCTCGACGCGCTGCGCGACGCCGGCTACACGGCCGGCGACGTCGCCGCGCGCGTCCCGTTCTCCTCCGCGCGCAAATGGAGCGCCGTCGCGACCGCCGACGCCGTCTGGTATCTCGGCGCGCCCGAAGTGCTCCTCGCCGCGTTCGACGGCGACCATACGTCCCTGCTGGACCGCGTCGGAGGCTACGCGGCCGACGGCAGCCGCGTGCTGCTCATCGCCCGCGCCGCACGGCCGTCCGCCGACGGCACGTCCGGCACGGCCGCCGACGTCGCCGACGACCCCACGCTCGACCCGCACGCCCGGCCCGTCGCCCTCGTCCTGTGCGCCGAACGCATCCGCCCCGACGCCGAAGCGACACTCGCCTGGTTCCGCGAGCAGGGCGTACGCTGCCGCGTCATCTCCGGCGACAACCCGCTCACCGTCGGCGCCATCGCCGCCAAGGTGCGCCTGACCGGCGACCGCCCGCCGCGCGCGATGGACGCGCGCGACCTGCCCGCCGACATCGACGAGCTCGCCGACGTGCTCGAGGACGTCGACGTGCTCGGCCGCGTCCTGCCCGACCAGAAGAAGGCCATC
This sequence comes from Bifidobacterium samirii, assembly GCF_003952945.1. Taxonomy (GTDB): domain Bacteria; phylum Actinomycetota; class Actinomycetes; order Actinomycetales; family Bifidobacteriaceae; genus Bifidobacterium; species Bifidobacterium samirii. The sequence goes on from NZ_QXGK01000008.1 coordinate 38,236, forward strand.
GTCGACGCGCTCCACCGCAGGGGGCACGTCGTGGCGATGACCGGCGACGGCGTCAACGACGCGCTCGCCATCAAGGAGGCCGACCTGGGCATCGCGATGGGCAACGCGGCGCCCGCCACCAAGGCCGTCGCCCAGGTCGTGCTCGTCGACTCGCGCTTCGGCCACCTGCCCGACGTGGTCGCCCGCGGCCGGCAGGTCATGGCCAACATGGAGCGCGTCGCCAGCCTGTTCCTCGTCAAGACCGTCTACTCGGCGCTCATCTCGCTGGGCGTCGTGCTCACCGCCATCCCGTTCCCGTACCTGCCGCGGCACATCACCTACGTGGGCGCGCTCACCATCGGCTGCCCCGCGTTCATCCTCGCGCTCGCGCCCAACACGCGCCGCTACCTGCCCGGATTCCTACGCCGCGTCGTACGCTTCGCCCTGCCCGGCGGCACCGCCGTGGCCTTGTCGGTGCTGCTGTCCGCATGGATCCTGCCCGGATTGATGGGATGGGACCTGGACGTCGCCGACGACCTCGCGTCGCTTCGCGCCACCTGCGCGATCATCGTGTTCGTGCTCGGCGTGTTCGTGCTCGCCCGCGTCGCCAGCCCGCTGCGCTCCTGGCGCGGCGCGCTCGTCGCCGCGTTCGCAGCGGCCGGCGTGACCGGCATGTTCATCCCGTTCGTCGCCTCGTTCTTCGCCCTGCGGGTGCCGTCCGGACGCGTGCTGATCGCCACCTGCGTGGCGCTCGCGATCGCCGCGGCGATCTTCGCGCTCTGCCATGTCGCGGCGGCGGTCGCGGCGTGGATTATCTCACATAGCAACCCGACACGCCAGAATATGTGAGACATGCCGGTAACGTGGGCGGCGGATAATCGTCGGCGGAGACCACCGCCGGCGGCGACCGTCACGGCGATCCGCCGCCCCGTTCCCGATTCCGGAGGTACGCATGTCCGTACGCGACGCACAGCTGTCCACGCTCGACGTGGCCGGCACGACCTACGACTACTATTCGATCGCCGACCTGCCCGGCGTCGACCGACTGCCCTACTCGCTCAAGGTGCTCGTCGAGAACCTCGTGCGCAACATCGACGGCGCGAACATCACCGACGAGCATGTGCGCGCCCTGCTCGACTGGGACCCGCAGGCCGAACCCAGCCACGAGATCCAGTTCACGCCCTCGCGCGTCGTCATGCAGGACTTCACCGGCGTGCCGTGCATCGTCGACCTCGCCACCATGCGCGACGCCGTCAAGGCGCTCGGCGGCGACCCGGCCGTCATCAACCCGCAGGTGCAGTCCGACATGGTCATCGACCATTCGGTGCAGATCGACCGCTACGCGACCGCCGACGCCGTCGAACGCAACATGGACATCGAATACCGGCGCAACGGCGAACGCTACCAGTTCCTGCGCTGGGGCCAGCAGGCGTTCCGCAACTTCCGCGTCGTGCCGCCGGGAACCGGCATCATCCACCAGGTCAACATCGAATACCTCGCCAAGGTCGTCATGACCAAGGCGGGGGAGCGCGGCCGCGACCTCGCCTACCTCGACTCGTGCGTCGGCACCGACTCGCACACCACCACCGAGAACGGTCTGGGCGTGCTCGGCTGGGGCGTGGGCGGTATCGAGGCCGAGGCCGCGATGCTCGGCCAGCCGATCTCCATGCTCGTGCCGCGCGTCGTCGGCTTCAAGCTCACCGGCTCCATCCCGGAGGGCGTGACCGCCACCGACGTGGTGCTCACCATCACCGACATGCTGCGCAAGCACGGCGTGGTCGGCAAGTTCGTCGAATTCTACGGCGAGGGCATCGCCTCCGTGCCGCTGGCCAACCGCGCCACCATCGGCAACATGAGCCCCGAATTCGGCTCCACCTGCGGCATCTTCCCGATCGACTCCGTCACCCTCGACTACCTGCGTCTCACCGGCCGTTCCGACGAGCAGGTCGCGCTCGTCGAAGCGTACGCCAAGGCGAACCGCCTGTGGGGCGACGCCGCCGACCCGGACTACGTGGAGCCGCGCTATTCCGAATACATGGAGCTGGATCTGGGCACCGTCGTGCCGTCCATCGCCGGCCCCAAGCGTCCGCAGGACCGCATCCTCCTGTCCGACGCCAAGCGCGCGTTCGAGGAGACGCTGCCCGCCTACCGCACCGACGCCACCGCCGACGATCCCGTCGCCGTGTCCACCGGATTCCGCGGCGACTTCGACATCACGAACGGCGACGTGGCCATCGCGTCGATCACATCGTGCACCAACACGTCCAACCCGTCCGTCATGATCGCCGCCGGCCTCATCGCCCGCAACGCGGTCGCGCGCGGCCTGCACCCCAAGCCGTGGGTCAAGACGTCGCTCGCCCCCGGTTCGCAGGTCGTCGCCGACTATCTGGCCGCCGCCGGCCTCCAGGACGACCTCGACAAGCTCGGCTACCAGCTCGTCGGCTTCGGCTGCGCCACCTGCATCGGCAACTCCGGCCCGCTGCTGCCCGAGATCAGCGAGGCCATCAACGCCAACGACCTGACCGTCACCGCCGTGCTCAGCGGCAACCGCAACTTCGAAGGCCGCATCAGCCCCGACGTGAAGATGAACTATCTGGCGTCGCCGCCGCTCGTCATCGCCTACGCGCTCGCCGGCACGATGGACTTCGACTTCGAGACCCAGCCGCTGGGACGTGACGGCGACGGCCGCGACGTGTACCTCAAGGACATCTGGCCCACCAACGCCGAGGTCGAGGCCGTCGTCAACGGCACCGTCAACCGCGAGATGTTCCTCAACGACTACGCGTCCGTGTTCGACGGCGACCGCCGCTGGAAGGGCCTCGACGTGCCCGAAGGCGAACTGTTCGCCTGGGACCCCGACTCCACGTACGTGCGCCGTCAGACGTTCTTCGACGGCATGGCCGCCGAGCCTGAACCCGTCGCGGACATCCACGGCGCCCGCGTACTCGCCCTGCTGGGCGATTCGGTCACCACCGACCACATCTCCCCGGCCGGCGCGTTCAAGGCCGCCAGCCCCGCCGGCACGTACCTGACCGAACGCGGCGTCCAGCCCAAGGACTTCAACTCGTACGGCTCGCGCCGCGGCAACCACGAGATCATGGTGCGCGGCACGTTCGGCAACATCCGCCTGCGCAACCTCCTGCTCGCCTCCATGGGCGAGGAGGTCACGCCCGGCGGCTACACGTACGACTTCACCACCGGCAGGCCGTCCACGATCTTCGACGCGTCGCTCCACTACAAGGACGCCGGCACGCCGCTCGTCGTGCTCGCCGGCAAGGAGTACGGCACCGGCTCGTCGCGCGACTGGGCCGCCAAGGGCACGCTCATGCTCGGCGTGAAGGCCGTCATCACCGAAAGCTTCGAACGCATCCACCGCTCCAACCTGATCGGCATGGGCGTGCTGCCGCTCCAGTTCCCGGCGGGCGAGAGCTACGCGTCGCTCGGCCTGGACGGCACGGAGACGTACGACATCGCCGGCGTCGAAGCGCTCAACGAGGGCGTCACGCCCAGGACGGTGCGCGTGACCGCCACGCGCGCCGACGGCACGGTCGTCGCGTTCGACGCCGTCGTACGCATCGACACGCCCGGCGAGGCCGACTACTACCGCAACGGCGGCATCCTCCAGTACGTCCTGAGGAACCTCATGGCCCGCTGACCGGACTGTGGCGTGTCGTGGGTGTGGCGCGGCCGGATGGGCCGCGCCACACCCACGACACGCCCGGACTGGTCATACATGACGGCGGTTGCGTCGCCGAATCGGCCCGATTCCCGACGCAACCGCCGTTTCGCATACCCGACCCGGGCATGTCGCCCCCCGACGCGCCACGCACGGAGCGCGGCCCGCATCCTCCCTACAGGTCACCCAACGAAAGGAATCCGATCATGACCAAGGCGCTCATCATCGTCGACGTCCAACCCACGTTCTGCGAGGGAGGCGAACTCGGCGTCGACGGCGGCAACGCGGTCGCCGAACGGATCGCCGCCTACGTCGACGCGCACCGCGACGACTACGCATACCTCGCCACCACGCAGGACTGGCACATCGAACCCGGCAGCCACTGGTCCGACGAGCCCGACTACGTCGACACCTGGCCCCGGCACGGCGCCGCCGGCACACCCAACGCCGACCTGCACCCCGCCGTGCGCGCGCTCGACATCCCCCACCATTTCAAGAAGGGCCAGTACTCCGCCGCCTACTCCGGCTTCGAAGGCATCGAGGACGACACGGACCGCGTCCAGAGCCGCGAGGAATTCGCCGCCTTGCGCGACCACGGCGCCACGCTCGCCCAGGCGCTCGCCGACGCCGGCGTGATCGACGTGGACGTGGTCGGCATCGCCGAATCCCACTGCGTCAAGGAGACCGCGCTCGACGCCCTGCATCTGGGCTACCGGGTCACCGTATTCGAGGACCTCACCGTCCCCGTCAGCGAGGAGCTCGGCGTCGCCGCCCGCAAGGAGATGGCCGCCGCCGGCATCCGCCTCGCCGACTCGGAGCCGGCGGCATGACGGTGCATATCGAGCCGCTGGCTCCCGACTGGTATGAACAGAAGGCCGCCGTCCAGTCGCGCACCTGGCGGGAACTCAACGAGGGAAACATCCCGCAGGAGATCGTCGACGCGATCACGCCGGAGTTCGCACTGGACCTGACCCGACGCCACGCCGACGACCCGTCGCAGCCGACGCTGGTGGCCGTGGACGGCGGCCGGGTTGTGGGATTCGTCGAACTGCTCGCCACGCCTCGCGAACCGATGGACCGTCCCGGAGCCGCCGAACTGGCGTCCCTGTACGTGCTGGCCTCTCACCATGGTCGCGGCATCGGACGGATGCTCGTCGAAGCCGGCTCCAAGGCGGTCGGCAATGAGCGGCTGGCCCTGTGGGTCGCCGGATTCAACGAGCACGCGCAGGGTTTCTACCGTCGTATGGGCTTCCGGTTCACCGGCCTCACCCAGGATGAGGACTTCGGGCGCTCGCTGGAGATGATCAACTACTGATTTGCCTGAATCCTCCATTCCCGAATCGCGACACGCCCGGACTGGTCATACAGAACGGCGGTTATGCCAAGAATCAGGCACGTTTGAGGACATAACCGCCGTTCTGTATGACCAGTCCGGGCGTGTCGTCAGTGTGGTCGGCTGCGTCTGCCATCGCCCAGCACCCACAGGTCCCGCACCGGACTCATGACATCGACTGCACCGGCCGCAGTCAGCGCGTCCCTGACGTTTCCGTAGAAGACGTTGCGTCTGGTCTCGTCGAACAGCGTCTCCGACCAAGCCTGGAACACCGACCATCCCGACGCGTTCAGGCCGTTCAGACGTTCCGTATCCTGCCGGTACTGGTCCAGATGATGCCGGCCGTGGAATTCCATGCCGATCTGATAGTCGGGGTAGGCCATGTCGAGGAACATCCTGCCGCCGTCCGCGGTCTCCACCGCATGATTGACGGTCGGCTCGGGCAGTCCGTATTGCAGCGCCCCCAGCCGTAGTCGGGATTCGAACGGCGAATCGGTCCCCGGGCGTGACAGATTGACCGCCCGGCGGGCGACCTGACCATTACGCAATCGAGGGCATGCCGCGACGAAATCATGCAGATCGTCCCATGATGCGCGCGCCAGCATCCGGTCGCGGCAGGTGAGCCGGTCGGCCAGCATGATCAGCGAATCGTAAGGACAGTACTGTGCCAGTTGGGCGAACGTGGCAGCCGGAATCGTACAGAGGAACCCATACACCCGCGTGAGCATGCCGGTCGTCAGCCGACTCCAGGTATGGACGTCCACGCCGGCCGGGTATCGGCGTGACCTGGCGTCGCGATGACGGACGACATGCACATCGACATCGAGCAGGCATCCCTCGGGAGGCCCGATGCCGAACAATCCCAAGGCGGTCATCAGACCGAAGACCGGTTCACAGCCCATCACGGACCTGATCTGACGGCAGCGTTCGACGGTGCTCCACTGGATGTCCCATGCCTCATGCCGCATGATCTGCCGCGGCTCCGGCTCCCTTCGCATTTCGTACATGTCGGGAACGATAGCCGTTCCGGCGGTTTCACCGACGGGTTTTCGAGTCATGTGGTCGAAAGCTCCGGCCTCGGCGTGTCGCATATGACCTTGGTGGTTGAAACGTCCCTCACCCTCCTGTCGCAACACTCCCGGACTGGTCGTACAGAACGTCGATTGTTCCCCGAAATGCACCTGATTCTGGGTATAACCGCCGTTCTGTATGACCACTCCGGGCGTGTTGCGAAGCGTCAGGCTGCCGGACGACGCCCGGCGCGCCCACCGGCGGCGGTGGGCTAGAGTGGGCGGTACGGCCCGCGCCCGACGATGAGCTACGGACCGCACCCATGCACCCGAACAAAGGAGTCAACAGGACATGGAACCCATCAAGGCGATCCAGTACGGCTGCGGCAAGATGGCGAAGTACACCATCCGCTACATGCATGAGAAAGGCATCCAGATCGTCGGCGCGATCGACGTGAACCCCGCCGTCGTCGGCATGGACGCCGGCGAATTCGCCGGCATCGGCCCCATCGGCGTGCCGATCCGCGTCGACGCCGACGCCGTGCTCGACGAATGCGACGCCGACATCGCCGTCGTCACCCTCTTCAGCTTCACCGAGGAAATCGAGGCCATGTGCGCCAAGTGCCTCGAACACGGCGTGAGCGTCATCACCACCTGCGAGGAGGCCATCTACCCGTGGACCACCGCGCCGGCCGTCACCAACCGGCTCGACCGTCTCGCCAAGGACCACGACGCCACGATCGTCGGCTCCGGCATGCAGGACATCTTCTGGGTCAACATGGTCGCGACCGTCGCCGCCGGCTGCCATACGATCCGCAGGATCACCGGCGCCGTCAGCTACAACGTCGAGGACTACGGCCTGGCGCTCGCCAAGGCGCACGGCTGCGGCCTGACCGCCGACGAGTTCGAGGCCGAGCTCGCCCACCCGGAGACCGTCGTGCCCGCCTACGTGTGGAACTCCAACGAGGCGCTCGCCCAGAAGATGGGTCTGACAATCCGCGCCACGTCGCAGAGGAGCGTCCCGTACTTCAGCGACGTCGACGTGTACTCCGAGACGATGGGCGAGACGATCCCCGCGGGCAAGTGCATCGGCATGTCCGCGGTGGTGACCACCGAGACGCATCAGGGCATCACGCTGGAGACGTCGTGCATCGGCAAGGTGTACGGTCCCGACGACGGCGACATGTGCGACTGGGCGATCGAAGGCGAGCCGGACGTCGAATACCACGTCGTCAAGCCGGCCACGGTCGAGCACACGTGCGCGACTGTCGTCAACCGCATCCCCGACGTGCTCAACGCGCCCGCCGGCTACGTGACCGCCGACCAGCTGGCCGAGATCTCGCATCTGGCGTACCCGGCCGCCATGTACGTGGAGTGACGTGGAGTGACGTTGCGTCGGACGTGACGGTCCGATCATCCGGCGGATGACGCCGCCGACCTGAGGGAGACACGCCCGGGTTGGCTGTACACAACGGCGGTTACGTCGTGGAATCGGCATGATTCCCGACGCAACCGCCGTTCCGTATGACCACTCCGGGCGTGTCGCCATGTGGCGGTGGCGTTCGCCCGCCGCCGCACGACGACACACCCTAGGAAATCAGGCCTCGCGCAGCCGGTATTCCTTCCAGATGTCGCCCAGACGCCGACCGTCGGCGCTGCGGCGCCACACGTCGAGTCCGCCGCTGCTGCCGCCGGCCGCGCGCGCCGCGGCGGTCGGCGACGCATACGACGAGCCGTCCTCCAGACGGAAGCGCCCGTCGTCGGTGACGGTCGCCGTCCACCGTTCGCCCTTGCGCGGGCGCTCCCAGACGAGCGTCTCGCCGGGTACGAGCAGTCCGGCGGCGACGATCTGGGCGATGGTGACGCGCTTGGACCCGCGTGCGGCCCGCCCCACACCGGCCGACCCGCCGCCGTCGGCGATCCGGGCGAGGTTGTCGCCGGTCAGGTCGGTCTGGTTCTCGTCGTAGCGGATGTCCCAGTATTCGGCGATGAGCCGCACGGTCTCCTCCTGACGGCGGCGCATCATCGCCGGCGTGCATTCGGCGTAATCGGCGAGCTGCGCGGTCAGCGGGAACCGCTTCGAATCCTGCCGCAGCAGCATCCGGTCGCGGCGGTCGGCGTACCCGTCGAGCCGGTCGAGCTGGTCGGCGCTGCCCTGGACGAGCGCCATGTCTGCGAGACGGTACATCCACTGGTCGTGCTCGCCGCCGTTCCAGCCCGCGTAGCCGTCCCGTCCGGCGATGTCGAGCGGCATGATCGTGACCGCGGCGAGCCGGCGCGGGCGGGTGATCTTCATGCCTGCCTTGCGTTCGTTGGCGCGGATGAGCAGCAACCGGACGAGGTCGTCGTCGCCCTGCATCTCGCCGTGCAGCCGGATGAGCGCGGCGAGCCGCTGGTCGGCGTTGACGGCGAGGCCGCGCACGAGCCGCACCGGATAGCCCTTGTCGAGGTCGCGGATGGCGGCGGCCGCATGCCCGCGCCGTTCGATCGAGGGGGTGCGGTTGAGCGTGTCGATGCCGGTGAGCCGTTCGAGCGCGGCGAGGATGTCCTCGAGCCGCTGACGGTCGTGCAGGCCGAGCGCCTGTTCTCCGGCCGTGCCGCGCACCGCATGCGATCCGCGCGTGACGAACGGCGAGACGCCGTCGTCGGCCAGCGCGCGGAACGAGTGGACGAGCGCCCACATGGCGACGGGCTTCCACTCGGCGTTGCGGTAGTCGTGCAGCGCTTCGAGCCGGTCGCGCACCCATGCGGGCAGGACCGTGTCGGACGGATGGTCGAGGATGCGCCATGCGGTCGCGTAGGGGGCCAGCACGCGGTCGACGAACGCGGGCACGGTGCGCGCGTCGATATGCGGCTGGAGCACGTCGGCGAGGAACTCGTCGATGAGCTTGCCGGTGGCCGGCTTGCGGGTGAGGATGAGGTGCAGGAACTCGAAGAAGTCCTCGACGGCGCGCGGATCGTCGCCCAGCGGGTCGACGATGTCGTCCCAGCGTGCCGCATACGCGTCCATCGACGCGGCCGGCAGCGCGGCGGTGGCGCGCGCCTTGAACACGTCGGACGGCGTCAGCGGGAGGCCGCGCATGTTCATCACGTCGAAGATGCGGTGCGCGCCGTCGAGGTCGTCGGTGGTGACGATGACGAGCGTGACGCCGTTGACGAGGTAGGAGGCGAAGCGGTGGCGCGCCTCGTCGTCCATGAGCGCGAGCGCGTCGTACGCCTGCCGCGTGTTGTGCATGATGGTGCGCTGCGCGGGCGACGTCCAGTCGTCGTCGGTGAGGTCGAACAGCGCTTCGAGGTTGCCTTCCTGCACGTACTGGCGGAAGAACGCGGCGTCGCGTTCGCGCAGGGTGAGGCGCGGCTCGTTGCGGATGCCGCGCAGCTTGTCGCCGGGTTCGACGATGAGCGCGTCGAGCAGCCGCATCCATTCGGGGTCGCGTTCCAGGTCGCGCAATGCGGCGACGATGATCGACAGGGAGACGAGCCGCTGCTGTCCGTCGATGACCTGATAGGCGGATTCGCCGTCGCGTACGAGGATGAGCGATCCGAGGAAGTAGGGGACGTCGGGCGTACGCGACGCCTCGTCGACGTCGCCGATGAGCTGCAGCACGTGTTCGGGACGCCAGATGTAGGCGCGTTGGAACGATGGGATGCGGAATCGGAAGTCGGGGGTGAACACCTTCCCGAGCGGCAGTTCCTTCGCGTTGATCGCCATGTTGGGCCCCTTTGACTGCGTGGTTGCGGCTGTTCCAGACTACCAGCGCGAAGCGTCGTACGGGCGTCGCGGCGTGGATGCCGGTCGCCTGCCATCCGCCTGACGACACGCCCGGAGTGGGCATGCGGAACGGCGGTTGCGTCGGGAAAACACCGGTGATCTACGGTGCAACCGTCGTTCCGTATGACCACTCCGGGCGTGTCGCCCACGGTGCCGTCTGCGTCATCGCTCGGCCGGTCGGGTCGTCGCGCCCGACATCAGGTCACTGCGCATACATGGCCGCCGGATCGTCGGGCGAGGGCAGGTCGGCGCGTTCGACGAGCCGGGCCATCTGCACGCGCCCCATCGCCAGCCGCTCCGACGCGGCCGACAGGTGCGCCTTGGCGGTGCGTTCGGAGATGAACATGCGCGCGGCGATCTGCGCGTTGGTGTAGCCTTCGGCGGCCAGCAGCACCGCCTCGCGCTCGCGCTCCGGCAGCGCGTCGAGCATCGCGCGCGCCTCGTCGCGCCGGGCCGCCGGCCGCCACGCGCGCAGTCCGGTGATGAGCTGGCGCTGGCTGGCCGGATTGAACTGGGGTGCGCCGGAGCACACGTCGAGCACGCGGCGGATGATGTCGCGCGGCGCGTCGGTCTTGGACACGAAGCCCTCCGCGCCCGCCTCGACCGCCCGGTGCGCGGTGCCCGACGGGTTGAGCGAGGTGAGGATGAGCACATGCGGCGGCTGGGGGAGCGCGCGCAGCCGCCGGGTCGTCTCGATGCCGTCCATGCCGGGCATGGCCACGTCCATGAGGACCACGTCGGGACGTTCCCGCCGCGCGTGCTCGATCGCGTCCGCTCCGGCGGTCGACGTGGAGACGACGCTGATGCGCCCGTCGGAATAGTCGGCCAGGATCATGCCCATCGCCTGGCACACCATCGGATCGTCGTCGATGACGCTCACCCGGACCGGCCGGTCGTCGGCGCAGCCGCCGGCGGTCGGATCGTCGGCAGGGGAGAAGTCGGGAGCGGTTGCGTTCGTCACGCGTCCCATTGTAACGGCGCGTACCGGGCCGACGGCGGCACCTCGTAGGACCGGTATCCGGGCGCGTCGCGTCCGGACGGTGCGGGCGATTCGTATGCCCCGTATGATGCGGCCGGGGCGGAGACGCCGGAACCGTCCGTCGCCGTCCACGGCAGCGTCACGTCCAGATGGAACACGTGCCGACGGTCGGTCCCGTACCGGCATTCGCCGCCGATCTGGCCGACGCGCGCCGCCAGTCCCGGCAGTCCCGCGCCGATGCGTGTGTCGGCCGGTCCGGTCGGTCCGCCCGGGGCGGCCGACACGGTCGTCGCGTCCAGGCCTGCCGGCGTCGATGATGACACCGACGTCGGATTGCTCGCATGGATGTGCACGCCCGACTCCGGCCCCGCATCCACCTCCAGCGACACGGGCGCGCCCGGCGCATGCCGGCGCGCGTTCGTCAGCGCCTCCTGCACCGTCCGATACGCCGCCTTGCCGATCCGCTCGTCCAGTTCGCCCAGCTGCCGGATGTCGATCCACGTATCCAACGCCATACCCGCCTGCCGCGCGTCCTCGACCAGCGCACCCAGCGACTCGCGCGTCAGCGACGTCTCATCGTCACCGGCAGCCAACTGCTCCCACGCCCGCTGAGGGTGACGCAGCATGTCGATGATCGCATGCGCCTCGTCGAGCGCGCCCGCCGACTGGCGTCGGATCTCATCGGCCTTGAGCGCGACCGCCTCGGCGCGCCGACGGTCCTCCTCGCCGCCCGCATCCGCGCCGGACGGCCCGGACAGACGGTCGGCCTCGGCCTGCAGGGCGCTCGCGTTGAGCGCGATGAGCGACAGCGAATGCGCGAGCGTGTCATGCGCCTCGGCGGCGATCGCGTCGGCCAGCTGCTGGCTGTCGAGATCGTGCCGCAGACTCTCCGCGCGCCGGGTCGCCGCCTCCGCCTTCGCGACGGACTGGCGGACGTGGGCGTGCGAGCGGATGACCAGCCCCGAGACGACCGCGACCGCCATGCCGAACAGGGCGGTCAGCAGCGCCGTGACGACGATCGTGCGCTCGCTGGCCAGCATGCGCATCGGCACGCCCGGCAGGTCGTCCGGGACGGCCGGATCGGAGAAGATCTCATGCCACAGCGACGATTCGGCCGGCTGCAGTGCGTCGCGCAGCTGCGCCCACAGCGACGTCGCGAGCGCCGCGACGATGGCCGGCATCGTGCGCGAGGCGCCGCGGCGTCGGGCGATGAGCGCGGTGAGGGCCATGAGCATGAGCGTCGGATCGTAGGGGAATGCGAGCGTGACGGCCAGCGTGATCCAGAACGTGGATTCGGGGTGGCGGTCGCGTCGCAGCAGCAGGAACGGCCAGACGAACGCGAGGAACGTGCCGAGCAGCAGCCATGCGTAGAACGGGTCGCCGTCGTCGCGTTCGAGGTACGGCTGCGCGCGGAACGATATCTGCGCCAGGCACATGAACATGGCCGACGGGATCATCGCCGTCGTGCACCAGCCTTGGGTGCACACCGGCACGTCGCCGTCGTCCGTCGCCGCCGGCCGCATGCGCATGCCGGACGGCCTCTCCTCTCGTTCGTTCATGCTCCCCACCGTAGCCGCTGCCCGCGTCCGGCGCGATGGGCCGTACGGGCGCGCGTCGGCGCATGCGCTCGCCCGAACGGGCGACGGGAAATGTCCGTTCGTCCACTGACGCCGCGCCGCGAATCCCGGTAGCGTCGGAAGGCGTCAAGGACGAGTCCCGTCCCCATCCGCCGCGGACCATTCCGGGCATGCGGGACGACATAGAGAAAGAAGGAATCATGGATACTTCGACCATGCAGCAGCCCACCCAGCAGCCGGCGCCCCAGCAGGCGGCGAAGAAGCCGGTATGGAAGCGCTGGTGGTTCTGGGTCGTCGTCGTGATCGTCGTCGCGGCCCTCTTCGGCGGCGGCGCCACCCAGTCCGCGAAGGACGGTGACGTCTCCTCGCCGAACGCGCAGACGCAGACCCAGCAGCCAGCCGACGGCGGCGACACGTCCGCCGACGCGTCCAAGGCCGACGACGCGAAGGACGAGACGGCCAAGCCGTCCGGCGAGCAGGACATGGAGGGCGACCTAAACCAGCTTCATGTGAAGATCGTGTCCGCAGTGCGCTCCGGCAACGACTACAACGGCCAGCCGACCGTGCTCGTGACCTACGAGTGGACGAACAACACCGACAAGAACAACTCGTTCGCCGCGCTGGCGAATCCGAAGGTGTTCCAGAACGGCGCGTCGCTCGACACCGCGATCTATCTGGATTCGCCCGAGGGCTACGACGTGAACTCGTATCTGACCGAACTGCAGGCCGGCGCGAGCGGCACCGTCACGCTGGGCTACGTGCTGGAGGGCGATTCGCCGGTCACCGTGGACGTCACCGACCTCGTGTCGTGGGACGACTCCGTGAAGGTCACGCACACGTTCGACCTGCAGTGACCTGCAAGTGACGCGGCGGCGCATCGTCGCGCAACGGGACGATACGGCCGGCGTCGGGCGCTCGTCTCCCCGGGGGAAGGGGAGGCGGGCGCCCTCGCGTCGTGTCGCAATGGTGAAGAACCGCCGGCGCACAGCGTAATCCCATGGAACTCCCAGCTCGTCTCCCGTAGGATGGGACGCAGGAAAACGACATAAGGAGTCATCATGGCATTCGGCCAGCAGCCGCGCGGCGGCAACCCGTACGACAATCAGTACAACCAATACAACAACCAATACAACAACCAGTACGGCGCCCCGCAGTACGGCCAGCCGTACGCGTACGGCCCGTCCGGCGCGGCGATGAACGCGCAGATGGCCTACTCGTACGAGGAGGTCCAGTCCGCCAAGCGCGCCTCGGTCACCAAGGCGTACGGCGAGATGACGGTCGGCCTGCTCATCACCGCGGCCGTCGCCGTGGTCGCGCAGGCGACCGGCGCGTACGCGCGCTTCATCATGGCCACCGGTCTGATCGGCGTGTTCCTGTTCGCCGCCGTCCAGGTCGGTCTGGCGGTCTGGCTGGGCGCGCGCATCATGACGATCAAGGCGTCGACCGCGCGCGTCATGTTCTACGTGTACGCGGCGCTCATGGGCTTCACGCTCAGCTCCGTGTTCATGATCTACGACCTGGGCTCGATCGGCCTGGCGCTGGGCATGACCGCCCTGTTCTTCCTCGTGCTCACGATGTTCTCGATGACCACGAAGCTCGACATGCTCAAGGCCGGCCCGATCCTCATGGTCGGTCTGATCGTGCTCATCGTCTCCCAGCTGATCCTCTCGTTCATCCCCGGCACGAGCGGCATGACCCAGCTCGTGTGCGCGATCGGCCTGATCCTGTTCGCCGGCATGACGATGTACGACGCGCAGCAGACGCGCGCCCTGTTCGCCGCCTACGAGGCGCAGGGCCCGGAGATGATCCGCAAGATTTCGGTGGTCTGCGCGCTCAACCTGTACCTGGACTTCGTGAACATGTTCCTGTACGTCCTCCAGCTCCTCGGCGACCGCGACTAGCGGATTCCGCCACGGCATGACGAGGGCCGGCTCCCTGATGGGGCCGGCCCTCGCCGCATATACGGGCAGTCCGTCCGAACCGTCGTCGATGCCCGCCGTCGCGACCGTCACCGCGGTGGGTTACGGTTGTGCCTCATGACAAGGCAGGAAATCATCGGCATGGCGTGTCTGACGCTGACCGCGCTGATCTGGGGCTTCGCGTTCGTGTCCCAGGTGCAGGGCATGGAATCCATGACCCCGCTGTTCTTCAACGCCTCGCGATTCACGCTGGGCGCACTGTCCCTGATCCCGCTGCTGGCGTTCAACGCGGCGCGCCGGCGCGGGGAGGCCGCGCAGGAGTCGACGCACCAACGGGAAGACGGGGAGGCGTCCGCCGCGGCGCCGTTGCCGGTGCGGCTGTGGTCGAATCCGGTCGTCGTGGGCGTGGTGTGCGGCGTGTTCCTGTTCCTGGCCAGCACGCTGCAGCAGTACGGCATCGCCGTGGGCCGGTCCGCCGGGCGCGCCGGGTTCATCACGGCCCTGTACATCGTGATGGTGCCGCTGCTCGCGTTCGTGTTCCTGCGACGGCGCGTCGGCGTGACGACGCTGGCCAGCGTCGCCGTCGCCGTGGTCGGCTTCTACGTGCTGTGCGTGACCGACGGCTTCGGCACGCTCACGCTCGCCGACTGGCTGCTGCTGTTCACCGCCGTGCTGTTCGCCGCCCACATCCTCGTCATCGACGTGTGGGGGTCGCGCATCGACCCGATCCTGCTGTCGTTCGTGCAGTTCGCCACGACGGCGCTGCTCAGCTGGGCCGGATCGCTGGTCGAAGGCTCGGTCGACTGGGCGGGTGCGGCCGACGCGTGGATCGCCGTCGTCTACGCCGGCCTGGGGTCGGTGGGCGTCGCCTATACGCTGCAGGCGGTCGGTCAGCGCTGGGTGCCGCCGACGCGCGCGTCGCTGATCATGTCGCTCGAATCGTTCTTCTCGGTCGTGGGCGGCGCGCTGCTGCTGGGCGAGAGCATGACGCCGCGCGGCTATCTGGGCTGTGCGCTCATCTTCGCCGGCACCCTGCTGGCCCAGCTCCCCGACGACATGTTCGCCAGACGCCGGCAGGCGTAGGCCGGCGCGCGTCAGCCGGCCTTGGGGGCCTCGCCCACCTGCGGAGCGCCGTTGATGTCGCGGTGGATGTTCTGCATCTGCGTCTCGATGTTCTGCAGGGAGCGGGCGCAGTCGAGCAGCGTCTGCGAATGCTCGCTGATCTTGGCGTCCGGAAGGTCGGTCTTGTAGCGCAGCGCATGCTCCAGGCTCGCCCAGTAGTCCATCGCGATGGTGCGGAACTGGACCTCCACCGGCGTGTAGTGGGCGCCCGAGGAGAGGAACACCGGCACCGCGTAGATCACATGCAGCGACCGGTAGCCGTTCTGCTTGGGGTTCTTGATGTAGTCCTTGACGCGCAGCACGGAGATGTCGTTCTGCGCCGACAGGTAGTTCGACACCGAGTACACGTCGTCCCGGTAGTTGCAGATCACGCGGATGCCGGCCACATCGAACAGGTTGTCCTTCATCGCCTCGACGCTCAGCGGCAGCCCGCGGCGCACGAGCTTGCCGAGGATCGAGTTGACGGACTTGAGGCGGCGCTCCATATGGTGGATCGGGTCGTGCGAGAAACGCACCTGGAACTCCGAATCAAGGATCTCCAGCTTGGTGCTGATCTCGTACATCGCGCCCTCGTACACCTGCATGAGGTCGATGAACTCGGGGATCTGATCGGTGGGGAACTCGCCCTCCTCCAGTGAGGCGCCCTTGAGTCGGGCCCTGAGGTCGGCGGTGTTGATGCGGCTCTGTCGGTCAAGTATCACGCCTCCCATAGTAGCGCCCGACCCGTGGTGATGTCATGAAGGGGACACGAACGGCGTGCGGCGGCCGCGGACGGCTCGCGTACCGGCGGCACACCGGTGGGCGTGGCCCATCGTTACGATGGGTGGCTATGAACGAAGACATGATGACCGAGGACGAACGCGCCTCGAAGACGGCCGAGCCCATGACCGACGCGACCGGCGGGGAGCGCGGCCGCGGCAAGGGCGTCTACCACATCCACACGCTCGGATGCCAGATGAACGTGCACGACTCCGAACGCATCGCCGGCGTGCTCGAGGCCGACGGCTATGTGGCCGCCACCGAGGACCAGGTGATCGACAAGGACATCGACCTGATCGTGATGAACACGTGCGCGGTGCGCGAGAACGCCGCCGAACGCATGTACGGCACCATCGGCCTGTGGGCGCAGATGAAGCGCGCCCGCCCGAACCTGCAGATCGCCGTGGGCGGCTGCATGGCCCAGCTCGACCGCGAGCGCATCGCCCGCAAGGCCCCGTGGGTCGACGCCGTGTTCGGCACGAAGAACATCGGCTCCCTGCCCACGCTGCTCGACCAGGCGCGCGTCACCGGTGAGGCGCAGGTCGAGGTCGCCGACCGCCTCGACTACTTCCCGAGCGACCTGCCGGCCGCCCGCGCCTCGAAGGTGTCGAGCTGGGTGTCGATCTCCATGGGCTGCAACAACACGTGCACGTTCTGCATCGTGCCGACGACGCGCGGCAAGGAGCACGACCGCCGTCCGGGCGACATCGTCGCCGAGGTGCGCCGCTGCGTCGAACAGGGCGCCAAGGAGGTGACTCTGCTGGGCCAGAACGTCAACTCGTTCGGCTACGGCATCGGCGACCGCTACGCGTTCAGCAAGCTGCTGCGCGCCTGCGGCGAGATCGAAGGCCTGGAGCGCGTGCGCTTCACGTCGCCGCACCCGGCCGCGTTCACCGACGACGTGATCGCCGCGATGGCCGAGACCCCGAACGTCATGCACCAGCTGCACTTCCCGCTCCAGTCCGGATCCGACCGGATCCTGCGCGCCATGCGCCGCTCCTACCGTTCCGAGAAGTTCATGACGATCCTCGGCAAGATCCGCGCCGCCATGCCCGACGCGCAGATCTCCACCGACATCATCGTCGGCTTCCCCGGCGAGACCGAGGAGGACTTTCAGGAGACGCTGCGCATCGTCGAGGAGGCTCGCTTCTCGTCCGCGTTCACGTTCATCTACTCGCCGCGCCCCGGAACCCCGGCCGCCGAGATGGAGCAGGTGCCGCACGACGTGGCCCAGGAGCGCTTCGAGAGGCTCGTGGCGCTGCAGGAGCGTATCACCGCCGAGGAGCTCGCCAAGTTCGAGGGCCGCGACGTCGAGGTGATGATCACCGGCGCCGCCGGCAAGAAGGACGCGGCCACGCACCGCGTCACCGGCCGCGAACGCACCGGCGTGCTCGTCCACGTCGGCGTGCCCGAAGGCGAGCCGACGCCGCAGGTGGGCGACTTCGTCACCGCGACCGTCACCCACGCCGGCAAGCACAACCTGATCGCCGACCCCGATCCGAAGGCGGGACAGACCTACCATGTGCGCCACTGACGCGACCCGCGGCGCCGCCGACGCGCCGACTGCGGCGCCGGCGTCGCCGGTGCGGACGGCGGACGCCGCGACGCCGGCGGGGGAGCGGCGCGTCGTCTCCATCGTCGGCCCCACCGCATCCGGCAAGACCGGCCTGGCCATCACGCTCGCCAGGGCGCTCGCCGAACGCGGCGAACGCGTCGAGATCGTGAACGCCGACGCCTACCAGATGTACCGCGGCATGGACATCGGCACCGCCAAGGCGAGCGCCGACGAACGCGCCGCCGTCCCGCACCATCTGCTCGACGTGATCGACCCGGACGAGACGATGTCGGTCGCGCTCTTCCAGACGATGGCGCGCGACTGCATCGCCGATCTGCGCTCGCGCGGCATCCGGCCGATCCTCGTGGGAGGCTCCGGCCTGTACGCGCGCGCCGCGATCGACGACATCTCGTTCCCCGGCACCGACCCGCAGGTGCGGGCGCGGCTGGAGGAGCGCGAACGCGAGGAGGGGGCGCTCGCCCTGTTCGCCGAACTGCGCGAACGCGACCCCGAGGCCGCGTCGCGCATGGATCCGAACAATCCGCGCCGCACGATCCGCGCGCTCGAGGTGATCGAGGTGACGGGCCGCCCGTATTCGGCGAGCCTGCCGCGCTACCGGTATGTGATCCCGTGCGTGCAGATCGGCCTGGACCTGCCGCGCGAGGAGCTGGACCGCCGCATCGCGCTGCGTACGCGGGCGATGCTCGATCAGGGGTTCGTGGACGAGGTGGAGCGTCTGCGCCTGCATCTGGGCGTGACCGCGTCGCGCGCGCTCGGCTACCAGCAGGTCATCGACCATCTGGACGGCCTGCGCGACCTGGAGGAGACGTATCTGGACATCGCGCAGAAGACGCGCCGGCTGGCCCGCAAGCAGATGGGCTGGTTCGGCCGCGACCCGCGCATCCACTGGCTGCAGGCGCTCAACCCGGCGCTGGCCGCGAACGCGCTGGCGATCGTCGACCATGCGGACGCGGGCGACTACGATGCGGTCGACGCGATGGCCGACGAGTACGTGCAGCATCATCTGGGCGACATCGGCTGACGGCCGGCGACACCGCACCGGGGCCGTCCCGTAAAGGGCGGCCCTTCGTTATGACCGGCCGACGGTAGAATCGGGAGACGTTATGGCACGTACAACATCCTCATCGGGCAAGAAGCCCCGTTCCTCGTCGTCCGGCGCCGGCGCGAAGCGCGATTCGGCTCCGAAGCGCCCGCCCGAATCGCCGGGCATGTATGCCCTGCTGATCGTCCCGCGCGCGCTGGGCACTGCGGTGCGTTCGCTGTGCGGCGTGGGCGAATACGATCCGGACTACCGCAGGGACGGCCTGTGCTTCGTGATGATCGTGCTCGCGATCTTCTTCTGCGCGTCCGAATGGTTCCGCGTGGACGGCGTGCTGGGTCTGGTGCTGCACGCGATCGCGTCGGGCCTGTTCGGCGTGATGAGCGTGATCGTGCCGGTGCTGCTGGTCATCGTCGCGTTGCGGCTGATGCGCAATGCGGGCAGCCGTTCCGACAATCCGCGCGTGGTGACCGGCTGGATGCTGCTGCTGTGGTCGGTGTGCTCGATCATCGACGTGGCCGTGGCCGCCGACGTGCCCGGCTTCCACATCGACGTGCTCCAGAAGGCCGGTGGCCTGCTCGGCTTCGTGCTCGGCTCTCCGCTGGCGTGGGGCCTGTCCGACATGTTCGCGATCGTCGTGTTCGTGGTGGTCGCCCTGTTCTCGGTCATGATGATCACGCGCACGCATGTGGTGGAGATCCCCGACCGGCTGCGTGAGATGAGGGAGCGCCTCGCCCCGCCGGCCGCCGAGGACGGGGACGACTATCCGAACGAGGTGCGCATCGGCGACGAGACGCTCGCGTTCGCGCAGGGCGTGCCCGCGCACGACGGTTCCGACGACGACGCCGAGGACGGCGCACGGTCCCGTCCGCGTCTCGGCTTCCTGTCGCGTCTGTTCTCCCGCCGCCGCGCCGACGGCGACCCCTCCCTCGACCGCTATGCCGGCGACGACCCGTTCGACCATGCCGCCGAACGTCACGGCGACGCCGCCGAGACGTCGCTGCTCGACCGTTCCGCCGGCCTGCGTCCGCGCACGGTCGCGTCGGACGGCCTGTCGTCCCTGTCGCCGTCGGCGATGCGGACGGCCGCGATGCCGTCCGGCGGCCTGGTCGACGACGATCCGGCCGACGAGGTCGGCGGCACGCGCGTCATGCCGTCCGGCTCGTTCGGCGCGGCCGCCTCGCCGACGCCGTCCGCCGGATACGCGGACGCCTCCGCCGTGCCCGCCACGTCCGCCGCGACCGGTCCCGCCGGGTACACAGGCGGCGCCGACCCATGGGCCGGCATCGCATCCGACGGCACCACGATCGTCAAGCCCGCCGCGCGCACCGTCGCCTCGTCGGCGTACGCGGGCCCGTCCGGCGCCGATGCCGCGGCGAGCGGTCCCGCGACGACGGCCGCGGCCGCATCCGCGGCATCCGCGACGGCCGGCGGCGCCGTCGGCGAGGCGGACGCCTCCACATTCGACGCGGCCGCGTCGGACGACCCGGACCGTCCCTACCAGCTGCCGAACCTGGAGCTGCTGGCCAAGGGCCGGCCGCATGCGGCGCGCACGCCCGCCAACGACCACGTCATCGCCGCGTTGACCACCACGTTCCAGCAGTTCAACGTGGACGCGAAGGTCATCGGCTTCCTGCGCGGCCCGTCCGTCACCCAGTACGAGGTGGAGCTGGGGCCGGGCGTCAAGGTCGAGAAGGTCACCAACCTGCAGAAGAACATCGCGTACGCGGTCGCCAGCTCCGACGTGCGCATCCTCTCGCCGATTCCCGGCAAGTCCGCGATCGGCATCGAGATCCCGAACGTGGACCGCGAGATCGTGCAGCTGGGCGACGTGCTGCGCTCCGACAAGGCCGTCAACGATCCCGCGCCGATGCTCACCGGCGTCGGCAAGGACGTCGAGGGCCGGTTCGTGACCGCCGACCTGACGAAGATGCCGCACCTGCTGGTCGCCGGCGCGACCGGCTCGGGCAAGTCGAGCTTCATCAACTCGATGCTCACGTCGATCATCATGCGGGCCACGCCCGACCAGGTGCGCATGATCATGGTCGACCCCAAGCGCGTCGAACTGTCCGCGTACGCGGGCATCCCGCACCTGCTCACGCCCATCATCACCGACCCGAAGAAGGCCGCCCAGGCGCTCGAATGGGTCGTCAAGGAGATGGACTCGCGCTACTCCGACCTCGAGTTCTTCGGATTCCGCCACGTCAAGGACTTCAACGAGGCGGTGCGCGCCGGCAAGGTCCACGCGCCCGAAGGCTCCAAACGCAAGGTGGCTCCCTACCCGTACCTGCTGGTCGTCGTCGACGAGATGGCCGACCTGATGATGGTCGCCAAGAACGACGTGGAAAGCTCGATCCAGCGCATCACGCAGCTGGCGCGAGCCGCCGGCGTGCACCTCGTGCTCGCCACGCAGCGCCCGTCGGTCGACGTCGTCACCGGCCTGATCAAGGCGAACATCCCGTCGCGTCTCGCGTTCGCCACGTCGTCGGCCACCGATTCGAGGGTCATCCTCGACACGGTGGGCGCCGAGACGCTCATCGGCCAGGGCGACGCCCTGTTCCTGCCGATGGGCATGGCCAAGCCGTTGCGCGTGCAGGGCTCGTGGGTGAGCGAATCGGAGATCCGCAAGGCGGTCGAATTCGTGCGCACCCAGCGCAAGCCCAGCTACCGCGAGGACATCGAGCAGATGGCCAAGGAGGCGGAGAAGTCCGCGATGGAACCCGATGAGGACATCGGCGACGATCTGGACGTGCTGCTGCAGGCCGCGGAACTGGTCGTCACCACCCAGTTCGGCTCCACGTCGATGCTCCAGCGCAAGCTGCGCGTCGGCTTCGCCAAGGCCGGCCGGCTCATGGACCTGCTCGAATCGCGCGGCGTCGTCGGCCCGTCCGAAGGCTCCAAGGCGCGCCAGGTGCTCGTCCAGCCCCAGGACCTGCCCGCCGTGCTCGCGTTCATCCGCGGCGAGACCGACGCGCTCGACGCCGGCGGCGACGCCACGGCGTGACGGCGTGACGGCATGACGGACGCGCCCCGGCTGACAAGTCGGACGGGGCGCGGTAAGGTGAACCCATGACCAAGGACAAGAAGCAAAGCCAGTCATCCGCCTCGTCGTCGCTGCTGGACGGGTGGAACGCGCCGCCGAACCTCGTGACGTACTCGCGCATCGTGCTCGTCGTGATCTTCCTCGGCCTGTACATCGCGGCCGGGGCGTGGGGACTGAACAACCTCCCGATGCGCTGGGTCGCCGCCATCCTCTTCATCGTCGCCGCCTCCACCGATAAGCTGGACGGCTGGATGGCCCGCAGGTTCAACCAGGTCACCGAACTCGGCAAGCTCATGGACCCGATCGCCGACAAGCTCCTCACCTGCGCGACGCTCGTCGTGGCCGCCGCGTTCGGCGAACTCGGCCCCGTCTGGCTCGGCTGGATCGTCGTCGCCCTGTTCCTCATCCGCGAACTGGGCATCACCGTGATGCGCTTCTTCGTCATCGACACCGGCGGCAAGGTCATCGCCGCCGCATGGCCCGGCAAGCTCAAGACCCTGTTCCAGTGCATCGGCCTGTCGATGCTCATGCTCCCGGTCTGGCAGTTCGCCGGCACGTCCGGCGACAACCCGCTGTGGCTCAACGCCTACCTGTTCCTCACCTACCTGATGATCTTCGTGTCGCTGGTCCTGTGCCTCTACTCGGGCGCCATCTACCTGATCAACACGTTCTCCGGACGCCGCAAGGCCTGAACCGGACCGTCCGTCCCCTCCCGCCGGGAGGGGATTTTTTCATATACGGGGAGCGGCGGGCCCTCGGTGGGTCGGAACGCCGCTCCGGAAAGGAAAGCCATGATGGATGCCAGCCAGTACGTCCCGTCCGATCCGACGGACGCCGTCGCCGACATGCAGGCCGCGTGCGACGCGCTCGCCGCCCGCATCCTGTCCCGGTGCGCCGACGACGGATTGATGATCGCCGCCGCCGAATCGCTCACCGGCGGCCTGCTCGCCGACGCGTTCGTCCGCATCCCCGGCGCGTCGGCCGTGTTCCTCGGCTCGGCCGTCACCTACGACATCCGCGCGAAGCGCAGCATCCTCGGCGTCGACGGCACGCTCCTCGCACGCGAAGGCGCCGTCCACCCCGACGTCGCCCGCGCGATGGCGTCCGGAACCGCACGCCTGTACACGCAGGACGGGGAGGAGGGGGCGGTCATCGGACTGTCCACCACCGGCGTCGCCGGCCCCGGTCCCGACGGCGACAAGCCGGCCGGCCTTGTCTACGTCGGCATCGCCATGCCGATGCAACGCTCTGTCAACGGCGGGCGGCTGGCCGGCGACGGGCGGGCCGACGACACCGCCGGCGAAACGGAGGCGCTGGAACTCCATCTGCACGGCACCCGCGAGGAGGTGCGCCGGCTGACCGTCCTGCGCGTACTGGAGGCGCTCGCGGAACGCCTCGGCGCGTAGATCGGAGCGGTGGTTCTTCCGTCATCAGCGAAACTTGAGTCCGTTTTAAGCACAACCAGACGAATAGTTTGAACACCCCCACCAAAACCGTTGCAAAACCACCGAAACGGCGGAATACCAACGATTGACGACAGGGGCGCTCGCCGTCGCCGCACTCCAAGAAATCCGTATAGGACCGGGAGTGTACGCCGCAATAGGGTGGACTATAGGGTGAACCCGTACCAACGTATGGGAGGCGACATGACCGCAACCACCAGCCGCAGGACCAAGGGCGCCGGCAGCGTGTTCAAGGACGACGCCGGCGTCTGGCACTACCGTACCGAACTTCCCCCGGATCCCGCCACCGGCAAACGCCGCCGCATCGAGACCACCGGCAGGAACAAGACCGACACCCGCGACCGCCACCAGGCCAAGATCGACCGCTACCACCGCGACGGCACCATCCCCACCCGCAGAAGCCCCTACCTGCGCGACTGGCTCGCCGCGCGGAGCGAACGCCGCCGCGCCGTCCTCAAACCCAACACCTGGTACAGCCAGAACTGCCGCGTCACCACCATCAGCGGCGTCCTGGGCAACACGCGTCTGACCGACATCACTCCGGCCCACATCCACGCGCTCGCCGACGCGCTCGCCGACAGGGACCTCTCGCAGGCCACCATCAACGAGCACGTCCGCTACCTCTCCCAGGCACTGGACGAGGCGGTCCTGGACGAGCTCATCCCGTCCAACCCGTGCCGACGCGTCAAACGGCCACGGCCTGACGAGCGCACCGTCACCATCCTCGACGAGCACGAACCCGCCGCGCTGATCCGCGCGGCCACGCAGACCGTACTGGCCGGAGGAGCCCGCGGACCGCACGACGACCCCGAGGACACCGCCATGTGGGCGCTCATGTTCGAGCTCGCGTTCGCCACCGGCATGAGGGAGGGCGAACGGTACGCCCTCATGCCCTACGAGCTGGAACTGCGCGACGGCACGCCTGGCATCCACGTCCAGCAGCAGCTCCAGGACTACGTGGGCGGTCCCGACGCGTCCATCCCCAGATGGCAGGACGCCGAGCACGTGACCGGAGGCCTATGGCTGGTCCGCCCCAAAAGCGCCGCCGGCGACCGCTTCGTACCCATCAGCCGCTCCCTGTGGGACCGCCTGTGGGATCGCATCATCGCCTACGGCATGGGGCCCCGCCAGTTCGTCTTCCACAACCTGCGCGGCACGCCACTGCGTCACGAACAGGAGATGCGCCGATGGCGGCGCGCCCTCGACGCCGCGGGACTGCCGTACGTCAGCATCCACAGCGCCCGCCACTGGGCCGCCACCCGCGTCGCCGAATCCGGCGCCGGCGAGGACGAACGCAAGGCCGTCCTCGGACACACCGACATCCGCATGACCGCCCGCTACACCCACTGGGGAGCCGGAGCCCTCGGCGACATGATGACCCGCGCCATCCCCACCCTCGCCCCAACCGACACCCAACCCCAATAACGTTGGAATCAAGCCCCACCCGTCGGCGTGTCGCCCAAAAATGACACGCCGACGGACACCCAAAACCCCAAACCCTCATAGCCTCCGAGCCCGCCGACCGGTACACTCCGCCCAATAAGCTGGCATCACGACACGCCGTAGTGACGGGGCCATCAACTAACTCAATCGGAAGGAGCGCACGATGGGAAACCAGACGACAATCAACGTGGACGACTTCGGCGCTCCTTCCCGGGCCGCAATCCCCACCATCGAGAACCGGACGATTCCGGCGGAATCGGCCACGGAGACCTTGCTGAAGACGATTGCGGTGGACGGCCGCGTGACCCTCCCCATCGACGTCGAGGCGGTGATCAAAGCCCTCGGTCTCCAGATGGAATCGCTGCCCCTTACCCCGACCACGGATGGCCTATTGGTGAAACCGTCCCCAAACGAGCCGTTCAAGGCCGTGGTCAACAATGCGTCGCACGAGCATCGCAGGCGATTCACCTACGCGCATGAGATAGGCCACTTCGTTCACAAATACCAGGACTACCCCGAAGACGAAAAGACCGGTCTTGTGGAGCGCCGCGACGAACTCTCGTCAAAAGGCATCGACCCGGAGGAGATCTGGGCGAACCGATTCGCCGCTGCACTGCTCATGCCCGCATCCATCGTCCGTCATTGCTGGGGCGAAGGACGCACCCGTGACGAACTCGCCGACATGTTCAACGTGTCGCGTCGCGCCATGGACCTACGCATCGCGACTCTGGGACTCGAATGACGGACGCCATGCAATCAGGGCAAAGCGAGGATGTGACAGCTCTCAGCATGTATGCCGCAGCTGCATCAGCCCATCGCGAATCCATACTCGCCGATGCCGTGGAGCCTCCGACGGGCGGCATGTCCATCGACGGCTCCGCAGATGAAGCCACATCCTCAGCAGCGGAATACAACGCGCAGCGTCGCGAATCCGCCCATCTCAGAAAACTCGACGCAAAGAACCAGCGCCGCGAACAGGAGAACCAGCTTCGCGTCACCATTGCCCAGCGCATCATCGACTTTGTCGCGGGGCAGCTCGTCCTCACCAACATGCTTGCATGGCTCTATGCCCTTGTCATGCTTGCCCGCCATGACCCCATACCATCCGAAGTCATCATCGCATGGCTCAGCTCCACCATCGTCGAGATCATCGGACTTCTCTGGGTCATGGCCCGAAGCCTGTTCCCGTTCCGAGACAGGCACCGCGATAACGACGCGGAAAAACACGACAGATAAACGCACAAGACCGCCCCGGCGCTCGCAGGAGAGCGCCGGGACGACTCTCGACGCGATCGGCTGTAGGATATGAGCATGTTCTCCACGAAGAGTAAACCCGCCCCCATGAGGACCGCCCCCAGCGACGTCACGTCCATGGAGGTGTACTTCTCCGGCCCGGCCGTCGACGCCCACTCCATGAGCGTACGGGACCTCGCGCCGGCACTGCTCGGACTATCGGACGCGATAGACCGCTACCGGGAACTCTCCTGCCCCTTCGTGGATCTCGACTTCAGGATCACCGCCACCCGCGCCGGATCGTTCGACGTCGTACTCCAGCTGCTCGGCACCCTCACCAACCTCGTGCAGGGCGCCAACCCCGCCGACGTGGTCCAACTCGCATCGGGCTTCATGGACGTCATCAAAATCCTGACGACCCGCTTCCGACAGACCGGGGACGTCAAACCCGGGCCGAGCGAAACCATCCGACAGACCGGCACCAGAGTCCGCATGGAATGGGGATCCTTCCACCTCGACGTCGACCACAACGCCTACATCGCATCCCGCGACGGAAAGATCATCAACAGCATCGGAGCCGCCTCCCAGCCGGCAACCCTGGACGGCTACGACCCCGTCCGATTCATCCACCGCGACTCCGACCGCCAGGAAGAGATCGACGCACGAGCCTCCACCGCCATGAGCGACCTCAACCTGTCCGACCAGCCGATCGCCCCCTCCACCGAAACCACGACACTACAGATCGACACCATCCAAACCCGCTCCGCCAAATGGAAATTCCGCAAAGGAGACGAAACATTCTGGTGCGAGATCCAAGACCAGAACTTCCTCAACCGCTGGCGAAACCACCAGGAACCATTCTTCAACGACGACCTACTGCGAGTCGACCTCGAAACCGACCAATACATCAGAGACGGCCAACTCAGAACCGGCGACCGACGCATCACCAAAGTCCACGAACACATCCCCATCGAACCCCAACCCACACTCGACCTCTAACACACCACCAACACAAAACCGCCCCGGCGCTCGCTGACGAACGTCCGGGGCGGTTCTGTTCGGGTGGATGGCTATGCGTCCTGCAGGGCGCTGACGCGTTGGGGGCTGACGCCGGTGACGGCGGCGACGTCGCGCACGGTGAGGCCTTCGCCGCGCAGTGCGGCCACGGTGGTGCGGGCGAGACGGGACGCCTCGTCCTGGGCCTTGCGGGCCGCTTCGCGTTTGACGAGCAGGTCGTCGACCATGCGGCGGGTGGCTTCGTCGAGCTGCGGGTCGATGGTAATGGCGTCGATCTGCACGTCGAGCATGTCGGCGGCGTCGCGTACCTGTTCCTCGACCTGGTCGAGGCGGCGGGCCTGGGTGAACAGGCCGGGGATTTCGGGCACTTCGACGGCCCACCAGCCGCCGTCGCGGGTGCAGACGGCGGTGGCGTTGGCGATCGTGGTCATGGTCACATGTTCCTTTCGATGTAGCGCAGGATTCCCTTGGCGGTGAGCTCGTTGACCTCGCCGTGGCGCGGGATGGTGGTCTTGGCGTTGCCGACGGTGACCTTGCTGTGGTTGCCGCCTTCCTCCCAGATGTCCGTGAGGCCGTTGTCCCTGGCGATCTGGTGTATGCGTTTTTCGAGGTCTTTTCTCTTCATGGTTATAGTCTATACCCATTTACTAAGTCAAGTCAAGTAGTGTTGACTAAAATGATGGGCCAATGCGGTTTCTTCATGACGTATCCGTCTTTCTTCTTCTCATGCCGCACGGTCGTGCAGCAAATCCCTGTATGCGTTGATGACCCATGTCAACAGGTCGCTTTCCCTGGCGATCCATGCGGGGTCGTCGTTGATCTGCTCCAGTGTGGCGTATTCGATGGGGCTGACCAGTATCTTCGCCGCGTCCATGTCGGCTCGGCGTTCGACCCATGCGTCGGTGTGGCAGCCGAGGTCGTGGTGGCGGGCGTGGCTGATTTCGTGGGCGAGGACGCATCGGCGTTGGACGGGGGAGAGTCTGGATGAGAGGTAGATGATGCCGTTGGTGTCGTCCCAGCAGCCGAGCATGCCTTGGGGGAGTGGTTGTTCTCGGATATCTTGGGCCCAGTCGAGGGCGAGGAGCTCCAGGGCGTCGTCGCTCACGGGAGTTCCTCGTAGGCTTCCTGCTCGGCGTCGATGTCTCCGTGTTTCGCGGCCATGGCCAGCCAATCCGGCTCCGACGACACCATATCCTCGACCTGGACCCCAGCCTGCTCGACAGTCCTCATGACACGCTCCAACACCCGAGACGGGCGCTCGCCGAAGAGCAGGCACAACGAGGTGAATTCCTGAAGGGTGGGTGTTCCATTCTTCTGTTTCAGAAGATCTGAGATGCGGTTGAACTTTATACCTGTTTCATCCGCCATTTTTCGGAGCGCCGGCGTACCGGATATCTCCCTGAGCTGAGAGATGTAATTCATCGCGGCGACGTCGAGGTCGCTCCATGTTCTTCCTTCGCGTGGCATAGGTCAAGGATATTTGTATGAATGTTGCGACACGCCGACGATTCGCATTGACGGAATGTATGAATGCTCATACTATGAGGACCATGATTGAAAGTTCATACAAACAGTTCGGTGCTGATATCGCCGCTTCTAGCATTCGGCAGCTCCGTCGAGCGGCTGGTGCCGACGAAGTCTCTAAGACCGAGCTCGCTGGTCGTGTTGGGATGAGTCGTCAGACCATGTCCGCACACCTCAACCACGGCGACATGAGGCTCAGTGAATTCATCGCCGCGTCCCTCGCCCTCAACCGACGTCCCAGTGATTTGATGGCCGCCGCCGAGGATGCCATCGGCATCTCGCCCACCCCGGCGCTCGCCGATGCGATGCGCCAGACAGAACAGGAGAACCAACCATGAACCTGCAGAAGACCATCGTCGTCCTGACGACCATCGGGACCATCCTCCTATGCGCCGGCGTCGCAATCGCCGCCGCGGTGACCGACGCGGCCGAATACCACAAGGCGGACAGGCTCGCCAACATGCTCAGGAGACTGCATGATCAAGATGGAGGCGTGCGATGAGCGTGTTCTTCTTCGACCGCGACGGGCGGGTCGAAATCATTCCCAGTCTTCCCGATCCTCCGGTCCGCCGGACTGCGCGTCAGGGGCCGTCCACGGGTCCAGATCGTCAAGGTCGAATCCGAGGACTCCTGAAACGAATCGCTCGTACGAGTACCCGTACTCCAGCGCCGTCCGTTCGAGATGGAGGCGAGCCAGCATTCGTTCTTGGTGCAGGAGCGGACGCCTTCCTGGCAGTCGATACGGAAGAGCGACGCGTGTTGATCTGCGACCCCGTTTCAGGCGGGTGGGTGACTCTTTCCAGTCCAGCCGGACTGCGGGCCTGTCGACGTCTGCCGTGGAGGTCGGGAGAATGATCGCCTCGAAGCTCTCGCCCGACTCCAGCCTTCCGACGCTGTCGACGATCCGGACGTCGCCGCCGCTCCCGTCGAACAGGCATACATCGCACGAACCGTCGACCCCCTCGACCGTCACCGCGTACGCGGTCCCGTCGCCCTCGTTGCGCCAGCGGACGACCAGCATCGGCCGCCGCAGCCCGCAGGAGACGATCAGCGACGCCATCGCGTCACGGTCCACCGGCATCGCGTCGCGCTCGAACCTCAGATCGGGAGCCGCGCGCGTATGCCACGGCCACCACACCGTCACACCGGCCATCAACGTCGACACGACCGCCGCACCGGCGGACACCCAGGCAGACACATCGATCATGACCCGAACCCTACCACCGAAAGGAGCATCACGATGACCCCGCGCCATGAAAAGTACGTGCTGCGCCAACGCCTGACCGACGAACAGCGCACGGCCCTCCAAGCCGCCACCGGCGTGGACGTCTCACACGACGCAACAGGAAGCGCCGGGACGATACCCGGATTGATCCGACGCCTGCTCCATCCGTCGCGGTGAGCACCAATGACCAACCTACCAAGGAGCCGGCAATGACGATGCCTTCCCGCCCCGCATGGTGCCCTCCCGCCACATGGGAGCAATACCGCCGGGCCGCCACCAGCCACCGATACCAGGGCGCATCCGGACGGGCCCGGCTCGCCGCCGAATACGGGCTCCCCGTCATCCCGCCCACCATCCTCAGCATCCAAGGAGACCCATCATGCCACTGACAGCCGAAGGCGTGCGCATCCCCGCCAACCAGGTACCCCTATGGGAACGCAAGACACTGACCCTGGTCGAGGCCGCCAAGGTATGGAACGTCGACTACGACGGCCTATGCCTGGCCGCCCGCCGCCACGACCTCGTGACCTTCCGGCCCCCGAACCGAGACGGCAACCCCGGCTGGCGCCACGTCACCCAGGAGGAGATGCGCCGCTGGATCCGCTCCCTACCCTCCGACTGAACGGCGCCGTATGGAAGACGTCTACTGTCCTCAGCATCCAAGGAGACCCGTCATGAAGACCATCATCCGCCGATACCCGGCCCTGACCGGGCTCGCCTGCGGCGTCCTGCTCGCAATCTCGTTCCTGCTCGCGGTCGCGTGGCTCCTGACCCACGAGGCGTGCGCCCACCCGATCGGCTCGGGCCTGTGCGCCTGGTGGGCGTTCATGGAATGCCCGCTCTGCCTGCTCGCCCTGTGCGAGACGCTCGCACGCTGACACGCACACCCTAGGGCCGTTGCCAGGCAGGCCCCGGCGGATCGCACGCTCGGGCGTGCGGCGAGCCCGGGCCCCGGTTCGATTCCGGGGCGGTCCACGAGGGGAGCGCGTCAACGCCACCGCCCGGCTGTGTCCCGCCGTGAGGTGGCTGGACCGGGCTGACGCAGGACCCGTTCATGCGACCGCGCGGACCGATGCGACGCGAGCCGGCATTTTCCTGGCCGACGATGACCGTCCCAGCGCGCTCCCCACCATCCCCCGCAAACCCAACCAACTGAAAGGAAACCCAACATGGACAAGACGGCCATGAGGCGGCGTCTCGCCGAGAAGCTCTGCGAGGACCTGCCGCGCCTGCAGCTGAACGATCTGAACGACACCGGTCTCATCATGCGCACGCTCGACACCGCGCTCGAGGAGACCGCGCTGGAACTCACCGACCTGATCGACGACGAGGACGAGGAGGACGAGGAGCCGCCGACCCCGGAGGACGTCCTGCTCAGGACCACGGTCGTCACCGCGGTCTGCTACAGGCAGGCCACCGCGGTCGCATTGGACGCGATGAACGCCGGCATGCGCACGGTCGCGAGGAACATGCACGACCTGGCGTCCACGGCCCTGCGGATCCGCGAGACCGCCACCGGGATCAAGGACCTGCAGTGAGCGGCGAGACCACTGTGACGATCGTCGGCAACCTGACCGCCGACCCCGAACTGCGCACCACCGGTAGCGGGGCCAGCGTCGCGAGCTTCACGATCGCGTCGACCCCGCGCAACTACAACCGCCAATCCGGCCAGTACGAGGACGGACAACCGTTGTTCATGCGCTGCTCGGCATGGCGCGACATGGCCGACCACTGCGCCCAGACGCTCGCCAAGGGCATGCGCGTGATCGCCCAGGGCCGACTCCAGCAGCGCACGTACCAGGCGCAGGACGGCACGCCCCGCACCGTCATGGAGATGCAGGTCGACGAGATCGGCCCATCCCTGCGCTACGCGACCGCCCGCGTCGACCGTGTGGCGTCCGGACGTCCCGCCGGGCCGCCGGCGACCTTCGGCGCGCCGTCCGACCCGTTCAACCAACCAGCCCCCGGCCCCGATCCGTGGGACAACCCCGGAATCTGACGAAAGGAATCGATCATGCCTCGTAGGAGCAATGAGGAACTCTCCGACCTGTGCCAGGCCGCGTGGCGCGACCTGACCGCGTCCGAACGCGCCTCCGCCAAGAAGTTCGCGGCGAAGAACGCGGACGATGCGGCCCTGACCATGGACGCCGAGCATCTCGTCAACGAACAGCCCCAACTGTCGCTGGATCAGGCGTACCGGTGCGCGTCCCGTCTGGATCTGCACGCGGCCATGCCGGGCGATACCCCCGAACCCACCCCCGAACCGGCCGAGGGGGCGGCGGATGAGTCCGTTCGTCAGCCTGTCGACGAGCCGGTCCCGCAGCCGGAGCCCGTCGTCGAACCAGCGCCGGCCGTGGCCCCGGACGTCGTGCCGGGCCTGTCGGGGTGGATGGCGGCGCCGCCGCAGGGCGACCCGCGTCTGGGCGAGCACGACCGTATGGCGATGATGCTGCGCTCCCATCCCGGCCTGTGGCACACCGTGGGCGGCGCGCACCTGACCCTCAAGCGCGCGCACGACCTGGCGTCCCACATCCGCACGGGCCGCATCAAGGCGTACAGGCCGGCGGGATCCTATGCGGCGCGGGCGGTGACGACCGGCGGCGTCCACGTGGTCGTCGCGAGCTATGCGGGGGAGGAGTCGTGACGGTGACGGCCCGCATGGGCGGGGTCCTCGTGGGCATCCTGCATGGCGACAGGAGCCGGTCGGACGCGGACGTGTACCTGGAGTGTCAGGCGCATGGTCTGATCCAGCCGGACATGGACGGCGTGTGGGGTCTGACCGAGGAGGGGACGCGGATCGCGCGTCTTCTGTCCAGGCCGTCGCATGGGCGTCACCGCCGATGATCGTCCGCCTGACGCTGCATCTGCTGGCGCCGGCGGGTCCGGTCGTCCATGAGCGTCTGATCGTGGACGGCCGGCCGGCGTCGCTGTCTCCCGCGGTCTCGCCCATGGCGTTGGCCGCGGTCCTTGAGCAATTGGACGACTCCGTGGTCGTCCGTCATATCGATATCGAAAGGGAAGCATCATGAGTCGATTCGTGGAGAACATGGCCCGTCATGTGCATAGCCGTCGCATGGTCGAGCAGGACATGGGCTGGCTGGAGGAGTTCCGCGACGACCCGGACTGGCCGCAGGGCGCCGTGGAGCCGGTGCGCGTGTGGCGCAGCCGTGATTTCCAGGCGATGCTGTTCATCGACCGGGACAACGGCATGCGTCGTCTGGCGGTCACCCGTGTGGAGTTCGACAAGTACACCGGCGAGTACCGGGACGGGATCACGTGGGACGACCTGCAGAAGGTCAAGAACGAGACCGTGGGCGAGGATTGTTGGGCGGTGGAGTGCTATCCGCCCGAACGGTTCTTGCAGAACGTCGCGAACATGCGTCACTTGTGGATTCTGGACGGGGAGCCGCGCTTCGGCTGGAAGCAGCCCGTGTGCATGTTCGATGAATCCGATCCGGATTACGAGGATGATTACGACGATGCGCCTCCTCATGGGGACGTGCCGGTCCTGGGTGGCTCGGTCGGGCAGGTCTTCATCGGCGGTGAATCATGAGCGCACTGCTGGCCGGTACCGCGATGCGGACCAAGGTCGGGGACCGTAGCGCCAAGCAGGTGCTGGAGCATT
The DNA here is from genome assembly GCF_003952945.1 of Bifidobacterium samirii. GTDB lineage: Bacteria > Actinomycetota > Actinomycetes > Actinomycetales > Bifidobacteriaceae > Bifidobacterium > Bifidobacterium samirii. The sequence goes on from NZ_QXGK01000008.1 coordinate 71,550, forward strand.
TGTGCAATTACGCGGACGAGAACGACAGGGCGTGGCCCAGCGTGTCCACGCTCGCCGACGAATGCGAATGCTCTCCCAGCACTGTCCAGCGTGCGCTGCGCTACCTCGAAGACGCCGGACTCCTCGAACGCGACACGGAATACGGCACCCGCTACGGTGCCGACCGAAGCCCCTACGTGTACCACATCACCATCGCCGACGCCGAGAAGATCATCTACACCCATCAGAGGGCGAAGACCAAGAAGGCGAACCGAGCCCGCGCTCGCAAAAAGCGGGGTAGCACCAGTGACACCCCGCGGGGTATCGCCACTGCAACCCCGCGGGGTAGCACCCACGACCATGACGGGGTAGCACACATGACACCCCGCGGGGTAGCACCCACGCACGAACGGGGTAGCACCAGTGACACCCAAACATACATAGAACATTCATTAAGAACATCCAGAGAGAGTACGCGCGCGAAAACCACGACCATTGACGCCCAAACCAACCCTCGCCGACAGGCGCTCGCCGACCTCACCCCCGACCCGACCCACCGGGCGCTCGCCGACCGGCTCGGCCTCGACCTCGACAGCGAGCTGGAGAAGTTCCGGGACCGGTGCCTGGCCGACGGTCGCCTGCCGGCAGACCCGGCCGCCGCATTGCGGCTCTGGCTGCGCCGCGGCCGCGAGCTCGGCCTCGGCACCACGCCGGGGGAGGAGCCGGGCGACGAGCTGACCCGCCGGGCGAGACGGCTGGTCGAGACCAGCACGATCCTCAAACGCCGCCAGCCAGACAGGGCCTCACGGATGCGCTGGGTGCCCGCGGTCCGCCGCCTGCTGGCCGAGGGACGCGAGGCCGTGGACGTGGTCGGCCTGATCTCCTCCGGTGACCCGGACGAGCTCGCCGCGATCGGCCTGGACCTCGACGACATCGACCGAATCGCCTGACCGGCCCACAGAACGCCGAACAAACCCCAACCACTACCCGTATGGGCAAAGCCCATGAAACCCGCGCACAGGCCCGGCTGGACCCCAAAACGGGGCATGTGCGCCCGAACCCACCGAAAGGAAACCACCATGGACAACCAGACCATCGACATCCCGACCCTCGGGAGTGCGACCGACCGGCCCCGTGAGGCGATGCCCCCGTCAACCCCCGTTCCGGCCGACGGACTGCCGCTCGACCCGCCGACCCCGCCCGAGCCTCGGCATCTGCTGCTGTGGGTCGACGTCGAGACCGACGACATCGACCCGGACGAATGCGCGATCCTCGAACTCGGCCTGCGCGTGACCGACCTGACCGGCTTCGACATGCTGGATTCGCTGCGCGAGACGCTCCACCAGGATCGGCTCGACCTGAACCCCGGCACCCTGACCGCGGTTCGCATGCACGTCGCCAACGGGCTGCTCGGCGAATCGCTCAACGGCGGCGTGGAGGCACGGTACGTAGGCGCGATGGCGGCGAAGATCATCGACTGCGCGCTCGCCCTGGGCGTGCTCCACCCGGCCGGCACGAACCCCCAGTTCGACCTGACCTGTCTGCGCAGGATCCTGCGGGCCGGGATCGGCGAGGACATGACCTCCAAGCTCATGGCGCGCCTGTCGTACCGGCGCGTGGACATGACCTGCATGCGCCTCGCCAGCCAGGCCGCGGGCGGCGACCCGTGGGCGGGAAGCGCGGGCGCGCACCGGGTCGAGGACTGCCTCGACCGCGACATCCGCCAATGGCAGCGCCTGTGGCCGCTCCTCGAAGGCTTCGACTGGACCGGGGAGGCGGAATGAGCACGAATCCGGATCTGGGCACGCGCGAGACCGTGGCCCGACGCGACGCCTACCGCTGCGTGCGATGCGGCCAGCCCGCCGACGCCGCGTGGGACGGGCACAGCATCCACCACCGGCGCCTGCGCTCCCACCCATGGCCCGGCCTGCACGAGCCCGCGAACCTCATCACCCTGTGCGGGTCCGGAACCACCGGCTGCCACGGCCACGTGCACGCCCACCCCGCCGAGGCCCGGGAGCACGGGTGGATCGTCAGCGCCCACCAGGACCACCCCGAGACCGTGCCGGTCCTGACCGCCAGCCACGGGTGGGTGCTGCTCGACCAAGACGGCGGCTGGATCCCGTGCGACCGGGACGGCCGGCCCACCGGCCTGACCATCGACCAACTCACCCGACTCAAGGCCATGAACTGGCAGGACAGCGACGCCGAATAACCCATGAAAGGAACCATCATGAAGAACCATCGCCATCACACCAACCGCCGTTCGTGGGCGCGCATCAGCCCCTGCACCAACTGCGGCGCCCGGATCCGCCTCGCCCGCACCATCCGAGCCCGGGTCTTCCTGCCCGGCGGGGGACCGCTCCTGTGCCGCATGACCGGCGCCGAATTCCGCTGCACCCGATGCCGCTTCCACTTCGGGGGATTGTCAATCGACACTCCTGCCGATCAGGCCATCATCGGGGCCATCCGCGACTACAACCGCTACGCCAACAACCTCAGGAGGCGTCATGCGTGACTGGACCATCGAGTCGACCATCGGTCTCGTCACGGCGATCGGAGCGGTCGTGGCGGCCGCTCTGCTGGGCGCGCTGATGGGGGTCCTGTTCCCGGTGTCGCCGGCGACTCCCTCCCAGACCACGAGCGTCGAGACCATTAGCACGAACGGGGTGAGCGTGCCGTGTCTGACCGTGCGTGACCGGTCGGGCCGTATCGACGCGATCGACTGCCGGTGGGACAACGCCACCCACACCGGCCCCACCACGGGAAAGGAACACTGAAATGAACACTGAAATCACTGAAACTAACGCTGAAACCGTCACCGTCACCCGCGAGCGCCTGCGTGTGGTGTTCGAGGAGTTGGGTGTGGTTGCGCCGTGTCCTGGGGGTGGGCCGGGTGTTCGGTTCGCTGGTGGTGAGCTGGCTGACTTGGTGATGGCCGGTCTGGTGGGTGGTGGGTTGCCGTATGAGCCTGGCTTGTGGGTGGATCGTGATGGCGAGTTGTGGGTGAGCAATGGTCGTGTCGCTGTTCTGTTGGGGAGTGAGGCGGCTGGGTGGGGTGCGGTGCTTCGCCCGTATCCGATCGATCCGGATGGGCTGGTGGGGGAGTGTGCTCCGTTCACCCGTTTGCGGTCGATGCCCGTGATCGACGGGGAGACCGGTGATGCGGCCGAATGACGTGCATGGGAGTCGGGTGGCGTCGTATGGGCGGCGTCGCCCGGATCCGGTCGTGGGGACGGATGACGGGTTGACCGCGGTGGCGATGTCGATGGTGGATGTGATCGCCGCCTACCGTGCCGGCAGACGGGCCACGGACCCGATCCCGGCGGAGAGGGCGCCGGTCACGGTCGAGACCGGCCCCGAATGCTCCCGCTGCCACGATCCCCTCCGCCGCCGTCCCGAGGACGGGTTGTGCCCGACGTGCCGTCGGCTCGCCCGTCATCCCTCGATCCATTGCCCGGTGTGCGAGCGCGAGACCCGCAAACCGGGCCCATGCCACAAATGCCTCACCTACATCAGGAGACACCAATGACCAATCAGACCAACCAATCCACCAGCCGCGAGCGCCGTTTGCAGTCGATCGCGTGGAGTCGGGGCGTGCGGGAGGGCGTCAGGTGGGCGCAGGGCAGGGCCGACCGTCCGCTGTCCGACCCGTATGAGGACGATCGCGCCGCATGCCCGGTGCAGGATGACGGGATTGTGCCGGAGACCGTGAGCGTCGTCTACGACGCCCCGGACGGCGAGAGGATCGTCCTCGCGCACGCGACCGTGGACCAGTGGGGCCGCTGGCATCCCGCCATCGTCGTGGGCGAGTTCGACATGGGATATCACGGCAGGCTCCTGAGACTCGCATTACGCCGGACGTGCGACGCGATCGTCACCTACATGAGGGACGTCCGATCGACGACTAGCCGATAGGCGAACGGCCGGCGAGCGCCATCATCATCCGGCGGCGCTCGCGGTAAAGCGAAGCCCTCCTCACCCGATATTGGGTTTGGAGGGCCTGGCATGTTCCGAGACAGGATCCTACACCAGAGGAGGGCTTCGTACAAATGTTCGACACCAGCAGTGAGGAAACGTACCGACGTGACCTGGCATCCCTGCGCGCCGGATACGACGCGCTCGACCAGATCGCCCGCAAGCAGGCCCATGTCACCGCCACCACCACGGGACCCGCGGGACGCACCACCGCCCCGGTCCCGCTCAATCTCGGCGCATGGCAGCTCCAGCAGGACATCGTCGCACTCATCGACAACACCGCCAGAGCCGCCCGCATCCCACGCCGCGGACTCACGGTCGAACAACAGATCGGATTCATCCTGCACCGCCTGCCGGCGCTCGCCGAACGGGAAGACATGCCCCTCATCGCGGACCTGACCCATCAGGCCGCCACCCGCCTCGACCAGCTGCTCGACCCGCCGCCCGAAACCAAGATGATCGGCCACTGCCCGACCTGCGGCATCGAGCTGCGCTGCGACCAGCAGGAAATCGACGGAGGCTACACCGAATGCGACCACTGCCACACCACCCACCGCATCAAGGACATCCACCAGGCGACCATCACCAGACTCGCCATCAGCGGCGCCCAAGGCACACCCGCCAGCATCGAACGCCTCCTACGACCATGGGGCATCGCCATCAACCGACGCACCATCTCCAAATGGGGCACCCGCGGCCACATCCACCCCACCAACCACACCCCCAACGGCGACCCCATCTACCTCATCTGGGACGTCTGGCAATGCCTCAACCGCAACACCACCACCCGAACTTGACAAACCACCACTGTCTACGCTAAACCTACTACCATCGTCACAACCATGCGAACATGGCGGTGACACCAACACTTCAACCAACACCCACAACAAACGGCGCTCGCAGTCATCATCCTGCGAGCGCCGTTCTGGTTATCGGCCGGTCTTGTCTTTGCGTGGGCGGCCGCCGCCGACGCCGCGGCCGGGTCGGCTGGCGTTCCACTGGTCGATGGTCTCGGGCTTCCAGCCGCGGGTGCGGCCTATGGTCGCGTCCGGTGCGGGGAGGTTGAGGCTGAGGAGGGCGCCTTGGGTGATGCCGAGGCGTTCGGCGACCTGCTTGACGCCGAGGTATTCAGTCGTCATCGCGGTCCTTCCCGGCCAGATATCCGAGGGTTCCGGCGCATAGGGCGAACACGCCGGCGGGTGCGTCCTGCGATGTGACGGCGATGAGGAACCCGATGGCTCCGAATGCGAGGGAGAGCAGTCCGATTTTGTGTTGCATGGCGGTCATGGCTAGTCTTGGAGCCGGGCCGCCGGTCCTGGATGGTTAGGGAATCCGGGACCGGCGGCCTTTGCTCTATCGCCGCGTCTTGTGGCGGGGCTCGTCGCGCTTGCGGTCCGCGATGATCGCGACGACGATCGTGGCGATGGGCGCAAGCGTCGCTCCGAGGCCCTTGAGGAACTCGCCGGCGGCGTTGAGCAGCTCCGTGACCTGTGCCATGTCTCACCTCCTTCCTGTGTTCCTTGGCTTACATAACTATCATATCTCAACAATGAAAGATATGCAAGTTCGAATATGGCGACACGCCGATGATTCCAACGATTCTCGGAGGCTCTATGGCTAAGAGGCGATGCTCCCGGACCGGTTGCCCGCTGCTCGTGCCGGTCGGCGTGCGCTACTGCGCGGCGCACGCATCGGCGGCGGAGAGGGAGCGGGGTACCCCGGGGGAGAGGGGGTACGGTGCGGCGCACCGGCGCGAACGGAAGCGCTGGGCCGTGCTCGTCGCATCGGGCGCCGCCCCGACATGCCGGTGGTGCGGGCTTCCCGTGCTGCCGTCTCAACGCTGGGACCTCGGACACAGCGACGACCGACGCTCATGGACCGGACCGGAACACAGCTCGTGCAACCGACGCGCCGGACAGGCTTCGAGCGTTCGCATGCGCGAACGCTGGCGATGAGAACGACGAATGAAACCCTTGCGCGGCCTCGCGGCGGACGACGGACGCCGGACGCCGCCGAAACGGCGTGGGCGCACGGCTCGCGGGCCGTCAGGAGAGGGGTGGGGAGGTACCCCGACGGGGCCTGCCCGGAACCGCCGCTGAGGCGACTCGCAGGTTTTCGCGTTTCAAACATTCACGGGAGGGAGGCGATCCGATGCCCAGCGGAGGAGCCCGCGCGAACGCCGGACGCATGCCCGACCCCTCGTCCGAGGCGTTCCAGAGCCGCGCCCAGGGCCTGTTCGCCCTCCCCGCCGCCGGATACAAGCGACCCCACCCCAAGCTCCCGCTGCCCGACTACGAGGTGTGGCGCACCTACAAGGACGACGACGGGATCCACCGCGAACTCGACGCCGAGGCCTCGGAACGCTGGAACCGGCGCGAACGCGAGGTGTGGAACGACCTGTGGCGATACCCCCAGGGATACGCGTGGAGCCGCCCCCAGTACCTCTACCTGCAGCACACCGTCGCCCTCTACGTACGCCAGTACGTGCTGTGCGAGACGAGCGACGCCAGGGCCGCCGACCGCACCACCCTGTGCCGCTACGCCGACGCCATCGGCCTGACCCCGCAGGGCCTGCGCCTCAACGGATGGCGCATCATCGCCGACGAACCGCCCAAACGGCGCAGGACGAGCGCGAAGATCGTCGAGTTCCCCGACCCACGCGACGAATGGGCCTCGCTGCAGCACGACTGACCCGGAAAGGAGCCGCACATGCCCGAACCGACCCGGCCGCCGGCGTCGCTCGGCTTCCTGTTCGCCGCATGGACCCGCGCCCACTGCGTCATCCCCTCCGGATACGACCTCAACAAGCCCTTCGCCCTGGTCGGATGGCAGCTCAGAAACGCCGTCGAATTCTACCGGGTCAAGGACGACGCGACGTTCAACCCGTCACGTCCCGCCCAGGCCGCCGCGTTCGTCTGGCGCCGCGGCCAGATCGTCGGTGGCCAGAAACTCGGCAAATCCCCGTTCGGCGCCGCCGTGGCCTGCTTCGAGGCCGTCGGACCATGCGTGTTCCGCGGCCGCGCCGGCACGGACGACGAATTCCGCTGCGAGGACTGGGGATGCGGATGCGGCTTCACATACCGCTACCGGCCCGGCGAACCCATGGGCATGCCCCGGCGCACCGCGCTCGTCCAGCTCCTCGCCAACAGCGAGGAACAGACCGCCAACGTGTACCGTCCGCTGCAGACCATGGTGCGCAACGGCCGCCTCGACGACCTCATGAAGGTGCGCGAGGGGTTCATCCGCCTGCCCAACGGCGGCAGGATCGACCCCGTCACCGCGTCCGCCCGATCCAAGCTCGGCAACCCCGTCAACTTCGCCCTGTGCGACGAAAGCGGCGTGTACACGCGCCGCAGCGGCATGTTCGAGGTCGCCGACACCGTCCTGCGCGGCGTCACCGGCATGGACGGGCGCATGCTCGAACTGACCAACCCCTGGGACCCCATGGACGCGAGCTTCGGCCAGGCCACCTGGGAGTCGCCCGCCGACGACATCATGCGGTTCTTCCCCCGCCACGACCCCAACCTCGACTTCACCGACCCCGACGACCGGCGCCGGATCCTCGAATTCGTCTACAAGGGCTCCCCATGGGTCAACCTCGACAGCATCGAGGCGACCTGCCGCGAGCTCCTGCCCCGCGACCCCACCCAGGCGCGCCGCTTCTTCGGCTGCGAACTCGTCCAGGGCCTCGGCTCCTACATGCCCGAAGCGCTCTGGGACGACGGCGAGACCGAACGCGACCAGCCCGAGGACGGCACCGAGATCTGCCTGGGATTCGACGGCTCCCAATCCGGCGACTGGAGCGCCATCCGCGCCGAGACCATGGACGGATGGCGGTTCACCCCCACATACGGCGTCGACCGGCGGCCAACCGTCTGGAACCCCGTCGCATGGGAGGGCCGCATCCCCCGAAGCGAGGTCGACGCCGCCGTGAGCGACCTGTTCGCCCACTACCGGGTGCAGCGCTTCTACTGCGACCCCCACCTGTGGGAGTCGCTCATCGACGACTGGTCGCTGCGCTTCGGCGAGGACGTGGTCGTGCAATGGCCCACCAACCGCACCGGCCGCATGTACGACGCGCTCGTGCGCTTCCTGACCGACACCACCGACGGCACCACCACCCACAGCCCCGACCCGACGGCCAAGCTGCACATGATGGCCGCCCGCAAGATCGCCAAACCCGGCGACAAGTACGTGCTCGGCAAGCCGAGCGACAACCAGAAGATAGACATCGCCATGGCCGACATCCTCGCCCACGAGGCCGCCAGCGACATGCGCGCCCTGGGATGGCAGGACGCCGGCGACGCCGTCTACGTCCACGGATGGTAAGGAGGACCATGACCGGACCGCTCACCGCCAGCAGGCTGTCCGACGACGACGCCGGACTCGTCCGATCGCTCGCCTACAGGCTCGCCAGACTGCGCGGCACCCACCGCGAATGGGACGACTACTACCGGGGCGCCCAACGCCTCCAATCCATCGGCATCGCAGTGCCCCCGCAGCTGAGACCCTTCATCTTCCCCCTCAACTGGCCGCGCGTGACCGTCGACACCATCGTCCAACGCCAGCGCGTGCGCTCGTTCAGCATGCCCGACGACGAGACCGCCTCGCGCATGCTGCGCGAGATCTGGGAGGCCAACAACATGGAATCCCAGCAGGTCCTCAACCACACGGAGACCCGCGTCCAGGGCCACGGATTCGTCGCCGTGGGAGCCAACCCCCGCGACCCCGACCACCCCCTGATCACCGTCGAATCCGCGCGCAACATGATCGCCCGCGTCGACCCGCGAGACGGGCGCGTCGAATGCGCGCTGCGCGTCTACGCCGACCAGTTCGCCCCCGGCCTCGCCCCCGAATACGCGACCCTGTACACGCCCGACTACACGCTCTGGCTCGCCAAGGAGCACGGACGGTGGACGCTCACCGACCGCGACGACCACCACCTGGGCCGCACCCCCGTGGTCCAGTTCCTCAACCGGCCGCGCGTGGGCGACTGGCTCGGCGAAAGCGAGATGGCCGACGTGATCCGCCCCACCGACATGGCCGCACGCGCCGTCCTCGACATGCAGATCGCCATGGAGACCCACGCCGTGCCCGGCAAATGGGCCATCGGCGTGAGCGACAACCAGATGATCGACCCCGACACCGGCCGGCCCGCCACCAAGATCCAGCAGTACTTCAACAGCTTCACCACCACGAAGAACAAGGACGCCCGCTTCGGCCAGTTCGCCGCCAGCGACCTGACCAACTTCAAGACCGTCATCGACATGCTCTCCGAACAGGTCAGCGCCGTCACCGGCCTGCCCATGCGCTACTTCGGCCAGAACACGTCCAACCCGGCCGCCGAGGGCGCCATCCGCGCCGACGAGATGCGCCTGGTCAAGAACTGCGAGATGAAGAACGCGGTCGACGGCGACAGCTGGAGCCGAGTCATGGCCATCGCCTACCGGATCCGCACCGGCCGCGACCTCAACGAGAACCTCGTGCGCTGCGACTGGGACGACCCCAACACTCCCACCTACGCGCAGAAATCCGACGCCATCCAGAAGCTCATCGCCGCCGGCGTGCTCTCCCGCGAGGGCGCATGGGACGAACTCGGCTGGAGCGAGGCCCGCAAGGACAAGGAACGCGAATACTTCCGACGCCAAATCGCGGAGACCTACGCCCCGTACCTGAAGGAGGACGCCTATGGGCCCGACGGCGAGCCAGACCTTGCCACCGGAGGCGCGCAGGCAGGCCAGACGGCTCCGCAGGCGCAGTAACCGGCTGGGAATCGAGATCCTGCGCCTGTGGCGCCGCGACGCATCCGACGATCTCGCCGACTCGTTCGCCGCCATGATGCCAGACCTGTTCCAGGCGCTCGACCAAGCCCAATACGACACCGCGGCCGACGCGCTCGCCTCGACCCCGACCATCATGCGCCTCCTCGACGGCACCGTCCCCGACCCCGACTACACGACCGACCCATGGCAGTGGGTCGGCGTCAACGGCAACGGCCGGAACACGCTCGACACCATGTGGAGCGCCGTCACCATCGGCAGACGCGACATCGCCGCTGGCACGCCCACGGACACCGTCCTCGACCGCATCGGCATCACCCTCGTCATGCGCTCGCGCACCATGCTCGCCGACACGCACCGCTCCGCGTCCGCGGTCGCCGCCAGGGCGCGCCGGCCGTACGCGCGCTACGTGCGCTGCCTGACCCCGCCCTCGTGCGCCAGATGCGTGATCCTCGCAGGCAAGCCGTCCGGCGCGGAAGCGTTCCAACGGCACCCGAACTGCGACTGCACCGCCGTATACACCGAGCATCCGGAATCCGGGATGCTCACCGACCCGACCGGCTACCTCAACGGACTGGACGACGAGCAGCTCGCCCGCCTGCTCGGCAGGGCCGACGCGCGCGCCTACCGGGACGGCGCCGACATCTACCAGCTCGTCAACGCGCGCCGCAACGGCATCCGCCGCGCCCAGATCGGCGACGCGCGCATCAAGTACACGCTCGAAGGCACCACCCGGCGCGGCGCCGCCTCGCACCGGATGATCTCATCCGGCTACGCGAAGGACTTCGTCAAACGCGGCGGCCGCTGCACGCGCGCGGACCGGCCGCGCCTCATGCCCGAGACGATCTACGAACGCTGCGCCAACAACCCGCAGAAGGCCAAGGCGATGCTGTACGCCTACGGCTGGATCCGCTAGACCCCCACCCGCGCCGCGACGGCGACGGGCGCTTGCCGAGCGACTCGGCACCCATGAAAGGACACACCATGTTCAAGTTCGACCCCGACCGCAAGCCCTGGTACATGCGCATGCACGCCATCCGCCCCATCGAGGACCCCGCCGCCGCAGGCGGCTCCGACCCGGGCGATCCGAACGGCGGCGACCCGGATCCGGCCGCCCCGGCCGGCCACGACCCGGACGACCCGCTGGGCGAGGGCGGCATGAAGGCCCTCAAGGCCGAACGCGAGACCAACCGGCAGCTCAAGGCCCAGATCGCCCAGCTCGCCGAACAGGTCAAGGCGTTCGAGGACAAGGACAAGACCGAGGCCCAGAAGCAGGCCGAGGCGCTGCAGGCCGCGACGGCCACTGCCGCCGAGGCGACCCTGAAGGCCACCCGATACGAGGTCGCGGCCGCCAAGGGCATCCCGCTCGACGCCGCCGCCCGCCTGCGCGGCGCCACCCGCGAGGAGATGGAGGCCGACGCCGACGACCTGCTCAGGCTCCTCGACCCCGACCGGGGCGAGGGACGCAACCCGGACCCGCCCAAGCCGGACCCGTCGCAGGGCAAGGGCGGCGACCCGCGCCCGTCCAGCCTGGCCGACGCGATCAGCAGACACTACAAGTAAGCAAGAAAGGACCATGACATGGCCATCACCCTCGCCGAGGCGAAGAACAACGCGCTGGAGGACTACGATCCGTTCGTCATCGACGAATTCCGCAAGTCCAGCGCCATCCTCGACACCCTCATCTTCGACGACGCCGTCAACCCCGCCGGCGGCGGCGCCACCCTCACCTACGGATACCGGCGCCTGACCACCCAGGCCACGGCCGAATTCCGCGAACTCAACAAGGAATACACGCCGCAGTCCGTCACCACCAGCAAGCACAGCGTCGACCTCGCCGTGCTCGGCGGCAGCTTCGAGATCGACCGCGTCCTGGCCGACGTCGGCCCGCGCACCAGCGACGCGATCACCCTCAACATCGCCCAGAAGACCAAGGCCGCGACCTGCCAGTTCCAGGACGCCGTCATCAACGGCGACACCGCCGAGAACAAGGCCGCGTTCGACGGCCTCGACAAGGCGCTGACCGGATCCGCCACCGAGATGAAGCCCGCCACCGGCAAGACCTTCGACTGGACCGACCTCGCCCAGGACAAGGGCTTCGCCGCGCTCGACACCCTCGACGAGTTCCTGGGCCTGCTCGACGGCACACCCACCGTCATCGTCGCCAACAAGAAGGCCCTCGCCCGCATCCGCTCCCTCGTCCGCCGCACCAGCATGTACGTGCGCGAACCCATCGCGGACCTCGTCGGCCAGAACGGACGCCCCATCGACCGCGAGACCTACGGCGGCATCACCTTCGCCGATGCAGGAGAGAAGGCCGGCAGCAACGACCCGATCATCCCCGTCGGCTCTGACGGCACCACCGACATCTACGCCTACCGCGTCGGCCTCGACGGCTTCCACGGCGTCACCACCACCGGCAGCCAGCTCGTACGCACCTGGCTGCCCGACTTCACCCAGGCCGGCGCCGTCAAGAAGGGCGAGGTCGAACTCGGCCCCGTCGCCGTGGCCCTCAAGGCCACCAAGGCTGCCGCCGTCCTCCGAGGCGTGAAGGTCCAGTGATGACCTACCGCATCGACGCACCCAACCGGCAGTACACCGGCCAGGTCGCCGGCATCGCCTTCCGCAACGGCACCGCCGACGGCCTGACCGACGTCCCCGACTACTTCCGCCGCCACACCGGCTACACCATCACCGACACCACCCCGGAACCGGACGAAAACCCGGAACCGGAGACGGAACCGGCCGAGAAACCGGCCGCACGGAAACCACGGAAGACCACGACCACCGACCACGACTGACAGGAAGGAGGACGCGCATGGCCTACGCGACCACACTCGACGTCGCCGACGAACTCGGCCACGACATCCAGGACAACACCCCGGAATCCCGGCAGATCACCAAATGGATCGAACGCGCCGAACGCACCATCCGCCTGCGCGTCCCCATCCTCGACCAATGGTGCACCGACCCCGACTACCTCGCCACCGTCATCGACATCGAATCCGCGGCAGTCGCCCGAAAAGCCCTCAACCCCGAAGGCATCCGCACCATCATGACCCAGATCGACGACGCCAACCTCCAGAAAACCATCGACACCACCCGCTCCACCGGCGAAATCACCATCCTCGACACCGAATGGGAACTCCTCATGCGCACACCCGCCAGCGAATTCGGCACACTCACCGCCCAGACCGACCCACAACCCATCCCATACCCCCACTACCCACCCGCCTACTGACCCCACCATGACCACCATGACACCCCTCACCGCCACACTCCCCGAACTCCAGGCGCTCGCCGAATCGCTGATGCGCGACGAGTTCCTCATCACCCGCCCCACGGGCCTGTCCGACACCGACCCGGACACCGGCGTCTCCACGCCGCGGCATGAGACCGTCTACCGGGGGAGGGGCAAGCTGCAGACCAGCGGCGGCATCGCCGGCGACCAGACCGGCACGTCCGACAGGTCCGGCGGCATCGGCGGACAGGTCAGCGAATGGACCCTCTACCTGCACGTGCCGATAAGCGCCACAGGGCTGCGCGAACACGACCTCGCCGAATGCATCCGGTCCCGTGACCCCGACCTCGTCGGACGCCGGTTCCGCCTGGTGAACATGCAGTCGGAGAAGACGTACGCGACCGCACGACGCTGGAACGTGCGCGAGATACCCAACCCATGGAAGGACACATGATGGGCATGATCAGAGTCGACGCGAAGGCGCTGACGGCGCTCAACGAGCGGATCGCCAGGATCGCGACGCGCGCCAACCCCACCGTCACCGCCGTGATCAAACGCGGCGCCCAGAACATCAAGACCGCCGTCAAGAAGGACCTGAACACGTCCTCCAACCAGAAGTTCAGGAACATCCCCGTCTCCTACGAGATGCGCCCGTCCCTCCTGCACATCGAGGCCGACATCGCACCCCGGCGAGGCGGCAACGGCAACCTCGCGCCCATCGCGTTCTGGGGATCCTACAAGGGACACCCCGACCACAGGTTCTACGAGCACGGCGAGGACGAGTTCCCCAACACGTGCGAACACATCCGACAGGCGGTGAGGAAGGATTGGCTGTGAACGCCAACGAAGCCGCCCGGCGCGTCATGGCCCTGAAGCCCGCCCTGGACGGGTGGCGCGTGTACGAGCACACGGCCCACGGCGGCGCGCCCCCGTGGATCGTGCTCGGCGTCGACCAGACCGGCTGCGACGTCAACGAGGCCGTGAACGTGACCAGCCGACGGTTCACACTCACCGCCCGCATCGTCGGACACGACGCGCAGGGCGTGAACATCGTGTGCGACAGGCTGCAGGACGCGTTCGACGGCCGACACCCCGACGGCATGGGCGCGCTCGTCCCGTACTCGGACTCCGGCGTGTACGCGTCAGAGCTGACGGACCCCGAAACCAGCCAGCAGTACCCGATGCGCGTCCTCACCTGGCGCTTCGGGGAATGAGAGACCAGCCCGCCACGGCGGGACCACGACAACATAAGGAGCGACAATGCCCAACAACGTGACCGCGCACCTCGAAGACGGGCGCGTCAAGACCGTCTTCGTCCAGACCATCAAGGACATGGCCAAGCCCACCGTGGCCGAACTCACGGCCGACGTGCTCGACCTGTCCTACTGGCTCACCGCCGACGGATGGAAGCTCGACCACAGCCAGGACATGATCGACGACGACCGCGAGGGCGCCGCCGCGGTCGGCCAGATCCCCGGCCAGGAGAAATACGAGAACGGCACCCTGCAGGTCATCGACAACGTCAACATCGGCATCGGATCCACCAAGGAGACCAACGAGGCCATCGAGAAGCTGACCGCCGGCACCCAGGGCTACATCGTGCGCCGCCGCGGCCTGCCCACGGACGACGCGTTCGCCGAAGGCCAGACCGTCAGCGTTTTCAAGGTGACCATCGGCATCAAGACGCCGGTCGCCCACGCCGCCAACCAGCGCCAGATGAGCACCATCAGCTTCTCCGCCGCCCCGGGCTCCCAGGACGAGACCGCCACCGTCACCGCCGGCAAGTGACACCGGGCGCGCCGCGGAACCCCCGCGGCGCGCCGCCATGACCACCACAGCATGAAAAGGAACCCCGCATGGAACTGAAAGTCTCCACGCCGACCGCACGGGTCGGCATCGTCACCGACCTGACCGCGCTGCGCGACTCGATCGACCTGACCAACCGCATCACCACGCTGGACGAACCCGCCCAGGACATGACCGAACACGAGACGGCCGCCCTGGCACGCGAACGCGAGAACCTCCTCGAATCACTCGCGCAGACCGTGCAGGCCGTGGAGGCCAGCACGATCACCCTCACCCTCAAGGGCCTGAAATCCAACGAATGGAACCAGATCGTCACCCGCTGCACGACCACCGCCGACGGACGCCAGACCCGCGACCTCGCCCGACTCGCCCTCCTCGCCGTCCCGCGCATGGTCCAGAACGTCACCGACGCGAACGGCACCATGGTCGACACGGACGAGACCGCCATCACCACACTCGTGGACAGCCTCACCGACACGCAGACCGCCGAACTCCTCACCACCGTCCAGGAGCTCAACACGCCCGTCTCCTCACTCCCAAAAGAGACTCTGACCCTGCTCTCGTCGACGACCTGACCCGCGCACTGCGCACCCGACCCGACCTGCTGGCCGAACTGAGGTGCGCCAAAGGCCTGGGCATCAGCCTCAAACGATTCCACGGATGGACCCCCACCATCGAGGACCCCGTCGAATGGGACGACACGGAACAGGCATGGATGCTCGCCCTCCAAGCCTACGAAAGCCAGGTATGCCCGCTGTGCGGCATGCACACCTCCACCTGCCACGACGAGGAGAGCGTGACCAGCCTCTACCGGACCGGACGCGTGGAGGTCTGCTTCGCCACCCAAATGCGCAACCGCGCCATCCAGGAATTCGAATCGTCCGGCACCGTCCCCGACGACATGCGCGGCGCCGTCACCACCACGCTCACCCCCAGACCACCCGCCACATGAGAGGAACCGCATGGCCGGACTGAACGAGAACATCATGATCCGCCTCATGGCGGACACCACCAACTACACGACCAAGATGCGGGCCGCATCCGCACAGGCCACCAAACTCAGCACGGCCCTCGAAACCCCCATGAGCACCGGAGAACGCGTCGGCGCCACCCTCACCAAGGTCGGCATGGCCGCCGGCGCCCTCTCCACCGCCATCGGCGTCGCCGCCGTCGCCACCTTCGCCGAATTCGACGCCGCCATGAGCACCGTCCAAGCCAACACCGGCGCCAGCGCCGACGAAATGGACAGCCTCCGCCAGGCGGCCATCGACGCCGGCGCCAACACCGTCTACAGCGCGAGCGAAGCCGCCGACGCCATCAACGAACTCGGCAAAGCAGGCATGAGCACCACCGACATCCTCTCCGGCGGCCTCACCGGGGCCCTCGACCTCGCCGCCTCGGACGGCATGCAGGTCTCCGAAGCCGCCGAACTCATGAGCTCGGCCATGGCCCAGTTCAACCTCACCGGAAGCGACGCCGGAAAAGTCGCCGACGCACTCGCCGCCGGCGCCGGCAAAGCCCAAGGCAGCGCCCGCGACCTCGGCTACGCACTCCAACAATCCGGCATGGTCGCCAACAGCTTCGGCATCGGCATGCAGGAAACCGTCGGAACCCTCACCGCCTTCGCCAACGCCGGCATGATCGGCTCCGACGCCGGCACCAGCCTCAAAACCATGCTCATCGCCCTCGCCAACCCCAGCACCAAAGCCTCCGGACTCATGGAAGAACTCGGCATCCACGCATCCAACGCCCAAGGAGACTTCGTCGGCCTCGCCGACCTCGCCGGCCAACTCCAAACCCAAATGGGAGGACTCACCCAGGAACAACGCAACCAGGCGCTCGCCACGATCTTCGGATCCGACGCGATCCGCGCCGCCAACGTGCTGTACAAGGAAGGCGCCGACGGCATCGACGAATGGACCAAGGCCGTCGACGAAAGCGGATACGCCGCAGCCCAGGCGGCCGCCAAGAACGACAACCTCAAGGGCGACATCGAGAACCTGACCGGATCCGTCGAATCGATGCTCATCACCATCGGCAGCGGCGCCAACGGCCCGCTGCGCTCCATCGTCCAGACCGTGGACAAGGCCGTCGACGCGTTCAGCTCCCTGCCGGCCCCCGTCCAACAGTCCGCCATCGGACTCGGCATGCTCGCCGGCGCCCTCACCCTCGCCCACAAGCAGTTCGGACCCATGTCCGAAAGCTCCAGCAAGGTCGCCAAAGGCATGTCCGCCCTCCTCGACCCGATGCAGTACCTCCAACGCGCCGCCCCCGGCGTCACCACCGGCGTCCAAAGCATCGCCAGCGCGTTCAAGGGCTCCGGCGCGCAGATCGAACTGTTCGGCACCAGCATGTCCCGCACCACCGCCATCGGCGAAGGCTTCAAAAGCATCGGCAGCGGCCTCCTGTCCATGCTCGGCGGCCCCTGGGGCATCACCATCGGCCTCGCCGGCGCGGCACTCATGACCTTCGCCAGCAAGGCACAACAGGCACAGCAACGAGCCGACAGCCTCAAAACAGCACTCGAAACCACCGGAAACGCCACCGACCAAATCATCGACAACCTCAGAAATGCCCCAATCGACGGCTCCGTAATCATCCCCGACTTCATCGAACAGGCCATCTACGGATACAAAACACTCGGCGAACTCCTCGACGACGTCGGCATCAAAATGTCCGACATGGCGCTCGCCGCGCAGGGCAACTCCGATGCCATGAGCCGGGTTACCGCCGTCACGGACGACATGGTCGCCAAAGGTGGCAATCAGGCCGAACTCGCAGGCATCATCATCAGTTATCTGAAGGAGGAGAAGGCCAATTACGAGGAGGTCTCGGAGGAGGCACAGAAGAAGGCGGAGGCGCTCGACGAGGTCGCCCATGCCACCGGCGAGGCCGGCGACGCCACCGAAGCCTACGCCACGGCTGCTGAGGAGGCGGCGACCGCCGACGATATCCTGGCCGACAGTTTCGGGGCGACCACGGACGGCATCAGCGACCAGGCCGCGGCCCTGGGCGAGGTCATCGACGCGATGAACACCTACTACGGGTTCTCGCTCAACGAGTCCGACGCGCTCATCTCCATGCACGACGCGTTCGACAAGGCGACCGAATCCATCCAGAAGAACGGTGCGACGCTGGACATCAACAGCGAGAAGGGACGCGCGAACCAAAGCGCGCTCAACGACATCGCCAAGACCGCCATGAAGGCCGCCCAGGCGCAGGCCGAGAACGGCGCGAGCATGGACGACATCAACTCCACCCTCGACCTGTCGCGCGAGAAGTACATCGCCGCGGCGCAGGCCATGGGCATGACCCCGGAAGCGGCCTCCGAGGCCGCCACTGCCGCGGGCCTGACCAAGGAGAAATTCGACCAGCTCGCGACCAGCGTCGAGAGCGTCACCGGCGACCATAGCATCAACCTCAACGTCGACACCGGTCTCGCCGAAGGCCAGCTGCAGTCGCTCGGCGTCACCGTCGAGACGCTGCCGGACGGGACCATCCGCATCGGAGGCGACAACACCGACGCGGTCGCGGCCATCGCCGAAGTCAACGGCCTGCCCGTCGACGAGAAGAGCGGCACCGTCACCCTGGACTCGTCCCAGTACGACATCGCCCTCGCCATCGCGAACGGAGCGACCATCGACGAGAAGACCGGATACCTGAAAGGCGACGGATCCGAGATGCTCACGGCCATCGCCGAGGTCAACGGGTGGACGATCGATGAGAAGACGGGAGTCATCAGCGGCGACGACGGGCCGTTCAAGGCCACGACGAAAGCCGTCGAAAACCGCAAGATCGCCGGCAAGACCGTGAAGGTCGACGCCGACGCCTCCGGATTCTGGGGCACCGTCAACAACATCCTCGGCCGTGTCTTCAAGGTCAACGTGGGCGCCGACGGCAAGGCCAGCGGCGGCATCATCGGATACGCGGCCGGCGGGCTCATGGGACGCGACGGCATCCCCCGATACGCGTCCGGAGGACTGAGCGGACTCCTGGGCGGCATCGGTTCCAAGATCTCCGACTCGAACCTCATCTGGGCCTCGCGTGGCGAGTACATGATGAAGGCGCGGGCCGTCGACCACTACGGCGTCGGATTCATGGACTCGGTGAACTCGATGCGCTACCGGCCAGACGAGGGTGTGCAATACATGCCGGCACCGGTCCTTACCGCATCGGCCGACACGGCGGTCATCCAATCCAACGAGGCCGTCGTCGCCGAACTGCGCGCCTTCCGCGCCGAAATCGGCCCCATCATCGCCGCATACGCGCCCACCATCGGCAAACGCGACTTCCAACGACTCACCAAGGAGGTCCTCCGGCAGTGAAAACCTTCATCTACGCCAGCCCGTCCGGGGCTGTCCTCGACCTGAACGACCCGGACGGGCTGCTCGTCGGACAGATCACGGAACTGCGCACCCGCATCTGGGACACGACCCTCTCCTACCGGAGCCTGAACGCCACGCGCCCCGCCCGCACTGCGAAGATCACCGCCATCAGCCGGTCAAAAACCGCGCTGGACACGGCCGACAGAATCTTCGACGCGGACCTGCGCGCCTACCTCGAGGACCAGGCTCCGCCCGCCCTGCTCGACGTGGACGGATGGCGGCAGAACGCGCTCGTCATGCAGACGGAGCCCGACTACGTCAGCCCGCAGCTGACCCGTGTCGAACTCACCGTCGCGCTGCTCGACGGCGTCTGGCACAAGCCCGCCACCAGCAGCTGGTACCGGAACACGGCACGATACTCGGACGGCAAGGGCTACCCATACGGCTACGAGTACGACTACATGCCGACACGCGCTGTCGGAACGTTGACCAACGCGTCCGCACTGCCGTCCCGCGCCAAGATCACCGTCTACGGGCCCGCGGCCACGCCGACCATCACCATCGGGGACAACAAGATCGTCGCCGACGTGACCGTGCCCTCGGGCGGATACCTCGTCATCGACGGCACCGGCACGCCCCGCACGGCCACGCTCGTCGCCGCCAACGGCGACCGGCAAAACGCCTTCGCCAAACTCCACCGCGACCAGACCGCCGGCGAATACGCGTTCGCCGCCATCCCGCCCGGCGACAGCCTCGTGAGCTGGGACGAAAGCTTCGGCTTCGACCTCGAATGGTGGGAGGAAAGGACCGGACTGCCATGGACCTGATCTGGACCGACCCGTCCGGCGTCCCGCAGGGCGAGCTCTCCGGCGTGACCATGGACATGCAGTACGGCGACGAAGGCAACGACTTTGAGCTCACGCACGCCACCACCGGCGCCGCTCTCACGGACGGATGCCTCGTCGGCGTGGAGGACACCGAAATCGGCGGACGCGTGGACGGCCTGCGCGTGGACGTCAGCGACGGTCACACGCAGACCACCATCACCGGGCGCACATGGCACGGCATCCTCGCCGCCAAAATCGTCCAACCCGACGCGGGCGCCGATCGGCTCACCGTGTCCGGCGACGCGAACACCATCATCCGCACCATCATCGGCCGTGTCGGCCTCGCCGGGACTTTCACCACACCCACCACGGCCAGCGGCATCACCATCAAATCGCACGCATTCCGCCGCTACATCAGCGTCTGGGACGGGCTGCGCATGATGCTCTCCGCAGTCGGGGCGCGCCTTGACCTGCGCTACCGGGACGGCCGATGCTCCATCCGAGCCGTCACCGCAGCCACCTACGGGGGCGCGGACGGCGACCGGCGAGTCGACTTCACCGCCACCCGCGCGTGGACGCAGGTCAACCACATCATCGGCCTCGGCAAGGGCGAACTGCGCAACCGCGCCGTCTCGCACTGGTACGCCGACGCGAACGGCGCCATCAGCCAGAAACAGACCCTCACCGGCGCGCGCGAGATCACCCAGACGTACGAGCTCACCACGGTCGAGGGGCAGGAGCTGTCCGACCAGACCCGCGACAAACTCAAGGAGCTCTGGACACAGGGACAGGTCGAACTCACCATCCCCGACGACATCGGACTGCACATCGACGACCACGTCCGCGCCTACGACCCCGTCTCCGGCGTCGACGTGGACAGTCCCATCGTGCGCATCACCGTCAAGATCGCCAACGGCACACCCGCCATCGCCTACGAGGCCGGCGCATACGACTGGCCCGACGACCAGGCCTGAAAGAAAGGACTCATCATGCCGAAATACGAAGGTATCACCCAATACGAGTGCGACCGGACCGGCTGCCCCGTCAAGGAATACGTGTCACCCAACGAGACCCTCTCGGCCGACTGGCACGACATGACCCGCATCGACCGCGCAGGCAACGAGAAGAAATTCCTCCTGTGCGGCACCGACTACCGCGACTACCAGACGCTCGCCGAGAACCAGGACAAGGACTTCGACGCCTGGATGCAGCAGGGAGGCAAGTGATGTCCATCATCCTCGTCACCGGATCCAAGGGCGGCGGACAACCCCACGTGACCAGCGCCATGGACGGCATCATGCACGCCGGCACGCTCGGCACCGGCGGATATCTGCTCAAGACCCGCAAATGGGCCAGCAAGCCCGTCGCCAAGGACTCCAACCACATCACCATCCCCGCATGGGACCTCATCCTCGAAGGCCGGCAGATGATGATCGACTCCGCGACCGACGTGACCATCCAATCCGGCAGCCAGGGCATGAAGCGCGCCGACCTCATCGTTGCCCGCTACGCGTTGGATCCGACCACCGGCGTGGAGACCAGCTCCCTCGTCGCGCTGAAGGGCACCGCCACCAGCGGCACCCCCAAGGACCCGGCATACAATACGGGCAGCATCATCGGCGGCGCCATCGTCTCCGACCTGCCACTGTGCCGGGTCAACCTCGACGGCATCAACATCACCGGCATCGACACCCTCGTCAACGTCCTCGCTCCTCTGAGCGAAGTGTGGGATTCCCTAACCCTCTCTGATTGGAAGACCGTCTCGTCCGCGCCCTCGTACTCTCTTGACGTGCGTCGCATGGGACATCTGGTCATGATGCGAGTGAGCAGCACCTACGCGTCAGGCGCATCATGGGGCACCGGGCCGCTGGGTACCCTGCCGGAGGAGTTCCGGCCGGACCGGGAGCTTGAGTTCCCGTGGTCCGGCCGTGACAATGGCTCCTGCCGGCGTGTGCTCGTCCAGAAGACCGGCGCCGTCACCTACCAGAATTTGGGCGGCTCACAGAATGACGGTGGGTGGGCGGTCAACGGCATGTGGTTCGTCTGACGGTCATTGCCACACGGCCACCCACGAGACCCGGACTGGGTTCTTCGGGACCCACTGGCCCGTGATCAGGTTACGGATCCTGATCTGCGCGTGGTTGGCTGCGGCCTCCCATACGACCGCGTCGACGTTCTGGGCCTTGTTCTCGTTCCACGGTCCGATGCCGGCCAGCATCATGGTCGGCGCTTTACCGGTCGGCGAGTCGTATCCGATCAGGAGCACGCCGTTCTCGTTGGTGCTGCCGACATGGAACCCCACGCGGATCTGTGTGGGCAGGTGGGTTAGGGAATCCCTCAGCCGATCAGTGCCCTCTCGAACAGTCGCTGCGCGTCGCGCAGTGCCGTGATGTCGGGGCGCAGATAGTACTGGGCGGTGGTCTTGATGTCCGAGTGTCCGAGCATACGCGACACGACGGCGATGTCGGCCCCGGCCGTCAACGCGTTCGTCGCCCACGAATGCCGCAGGTTCCGCGCGGGAACGTGCGGCAGGCCATGTCGGCGGCACCACGATGCGTAGGCGTGTGCCGCCTGCGGTGGCGTGAGCGTCCCGATGAGCCGGCCTCCCTCACGTGGTCGGAGCTCACGCAGCCGGTTGACCGCGAACCGCGGCAGCGGGAGCGTGCGACGGCTCAATTCGGTCTTCGGCTCGACCACGCTCTCGTGCCCGGACACCCATTGAAGACCTCGCTCGATATGGATGACGCCACGCCGCAGGTCGACGTCACGCCATTCGAGCCCGTACCCCTCCTCAGTGCGCAGCCCGCAGGAGATTGCGCAAATCAGCCAGGATTCCAGCTCGTGCCCGTAGAATCCGCGCAGCAGGTCGCGTGTCTGCCGGACAGTCAGCAGTCGCGGCTCGTACCTGTGGCGCTGGGGCAGGGCGACCTCGCGGCGGGTGATGTCATGGTCGAGCAGGCCCCAGCGGATGGCGCGCCGCAGCATCGCGCGCAGGAGCGACCATGCCTTGCGGGCCGCTCCCGGCCGGTCGAAACCGGCCAGCCATCCGTCGACCAGCGCGACGCTGATCGCGTCCAGGTCCATCGCGCCGAACGCGGGCTCCACGTGGAGCCGCCATGCGCTCTCGTAGCCGACCACGGTGCTCTCACGCAGCGCCTCGTCGCAATAGGGGCGGAAACGGTCCGCCCAGAAATCCTCCAACAGCATCAATCAGTCCTCCTGAATCCCACACGCCCGCACGGCCGGTCCGTGCGGATCCGCGTGTGGGTTTCCATCGAAACAGACCAGAGGTAATCATGACTCTCGTGCATTTCAATCTGACGGATCCGCAGGGCGTACCCCTGTCTGGCGCGGTCGCGTGCGTGCCGACCCGTCGCGTGACGGTCGGCTCGGCCGTCCGTCTGCCGATCCCGGTGACCATCCAGCTGACGGATGGCGAGGCGACGGTGGACCTGCTGCCGTCAGACACGCAGTGGGTGTGGCGTGTGAGCGAGCTGGTGTCCAAGGGCATGGTGCGTTACGTGGCCTTGCCTGACGAGACCATGGTGGAGTACGCGTCGCTTGAGGATATCGACCCGGCGACGCTCGACGTGGACAGCGCGACACTCGCCGCGTGGGAGCAGACCACACGGCAGGCCCAAGCAGCCCTCGACGGCATCCGCGGCGTGGGCGAGAGCGTCGAGCGCGCGGAGAGCGCGGCGTCCGGCGCGGAGCAGGCGCTGGAGACGGCGAAGAGCTTCGACCTGACCGTCGGCACTGTGCGCGTCACCGACAGCGTGGACGAGGCCGGCGCGAGCCTTCACGGCGACTGGCCGGCCAAGACGCTCGACATGGTGATTCCCCGCGGACCCAAGGGAGAGCAGGGAGAGTCTGGCGAGCGTGGCGTGGAGGGACCGCAGGGGCCGCGCGGCGAGGCCGGTGCGCCCTTCGGCATCGCCAAGGTCTACGGCTCGATGGACGCCATGAAGGCCGACCATGACAACCCCGATATCCCGCTCGGCTCGTTCGTCTGCATCACCACCGACTCGATCGAGGACACGGAGAACGCGACGCTCTGGGTCAAGTCGAGCACGGAGTGGACCTTCATCACGGACATGTCGGGCGCGACCGGTCTGCAAGGCCCTCAGGGACCGCAGGGCATCCAAGGCCCAGATGGCGATAAGGGCGACCCCGGTCGTCAGGGAGATCAGGGCGACCCGGGTCTGGCCGCGACCATCCACGTCGGCACCGTCACCACGCTGGCTCCCGGAGAATCGGCCACGGTCACGAACAGCGGTAACGCGTCCGATGCTGTGCTCAACTTCGCCATCCCGAAGGGTGAGAAAGGTGATCAGGGCGACCCGGGTCAAAATGGAAAGGACGGCATCCAGCTCCACTACTCCGACACCCTCGAAGAGGGCATCGCATGGAGTAAGGAACACCCCGATGACTTCGTCGCCGTACTGGAGGAGGTGAGTACGTCGTGACACTGCTTCATGATGGCAGGCGCGTGGATGTCGTGTGTCTGCGAGGACGTACCGTGGACGTATGTGCTCAGGGACGCGTGGTCGTGCCGGCTCACCGGCTGACCGTCCAACCCAGCACCCGCGGGTATGGTGTGACGGACCTGTTCGACCGAGGGCGGCACGTCGCCACGCAAATCCTCTCATATCCGCTGATGCTCTCCAACGGCGTGTATGACACGTATCCGATACCCCAGAACGAGTCTGCCGGTACGAGGACGTTTCTTGACGGCGGAGGGATGCAGTTAGACGCCGTGTACTCGATATACGGGTTGAAGTGTGGTCAGGCATCGAAGTGGTCTTCTGCCTCCGCTTGGGCGGGAGTGGACAAGGTCACAGTATTCTGCGTTTTCGAACTCCTGACGGAAATCGACCCGACTATCGCGCATCCCGTCATAACGGCGGGGTGGAACAACGGAGGCAACAAGGTTCAACAGACGGTGGAGGAAATCGACCTGTCCAAGCCGGGCTATTACACCGCTGTCCGCGAGTTCGATGTCGTCCATAACACCAGCAACATGATGCTATCGTTCTCGACGAGGTTCGCGAACGATAAATCCAAGCGCCCGAGCGTATGGCGCATCTGGGCGCAGGGCGTCATCCCCAGCGACGAATATGCGGCGATGCGCGCGTGCGGCGTCGAGTGCTTCGGACCGCAGGGCATCCGCAGAATAGGGGGTGTTCCTATGTTTTTGTCAACTCTGTAGGTGGTCGACGTGTCGGTTCACGGACCGGGCGTTATGGGCACGCTCCGCCCTGCCGGCGGCGTCCGGCGTGTTCGTCGTGGCGCTCAGGCCGCCA
>NZ_QXGK01000009.1 GCF_003952945.1 Bifidobacterium samirii
TGCCGCTTCGTCGCCATGCTGATCCTGTCTTCCATAAGACAAGCCAAACAGGACCGATACCGTTCGCGCTCATTCCCGATGAGGCACCACCACACCCTACGCGCTCAAAAAACGTGAGGCACGTCGTGGGTTGACTTTCAAGACTCATAGCGGCTATACTGCCGGTGAATGCCCCGGAACGTCACTCATGCGAAACATCATGAAACCCCGGGGATTTTCTTTTTCCCTGCCATGAATCTGGCTATAGGGGTTAATAGACAAAACGTGGTGAAGTAAAGAAATGTGGGTCTTATCCGGGTGCATCGTGGGCGGGCTGTTATGCCTGTCCGGTCGTTGGGTTCCTGTATTTCCTATAGTTTCCCTGGTAGTCCGAAACCATGCGGGAGGAACATGAGGAACACGGTTCTGTTTATCGCGATGAGTCTCGACGGGTATATCGCGGATGCTGACGGCAACGTGGATTGGCTGTCCGGGCAGGATGACGACGTCGAAGGCGCCGACGGCTATGCGGATTTCATCAAGGGCATGGATACGGTGATCATGGGCTGGACGACGTACCATCAGGTCGTCACGGAGCTGTCTCCCGACCAATGGGTGTATGACGGTCTGCAAAGCTATGTGGTCACGCATCGGGAATGCGTACCGCGTGACGGGATTTCCTTCGTTTCGGAAGACCCCTGCGTCCTCGTCGATCGTCTGAGGCGGGAGCCGGGCAAAGGCATCTGGATCTGCGGTGGCGCCAGCATCATTCACCAGCTCATGCAGGGCGGTCTGATCGACGAATATCGCATCTCCATCATTCCGACGATTCTGGGGAGCGGCATTCGCCTGTTCGACACGCTGAACGAGACCAGACAGCTGCGGCTCGTCTCGTCGACGAACGACAACGGCATCGTGGAATTGACATACCGCAAGCATTGAATGAACGGTATGGGCCCCTCCTCCAAGGAACAGTCCCGGTCGGGCTGACAGGATTCGAACCTGCGACATCCTGTTAGGATTCGAGGGTTCTTGGCTCACACCAGCGGTCTTGGCTCACCTCGGAACCGTTGGAATCAAGCCATTTTCAAGTTTCGAGTTTCTTTGTTCAGACCACCCAGATTGGCGAATCGTGACGGTCATCGTTACTGGTTTGTTACTGGCTTTGAGCATCGGAACGGTGGAATAGCGCGGCGTGTCGACACACGGTCAAAACAATTTGTTACCGCTCTTTCTCCGTACCGTGCCGTCCTTCTCCGAACAGGTGATTGAAGAGAACAGCAGCGGTCGCCTACTCATTGGGTTGCGGCTCGTGTCCGAGCACGAGTTTCATCTTGCTGTTGTCCATCAGCCACGCATACAAGTCCCGGTCCAGGATCATCGCCAGATCGAAGCACGCCTGCACCGCGTCCGCCAACGTGATGCGCCGGTTCTCGCCGGGCAGCGGGATGCCGTTGACGAGAGGCTCGTGATGGGCGACACGGTTACGCAGAGCATGCACGGTCTTGACGATATCCAGCGCAAAGCATCTCGTCCACTTGGCGTTCGCGTCCGATGCGTGCTGACGCCCGCCGGGGAAGGCTTTGACGATGCCTTTGCGCCAAAGGTCGTTCTCGTAGTCGGCGCTGCCCTCGTCCGGCCAGTGCGCGTGAATAGCTCCGCCGTTCTCCAGCAGGTTGCGCCAGAACCCGAACGTCAACGCCGCGACGAGATGTCCGTGCGTGTGCCGTTTCCTCTGCTGGACGGTGAGATGGCCCCATGCCTCGCGGATCTGGCGTTGGGTGCGGTCGTCGAAACGGAGACCCGCCATATACCAGTCCTCGGTGTCGGACTGTTCCAAGGCGATGAGTGGCAACTGCCGGTCCATGTGGTTGCGTAGAGCGACTTCGAGGATGGCGATGTCGCCCATGCAGGCGCTGGCCATGTCGTGATCCCACAGGTACAGTCGCAGCGCCGGGCATGAGCGTCGCCGCGCTTCGGAATCGTAGGATGCGAGCCGTTCGTCGGTGATGTACGCGCGCAACGCCCTCTCCTGCGGGCTTCCCTTGCGAGGGGTCTGCGAGAGGAAAGCGGATACTGGGGTTGGCTGTCGGCTCATGAATCATTATCATATTCCATGAAATCCCCCAATGGGCCTCTCCGGACGGTCTTCGACTGAGCCGTGATGCACTGGGGGTTCTCTTTTATCTGGGAGTATCATCAGCGAGATATGTCACCCTAAGATGACAGATCTCGTTTATCTCTCGACTTTAGTGCTCCTTTCCATGAAGGTATAAGTCATACGTCGGAAACGGCGTAGTCAACCTTTACGGAAAGGGGCTGGCGTGGCAATCCAAAAGTATGGTTGCCGGTAGGTATGAACAAGGACGATTACAGGACCATGCTTCATGAGTTCATGGCCGATCAAGGAACCGTCGATGCCACCAGTATGCCGCAGGACTTCTGGAAGATCGTTGATTGCTTCGCTTATGACTCGAACGGCAATTGGACGATCGGCATATACGGAGCTCTCGATGGAGACACTTTCACTCCATCATGGAACGGTCCCACCTGCGTGTTCCTCTGGACATTGGAGAACGCTACGGCTGCTCAAATCCCCGAGGCGGCCTATTGCATGCAGCCTGATCAGAAACGGGAGTACGTTGAAGAGCAGGTTACGAAACTAGTACAAAACAGCTCAAACAACGGGAACTAACCGACACCCCAGTACAGCAAGAGATTGCCCTCCCCATCCGGCTACGCCGACTTTGTGGAGGGCAATCTATTTAGATTATCTTTGCGAAGCAGCTCATGCAGTAACTTGAAATCAAGAGCTAGTTCTTAGCATCGTCGATGATGATGTCAGCTGTTTCAGCGGTGACGTCTTCCGGCTTGACGAACCTCTTTTCATCGAAGTAAGCAATCGGGTTCTGGCTGCGGTTACGATTCACATGCTTGTGTAGCCACTGCTCGTAACCGGTAGCATCCTGCTTCCCGAGCAGCCAAAGACGATCTTCACCTTTAACGACACCTTCAATCCGACCGATGGCGACGACTTCACTATCATTGTTGAGCACGAGTGCCAGCTTCGCACGAATCGCGCGGCCGGGCTCAAGACGCCACCATCCTTGAGCGGCTTCCCAGCACTGGTCTTCGGTCATACCCTCTTCCCAGCCGTACTGAGAGCGCTTGGCCCCACCGCCGTAAGGAATTTCTTCTACGAAGTTCGTACGACCACCGAGCTTGATTGTCATGATCTCAGCCATTTGCGCCTCCATAATCTTTGGTTCTTAGATGCTTTTATTCTTGCATCTAAGATGGATTGTAGGCGAAAAACGTTCGCCAGGCGAGTGCCGGCGTGTCGGAGACGAGATAAACCAAGACCTCTCCCGGCGAGTTTCCTGTCACTCATCGTGAACGTCGGCTAGTTCGCGTTTAAGCCGAAGGCTCGACTACCGGGCTTCCTTTTGTACAGGGATTCCAGATGGTAGACTTGTGAATATTTGGAGGGTTGGGTACTGAGGTTTATTGCGGGTGGGCACTTCGGTTATTGCGGGTGGGTATCGGTGCGCGTGGTGGTTGCGCGCCGGTGTTTTTTTTATTGTGGTTTATCTGCCGTCCGCGTGTTCGCGCATGTTGTAGTCTCCGGTTTCGATTCAGGTGGTGTTGTGCACGATCTTGTCCATGATGGCGTCGGCGTGGGGTCCTCCGCCGAGTCTTTGGTGCCAGTCCTTCTGCGGGTATTGGGTGGCGAACAGGGTGCTGCCGGTGTCGTAACGGCGTTCCATGAGCTCGAACAGGAAGCCGAGGAACCTGTCGTCGGGCGGGTCGAACAGCCATTCGTCAAGCGCGAGGACCATGTAGCCGCTGTAGCGTTTGAGGAGCCTGGAGCGGCCTTGGGGCTTGTCGGCCCCCTGCCGCCATTCCTCCTCGAGGTCGGGGATGCGGATGTAGCGGGCGCGGTAGCGGTTTCGGCACGCCTGTCGGGCCAGCGCGCAGATGATCCAGCTTTTCCCGGATCCGCAGTAGCCCTGGCATACGATGTTGCGGTGTCGTGCGATCCATGAGCAGTCGGCGAAGGAGGCGACCAGCTCGCGGCTGATGCCGCATTCGTCGAGCATGTCGAGGGTGCGCAGGTCGGCCTGCGGGTAGCACAGGCGGGCGCGGCGGGCGAGCCCGTCGATGCGTTTGTCCACGAACGCCGTGTATGCCTCGTCCACGGCGAGTCTGACGCGCTGCTCCGTGTTCATCGCCATGCACGCGTCGTCGTCCTGATTCGCGAACGCGTCGAGCAGTTCGCCGCATCCCATGTCACGCAGCTGGCGGCGGGTCTGTTCGTCGAGCCTCATCGCGTCGCCTCCCTCGCGTAGTAGTCGGCCCCGCGCACGTAGCCGGCGGACGGTTCGATGCCGATGTCCCTGACGTCCACGTTCTCGCCTTCCGCGACCTCGTGGTCCTGACGGGTGTCGAGGATTGTCTTCAACTGCCGGTATCGGGCTTTTACTGGAGCAGTCGGCGAAAAAAAAACAAAGAAGCCCTACATCCCAAGCGGGAGTAGGGCTTACGGGTCGGGCTGACAGGATTTGAACCTGCGACATTTTGCTCCCAAAGCAAACGCGCTACCAAACTGCGCTACAGCCCGTCGTGCCCGTCGGGCACAAGCACTCATTGTACAATACCGGCGGACCACGCGGACACGCCCACGCGCCGTGGCCTCATGAGTCCGCGGCGGGGAGTGCCGGACCGGCGCCGGACGGTCGGGGAGGGGGGGCGGTCGACGCCGTGGAGTGTGCGTTCGCCGTGCGGGCGCAATCGCGGCGTGACTACGATCGCAGGCCGTTGGCCAGGCTAGGCGTTCCCGATACTCCTCCCCGAGGATGGCGCACTCCAGTTCGTCTGTTCACAGGTATCGTCCGGTGACGGATTCGGGGCAGCGGCGGATGTCGTCGGGCGTGCCGGCGGCGACGATGCGGCCGCCGGATTCGCCGCCTCCCGGGCCCATGTCGATCACCCAGTCCGCTTCGCCGATCACGTCGAGGTCGTGTTCGATGACGACGACGGTCGCGCCCGCCTGCACGAGCCGGTCGAACACGCCCAGCAGGACGCGCACGTCCGACGGGTGCAGGCCGATCGTCGGCTCGTCGAACACGAACAGTGCATCCGACTGGACGCGCCCCATCTCGCCGGCGAGCTTGAGCCGCTGCGCCTCGCCGCCCGACAGGGCCGGCGTCGGCTCGCCGAGCGTCAGATACCCCAATCCCAGATCGTGCAGCGTCTGCAGGCGCGCGTGCACCTTGCGCAGGTCCGCGGTCGCGTCCAGCGCCTCGTCGACGCTCATCGCCATCAATTGCGGCAGGGTGAGCGCGCGTCCGTCGCGGCCCGTCCGGCGGATCCGCGACGCGTCGGCCGCGTAGCGCGAACCGCGGCAGTCGGGGCAGGCGACGTCCACGTCGGGCAGGAACTGCACGTCTAGCGAGATCGACCCGGTGCCGTCGCACGTCGCGCAGCGCAGCCGACCCGTATTGTACGAGAAATCGCCTGCCTTCCAGCCGGCCGCCTTCGCCTCGTCGCAGCGGGCGAACGCGCGTCGTAGATCGTCATGCACGTCCGCGTACGTGGCGACCGTGGACCGCACGTTCGCGCCGATCGGCGTCGCGTCGATGAGATTCGCACGCACGATTCCCGCCGCGTCGACCGAGCGCACATGCGACGGCAGCGGCTCGCCGGCCGCCGCCGCACGCACGGCCGGGATCAGCGTCTCCAACACCATCGTCGTCTTGCCCGACCCGGACACGCCCGTCACCGCCACCAGCCGGCCGCGCGGAATCCGCACCGACAGCGGACGCACCGTATGCAGCGCGTCGCTTTCCAGCACGATCGCACCATAGTCGAACATATGTTCGACGGCGACCTGCTCGCGCACACGCAACACCGACACCGACACCGACACCGCAGACGACGCTGCCGTACCGTCGTTCCCACCATGCCGCCGACCTCGATACAGGAACGGCGCGATGCGACTGTCCGCCGACGCGGCGACCTCGGCCACCGTACCCTGCGCGAGTACGCGGCCGCCGCCGGCGCCGGCGACCGGACCCATCTCGACCAGATGGTCCGCGGCCTCCAGCACGCGCACGTCATGATCGACCACGACCACCGAATTGCCGTCCGCCACCAGATCGCGCATCACGCCCAGCAGACCGTCCACGTTCGCCGGATGCAGGCCGATCGACGGCTCGTCCAGCACATACAGCACGCCCGTCGTACGATTGCGCACCGCACGCGCCAACTGGACACGCTGGCGCTCGCCGGTCGACAGCGTCGCACCCGCACGATCCAACGACAGATACCCCAATCCGAGCTCCAGCAGCCGGCGCGCCACATCGAGGAACGATTCGCCGATGTTGACTGCCATCGGACGCATCGGCTCCGGCAGGCCGGCCGGCACCGCGCGCACCCAGGCGACCGCCTCATCCAACGTCATCGCCGTCGCCTGCGCCAGGTCGATGCCCGCCACCTGCGGGGCGCGCGCCCGGTCGGACAGGCGCGTGCCCGCGCACGCATGGCATGGCCCCTCCCTGAGGAAGCGGGCCACACGCTTCAGCCCCTTCTCGTCCTTCGCCTTAGCCAACGCGTTCTCCACCGTGTACACCGCGTTGAAATAGGTGAAATCCAGTTCGGCGAAATCATCGCCCGTCTTGGGCCGGTACAGGATATGCTTCTTAACCGCCGGCCCCTCGAACACGATCTGCCGCTCCTCGTCGGTCAGCTCACGGAACGGGACGTTCGTGCGCACGCCCATCGCACCGCACACCTGCTTCATCAGATCCCACATGAGCGAACCCCACGGCAGGACCGCACCGTCGTCGATCGACTTCGACTCGTCCGGCACCAACGCGGCACGATCCACCTCACGCACCACACCCGTACCCGAACACGCGGGACACGCGCCGCCCGAATTGAACGCCAGATCCTCCGCGCCCGGACCATAGAACTCCTCGCCGCAGCCCACGCAGCGGATCGGCAGCTCCGCCGCCACGTTCAACGTCGGCTCGCTGCGCGCACCGCACTTCGGACACACATGCGATCCCACGCGCGAAAACAGCAGACGCAACGCGTTCAACAGCTCGCTCATCGTACCGAACGTCGAACGGATGCCCGGCACCGCCGGACGCTGATGCAACGCCAACGCCGCCGGCACATGCCGCACGTCGTCCACCTGCGCGCGCGACGCCTGCGTCAGCCGCCGCCGCGTATACGTCGACAACGCCTCCAGATAGCGACGCGACCCCTCCGCATACAGCACCCCCAACGCCAGCGAACTCTTCCCCGACCCGGACACGCCGGCAACCCCCACCAGCTCACCCAACGGGATGTCGATATCCACATCCTTGAGATTATGCACGCGCGCGCCACGCACCTCGATATGCGACGGACGCGCCGGCTGGGACGGACGCGCCGAATGCGACGACACGGACGGACGGAACGAATCGGTCATGGACATGCCTACCCCTCACCAAACATCGAACTCAAACATCGACACGAACGGACGACACCACTCTATCGCGACTCCACCGCGACTCCACCGCGCAACCCGGCACGGATGCCCTCATCCAGACAACGCCCGACACCGCCCGCCAACGCCCCGCAAACACGGACATGCACCCATACGCCTCCCCGCGAACCGATACGATGGAACCCATGAACGACACGAACACCACGACCCACACCGACCTCTGGCCCGCGCCGACGGCGAGCGGACCGCTCCACGCGACCGTCACCATCCCCGGCAGCAAATCCCTCTCCAACCGCTACCTCATCCTCGCCGCACTCGGACGCCGGCCCGTCACTCTCATCGGCCTGCTGCGCTCACGCGACACCGAACTCATGATGGGGGCGCTCGCCGCCCTCGGCGTGCGCTGCGACGTCGACCCGGACGAGGAGACGACCGTCACCGTCACGCCGCCCGCCGACGGACGCTTCCGCGGCGACGTGGACGTGTACTGCGGACTGGCCGGCACGGTGATGCGCTTCGTACCCGGTCTGGCGTTGTTCGCCGACGGTCCGGTGCGCTTCGACGGCGACCGTCAGGCGTACGCGCGCCCGATGCAGCCGGTGCTGGACGGCCTCGAACAGCTCGGCGCGCACGTCGACTACCACGGCGAGCACGGCTACCTGCCGTTCACCATCACGCCGCCCGCCGATGCCGACGCCGGCGACGCAGCCGACGCGATCGCAGCCGCCGCGGACCCGGACGCGCCGGCGCGCGCGACCGTCGCGATCGACTCGTCCGGCTCATCCCAGTTCATCTCCGGCCTGCTGCTCGTCGGATCGCGTCTGCCGGGCGGTCTGACGCTGACGCATACGGGGGAGCGCACGCCGAGCCTGCCGCACATCCGCATGACCGTCACCGACGTGAACGGTGCCGGCGGCCATGCGACGGCCGAAGAGGCCGCGCGCGTGTGGACCGTCGACGCGGGCGGACTGCAGCTGCCGGAACGAGTCGTCGTCGAACCCGACCTGTCGAACGCGGCCCCGTTCTTGGGCGCGGCGCTCATCGCCGGAGGCACCGTGCGTGTGCCGAACTGGCCGGTCGACACCACCCAGCCGGGCGGGCTCCTGCCCGGATATCTGGAACGGATGGGCGCCACGGTGCGATTCCCCGAAGAGCACGGCACCCGCTACTGCGAGGTGACTGGCGACGGCACGATCCACGGTCTGGGCGACTTCGACCTGACCGCGGCCGGCGAGATCGCCCCCTCCCTGGCGGCGGTGCTCGCGTTCGCCGACGCGCCGACGCGCATGATCGGCATCGGGCATCTGCGCGGCCACGAGACGAACCGTCTGGAGGCGCTGGTCACGGAGATCCGACGCATCGGGGGAGAGGCGCGCGAACTGGACGACGGCATCGAGATCACGCCGGTGCCGCGCGAACGGATGCACGGCGCGGTGATGGAATCGTACGCGGACCACCGCATGGCCACGTTCGCCGCGATGATCGGCCTGATTGTGCCGGGCGTCGAGATCGTGAACGTCGCCACCACACGCAAGACCCTGCCCGATTTCGTCGGCATGTGGACCGGCATGCTGGCCTGACTGGCCGTACCGCACGACCGGCTGGTACGGCCGGATATACGGGAAGAGCCCCGCCGAAACCGGCGGGGCTCTTCCCGTTCACTGACTCAAGCGAAGGTCAGCGTGGACTCACTTGGCGAACTTGTTGCCGTAGGTGTCCTCGCCGGCCTCGGCGATCGCCGCGGACTTGCGGGCGATGGCCAGCTCCTCGTTCGTCGGGATGATGGCGATGACGATGGAGGAATCCGGGGTGGAGATGATGCGCGGCTGCTTGGAGCGCGTGTTGTTCTTCTCCTCGTCGATCTTGACGCCGAACGGGGCGAGCTTGTCGCACACCATCTTGCGCACGATCTCGTCGTTCTCGCCGACGCCGGCGGTGAACGTGATCACGTCCACGCCGCCCATCTGGGCGGTGTAGTTGCCGATGTAGCCGACGATGCGGTGCACGTAGACGTCGAGCGCCAGCTTGGCGTCCTCGTTGCCCTCGGCGATCTCGCGATGGACCTCGCGCAGGTCGCCGTAGCCGGTCATGCCCATCATGCCGGAACGCTTGTTGAACAGGGCGTCCAGCTCGTCCACGTTCATGTGGGCGTTGCGGATGAGATGGAAGACGACGGCCGGGTCGATGTCGCCGGTACGGCCGCCCATCATCAGGCCCTCGAGCGGGGTCAGACCCATGGAGGTCTCGACCGGCTTGCCGGACACCTCGGCGGACGCGGACGCGCCGTTGCCGATGTGCAGGACGATCTGCTTGAGGCCCTCGGCCGGCTTGCCGACGACCTCCGGCACCACGGAGGAGATGAACTCGTGGGAGGTGCCGTGGGCGCCGTAGCGGCGGATGTGGTACTGCTCGGCGATCTCCTTGTTCAGCGCGTAGGTGCTGGCGGCCTTCGGCAGCTGGAAGAAGAAGGAGGAGTCGAACACGAAGACCTGCGGCACGTCCGGCAGCAGCTCGCGCATGACCTCGGCGCCCTTGGCCTCCGGGCCGTTGTGCAGCGGGGCGAGCACGGCCAGGTCCTTGACGGCGTTGATGGTCTTGTCGTTGACGAGGGCCGGGTTCGGGAAGAGGGAGCCGCCCTGGACGACGCGGTGGCCGACGGCCACGATGCCGGCCTCGTCGAGCTTCGGGCCGTACTCGTCGAAGAAGCCGAGCACGCGCTTCAGGCCCTGCTCGTGGTCGTGGATGGGCTCCTCAAGCTCGTGCTTCTCGCCGTTGAACTCGTGCTTGTAGTGGCCGTCGACCGGCTCGCCGATCTTCTCGACCAGACCGGAGGCGAGACCTTCGCCGGTCTCGAGGTCGACCAGCTGATACTTGATCGAGCTGGAACCGGAATTGATGACAAGGACGGTTTTCGCCATTGTGGGCATCCTCCATGATTGATTGTCGTACCGCGAAAACGCGGCTTTCCAAAACCCTAGACTACTCGCTGCTTGCTACAAATCACAACAGTGACGACACCGGATACGACGGTCGTCGCCGTCGCGTCGGTGACCGCTTACGCGAGATCGTCCACGAAACGAGCGTGGGGCCGGATGTCCCGTTCCCGACCGTAAGGACTCGGCCAGAGCGGCCCGGAGCGTGTCGGGAACTGGACATCCGGCCCCACGCGGTCACCACGGACTTTTCCGCGGGAACGGGACGAAATCGCGGACTACTGCGCGGTGACGGCCGTCAGGGCGACGGTGTTGATGATGTCCTGCACCAGCGCGCCGCGCGACAGGTCGTTGACCGGCTTGTTCAGACCCTGCAGCACCGGGCCGATGGCCAGCGCGCCCGAGGAGCGCTGCACGGCCTTGTAGCCGATGTTGCCGGCGCACAGGTCCGGGAACACGAACACGTTGACGTGGCCGGCCACGTCGCTGCCCTTGGCCTTGGTGGCGGCCACGGTGGGCGACCAGGCGGCGTCGAACTGGATGGAGCCGACGACGGCCAGATCCGGATCCTTCTCCTTGAGCAGCGCGGTGGCCTCCTCGACCAGGTCCACGTCCGGGCCCTTACCGGAGCCGAGCGTGGAGTAGGAGAGCATGCCGACCTTCGGCTCGATACCGAACGCCTTGGCGGTCTCGGCCGACTGCAGCGCGATCTCGGCGAGCTGCTCGGCGTTCGGGTTGAGGTTGATCGCGCAGTCGGCGAACACGGCCACATGGTCCTTGAAGCACATGAGGAACGCGCCGGAGACGAGCTTCTGACCGGGCTTGGTCTTGATGACCTGGAGGGCCGGGCGCACGGTGTTGGCGGTGGAGTTGACCGAGCCGGAGACGAGGCCGTCGGCCTTGCCGAGCACGACGAGCATCGTGCCGAAGTAGCTGGCGTCGGCCAGGGTCTTGCGGGCCTGCTCCTCGGTCATGCCCTTCTTGGCGCGCAGCTCGCACAGCTTGGCGACCATCGGCTGCAGCACCTCCTCGTCGTCCATCGCCTGGAAGACGGCCTTGTCGAGGGACTTGAGGCCCAGCTCCTCGCCGCGGGCGAGGATGGCGTCCTTGTCGCCCACGATGATGAGGTTCACGATGTCGCGTTCGAGCAGGTAGTCGGCCGCCTTGATGATGCGGTCCTCCTCGCCTTCGGGGAGCACGATGGTCTTCTTGTTCGCCTTGGCCTTGCCCAGCAGGCTGTACTGGAACGCGTACGGGGTGGTGGGCGCGTCGAACGGCGCGTCGAGCGCGGCGACGACCTGCTCGGCCGGCGCGTTCTGTGCGAACGCGGCGTCGGCCTTGGCGGCGGCGTCCGCATCCTCGTCGGACGGGAATTCGACGGCCGGGATGGTCCACACCGGCACGGCCGAATCGGACAGCGCCTCGCGGGCCGCGGCGGCCTTCTCGTCGTCGCAGCCGGTGACGAACACGCCGGCGACCTTGGAGCCGGCCTTCTCGACGGCGGTGGTGCAGGCGTCGACGGTGGCGCGCACCTGCTCGCCGTCGCGCGGGATCGCGCACACGGCGAGGAAGACGGGGGCCTTGAGGTCGGCGGCCACGTCGGCGTTGAACGTGAAGCCTTCCGGATCGTAGACCTTGGAGCCGTCGGTGCCGACGATCACCATCGCCTCGGCGCCGCTCGCTTCGACGGACTCGTGGTAGGCGGCCACGATGTCGCCGCGGGAGGTGTCCTTGTCCTCACGGGCGCGCTTGGGGCACACGCCGCGCACGCCGGCCGGATCCTGGCCTGCGGTGGCGGCGGCGAGCAGCACGTCGGTGAACGTCTCCTTACGGCAGCAGGCGGGACGGAACACGCCCGTCTTCGACTGCGCGGCGAGGGCCTTGAGCACGCCGTAGGCGACGACGTTGCGGCCGTTGCCGCCTTCCGGGCTTGCGATGTAGACGCTGGTAAGACTCACGATGTCTCCTCCATGGTTCGGTTATGCATTGCGTGTGACTGCTTCGTTCGCACTCAACGCACCATTCTAATGCGTGACCGTTCACAGCCGCGCACGGGCGCAAACGGCGTCGGATGTGAGTTCGCTCACATCGTTCCGGAATATGGGCCGTCGGCGGACGGTGGAGGAGAGTGCGGCAGCGGCGGAGGGGGCCTGCGGATACGGGTCGGCCCCGCAGGACGGGGTATCATCCTGCGGGGCCGTATCCGATTATTGCCGCATCAGGGCGCCGTTTCGGCGCGCCCTCCGGCAGGCGCTCACTTGTGGTAGAGGCTGACGCGCTCGTACTTGGGTTCGCAGCACACGTTGATGCCGAGCTTGCGGTACAGCGCCTCGTCGGTGGCGGAGATGATCACCGAGAAGAACGCGTCGCAGCCGCGCAGCTTCTCCAGACCTTCGATGACGCGCGCGGCGACGGGGCTCTGCGCGCTGGTGAGCGACAGGGCGATCAGCGTCTCGTCGGAATGCAGACGCGGGTTGACGCTCGACAGATGCTCGGTCTTGAGACGGCAGATCGGCTCGATGGCGGTGTCGGCGATGACGAGCTTGTCGTCCTCGACACCGGTGACGGCCTTGAGCGCGTTCATGAGCAGCGCGCTGGCCGCGCCGAGCAGGTCGCCGGTCTTGCCGGTGATGACGCGGCCGTCGGGCAGCACCATCGCGCCGGCCGGGGCGCCGGTGGTCTCCTCCTTGAGGAGCGCGGCGGAACG
This sequence comes from Bifidobacterium samirii, assembly GCF_003952945.1. Lineage (GTDB taxonomy): Bacteria > Actinomycetota > Actinomycetes > Actinomycetales > Bifidobacteriaceae > Bifidobacterium > Bifidobacterium samirii. Next base: position 13,115 of record NZ_QXGK01000009.1, read on the forward strand.
GGCGGGGGAGAGGTCCTTGTCGACGCCGGCCTTCTTCATGATGGAGCGCAGACGCTCCACCTGGTCCTCGCCGGTGCCGGTGCGCTTGAGGTTGACGGCGGCGGTGAAGTAGCGGCGCACGATCTCCATGCGCGCGGCGTCGCGGCACGCCTCGTCGTCGACGATTGCGTAGCCGGCCATGTTGACGCCCATGTCGGTGGGGCTCTGGTAGGGGCTCTCGCCCATGATCTTCTCCATCATGGCCTTGAGCACGGGGAACGCCTCGACGTCGCGGTTGTAGTTGACGGTGGTCTCGCCGTACGCCTCCAGATGGAAGGAGTCGATGATGTTCGCGTCGTCCAGATCGGCCGTGGCGGCCTCGTAGGCGATGTTGACCGGGTGGTTGAGCGGCAGGTTCCAGATCGGGAACGTCTCATACTTGGCGTAGCCGGCGTCGATGCCGCGCTTGTTCTCGTGGTACAGCTGCGACAGGCAGGTGGCGAGCTTGCCGGAGCCGGGGCCGGGCGCGGTCACGACGACGAGCGGACGCGACGTGACGATGTAGTCGTTGCGGCCGTAGCCGTCATCGGAGACGATGTGCTCGATGTCGTGCGGGTAGCCGGCGATCGGGTAGTGCAGGTAGCAGGTGATGCCCAGCTGGTCGAGACGGTGGCGGTACGCGTCGGCGGCGGGCTGGCCGGCGTACTGGGTGAGCACGACCGAGCCGACGTAGAAGCCGCGCGAGCGGAAGATGTCGATGAGGCGCAGCACGTCCTCGTCGTAGGTGATGCCCAGATCGCCGCGCATCTTGGCCTTCTCGATGTGGTTGGCGTTGATGGCCACGACGATCTCCACGTCGTCCACGAGGCTCTTGAGCATGCGGAACTTGGAATCGGGTTCGAAGCCGGGCAGCACGCGGGAGGCGTGGTAGTCGTCGAACAGCTTGCCGCCGAATTCGAGGTACAGCTTGCCGCCGAACTGCGCGATGCGCTTCTTGATGTTGGCTGCCTGCAGCTCGATGTACTTGTCGTTGTCGAATCCCTGACGCATGTGGTGGAAACCCCTTCCGTACGGCGTACGATGACCTAGGGATTATAGCGGACCGCCCCGAAGTAGACGAACACGCCCGCTCCGTCCAGATCGCCGCTGATCGCTGGACGGGGGTGCGGAGAGGAGAACGAACATGGCGATGGATTACGTGGAGCATAACGCCACGGTGATCGACCGGTGGGTCGACGAAGGCTGGGAGTGGGGCAGGCCCATATCCCATGACGAATACGAGCGCGCCCGCTCGGGGGAGTGGTCGATCCTGCTCACGCCGACGCACGCCGTCCCGCGCGACTGGTTCCCCGAGGATCTGACCGGCGTGCGCGTGCTGGGCCTCGCCTCGGGCGGCGGCCAGCAGATGCCGCTGCTCAGCGCCGCGGGCGCCCGCTGCACGGTGCTCGACTACTCGCAGCGCCAGCTCGATTCGGAGCGTCTGGTGGCCGAGCGGGAGGGGTATCCGATCGAACTCGTGCGCGCGGACATGACGAAGCCGCTGCCGTTCGCGGATGGCTCCTTCGATCTCATCGTGCACCCGGTGTCGAACTGCTACGTGCGCGAGGTGCTGCCCATCTGGCGCGAATGCTTCCGCGTGCTCGCCCCTGGCGGACGCCTGCTGTCGGGACTCGACAACGGCATCAACTACGTGGTCGATGACGCGGAGGAGCGGATCGTAGACGGTCTGCCGTTCGACCCGGTGGCGAACCCGCGGCAGCGCGAACGGTTCGACATCGACGAGGACGGCATGCAGTTCTCCCACTCGTTCAACGAGCAGATCCGCGGCCAGCTGCAGGCGGGCTTCACGCTCCTCGACTGCTACGACGACACCAACGGCGTCGGCCGCCTCCACGAACTTGGCATCCCCAGCTACTGGGCCACCTGCGCCCAGAAACCACGGTAGCGAATGCGGATTCGTGCTGGTTCATTCGTTGTCGAAGAAGTCGTTGTCCACGGCCTTGATCTCATACACGGTTTTGACGCTCACGCCCACGTTGTATTCGATCATGAGATTGGCCAGCGTCATGCCGTCGACGAGCACCACGCTGACGTGGCTTGAGCGCATGCTTTCCTCCGCATAGGTTCGGGCTTCTTTGGAGAACCGTGATGTGGTGATGAACACGCCCTTGCTTGCGCCGTTGCCTACGAGCGCGCCGACGAATCCCTGGATGTCGGGCCGTCCGACGACATGGTCCCTGTCCCAACGCTTGGCTTGGATGTAGACCGAGTCCAGGCCGAGTCGATCGAGTCTGACGACTCCGTCGATGCCGCCGTCCCCGCTTGCCCGCGTGACTTCGCCGGAGCGTCGGGACAGATCGCCGTAGCCGAGTGCGAGCACGAGCCGTGTCACCAGTCGCTCGAAGAAGTAGGGGTCGTTCGACAGGATGAGGTCGAGCAGTTCGACGGCGAGCGCCTCGTTCAATTGCGCGGACGCGCTTTCCATCAGATCCTCCGGAGTGGATTCCTCCGTGTCCTGAGCCGGATTGGGCAACGCATCGCGAACGCTTTCGCTCGCCTTGCCCTTCTTCAGATAATTGTTCTTCCACGCATTGAACGCATCCACGGTCGCCAATTCGATGCGGTTGAATCCCTTAGCATGTTGGTTCAGGAAGTTCCTGCCCGCTTCCGTAATGCGGTATGTTCCGCGTTTCTCTCCGTTTTCGATGAGTTCGGCTTTGCGGAGGTCGGTGATGCCCCACCCCACTCGGTTGACGATGCGTGACTGGCCGCTTTTCAGCATCTCGTTACGTTCGTCCGCCGTCATATCGAACGCTTCCATGACGACGAGGCGAAGATGCCGGCTGTCTTTCACCGACCCGTCGGCGAGTTCCTGCAGGATCGGGAACATCGTCTGGTCCCAAGTGGGCATGGTCATGATTCGCTCCTTTGTCTGATGGCGTCCTACTTGTCCAGCCCGTCCATGGTGTAGGTGGTGTAGCCTTCGTAACGGTAGCTGGCGTCGATGCCCTTCATGTAGACCTGACGGTCGTCCACAGCGTCCGTCAGGGCGGCCTTGAGCAGGATCTTGATTTCGGTGTCGCGCACGGGACTGCGTTCCATGGCGAGGAGATAATCCTCCTTGTCCACGAGGCTCCAGTCGACCACCCTGCCCAGTTCCTTGCGCAGGATGCAGTCGAGCCAGATGCGGGTGCTGCGCCCGTTACCCTCTCTGAAGGGATGGGCGACGTTTATCTCGACGTATTTCTCTACGATCTGGTCGAAATCGTTCTGCGGCATCCGTCCGATGGCATCAAGCGCTGCACCCAGATACATGACTGCGGCGAAGCGGAAGCCGCCCTTGGCGATGTTCACCTCTCGCATCTGACCTGCGAACTCGGATATGTCCTGAAACAGGTAGGCGTGGATCTTGGAAAGCCCGTCGAAAGTACCAACCTCGAACGTATTGAGCAGTCCGGTCTCGAACAGTTCGAGGGCGCGTCGCTTGGTGAGCAGCTCCTCCTGCCGGGCCAGTTCGATCTCATTGGTGATTCCAAGCTTGTTGCTGAGCATGAATGCCTTTCCTGTGGACGATGAGAGAAGTTCCACTCGTTCTGCCACGATTGTACCGTGGGCATCCTGGACGAGGGATGTTCTGGATTGAATCGCCGACGAAGGAGAGCGTGGCATTATGGGTTCCAGCAAAGAGTATCTGGGCTATGTATTGGAACAGTTGTCGGATCTGAATGATGTGACCTATCGCGCGATGATGGGCGAGTACATCCTCTATTTCCGCGGTAGGATCGTCGGCGGCATCTACGACGACCGTCTGCTCGTCAAACCCGTTCCTTCCGCGATCTCCCGTATGACTGACGCCGTCTATGAGTCGCCATATGAGGGTGCCAAAGCGATGCTCCTCGTCGACGATGTCGACGACAAGGAATCCCTCTGCGATCTGTTGCTCGCCATGGTGGATGAACTTCCCGCACCGAAGAACACTTCATCCCGGAGGAAACCAGCGGCCTGATTCATCGATGACTCGGTTGCTCTGACACCTCCAGGATTGGGAATCGGGATGAGACACGCATCCTTAGTCCGATTGACGAAGCGTGGTGAAACCGTCGGTCCAGCCTAGGCGGTCGACCCGGGAGCGGTGTATCTCAAAGCAGTTTATCGGATGCTCTCTGAACCCTTCCTTCACCTTGAGCTGCTCGATCGCATCATGCGCCTTCGCTTCGGAGGAGAAGACGCCGATCAGTTTCTCCTCCTCCCGTGCGCCGTCATCATCCGCCAGATCATATACATGCCATAGCAGAAAAAACGTCCATCGTCGTCCTTCTCGGTTGATTCGCAGTTCCGGTACTATTCTGCCATGCAAAAGGGGGCCGGACGAAGTGGAAGAACCAAAAGAAACGCCGAAACGGCCTACTTCAACTTGACAAAACACACACGCTCTTCGATTTGAGCACGACCTCGGCCGCGGCCCACCATACCGCCGCGGCCGTCAGACGTCTGCCCTCGTCGGCTATGCGGGTCAGATCGTCGGTCCACGAGCGCGCGCACGACGCACACTCGTATCGCCTGACCCGCACCATCAAATGCACCGCGTGCTGGCCGACGGGTGTGTGCGCGAACCGACGCCGCCACGAGGAACGCACACGCCCCATGGCACCGCAATCGCGGCAGTAACGGGCCGCGTCGTCCGCCGGCTCGCAGCCGATCAGCCACACGCCGGCACGCGAGCCCGCGGTCACGTGCCTCTGCGAGACGGGATTCAGACCCAGCCTGTCCAGGCCGAGCAGGACCCGACCGTCGAACGCGCTAGACTCAATACCAAGCCGCGCGGTTTCATTCACTTTTTCAATCACACACCGAATCAAACCGCACGGCCCTTACACACCAAAATGCGAAGAGCCAATAAAGAACTGTGCTGCCATGTCTAATCCTTTCACACGTGTGTTTACTTGCTATCTATAACGCCGCGTCAGAAACCAAATACCTCCTCCTCAATCTCGGCGGCGCTCTCGGCGTTAGGGAACATATCGGCAAGGGTCGCGGAAGCGTCCTCGCGGGTCATGTAGGCATCGTCCCAGCCGAAGGCAGATGCCAGTTCCTCGTAGAAATCTAAATCTCTGTCGCTCATGTCGGTTCCTCCTACAAGTGATGGACAGAGCCTCGCGCCACGTCTATGGCTACCCGGAATATGATTGCTACCACCCAGTTACGGTTGATTTTGCCAGAGCCAGATAAGGCTTCCTGCATGTCGTCCTTCACCTTATCAAGACGCTCGATAAGAGCGGGTGAGGCGTTGAATTGCACACGATAGCGAATGTCCGGGCAATCAATGGTTTCATCCGTCGCGCCGAACATGGACGCGGGGGCTTTCCTGTAGAAATCAAAGTCCACAGGGCCGTTCTTGGAGACTTCGGCCTCGTAGACTTCAAGCGCATAGGCCAAGCAGGTCGCGAACGTAACGCGCACATCGGCCCCACCCAGCACATTTTCACGGTACAAATCTGCCACCGCATCACGGGTAAAGGCCACCTCCCGCCTGCAATCCATGTCCCATTTCTTCATGTTGTGCCTCCTTTTCTTTAGTAGTCACTCCCTCTGGAAGGAGGGAGTCGTTAGCCGTATTGTAGCCAGCGAGGCGGACGGACGCAACCCAAAACCACCAAATAAAACAAAGCGAGCGAAACGCGCCCAATCAGAGCCAATCAGAGCCAAGGCGAAGCCGTTTCAACACTCCCCATGGCCTACGGGTCGGGTGTAGAACCCTCCGGCCATGGGGAGCATTGAAACGGCTCGCAAGCTTGATTTCATGGGTAAATCCTCGGTCGGTACCATGTGGGTACCACGACAAGGACGCAAAACAAAAACGCCCCTGATAAACAGGGGCGCTCAGGCTTCTATATCTTTACTCCCACTCGATGGTTGCCGGCGGCTTGGAGGTGCAGTCGAGGACGACTCGGTTGATCTGACGGCATTCGTTGGTGATGCGCGTGGAGATCGTGGCGAGCACGTCGTACGGCAGGCGCGACCAGTCGGCGGTCATCGCGTCCTCGGAGGAGACGGGACGCAGCACGATCGGCATGCCGTAGGTGCGCTCGTCGCCCTGAACGCCCACGGAGTGGACGTCGGCGAGGAGGACGACCGGGCACTGCCAGATCTCGCGGTCGAGGCCGGCGCGGGACAGCTCCTCGCGGGCGATGGCGTCGGCGTCGCGCAGCAGGTCGAGGCGCTCCTTGGTGACCTCGCCGATGATGCGGATGCCCAGGCCCGGGCCCGGGAACGGCTGGCGCCAGACCATCTCGTCGGGCAGGCCCAGCTCGGTGCCGATGGCGCGCACCTCGTCCTTGAACAGGGTGCGCAGCGGCTCGACGAGCTCGAACTTGAGGTCGTCGGGCAGGCCGCCGACGTTGTGGTGGCTCTTGATGTTGGCCGCACCGTCGCCGCCGCCGGATTCGACGACGTCGGGGTAGAGGGTGCCCTGCACGAGGAACTTGACTTCCTTGCCTTCGGCGCCGGCCTCTTCGATGACCTGGCGCTGGGCCTTCTCGAACGTGCGGATGAACTTCTCGCCGATGATCTTGCGCTTGCGCTCCGGCTCGGACACGCCGGCCAGGGCGGTCAGGAAGTCGTCGGCCGCGTCGACGGCGATGAGCTTGATGCCGGTGGCCTCGACGAAGTCGTGCTTGACCTGCTCGACCTCGCCCTTGCGCAGCAGGCCGTGGTCGACGAACACGCAGGTGAGCTGGTCGCCGACGGCCTTGTGCACGAGGGCCGCGGCGACGGCGGAGTCGACGCCGCCGGACAGGCCGCAGATGACCTGGGCGTCGCCCACCTGGGCGCGGATCTTGGCGACCTGGTCCTCGATGATGCTGGAGGCGTCCCAGTCATTGGGCAGGCCGGCGCATTCGTGCAGGAAGGTCTCGATGAGGGCCTGGCCCATCGGGGTGTGCTTGACCTCGGGGTGCCACTGCACGCCGTAGAGCTTGCGGCTCTCGTCCTGCATGGCGGCGACGGGCGCGCCTTCGGTGTGGGCGAGGACCTCGAAGCCCTCCGGCGCGGTCTTGACGGCGACGCCGTGGCTCATCCAGGTGTTCTGGCGGTCGGGGGAGCCGGCCAGCAGGCCTTCGGCCTTGTCGATGGCGGTGTCGGTCTTGCCGTATTCGCCGAGGGCGGCCTTGTCGACGTCCGCGCCGAGCGCGTACGCCATCGCCTGGAAGCCGTAGCAGATGCCGAGCACCGGGACGCCGGCCTCGAACAGCTTGGCGTCGACGCGCGGGGCGCCGGGCTCGAACACGGAGGCGGGGCCGCCGGACAGGATGATGGCCTTGGGATCCTTGGCGAGGATCTCCTCGACGGGCATGGAGTGGGGCACGAGTTCCGAATAGACTCCGGCCTCACGCACGCGGCGGGCGATGAGCTGGGCGTACTGGGCGCCGAAGTCGACGACGAGCACAGGACCTGTTGCCATGTATTCTCCCTTATATAGAGGTAGCCGAGTTGGACGGAATAACACGACCATTGTGGCGTTGCGCGGCGACATCGGGCCGTTCTGACGCGCCGTGGCGGCGGACCCGGGGAATGTGACATATCGTTACGTTCGATTGAACAACACGCCGCGGCACCTGATGGCGAAACGAACGTGGCGAACCCGTTCAAAACGTTGATTCGGCGCGGAATTGAGCCGTTTTCGGCGTTTCTGCGAACCATTGTCGTGTTCACAAAACGGCCACCAAAACCGCACAAAAGATGAGATTTTTAGAACATTTACGAACAGACATGCAAAAAAACAGCCAAAAGTCGAACGTAGTACGTAATATACCGAAGTGATTGGGAGCGGGCTTGCGCGCGATCGCAAGGTCACGTCGGTTCGCGACCTAGACAATAATCAATCGCACAACACAGTGCAGGAGTACAGGAGTACATATGACGAGTCCTGTTATTGGCACCCCTTGGAAGAAGCTTGACGCTCCGGTTTCCGAGGAAGCCCTCGAAGGCGTTGACAAGTACTGGCGCGCTTCCAACTACCTTTCCATCGGCCAGATCTATCTGCGCTCGAACCCGCTGATGAAGGAGCCCTTCACTCGTGACGACGTGAAGCACCGCCTCGTCGGCCACTGGGGCACCACTCCGGGCCTGAACTTCCTGATCGGCCACATCAACCGCTTCATCGCGGACCACGGCCAGAACACCGTGATCATCATGGGCCCGGGCCACGGCGGCCCGGCCGGTACCTCCCAGTCCTACCTGGACGGCACCTACACCGAGACCTTCCCGGCGATCACCAAGGATGAGGCCGGCCTGCAGAAGTTCTTCCGCCAGTTCTCCTACCCGGGCGGCATTCCGTCCCACTTCGCTCCGGAGACCCCGGGCTCCATCCACGAGGGTGGCGAGCTGGGCTACGCCCTGTCCCACGCCTTCGGCGCCGTGATGAACAACCCGAGCCTGTTCGTGCCGGCCATCGTCGGCGACGGCGAGGCCGAGACCGGCCCGCTGGCCACCGGCTGGCAGTCCAACAAGCTGATCAACCCGCGCACCGACGGCATCGTGCTGCCGATCCTGCACCTGAACGGCTACAAGATCGCCAACCCGACCATCCTGGCCCGCATCTCCGACGAAGAGCTGCATGACTTCTTCCACGGCATGGGCTACGAGCCGTACGAGTTCGTCGCCGGCTTCGACGACGAGTCCAACGCCTCGATCCACCGTCGCTTCGCCGAGCTGTTCGAGTCCATCTGGGACGAGATCTGCGACATCAAGGCCGCCGCGAACACCGACGATGTGCATCGTCCGTTCTACCCGATGCTGATCTTCCGCACCCCGAAGGGCTGGACCTGCCCGAAGTTCATCGACGGCAAGAAGACCGAGGGCTCCTGGCGTTCGCACCAGGTCCCGCTGGCTTCCGCCCGCGACACCGAGGCCCACTTCGAGGTCCTCAAGAACTGGCTCGAGTCCTACAAGCCGGAGGAGCTGTTCGACGAGAACGGCGCCGTCCGTCCTGAGGTCACCGCGTTCATGCCGGAAGGCGAGCTGCGCATCGGCGCCAACCCGAACGCCAACGGCGGCGTGATCCGCGAGGATCTGAAGCTCCCGGCGCTCGAGGACTACGAGGTCAAGGAAGTCAAGGAGTTCGGCCACGGCTGGGGCCAGCTCGAGGCCACCCGCGCCCTGGGCACCTACACCCGCGACATCATCAAGCTGAACCCGGATTCGTTCCGCATCTTCGGACCGGACGAGACCGCCTCCAACCGTCTGCAGGCCGCCTACGACGTCACCAACAAGCAGTGGGACGCCGGCTACCTGTCGGAGCAGGTCGATGAGCACATGGCCGTCACCGGCCAGGTCACCGAGCAGCTCTCCGAGCACCAGATGGAAGGCTTCCTCGAGGCCTACCTGCTGACCGGCCGTCACGGCATCTGGAGCTCCTACGAGTCCTTCGTGCACGTGATCGACTCCATGCTCAACCAGCATGCGAAGTGGCTCGAGGCCACCGTCCGTGAGATCCCGTGGCGCAAGCCGATCTCCTCGATGAACCTGCTGGTCTCCTCGCACGTCTGGCGTCAGGACCACAACGGCTTCTCGCACCAGGATCCGGGCGTCACCTCCGTCCTGCTGAACAAGTGCTTCAACAACGACCACGTCATCGGCATCTACTTCCCGGTGGATTCCAACATGCTGCTGGCCGTGGCCGAGAAGTGCTACAAGTCCACCAACATGATCAACGCCATCGTCGCCGGCAAGCAGCCGGCCGCCACCTGGCTGACCCTGGACGAGGCTCGCGCCGAGCTCGAGAAGGGTGCCGCCGAGTGGAAGTGGGCCTCCAACGTGGAGTCCAACGACGAGGCCGACATCGTGCTGGCCGCCGCCGGTGACGTCCCGCAGCAGGAGCTCATGGCCGCCGCCGACAAGCTGGCCGCCCTGGGCATCAAGTTCAAGGTCGTCAACGTGGTGGATCTGGTCAAGCTGCAGTCCGCCAAGGAGAACAACGAGGCCCTGTCCGACGAGGAGTTCGCCGAGATCTTCACCGAGGACAAGCCGGTTCTGTTCGCCTACCACTCCTACGCCCGCGACATCCGTGGTCTGATCTACGATCGCCCGAACCACGACAACTTCAACGTCCACGGCTACGAGGAGCAGGGCTCCACCACCACCCCGTACGACATGGTCCGCGTGAACAACATCGACCGCTATGAGCTGACCGCCGAGGCCCTGCGCATGGTCGACGCCGAGAAGTTCGCCGACAAGATCGCCGAGCTCGAGGCCTTCCGTCAGGAAGCCTTCCAGTTCGCGGTCGACAACGGCTACGATCACCCGGATTACACCGACTGGATCTACTCCGGTGTGAAGACCGACGTCCAGGGTGCCGTCACCGCCACCGCCGCCACCGCCGGCGACAACGAGTGATGACGCTTCTGCCGTAACCACGGTCTGAGCTGATCGAACCCCCGGGAGCAATCCCGGGGGTTCCTTCATATCCAAGGACGGTATGAGGTCGGTTCAGGGCCGATCCGGGGAGCGCTTCGGGACGACTCGCCGCAGCGGCTCGCACATCCGGTAGCACGGTTCCGCTACAATCAGTGTGTCAGTTTGCCCACCCCTCGAAGAAGAAGGAACCAACCCCCTTGGATGTGTCCTTTTCCCATTTCATCCAACAGGTGCTCTCGAATCCGGCGTTGACCGTCACGACGTTGCTGACGCTGGGAGTCATCTTCGTCAACGGATGGACCGACGCCCCCAATGCGATCGCCACCTGCGTGACCACGCGGTGCATGCGCGTGCGGTCGGCCGTCATCATGGCCGCCATATTCAACTTCCTCGGCGTCTTCCTGATGACCCAGTTCAACGCGTCCGTCGCCTCCACGATCTCCAACATGGTCGACTTCGGCGGTGACACCAACTCGGCCCTCATCGCCCTGTGCGCGGCCCTGTTCTCCATCGTCGTCTACAGCGTCGGCGCATCCCTGCTCGGCATCCCCACGTCGGAGAGCCACAGCCTCATCGCCGGCCTGTCGGGCGCTGCCATCGCCATCCAGGGCGGCATCGGCGGCATCAACATGGGCGAATGGGTCAAGGTGCTCTACGGTCTGGTCGCCAGCATCGTCATCGGATTCGGCATGGGCTGGATCGTCTGCAAGCTCGTGACGATCATCTGCGCCGGCATGGACCGCCGCCGCGCGAACGGCGTCTTCACGTACGCGCAGATCGTCGGCGCCGCCGCCATGAGCTTCATGCACGGCGCACAGGACGGCCAGAAGTTCATCGGCGTGCTGTTCCTCGGCATGGCGTTCTGCAACGGCCAGTCCAGCGTCGCCGGCGTCGTCATCCCCGTATGGCTGATGATCCTGTGCAGCACCATCATGGGCGTCGGCACGTCCGTCGGCGGCGAGCGCATCATCAAATCCGTCGGCCAGGACATGGTCAAGCTCGAGAAGTACCAGGGCTTCGCCGCCGACCTGTCCAGCGCGCTGTGCCTGCTGCTCATGACCGTGCTCGGCATCCCCGTGTCCACCACGCACACCAAGACCAGCGCCATCATGGGCGTCGGCTCGGTGCGCCGCCTGTCGGCCATCAACTTCGGCGTCGTGCGCGACATGATGCTCACCTGGGTGTTCACGTTCCCCGGCTGCGGCCTGATCAGCTTCCTCATGGCCAAGCTGTTCATGTTCGTGTTCTAAGAGTTTCAGGAAAGGACCCATAATGGCGAAAAAGAACGACTCCTTCTACTTCGACGCGTTCCGGGAGAGCGCCGACTGCGCGTGCCGTGCGGCGAAGCTGCTGTCGGACGTGATGCACGACTACGATCCGGAGCGTCTGCGCGAGCACATGGCCGCGATGCACGAGATCGAGCAGGCCGCCGACGACGTGCGCCACGGCGTCATGGACGAGCTGGTCTCCGCGTTCATCACCCCATTCGAACGCGAGGACATCGCCGAGCTCAGCCACATCCTCGACGACGTGACCGACCGCATCGACGGCACGCTCCAGCGCCTCTACTACGACAACGTGACCGAGATCCGCCCCGACGCGCTCGAGATGGTCGACATGGTCGCCAAGTCGTGCAAGCGCATGGCGAAGCTCATCGACGAACTGCCGCGCTTCAAGCGCTCCAAGAAGCTGCGCAAGCTGGTGTTCGACGTCAACAACATCGAGTCGGACGCCGACACGCTGTACGTGGACGCGATGCGCGCCCTGCACACCGACGGCACCGACGCGCTGCAGGTGTTCGCCTGGCATGAGGTGTACGCCAACCTCGAGCTGTGCACCGACGACTGCGAGCACGTGGCCGACGCAGTGGACCACATCGTCATGAAGAACAGCTGACGACGGCGGCACGACGGTAGCAGCACGCGAGCCCCGATTCCGGGGAGCGGAGGGGACCAATCCTCCGTTCCCCGGAATCGGGGCTCTCTGTTATCCGCCGGCCGGGCACGTCCGACGCGCCCGATGTACGCGCTTCGGAAAATTCCGTCCCGGAATATAGACGCTCTGATACGCTGGAACACGTTGAATCCTCGCGGCCCCGCGCCATCCGGCGGCATCTCGCCCGCCGTGCGCGCCACGGCCGACTCCCTTCACGGTAAAACCAAGGAGCATCATGCCGCAGACCCCGCCCATCCACGAAAGCATCCTGCGCCCGGGCGCCGCCAAGGTGCACCGGCGCAAGCAGCGTCTCATCGAATTCACCCATTCCTCCACCCGTGCCACCATGCTCATGGTGGGTGCGGCACTGCTGGCGTTCCTCATCGAGAACACGCCGGCGCTGCCGTACTTCAACGAGTTCTGGCATTCCGTGCACCTCTCGTTCGCGATCGGATCGTTCAGCGCCGACATCAGCCTCGAGCATTTCATCAACGACTTCCTGATGTCGCTGTTCTTCCTCATGGTCGGCCTGGAGATCAAGCACGAGATCCGCGCCGGCGAACTCACCGAGCCGCGCAAGGCGGTGCTGCCGATCGTCGCCGCCGCCGGCGGCGCGATCATGCCGGCGCTCGTCTACCTCGCCGTCAACGCCGGCGGCCAGTACGCGGGCGGCTGGGGCGTGCCGATGGCCAACGACATCGCGTTCTGCCTCGGCCTGCTCGCCCTGCTCGGCCGGCGTGTGCCGTCGGGGCTGCGCGCCTACCTGTCGACGATGACCATCGCCGACGACATGATCGCGATCGGCGTGATCGCCCTGTTCTACACGCAGGACCTGAGCGTGCCGTGGCTGCTGGCCGCGCTGGTGCCGCTCGCGGTGCTGGTCGCGTTCAACCGCTGCCACATCTACGACCTGACGCCCTACCTGGTGGTCGGATTCGCCCTGTGGGTGTGCGTCCTGTTCTCCGGCGTGCACGCCACGCTCGCCGGCGTGCTGCTCGCCCTGACCATCCCCGCCCGCTCCGAGATCGAACTCGACCGGGTGAGCCGCTGGTTCTCCAACCATGCGCTGTCGATCGAGGACCGCTACGATCCGGGCGAACCCGACGTGGCGCAGAAGGAGTACCTGCGCGAGGTGTATTCGATCCGCCGCGTCTCCAGCGCGTCCATTCCGCCCACGATCCGTCTCGAGAAGGCGCTGCACACGTTCGTGTACTTCTTCGTGCTGCCCCTGTTCGCGTTCTCCAACGCGGGCGTGGTGCTCGGCGGCATGTCCGTGGGGCAGATCGTCACCAGCCCGGTCGCGATCGGCGTGTTCTTCGGACTGCTCGTCGGCAAGCCGCTGGGCATCTTCCTCGCCACATGGATCACGGTGAAGACGGGCGTCTCGACGCTGCCGCGCGGCGTCAAGTGGGGGCATGTCGTCGGCGTGTCCGCGCTGGGCGGCGTCGGCTTCACGATGGCGATCTTCGTGACGAACCTCTCGTTCGCCGACCCGCAGATCGCCGCGATCGCCAAGACGTCGATCCTCGCCGCGTCGATCGTCGCCGGCGCGATCGGCTTCATGATCCTGCGCCACGAGGCGCTCGACGCGGCGCGCGACGAGCCGGCGGGGGAGTAGCGTCGGCGTGCGCCGACGTACGATGGTCGTCGACGGACGATGCAATCGGACGGAAGGGCGCGCATATGGACATGACGACATGGGTCGACTCGCCGCTGGGCCGCATCCTGCTCGCCTGCGACGGCGTCGGGCTGACCGGACTGTGGTTCGACGGGCAGCGGCATTTCGCACGCGGCCTCGACCCGGAATCCGAACGCCGCGACGACGCGCCCGCGTTCGCGGCGGCGAAGGCGTGGCTGGACGCCTACTTCGCGGGGGAGCGGCCCGACCCGTCGTCGGTGCCGCTGCACCCGCGCGGCACGCCGTTCCAGCGTGAGGTGTGGGACCGGCTGTCCGCCATTTCGTACGGGGAGACGACCACGTACGGCGCGATTGCGGCTTCGATCGCTGACGAATCGAACATCAGCGTCACCGCCGCCGACGCGCCACGCCGCGTGTCGGCGCGCGCGGTCGGCGGAGCCGTCGGACGCAATCCGATCTCGCTGATCGTGCCCTGCCATCGCGTCGTCGCCGCATCCGGCGCGCTCACCGGCTACGCGGGCGGCGTCGACCGCAAGCGACGGCTGCTCGCCTGGGAGGGCGGCGATGCGGACGCGTTCGCAGGAGCGGCCGTCATCTGAGCGGAGCCGGACCGGATCATCTGAAGAACGACGAAGGGCGGGACCGTGTACGATACACGGTCCCGCCCTTCGTCATCCGGGTCGGTGTACGGCTGTGCCGCTCATGTCGGCGGCGGACCGTCCATCACTCGCACATCACTCGGCGTCCTTGGCCTCGGCCGGAGCGGACAGGAAGTGGTCCTCGCTCGGCAGTACCGCGTTGAGGATCACGGCCACGACGAACGCGACGGCGATGCAGTTCGAGGCGAAGATCTGCTGGAACAGGGCCGGGAAGTGCACGAAGATGTCGCTCACCTGCGTGAAGCCGATGCCCACGGTCAGGCTCAGCGCGGCGATCGTGATGTTGCGCTGCGTGTAGCCCGCCTCGGAGATCATCTGGAAGCCGGAGAGGATGATGTTGCCGAACATCATGATCGTGCAGCCGCCCAGCACCGCCTGCGGCAGCGAGTTGAACACCTCGGCGATGGCCGGCACGAAGCTGGCGACCACGAGGATCAGACCGCCGGAGAGGATGACCTTGCGGTTGACGACCTTGGTCATCGCCACGAGGCCGATGTTCTGCGCGAACGAGGTGAGCGGCAGGCAGCCGAACAGGCCGGAGACGGTCGAGATCAGACCGTCGCCCGCGATCGCGCCGGCGGTCTCCTTCTCGGTGGGCAGACGGTTGAGGCCCACCTTGGTCAGCGCGGCCGTGTCGCCCAGCACCTCGACGGAGGAGACGACGTACAGCAGGCCGAGCGAGATGATCGCGCCCCAGTCGAACACCGGCTTGACCGGCATGATCTGCGGCACGGACACGATCGCCAGATCCTGGAATCCGGAGAAGTCGACCTTGCCCATGCAGATGGCCACCACATAGCCGACGACCAGGCCGAACAGCACCGACAGCTGCTTGGCGGTGCCCTTCATGAGCAGCTGGAACGCGAGGCAGGCGATCAGCGAGATCAGGCCGAGCGTCAGGTTCTGCCAGGAGCCGAAGTCGGCCGCGCCCGAGCCGCCGCCGAAGCTCTCGGCGCCGACGGTCAGCAGGGAGAAGCCGATCGAGGTGACGACGATCGCGGAGACGATCGGCGGGACGAAGCGGCGCCAGTACTTGGCGGTCAGGCCCAGCACCAGCTCGAGCAGGCCGCCGACGATGACCGCGCCGATCACGGCGCCGTAGCCCTTGTCGGCGCAGATCGCGCACGCGGCCGCCACGTAGGTGAACGAGATGCCGGTCACCATCGGCAGACGCGAGCCGATCAGCCACGCGCCGTACAGCTGCAGGCAGGTGCCCAGACCGGCCACGAGCAGACCCGCCTGGATGATGACGGCCGACTGGGCGGCGTCCATCTTCGCCGCGGACGCGACGATGAAGATCGGGGCGAGGTTCGCCACGAACATGGCCATGACATGCTGCAGGCCGAAGGGGATGCCGCGCCAGAACGAGACGGGCGCGTCGAGGGAGGTCAGCGCCTCCATCGAGATGCCGTTGGACTTCTTCTCAGTGCTCAACGTTCTTCCTCTCTTGTATGAGCTCTCTCAAACACCATCGAAAGGCGGCGGCGCGGACTCGGCCTCATAAAGGCCGTATCCGCACCGCCGCCGGAACGCATTCAGCGGAAGGTGATCTCGCCGGTCTCGGGGTCCATCGCCTCGACGATGGCCAGGGACTCGACGTCGTAGCCCTCCTCGCGCAGCTTGTCGCCGCCGCCCTGGAAGCCCTTCTCCACGGCGATGCCGATGCCCTCGACGGTCGCGCCCGCATGGTCGCAGATGTCGATCAGGCCGCGCAGCGCCTTGCCGTTGGCCAGGAAGTCGTCGATGAGCAGGACGTGGTCCTCGGGACCCAGGTACTTGCGCGAGACGATGACCGGGAACTCGCGCTGCTTGGTGAACGAGTAGACGGTGGTGACGTACTGGTCGCCGTCGAGGTTGATCGACTGGGCCTTCTTGGCGAACACGACCGGCACGTTGCCGAAATGACGGGAGGCCATGCAGGCGATGCCGATGCCGGACGCCTCGATGGTGAGGATCTTGGTGATCTGCTTGCCGGCGAAATGCTCCGCCCACGCGGCGCCCATGGCGTCGAACAGGGCCACGTCGCACTGGTGGTTCAGGAAGGCGTCGACCTTCAGCACATTGCCGACCTTGACCGTGCCCTCCTGGCGGATGCGCTCCTCGAGTTCCTTCATAACACCCTTTCGATCGGTGTGGTTTCGGATGGTTGCAAACGGCCAGTCTACGCGCTCTCGCTGACCTCGCCGCGGCCGGTGTCGCGCCGCGCCGGTTGGTCCTGCCGTGTCGTAGCATGGCAGGGTGATCGAAGCGACAAAAGAGGGGGCGCGGGGGAGGTCCGCCGCGCGGTTCATCGGACTTGACGGCATCAAAGGTCTGGCATTGGCCGGCATCATCTGGTACCACCTGTCCCAGCGGACGATGCCCGGCGGTTTCATCGGCGTGGACGTGTTCTTCGCCATCTCCGGATTCCTGCTCGGACTGAGCCTGCTGCGCGAGGCGGAGCGGGACGGGCGCATCGCGCTCGGATGGTTCTATCTGCGTCGTCTGGCCCGACTGTGGCCGGCGATGGTCGTGATGATCGGCGCGGTCGTCTCGTTCGCATGGCTCGTGGGGCGCGAGGCGCTCGTCGGCGTGGGAGGCAAAAGCCTTGCCGCGGCGCTGTTCGCGACGAACTGGTACGAGATCGCCACCGGCGGCAGCTATTTCGCATCCACGTCGCCCCAGCCGCTGCGCCACCTGTGGTTCGTGGCGCTGCTGGCGCAGGTCACGCTCGTCCTGCCGCTGCTGATCGGCCTGCTGCAGCGCTTCATCGCCCCCAAATGGGCGCGCGTCGCCATCGTCGTCGCCCTCGCCGCATGCTCGGCGGGCGGCATGGCGCTGCTGTACCGTCCCGACGCCGACCCGACGCGCGTGTACTTCGGCACCGACACGCACTGCTTCGCGCTGCTGCTGGGCGTCGCGTTCGCGATGGCCGTCCACTGGTACGGCGGGCCGCTCGTCGGCGACGGCGCGCGTCACCGCGTCGCCGGGACCGTCGCCCCGTGGCTGGCCACGGCGGCGCTGATCGTCCTGGGATACCTCGCCCTGCACGTCGGACAGGACGCAAGCGCATTCCGCGGCGGACTGGTCGCCGCCGCGCTGTGCGCGATCGTGTTCATCGCCGGATCGGTGTTCCCCGGATCGTGGATGACGTCGCTGCTCACCTGGCGTCCGCTGGCGCTGATGGGCCGCTATTCGTACGGCATCTACCTGTGGCACTGGCCGCTGTTCGTGCTCATCCAGATGCTGCTGCCCGGCTGGCGCGGCAAGGGCATGTGGCTGATCTGGCTGCTCACGCTGGTCTCCACCGTCGCGATGACGGCGCTGTCGTGGTGGATGGTCGAACGCCCGCTCGCCCGCCGCATCGACATAATGCGACGCCGTCGCGCCGACGCCGCCCGGAGCGTCGGATCGGCGCCCGTGGCCGGAGGCCCGGTGCCGGAGCCGCCGACTGCGTTCGCCCCGCCGGCCGACGTGTCGCAGGCGCGTGCGCGCGTCGTGGACGACGTCATCGAACGGCTGCGCCCGTTCGTCACGGCGCTGCTGTGCGCGCTGTTCGCCGTCGGATTCGTGTTCGGCGTCAAGGACGCGCCCGCCAAATCGCGCGTCCAGGAGATGCTGGAGGCCAATCAGTCGTCCCTCGACGCGCAGAACGAGAAGCGCGAGCATGACGCCAAGGCCGCCGAGGAGGCGAAGAGGCAGGCCGAGGAGCAGGCGAAGCGCCGCGAGCAGGCGCGCGCCGACGCCGAGCAGAACCTCACCGGCGACGACATCACCGTGATCGGCGACTCGGTCACGGTCGGCGCGTCCCCGGCCCTGGAGGAGCTGCTGCCCGGCATCGTCATCGACGCGCAGACGTCCCGCCACATCGCCACCGGCCCCGACCTGGTGTCCAACCTCAAGGCGCAGGGACAGCTGCGCCAGTACGTGGTCGTCTCGCTCAATACGAACGGCACGGTCACGCCGGACGACTACGCGAACATCGCCGCCGCGGCCGGCGACGGGCATGTGCTCGTCATCGTCAACGGCTACGGCGACCGCAGCTGGATGCCCGGCGGCAACGAGGCGGCCGCCGAATACGTGCGCACCCACTCGTCCACGGCCACGCTGGCCGACTGGAACGCGGCCATCGGCGCCCACACCGACATGCTGACCGCCGACGGCATCCACCCGGAGGTGCCCGGCCAGCAGCTGTACGCGCAGACCGTCAAGGACGCCATCGTCGACTGGATCGCCGACCACGCGCAGTGACGCCGCCGCGTGATACGCTGATCGGCCCGATCCCCGGACCCGCATCGCATCCACGATGCGGGTCCGGCACCACCATGGCGCAACCACGCCGCAACCACGCCGTAACCATGACGCAACCATGAAGGGAAGCACCGTGCAGCACGATCCCGACCTCATCGTCAGAACCGCCCAGGAGCTCGTGGGCGACCTCAACCCGCAGCAGGCCGAAGCCGTGCAGTACCGTGGTCCGGCGCTGCTGATCGGCGCGGGCGCCGGCTCGGGCAAGACGCGCGTGCTCACCCGCCGCATCGCCTACATCCTCAGTCAGATGAACGCATGGCCCAGCCAGGTGCTCGCCATCACGTTCACCAACAAGGCCGCCGCCGAGATGCGCGAACGTCTCGAAGGGCTGATCGGCCCGGTCGCCAGACGCATGTGGGTGTCGACGTTCCATTCGGCGTGCGTGCGCATCCTGCGCCGCGACGGCCGCTCGATCGGCCTCGACCCCGGCTTCTCGATCTACGACACGGCCGATTGCGAGCGTCTCATCAAGATGATCGCCGCCGACCTGAACGTGGACGTCAAGCGCTACACGCCGCGCGTGATCCTGACGCGCATCTCCGACTACAAGAACAACCTGGAGGACTGGCGCGACCGTCTGCGCAAGCACGCGCCCGACTACCGCCCCGGACAGAAGGGATACACGGTGACCGCCGGCGGCGACGTCGAGGCGCTGTACGCGGTGATGTACGCCGAATACCAGCATCGCCTCGCCGCGGCGAACGCGGTCGACTTCGACGACCTCATCGGCCGCACCGTCGAGCTGCTGCGCACCGACGCGGACGTCGCCCGGTACTACCGGAGCAAGTTCCGCTACATCCTCGTCGACGAGTACCAGGACACCAACCACGCCCAGTACGTGCTCGTGCGCGAGCTGGCCGGCGTCGACGCCGCGAAGGCGGGCGCCGGTGCCGCCGGCGTGCAGCCGGGGGAGACGGCTGCGGCTCCGGCGTTCCCGTCCGCCGCGGCGATGCCCGGCGCGGCGTCGCCGATGGCGGCGTTCCCGGCGGCCGCGCCCGTTCCGGCCGCTTCCGCGGCGCCGACGTTCGACTTCGGCTGGGGCGAGGACGAGTGGGGCGGCTGGGACGAGCCGTCGCCGTCGTTCGCGCCGTCCCCGGCCGCACCCGCGTCGGCGGGCATGGCCGGCGGACTGCCGTTCGGCGTCCCCGGCGCGGCCGCCGCGTCCGCATCCGTCGCGCCGGCCGCGTCGTCGACGGCGACCGCCGGCCGCGAGGGACAGGCGTGGATCACCGTCGTGGGCGACTCCGACCAGTCGATCTACGCGTTCCGCGGCGCCGACATCCGCAACATCCAGGACTTCGAGCAGGACTTCCCGAACGCGAAGACGATCATGCTCGAACAGAACTACCGGTCCACGCAGACCATCCTCGACGCGGCCAACGCGGTGATCGCGCTCAACGAGGGCCGCAAGCCCAAGCGCCTGTGGACCGCGCTCGGCAAGGGCGAGCCGATCGTCGGCTACGCGGCCGACAACCCGCAGCAGGAGGCGCGCTGGATCGCCGGCGAGATCGCCCGACTGCACGGCGAGGAGGGCATCGCGTACACGGACATGGCGATCATGTACCGCGCCAACGCCCAGTCGCGTTCGCTCGAGGAGGCGCTCATCAACGCGGGGCTCCCGTACCAGCTGGTCGGCGGCACGCGCTTCTACGAGCGCCGCGAGATCAAGGACGCGATCGCCTACCTGCAGGCGATCGTCAATCCGGCCGACGACGTGAACATGCGCCGCATCCTCAACGTGCCCAAGCGCGGTCTGGGCGCCAGGGCCGAGGAGGTCGTGGCCGGCCACGCCGACGCGCACGCGCTCACGTTCTACGGCGCGATCGAACGGCTCGACGAGATCGAAGGCGCGCCCACGCGCACCGCGAAGCAGCTGCGCGTCTTCCGCGACCTGATGGCCGGTCTGCGCGACTTCGCCGCCGACCCGGCCAACCGGCCCTCGCAGATCGTCGCCGAAGTGCTCGCCCGCACCGGCATGCTCGACGAACTGCGCGCCTCCGAGGACCCGCAGGACGCGTCGCGCGTGGAGAACCTCTCCCAGCTGCAGTCCGTCGCCGCCGAATTCGAGCAGAACACGCCCGACGCGACGCTCGCCGGATTCCTCGAGACGACCGCGCTCGTGGCCGACTCCGACCAGCTGCCCTCCGAAGGCGAGGACAGCGGTAAGGTCACGCTCATGACCCTGCACACCGCCAAGGGCCTCGAATACCCGGTCGTGTTCCTCACCGGCATGGAACAGGGCACGTTCCCGCATTCGCGCGCGATGGAGGATGCGAGCGAACTGTCCGAGGAGCGTCGCCTCGCATA
This sequence comes from Bifidobacterium samirii, assembly GCF_003952945.1. Lineage (GTDB taxonomy): Bacteria > Actinomycetota > Actinomycetes > Actinomycetales > Bifidobacteriaceae > Bifidobacterium > Bifidobacterium samirii. The sequence goes on from NZ_QXGK01000009.1 coordinate 34,337, forward strand.
CGTGGGCATCACCCGCGCCAAGCGCCGGCTGTACGTGACCCGCGCCGCCGTGCGCGCCCAGTGGGGGCAGGCCGCCGACATGACGCCCAGCCAGTTCCTCGACGAGATCCCCGCCGAGCTCATCGACTGGAAGCGCCGTGAGGCCGGCATGGAACGCATGCGCGCCTCGTGGGGGAGCGGCGACGACGAATTCGGCGGATGGGGCGACGACGACTTCGGCTCGTCGTACGGCAGCTCGTCGTACGGAGGCTCGTCCTACGGAGGCTCGTACGGGTCGCGCGGCGGTTCCGCGTACGGGTCCCGCTCCTACGGATCGTCGGAATCGTACGGTTCCTCCTACGGCGGCTCGTCGTACGGATCGTTGTACGGCGGTTCCCGTTCGCGCGGCGGATCGCGCTCCTACGGCTCGTCCGGCTCGTCGTACGGCGGTTCGTCCTACGGATCCCGGTCCGGCTCGTACGGTTCGTCCGGCTCGTCCGGCACGTCGCGCAACGGCAAGGTGACGCCCCGCCGCGCCGCGCCCAAGACCGGCGCCGGCGCATCGGGCGCCGGAACGGCCGCGGCTGCGTCTTCGCTGCGCAAGGACAACGGGCTCGACATCGCCGACTTCCACATCGGCGACCGCATCACCCACGACCAGTACGGTCTGGGCAAGGTCGTCGACGCGCAGGACAAGGGACGCAACTCGGTCATCACCGTCGACTTCGGTTCCGCCGGCGTCAAACGGCTCATGCTGCGCGTCGCCCCCATCGAAAAGCTCTGAATCGGCGCGGCCGCCGGTCGGACGGCGGCCGGCCGGCGGACAACCGGGCCTCCTTCACGACTCCCCGCCGGGAGCCGTGAAGGAGGCCCGCATTATATCCACGTCCGTCTCAAAGTCAAGGCTTGTATTCGGACGCATCGCGGCGGATAATCGCGTACGGTCACCAGGGAAGCAACAAGAGAGGAAGACCCATGACCCGCATCCCGTTCACCGCGCTGCCCGCCGTCGCATTCGGCGCGCTCGCCGCCATCGCGCCCCAGACCTTCGCCCACGCCTGCCAGGGCCACGACACGCCGGGCGCCTGCCACTACGCCCAGCAGGCCGCCACCGGCATCGGCGTCGCGATGCTGGCCATCGGCGTCATCGCCCTGTTCGCACGTCCCGCCATGCGCGCCGGACTCAACGCGGCCGCCGCCGTCATCGCGCTGCTGCTCATCGCCGTGCCGACCGTGCTCATCGGCGTCTGCCCGGGAGCGATGATGCACTGCCGCATGGTCATGCTGCCCACGCTCATCGTCGTCGGCGCGCTCGCCGCCATCTGCTGCCTCATCGCCGCCTGGGCCGACCTGCGCGCCGACAGGGCCGACCGCGCCCGCACGGCCCTCGCCGCCGCCTGACCGGCATCGGAGGAACCGCCCATGCCGCACATCACCCTCGCCCGGCTGCCGTTGGAGAACCTGCGCCGCCGGCCGCTGCGCACCGCGATGCTGATCGTCGTCGTCACCATGCTCACCGTCGCCGTCTACGGCGGCGCACTGCTCGCCGCGAACCTGGGCGACGGGATCGACAGCATGAGCGAACGCATGGGCGCCGACCTCATGGTCACGCCCCAGAACACCGGCACGCAGGCCGAGGCGCTCCTCACCGGAAGCTCGTCCGGCACGTTCTACTTCACCAACGACATCGCCGCGCTCGTATCCAAGGCCGACGGCGTGGCCCGCGCCACCGCCCAGACCTACATCGCCTCCCTGTCCGCCGACTGCTGCGACGGCAAGGTGCAGATCATCGGCTTCGACCCGTCCACCGACTTCGTCATCGAACCGTGGATCGTCTCCCAGTACGACGGCGCGCTCGCCACCGGCGAGGCCATCGCCGGATCGGGCATCAACGTGTCCGCCGACGGCACGATCCGCCTCTACGGCCACGAATTCCCCGTCGTCGCCCAGCTGGCCGCCACCGGCACCGGACTCGACAACGCCGTGTTCGTCGACTCGTCCACCGTGCCGCAGGTCATCGGCTACTCCGCCGAGGTCGGCCACGCCGCCATCCCCGCCGCATACGCCGACAAGGCCGTCTCCGCCGTGCTCGTCAAGGTCGCCGACGGCTACGACGCGCACAAGGTCGCCGACAACATCGCCGCCGCCAGCGGCCTCGACGGACTCGGATACGTCTATCCGGGCGGCCTGACCGCCACCACGCGCGCCGGCCTCGATACGATCGTCTCCTACGCGGCCGCGTTCCTCGCCGTGTTCTGGACCATGGGCCTGATCGTCCTCGTCGCCGTGTTCACATCGGCCACGAACGAACGCAAGCGCGAGTTCGCCGCCTACCGGATCATGGGCGCCACCCGCGGCACGCTCGTCTCGCTGGTCGTGCGCGAATCCGCCGCGATCGGACTCGCCGGCGGACTGGCCGGCGTGACGCTCGCCTCGCTGGCGATCCTGCCGTTCTCCACGCTCATCGCCAGCCGTCTGCAGCTGCCGTACCTGCAGACGGGCGCGCTGCGCGTGGCGGCGATGATGCTGCTCGCCCTGGCGTTCGCCGTGGCGACCGGCGTGCTCGCCTGCCTGGCGAGCGCGGTGCGCCTGAGCGCGCCGGAGACGTACCTGACGCTGAGGGAGGGGGAGTGATGGCGCTGCTGGAGATTCGGGACGTGACGAGGACGTTCCGACGCCGCGGCCGCGAGTTCGCCGCCGTCGACCACGTGTCGCTGTCCGTCGAACCGGGCGGGTTCGTCGCGATCGTGGGACGCTCGGGCAACGGCAAGAGCACGCTGCTCAACCTGATCGCCGGGCTGCTGCGCCCCACGTCCGGTTCGGTCGTGTTCGACGGACGCGACCTCGCGTCACTCGACGACCGGGTGATGTCGGCGGTGCGCTCGCGCGGCATCGGATTCGTCACCCAGTCCCACACGCTGATGCCGAACCTGACCGTGCTCGACAACGTGATCCTGCCGTCCGTGATGCCCGGCGCGGCGGGGGACGGTCCGGTCGTGCCGGACATGTTCGATGCGGACGGTTGCGACGGCGTCCGCCCGTCCGACGGCGACACGCCGGACACGCCGACGGCGCCGGCTCCATCCGCCGGCGATCCGGATGCGGGCGACGGAGTCCCGGCCGCCGTCCCCGGACTGCCCGACGTGATCGCGCCGATGCCGGCGGCCGTCGTCGCCGACATGCCGTCGGACGGCGCCGCACGCCGCGCGATGCGGCTGCTGACGGCGCTGCAGGTGGGCGACCTCGCCGGATGCCGCCCGCGGGAGCTGTCGGGCGGGGAGATGCGGCGCGTCGCCATCGCACGCGCGCTGATGAACCGGCCTCGCCTGCTCATCGCCGACGAGCCGACCGGCGACCTGGACGCCGACAGCACCGCGACCGTGATGCGCCTGCTGCGCGGCGTGGCCGACGCCGGGACCGCGGTGCTCATGGTCACGCACGACCCCGACGCGCTCGGATACGCCGACCGCGTGCTGAGGATGGACCGCGGCGTGCTGACGGAGGCGTGACTGTCCGCCCCCGGTGTGTATAGTTGGCGATTGGTGTGCGCCGCCGGGTGCATGCCGTCTGGAGTCTTAGCCCATCAGCGGGTCGGCGACCGGGACCGCAGGGTCCCAGCCGTTCGCGTCTTGCGCGACTAGCGCTGGAGAGGCCGACTCAGCGCGGGGCGCACTGCGTTCCCCGCGTTCCGTTCAGACAACGACAGAACAACCAAAGGATCAAACCAATGACGAACGTTCAGCGTTCCCGCCGTCAGGTGCGCCTTTCCCGCGCCCTCGGCATCGCCCTGACCCCGAAGGCCCAGCGCATCTTCGAGAAGCGCCCGTACGCTCCGGGTGAGCACGGCCGCACCCGCCGTCGCACCGAGTCCGATTACGCGGTGCGTCTGCGCGAGAAGCAGCGTCTGCGCGCCCAGTACGGCGTCTCCGAGAAGCAGCTGCGCGCCTCCTACGAGAAGGCCACCCGCACCGCCGGCCAGACCGGCAACGCGATGCTGACCGATCTCGAGACCCGCCTCGACAACCTGGTCCTGCGTGCCGGCATCGCCCGCACCACCGCTCAGGCCCGTCAGTTCGTGGTCCACCGCCACATCCTCGTCGACGGCAACATCGTCGACCGCCCGTCCTACCGCGTGAAGCCGGGCCAGACCATCCAGGTCCGCGCCAAGAGCCAGACGATGGTCCCGTTCCAGATCGCCGCCGAAGGCGTGCACCGCGACGTGCTGCCGCAGGTCCCGGGCTACCTGGACGTGAACATCGCCTCCCTGAAGGCGACCCTCACCCGCAAGCCGGAGGCCGAAGAGGTGCCGGTGCAGGTCAACATCCAGTACGTCGTCGAGTTCTACGCTCGCTGATCTGGATCAACACACTGTAAATATTTACAGCTTAAGGACATACATACGCATGAGCGCCCCGGCTTCGCCCGGGGCGTTCGTGTTTTTCCGGACGACGTGCTTTACATCGATGCAAACGGTGCTACGATAAGAACCGCCGGCGAGGGAGTCGGCGTTTTCCGAGAACAGAATCACGGGCGACGACGGACGTCGCCGTCTTTTTCCATATCGGCAATGAAGAAGGGTGGGTACCCGTATGTATGATTTACATCGATGGAAACGAGGTGTCGCATCGGTCGCGGCGGCCTCGATGCTGCTGTGCGGCCTCGGCGCGAGTCTGACCGCATCGGCCGTCGCCGACGAGGTGACGGTGCCGGCGCCGATCGTCGACTACGACTTCACCTCGGCCCAGGGCGACGGCACGGCCGTACGCAACGACGTGTCCGGCTCGACGTTCGGCGACGCCCGCATCGTGGCCGCCGACGGCACGTCCGCCGAGGGGACCTGGCAGGACGACGCGCTGCAGATGGAGGGCGACCGCTACGTGAGGCTGCCCGACGGCATCCTCAAGGGCAAGGCGTCGGCCACCGTGTCGGTGACGGTGCGCAACGACCAGTTCAACAGCTCCGGCGCATGGACGTACCTGTGGCAGCTCGGCGGCACCGGCCAGACCGCCAAGGGCTCCTGGACCGCCTCCACGCACACCTCGCTGTACTCGTCCATCACCTCGAAGGCCAACGGCGACGGGGAGACGTACTTCTCCGCCAGCGAGAACCTGTCCATGTCGAAGTTCCAGACCCTGACTGCCACCATCGACGGCACGACCCGCGAGACGAAGCTCTACATCGACGGCCGCCTCGTCGGCTCGACCGTCGCCTCCGCGACGCCGGCCGACTTCCAGGCGCACGACTGGAACGTCATCGGCGAATCCCGCTACCCGGGCGTGGGCGACGCGCTCTTCCACGGCGCGATCCGATCCTTCGCCGTGTACGACGAGACGCTGACCCAGGACCAGATCGCCCGCACGCTCGACGCCGACGGCGTGTCCGCATTGCTCGACGCCCAGGCCGACGCCCTCGACGTGCCGTCCTCGGCCAACGCCGACTTCACGCTGGCGACCCGTACGACGAACGCGTCCGTGTCCTGGACCAGCTCCGACGCGACGACCATCGAAGTCGCCGACGACGGCACCGCCGCGGTGACGCTGCCGTCCGAGGACACGACGGTGACGCTGACCGCCACGCTCACGCCCGACTCCGGCATCGCCGACCCGTCCGAGCCGGTCGTCAGGACCTTCGACGTGCTCGTGCCCAAGGCGCTCGACCGCGACGCCCTGCGCGAGGCGATGGCCGCCGCGCTCACCGTCGACGGATCCGAGAACGTCAAGGGCGATCTGCTGCTGCCGCGCACCGTCAGCCTCGACGCCTACGGCATCAGCGGCGACGTGACGTGGACCTCGTCCGACGACAAGGTCGTGTCCATCGTCGCCCCGGCCCCCGGCGACGGTTCCGTCGCCGCCAAGGTGACCCGCCCCGCCTCCGGCGCCGCCGAGGTCACCCTGACCGCGACCATCGCATCCGAGGCGCTGGGCGAACCGGTCGTCAAGACCATCGACCTGCTCGTCCAGGCAGAGTCCGCGGGCGACGACGCCGGCCACGCGCGCGTCACCGTCCACGACCCGTCGATCATCAAGTCCGACGGCGTGTACTACTCGTTTGGCTCCCACCGCGCGTGGGCCAAGAGCACCGACCTGCAGCACTGGCAGTACTTCGAGAACAACCTGAGCCGCGACTACGAGGAGATCTTCGCCGACATCTGGAACGCCTGGCCCAAGCAGGACTCCAACCCGGACGTCGCCGGCAACATGTGGGCCCCCGAGATCATCTGGAACCCCACGATGAACAAGTGGTGCATGTACATGAGCATCAACGGCGGCGGCTTCCCGTACCAGAAGTCCGTGATGACGCTGCTGACCGCCGACTCGCTCGACGGCGACTGGACGTACGTCGGACCGGTCATCTACTCCGGCTTCTCCGCGGCGAACGCGTCGGCGACCGACGTGTACCGCGTGCTGGGCGAAGGCGCCGACCTGACCCGCTACGCCAGCCTGCAGGACACCGGTCTGAACATGATCGACGCGAGCGTCCACTACGACGGCGATGAGCTGTGGATGGCGTTCGGATCGTGGTTCGGCGGCATCTGGATGGTCCGCCTCGACCCGTCCACCGGCCTGCGCGACTACGCCACGACCTACCCGACCGTCGAGAACGTATCCGACGGCTACTACGGCCACAAGCTCGCCGGCGGCCACGGCAACTCCGGCGAGGGCGCCACGATGATCCACCAGGGCGACTACTGGTATCTGTTCCTGTCCTACGGCGGGCTGTCGCAGACCGGCGGCTACCAGATCCGCGAGTTCCGCTCCAAGGACATCGAGGGCCCCTACGTCGACCAGAACGGCAACCCGGCCGTGTACACGTCGTCGTTCGACGACACCAAGGTGAACCGCGGCCTGCGCATCCTGAGCTCCTACGACCAGCCGGGATCGGAGAACGTCAAGACCGCCCAGGGCGGCAACTCGGTCTTCGCCGACGAGGACGGCACCGTGTACAACGTGTTCCACACCCGCTTCGTGCGCACCGAAGGCAACCTCGAGGAGCATCAGGTGCGCGTCCAGCAGCTGGTCATGTCTCCCGACGGATGGCTCGTCAGCGCTCCGTACGAGAAGTCCGGCGCCGTGCGTCAGGGCGCGTACGATGCGGCCGACATCGCCGGTGAGTTCGACGTCGTCGTGCACGACCCGACCTCCTACTACGCCGGCGGCGACGCCGACGCGGCCGGCATCTACCACGCCCGCAAGGTGACGCTCGCCGCCGACGGCACCGTCACCGGAGCCGCCCGCGGCACCTGGACGCTCGACGGCGACGCCGTGACGATCCACATCGAGGAGAGCGACGAGGGCGTGCTCATGCACGGCGACTACACCGCCGCCGTGGGCGAGCAGACCGCCGAGGACGGCACGAACCGCCTGTTCCTGACCGGCGTCGGCGGCGACGTGTTCACCGCCGTCGGCTCCGACGTCGAATCGAACGGCAACGGCGCCGCGGCCTTCTGGGCCACCCGCGCGTACGCCGCGTCCGACGACGGCAAGGACGACGGCTCCGACGACGGCAAGGACGATGGCAAGGACGACGAAGGCGCGGCGGACAAGGGCGACGGCCAGTCCGCCCGTCCCGGCGCCACGGCAGACGGCGGCAAGTCCGCGCTGTCGGCGACCGGCGCGCCCATCGCCGGCATCGCGATGACCGGCCTCGCGCTGGCGGGCATCGGCCTGACGCTCATGCGTCGCCGCCGCGCCTGACGGCACGCCCCCGACCGCGGCCGGCCGTCGGGACGGACCCACCCGGATCCCGTCCCGACGGCCGGCCGCCGTCGTTCCGCGCCATGAACGCGTCCACGCCGATCCGCGGCGGACGCGAAACCCCGAGGGACGCAGGGCGGATCGCGGCGCGACATGGCACGGGCCGGTGCCATAATCGGGACCATGATCCTTCATCTGCATCTGGTCCGCCACGGGCAGACCGTGTTCAACCGCTACAACCGGCTCCAGGGCTGGTGCGACTCGCCGCTGACCGAATCCGGCCTGGCCGACGCCGACAAGGCCGGCCGCAAGCTCGCCGACATCGACTTCGCCGCCGCCTACTGCTCCGACACGTCGCGCGCCCGCATCACCGCGGCGCGCATCCTCGACGTCAACGAGGCCGCCGGGCACCGCCGCCCCGCACTCGTCGACGACATGCACTTCCGCGAGCAGTGCTACGGCTACTTCGAAGGCCAGGACATGTCGCTGGCGTGGACCGCCGCCGGCGGCCCCCACGGCGCGCCCTCGTACAACGCGATCGTGGCGCGCTACGGCCTGTCCGCCACCCGCGACCTGCTCAAGGCCGCCGACCCGTTCCACGACGCCGAATCCGACGCCGAATACTGGGCGCGCGTCGAAGGCGCGTTCGCGCTGATCGCCGCGAACCCGACGCTGCGCGACGGCGACCACGTGCTGCAGATCTCGCACGGCAACACGCTGCTGAGCCTCGCCCACCGCTTCGGCGGCGACGGCCTCGACCTGAGCGAACGCCCCGCCAACGGCTCGGTCACCGTCGTCGACTTCGACACCGAGCGGCCGTTCGAGAACGCGCTGACGATCGTCTCCTACAACGGCTGACGCGAAGGCGTCCGTCGGGCGTACGCCCCTGCGGCCGCCGGCGGAGCCCGCCTTCCCGGCTTGCGCGCGTCGCGGCCGTTGGCTAGGCTTGTGCGGGTATTGTGTGCGACCTGCGGGCCGCCAGACAGGAAAGAGGTCCAGGATGGGTGTTGGAGAAATCGCCGGTCTGATCGCCGCGATCGCGTTCGCGATCCTCGCGGGATTCATGATCTACCCGCTGATCCGACTCGGCAAGCTGTTCGACCAGATCGCCGAAACGGTGCGCGAATCCGGCGAGCACGCGATCCCCGCCATCGACGAGGGCGTGACCACCGTCCGGCAGGTCAACCGGTCCCTGGAGGACGTCAACCGCATCTCCGCGGCGGCGTCCGCGACCGCGACCAACGTGGGCGCGCTGACCGACCTGTACGGCTCGTTCCTCGGCAAGCCCGTCATCAAGATCGCCTCGGCCGTGTACGCGGCCCAGTCCACCGCGCGCTCCTTCCTCGCGAAGCAGGGCATGCACGCCACGACCAAGGGGGAGTGATGTTCAGACGACTGTTCTGGTTCGGCGTGGGATTCGCCGCCGGCGTGATCGCCGTGTCCAAGGCCAACGCCTACGTGAAGGCGAACACGCCCGACGCGATGCGCCAGTTCGTGCTCGGTCCCGACCAGGACCACGTGGCCGTCCGCACGCTCGAAGGACTGGTCAACGAGTTCAACGCGACGCGCCGAGCCCGCGAGGCTGAGCTCAACAGGACGTACGCCGAGCGCTCGGCCCGATAGCCCGCTCGCCGGCCAGTCCATCCGGCAAAGCCTATCGAACCATCGAAGACACACAGGATTTCCGGGCGCAGCCACCACGGCCGCCCAAAACCAAGGAGTTCAACACATACATGCGCACCTCAGAAATCGCGAAGCGCTATCTTGACTACTTCGGCAACCACGACCACCTCGTGGTGCCCTCGTCGTCGCTGATCTCGCCGAACCCGACCACCCTGTTCACCATCGCCGGCATGGTGCCGTTCATCCCGTACCTGATGGGCGAGCAGACCCCGCCGAGCCCGCGCATGGCCTCCAACCAGAAGTGCGTGCGCACCCTCGACATCGACGAGGTCGGCAAGACCACCCGCCACGGCACCTTCTTCCAGATGCTCGGCAACTTCTCCTTCGGCGACTACTTCAAGGAGGAGGCGATCCACTACGCGTGGGAGCTGCTGACCACCCCGCAGGACAAGGGCGGCTACGGCTTCGACCCGGAGAAGCTGTGGATGACGACCTTCACCGACGACGAAGAGGCCCGCTCGATGTGGCGCAACGAGGGCGTCGACCCCGAGCACATCCAGATCATGGGCATGGAGGACAACTTCTGGACCACCGGCGGCCCCGGCCCCGGCGGCCCCTGCTCCGAGATCTACGTCGACCGCGGCCCCGAATACGGCATCGAGGGAGGCCCGATCGCCGACGAGAACCGCTACATCGAGATCTGGGACCTCGTGTTCGAGAACTACGAGGTCGACAACGTCAAGTCCAAGACCGACCTGCACATCGTGGGCGAGCTGGAGAACAAGAACATCGACACCGGCGCCGGCCTGGAGCGCCTCGCCTACCTGATGCAGGGCAAGCAGAACATCTACGAGACCGACGAGGTCTTCCCGGTCATCGAGGCCGCCCAGATGCTCTCCGGCCTCAAGTACGGCGACGACGCGGCCATGGACGTCAAGTTCCGCGTGGTCGCCGACCACGTGCGCTCCGCCCTCATGATCATGTCCGACGGCGTGCGCCCGGCCAACAACGGCCGCGGCTACGTGCTGCGCCGACTGCTGCGCCGCACCGTCAAGGCCATGCGCGCCCTGGGCGTCACCGAGCCCGTGCTGCCGACCCTGTTCCCGACCTCCAAGGACGCGATGGTCGCCAGCTATCCGGAGCTGGAGAACACCTTCCATGAGGTCACCGAATCCGCGTACGGCGAGGAGGACGCGTTCCGCCGCACCCTCGAGGCCGGCACCGAGATCTTCGACATGGCCGTGAGCAAGGCCAAGGAGGCCGGCGAGACCACCGTCTCCGGCGCCGACGCGTTCAAGCTGCACGACACCTACGGCTTCCCGATCGAGCTGACCCTCGAGATGGCCGCCGAGCAGGGCGTGAAGGTCGACGAGGCCAAGTTCCGCGAGCTCATGGACGAGCAGAAGTCCCGCGCCCGCGCCGACGCGCTCAAGAAGCGCCACAACGTGGACCTGTCCGTCTACGACGACTTCAAGAAGACCCTCGCCAAGCCGATCGACTTCCTCGGCTACGAGGACTTCTCCGCGCGCGCCACCGTCCTGGGCATCATGCAGGAGGGCAAGGGCTCCGTGCCGGCCGTCACCGCGCCCGCCACCGTCGAGGTCATCCTCGACCGCACCCCGTTCTACGCGGAGGCCGGCGGCCAGCTGGCCGACCAGGGCGAGATCCTGTCCGACGACGGCGCGGTCCTCGAGGTCGACGACGTGCAGAAGCCGATCAAGGACCTCATCGTCCACCAGTGCCGTCTGACCGAGGGCACGCTCGTCGTGGGCACCCCGGTCAACGCGAACATCGACCTCGACCGCCGCGGCGCGATCGCCCGCTCGCACACCGCCACGCACATGGTGCACAAGGCGTTGCGCGAGGAGCTCGGCCCGCAGGCCACCCAGCGCGGCTCCGAGGACGCCCCGAACCGTCTGCGCTTCGACTTCCAGTGGTCCAAGGCCCCGGCGAAGTCGGTGATGAACGCCGTCGAGGCGCGCGTCAACGAGAAGCTGCGCGAGAACCTCGCCGTCACCACCCGCGAGATGAAGTTCGACGACGCGATCGCCCTGGGCGCCATGCACCTGTTCGGCGAGAAGTACGGCGACGTCGTGCGCGTCGTGTCCATCGGCGAGGACGGCTGGAGCCGCGAGCTGTGCGGCGGCACGCACATCGACCACATCGGCAAGATCGGCGCGATCAACATCATGTCCGAGGCCTCCATCGGCTCCGGCGTGCGCCGCGTCGACGCGCTCGTCGGCCAGAGCGCCTACGAGTTCAACGCCCGCGAGCACGCGCTGGTCTCCCAGCTGAGCGACAAGCTCAACGCCCGTCCGGACGAGCTGGCCGAGCGCGTCAACACGCTGCTCGCCAAGCTCAAGGAGTCCGACCGCCGACTCGCGGCCATGTACGAGGGCCAGCTGGCCGCGTCCGTGCCGCAGCTGGTCGCCGACGCCCGCGAGTCCGCCGCGCCGGTCAAGGTCGCCGCGAAGAACGTGGGCCACTTCGGCTCCTTCGACGCGCTGCGCAAGACCGTGCTCGACATCCGCGGCCAGCTCGGCGACGACGCGCCCGTCGTGGTCGCGCTCGCCGGCGTGTCCGAGGACGACAAGCCGATGGTCGCCGTGGCCACCAACGACGCCGCCCGCAAGGCCGGTATCAAGGCCGGCGATCTGGTGCGCGGCGCCTCCAAGATCCTCGGCGGCGGTGGCGGCGGCAAGCCGGACTTCGCCCAGGGCGGCGGTCAGGACGCCTCCCGCATCGACGAGGCGGTCGCCGCGCTCAAGAACGAGGCGATGAAGGGCTGAACCACCCCGTGGTGTGGCTCGGTATCGATCTCGGTGACGCCCGGGTCGGACTCGCTCTGTCCGACCCGGAGCTCACCTTCGCGCACCCTGCCGGCAACATCAGGGTGTACGGCGACTCATTCCAGGCCCTGGACGAGGTCATCGACGTCATCGAGGACGAATCGGTGGACCACGTCGTGGTCGGCCTTCCGCTGCAGCTGGACGGCACGGAAGGCAAAAGCGCGAAGAAGGCGCGCCGCTGGGCGGCGAATCTCGACAAGCGCATCCGGAACCTGATCGACGCGCATGAATGCGCCATCGAACAGACCCCCACCATCGCACTGGTCGATGAGCGGCTGACGACGGTCAGCGCGCATCGGCAGCTGTCGCAGGCGAACGTATCGGGCAGACGGCACCGTCCCGTAGTGGACCAGCAGGCCGCCGTCGTGATACTGCAATCCGCGCTCGACGGCGCAGACAACGAGGGAGCAGCGTAGTGGCCGACGAATTCGAGGAGTTCTTCTCCGAAGGGACCCAGTGGGTCAATGGCACCGGAACGCCCGCGCCGGAACCGGCGCCCGAGACGGCGCAGTCCCGTCGCGAGCTGCGTCGCCGGCGCGAACGTCGCCGGCGCAACGGCATGATGAAGATCGTCGCCGTCGTGGCGACGGTCGCGATCGTCGCCGTCGGCGCGGTCTTCGCCTACCGTGCGATCCTGTCGTGGCGCGAGGCGCGCCTGTCGGGCGGCGTCAGCGACGTTCAGGACTACGCGGGTCCCGGCAGCGGCGAGGCGGTCTTCACCGTCGAATCCGGACAGGGTGCGCAGGAGATCGGCGAGAACCTCGTCGACGCCGGCATCGTCAAATCCGTCGGCGCGTTCACCAGCGCCGTGACCGCCGCCGACGCGACCCTCTACCCGGGCACGTACACGCTCAAGCTGCAGATGCGCTCGGTCGACGTCGTGAAGATCCTGTCCGACCCCTCCCAGGCCGGAGGATTCCTCGAAGTGCGCCCCGGCGAACGGCTCAGCGACGTGATCGCCGCGGCCGTGCAGGTCAGCGGACTGGCCGAGGACGAGTTCACCGCGATCACCAGCGGCGGCGGCAGCGGCATTCTGCCCGCCGAAGCCGGCGGCAGCTTCGAGGGATGGCTCGAACCGGGCACCTACGACGTGCAGAACCGCACCGCCGAGGAGATCCTCAGGCAGATGGTCGACGCCCGCATCGCCAAGCTCGACGAGCTCGGCGCGCCCAGCGGCGACGAACGCGAGCGCATCCTCAAGATCGCCTCGATCGCCGAGGCCGAGGTGAACCGCGACGACTACTACGGCAAGGTCGCACGCGTCATCGAGAACCGCCTGACCCAAGGCATGAACCTCGGCATGGACACGTCGCTCGCGTACGGTCTGGGCACCACGGCGGCCAAGATCACCGACGCGGACATCGCCGACGCCTCCAACCCGTACAACCTGCACCAGAATCCGGGGCTGCCGCCCACGCCGATCTCCAACCCGGGCGACTCGGCCATCAAGGCCGCCATCAGCCCCGAGGAAGGCGACTGGATGTACTTCGTGACCGTCGACCTGGAGACCGGCGAGACGAAGTTCGTCGCCACCGAGGACGAGTTCTGGCAGATTCGCGACGAATACAAGAACAACAACGAGAACGCGAACTGACCTGCCGCGCCGCCGCCGTCCATGACGGCAGGCGGCTCAGGTCAGCACCGCGGCGAGCAGACCCGCAGCCACGATCACCGGAGCGAACGGCACCTTGCCGGCGAACCGGGTATCGGACTGCGGGTCGAACCGTATCCAGAGGGCCATCCACGCCAGACCGAGCAGACCCATCGCCAGCCACCAGACCAGCATCGCCGTGAACCCGGCCAGACCGACGCCCAATCCCGTCATCAGCGTGCACGTCACATCGCCCAGTCCCAGCGCGCCGGGGCGCACCAGCGCGAGCGCGCACTGCAGCGCCGCCGCGAGCAGCGCGAACAGCAGCGCCTGCGGCACCAGGAACAGGTCGTTCTCCAGCAGCGCTACCACGAGGTCGGCCGCCAGCTGGGCGGCGCAGCCGAGCGCGATCCAGGCGCGCGGCACCCGCCGGCGGCGCACATCCTCGGCGGCCACGGCGATTCCACAGATCAGACTCGGCGTCAACGCAAGGCAGGACATACCGCTATGCTAGTGCGAAGTTGACGACGACAGGCAAAAGGAGCAGATATGTTGCGCTGGCAGACCGCTGGTGAATCGCATGGCGAGGCGTTGGTCGCGATGATCGAAGGGGTGCCGGCCGGCGTGCGGGTCACCACCGACGACATCGTGGACGCGCTGGCGCGGCGGCGTATGGGATACGGACGCGGCGCGCGCATGAAGTTCGAGCAGGACAAGGTGCGACTCCTGACCGGCGTGCGCCACGGCGTCACGCTCGGCTCGCCCATCGCCATCGAGATCGCGAACACCGAATGGCCCAAGTGGACTGAGGTGATGAGCGCCGACCCGCTCGACCACGAGCTCGAACGCGAAGGCCGCAACGCGCCGCTGAGCCGCCCGCGCCCCGGCCACGCCGACCTGACCGGCATGCGCAAGTACGGCTTCGACGACGCCCGACCGGTGCTCGAACGCTCCAGCGCCCGCGAGACCGCCTCGCGCGTCGCCCTCGGCCGCGTCGCCGCCCAGTTCCTCGAGCAGACGCTCGGCATCCGCACCGTCGCGCACGTGCTGTCCGTCGGCGGCGCCGGCGTGGACCAGAACGCCGACCGCACGCTGCCCACCCCCGACGACGTCGCCGCGCTCGACGCGTCGCCGGTGCGCACCCTCGACAAGGACGCCGAAGCGCGCATGGTGGCGCGCATCGACGAGATTAAGGCGTCCGCCGACACCGTGGGCGGCGTCGTCGAGGTCATCGCCTACGGCGTGCCCGCCGGCATCGGCACGTACGTCGAATCCGACCGCCGTCTCGACGCGGCCCTCGCCTCGGCGCTCATGGGCATCCAGGCGATCAAGGGCGTGGCCATCGGCGACGGCTTCCTCGAGGCGGTGCGCCCCGGCTCCGAAGCCCACGACGAGATGGTGCCCGGCGAGGACGGCCGCATCACGCGACTGACCAACCGCGCCGGCGGCATCGAAGGCGGCATGTCCAACGGCGAGCCGATCCGCATCTGCGCCGCGATGAAGCCGATCCCGTCGATCCCGCGCGCGCTGCGCACCGTCGACGTGCTCACCGGCGAAGGCGCCCAGGCCATCAACCAGCGTTCCGACTCGACCGCCGTGCCGGCGTGCGCCGTCGTCGCCGAGGCCATGGTGCGCCTGACGCTCGCCAGGTACGTCATCGAGAAGTTCGGCGGCGACAGCGTCGAGGAGACGCGCCGCAACGCGGAGAGCTACCTCGCCGCCTGGCCGGAGCACATGCGGTGAGCGGGCGTCACCCGGTCGCCGTCATCATCGGCATGATGGGCGCAGGCAAGACGCGCGTCGGCCGCGAGGTCGCGCAGATGCTCCGCCTGCCGTTCCTCGACGCCGACATCGAAATCGAACGCGAGGTCGGCATGAGCATCCCCGACTACTTCGCGCAGTACGGTGAGCCAGCGTTCCGACGCGTCGAAAGCGAGCTGATCGCCCGCACCCTGTCCGACTTCGACGGCATCTTCGCCCTCGGCGGCGGCGCGCCGATGACCCCGGCCGTGCAGGACGCGCTGGCCGGCTACATGGACGAGGGCGGCCGCGTCATCTACCTGCAGGCCGACCCCAAGGAGGCGATGGAGCGCGCCAACCGCGGCGGCGGACGCCCCATGCTCGACGGCGGCGACGCCAACGCACGTTGGATGCGCCTGTACGAGCAGCGCGACCCGGTGTTCACCGCACTGGCGAACGTGCACGTGCGCACGCACGGATCCACGCCGCAGATGGCGGCGAGAAAGGTGATGAACATGATCGAGGAGCGCGTCGTCCACGTCGACGTCGCCGGCGGCGACGACTACAACGTGCGCATCGGCGAAGGTGCGATGAACCATCTCGCCGGCGTGCTGGGACCGGGGGCGCACCGCATCGCCCTCATCCACACCCAGCCGGTGCAGCGCCACTCCGACCGCGCCCGCGCCCTGCTGCGCCAGGCCGGCTACGAGGTGTCCGACATCGTCATCCCCGACGCTGAGGCCGGCAAGACCGTCACCGTCGCCAACGGCATCTGGGAGCGGCTTGGCCGTGAGGGCTTCACCCGCTCCGACGCGGTCGTCGGCGTCGGCGGGGGAGCGGCCACCGACCTGGCCGGCTTCATCGCCGCGACCTGGATGCGCGGCGTGCACTACGTGAACTGCCCGACCTCGCTGCTGGCGATGGTCGACGCGTCCACCGGCGGCAAGACCGGCATCAACACGACCGGCGGCAAGAACCTCGCCGGCTCGTTCTACACGCCCGCCGGCGTGCTCGCCGACACGACCACGCTCGCGTCGCTGCCCAACGACATCTTCATCGAAGGCCTGGGCGAAGTCGCCAAATCCGGCTTCATCTCGGATCCGGAGATCCTGCGCATCCTCAGGGAGCATGCGGCCGAACTGCGAGCCTTCGACGGCGCGTCCCTGCTCGGCTCGCCGCTCGAGGACGTCGTCGACGAGCTCATCGAACGCACCGTGCGCGTCAAGGCGCGCCACGTGTCCGCCGACCTCAAGGAGGCCGGTCTGCGCGAGTTCCTCAACTACGGCCATACGATGGGCCACGCGATCGAGAAGATCGAACACTTCCGCTGGCGTCACGGCAACGCCGTCGCCGTCGGCATGGTGTACGCGGCCGAACTGGCGTCGATCCTCGGCATCATCGACGACGACCTGGTGGTCGAACACCGGACGCTGCTCGACTCGCTGGGACTGCCGACCTCCTGGAACGGCGGATCCTACGAGGACGTGCTCGCGCTCATGCACCGCGACAAGAAGGCGCGCGGCAACCGGCTGCGCTTCGTCGTGCTCGACGCGATCGGCCATCCGATCCACCTGGACGACCCGCCGGCGGACGCCGTCGAGGAGGCGTTCCGGCGCATCGCCGGCTGAACGGCCCGTCGGCATCGCCGGCGGACGGAACCAACGACAACGGCGGCCTCCCGAACGGGAGGCCGTCTTGGGAAAGCGAGGGAATCATGACCAGAGTCATCGTCGTCAACGGACCGAACCTCGGACGGCTCGGCGTACGCCAGCCGGACGTGTACGGGCGCCAGGACCTGGAGGAGCTGCGCCGCCTGTGCACCGCATGGGGTGAGGAGCTGGGACTCGACGTCGAGGTGCGCCAGACCGACGACGAGGCCGAGATGATCGGCTGGATGCACCGCGCCGCCGACGAGAAGACGCCCGTGGTGATGAACCCCGCCGCGTTCACCCACTACTCGTACGGCCTGTCCGACGCGGCGCACATGGTCGGCGACGCCGGCCTGCCCCTGATCGAGGTGCACATCTCCAACCCGTCGGCGCGCGACGAGTTCCGCAAGCGCTCGGTGATCTCCCCGGTCGCCACCGGCACCATCACCGGCATGGGCTTCTACGGCTACAAGCTCGCCCTCGAGGCCGTCGCCCACCTGATCAAAGGGGAGTAGGAGCGGCGGTCAGGCCCGACCGGGGCCGGCGGCGGGGCAGGTGTCATCCGGCCGTCTTTGATCACCTTGCGCGCGGACGGATACTCCCATTCGGTGAGACCGGAAGGCACACTGCGATCGCCCCAATCTGTATGCTCCTCGCTCCGACCCGCCCAAACGCTTGGTTGTGGAAAAACTCTGGTAACGGAGACCGATACGACGAAAGGACATTGCATGAGCAGCCAAGGAGCGAGCCATCGACGCGCCACCGGCAGGCACCTGGTCGACCGTGTGTCCGACCGTGCGTCCGGCGGCGCGGCATTCGACAGGTATCTGTCGGTGTTCCGCCGGTTGATGCCGTTGATCGTGGTGCTGGGGACGCTGATCATGGGCGGCGGGTTCATGGCGCTGACCCAGCCCGGCCACATCCCCGATGTGTGGGCGCATGTCTACCGCGTCGACGGTATGCTGCATGGCGACGTTCTCGCGCATCCGGTGGAGTCGCGCTCGCGGCTGCACGGCGGCGAGGGGAACGTGGGCGGCCACGTTTCCTGGCAGTGGATCGACTATTCGCAGGAGCATTACGACGGCTACGACCCGACCGTCATCCTGCCCGACACGATCACCGTGTCCGATTCGAATGGCGCCGACGTGCCGTACAACAACACCGCCACGAACTCGCCGCTGGTCTACCTGCCGCAACTGGCGGGTTTCGCGTTGGGCGATGCGCTCGGCCTGTCCGCCGGCGCGACCTACTATCTGACCGAAACGATCACGCTGGTCGCGTATGCGCTGTGCATGGCGCTGGCCGTCTTCCTGCTGCCGCGCTGGCGCATCCTCGCCGCCCTGGTGATGCTGTTCCCGCTGACCATCCACCGTTACTCATACGCAATCTCGGCCGACTCGATGACGCAGGCGCTCGCGTTCCTGCTCACCTGCATGCTCGTGCGGGCGACGGTCCGGCGGGTGACGACCGGGTACTGCGCGGCGTTGGCTGTGCTGTGCGTCGCATTGTCGATGTGCAAGTTCGTGTATGCCCCGATGAGCGCGCTCACCCTGCTCGTCCCCTGGGTGCAGCGCGGTCTGGCGGACGGCGGGCCGTCGTCCGGCACACTCGCCGGCGCATCGCCGGAGGTCGCAACGTCCGGCGCGCACGCCGCCATCGGAAAACGGTCCGTCACCGCCCGTGCCGCGTCGTTCCGCGCCCAACTGGGCATCCTCGCCTCGGGCGTCGCGTTGTCGGCCGTCTGGCTCATGGTCTGGATGCGTCTGACCGGATGGTTCGTGACGACGCCGATGCTGGTGTCGCATGCCGAGATGACCGCACGCAAGCAGGCGCTGCTCTCCGACCCCTCCTCGCTGTTGGCTGCGTTGAAGGCCATCGTCATGGCGATCGTGACCGCGCGCTCCAACATGGGCCGACGGCTGGACTCGCTGGTGATCGGCGCCTGCTGGCTGATGATCGCGGCGCTGCTGGTCGTGCTTGTCGTCGCCACGATCCGCCGTGCGATGCCGGCGCGTCTGCTGGTCTTCTGGTGGGGATCGGCCGTGGTGATGATCGGTATCCTGCTGCTGACCTATCTTGCGTTGTGGCTGCAGTATACGCCGGCCGGCGCGGGCGTGGTCGACGGGGTGCAGCACCGCTATTTCCTGCCGCTGGCGCTTATCGGCGTGATATGCGCGGCGGAATGCCTCCGTGCCGTGGGAACGTCCCGTCGGCGCCTTGACTGACCCGACGCCGAGCCGACCATGACTTCAAACGGACATATGCCGTTAACATGACACGTGATTGACGGTGTTATGTTGAAATTCCATGGTCAGAAGAACACATGGGAATTCCCAGGAACACATCACCAAGCACATCTTCGTCACCGGCGGCGTCGTGTCGTCGCTGGGCAAGGGACTCACCGCATCATCCCTGGGCCGACTGTTGCGCAGCCGCGGACTGCACGTGCTGCAGCAGAAGCTCGACCCGTACATCAACGTCGACCCCGGCACGATGAACCCGTTCCAGCACGGCGAGGTCTACGTGACCGAGGACGGCGCCGAAACCGACCTCGACATCGGCCACTACGAGCGCTTCCTCGACGTGTACCTCAGCCAGAAGGCGAACGTCACCACCGGACAGATCTACCAGGAGGTGCTGCGCAAGGAGCGCGCCGGCGAATACCTCGGCCAGTGCGTGCAGGTCATCCCGCACATCACCAACGAGATCAAGGCGCGCATGCGCGCCCAGGCCGCCGACGACGTGGACGTGATCATCACCGAGATCGGCGGCACCGTCGGCGACATCGAATCGCAGCCGTTCCTCGAGGCGGCACGCGAGGTGCGCCGCGAGCTCGGCCCCGACAACTGCATGTTCGTGCACGTCTCCCTCGTGCCGTACATCTCCGCCGCGCACGAGCTCAAGACCAAGCCCACCCAGCATTCCGTCATGATGCTGCGCCAGCTGGGCATCACGCCCGACGCGCTGGTCCTGCGCTCCGACCGCCCGCTCAACCAGTCCATCAAGGACAAGATCTCGCTCATGTGCGACGTCGACGCCGAAGGCGTCGTCAACTGTGTGGACGCGCCCAGCATCTACGACGTGCCGAAGATCCTGTTCGACGAAGGCCTCGACGCGTACGTCGTGCGCGAGCTCGGCCTGCCGTTCCACGACGTCGACTGGGACGAATGGGCCGACCTGCTCGAACGCGTCCACCATCCCAAGCACGAGGTGAACATCGCGATCGTCGGCAAGTACATCGACCTGCCCGACGCGTACCTGTCCGTCACCGAGGCCATCAAGGCCGGCGGCTTCGCCAACTGGGCGAAGGTCAACGTCAAATGGGTGGCCGCCGACCGGTGCGCCACCGAGGAGGGCGCGGCCGCCGCGCTCGACCAGGTCGACGGCATCGTCGTGCCCGGCGGCTTCGGCATCCGCGGCATCGACGGCAAGATCGGCGCGCTGCGCTACGCCCGCGAGAACCGACTGCCCGCACTCGGCCTGTGTCTGGGACTCCAGTCGATGGTCATCGAATACGCGCGCGACGTGATGGGCATCGAGGACGCCGGATCCACCGAATTCGACGAGCACTGCCCGAACCCCGTCATCGCCACGATGGAGGAGCAGAAGGCCATCGTCGCCGGCCACGGCGACATGGGCCACACGATGCGCCTCGGATCCTACCCGGCCGAACTCGAAGAGGACTCGATCGTGGCCGAACTGTACGGCACCACGCACGTGACCGAACGCCACCGCCACCGCTACGAGGTGAACGTCGCCTACAAGGACCGTCTGCGCGAGGCCGGCCTGCGGATCAGCGGCCAGAGCCCCGACGGCGAGCTCACCGAATTCGTCGAGCTGCCGCGCGACGTGCACCCGTTCTACGTGTCCACGCAGGCGCACCCCGAATTCAAGTCCCGCCCCACCAAGCCGCACCCGCTGTTCGCCGGCCTCGTCAAGGCCGCCCTCGACCACCAGCGCGGCTGAGCCCGCCCCGTGTCAGTGTGCGGTTCCGGCCGTTCCCGGACGTAGCCGCACACTGACACGCGGGAAGGCGAGTGCCGGCCGCCGCAGCTCAAGGGCGTGGGGCATAATGGGATGGGGTGCAACGGCACCCGCAGCATTCCATGAAGAGAACGACAAGAGTGCACATGAACGAAGACAGCAACCAGTTCAACGGCAACGGCTACGGCCAAGGCGACGATGCATGGGACGCCGGCGCGCGCAGGACGGGACGCGGAGGCGCGTTCGCCGACCATGAGGACACGACGGTGTTCGCCCCGCTGCAGGCCGGCGACATCCCCCTTCCTCCGATCGAGGACCTGAGCGCCATCGCGGAACCGGCCGCGCCCGCCCGCCGCCGCATGATATGGCCGTGGATCATCCTGGCCGTCGTCCTCGCATTCGCCGCCGGCATCGGCGGAGGACTCTGGTTCTTCCAATCGCACGCCCTGCCCGGCGTCACCCTCTGGGGGAGCCCTGTCACCGGCAAGACCCGCGCGCAGATCGCCGCGATGGTCGACGACGCCGTCGACGGCGCCCGCGCCAAGGTCACCTACGAGGACCGCACCACCGCCGTGAGCATGGACGACCTCGGCCTGAGCGTCGACTCCACCGCCATCGCCGACAAGGCGTTCGACGCCAAGCGCGACGGCGCCTGGTGGACCCGCTACGCGTTCTGGATCGGCCAGGACGTCACCGACGCGCCCGCCGAAGCCAACGCCGCCGACGGCACCACGCTCAACGAGAAGCTCTCCATCGAGGAGACCACGCCCGTCGACGCAGGCGTCCAGCTCAACGCCGACGGCACCGGATTCGACGTCGTGCCCGGCCAGACCGGACAGGGCGCCGACGTCACGCCCGTCGCCAAGGCCGTCATCGAAGCCGTCGAAACGCTCGACCCGACCGCCACCCGCGACGTGACCGTCGACATGAGCCCCATCGAACCAGCCGTCACCGACCAGATCGCCGGCGAAGCCAAGACGACGCTCGACACGCTCGCCGCCAACCCGGTGGCGATCAAGGTCGGCGACCATCAGATCGCCTCCATCGACGCGGCGGCGCTCGCCGCGTCCAGCCGCATCGACGCGAACCGCAGCGGCAAGCTCGCCGACGGCGAGAGCCGCAGCGGATACGTCGTGTTCGACGCGGCCAAGCTGCAGTCCTACTACGACGAGCACATCAAGCCGAACCTGCAGACCGGCCGCGAGGACCGCGAGGTCATCGTCAACAACAACGGCACCGAACTGAGCGTGCTGACCGAAGGCCATGACGGCGTGACCGTCGCCGACGGCGCCGACAAGGCGATCGGCGAGCAGGCGGCCGCGCAGCTCGTCAAGGGCGGCGGCGCGGTCGAGGTCGAAGGCACCGTCGACCCGATGCAGACGAAGACCACGAAGCGCCACATCGTCGTCGACCTGTCCGACCACAAGGTCTATGCATACGAGAACGACAAGCTCATCCGCTCGATGACCATGTCCGCCGGCATGGGCAACGACTACGCGACCGGCGCGTGCGTGAGCGACCTGTGCACGCCGACCGGCGACTTCGAGATCTGGCTGAAGTACGAGTCGCAGGACATGAGCGGCAACCTGACCCTGTCCGACGGCTCCGTGTCGAAGTGGGACGTCAAGGGCGTCGGCTTCGTCAACTACTTCTCCCGCTCCGGCTGTGCGATCCACCGCATCGCCACGTCCGGCTACACGAGCGACGCGGCGATCGCCGGCATGGGCAACACGTCGCACGGCTGCGTGGGCATCGGCTGGGACCAGGCCGAATGGTTCTACGGATGGGCCCTGATGGGCACCAGCGTGCACGTCCAGCAGTAGCGGACGCCGAAGCGGATCCCGGGATTCCGGATACGGGCCCGTCGCCACGAGCGGCGGGCCCGTCCGCATATCCGGGGGAGAGCGCACGCACCGGCGCGAATGTAACGAACGTCACTTCGCGCGCGGCGGATATTTCGATCGGACTCTGGTGTTTGGCCCCGCGTTCTGTTAGGTTTGCGTAGGTACTGTTCAAGTCGATGGGAGGCACGCGCACGGTGAGTGAAAACCAGACGCCAAACGCCGCGGCTGACGTGGAGATGAGCCAGTATGTGGCTGATCGCGGCCGCGTCAACGAGGAGAAGATCAGACAGGACGACGAGATCATCAGCCAGTTCGGCGAATACGGCTACGGCTGGCATGATTCCGACGCCGCCGGCGAGGCCGCCAAGCGCGGCATCGACGAGAACGTCGTGCGCGAGATCAGCGCCGACAAGGGCGAGCCCGAGTGGATGCTCGACATCCGCCTGCGCGGCTACCGGGCGTTCGTCGACAAGCCGATGCCCGAATGGGGCGTCGACCTCAGCGGCTTCGACGCCGACGACTTCAAGTACTACGTCAAGCCGATCGAGAAGCAGGCCAAGACGTGGGAGGAGCTGCCGGACGACATCCGCACCACCTACGACCGCCTGGGCATCCCCGAGGCGGAGAAGAAGCGTCTGGTGTCCGGTGTGGCCGCCCAGTACGAGTCCGAGGTGATCTACAACTCGATCCAGAAGGACCTCGCCGACCAGGGCGTGATCTTCGTGGACACCGACACCGCGGTGCGCGAATACCCGGATCTGGTGCGCAAGTACTTCGGCACCGTCGTGCCGCCGGAGGACAACAAGTTCGGCGCGCTCAACACCGCCGCATGGTCGGGCGGATCGTTCGTGTACGTGCCCAAGGGCGTCCACGTGGACATCCCGCTGCAGGCGTACTTCCGCATCAACACGCCGGCCATGGGCCAGTTCGAACGCACGCTGATCATCGCGGACGAAGGCTCCTACGTGCACTACGTGGAGGGCTGCACCGCCCCGATCTGGTCCGAGGACTCGCTGCACGCGGCCATCGTCGAGATCATCGTCGAGAAGCATGCGCGCGTGCGCTACACGACCGTGCAGAACTGGTCGAACAACGTGTACAACCTCGTCACCCAGCGCGCCTACGTGCGCGAGGGCGCCACGATGGAATGGGTCGACGGCAACATCGGTTCCAAGGCCACGATGAAGTACCCGGCGTGCATCCTCGCCGAGCCGTACGCGAAGGCCGAGACCATGTCGCTGGGCTTCGCCGGCAAGGGCCAGTATCAGGACACGGGCGCCAAGATGATCCATCTGGCCCCGCACACCAGCTCCACGATCGTCGCCAAGTCGATCTCGCGCGGCGGCGGACGCTCCGCCTACCGCGGCCTGGTGAAGATCGTCGACGGCGCCGAGGGCTCGTCCAACTCGACCGTGTGCGACGCGCTGCTCGTCGACGACTTCTCCCGCTCCGACACGTACCCGCATGTGGACGTGCGCGAGGACGACGTGACGATGGCCCACGAGGCGACCGTCTCCAAGGTGTCCGAGGACCAGCTGTTCTACCTGATGAGCCGCGGCCTGTCCGAGGACGAGGCGATGGGCATGATCGTGCGCGGCTTCGTCGAGCCGATCAGCCGCGAGCTGCCGATGGAGTACGCGCTCGAACTCAACCGTTTGGTCGAACTGCAGATGGAAGGATCGGTGGGCTGATTCCCATGACTGCGAACAACAACGCTGAAATCGTCATTCCCGTCGCGGATCCGTCCGATCCGTACGCCGTGCCGGCGGCCATGCCGTCGAGCGCCGACCGTTCGCCGCGCTCGTTCGACGTGGCCGACTTCGCCGTGCCGACGCGCACGCAGGAGGACTGGCGCTACACGCCGGTCGAACGCGTCGAGGAGTTCTTCGAGGTCTTCGAGCCGAGTGGCGAGACGACGCTGGTCATCTCCAACGTCGACGGCACGCCGGTGAGCCCGCGCCATGTCACGGTCAGCCAGAAGCCGCTGGGCGAAGGCGGGTCGGGCGTCGTCTCCAAGCCGAACGACCGCGTGTCGGCCGTTGAATGGAATTCGGGCCGCACCGCCACGATCGTCGAGCTCAAGGGCGAGGTGAGGCAGCCGGTGCTGATCCGCGTCATCGGCGGCGGCGAGGACCTCGACGCGCTGCACCTGGTGATCGCCGCGGCGTCGCGCACGCGCGGCGACGTGATCGTCCAGCACAACGGCACCGCCCGTCTGGCCGAAGGCGTCGAGATCGTCACCGGACGCGACTCGAACGTGTCCGTCACGTTCATCCAGGAGTGGGACAAGGGCTCCAAGCATGTCGCCAACCACCGCATCCGCGTGGGCGAGGGCGCTGCCCTGCGCCATTCGGTCGTGACGCTGGGCGGCGACGTGGTGCGCATCCGCATGGACCAGGACTTCGCCGGCGCACGCGGCGACCTGAACATGCTGGGCATCTACTTCGTCGATCCGGGCGAGCATATCGAACACCGCACGATGGTGGTGCACAACCATCCCGAATGCCGCTCCCGCGTCGTCTACAAGGGCGCGCTCGACGGCAAGGACGCGCACTCCACGTGGGTCGGCAACGCGCTGATCGAACCGACCGCGCCCGGCACCGACTCGTACGAGCTCAACCGCAACCTGGTGCTCACCCCCGGTGCGATCGCCGACTCCGAACCGAACCTGGAGATCGAGAACGGCAACATCGTGGGCGCCGGCCACGCCAGCTCCGTCGGCCGCTTCGACGACGAGGAGCTGTTCTACCTGCAGTCGCGCGGCATCCCGGAGTCCGAGGCGCGCAAGCTGGTCGTGCGCGGCTTCTTCGGCGAGCTGATCGACGAGATCGGCGTGCCCTCCATCGCCGACCATCTCATGGACGTGATCGACCGCCGTCTGGCCCGTGGCGAGGAGCCCGAGACCGCCGGGGCGGATCCGGAAGACAAGTAAGCATTCGAACGAGGAGAACCAATGTCCACTCTTGAAATCAAGGATCTGTACGCCTCGGTGGAAACCAAGGACGGACGCAAGCAGATCCTCAAAGGCGTCAACCTGACCGTCAACTCGGGCGAGACCCACGCGGTCATGGGCCCGAACGGCTCGGGCAAGTCCACGCTCGCCTACACGCTGGCCGGCCACCCCAAGTACCAGGTCGAATCCGGCCAGGTGCTGCTCGACGGCGTCGACATCCTGACCATGACCCCGGACGAGCGAGCCAAGGCGGGCCTGTTCCTGGCGATGCAGTACCCGGTCGAGGTGCCGGGCGTGTCGATGACCAACTTCCTGCGCACCGCCAAGACGCAGATCGACGGCAAGGCGCCGGCCATCCGCACCTGGACCAAGGAGCTCACCGAGGCGATGAAGCGCCTCAAGATGGATCCGAAGTTCGCGACGCGCTCCGTCAACGAGGGCTTCTCCGGCGGCGAGAAGAAGCGCGCCGAAGTGCTCCAGCTCGAGCTGCTCAAGCCCAAGTTCGCGATCCTCGACGAGACCGACTCCGGCCTCGACGTCGACGCGCTGCGCATCGTGTCCGAAGGCGTCAACCGCGCCAAGGAGGCCAACGACTTCGGCATCCTCATGGTCACGCACTACACGCGCATCCTCAAGTACATCAAGCCGGACATCGTGCACGTGTTCGCCGACGGCCACTTCGTGAAGACCGGCGGCCCGGAGCTGGCCGACGAGCTGGAGGAGCAGGGCTACGACCAGTACCTGCCCGAAGGCGCCGACTCCGAATCCGCGCTCGCCTGACGGAAGTTTCCCAACCAACGAGCGGGAGTCGGGGATATCCGTTTCACGACCGTAAGGACTCGGCCAGAGCGGCCCGGAGCGTGTCGCGAGACGGATATCCCCGACTCCCGCGGTCACGAGGCCGACGGAGCCATCCGACTTCCGCGGCCACGCAACCGCCATGCGACACTCGGTCCCGACTATCAACGTCGGCCGATCAGGCGAGCACACGGCGACAGCATACGAAAAGAGACACGGCAATGGATTTCGAGGACATCCGGGACCAGTTCCCGATCCTTCAACGGCAGGTGCACGGGCGTCCGCTCGTCTACCTCGATTCGGCGGCCACCGCGCAGAAGCCGGAATGCGTGGTCGACGCGGAGAGCGGATTCTACCGTTCGATCAACGCCGGCGTGCACCGCGGCGCCCATGAGCTGGCCGCGCTGAGCACGATGGCGTTCGAGGAGGCGCGCGCCTCGATGGCGGCGCTCGTCGGCGCCGAATCGCGCGAGGGCGGCGAGGAGATCGTCGTGACGTCCGGCGCGACCGGCGGCCTGAACCTGCTGGCCACCGCCTTCTCCAACGCCTCCCAGGGCGCCGGGGGAGCGGCGGCGCGCCGCTTCGCGCTCGGCCCCGGCGACGAGATCGTCGTGTCGAAGGCCGAGCATCATTCGGTGCTGCTGCCGTTCCAGGAGCTGGCCGCCCGCACCGGCGCCACGCTGCGATGGTTCGATCTGGACGACGAGGGCCGCATCCGCTCCGACATGGCCGACGAGGTCATCACCGAGCGCACGCGCGTGGTCGCCGTGACCCATGTGGGTAACGTGACCGGCGCGATCACCGACGTGGCGCCGATCGTGCGCCGCGCGCACGAGGTCGGCGCGCTCGTCGTGCTCGACGCCTGCCAGTCGGTGCCGCATCTGGCCGTCGACTTCCATGCGCTCGACGTGGACTTCGCCGTGTGGAGCGCGCATAAGATGTACGGTCCGACCGGCGTGGGATTCCTGTACGGCCGTCGCGAACTGCTGGAGGCGTTGCCGCCGGCGTCGTTCGGCGGCTCGATGGTCGAACTCGCGTGGATGGACCGTCCGGCGCAGTACATGGCGCCGCCGGCCCGCTTCGAGGCCGGCACGCAGCCGGTCGCGCAGGTCGTCGCCGCCGGCGTCGCCGCGCGCTGGATGATGGAGATCGGTCTGGACCGCATCGAAGCGCACGAGCGCGCCATCACAGCCGAGCTGCTCAGGCTCGGCGACGTGGACGGCGTGCGCATCCTCGGCCCGAAGGACGCGCGGGACCGCATCGGCACGGTCGCGTTCGACGTGGCCGGCGTGCATCCGCACGACGTCGGCCAGTTCGTCGACGCGCAGGGCATCGCCATCCGCGTCGGCCATCACTGCGCGCAGCCGGTCCACCGGCATTTCGGCGTGTACGCGTCCAACCGCGCGTCGAGCGGCGTGTACAACACCGTCGACGAGGCGCGCGCGCTCGTCGAGACGGTCGGCAAGGTCCGTGGCTTCTTTAAGGTGTGACTATGAATGATTTCGGCATGAACGGCGACGATCTGGAGCAGATGTACCAGGAGGTGATCCTGGAGGCGTCGCGCGACCCGCACGGCAAGGAGACGTTCGCCCCCGACCTGGCGTCGGAGAGCGCCGGCGGCGAGAGCGTGGTGCGCGCGTCGCACGAATACTGCACGCCGGGCGAATCGCACCAGTTCAACCCGACCTGCGGCGACGAGGCGACCGTGCACGTGGAGGTCTCCGACGCCGAACCGCATCGCATCGAACGTCTCGTGTGGGACGGCCACGGCTGCTCCATCTCGCAGGCGAGCCTGTCGGTGATGGTCGACCTGTGCGCCGGCCGCACCGTGGACGAGGCCATGGGCCTGTTCGCCGACTTCCATGAGCTCATGGAGTCGCGCGGCAAGGGCCTGGCCGACGAGGCCAAGGAGGATCGTCTGGAGGATGCGGTCGTGTTCCAAGGTGTCTCGAAGTATCCGATGCGCATCAAATGCGCACTGCTCGGCTGGGAGGGCATGCGCGACGCGGCGGCCAGGGCGCTGGCCGCGAAGAACGCCGACTGACCGGGCCGAGTCATCGGCACGATCCATCATCGGCCGCGGCGGACGAACGCCGCGACCGGACCTGCAAGGAGTGACATGAGCGACAATCTGGTCCCCGAACCCACGGCGTCGGTGTTCGACGCCGTGAACCGGGCCGTGGGCGACGAGCGAACGGCCCGTCGCGTGATGGCGAACCCGAACCTGGCCGTGATGGTGGGCGCGGACGCCGACGATCGGAACAACGACAAGCAAGGAGACGACATGTGCGCGTGCGGCGAACGGACGAACGACGAATGCTGCGAGAACGCGATCCCGCTCAAGGCGGTCGATGAGATCGGCCGCGCCACCGCCGCCGACGTGCGCGAGGCGCTGCATCAGGTCATCGACCCGGAGCTGGGCATCGACGTGATCGACCTGGGGCTCGTGTACGGCATCGAGATCGACGAGCTGGGCCGCGCCATCATCACGATGACGCTGACCACGCCCGCCTGCCCGCTGACCGACCTGATCGAGGACGAGTGCGCGAGCACGCTGGCCGGCCTGGTCGAGGAGTTCCGCATCGACTGGACGTGGCAGCCGCGCTGGACCACCGACAAGATCACGCCGGAGGGCCGCGAGCAGCTCGCCGCGCTCGGCTTCAACTTCGACAACCTGCCGAAGTACTGACCGGCCACCGGCCGTAGGGCGACACGCCCGGACTGCGTATACGGAACGGCGGTTGCCGTCGGAAACACCGTGTGTTCCGACGGCAACCGCCGTTCTGCATGACCGGTCCGGGCGTGTCGCCGTCGGGAGTGCGCGCTTGCTTGCGTCCCACATACGACAATGGCCGCCGTCCATGTGGACGGCGGCCATCACCATACGGGGGAGCGGGAGCCGATCAGTCGTCGACAATCGTGCCCTTCGGCACGACGGTGATGCCCTCCGGGGTCACCGTGAAGCCGCGGGCGAGATCGTGCTCGGTGTCGATGCCGACGGTCGAGTTCTCGGTGAGCACGACGTTCTTGTCGAGGATCGCCTTGTAGACGCGGGCACGACGGTTGATCGTGACGTTGTCGAACAGAATCGAGTCGACGACCTGCGCCCAGGAGTGGATGTGCACGTTCGGCGACAGCACGGAGTGGTGCACCTCGCCGCCCGAGACGATGACGCCGGGAGAGACGATCGAGTCGGTCGCGTGGCCGAGACGGTCACGGCCGGCGTGCACGAACTTGGCCGGCGGCAGGGTGCCGGAGTTCGTGTAGATCGGCCACGCCTGGTTGTACAGGTTGAACTCGGGCACGTAGGCGATCAGGTCCATGTGCGCATCGTAGAACTGCTTGAGCGTACCCACGTCGCGCCAGTAGGCGTGGTCGGTCGGGGTGGCGCCGGGGATGACGTTGGAGTTGAAGTCATACACGCCGGCCTCGCCGCGGGCCGCGAAGTACGGGGCGATGTCGCCGCCCATGTCGTGCTTCGTGTTCTCGGCCTTCTCGTCCTTGGCGAGCGCGTCGAACAGGGCGTCGGTGTTGGCGACGTAGTTGCCCATGGAGGCGAGGAAGGAGTTCGGATCGTCCGGCAGGCCCTCGGTGACGTCCGGCTTCTCCTGGAACTCGCGGATCTGGTCCGGATGGTTCGGGTCGACGCTGATCACGCCGAACTGGTTCGACTGCTCGATCGGCTGGCGGATGCCGGCGACGGTGAATTCGGCGCCGGATTCGATGTGCTGCTGCACCATCTGGCCGAAGTCCATGCGGTAGACGTGGTCGGCGCCGACGATGACGACGATGTCCGGCTGCACGTCCTCGATGATGTTGATGGTCTGGTAGATCGCGTCGGCGGAGCCGAGGTACCAGTGCTTGCCGAGGCGCTGCTGCGCCGGGACCGGGGAGACGTAGTTGCCCAGCAGGGAGGAGAAGCGCCACATCTGGGAGATGTGACGGTCCAGCGAATGGGACTTGTACTGCGTGAGCACGATGATGTGGCGGTAGTCCGAGTTCACCAGGTTGCTCAGCGGGAAATCGATCAGGCGGAAGACGCCGCCGAAGGGGACGGCGGGCTTCGCGCGATCGCGGGTCAACGGCATCAGGCGGGTTCCTTCGCCGCCCGCCAGGACGATCGAAAGAATCTTCTGTTTGTTTTTCGCCATCTGATGCTCCTCTCTGTCATCTAACAGCGTCTTGCGACACCGATACTGCTTGTCGCCACGCTTCCTCGCATGGTTTTGACAGTTATCAATACTTGCACAATTTCGGCGACACGCAAGGAGACTTGCGGGCGAGTCGGAGGAGTTTTTGCGGCGTGTTCAGTCGGCGCGGGTCGCCCAGAAGGCGACGGCGCTGGACGCGGCGACGTTGAGCGAGTCGACGTTGTGGGCCATCGGGATGCGCACGGTCAGGTCGGCGTTGGCGATGGTGTGGCGGTCGAGCCCGTCGCCTTCGGTGCCGAAGATCAGCGCGAGGCGTTCGACGCGCGTCGGATCGTCGGCGGGGGCGTGCAGGCGGCGCACCAGCTCGTCGAGGCCGATCGAATCGTCCTCGAGCGCCATCGCGGCGGTCGTGAACCCGAGTTCATGAAGCCGGCGCAGGCCGTCGAACGGCCATGCGTGACGGGATTCCATGCCGATGCGCGTCCACGGCACCTGGAAGACGGTGCCCATCGACACGCGGGCGGCGCGCCGGTACAGCGGGTCGCCGCACGAGGGGGTGACGAGCACGGCGTCGACGCCGAGGGCGGCGGCCGAACGCATCAGTGCGCCCACGTTGGTCGGGTCGACGATGTTCTCGATGACGGCGACGCGCCTCGCGTCGCGGCACACCTCCTCGACGGTGGGCAGCGGCCAGCGGCGCATCGCGGCCAGCGCGCCGCGGTGCAGCCGGTAGCCGGTGAGCGACTTGAGCTGGGCGGGCGAGGCGACGTAGACGGGCACGTTCGGACCCCACTGCGCGTCGATGCGGGCGAACATGTCGGCCATGCCCTCGATCCACGGCTCCTCGACGAGCAGGGAGATCGGCTCGCGGCCGGCCTCCAGCGCGCGGTCGATGACCTTGGGGGATTCGGCGATGAACAGGCCCTTGGCGGGTTCGAGACGGTTGCGCAGCTGGATCTCGGTGAGGTTGACGTAGGCGGCGACGCGCTCGTCGTCGACGGATTCGATGGTGATGAAACGCATGGCGCCTCCGTTCGCGGTGATATGTCGGGGTCACGTCCCGCCGGGTGGCCCGGATGCGGGGGAGGCGACCTGACAGCAGATACAAGAAAACCCCGTGTCTCCACGGGGTTTTCGTTGGTGTCCGAGATGGGACTTGAACCCACACGCCTGTATAAATAGGCACTAGCACCTCAAGCTAGCGCGTCTACCATTCCGCCACCCGGACAGGTGCGTTACCGAAGCAACGAGTGATTACTCTACCAGCGTTCCGCCGTTCGTCAAATCGACGGGCGTCGTCGGCGTGTCCCCGCTGTTTTCAGGGCTTTTGGGTACGCTGGGGCGCATGACGAATCCTCTGTTTCTTCTCGATCCCGACCAGGACGACGTGCCGGTCGATGCCGACTGCCTCGCCGCCGGCTGGAAGCTGACCCTGCCCGCCGCCGTGCGCCGCCACGCCATCGCATCGATGCGGCTCAAGGAGGGCGACGGGCTCGACCTGTCCGACGGCCGCGGCCTGCGCGTGGGCGCCGAGATCGCCGACGCGCAGGCCGGTCTGGCCTTGGTGCGCGGCTTCACCCGCGAGGAACGCCCCGTGACCCGGCTCGCGCTCGTGCAGGCGCTGGCGAAGAACGGCCACGACGAGCAGGCGATCGACATGGCCACGCAGATCGGCGTCGACGAGGTGGTCCCGTGGCAGGCCGACCGTTCCATCGCCAAATGGAAGGAGGGGCGCACCGACCGCAAATGGGACCAGGTGCTCGCCGCCGCGACCGAGCAGTCGCGCCGCGCATGGAAGCCCGAACTGGGCGGATGCGTCTCCAGCAAGCAGGTCGTCGCGATGTGCCGGCGCGCCTGCGTGCACGGCGACCTGGTCGTCGTGCTCCACCAGGACGCCACCGACACGTGGGACGGCATCGAGAGCGAGGTGCGCCGCATGGCCGACCGCTGCCTGGAGGACGGCACGCCGCGCACGGTGAGCGTGGTGGTCGGCCCCGAGGGCGGCATCTCGGAGAGCGAGGTGGAGCGCTTCCGCGACGCGGGCGCCCACGTGTGCGTGCTCGGCACGACGATCCTGCGCGCCTCGGCCGCCGGCCCGGTCGCCCTGTCGCTGCTCGCACGCGCCCTGGGCAGAATCTGAACGGACGCCCGCGCGTTATCCGCGCGGGGCAATAGCATTGCCGGAAGGCAACAACGGCATGTCCGTCGTCGGCCCGGACCCGCGTCCGGGCCGACGACGGACCCCATCGAAGGAGGCAATCATGGGCGAGCACAAGGACTGCCTGTTCTGCTCGATCATCGCCGGGGACATCCCCAGCGAGAAGGTGTACGAGGACGACACCACGTACGCGTTCAAGGACATCAACCCGCAGGCCGCGGTGCACGTGCTGGTCGTGCCGCGCGAGCACCACGCGAACGTGGCCGAGCTCGCCGCCGCCGATCCGGCGCAGCTGGCGCACATCGTGGAGGTGGCCCAGTCCATCGCGAACGACGCGTTCCACGGCGACTACCGGCTCATCTTCAACACCGGCGCCGACGCCGGCCAGACCGTCTTCCACGTGCACGCGCACGTGCTGACCGGCCAGACGCTGGACGAGTAGCGAAGGGGATCAGTGGCGACGACGACGCGAACCATCACCATCCCCGCCGAGCTCGACCCCGTGGCGGTCCTGGGACCCGGCGACGAGGTCCTGCGCGAGATCGAACGCGAGTTCCCCGAACTCACGTTCGTCGTGCGCGGCGACCGCGTGTCGGTCATCTCGCGGGCCAAGCGCACCGAACCGCAGGCCGCGCGCGCCGAGGACATGCTCGGCACCCTCATGCAGGCCGCCTACAGCGCGCCGATGGACGCCGCCACCGTGCGGCGCCTGCTCGACCAGCAGGTCCTGTCGAACCGGGTGCGCCGCGAGCACCCCGGCCACGGCGCCGCGCCGCACCCCGGCATGGCCGGCCGCAGCGAGACCTCGCCGGAACCGGTGCCGGGCCGCACGCGCGAGCGCGCGCACGACCGCGTCCGGCCGCGCGTGCCCGGCGTGATCACGTTCGCGCTGGGAGCGCCGGTGCGGCCCAAGACCGCCGGCCAGATCGCGTACGTGAACGCGATCGAGACGCATACGGTCACGTTCGGCATCGGCCCCGCCGGCAGCGGCAAGACGTATCTGGCGGTGGCGAAGGCCGTGCAGGCGTTCCAGGAGCGCCGCGTGCGCCGCATCATCCTGACGCGCCCGGCCGTGGAGGCGGGGGAGAGCCTCGGCTTCCTGCCCGGCACGCTCAACGAGAAGGTCGACCCGTACCTGCGCCCCCTGTACGACGCGCTGTCCGACATGCTCGGCTCCGACCAGCTGCGCCGGCTCATGGACGACGGCACGATCGAGGTGGCCCCGCTGGCCTACATGCGAGGCCGCACCCTCAACGACGCGTTCGTCATCCTCGACGAGGCGCAGAACACCACCGAGCAGCAGATGAAGATGTTCCTGACCCGACTGGGCTTCAACACGACGATGGTCATCACCGGCGACATCACGCAGGTCGACCTGACCGTGCCGCGCTCCGGCCTGGCCACCATCGAGCACATCCTCGGCGGCATCGACGACATCGCGTTCGCCCACCTCGAATCCGGCGACGTCGTGCGCCACCGCCTCGTCGGACAGATCGTATCCGCCTACGACCGCCATTCGGCCATCGCGGGCGACCACAGCACCAAGGCCCGCCGCGAGCACGGCGAGGCGAAGCAGTACGCGCGCGGGCACCGACCCGCCACGGAAAGGAGCGACGCCGATGAGCGTTGAGGTCACCAACGAAACCGTCTGGACCATCGACCCGAAGGTCTTCTCCGACCTGGGCGTATGGGTCATGGACCAGATGCGCGTGAGCATCCAGTCCGACCTGACGATCACGTTCGTCGACCCCGAACCGATCGCCGAACTGCACGAACGGTGGATGAACCTCGAAGGCCCCACCGACGTGATGAGCTTCCCGATGGACGAACTGCGCCCCGGCGACGGCGGCAACGTGCCCGAAGGCATGCTCGGCGACATCGTGATCTGCCCGTGGGTCGCCGCCCAGCAGGCCGCCGCGGCCGGCCACGGCCCGCTCGAGGAGATGATGCTCCTGACCATCCACGGCATCCTCCACCTGCTCGGCTACGACCACGTCGGCCCCGAACAGGAACGCCAGATGTTCGGCCTGCAGCGCCAGCTGCTGCTCACCTTCATCGCCGTGCGCCACGGCGCCGGCATGCCCGTCGGCCTGCCCGCCGGCAGCCCCGACGCGCTCGCCGAATACGAGGCCACGCACGGCACCAACCGCGCACTGGGCCACTGACCGGCCCGCCGGCCCGAGAGGCCCGGTCCGGCCCCCGCCGTGCGCGGCCGGGGCCGGACCGACGCGACCACGCACGCGCACACCCCATCCGACAAGAAGGAAACCCATGCCGTTCGCAGAACCGTCGACCATCATCCTGACGGCTGCCCTGACCGTCGTCGCCGCGCTGCTCGTCTGGCTGTCGCTGAGCATGGCGGCCGCCGAAAGCGCCGTGTCGCGCGTCACCCGGGCCAGTCTCAACAACCTGATCCTGGAGGTGCAGACCGACCCGGAGGTCTCGCAGTTCCTGCGCATGAAGAAGATCGCCCGCATCCACAAGGTGCAGCACCTCATCGCCGACCGCTACTCGACCGCCGGCTCGTGCGCGTTCTTCCGCATCGCCTGCAACGTGCTCGACGGCGTGCTCGTCGCCTGCATCGCATCCCTGTTCGACGCGCCCGTCTGGGCCGGCCTGCTCGCCGGATTCGTCGTGGCGCTCGCCGTGGCCGTCGTGTCGGTGCTCGTGCGGCCGCGTTCGGCCGGTGCGTACAAGCCGGTCGACATCATGCTCTCGAGCGCCGGCCTCGTGTCGGTCGCCGCGGCGCTCACGCCGTTCGCGCGCATCGGCGGCCAGCCCGACCTGTCGGACGACGAGGAGCTCGAGAAGATCCAGATCGAGCAGGGCAAGGCGACCATCGACCGCCTCGTCGAGGCGAACGACTTCGACCCGGAGATCTCCGAGATGATGCGCAACGTGCTCACGCTCTCCGAGACGCTCACGCGCGAGATCATGGTGCCGCGCACCGACATGATCTGCATCGAGCGCACGGAGACGCTCGCCGACATGCTGCGCCTGTGCTCGCGCTCCGGCTTCTCGCGCGTGCCGGTCATCGGCGACGACGTCGACGACCTGATCGGCATGGCCTACCTCAAGGACGCGGTGCGCGCCACCGCGTTCAACCCGGCCGCCGCCGACCGCGAGGTCGCCTCGATCGTGCGCCATCCGATGCTCGTGCCCGAATCCAAGCCCGTCGACGACCTCTTCCACGAGATGCAGCGCACGCGCCAGCACGTCGCCGTCGTCGTCGACGAATACGGCGGCATCGCCGGCCTCGTGACCATCGAGGACGCGATCGAGCAGATCGTCGGCGAACTCGAGGACGAGCACGACCGCACCCAGCACGCCGACCCGGAGCGCATCGGGGACGGCCGCTGGAGCATGCCGGCGCGCACGCCGATCGCCGACCTGGAGGAGATCTTCGAGATCGACATCGACGAGGACGACGTCGACACCGTGTACGGCCTGCTCACCAAGCTGCTCGGCCGCGTGCCGATCGTCGGCGCGTCCGCGGTGACGCGCGGACTGCGCCTGACCGCCGTCGACTCGGCGGGCCGGCGCAAGAAGGTGTCGACGATCGTCGTGGAGCCGGCGCACGTCGAGGGCGTCAAGGATGATAGCGAGACGTCGCGGCACGCCGGGGACGACCGCGCCCCGAAGGCCGACGGCACCGACAACGACAAGGCAGGCAAGGAGTAGCATGAGCGAACAGAACGACCATCGTGAGCCGGTGCAGGGCGAAGAGGTCTACCGATCCGGATTCGTGGCCGTCGTGGGCCGCCCGAACGTGGGCAAGTCCACGCTCATCAACGCGCTGATCGGCAAGCAGATCGCCATCGCGTCGTCCCGTCCGGAGACCACCCGCAAGGCGATCCGCGGCATCCTGACGACCGACCACGCGCAGCTCGTGCTCGTCGATACGCCCGGCATCCACCGTCCGCGCACGCTTCTGGGCCAGCGCCTCAACGACATCGTCGACGAATCCCTGTCCGACGTGGACGTCATCGCGTTCCTGCTGCCCGCCGACCAGGAGATCGGCCCGGGCGACCGCCGCATCCTGAGCCGTCTGCGCTCCGACTTCGCCACCAAGCGCGAGGACGGCACGTTCGCATGGCGCGTGCCGCTCATCGCCATCGTCACCAAGATCGACGAGCTCGACCGCGGCCAGCTGATCGACAAGCTCATCGCGATCAACGAGTTCGCCGACTTCTCCGACATCGTGCCGGTGAGCGCGTTGGAGCACGACAACCTCGACGAGGTGCGCAACGTGCTCATCGACCACACGCCCGAAGGCCCGCAGATGTACCCGGACGACCAGATCAGCGAGGAGCGCCCCGAGGAGACGATCGCCGAGCTGATCCGCGGCGCGTTCCTCGAGGAGCTGGACGACGAGCTGCCGCATTCGCTGGCCGTCGTCGTCGACTCGATCGAATACCCGTCCGACAACGAGACCGGCGCCGGCTACGACGGCAAGATCGACGTCATGGTGTCCGTGTACGTGGAGCGCGACTCGCAGAAGCCGATCATCATCGGCAAGGGCGCGGAGCACCTCGTGCGCGTCAAGAAGAAGCTGCGCACGCCCGTCAACCGCATCGTCGGCGGCAAGGCCCGCCTCGACCTGCACGTCAAGGTCGCCAAGGGCTGGCAGTCCGACCCCAAGCAGCTGGAGAAGCTCGGCTTCTGAGCCGGGTCGCCGGTCCGGGGTCTCTCCGGGCCGGTCGCTGCGCATAGGACATGACGAAGGCGGGGCGGTCCCTTTCCGGGACCGCCCCGCCTTCGTCGTCATACCGTGCATACCGTGCATACCGTCGCCGGATGCGGGCGCACCCGGCGACGCGGCGTCACTTGCGCTTGGTGTACATCTGCGTGTTGAGCAGCGTCGCGTAGCGCTTGATCACCTTGGGGCGAATCACCTTCATCGAGGCGGTCATCAGCCCGTTCTCCTGCGTGAACTCCTCGGGCAGGATGATGAACTTGCGCACCGATTCGGCGCGAGAGACGCCCTCGTTGGCCTGGTCGACCCACTTCTGCACCTCGGCGCGCACCGCCGCGTTCTCCGCGGCCTGCTCGAGCGTCATGTCGCGGTCGAGGCCCTTGGCCTCCAGCCACGGGCGCAGCGACGACTCGTCGAGCGTGACGAGCGCGGAGATGAACGGGCGCTTGTCGCCCAGCACGAGCGCCTGGGAGACGAACTCGCAGCGCTTGATGACCTCCTCGATCGGGCCGGGGGCCACGTTCTTGCCGCCGGCGGTGATGATCAGGTCCTTCTTGCGGCCGGTGATGTACAGGAAGCCGTCGTTGTCGAGGCGGCCCAGGTCGCCGGTGGCGTGCCAGCCGTCCTCGCTGAACGCGCCCTCGGTCGCCTCGTCGTTCTTGTGGTAGCGGTGGAAGACGACCGGGCCGGCGATCTGGATCTCGCCGTCCTCGGCGATGCGGATCGAGAAGCTCGGGAACGGCACGCCGACCGAACCCTCGTGGAACGGCACGCCGAGCGGGCTGAACGAGCAGGGGGCGGTCGTCTCGGTCAGGCCGTAGCCCTCGTAGACGGGGATGTTCGCGCCGCGGAAGAAGTTCATGAGCTCCGGGTCGAGCGGCGCGCCGCCGGAGACGATCCACTTGGCGCGGCCGCCCAGCGCGTCGCGCAGCGACTTGTAGACGACCGGGTCGAAGGAGGCACGGCGCGCGGCGGTCAGGCGCTTGGCGCGGCCGAGCGAGCTGACCTCCTTCATGTACTGCTGGGCGGCGGTGACGGCGGCGGCGAACACGACGCCCTTGGCGCCGTGGCCGGCCTTCTGCGAGGCCGCGTTGTACACCTTCTCCAGCACGCGCGGCACGACGATCATGACGGTCGGGCGCGCCACCTGCAGGTCGGCGAGCAGCGTCTGGATGCCGGTGGCGATGTAGACGTGCAGGTTGCTGGCGACCACGATGTAGTTGATCGCGCGGGCGAAGGTGTGCGCCTGGGGGAGGAACAGCAGGATCGAGCCGTCCTTGTCGTGCATGAGCAGGTCGGGCATGTAGTCGCGCAGGTTGAACGCGTCGGTGCAGTAGTGCTCGTGCGTCATCTCGACGCCCTTGGGCGCCGACGTGGAGCCGGACGTGTAGATGATCGAGCACAAGTCGGTCTTCCTGAGGGACGCGATGCGCGCGTCGAGCTCCTCGTCGCTCACCGAGTCGCCGTACGCGGCGATCTCGTCGAGGCCGCCGGTCTCGATGCAGATGATGTGCTCCAGGGACGGGCAGTCGTCGATCGCGCCGTCCGCCTTGTCGCGCATGTCGGTGGTCTGCACGATGAGCAGGCGCGCGTCGGAGTTGTCGACGATGTTGCGGATCTGCTCGGCCGAATCGGTGTCGTAGATCGAGGCGAGCACGCCGCCGCACGCCATGATCGCGCAGTCGGCCAGGTCCCACTCGTAGGAGGTGCGGCACATGAACGCGACCGTGTCGCCCTTCTTCAGGCCGTAGTGGATCAGGCCCTTGGCGACCTGACGGGCCTCGGCGAGGAACTCGTCGGCGGTCTTGGTGACCCACTCGCCGTCGCGCTTGAACGTGTACAGCGGCTTGTCGCCCATGCGTTCGGCGCGGTCGCGGTACACGTCGTAGATCGTCGTGTGCTCGGGCAGCGGGGGAATGCCCTCGGTCCGGGCGGTCAGCAGACCGGTGGCCGGGTCGACGAACGTGGTCGTCGGATATCCCGGACCCCACTCGTCGGTGTGGGGCAGCTCGACGACGGTCTCGCCCGGCGTGTACTCGGGGCGGTCCGAGGCGTCGTCGCCGACAGGGTGGACGAAGTCACCTCCCAGCCGCAACGCCTTCTGCATCAGGCCGGCCGCCTGCTTGTTCAACGAGGTGATGACGGACACGAAAACTCTCCTTGGAAAATCGCGAACCATGCGATGATGGTCTTCTCAATCTCCGAATGATAATCGCGTTTCGCCCGCCCGTCACCTTACGGTGGCGTAGGCGGAGGGCGGCGTGGCGTGCGTTCCGGAGCGCGCCCGGCCCCGCGATCCGATGGGCCCCCGGAAGGCTTTCGGGGCGGGGCTATTCATTAAATGGACCGCCGTGCCTCAAGATTCGGCGTCCTCGCTACACTGTACCGCTGTATGCCAGCACACTCGGATGTGTGTGATTAGTGAAGAAAGGGCTCTCATGGCTGCAACCCAAGAAGCCACCGTGGTCTTCGGTGTTCTGAACGAGACATCCGAAACCGAGTCCCGCGTCGCGCTGACGCCGGACATCGTCACCCGGTTGCGCAAGGCGGGCGTCTCCTGCCTGATCGAACGCGGCGCCGGACGCGCCGCCCAGTACACCGACGACGACTACGTCAAGGCCGGCGCCGAAGTGCTCGCCGCCGACGAGGTCATCGCCAAGGCCGACGCGCTCGGATTCGTCGACCGTCCCTCCGCCGCCGTCCTCGGCCGCATCAAGCCCGGCACGTGGGTGATCGGCATGCTCGGCTCGTTCACCGACGCCGACTACGTCGCCGCGCTCGAGAAGGCCGGCATCGTGGGCGTCGGCATCGAGAAGCTGCCGCGCCAGCTCAGCTCCGCCCAGTCCATGGACGAGATGACCTCCCAGAACTCCGTCATGGGCTACAAGGCCGCGCTCGTCGCCGCCAACGCCTACGGATCGTTCTTCCCGATGATGACCACCGCCGCCGGCACCATCCGCCCGGCCAAGGTCCTCATCCTGGGCGCCGGCATCGCCGGCCTGCAGGCCATCGGCACCGCCAAGCGCCTCGGCGCGGTCGTCACCGCGTACGACGTGCGCCCCGCCTCCCGCGGCGAGGTCGAATCCCTGGGCGCCAAGTTCCTCGACCTGGGCCTCGACTTCTCCGCCGGCCAGGGCGAGGGCGGCTACGCGCGCGCCCTGAGCGCCGAGGAGCAGGCCGCCCAGCAGGCCGCCGTCGACAAGAAGGCCGCCGGATTCGACGTCATCATCACCACCGCGAAGGTCCCGGGCCGCAAGCCCCCGATGCTGCTCACCAAGGCCGGCGTCGACGGCCTCAAGCGCGGCGCCGTGATCGTCGACTGCGCCGCCAGCGAGCTGGGCGGCAACGTCGAAGGCTCCAAGGT
Organism: Bifidobacterium samirii; assembly: GCF_003952945.1. GTDB lineage: Bacteria > Actinomycetota > Actinomycetes > Actinomycetales > Bifidobacteriaceae > Bifidobacterium > Bifidobacterium samirii. Next base: position 75,410 of record NZ_QXGK01000009.1, read on the forward strand.
CGGCACGCAGGTCACCGAAGGCGGCGTCACCATCATCGGCGCACCCTACCTGGCCAGCGAGGTCGCCAACACCGCGTCCAACCTGCTGGCGCGCAACGTGGCCGACGTGCTCGCCCACTTCGTGCGCGACGGCAAGCTGGGCATCGACCTGTCCCAGGAGCTCGACGACGCGCTCGTCGTCGCCGGCCGTCCCACCGCCGCGTAGGCGACGCATCCCAAGGAAAGCGAGAAAAGAACCATGGATATCGTCGTAGCGATCACCCTGTTCGCCCTGGCGCTGCTCATCGGCGTCGAAGTCATCGGCAAGGTGCCCGCCACCCTGCACACCCCGCTCATGTCGGGCGCCAACTCCATCCACGGCATCGTCATCGTCGGCGTGGTCATCGTCGCCGCGCACGCCACGTCCGTGCTGGCCTGGGTGTTCATCTTCCTGGCCGCCGTGCTGGGCACGATGAACGTCGTCGGCGGCTACGTGGTCACCGACCGCATGCTGGAGATGTTCAAGTCCGACAAGTCGAAGAAGAAGGACCAGGAAGGCAAGTAAATGCAGACTATCGAAGCGATGCTGAGCACCCCGCTCGGCGTGGTCGAATGGTTCGTCTACCTGTTGGCCGCCGTGATGTTCGTCGTCGGCCTGCACCTGATGAACTCCCCGAAGACCGCCCGCAAGGGCAACCTGATCTCCGCGGCCGGCATGGTCATGGCGTGCGCGATGGCGTTCATCGTGCTGTTCGCCGGCGAGATCGCCAACGGCTTCCAGCACGGCGTGGCCGTCGCGCTGCTGATCGCGGGCATCGCGATCGGCGCCGTGGCCGGCGTGTGGAGCGCCAAGAAGGTCAAGATGACCGACATGCCGCAGCTCGTCTCCGTGTTCAACACGGTCGGCGGCGGCGCGGCCGCCCTCGTCGCCCTCAACGACATCCTCAACTCCGAGGACGCCTCCGGCCCCGGCATCGTCGTGCTGATCACCGCCGGCCTGGGCATCATGATCGGCTCGGTCACCTTCACCGGCTCGCTCGTCGCCGCCGGCAAGCTGCAGGGCGTCAAGTTCCTGCGCAAGCTGACCCTACCGGCCAAGGGCGTGTGGAACGTCGCGTTCATCGTCCTGACGGTCGCCTCGTTCGTCATGCTGTGCGTCCAGCCGGCCAACGCCGTGCTGTGGTGCGTGCTGACGACCGTGTTCGCCCTGTGCTACGGCCTCGTGTTCGTCATCCCGATCGGCGGCGCCGACATGCCCGTCGTCATCTCCGTGCTCAACGCGTGCACCGGCACCGCCGTCGCCATGAGCGGTCTGGCGATCAACAACATCGCCCTGATCGTGGCCGGCGCCCTCGTCGGCGCGGCCGGCGTGACCCTGTCCATCGACATGTCCAAGGCCATGAACCGCCCGCTGATGAGCGTCCTCGCCGGCGGCTTCGGCGGCGGCTCCTCCGCGTCGGCCGACGCCGAAGGCCCCGAAGGCACGATGAAGGAGACCACCGCCGACGACGTGGCCGTCCAGCTCGTCTACGCGGAGAAGGTCATCTTCGTGCCCGGCTTCGGCCTGGCGCAGGCGCAGGCCCAGCGCGAGCTCGCCGACCTGGGCGAGCTGCTCAAGGGCCACGGCGTCGAGGTGTCCTACGCGATCCACCCGGTCGCCGGCCGTATGCCCGGCCACATGAACGTGCTGCTCGCCGAGGCCAACGTGCCGTACGAGGAGCTCGTCGACCTCGACGACATCAACCCGCAGTTCCCGTCCTCCAACGTGGCGCTCGTCGTCGGCGCTAACGACGTGACCAACCCGGCCGCCCGCCGCGAGGGCACCCCGGTCTCCGGCATGCCGATCCTCGACGTCGACATGGCCCAGAACGTGGTCGTCATGAAGCGCGGCCGCGGCAAGGGCTACGCCGGCATCGAGAACGAGCTGTACTTCAAGGACAACACGCAGATGCTGTTCGGCGACGCGAAGTCCGGCCTGCAGGCCGTCATCGCCGCCGTCAAGGAGCTGATCGCGTAACGCCGTCCGGCTCGCGAAGGCGATACGACTAGGGCGGCGGTTCCCCGGGAGGGGAGCCGCCGCCCTTCTTCATGTCCCGGGCGTCGCGCCCGGGCCGGCCGTCACAGGCCGAACGTGCGCGTGACGAAGCGCTCCACCTTGCGCCAGTACACCTCGGGCGCCGCGACGGCGGCCATCGTATGCTCGGCGCCCGGGACGAGCAGCGCCTGACGGTCCAGGCTCGCGCACGCGTCATGGTTGCGCTGCAGGCAGGACGGGGATACGAACGAGTCGGCGCCGCCGTGGACGAACAGCATCGGGATCGTCGTATGGCGCAGCGCGCGCGTGCACGACGCGTCCTCGAACCGCCATCCGGCGCGCCGGCGGCACACCAGCGACGAGAGCGTGACCATCAGACGCGCCACGGCCCGCGGCATGCGGAACATCGAACGGGCGACCTGCGTGAACTGGTCGGTCACCGACGCGTAGCCGGAATCCTCCACGGCGGCGACCACGTTGCGCGGCAGCCGCGGATCGCCGGCCGCCATCATCACCGTCGCCGCGCCCATCGAATTGCCGTGCAGCAGGATGCGCGCCTGCGGGTCGGAATCGACGACCAGACGGATCCAGTCGAGCAGGTCGTTGCGCTCCAGCCATCCCATGCCCACGTAACGGCCCTCGCTCAGCTCGTGCGCGCGCTGAGCGGGCACGAGCACGGTGAACCCCATGCGGGCGTATCGGTGCGCCCAACGCGCCATCTCCGCAGGCTCGCCCGTATAGCCGTGGCAGCAGATCGCGAACAGGTGCGGCTTCGGATCGGCGCAATCCGGGTCGAACAGCCAGGCGTGCAGCAGCAGGTCGTCGTCGGACACGATCGTGACCGGCTGCTTGGCCTCCTCGAACCATGCCGCCGCGGCCGCGCCCTCCGGATCGTCGAACGGCGCGCCGGCCGCGTCGGCACCGGCCTTGCGGTCGGGGGAGAACATCGAACGGGGCGCCTTCGTGTCGAGCGCGAACGAGAACAGCCCGTTCGCGCCGAGCGCCGCGGCCGCGCCCAGCGTGCCGACGGCCGTCGCGGCGGAGATGATGACGTTGCGGGTGATGCGCTTCATTGCAGCCTCGATTCGATCGATCCGATATACCGCAACCATTGTAACGGCGCGCGGCCGCTCCCGGCGGGAACGACCGGCGGGGGAGTCCGGCGCGCCCGACGCCGACGGACGGACGCGCCGGACCGTCGTCCCGGCCGCCGTTGTCCGGACCCGCGGTATACTTGACGACTGTTGCTTTGGCGAGGGAGACGCCGTCCGCGCGGCGGACGCGGCTCCGTTATCGACTCGGCGCAAGACCGGCTTCCGTATGGGGCGTTCTGCGGCGCGTCGTGGCGTCAAAAGACAGAACGACAAGTAACGAGACCCATAAGGAGTCGACATGACCACCACCATCAAGCTCGAAGGTGAAGTGCGCAACGAGTTCGGCAAGGGCGTCGCCCGCCGCATGCGCGTCGCCAAGCAGATCCCGGCCACCGTGTACGCGGGCGGCGAGACCCCGGCCTTCATCAAGCTGCCGATGAAGGAGACCACCCTGGCGCTGCGTCACACCAACGCCCTGTTCTCCCTGACCGTCGACGGCAACACCGTCATGGCCGTCGTCAAGGACGTGCAGCGCAACCCCGTCAAGCGCATCATCGAGCACATCGACTTCTACGAGGTCAAGGCCGGCGAGAAGATCGACGTCGAGGTGCCGGTGTTCGTCGAGGGCGAGCCGAAGGGCGCCGCCGTCGCGTTCGTCGACATGCAGGAGCTGAAGATCCGCGCCGACGTCGCCAACCTGCCGGAGCGCATCGTCGTGAACGTCGACGGCCTGACCGACGGCGCCAAGGTCCTGCTCAAGGACGTCGTCCTGCCGGAGGGCGCCGAGCTCGACATGACCGACCTCGAGGAGCCGGTCGTCACCGTGACCGTGCCGGAAGGCGAGGGCGAGGCCGACGCCGAGTGATCGCGGCCGCCGGCCATCCGATGACGGCCGGCGCAGCATCATCGACCGCGTCGGGTGAAGGCTGACCGCAGCCGACCCCACCGATCCCCGAAAGGAGCCCACATCACGTGGGCTCCTTTCATAATGTGAACCCTCCACGGGCCGCACGGGCGCGCGTGTGAGAGAGTATCACCAGAAGCCGGCGCCAGAAGCGCCGGCGGCACATCAAACCGTATGACCGCCACGGATTCCGCGGCGCACGCATAGCAGAAGAAGTGTGAAGCAATGACCGAACAGACCCATCACGATCCGGAAGCGCTGAACAAGCTCGCCGAACCGTTCACCATCCTGCCGAACGACAACCTGGCCTCCGACGCCAAGCGCGAGCAGCTCATCGACAAGCCGGCCTTCGGACAGCTGTTCTCCGACAGCATGTCCCACATGAGCTGGACCAAGGGCGAAGGCTGGGGCGACCGCCGCGTCGAACCGTACGCGCCGCTCAAGCTCGACCCGGGCGCATCCGTGCTGCACTACGCCCAGGAGTGCTTCGAGGGTCTCAAGGCGTACCGCCACGCCGACGGCTCCACCTGGATGTTCCGTCCGGACGCGAACGCCGAACGCTTCCAGGACTCCGCCAAGCGCCTCTACCTGCCGGAACTGCCGGTCGACGACTTCCTGGGCGCCTGCGCCGCGCTCGTCAAGCAGGACGTCAAGTGGGTGCCGACCCGCCGCGAATACACGCTGTATCTGCGTCCGTTCATGTTCGCCTCCGAGCCGTTCCTCGGCGTGCGCGCCCCGCACGAGGTCGACTTCTGCGTGATCGCCTCCCCGTCCGGCCCGTACTTCCCGGGCGGCGTCAAGCCGGTGAGCATCTGGGTGGAGGACAAGTGGTTCCGCACCGGCCCCGGTGGCACCGGCTTCGCCAAGTGCGGCGGCAACTACGCCGCCTCCCTGCTGGGCGAGTACAAGGGCATCGAGAACGGCTGCGAGCAGGTGTGCTTCGTCGACGCCGCCACCAAGACCTACCTCGAGGAGCTCGGCGGCATGAACATGATGGTCGTGCACAAGGACGGCCACGTCGAGACCCCGTCGCTCACCGGCAACATCCTGCCGGGCGTCACCCGCCGCTCGCTCATCCAGCTCATGCAGGACCGCGGCATCGACGTCGTCGAGACGATGATCGCGCTCGACCAGCTGCTCGAGGACATCAAGTCCGGCGAGGTCACCGAGGTGTTCGCCTGCGGCACCGCCGCCATCATCACCCCGATCGGCCGCTTCAAGTCCGACAAGTTCGACGTGACCGTCGCCGACGGCGGCTCCGGCGAACTCACCTGCTCGCTGCGCGACGAGCTCCTCGGCATCCAGCTCGGCGAGATCGAGGATCCGCACAACTGGATGTGGAAGGTCTGCTGACCTTACTAAGTCCGTATCCGGGGGCCCTTGCAAACGTCAATGTTTGCAAGGGCCCCTGCTTTTATCGGATTTGAAGTCCGCGTGGTCCGTCTCGTCATTCTGCAATATTCTGCAACATCCTGTTTCGGCGCGAAAGTCATCCGGGTGCATCCAACATCCTTGGCGGAAGATTCGCAGCCGACACGCAATCGGCATGTCTGCGTGTCGGCTGCGAAGTTTCAAGGGCTGACATCTTCACTTTGGACACGCAAGCGTGTCAATCGCGCGTCCGTTGCGAAGATTCAGCCGTGTCGAGCGTCTGGAACCTGCATCACGCGGGTCCGCGCGCGTCGCCTCAGGTCGATACGGTAGGCTCAAGAGGCGAATGCACGACCGGCGAAGGAGGATGGACCCTATGGAGCTGACGTTGGAGAGCAACGCCTTCTTCCTGGGGGTCGAATACCTCGCGATCTTCTGCAGCGGCCTGATGGGCGGCCTGTGCGCGGTGCGCAAGGGCTATGACCTGATCGCCATGATCATCACCGCATGGCTGACCGCATTGGGCGGCGGCATCGTACGCGACGTGATGCTCGGCGACGTGCCGCCCATCGGCATCGCCGACCGCGGATTCGTCATCACCGCGCTCGCCTCGGGACTCGCCGTCGCCGTCGTCCATCCCGAAGTCGACAAGCTCAGATGGTCGATGCTGACCATCGACGCGCTCGCCGTGGCCATGTTCGCCGTCATCGGCACCGAGAAGGCGATCCTATACGGCACATCCGGCATGACGGCCGTGTTCATGGGCATGTTCACCGCGCTCGCCGGCGGCCTCATCCGCGACATGCTGCTCAACGACGTACCGCTGGTGATTCGCGACCGGCACTGGTATGCGGTACCGTCCGCTCTCGGCTGCATACTGACCGTGTTCGTCTGTCGTGGCGCGCAGTTCGGCATCCTCGACGACACCGCCGAAGCCGGTCTCGACGTCGCCATCGTGATCCTCATCGTCGCGCTGCGTCTGCTGTCCGTCCGATTCGACATCACGATGCCCGGCGCGATGCACCGCAGCGAGCCGATCCTCCCCGCCGACCGCCGTCACGGCGATTGCGAGGACAAGCCGTCCGGATCCGACCGTGACGACGATTCCGACAATCCACCCGCAATCGGAGGCGACCATGGGTACGACGCTAGCTGAATGGCTGAAACGCGAACGCGACCAGAAGGTGACGCACGGCCTCTACCACAACACCCAGCTCGTGTTCGCCTACAACTCGAACCATATGGAGGGGTCAACCCTCACCGCCGAACAGACGGCGCAGCTCTACGACACAGGGGAGCTGCTGCCGGACGGCGACGACATCATCCGCGCCGACGACGTGATCGAAACCACCAACCATTTCCGCGCATTCGACTGGATGCTCGACCACGTCGACGATCCGGTCGACAAGACGTTCGTCTGCACGCTGCACGCGATGCTCAAACGAGGCACCCGTCAGGAAACCGACCCAGACCGCAACGTCGGCGGATGGAAGATCCTTCCCAACGTCATCAACGCCATCCAAGGCGTGCACACGGTACTGCCCGCCGACGTGCCGAAGGCCATGGAACTCGTATTCGACGAATTCGCCCGGCTCACGGACGACCCGTACGCCATCGCCCACGCGCACTGGATGTTCGAGACCACCCACCCGTTCTCCGACGGCAACGGGCGCGTCGGACGACTCGTGCTGTTCAAGGAACTGATGCGACTCGGCGCGGTCCCGCCGCTCATCCGCGACGAGAACCGCGCCTTCTACATCCGCGGACTATCCCGGTTCCTCAAGGAACCCGGCTACCTGATCGACACGCTGTTCACGGAACGGGACTACTATCTCCGGCTCATCGACATGCTCGCCCCGGGACGCATCGACTGCACGTACGTGGATGAATGGTCGGACCGAGACGCGGCGATGCAGGCGCTCACAGCGAACCCGGCCGTCAACCCCTACGTGAAGGACCGCTGGGACACCGACGACATGCACCGACGCGTCCCCTCCGAACGGCTGATCCTCGGCGCCGGCTTCGTGCCGTCGGATGCAGGCGCTCGTTGAACAAGACGGCTAGATAGAGAGACATCCCGTCATTAGGATGCCATCTGTGCAGAGCCATGACATCAATATGACGGGGCTACGAGGGCTGCACTTGGAAACCGCAGAATCGTAGCAGGTCGGCAAGCAGGGGCGCGTATTCCACGCGCGCCATACGGCGTTGCCTGTCGGTGACGTCACGCAACGGCCAGGTCAGCATGAAGAAGCACTGCCAATCCGGAGAGCTACGCGGAACACGGTTCAGTTCGATGATGACATGGCCGTCGTCACCGCCCGGCCGGATACGCGCCTTGGCGCTTGCGGACGACGACGTAGCCTGTGCCGGGGTAGGAGCGGACTCAGTCCGTGCGGGGCCCTTCGCGATGAATCCCATGCCGGATATGGGCGGCCTGTCGTCCATATCGGTCGGGTCGGCTAGTCCGAGCCGGATGCGCGCATACGTTCCTGCCGGAGCGGTATGCATAGCCGCGCACCGGTACAGTCCGTCCTCAGTCTTCACTAGATCGCGCATGGCGGCCAGCGTATGCAGGATGGATGCAAGTCCGCGAGCGCCGGCGGCGTCGTAGAACCGATACCAGTCGAGGATGCCGGGGTAGAGGTCCGCGAGATTGCGTAGCCAGATGGCGCTTTTGCGGATGATGGCCGATTCACTCACGCCGTATGCGCCGCCGTATCCGTCGTCCAGGCAGAACGCCTGCATCCAGAAGCGCAGGGCGGAGTATGAGACGCGGCATGCGAACCGTGTGTCGTCTTCTCCGCCCATACGGTGCAGTCCGAGATCGCCTGCCATCGTCCGTAGGAGGTCACCCGGCATGACGGCTCCGTCCGATGCGTTCCATCAGACGCTTGGCCGCATCGTTGCCGGCAACGATGGCGGGTTTCGTCGCGTCCGTTCCGGAATCGGCGTAGATGCGTAGCGCGAGATGGGGTGCGATCCATGAATCCCCGTCTTCCGGCCGGTCGAATCGTGCGGATACGGAGGCCGGGAGCACAAGCGACGAGTAGGGCATGTCTGCGATCTGCCTGCGCAATCCCGACAGTACGCCGATCAGCCTCTGCCTATCCGCGGGAACGGTTGTGCGATTCTTGCCGGAGCGGGACAGCTGCTTCGGCGTCAGAGGCAGTCTGATGTACCGTTCTGTGGGCAGGTAGAAGATATGGTCCCAGATCTCTCCGGCGATGAGACGCAGGTTGCCGTATGCGCCGACCGGGAGGATGAGCGTCGTATCGAGGTCTAGTCGGGATAGGGCGAACAGCAGGCTTTCGTTCACGGTGTCGATGGGGCCGTCCAATACCAGCACGTCCGTATCCTCGTCGGACAGCATCCGATCCAAGGCCGCGGCGTCATGCCAATCGGCGGGAATGCCGACATGTTTCGCCGGCCGGCCATTGCCGGCATACGACAATGCGTTGGCGAGCGGCGCTGCGAAGGCGGAGTCGACGGCAACCAGCCGAGTGGCGGAGAGGGAACGTTCACAGGCTTGAGCCAACGAGCTCAGAGCCGCCGAGGAGCCATCGACCGAGATGACGCCGAAGGCCTGGAGATTGTCCGCCAGCGTCTCGGTGAAATCCTTCTCCCCTTGCCGGACCTGAATCGTGGGATAGCTGAGGGGGCGCACGGTTGGGGCCGTCGGGGTCTCAGAGGTGGCCTTGGGCGGAAGGGAGGAGAGCGTCGCTTCCAATGATCGCATCACCGTGTCCAAACCAAGCTTGAGCGCCACGTCGTTTTCAAGCCGGTCCAGTGCCTCGCTGCGCTGTTCGTCGAGTCTGCGAAGCTCCGCCTCCTTCAGCTTTTCGAGTTCGGCAAGATCCGTTTCCGCCTGCTTGTTGACCCGTCGGACTTCGGCGTTGGCCTGATCGAGCCGGCGGTTCATGTCGTCGACCTGTTGCCGCAGCGGTTCGATGAGTGTTGTGAGACTCTTATACGAATCGGATCGGGACCGTACCTGTTGCTCCAGTTGCGACAGTTCATCGCGTTTCTGCTGGAGGCCCTGTTCGAGTGCATGGCGTCTGGCGGTGCATTCGGCTTCGATCCGGGACAGTTCGTCCTTGCGGGTCCTGTCGAGTTCACTGTGCAGCTCTTGGCGGCACACCGTGACGCACTCGTCTTTGAAGTCAGGATTCCGAACGAGGACATCATGCGCCAGTTCCTTCATCCGTTCATCGTCGTTGACGAGACGGGCGATGGCCTTCGTCATTTTCCGCGTATCGGAGGTCGACAGCGCGATGCCGAATTCGGCAAGATTCTGAGGCGACCGCATGGCCTCGTCCAGCATGGCGGAGAACCGCGGCCAGTCGATGCCGGAACCGATGCCGTGGACCTTGTCGAGGTACCGGCGCATGTAGTGCAGCGCATATTGCCGCAGCGGGCGGATGAGCACCGCGCCCTGCGATCGAGGCAGCTCGGGGTTGATATATACGGCGCGGTCATATTCTCCGACGAATCGGTCGCCCGGAAGATATTTGATGTCGTGGCGGGCGATCTCATAGTGTTCCGCGCTCAGCGGCGCATCTGTCCTGAGACGTATACGGTTGCCGGAAAGGTCCAGATCGGCCCTATCCAGCAATACGGCGTCATAATGGTCGCCTTCGTCCGCGTACAGCACGAGCACCTGTGCCGTCGGCATGCCGGCATACGTCCATCCGTCCGCCAGCTGATTGCGCAGTTGCTCAAGGCTCTCAGCCGGATTGTTGATCACCTCATAGCAATTCGGGACGAGGTCATAGGGGTGCGTATACGGGTCCTTCACCGTCGGTCGTTCCGGATTGGCGGTATTCGGCTTCCATTTGACGAACAGGAAGTCCTCTCCGGATTTCTGGAGCGCATCGATGGTTTCTGGGCGATACAGCGTTTTGGGATCGTCCGGATCCGTCCGTCTTGAAACGTCATCGGATCGACACACCCATTGATATGATGCGGCGCCGTTGACGTCCCGCCGGTAATCGAGAATCCTTTCCAGATTGTCTATGCCGCGAAGGTTGCGGCGGGCGAAGCATACGGACGAACGGGTGAATTCGGAATCATTGATCCAGACCATGTCGTCAGGTCCTTTCTCGTAGTCGGGCGATGGCGGCGCCATGCGAGGGGAAAGTTTCAATCGAAGAAAGCCCCATACGCCGGTGTGCGATATCGGATCCATGCGTCAGCGGCGGGAGCGATACGACATCGTCGGGAGTTCCGATACCCGCAGGCTCGTCGTTCTGCGCGGCTTCCTCCGCGTCGATGACGGAATCACCGTCCGCTTCGTCGGGTTCTCCCCATTCGTCATGGAGATGGAGGTCTTCTGGGCGGCGTGGTCCGAGATAGACGGTGGTCCATGGCATGCGGGGCTGCGGTTTGAAGAATGGCTCTTCGCATTTTGGTGTGTAGGGGTGGTGGTTAGAGGTGAGTTTGGATGGCGTGTTTGAATCCGCCGGTGTGGAGCAGGCTTCTGGTGATGTAGTTGTCGAGGTTGCGGAAGCCGAGTGCGATG